>NZ_SLWX01000045.1 GCF_004340525.1 Chromatocurvus halotolerans | reverse complement strand
CTAGACATTATGTAGTGACCTACCCGTCCTCAAATATCGTGGGTTAAGCTGAGGACGGTGATCCAAGCTCAGAGCCAAAAGTGAGGAGGGTAGGCCATGAAAGAGTTTAGCAAGTTCATCGGATTGGATGCACACAAAGAAACGATAGCGGTTGCGATCGCCGATGGTGACGGTAGCAAAGCGCGGTTCTTTGGGGAGATACCGAATACGCCGGATGCCGTTAAAAAACTGCTAACGGGTGTCAGCCCCCAAGGGGAAGTGGTGTCGTTCTGTTACGAAGCGGGACCGTGTGGTTATGGTCTTTATCGGCAGATCACGTCGGCCGGTCATGCCTGCGATGTGGTCGCTCCCTCGTTGATTCCGGCCAAGCCCGGGGATCGTGTGAAGACAGATCGGCGAGATGCCGAGAATCTGGCGCGGTTGCAGCGAGCCGGGGAATTAACGGCTATCTGGGTGCCCGACGATGAACAGGAAGCGATGCGTGATCTCACGCGGGCCCGGGAAGACATCAAACACCTGGAGCGACAGGCCAAGCAGCGCTTGAATGCCTTTTTGCTACGGCATGGCTTTGGCTACGATGGCAAGAAATCGAAGTGGACCCAGGCGCACTGGCGCTGGATGGAGCGGATCAAGCTCCCTCACCGGGTACAGCAGCTGGTTTTTCAGGAATATATCGACAGCGTCAAGCATCTACAGCAGCGAGTTGCTGATCTGGAACAGGAGATGGAGAAGGCCCTGGCAGACTGGAGACTGGCGCCCGTTGTGGAAGGTGTGATGGCCCTGCGCGGTTGCCGGTTAGTCACCGCGATGACGGTGGTGGCGGAGCTGGGTGATATCACGCGCTTTGATAACCCGCGTCAGCTGATGAATTACCTGGGACTGGTCCCGAGTGAGCACTCCAGTGGCGGCAAGGTACAGCGAGGAGGTATCACCAAGACGGGGAACAGCCATGTGCGGCGGGTACTGGTGGAGTCGGCCTGGACATACCGATTCCCAGCGCGCAAGACAGCACCACTGCAACGCCGCGCGGAGCGGACATCTCCACCGGTGCAGGCCATCGCCTGGAGCGCCCAGAAGCGCC
>NZ_SLWX01000044.1 GCF_004340525.1 Chromatocurvus halotolerans | reverse complement strand
TGAAGTGGTCCAATGGATGTGACCAACCCAGTTAAGGATAATATCCTGAACTGGAGGCGGTACAACATGAACACGAGAAAGAAGTATTCGAAGGAATTTAAGCTGGATGCAATCAGCTTGGTAACTGAGCAGGGCTACAGCCGCGCAGAAGCAGCACGCAGTTTGGGCATCAACGCCAATATGCTGTGCCGCTGGATCAAGCAGCATGAGGCGGACGATGGCACGGCCTTTCGCGGTAATGGGAAGCTCACCGCCGAGCAGGCTGAGATTCGAAAGCTCCGAGAAGATGTGCGGCGTTTGAAGATGGAGAAAGACATCTTAAAAAAGGCAACGGTCTTCTTTGCCAAGGAAACGCGTTGAAGTACGCGTTCATCACCCAGCACAAGAAGACCTGGCCAGTCGACCTGATGTGTCGACTACTGGGTGTCAGCCGCAATGCTTATTACCGGTATTGCTTGTATCAACAAAGTCGGGAGCCGGATCCAGAGCACCTGGACATGCTGAATGCAGTGAAGGAAGTTGCCGAGGCCAGCAGGTACAGCTACGGGTCGCGGCGGATGAAACGTGCGCTCAATGCATTGGGTTATCCCGTCGGACGGCGCAAAGCTCGGTCCCTAATGCGCGAGGCGGGCGTTCAAGCCCGATACCGGAAGAAGTACAAAGTGACGACAAACAGCAATCACAAGCAGCCGGTATTCGAGAACGTCCTGGAGCGGCAGTTCGCCGCAGCCAAACCGGATCAGGCTTACGTGTCGGATATCACCTACATCTGGACCCAGGAGGGCTGGCTATACCTGACGGTGTTTATCGACCTGTTCAGCCGCCGGGTCGTGGGCTGGAGCATGAGTTCGCGGATGAAGACGAAAGCGGTGACCGATGCGTTACGCATGGCTCTGTGGCGGCGACGTCCTGAGGCCGGACTGATTGTTCATTCTGACAGAGGGTCCCAGTACGCGAGCAAAGCGTATCGTCGGCTGCTGCAATCGAATGGCTTCGTGGGCAGCATGAGTCGCAAGGGCGACTGCTGGGACAACGCGGTGGCTGAGAGTTTCTTTGCCAGCTTGAAGAAGGAACGCGTGCAGTGGCGACATTACCAGACCCGTGCAGAGGCACAGCAGGATATTCTGGATTACATCGTCATGTTTTATAACAGTCGGCGGCTGCACTCGACCTTGGATTACAGCAGCCCCAACGATTTCGAATCAGCCATGGCTGAATTGAAGAAAGCGGCTTAACTGGGTTGTCACAAATTGCTTGACCACTCCA
>NZ_SLWX01000043.1 GCF_004340525.1 Chromatocurvus halotolerans | reverse complement strand
TTTCTCCGCTTGCTGTTGCCGCTTGCCAGGCTGTGACGGAACCGCCAGGACTCGTTGCCGGTTTCCACAATGTGGCAGTGGTGGGTGAGACGGTCCAGCAGTGCTGTGGTCATCTTGGCGTCGCCGAACACACTGGCCCATTCGGCAAAGCCCAGGTTGGTGGTGATCATCACGCTGGTGCGCTCGTAGAGCTTCGAGAGTAGATGGAACAGCAAGGCTCCCCCTGCCTGGCTAAACGGCAGGTACCCCAACTCGTCTAGGATCACCAGATCAACATGGGTCAGGCGGTATGCCAACTGGCCCTGCTTGCCGGCAGCCTTCTCCTGCTCCAGAGTGTTCACCAGTTCCACCGTCGAGAGGAACCGAACCCGGCGCTGATGGCGCTGGATCGCTTCCACACCGATAGCGGTGGCCAGGTGGGTCTTGCCGGTGCCCGGTCCGCCAATCAAGACCGCGTTTTGCGCACTGCTCATGAACTCGCTGCTGTGCAGCCGACGGACCAGAGCTTCATCGACCCGCGCCTGGGTAAAATCGAAGCCCGCAAGGTCACGGTGCGCCGGGAACCGGGCCGCCTTCATCTGGTAGGCCAGGGATTTGACTTCCCGCTCCGCTGACTCCGCCGCCAAGAGCACCTGCAAGACTTGCTCCGCGTCCAGGGCATGACTACGTGCCTTCGCCATCAGTTCCGGCAAGGTCTGCGCCATGCCGTGCAGCTTGAGCGCCTTCAGTTGTGAGATCAGGTCATTGGACATCATTCACCTCCTCAGGCACCGGGCTTCGCAAATGGTCATAGCGATGCACGTTCGCCTGGGGTTCCTCGGCGAGCGTCAGCGAGGTCTCCACCGGGGCTTGCGGGAGCAGTGGTGATTGTAGCCGGGCGAGCACGTTCAGCACATGCTCACCGCTGATATTGCCGGACTCCAATGCCAGTTCGACCGCGACCAACACCGGTTCCAGACCTTCAGACACAACAGCGGCCAAAACCTGAGCCATCACCCGGTCGCCGCCCTCATGGCGCAACAGATACCGCTGCAAGGTCTTGAGGCGCTCCGGCATCTCGGTAAACGGGGCGCCGTTGCGCAGTGCGCCGGGCTTGCGCTGTAGCACGCCAACATAATGTTGCCACTCGTAGATCGTCTGGTGACGGTCAAAGCAGCGCCGATGCCGCGCCACCTCCTCATTCTCGGCAACCAGCACGAGCTCCCAGGGATACACCCGCAGGCTGATAACCTGGTGTGCCAGCTCTGCTGGCACGCTGTAGCGGTTGCGTTGGTAATGGATCAAGGCGGTAGCGGAGACCCGCACCGACTGTT
>NZ_SLWX01000042.1 GCF_004340525.1 Chromatocurvus halotolerans | reverse complement strand
GCACTCAGAACCACCAGAAGCAAAACTAACAGCTTTGAACCGTTACCACGACTTTAAACCGTGTCTGTCGGACGTGAGTCCGACAGACTGCTAGGAAACTAACAGCTTGCTTTAGGCGCGTCATTGGTCAAAAACAGGCACAAAATGGACAGTTTTTTTCGGCACCAATTTGCCTGGGATGTTGACATGGCATCATCTCCGCAGCATGTGATCAACGATACTTTCATCGCACTCGTTATCACCGATAGTCCTGACGCAGCGTGCAACAGCGTTACAGCACTCGCCGTTCGCAAGCTATAGCGCCTGGACCCCACCCATAAAATGGGTCGTCAAGGCCCCTTACCGACAAAGCCTTATCAGAGCCTTGAGTTAACCGCGTTCTTATGATCGGATTTCACCATCCGCCCAGGCGGCTGTTCATTCGTCGATAACGATGTGTGCATCTTCTGGATAGTGACCGTTGTGAAGGCGCGGCGACGCCGTAACTGGCGTAACCGGCGGGCAAAGCCCTGTGCGGTATCTGCGATATAATGTGGGCGCTGCCCTACATGCGTCCCTGGGATTCCCGCTTAGCGAAGTTAAACGATCAGGCCCGAAAGGCAGTGATTTCACCTGATATCAGCGAATGGTAGACTTTCGATGCTCGGCGTTTCTTTCCGATGAAACACCAGTGGCGCAATCGATTCTCCCGGCGTATCGGTAGCTCAAAATTCGAATTTCCTTTCACTGGTTAAGATTTTGTACTCGACTTTTACGATTAGGCATGGAACCACCACACATTCGAGGCCTCAAGCACAACCATGGGAGAATTTGATCAATGAACGTATCCTCAATTCTGAACCAGTTGATGAAACAGGCCGGTGGCCAGTCGTCGGGCCAAGGTTCCGGTACCGGTATGGATGTTGGCAAGATGGTCGATAGTTCTACATCACAGTTACAGGGCAAACAGGAATCGACAGGTGGCATTGACGTAAAGAGCCTTCTCGGGGGTGGGGCTTTGGGTATGCTGGTGGGGTCGAAGCGAGGCCGAAAGACGGGCGGCAAAGTGCTGAAATACGGGGCCCTCGCCGGAGCTGGATACCTTGCGTGGAAAGCGTATCAGAACCATCAGGACGGCTCATCGCAGGCAAATTCGCAGTCGGTGGTACACCGCGAGGGCCAGCCGCTGGAACAACTGCAGGGACAGGCGCAGGAGCGGCGTGGGCTGGAAATACTACAAGCCATGATCATGGCTGCCAGAGCAGATGGCTGTTGAATGCCGCCCAAAATTGACCCACCCAAGGGGGTAATTTCCGTCCAAAACTGACCCACTGAATCCGCTACGCTGCTCATTTTTTGAGCGG
>NZ_SLWX01000041.1 GCF_004340525.1 Chromatocurvus halotolerans | reverse complement strand
CTAGCAGCCTGTCGGACTTAACCGAATAGTATCGACGTGGGATAATCCATGTCACGTGCAGTGATCGGGGCGCAATGATGGCAAACTTCGTAAACGCGGATCGGGAAACTGACTACCTGTTTCCCCCTTCCATGCAGGATTGGCTGCCCGAGGATCACATGGCCCGCTTTGTTGTTGACGTGGTTGACCAGCTCGACCTGTCTGAACTGACGCAGCAATACGCTGGCCGAGGCTCGAAGGCCCACCATCCCGCTGTCTTACTCAGCCTGCTGATTTACGGTTACGCCACTGGCGTGTTCTCCAGCCGCAAGATTGAGCGCGCCACTTACGATTCAATTGCCTTCCGTTACCTGGCGGCCAACACGCATCCGGACCACGACACCATAGCGGCATTCCGGCGCCGTTTTTTACCCCAGCTTGAGAGCCTGTTCGTTCAGGTCCTGCTGCTGGCACGTGAGATGAAGCTGATGAAGCTGGGCCGGATTGCCCTGGATGGCACCAAGGTAAAAGCGAACGCCAGCAAGCACAAGGCACTGTCCTACAAGCATGCCAAGAAGATCGAAGCGCAACTCAAGTCGGAGGTGAGTGCCTTGACCGCGCTGGCAGAGGCGGCGGATCAGACGCCGGTTGTCGAAGGCATGGACGTTCCCGCGGAGATTTCCCGACGCGAAGCGCGGCTTGCTGCCTTGGCGGAAGCCAAGCGAAAAATCGAAGCACGCGCGCAGGAGCGCTTTGAACACGAGCAGGCCGACTACCAACAAAAGCAGGCCAAACGGCAGGCCCAGAGGGACCAGGGAAAAAAGCCCCGGGGCCGGGAGCCCAAGGCACCGCTGCCCGGCCCTCGGGACACGGACCAGGTGAACCTGAGCGATGAGGAATCACGCATCATGCCGGTCTCCGGCGGCGGCTTTGATCAGTGCTACAACGCTCAGGCAGGTGTCGATACCGAGACCATGCTGGTTGTCAGTGCGCACATCACGCAAGCGACCAACGACAAGAAAGAGGTTGCGCCGGCGTTGAGTCGGCTGAGCGCTTTGCCCGAGACCCTGGGCACCGCCACAGACTTGCTGGCTGACACCGGGTACTTCAGTCAGGCGAATGTACAGGCCTGCATTGGGAGCCAGATACAGCCGTCGCTGGCGATCGCACGGGATCAACACCATCGATCTGTCTTTGAGCGCTTCGCACCGGACGCACCCGTGCCTAATACAGACGATCCCGTGGTGTTAATGAAACACCAGTTGACGACCCAATCCGGACGGGCGCTGTATGCGCTGCGCAAGCAAACGGTTGAACCGGTGTTCGGCGTTATTAAGCAGGTGATGGGGCTGAGGCAGTTCTCGATGCGAGGCCTGGACAAGGTCGCAGGCGAATGGACATTAGCGACGCTGGCATGGAACGTAAAGCGGATGAACGTGCTGAGAATGGCGGTGTGAGGGCCTTCAGTCCTTTTTACGCCCTACAGGGAGTGCCTGGTGCCTCTGTTGAGCCGGCGTTTACCGCACTCAGAACCACCAGAAGCAAAACTAACAGCTTTGAACCGTTACCACGACTTTAAACCGTGTCTGTCGGACGTGAGTCCGACAGACTGCTAG
>NZ_SLWX01000040.1 GCF_004340525.1 Chromatocurvus halotolerans | reverse complement strand
ATTGATGACGTCATGGGTGTTCTCCTGTGGGTGACCAGGAGAACGGTATCGTGATGTCAGGCTACTGAATACGACGCCTCAGAATGAGCGGTTACGCGACACATGGCACCCGGGATAATGGACAGGACGGACTGGAGGTTCTGGTGAGCGCACCGGAATTGCACGAGGGTGCAGAGGTCCTCAGCAGTGATATGCCTGAGGCAAGAGAGGGCTTATTGGTCAAGGCAACCCAAGCTCGAACTCATGCGATGGATGACCGGGTGGGTTGATGACGCTCAGGCGACTGCCGTTGCCTCTATTTCAACCATGAGGGCCGGATCGAAGAGGCCAGCAACCTCAAGAAGGGTACAGGCTGGCTTCGCACCATCATCACTCCACAGGGGAATCAGCGACTCGGCGTGCTCCATGAACATTGCCACGTCAGTGGTGTAGATGTTCATCCTGACAATATTACGCGGGCCCATGTCGGCTTGCACGAGAACCGCCTTCAGATTGCTCCAGGCTTGCGCAAATTGCGCTACCAGATCGCCGTCGTGCAGCGACACCCCTTCCGCGTCAGTGGATGCCTGCCCCGAAACGTACAACACCCGCTCACCGCCGGTAACCTCGATAGCGTGATTCAGACCAAAGTGTTCCATCCAGGGAGTCGAATTGATAGCGCGCGATTTCATGAATGCTTCCTCGATAAGCCAGCAACAAGCGGTGTCTCTATCCCCAATAACCCAACGTTTCCCGAAACCCGTTATCCATCACTGTCCTTAGCAACCCCTGAACCGCAGCCGTATCATTGACGTGGGGGAACTCCCCCTCGGGCACTGGAAGTCCCAGAACGTTTCAGAGCGGCCCCTAGCCCTGCGAGACACCGAATACCAGTAGCCGCTCAGGTGCGATGGTCGCCTTGACCAGCTAGGTGTTCTCCTCGAAGCGCTGCAGCAGGTAATCACGGTCATGCATGCGATCTTCAAAATAGTCATTGAGAGTGGCGCCAAGGAATGCCCCGGCCTCGCTGGTCGGCAGAAAGCGAATCCATTCCTCGTCAAAGATGGTGCTCTGCGTCGACAGGGTATAACAGGGAAAGCCCAGTCGCACGAGCGCGTGTTTCATGGACATGGTCGCGGTGCGACCAAAACCCGAACCGATGACCTGCAGCGGCATGTGGAGTTCCTACTTTCTTGTTGTGTCGCATCGAGCGTAGGGCAAGACAACCAGCAGGTCGACAACAAAAGCGAGGAGGGATGGGCCACGAATCGTCTGGAACTTACAGCGCATATCCTGTCAGAACCTGGACAGGCCTCGTGACAGAAAAGCGTCGGGGACGACGATTTTTCGCTCGTGTGCTTTGGAGAGTCCGGGCCGGGACGCATTGGCATGCTGCTGCCCGGATTTACAACAGCAACCAGTCTACGGAGGATGTATGACACGTACTTCAACCGCACTTGTCGCCGTACTCGCAGCAGGCAGCGCTGCCTGGACGAACGCACAGTCATCGGACGGCTCAAACGTCTCGCCCTATGCTATGGCCGACGGTTCAGTCATTACCATCGACGGCACCGTCGATAGCGTCTCACCGGACTCATTTGCCCTGGATTACGGCCAGGGCGTCGTCACTGTAGAATTCGACGATGGTGATCGCGATGCAGATGCCTATAAATTTGAAGTGGTCCAATGGATGTGACCAACCCAGTTAAGGATAATATCCTGAACTGGAGGCGGTACAACATGAACACGAGAAAGAAGTATTCGAAGG
>NZ_SLWX01000039.1 GCF_004340525.1 Chromatocurvus halotolerans | reverse complement strand
GACCGGTCAGTGTAAAAATGCCGTCGCCAGCGAGCATCGGTGTGCAAGTCGGTCACGATGCCCGGAACGGGCGGTCACGTTCGCCGGAATACGCAACCAGGCCGCTGCCAATATTGGCACCGTAGTTAAAGTCTCTGGCAATGTCTTTGAGCCTATCAGCCACCGCTTGATTGACATTAAAGAAAAGGTCTCGAAAGCCGCCTAATATTGCGGTTTAGCGCTAGCGACTGGCCACCTACTTTCCTCCCAAGCTGGGTGGCTTTTTACTTTCACTGGCCCGCCTAGTGCGGGTTTTTTTATTGCTTGCGTTTTTTAGAATGGCTGTGGCCTCTGTGAGGTGTAAGCGGACGTCGAGCTACCGCGCAATCAGCGGCGGCGGCGAGCCGCACTCGGGCGCTGGAACACAAGCATCCGTAAGGGAGAGTGGGTTGAGTGGACAATAAATTCATGCGAGGAAAAAACCATGAGATCATCAATGAAAACCTTTATTTTTCTCATCGCGCTTCTGCTGAGGCAGCAGGCCTATTCCCAAGGTGACGTCATTGAGCTTGATCGTAAAACGTTCTGCGCCAGCGTCGATGAATTAAAGTTCGCTAACGCAGAGTTGCTTGGAGCGGCGGTGGGTATTGGAATGTCCGTTGATGTTTTCGCCCGACGTGTTGAGGTGTCCGCGACGGGCCTGCGCGAAGCGAGTGACCTGTTGCTTTCCGCAGCGAAGAAAGCCTCAGACGCTGCAAATCCAATATATGATATCTGTGCACAGGACTAACTGTATTGAATTGGTAGCCTCGTCCGCAAAGCGGCCGCGTCTCCGTCTGACGCACTTTGCTTCTTTTCGTGGGTAACAGGGAATAATTTGGCAGGGACGACCACGCCGACGCCAAATCTCAGTCCGCGGCGGGTCGGAAGGCGCAGCTCGCGGTCATACAAGCTGCATGACGGCACCCTACCCTTAGGAGACGTTTCAGGTCGATCAGAAAAACCACGGCTGTCATCAAAAATTCATAATCTCTCTCGGGCTTCTGTCCTATTCTTGCGTCAACTAAAACACATAAGGAATGGCAATATGATTCTGCGCACACTCGTCGCTACTGCGGCTCTCCTTGTCTCATCTGTCACAACGGCAGAAACCTGTGATGGCGTTATTTCCATCCTTCGAATCTCCGACTATGTCGAAGGAGGATCCGAGGCTGGTCTCAAGGAAGCATCGCTCGCACATCAGAAATGGTACCGAGACAATGGCGTGAGCGATAACGAACAGATCGTAGTCCCTTTAATGAAATACGATGAGGAGTCCGACAGCCTGTTGAGCGACTCTACCCGTGTCGCGACGCTGCATGTCAATGCGCCGGCCGGCGAGCCTGCGGACGAGGCCAAGGGCGACGAAGGCTGGGACCAGTTTGTTGCGCTGTACGGCCAGAACACCAGTGTCAAGGAGCAATACTTCCTCTGTTTGCCGGAATCGCTGCTCGCTGAATAACGTGCCTGGCAGCACATGTCCTTCGCCAGTGTAGCGTCCTGGCACCCCGCAAAGACGATCGATACCCACTACCTGATTGATTATCAGCTTCGAAAGAGTGGAAGATCGTCGTATGAGTGGGGGATGGCAAATGCAGGCTGACGACTGGTCCCACACTGCGATCAACCTGGCACTCGGTGTTTTGTTGGGATCTGGAGTGGTCAAGCAATTTGTGACAACCCAGTTAAGCCGCTTTCTTCAATTCAGCCATGGCTGATTCGAAATCGTTGGGGCTGCTGTAATCCAAG
>NZ_SLWX01000038.1 GCF_004340525.1 Chromatocurvus halotolerans | reverse complement strand
TGACTTGCGGGAAATCGTTGCAACCGTCCGTGCGTTGGTACCGCCCAAGGCAAAATAGTCACGCTGGCAACGACGTCTTGGAATGACCGGTTACGTACGTTGGCAATGCAGGTGACACCGCGACCCTGTCGCGCGGCACGGATGGAAACAAAGGCGTCGGGGATCGAGGTGCCGGCTGCCACCACGGTGATGCCCCAAAGGAAACTGGGCGTGTCAAAAATGTCACCAAAGTGGATGGCGGCCTGCACTAATGCCTCCACACCCAGGACGATGATGACCAGAGAACCAGCCAGTTTTGCCCATTCCTTGCCCGGCCTGATACCGGCAGTATCCTCTTCTCCGGTATGGTCAATGGTGTCCTGATACTGCACGAAGATGTAGAGCGCATAAAGCGCCAAGGGGATGAGTGCAAGCCAGCGAGTGATCTCGCCGCGAAGCGCCGAATCACCGGTGTTGACCGGGTTATAAATAATGGCAAAGGAAAAAGTGAGCGTCAGCACAGCCACGGCAATCATGTAGAACTGGGCTTCCTTGTAGACAAGGTCCCGATTGGAGCGAAGTTGTTCATGGCTGACCAGCCCCGAGATTGCAGGAATCACCATGATGTTGAACAGCGCCGAGCCGACAATGGCGCCCACACCCAGCTCGAACTCACCGTGTACCAACGTCGAGATCACCACGGTGGAAAGCTCCGGAAAGCTGGAGCCCACAGCCACGACGATGGCGCCCTGTACGATTTCAGGCAGTTTGTACCAGGCAGACAGACGCTGGCTGGCTGACTCCAGCAGACCACTGCCGAACCAGACGATTGCCGCGCCGATAATGGCGACGACGGTCCAAAGGAGGATACCCATAGCTACCCGGTTTCACTCCTGATCATTCAGTGACAATTACGACGCCCGAGCAGAGTCGCTAGTGAATCACCCCATGCATCCGCAAGAAACATTGGCGCCAAGGTGATCTGGAACCCACAACCTAATCATAAAAGGGTTCAGCGCTGTGGTGCAATTGTGGGCCGGAAAACGTAGCCCCGTCCCTGTCGCAAGGCTACTCAGCTTGATCTGTCTCTACGAAAATAGCTAGACTATGCGCTTTGTCGTTGGGCGTTTTCAACGGGTAAGCCACCTGTCGCATTATGGCATTTACCGCACACGCCCATGCCCCGTCGTTCAACCGTGTCCGCACAGTAACGTGCTTGAATAACCCGCGCGCTCACATAGCGGCGTAACGATTGCGTTTACAATAAGTAGGAACTTGCTATGGTAATCGCATCATTGGCCATTCTGGTTGGCTTCGTCTTGCTGGTCTGGAGCGCGGATCGCTTTGTTGAGGGCGCGGCGGCGACAGCCAGACACGTCGGGATGCCATCACTGGTTATCGGCATGGTGATCGTTGGATTCGGCACCTCGGCACCGGAAATGGTCGTCTCCGCCATGGCGGCTCTGGACGGCAACCCCGATCTGGCACTGGGCAACGGTCTGGGTTCGAATATCACCAATACCGGCCTCATTCTCGGCATTACGGCATTGGTCGCGCCGATTGCCGTCCACTCGAAGATCGTTCGCAGGGAACTGCCACTACTATTCTTCATTGGCCTGGTGCTGGGCGCCCTGTTGTGGAATGGCAGCATCAGCCGGGGCGACGCTTTCCTTCTACTGACGGGCTTTTTCGCCTTGTTGGCGTGGACCATTGTCGCCGCCATACGCGGCCGGGGCGATTCTCTCGAAGCAGAAACCGATGCGGAAATGGCCGCCCGGTCGATGGCGCCTCGCAAAGCCGTTTTCTGGCTGGTGGCAGGCCTGGTCCTGCTGGTGATCAGCTCACGCATTCTGGTGTGGGGCGCGGTCACGATCGCGCAGACGCTCGGTATCAGCGGTAACCGTTCATTCTGAGGCGTTCTATTCTATCCGCTAAGCCAGCGGTACCGTTCTCCTGGTCGACCACAGGAGAACACGCATGACAGCTTCCA
>NZ_SLWX01000037.1 GCF_004340525.1 Chromatocurvus halotolerans | reverse complement strand
GTAACCGTTCATTCTGAGGCGTTCTATTCTATCCGCTAAGCCAGCGGTACCGTTCTCCTGGTCGACCACAGGAGAACACGCATGACAGCTTCCATTCAGAATACCTTTTCCCACGTAGTCCCAGAAACAACGTCGCGCATTTCACGCTCACGGGCTCAGAAGAAAGCTATTGTCGAGGAGTTCGACGCCAGCGGCCTCACCAAGACTGCCTTTTGCAAACACCACAGCATTGCCACCAGTTGTCTCAGTCGATGGCAGAAGGCATTGTCTCCAGAGGCTTCCGCTGACGGCTTTATTGATATTACCCAGTCCGTGAGTTCTGCGGCGCTGCCGCGTCCTCCTGCTGAGGAGTGCCCGCGCTGGCAGGTAGAGCTGGAGCTGGGTGCCGGTGTGGTTCTGCGTGTTCGCACCGGCTGATGTTCTTCCCGGAATCCCAGGTCAGGATCTGGCTGTATGCCAGGCCCACGGACATGCGCCGATCCTTCAATGGATTGGCGGCCATGGCGAAGAACGTGATGGGAGAAGACCCGCTCAGTGGCCACCTGTTTGTCTTCATCAATCGCCGCCAGACACAGCTCAAGATCCTGTATTTTGATCGCAGCGGCTATTGTCTCTGGGCGAAACGCCTTGAGGAGGGACGCTTCAATTACGACCGTTCTGCGGAAGAGAAGCAGCCGCTGAACTGGACCCAGCTCAAGCTGATCATCGAGGGTATCGAACTGAGAAATACGCTACAAAGAAAGCGGTATTCTCACCCGCAGGCCGCCTGATCGGGTATAATCCATGACCATGGAAACCGGCCCCGCGACTCGCGATCAAGCGACCCCCGATGCGCATAACCTGCTGGATGTGCTCGCTGAAATGCGCACCGCCGCGGATCAGAAAGACGCCCGGATCCAGTCACTGGAACACCAGTTGAACTGGTTCAAGCGCCAGCTGTTCGGCGAGAAGTCCGAAAAGCGGGACATGACGGACAATCCCCACCAGCACACCATTGCCGACCTGCTCAAGGACCTGCCGGAGACACCGGCGCACCAGGAGCCCGATACTGAGACCATCACCTATCAGCGGGGCAAGGCCAAGAAGAACGCGCTGGACGGCTCGCCCGATGACAGCGGTCTGCGGTTTGATGACGGTGTGCCGGTCGAAGAGATTGCGCTCTCGGCGCCGGAGCTGGATGGCCCGGATGCCGATGACTACACCATCATCAGCTACAAGGTCACCTATCGCCTGGCAGAACGCCCCGGCAGCCAGGTGGTGTTGAAATACACCCGCCCGGTCCTCAAGAAGAAGTCCAGCCAACAGCTGATCACCACGCCGGCACCGGCCAATGTCCTGGACCGGAGCGTTGCCGATGTCAGCTTCCTGGCCGGGATGCTATTGAACAAGTTCTTGTATCACCTGCCCCTGTACCGCCAGCACCAGCGGCTGGAGCACAACGGGATCAAGGTGGCTCGCAGCACGCTGACCAACCTGACCCGGCGCAGCATCGATCTACTGACGCCCATTTACCAAGCCCAGTTGCGCCAGCTGTTGCGCAGCCGGGTCCTTGCGATGGATGAGACGCCAATCAAGGCAGGACGCCGGAAAAAGGGGAAGATGAATCTTGCCTACTTCTGGCCCATTTATGGCGAGCAGGATGAGATCTGCTTTACCTTCTCGCGGTCACGCGGCATGCAGCACATCCTGGATCAGCTGGGGGCATTTGATGGCACGCTGGTGACCGATGGCTATGGGGCCTATGAGAAGTTCAGCAAACACAATCAGACGCTGACGCACGCACAGTGCTGGGTGCATTGCCGTCGCGGGTTTGAGGAAGCGAAAGAGGCCGAGCCGGAAGCGGTGGCCGAGGCGTTGGCCTACATCGGTCGCCTCTATGAACATGAGGCGTATCTGCGAGAACAGAAGCTCACGGGGCGGAACAAGCTGGACTACCGGACCCGGAACAGCCTGCCGGTGGTGGAAGCCTTCTTTGGCTGGTGTCACGCGCAGCGTCAGCGCATCGACCTGGTAAAAAGCAATCCGCTGTCGCGGGCACTGGCCTACGCCATGAAGCGCGAACAGGCCCTCAAGGTGTTCCTGAGCGATCCCGACGTGCCGCCGGACACCAATCACCTGGAACGGGGTCTGCGCGTCATACCCATGGGTCGCCGTAACTGGTTGTTCAGCTGGACGGAGATTGGCGCCGAGCAGGTGGGCATTATCCAGAGTTTGCTGGTGACCTGCCGGCTGCACGCGGTGAATCCTTACGACTACCTGGTCGATGTGTTGCAGCGGGTCGGCTCGCACCCGGCCTCCCGGGTGGAGGAACTGACGCCAAGACTGTGGAAGGCGCGCTTCGCGGACACTCCACTGCGCTCGGATCTGGAGACGCTGACATATGGCAGATGAAGAGGCCTACCGGCAATGGCGCGAGAGTGCCAAGGCTGTGAAGGCCATTGCGGCCGACGACAGCCTGGCATTGTGGGAAAAAGCCCGCAAGGTGAACCAGGCGTATGCGGGACTCGCGCTGGAAGGACTGCAATCCAAACACCGACACAAGGTGTTGGCGGCGTTCGGCAAAGTGAACTCGGTATTTGCCAAGTACACGATCAATAGCTTTGATGACTATCAGCAAATGAGTGACGGTGACTTGCGGGAAATCGTTGCAACCGTCCGTGCGTTGGTACCGCCCAAGGCAAAATAGTCACGCTGGCAACGACGTCTTGGAATGACCGGTTAC
>NZ_SLWX01000036.1 GCF_004340525.1 Chromatocurvus halotolerans | reverse complement strand
GTAACCGCTCATTCTGAGGCGTCGTATTCAGTAGCCTGACATCACGATACCGTTCTCCTGGTCACCCACAGGAGAACACCCATGACGTCATCAATGCAGGATTCCCTTTCCCACGCACTGCCCGCGGCGAAGCCCCGGACTCAGCGCTCCCGTGCGCAGAAGAAAGCCCTGGTCGAGCAGTTCCACGCCAGCGGCCTCACCAGGGCAGCCTTTTGCAAACAGCACGGCATTGCCACCAGTTGTCTCAGTCGATGGCAGAAGGCATTGTCTCCAGAGGCTTCCGCTAACGGCTTTATTGATATTACCCAGTCCGTGAGTGCTGCGGCGCTGCCGCGTCCTGCTGCGAAGGAGTGCCCGCGCTGGCAGGTAGAGCTGGAGCTGGGTGCCGGTGTGGTTCTGCGTGTTCGCACCGGCTGATGTTCTTCCCGGAATCCCAAGTCAGGATCTGGCTGTATGCCAGGCCCACGGATATGCGCCGATCCTTCAACGGATTGGCGGCGATGGCAAAGAACCTGATGGAGGAAGACCCACTCAGTGGCCACCTGTTTGTCTTCATCAATCGCCGCCAGACGCAGCTCAAGATTTTGTATTTCGATCGCAGCGGCTACTGTATCTGGGCGAAACGCCTTGAGGAGGGACGCTTCAATTACGACCGTTCTGCGGGAGAGAAGCAGGCGCTGAACTGGACGCAGCTCAAGCTGATCATCGAGGGCATCGAACTCAGAAATACACTACAAAGAAAGCGTTATTCTCACCCGCAGGCCGCCTGATCGAGTATAATCCATGACCATGGAAACCGGCCCCGTGACTCGCGATCAAGCGACCCCCGATGCGCACAACCTGCAAGGTGTGCTCACTGAAATGCGCAGCGTTATGGATGAGAAAGACGCCCGGATCCAGGCGCTGGAACACCAGTTGAACTGGTTCAAACGCCAGCTGTTCGGCGAGAAGTCCGAAAAGCGTGACATGACGGACAATCCCCACCAGCACACCATTGCCGACCTGCTCAAGGATCTGCCCGAGACGCCGGCGCGCCAGGAGCCGGATACGGAAACCATCACCTATCAGCGGGGCAAGGCGAAGAAGAACGCGCTGGACGGCTCCCCCGATGACAGCGGTCTGCGATTTGATGACGGTGTGCCGGTCGAAGAGATTGTCCTCTCGGCGCCGGAGCTGGATGGCCCGGATGCCGATAACTACACCATCATCAGCTACAAGGTCACCTATCGCCTGGCAGAACGCCCTGGCAGCCAGGTGGTGTTGAAATACACCCGCCCGGTCCTCAAAAAGAAATCCAGCCAACAGCTGATCACCACCCCGGCACCGGCCAATGTCCTGGACCGAAGCGTTGCCGATGTCAGCTTCCTGGCCGGGATGCTGTTGAACAAGTTCCTGTATCACTTGCCCCTGTACCGGCAGCATCAACGGCTGGAACACAACGGCATCAAGGTGGCTCGCAGCACACTGACCAACCTGACCCGGCGCAGCCTCGACTTATTAACGCCCATTTATCAGGCCCAGCTACGCCAGCTGTTGCAAAGCCGTGTCCTGGCGATGGACGAGACGCCGATCAAGGCGGGACGCAAGAAAAAGGGCAAGATGAACCTGGCCTACTTCTGGCCCATTTATGGGGAGCAGGACGAGATCTGCTTTACCTTCTCGCGGTCACGCGGCATGCAGCACATCCTGGATCAGCTCGGGGACTTTACTGGCACGCTGGTGACCGATGGCTATGGGGCCTATGAGAAGTTCAGCAAACACAACCAGAGGCTGACGCACGCACAATGCTGGGTGCATTGCCGCCGTGGGTTTGAGGAAGCGAAAGAGGCCGAGCCGGAAGCGGTGGCCGAGGCGTTGGCCTACATCGGTCGACTCTATGAACATGAGGCCTATCTGCGAGAACAGAAGCTCACGGGGCGGGACAAGCTGGATTACCGGGCCCGGAACAGCCTGCCGGTGGTGGAAGCCTTCTTTGGCTGGTGTCACGCGCAGCGTCAGCGTATCGACCTGGTAAAAAGCAATCCGCTGTCGCGGGCACTGGCCTACGCCATGAAGCGGGAGCAGGCCCTGAAGGTGTTCCTGCACGATCCCGACGTGCCGCCTGACACCAACCATCTGGAGCGGAGCCTGCGCGTCATCCCTATGGGCAGGCGCAACTGGCTGTTCTGCTGGACCGAGATCGGCGCCGAGCAGGTGGGGATTATCCAGAGTCTGCTGGTGACCTGCCGGCTGCACGGTGTCAATCCCTACGAGTACCTGGTGGATGTCTTGCAGCGGGTCAGTGCGCACCCGGCCTCCCGGGTGGAGGAGCTAACGCCGAGGTTGTGGAAGGCGCGCTTCGCGGACAATCCCCTGCGCTCGGATCTGGAGGCGCTGACACATGGCAGATGAAGCGGCCTATCGGCAATGGCGCGAGAGTGCCAAGGCTGTGAAGGCGATTGCTGCCGACGACGGTCTGGCATTGTGGGAAAAAGCCCGCAAGGTGAACCAGGCGTATGCGGGACTCGCGCTGGAAGGCCTGCAATCCAAACACCGACACAAAGTGCTGGCGGCGTTCGGCAAAGTGAACTCCGTGTTTGCCAAGTATACGATCAATAGCTTTGATGACTACCAGCAAATGAGCGACGGTGACTTGCGGGAAATCGTCGACACTGTCCGCGCGCTGATGCCGCCAAAGGCAAAATAGTCACGCTGGCAACAACGTCTCGGAATGACCGGTTACT
>NZ_SLWX01000035.1 GCF_004340525.1 Chromatocurvus halotolerans | reverse complement strand
CACTGTAGGTCATACCCGATACAGCGGGGCAGGCTCTCGCCAGGCTTGTATACCCACGCCCCGATCAGACATGGTCGGGGCGTTTTACGTTGGGGTGGTCGATACTCTCCCATGGGCAGACCCGCTTTTTGGATGTAAGGACTCTCAGCCCGGATTCACACGGAGAGGGTCTGGATGATCCGATTTGCCTTGCGTCGGAATGTTGCGTCCTCGAGCAAGGAAAAGACTTTCGTCAGTCCGGTGGCATTCAGATGCCCGGCCAGATAGAAAAGGTCCGGAGAGGAGCAGTCGCGAAGATCCAGATCGCTCACGTCCTGAATGCCGAGATAGGACACCCTGTCGCCAATTCGGGCTGCGAGATAAAGAATGACGTTGTCCTGGCGTGCCTCTTCCTGCATCGGATATTCCTCTGAGGCTGTTACCAGCGGCGTGAAGCCGTCTTGTATCGCCTTGGATATGTCATCTGGCAAGTTCCAGCGTTGCGCGAGGCGCGCTCCTACCATCGCGGTATTCATGCCGATAGTGTTCTGCTGGCTGCAGATGCGCTCCACGATGTTGCTGCCCGGTGCATACCACTCAACGGAACTGGGTCGAACCATGACCAGGGCGACATCCCCCAGGTTGAGGAAGAGCGCCCGGGTTGCCAGAACGGATGGTCGCGTCAGGCCCAGTTCCTGAGCAAGCAACTGTGTCACTGCGCTCGCGGCGCAGCCCGATGTCCATATGCGCGTTAGTGCGGCCTGTTGCTCAGGCGTAAGCGATTCTACTTGTTGTGCAACTGCTGCCTGTGCGACCAGCCCCTTCACGGTACTCATCCCCAGGTAGGTGATCGCATGGCGTATGCTGATAATCGGTGAAGCGAGGGAAAACGCGGCGGAGTTGACGTTCCGCAGAAGGCTTGCGGTAAGGCCTGCGTCCGAGGCGACGATTTCTGCAAGTTCTTCCGGGCTGTCTAGGCCGCTGGCAAGTTGCCGATGAATGGGGTGCGGGTCTGGCATGACCCCACAGACTGCGTCAATGTCTGCGCGAATGCGGTCACTGATGTCATCGCCGCCGAGTAGTCTCAGGGTGCCCAGCATTTCCGGGGGACTGTGAGTGTCACTGAGCGGTGCCTCTTGCTCAGGCAGGTGCGCGGCCGTGTTCTGCGGTAGCGGTGCAGACCGGGTAGGGGAATTCCCGGTGACAGCTCCGCGTCGTGCACGACTCGGGGCATCCGCCTGCGGTTTGCTACCGGTCCGAGGCCTGCGAAACAATGACCACAGGGCGACTGCAGCCGCGCCGATACAAAGAGCCATGACAATCTGCAAGGTCATTGGTGTCTCCAGCGTTGAGGTGAGCAACGGTTTTTGCCGGGGGCATGCTCCCTGCGGTCACTCGATACCCAGATCCCGCAATGCATCGTCGGTCCAGCGCAAGGCATCTGCCTGCAGCGAGCCAAGCTCTCTCAGGGATAACCTGAGATACCCCTGCTCAGGTATGTCTCCGGACTCGAGGCGCTGCGCGCAATCAATGATTTTCCCGGTGTCCCCACTGCGGGATAGCAACGCGGCCCGCATGTCGTCCGCCAGATTCATGTGGCGGAGCAAATCCGGCAACGGCGCGTTCATCAGCGCATCGAGCATGGAATAGAGACCTGCGGTAAAGCAGGCTTCGGGGTTGCCTCGCCCGGTGTGGTCTGCAATCAGCTCACATAACTTTGCCCGCTGCAGGGCCAGGGTGAGGTTCTCCTCGGGACCGGTATCCGTGCTTGCCAGAAGATAGAGGGAAACCCATCGTCGGATGGTGTTGCGGCCGAGGTAAACGATCGCCTCGCGAATGGTCTCGATATGACGATTGAGACCCTGTGCGGCGGAGTTCACATGCTTCAGCGCCTTTACACTCAGCGCGACATCACGACTGACAAGCTGGTGTACGTCTTCCACTGAGCTCTGCGGATCATTCAGTCGGGCCAGTGTCTGTAGCAGCGTGACTCTGGCCGGCGGCAGCTGGCGACCCTCCACTATTTTGGGTCGTGCGAAAAAGTACCCCTGAAAATATTCCACGCCGAGCGCGTGAAGCGTCTCATAGGCTTCCAGGGTTTCCACCTTTTCGGCCAGTATCTGGCAGTCATGTTTGCGCAGACGGTCGATCTGTGTGGCCCACTGCGCCTCCGGTAGCGCAAGGACATCAAGCTTTACGATATCCACCAGTGGCAGGATGGCATCGAAATCAGTGGTGTCGACAAAATCATCAAGCGCGAGGCAGAAGCCCCGTTCTTGAAGGCGGCGAATACCCGCAATGCACGCATCGTTCAGAATCACGGTTTCCAGTATTTCCGGAACCATCCAGCTCGGATCCAGCGGTATGAGCTCAGGGTCTTCTAGAAAGCGCTGAGGCAGATTGATAAAGGCCTGGCGGCCGCGGGTGAGGGTCTCGAGGCCGAGTTCAGTTGCGTTGGCAATAACACGTGCCGTTGACGCATCGTCATCGACTGTACCGCCGTGGGCGTTATCAAGCGAATCCCTGAAGAGTAGCTCATAGGCATACACCTCCAGTTGGCGGTTGAAAATTGGCTGACGCGCAAGAAAAAATGGGGTCACGACAGTGTTTGCTGCTCTGATAACGACGCAGCTTTACTCCCTGCGGCCTGCTGCGCATCTTGGAGTGGTCAAGCAATTTGTGACAACCCAGTTAAGCCGCTTTCTTCAATTCAGCCATGGCTGATTCGAAATCGTTGGGGCTGCTGTAATCCAAG
>NZ_SLWX01000034.1 GCF_004340525.1 Chromatocurvus halotolerans | reverse complement strand
TTTAATATATGTCAATCTATTGATATGCGTAATGCAGCTCTATGTATATCATCAGATATTCTTATTAGCCTCATTCGCATATTTCCTGATGGGGTAATCTGACGGACCCTCATCTCATGCTGACTGCACCGCGCATGACCATGGCCTCTTTTGCTCTTGCGCTTGCAAGCCATACCCTGCGCTGCGAAGAAGCGCATTGGAAACCAGGAAGGCTGCTCACGCAGCCTTCTCGGATTTGGCGGTCATGCCGTTGAGGTAATCCACGGCCCGCTGCGCGTGTGCGGCAGCGGTGAAGATTGCGCGCTTGTCGTTCCTGAGAACTTCAAGCCAGGATGCGATGTAGGCACTGTGATCTTCCCGGACCTCGGGAGCGATCCCCAGGTCGGCGCAGAGATATGCTGATCCGAGCTCCGCGACCAGTTCTTCTTGGGCGTAGCCTTCGTCACCGAAGCGCTTGCGACCGAAGTCCCGTTCGAGACCGAGACGGCTCGGGTGACGTGTCCAGTGTGTGGTCTCGTGCGCGAGTGTCGCGTAGTAGCTTTCCGCATCGCGGAAGCTTTCGAAGACTGGCATCTGTATGCGGTCGTGCGTAATGTTGTAGTACGCCCGGTTGCCACCGTGGTTAACCTCCGCGCCCGTGGCTTCGAAGAAGCGCTCGGCGTGACCGATCCGCTCGACCGGATCGGTCACCGGGTCGGCGAGCTGGTGATAGGCTTCAGGAAGCCCTTCTATCTGTTCGACGTTGAAGACGGTATAGCCCTTCATGAAAGGAATGGCTTGCTCGATCTCTTCGCCGGTCTTTTCGTCTTCGGCGGTGCGCACCAGGGTGTTTGCATAAACAACCAGCTCACCGCTTTCGCCTTTGCGAACCTGCGCTCCCAATGCTTTGGCCTGGCGGTAGGTCATCCAGATCGGGGCGCTGTATCCCTGATCTGCCGCTGCGGCCCAGAGCATCATGACGTTGATGCCGTTGTAAGGCTGGCCATTGTGGCGAAGCGGCTTTTCGATACGCCCGGCGGCATGTTCCGCATTCCAGGGCTTCATCCAGGGGCGGACGCCCTGCTCCAGCGATGCAATGATCTTATCCGTGATGCGAGTGTAAACGTCTTTAGAAGGTGATTTTGACTTGCTCATCTGTCGTCTCCTTTTTGTAAAAGTGGCTGTTCCGAAGAACGCGAAACGACGCAGACGGGGGAAAAGCCGAACGCGCACCGAAGGCGATCAGGCCGAAGGGAAACGGGCAACACGGTTATGCGGGCCGCCCGTTGCGCGGCAGGCGACCCCGGCTAGAACAGTGAAGCTTGAGGACAGCCGCTAAAAAGGAGACGGGGTTTGAGATGAGCAAAAATCATCCGCCAGCAAAGCCGCGATCACGGTAGTGAAACGCTGGGGCTGATAAACAACTCTAGAACCGGAATGAGGAATGAAACAGCGCAGCAGGCTTAGGCCGTGCCGCCACGATTGCTGACTTTACGATTCTTGTGCTCTGAGTCGTAGCGGCAGATGACGATTCACGTCAGTTGGAGGACTTACCGCCATGCCTTTGGGAGTGGTGTGTGTATGGCGAAGGTCAGTCCCACAGCAGACCTCGGGACGCAAAGTATTCGGCGAGATCGTCATCAGAAGGCTTGGGATTCCAAACATCGACCTTATTTTTTATTTCGTCGCGTTTTTCTGCATTACTTAAAGGGCGATTGCGAACGGATGTAACAAGAGTATCTAAACTCTCAATAAAATCATCGAGAGCCTTTTGGCTGTTTGAAGACAAGGCCATCTTAGAGGTCCGACTGCCGTCTAGCTGTCAACTAGCTGCCGAAGCTAGATTTCCGCCTTCATGTGCTCCGATAACTCTTTAGCTCTGTCTTCACTGAACAAACGGCCGATTAGCTCTTCCCATTTCTCATTTGTTTGAGAAAAAATCTGATCCAATTTTCCACCAGCTTCTTTTTCAAAGTTCCTAGCGGCATCTTCAGTCATATACTGTTCAGCAAAATGTTTAAAGTCTGTCTTTAACATTTCGTCGCGGATTTTTACCGCTTCTGCTAATTTTAAGGTCATTGCTTTCCTCTCTAATATTGACTCAACAACTATGAATCCTATACCAAGAAACGCGCCAACGGTCAACATGATACGTATCGTAACGAGCACGGCAAACACGACGGGATGAATGGTTTCGGGACGCTGGAAATCAATTCCGGTAAGGAGATTTAATCCCGCGTATGTCGAGGTTGAAGGGATCACACCGACCTCAAAAAGAACAATTAGCAAGCAAAGAACCAAAAAGCACAGCCCCAAGCCTAGCAACGAGCGTCGTTGCTTTCGGTCAATCGCCATGACTCTTTCCTCCCGGCATCTCAATACAAGCTTTGGGGGTTCCAACGAGTTTTTTCACAGCAGTCGAACCCAAGATGAGTTCACGAGCAATGTGGCATAGAAAATGTATGTTCGCATAACTCAAACTCCCTCAAACCAGCAGCCTGCAAGCATTAATCAGGATCATCTGCCGCACCCACAAACACCAGCAGCGGATTAAAGTCTCCACTATCGGCTGCGCGAAGCGAGGCGATATAGGCGTTGCGGCGCTCATTGTCAGCTTGCAGGTCAAAGCCGCTAGCCCATTCAACCGGCGGGTGATCGTATACCTCTTCGAGCAGGATGTCGGCTGCGATCCGTGCGTGACGACCGTTACCGTTTGGAAACGGGTGAATCTGTACCATTCGATGATGAAAACGCGCGGCCGCTTCGAGGGGCCTGTAGACTCCATGGTCTGCCTGATATTGGGCGTTGCCAAGCAGGACGCGAAGCTGCACGGGGATCTGAAACGGATCGATGCCGATATTTTTTTCGGTCAGCCGATATTCGCCCGCCCAGCTCCACACATCACCGAACAGTTGCGCGTGAAGCCGACGGATAAAAGTATCATCAAAGATTGAGCCAGTGCGTCGCCGCGAAACCCATGCAAGCCCTTGTTCTATGTTGGCCTGCTCCAGCTCATCGAGCTCGGCCCGGGTCGTGATATGCCCGAATTTAAGGCCCTCTTTCTCGTCTGGATCAAGCGGTGTCGCTCCTTCCGGTTCGTCAAACGTCATTTAACGTCCCAGAAATCCGGTGGCATATCACGTACCAGCTCATCGGCCAGCGCCTCGATCCGCTCCTTTGTT
>NZ_SLWX01000033.1 GCF_004340525.1 Chromatocurvus halotolerans | reverse complement strand
GAGCTTTGAATGTCTTGCTGTAACGTGCCATGCGTCACCTCGTTGCCCTCTGCCTCCATTGTAAGGGAGGCGGCAACTATCTTGACGCAGAGGGGGTCGATAAGGTTCTGCTCCAGCGTCAGATTTTCCGGCCAGCCATCATCCGGCGAGATCGTCCGCAGGTGATCAACGCTGGACATCACAGCGTCGTAATCCTTCACAACATCGTTGACGGTGAGTGTTCGAATTCTGAACTCATCTGTCTCGAGCTGTGCGGGAACCGTGAACCCGCTCGGCACGAAGTGTTCAGGTGATTGCGTCATGCTTCAGACTTCCTCGCGATTGGCGTGCCGTAGCTGATAAATGCGTGGCTAGTGTCATGAGTTGGAAGTCCGCAATGCTTCTGGTCGGCCCCTCCTCCCTGCCGGCCAGCGCTAGCGTGGCCCACTAGTCTCTTTCCAGCTTGTTCATCAATGCCAGAAGCTCATCCAAAACCAATTCTGGCTCATCGACGTGTACAAGATGCCCACTTTTTCTTGTCAACACAGATTTACCCTGCGGGAAATCGCCTGCCCAGCTTTGCCACAGTTCACCCCACAGTCTTCTGCCCTGGTCGGTGAAAAACAAATTTTCTGACATCTCTGCTCTTTTTACAGAAGCGATTACCGTGACCGGTATGTCGCGGATCTGCGGATAATCGGGCAGCGGTCTTTTGCTCCAGAAATCGAGGTACTGGTTTGACATGCCATTTTTCATATCGTCTTGTTTTATTTCAGCAATCTGTCGATTGCCTTTTTCCAGATCAATGGCGCGCAAGATATCGACATGATGCTCAGACGACGGATCCAGCATCAAGAGGGCTTTTATCTGCTCCGGGTAAGCCGCGGCGAAATCTCTTGCAACACTGCCTCCATAGGAATAGGCAACGACAATCACAGGTTCCTGAATATCCAGTCGAATTAAAAGTTCACTGGCGTAATCTGCGTAATCACGTGACGTGAAATGTCGCTCAATAGCCGTGGATTCTCCATTGCCAACCCTGGAATAGCGAATGACGGTTGCATGCTCTGCCATTCGGTTGAAGACTGGCCCCCAGTCAGACATTCCAGCATTACCGCCGGCCTCCAGA
Organism: Chromatocurvus halotolerans; assembly: GCF_004340525.1. Lineage (GTDB taxonomy): Bacteria > Pseudomonadota > Gammaproteobacteria > Pseudomonadales > Halieaceae > Chromatocurvus > Chromatocurvus halotolerans. Next base: position 2,648 of record NZ_SLWX01000033.1, on the reverse strand, counting down.
AGCACGATGTGCCGGCCGCTACCGGCAACTTCATACGCAAGTTCAAATTCATTGACGTTGATCAGTGCAGGTTGAGCCGCCACAGCAAAAGAGAATGCGATAACGATTAACGATAGGAACCTCAAGGTTTCTCCTTGAAACATTAACACCGTGATGGAGCAGCGCAGCGCCGCTGGCTGTGGTGGACTCTCAGGTCCGGCCAGCATGGAATACGCGAGCCATTATCGGGCGTATGACAAAGTGCACAATAGCCGAGATGCCAGCACCCACAAGCGCAGCAATGGTCGGAAGCACCGCGCCAAGTACGAACGTCATACCCAACACGAAACCGAAAATATACTCGGCACGGTAAATCGGAAGAATCAATCCGACGGCCAGTGAGGCCAGGAAGGTGCCAGTCGCGACTGATTCAAACCCCGCCGCAAAGGAAAACGAGAGCACCAGGCCCACGAGTAGAGCGCCGAGACAACGTGAAACTGACCTTGTGGCAGCTCCCTCGTTTAGCGCTGCACCACGGGTGGCGTTTCTGGATGCCAACCAGCCAAGGATGGGAAGAATTATCAGTCCCCACCAGTTGGAGGCGCCTGGCAGATCAGGCCGTGCAAGAAGGTGGTGGCTCTGAACCCCACCATGAGTGTACTCCCATAGAAGATGCGCAATGCTCGCCAGAAGGCCAACAACAAGTCCCCCTCTGATCAATACCTGCAAGGTTGAGTTTGGCATCCACGCTCCTCGGGCTAGTTTGGCTCGGCTTTACGACAATAGTCTGCGCGACTGCGAACATCATCGACAGTGAGCTATGCAGACCCGTCAGCATCGTCCTCAACGGCGTCATGCAGGCCGCCAACGATGTGCCGAGCGGCGACTCCCACGATCAAGGATTCTTGGCAAAAAGTTTCTAAAACAGGCGCTCTGACGCCTTGAGGCCGTCCTCAGTGAACAGGACAGACTTTGCCTTTCCAACCGGGCTCTCAATGAACCCCTTTTCGTGAAGCCGGTTCATGGCATCCCAATCAAAGGATTTCCATGCTCTACCACCATCATGCAATGTCAGGTACAGCCGCGCCAGTACGGCCTCGTCGATTTCCTCTTCATCAATTTCCATGGCTCACCATTTCATGATGCAACGTCCTGACGCCTGAGTTAAGCCGCATACGGGCAGGGACGTCCGGTGGATGCCGCAGGCCGTCACGTGCTTGCTCGGCCTCTTATGCATCCCGTCTGACCTCCCGGATTTGCCTGCCGCGAAGCAGCAAATACAGAGCAAACCCCACCGCGACTCCCGGCACAATGCCGAGCAGCAGACAAACCCACCCCTTCCGAACCGAGTATTTCTTCGCTTCATAAAACACCCAGGCCGCAAGAATCGTCCAGCAAACAAGGACATCCGTCGAATAACCGCTGGAATACGGGTTCACAAACCCAGCCGCGAACGCGCCCCATATATCAGGATTCTCGATAAGCGGAGGGACGACAATCAAAGCAAAGAAGCCCGTGAAGAAAAGAGCTGCGAGAGCCAATATGGCCTTAAAGACTGATTCAGACATTTAGCCATTCTCTCTGTTGCGAGGCATAACGCCAGTCAGCATGCTCGACTACGGAATGGAAGCGAAGCCGCAATGCAGCAGACGTCGCGCGCCCGGCCTTGTTAATCGCCAATGGTAGCCCCCGGGTCCAGAACCCAACAGCGGTCATTGTGCGTGTAGCCAATCTCACCATAGTAAGAGTTGGCTGCCGGTGCGGCGATGAGTATCAATTTGCAGAGCGGGCCCAGGTGCTCTTGAGTCAAAGCCTGCAATCGCTTACCTATGCCTGACCTCTGATAATTTCCATGAACCGCCAGATCCGACAGGTAGCAAGCATAGTGAAAGTCAGTGACACTGCGGGCAATACCGACAAGTACAGAATTGTCCCAGGCGCTCACAATGAGATTGGAGTTGGAAACCACCCCCTCCATACAATCGCGATCGTGAATTGGCCGACGCTCCCCGAGAGTAGAACTCTCCAGCAAACCGATGAACTGGTCAGCGGTAATGGGATGATTCACCTTGAAGCTGATAGCCATACCTCTCCCCGGCAATTAACGCCGCGCTCTCCGGCTCGTCCGGTGCAATGCGTGGTTAGATCCAAGCGCTTTACACATGAAGGTGGATGAGTCCGGGCATAGTCCTGCAAATTGTGATGTCTCGGCGATGTTTCTCGGAGCCTCCGAGCGAGATAGCTCCTCATAGCCCAACCGCTCAAAAAACGTGTCAGCCGTGGTTGTAAGAAGATAGAGCGCTTTTATGTTGGAGCGAGTTGCCCATTCTTCAGAAAATGCTACGAGTTTTTGGCCAAGACCATTGCCTCTATTTGCTGCAGAAATCGCGAACGAGCGAAGAAGACCGAAATCACCGCACACCTCAATCCCTATGACACCCATAAGCCCGCTTTCATGACGCAAGCCAAAGAAACAAACGTTATTATTATCTCGCAAATCATCAATTGGCAGGTCACAAGCAACCAGGAGAGCATCTATGTCTTGGCTATAGGCTACTTGTTCCATGAAACCTTCCCTAGCAGCCTGTCGGACTTAACCGAATAGTATCGACGTGGGATAATCCATGTCACGTGCAGTGATCGGGGCGCAATGATGGCAAACTTCGTAA
>NZ_SLWX01000032.1 GCF_004340525.1 Chromatocurvus halotolerans | reverse complement strand
GGGGGAAAGCGGGGGATCTTCGGACCTCGTGCTATCGGATGAGCCTGCGTTGGATTAGCTAGTTGGTGGGGTAAAGGCCTACCAAGGCAACGATCCATAGCTGGTCTGAGAGGATGATCAGCCACACCGGGACTGAGACACGGCCCGGACTCCTACGGGAGGCAGCAGTGGGGAATATTGCGCAATGGGCGAAAGCCTGACGCAGCCATGCCGCGTGTGTGAAGAAGGCCTTCGGGTTGTAAAGCACTTTCACTTGGGAAGAAAGGGTGCGTGTTAATAGCACGTATCTGTGACATTACCTTGAGAAGAAGCACCGGCTAACTCCGTGCCAGCAGCCGCGGTAATACGGAGGGTGCAAGCGTTAATCGGAATTACTGGGCGTAAAGCGCGCGTAGGCGGTTTGTTAAGTTGGATGTGAAATCCCCGGGCTCAACCTGGGAATGGCACCCGATACTGGCCGACTAGAGTACGAGAGAGGGAGGTAGAATTCCACGTGTAGCGGTGAAATGCGTAGATATGTGGAGGAATACCGGTGGCGAAGGCGGCCTCCTGGCTCGATACTGACGCTGAGGTGCGAAAGCGTGGGGAGCAAACAGGATTAGATACCCTGGTAGTCCACGCCGTAAACGATGTCTACTAGCCGTTGGGGAACTTGATTCTTTGGTGGCGCAGTTAACGCGATAAGTAGACCGCCTGGGGAGTACGGCCGCAAGGTTAAAACTCAAATGAATTGACGGGGGCCCGCACAAGCGGTGGAGCATGTGGTTTAATTCGATGCAACGCGAAGAACCTTACCAGGTCTTGACATCCAGAGAACTTTCCAGAGATGGATTGGTGCCTTCGGGAGCTCTGAGACAGGTGCTGCATGGCTGTCGTCAGCTCGTGTCGTGAGATGTTGGGTTAAGTCCCGTAACGAGCGCAACCCTTGTCCTTAGTTGCCAGCGCGTAATGGCGGGAACTCTAAGGAGACTGCCGGTGACAAACCGGAGGAAGGTGGGGACGACGTCAAGTCATCATGGCCCTTACGACCTGGGCTACACACGTGCTACAATGGAACGCACAGAGGGCAGCAAGAGCGCGAGCTGGAGCGAATCCCACAAAACGTTTCGTAGTCCGGATCGGAGTCTGCAACTCGACTCCGTGAAGTCGGAATCGCTAGTAATCGCGAATCAGAATGTCGCGGTGAATACGTTCCCGGGCCTTGTACACACCGCCCGTCACACCATGGGAGTGGGTTGCTCCAGAAGTGGTTAGCCTAACCTTCGGGAGGGCGATCACCACGGAGTGATTCATGACTGGGGTGAAGTCGTAACAAGGTAGCCCTAGGGGAACCTGGGGCTGGATCACCTCCTTAAACGATTGGCACTACTCAATGAGTGCTCACACATTTGTCTTCGTCTATTGGTTGATGCGATAGAAATCGCGAGCTCGCCTGTATGTTAAGAGCACTTTGATGTAGATCGAAGGGCTGTAACGCAGGATGCTGGTGGCCTGGCAAGGCATTTTGCGAGTGAAGAAGGGAGCGTACGTATAGTACGTGACCGACTGAGCGAGCAAAATAACGCCGCCAGGGCGACAGCAGACAAGTAACAGCAGGCCTGTAGCTCAGTTGGTTAGAGCGCACCCCTGATAAGGGTGAGGTCGGCAGTTCAAATCTGCCCAGGCCTACCAAATACGCGTCACTCTTCGTTGGATCCTCACTCGCATAGCAGGCTATGCGTCGTGAGAATCCGCCTCGATTGACCCGCATTTGGTATTACTTGGCAGGATCGTGATTGCTGCGAGTGACTCTTTATTATGGGGCTATAGCTCAGCTGGGAGAGCGCCTGATTTGCATTCAGGAGGTCTGCGGTTCGATCCCGCATAGCTCCACCACTTTTGGGTGGACAGCGCCGCCATTGTCTTCATCCGGTCAGGACACTGACGCGAAGGGTGGTACATCGCATCATCGAGATTAGACGTGAGCGCAGCCTTGGCTGTGTTGACGTCTGGTTTTGACAACCAGATTGTTCTTTAACAAGGTAAATCAAGCTGAGTCTCTGGACTGCAGCCTGGCACATGGCACGGGTGGCGCAAGCTGCGTGTGTGATTGTGACGGGAGCGGTTCAGGGATTGAAATATCGGGCGTGTGGGTTCTCCAACACGCACGTCCGAGCGAGTTGTACATACATTGTGACTCAAGCGTCACAACATCCGGCGGGTACGGGCTTTGATCGGTCCGTGCCTCTAAGTACCTGACATACGCACAAGGGTGTCGGGGAAAAGTCTTCTTGAAGGGTATCTCTTTGGAGATGCCTGTCCAGATAACTGTGGTTATATGGTCAAGTGACTAAGCGCATACGGTGGATGCCTTGGCAGTCAGAGGCGATGAAGGACGTTGTAGCCTGCGAAAAGCTTCGGGGAGTCGGCAAACAGACTTTGATCCGGGGATGTCCGAATGGGGAAACCCACCCAGTGCAAGCTGGGTATCCGTAACTGAATACATAGGTTGCGGAGGCGAACTCAGGGAACTGAAACATCTAAGTACCTGAAGGAACAGAAATCAATTGAGATTCCCCCAGTAGCGGCGAGCGACCGGGGAGGAGCCTGCACGTGATAGCAGTGGAGTTAGTGGAACGGTCTGGAAAGTCCGGCGATAGAGGGTGATAGCCCCGTACACGAAAACTCTGTTGTGGTACTGAGCGTGCGACAAGTAGGTCGGGACACGAGATATCTTGACTGAAGACGGGGGGACCATCCTCCAAGGCTAAATACTCCTGACTGACCGATAGTGAACCAGTACCGTGAGGGAAAGGCGAAAAGAACCCCGGAGAGGGGAGTGAAATAGAACCTGAAACCGTATGCGTACAAGCAGTGGGAGCCTCTTTAGGGGGGTGACTGCGTACCTTTTGTATAATGGGTCAGCGACTTATTGTCTGTAGCGAGCTTAACCGAATAGGGGAGGCGTAGGGAAACCGAGTCTTAACAGGGCGTTCTAGTTGCAGGCAATAGACCCGAAACCGGGCGATCTATCCATGGCCAGGCTGAAGGTTGGGTAACACTAACTGGAGGGCCGAACTCACTTATGTTGAAAAATGAGGAGATGAGCTGTGGATCGGAGTGAAAGGCTAATCAAGCCCGGAGATAGCTGGTTCTCCTCGAAATCTATTTAGGTAGAGCGTTGTGTATCACCCTGGGGGGTAGAGCACTGTTTGGGCTAGGGGGTCATCCCGACTTACCAACCCCATGCAAACTCCGAATACCCAGGAGTGCGAGCACGGCAGACAGACGGCGGGTGCTAACGTCCGTCGTCGAGAGGGCAACAACCCAGACCGCCAGCTAAGGTCCCCAATACCAGTTAAGTGGGAAACGATGTGGGAAGGCGAAGACAGCTAGGAGGTTGGCTTAGAAGCAGCCATCCTTTAAAGAAAGCGTAATAGCTCACTAGTCGAGTCGGCCTGCGCGGAAGATGTAACGGGGCTAAACTGGTAACCGAAGCTGCGGATGTGTGTGTGGTTCGCCACGCACACATGGTAGAGGAGCGTTCTGTAAGCCGTTGAAGGTGAACCGGGAGGTTTGCTGGAGGTATCAGAAGTGCGAATGCTGACATGAGTAACGATAAGGGGGGTGAAAAACCTCCCCGCCGGAAGATCAAGGTTTCCTGCGCAACGCTAATCGGCGCAGGGTGAGTCGGCCCCTAAGGCGAGGGCGAAAGCCGTAGTCGATGGGAAACGGGCTAATATTCCCGTACTTCTTCATAGTGCGATGGGGGGACGGAGCAGGCTAGGCCATCAGGGCGTTGGTAGTCCCTGTTTAAGGTTGTAGGCTGATTGCTTAGGTAAATCCGGGTGATCAAGGCCGAGAGCTGATGACGAGTCCAAGGCGAGAGCCGCGGATGAAGTGGTTGATGCCATACTTCCAGGAAAAGCCTCTAAGCTTCAGCTATGAAGGAACCGTACTGTAAACCGACACAGGTGATCAGGTAGAGAATACCAAGGCGCTTGAGAGAACTCGGGTGAAGGAACTAGGCAAAATGGTACCGTAACTTCGGGAGAAGGTACGCTGCTGTTGGTGACCGGACTTGCTCCGTGAGCTGACGGCAGTCGAAGTGACCAGTTGGCTGCGACTGTTTATTAAAAACATAGCACTGTGCAAACACGAAAGTGGACGTATACGGTGTGACGCCTGCCCGGTGCCGGAAGGTTAAATGATGGGGTTATCTTCGGAGAAGCTCTTGATTGAAGCCCCGGTAAACGGCGGCCGTAACTATAACGGTCCTAAGGTAGCGAAATTCCTTGTCGGGTAAGTTCCGACCTGCACGAATGGCGTAACGATGGCCAAACTGTCTCCACCCGAGACTCAGTGAAATTGAAATCGCTGTTAAGATGCAGTGTACCCGCGGCTAGACGGAAAGACCCCGTGAACCTTTACTATAGCTTCACACGGGACTTTGACCTTACTTGTGTAGGATAGCTGGGAGGCTTTGAAGCGTGGACGCCAGTTCGCGTGGAGCCAACCTTGAAATACCAGCCTGGTAATGTTGAGGTTCTAACTCAGGTCCCTTATCGGGATCGAGGACAGTGTGTGGTGGGTAGTTTGACTGGGGCGGTCTCCTCCCAAAGAGTAACGGAGGAGCACGAAGGTGCGCTAATCCTGGTCGGAAATCAGGAGCTTAGTGTAAAGGCACAAGCGCGCTTGACTGCGAGACTGACAAGTCGAGCAGGTACGAAAGTAGGTCTTAGTGATCCGGTGGTTCTGAATGGAAGGGCCATCGCTCAACGGATAAAAGGTACTCCGGGGATAACAGGCTGATACCGCCCAAGAGTTCACATCGACGGCGGTGTTTGGCACCTCGATGTCGGCTCATCACATCCTGGGGCTGAAGCCGGTCCCAAGGGTATGGCTGTTCGCCATTTAAAGTGGTACGCGAGCTGGGTTTAGAACGTCGTGAGACAGTTCGGTCCCTATCTGCCGTGGGCGTTGGAGAATTGAGGGAAGCTGCTCCTAGTACGAGAGGACCGGAGTGGACGAACCTCTGGTGTTCCGGTTGTCACGCCAGTGGCACTGCCGGGTAGCTATGTTCGGACGGGATAACCGCTGAAAGCATCTAAGCGGGAAGCCTCTCCCAAGATGAGTTCTCCCTGACCCCTTGAGGGTCCTGAAGGGCCGTAGAAGACGACTACGTTGATAGGCTGGGTGTGGAAGCGTTGTGAGGCGTTGAGCTAACCAGTACTAATTGCCCGTGAGGCTTGACCATATAATCAGGGTTATTTGCAGGCCACCGTTGACCGGTGTTACCTGTAAGAAGCGCTGGATGTTGTGGCGAGTCATGATGAAGAAAGTGAAAGACCGTACAACCGACTCTCTTTACTGGGTAACACCTTGTAAAGGGCAGCTTGATTTACCGACCTATTTGACAGGTAGTGGGCAGCACAACGTGTGCGCAAGACCCAACGCCGTCAAGCCAGTTTGCCTGGCGACCATAGAGCATTGGAACCACCTGACTCCATACCGAACTCAGTAGTGAAACGATGCATCGCCGATGGTAGTGTGGGGTCTCCCCATGTGAGAGTAGGTCATCGCCAGGCTTCAAAAAGAAAAACCCCCGTTCACGCAGTGGACGGGGGTTTTGCTTTTTGGATGTGATGAATTATTGCCACTACACCGGGTCCATGTGACAACCCCTGCACCGCAGGTGCGGGGTTGGGGCGCCGCAGGCGTCGCGTAGCGATTGCGCGCAGCGCGCGCAACCCACTGTAGGTCATACCCGATACAGCGGGGCAGGCTCTCGCCAGGCTTGTATACCCACGCCCCGATCAGACATGGTCGGGGCGTTTTACGTTGGGG
>NZ_SLWX01000031.1 GCF_004340525.1 Chromatocurvus halotolerans | reverse complement strand
CAGACTTATCCACAGACGCCTAGATATACTGGGCACCCGTAACCCGGGTCAGAATTGGATGGAAATCCTGGGTCAGTTTTAAACGGCAACCAACACAGATGGCCACGTGGACGCTGATGAGCGCGCGCTAATCACGCAGGAGATTGATGGTCTTGGCGCGGATGATGAACTGCATAACTGGATACAGCAGCAGTTCGATGCCCCACTGGATGCATCAATGGTGGCAAGCCAGGCGGACTCTCCACAAGCGGCGCGTGAGATGTATCTGGTCAGCGCTGCCATCGTTGATGACCAGAATCCGATGGAGCGAGCGTGGCTAGACCAGCTCGCAGCCGCGCTGAAGCTTCCGCCCGGCATGCCAGAGGAACTTGACAGACAAGTTCTGTCGCCCATTCAGTAAAACCAGGCCTCGTCTTGAGACCTGTATACCATGAGGTGGGGTCAGCGGGTCACACGCATCTCCACTGTTTCAGGAGTGTTCACCAATCGAATACGCGGTGGACGCATTCCGGCTCCCCTCCCGTTGAAATCCTTTAGTGCTCTCAGCGGCCCTGCGAAGAATCAATGCCACGATGGCGTTACCAGTTACGAATGCACTTATCTTCCTCCTGAGCATAACCGTCATTGCATCGCCACTCATCTCCTGAGTAATCGAGATGCGCATTCTGCGGAATATCGATATCAATGCACTCATTGCCAGATTTCATGTAGCCACGAACGCATTCCCATTGATCACCAGCTGCGGTCAGATAAGCATCATCAGGAACTACGACTTTCACACACTTGCCTTCCACGGCTTGGTAACCGCGCGAACACTGCCAGCCGCTACCGTCATCAGTGTAGGTTGGGAATGCATTCTCAGGAACTACGATCTCAAGACATTTGGCATCTTCCTTCCCATAGCCTAATTCGCAGCTCCAGCCTTCCGCACTTGCGTCGTCGAGATAAGCATGCCTTGGTACCTTTATCGGCTCGCATGTTGTTTCTGTCCTGCGGTATCCCCGGCGACAATCCCAAGAGTCACCGTATGCTCCGAACGTCAAATAGCCATGTTTTGGAAGGTGAATCTTTTCACATGCATTATTGATAGAACGAAAGCCTCTTTTACAAGACCAGCCTCTATACTCAATAGGATCCAGGTACGCATTTTCAGGAACTCGTATCTTCACGCAATCATCACCGTCTTGCCGGTATCCGCGATTACACTCCCAATCGTTGCCCACTGGAGAAATATAAGAATGGTCGGGCAGCTCCAGGGCTTTACACTGGCCTCCCTCCTCTTGATACCCAAAATCACAGTCCCACCCTTTACCATACGGCTCTGGATGAGCATTCGGCGGCAGTGACTGCTTATCTGCGGCCATCGCGAAGCCATTCAGGCAAAAGACAAGAAAAAGCGGTGAAAAAAACAGATAACGCCGATTCTTGATGTTCATAATTCTCCTCTCACTACAACAACCGCAGCGGTATGCCGGCGCACAAGAAACACAGCAATGGTCGACAGAGTAGCGCCAGCAAAGTTCACACCCGTCTGCGCGTGGCACGCTAGATGCAGCAAAACTTGAGAACAAGTTGGCTGTGTTTGAATTCGTCGCTCAGGTCGAGAGATGGAACTTCTCACCTCACACCTGTCGTAAGCGATGAGGGCGCTAGTCATAGATCGCAACCGAAGATGCATCTTTGAAGCGCTTGCTGGAGGCGGTCAACACATCGGTTTTACCACTCTGGGTATGGGGGCCGCCAAAAGAAATTAGTCACTGGAGGACTTATGATACGCACGTCAACAGCTTTACTCGCAGTACTTGTAGCAGGTAGCGCGACGTGGGCCAATGCAGCGCCTGCGCCCTACTCGCAACCCGATGATTCGTACGTGAATATCGATGGTACGGTCGACGATGTAACAAAAGACTCGTTTACCTTGGACTACGGGCAGGGTGTGATCACGGTCGAATTCGACGATGGTGATCGCGACGCAGACGCCTACAAGCTTGTCGAGGGCGATCAGGTCAGCGTCGCCGGCGTCATCGACGATGACTTCTACGAGATGGCGAAGATCGAGGCCAGCAGCGTCTATGTCGAATCTCTGGGCACGTATTTCTATGCGAACTCCGTTGACGAAGAGGACCCTGTCATCACGGTGAACACGCCACTCGTGATTTCCAACATGACGGTGCAGGGAACAGTCTCGAGTACGGATGACGAATCGTTTGCACTGGATGTTGGTGCACAAAAGCTCACCGTGGAAACGGACGATATGGTCTATGATCCGCTCGACGACGAGGGTTATCAGAAGATCGAAAAGGGCGACATCGTGAGCGTCACAGGCAACATGAACAATGAACTTTTCGATGGGCGTGTGCTGGAGGCGGACACCGTAACAACGCTCTTCAATAATCTTGAAAGCTAGCGCTTCGGACTCGTGGCTACGGGCCTGCTCGTGGCCACGAGTTTTCCCCACCTCATAAACAAATCACTTGACGATAATCTTCTACCTTGCAGTTCGTTTAAGCAGAAACCAATCACGGTCTACTTGTCATCATTCCGTCTTAATACTGTCATACACTCCGGATTTCGGTTAATAGGAGCGTTATGTGCACGAACTGAACAGACTGGACCCATTGAGCACCGACAGTATTCTGGAACCGAGCGGCGGGCCCCGAGACGACAGACCCGAACTCTCATCTGACTTTGTTCTTTCCAGGCAAGGGGTCTGGCTGAGGAAGAACTGGACGGATGCCACGTTCAACTTCTGCTACCGCGGTTCCTACCCCACGCTATTAACAGATTATCTTTCGAAGCAGACCAGGGAGTTTGCGTTTATCGACGTCGGGGCAAACCAGGGGCTTTACTCGTTGATCGCAGTTCAGTCGCCATGGTGCACGCAGGCCCTGGCCTTTGAGCCAGTGATGAAGACCTTTGCACTGCTTGAAGACAACATTCGTGCGAACGCAAATGCCAGCAAGATAACAGCATTCCGCTGCGCCGTCTCCGATAACGTTGGCGAGTGCCCCATATCGATCAAAGTCGGTCACAGTGGTGCAGCTACCCTCAGGAAAGCCCCCTCGAAACTATTGCGTGGGAGCGAGATGATACAGACAGTAGGACCGGCGTGGCTCGGAGAGCGCAAACCCGGTCACCCTGCGATAATCAAAATTGATGTAGAAGGTCATGAAGAAGTGGTTCTACAAACCCTCGGCAAAGCCGGATATCTGAACACGGCATTCGCAGTGTATTACGAGGTCGACGACCGGTGGAGCAATGCAGCCCGGCTTCAGGAAATTTTGGTCATGCATGACTTTCGCTTCTTTGCCCGGACCCGATCAGGCAAACACTACGATGTACTCGCAACACGCCAGAAGGTCGAGGTAGACGGTCCATGATAAAAACGCTTCTCGCGCACATTGCGATGCTGATAGGCCTTTGCGGCCCGGCTAGCGTCTTCGCAGACACTGAGGCGACAAGGTTCGGCTGGGTGGAATTTATTGAAATTCAACCCTGGGGCATCAAGACCAAGGCGAAGCTCGACAGTGGCGCTCTGACTTCGGCAATGCATGCAGTGGACCTTGCAGAATTCCAGCGCGACGACGATAATATCGGCAGATAAAGCATTGCGTGCGATGAGCAAGTTGGGATGGTAACGCTTACTGCGGTAATGCGCGGTCAAGGTTTATCAAGCGGACTCTGATTTGCTCAGAAAACGAGTGCCACCACCATCGGCATCGAGCTGGCAGATAGCGCTTGGCGCGCCCTGATTATCCAGCATGAGCAAACCGATTCCCGCACGATTCCATAACCGCTCACCCGCCTCTCGCCCGGTCGGTAATCGCGGAGTAATGCGCATGCGGCGGCGCTTGGTAAGCCAGTTAAGCGGCGAGCGCGGTGCATACAGCCATCGATTCAGCCGGTCCAGCATTTCCAGCAGACCATCCGGGAATTCATTCTTGATACCGCTGCTGGTGATCTGCCAGATGCGTGGACTGTCAGTCGCGCGACGCAGGCGTATATCGTAGGCGAAGGAATAATGCACGTCCCCGGACAGAATGACGAAGGTCTCAGGGGTCCCGGTATGGCCGAAGATATTCAAAAGGACGCTGGCGGTACCACGATGGGCCATCCAGTTTTCCGCATCCACCACCAGCGGCTTGCCAAGAAAGGTGAACACCCGCTGCACGACTTCAATCAGCTTGACACCGAACACGGGCGCTGGCGACACAACAATTACCGCATCCTCTCCGATTATCGACTGCTGGAACGCCGACAACGCTTCCCAGTCCATCAGGCCGGACGGTCGACCCGGGGACTCTTCACTGCGCCAGCGGTGAGTGCGGGTGTCGAGCACGACCAGAGGCGGCGATGTGGGCAGGATGTAATGCCAGTTATTGAATCGTAGCAGTTCGTCGATCACCGCGTTTTGACACGAACCAGAGAGAAATCCGTCTGCATCGATTTCCTGCAGCAGATTCGTCACCCGCGGCATGACATCGACAAAGGCCTCGGGATCATTGCCCCAGCCCTGGCAGAGCAGATAGCCAATCAGTGCATTACCGATAATGCGACGCGAAAACAGGTGCTCGTAAACTGTCCTCTCCCACAAAGCGGAAAGGTTCCAGTCATCGGTAATGTCGTGATCATCAAAAATCATGTAGGTGGGAATATGTGCCAGTGCACGGGCCGCGCTGGGTAGGTCGGCAACGAACGCCTCCACGAGTTCCTGCTCCTCCCGGTACGTTGCCACATCCTTGGGGCTCTCCAATAGGGGTTCCTGTCGGATGACCAGCCGCCAGCAAACGGGTGACCAGACCAGAAGGTACATGGCGATGATTTCTGACAGGGAAATCAGGTGGTTCCGTGCATTGGCGGTGGTGAATACCGGCTTTCTCGCTCCACCAAAGAAGCGCTCAAGCAGCGCTACATTGCGCTGTGTGTCGGGCAGCAACTGATGCCGTTGGTAGTAAGTCTGTGAGTCGCTCCGCAGGGCCCGGCTGTCGGCCACATCGGCTTCCGCAATCCATTCATCAAACAGCCCAAGCCGCTCAATGAGTTGGTGTATCGCGTTCAGCATCGGACCGGCGACGTCGTCCGCGTAGATCTGGTCGCCTGTCAACATCAGCAAGGCGGGACGCTCACTGACCGTGTCCCCCGCGGCAAGAAGTTCGGCGTCGACCCGCGCCAGACCGTCACCGGCCGGATGATGGGGGCGCCGGCAGGAACCGTGAAGGACCCGATCCAGGCGGTCTTTGACCACATAATCCGGCCGACGCGCACCAGGTCGGCATAAGTGGGGTGCCCAGTCTCCAATCCACCTGACCGAGCCTTCCTCGGCCCCGGACGCCATACCCAGATCGTATCCCGTCAGAACGCCCTGGGACACGAGCCCGTCAAACTGGATGTGGATTAAGTGCAGAAAAGCACGTATTCCCACGGGCATGACCTGGACCTCCTCGTCACGCAGGCGTCGCTCAACAAGTTTTCCGTTCTGGGCTATTCGCAGTTGAAATTCGGTGAGATCCGACGTCACCAGCCAAAGCACGAGGCTGTCGGCGGTCGCCCGTCGAATGATGGGACCGGCGAGTACCGGCGGGAGAGCACGGTCGGCAATCGGCTGCTCGACTGCGTCATCAGTCAGGCCCACAGGTTGTCTCGCGGAACACACGTCAACAATGACCCGCTCCGCCACTCCTTTTTGTATTCACGAAAACTTCGTCGAACACTAGAGTATTTCAATCCCTTCGCATTTGTAGGCACCGATAAAAACATCATCCTGCAGGATATCGCCATCGAGGTTGAATGCAAAAAAGTATGTTTCTGTGCGATCGCCCACTTCCACACTCTTCAAACCAACGCACTCTTCCGGGTGTCCTGGGACAATCTTGAATGTGGAGACCCCCCGCTCGGGGATGTGGTCTCCCATCGGAATCGCATGAATCTGATCATAATCCTCATTGGCGACAATGAGCACATTCGCACCCCGATACCGATCGTCAGCGTGCTTTTCATAAGGCTCCAGCGATATTTTGCGTGGAAAGAACAGCCACTCGCGACGAAACGGGTGCCATTCTGCCGCCTCATGGATCACATAACCATCCTCCCCAACACCCACGACATCGCGCATCCGTTGATAGTAGTGGCTCCAGTCCAGACTGGTCAGCCCATAATCACGATCCAGAACCTTCACCCATTCTTCGGCATCCATTTTTCCGTGGCTCCCGATGATCAGTTGCTCTCCCCACAGTGTCGCCCATTCGCTTTTGAAGCCCTTGAACAGTTCATCACCGCAACCGGCCATCAGGATGTGTCTCGGGACCAGCTGATTCTGCTCGCGAATCTCGCACACCAAACCGGTGCGATCATCAAACGTCAACAGACGCTCGCCGAACATGACCAGCTCGGAAAACTCGGCGCCGCGACCACCCTCGGCAAGAAGGCTGATCAGCTGGTGCTCACCACCCTCCTCCTCAGGTATATCCTGCAGCTCATAATGGATTTGGCCGGTAGACCGATCGACCTTCCTGAACAGTTTGTCATGTCGCAACGTAGAGGCCCATGCGACTTGCCCGTTTTCCAATTCCAACTGCGATGCATCGTCTTCGTCAGTAATAATCGCCAGAGTGTATTCAGATTTACTGTTGTCGTAGCGCTCGAGACGCTGGATATCCGCACCATGGCTCTGCATTGCCGCAGGCTCCCCGTCACTATGGATTGCCAGAAAACCGTAACATTCATTGCCTCGTCGTTGCGAGGAGGATGGATTCGGTATTCACTGGGGCGGCGAGCGCGCACCGTCAGCAAGTATCGAACCCGGGCAGAAATTGGGTGTCCTATTGGATAGGCGTCGAGGGTCCAGTCGACGATAGCCGCAATACTCAACGCGGTGAACCGCGCGACCACCCTCCGTTCAATAATGTTGATACATTCCTAAATTCTGGCCTACCGGACGAGAGACAGTGCTGGAAACGCTTGCCGGCCTGAGGTTTCACGAGAGTCAACCTGCCATGAGAGCAACCATTGAGCACTTCAACACCCGACTCAGAGGCGCTACCGATGACCGACGCTGCATCAGACACCACCGAACTCGATCCAACGACCTTACTTTCAGGCACCGAGCCCTTGTTCCTGGTCATGAACAGCGCGTCCGGGAGCCTGGATGGACACGAAACCCGAAGCACGATTGAGCGCGTGCTCTCAGAAAGTGGTAAATCCTACGAGCTGATGCAGGTCAACACGGGGTCGCAACTGGTTGAGACCGCCAGACGTGCCGTGGATCTCGCCCGGGAGCAGTCCGGGATCGTAGTGGCCGTAGGCGGCGACGGAACGCTGAACGCCGTGGCCAATGAGGTACTTGGCAAAGACGTGCCGATGGGGATTCTGCCCCAGGGCACTTTCAACTATTTTGGTAGGATGTACGGTATCCCACAGGACACCGAAGCCGCCCTCGCCTGCCTCCTTGATGCAGTGATCCGGCCTGTCGATGTCGGCTTACTCAACAGTCATGTATTTCTGGTCAATGCCAGCATCGGTCTGTATCCACAGCTTCTGGAAGACCGCGAGACCTACAAGCGCCGGTACGGCCGCAGCAGACCCGTGGCTCTCTGGTCAGCCCTGGTCACGCTGATGCGAGCGCATCGCTCACTGCATCTGCAGATTGACCTTGAAGGAAAACCCCGGCGCGATGTGCACACGCCCGCACTCGTCGTTGACAATAATGCTCTTCAGCTAAAGCACATGGGAATAGATCGGGTGGGCGATATCGAGCGGCATCATCTGGTCGCCATGACGTCCCGTTCCCGAGGTACGCTCGCGCTTTATGGCTTGCTCATAAGGGGCCTGCTCAGCCGTCTCGGCGATGCCGAGAATGTCGAAAGCTTCAGCTTTGACACCATGACCGTCCAGCCGCGCCGCGGTCGCGCTCGCATGAAGGTAGCCATGGACGGCGAAATCACCCGGATGAGCGCCCCCCTGGAGTTTCGCATCTCACCAGATAAACTGCCCCTCCTGGTACCACGTGATCCGGCGATGGAAGAACATCCATGAGTCGCGTAATGCAGATTTCTGATCCCCATTTCGGCACCGAGAAACCGCATGTCGTGCAGGCTTTACTACGCCTTGCCAGCGAGCAACAAGCGGACGTTACGCTGCTCAGCGGCGATATAACCCAGCGGGCAAGGCGCGCCCAATTTGCCGCCGCCGGCGAATTTATCCGACAGCTGCCCGGACCGGTATTGGCAGTGCCGGGCAATCATGACATTCCACTCTTCAACCTTATAGCCCGCTGGTTGAATCCCTATGGCAACTACCGGCGCGCCTTCGGTGAACAGTTGGAGCCAGAATACGAGAGTAAGGACCTGTTGCTGCTCTGCCTAAACACATCGCGCCCGGAGTGGCACAAGGATGGCGCGGTCAACAGCGCGCAGATCGACCGCGTTGCCCAGAGACTCAGGTCGGCGCGACCGGAACAGCTGCGCATGGTCATGCAGCACCATCCCGTGCGTGCGCGCGAAGAGTCCGACCTGACAAACCTGCTGATAGGCTATGAGGAGGCTGTGCCGACATGGGTCGATGCGGGACTCGATCTGCTGGTCGGTGGGCATATTCATCTACCCTATGTCTGGCCGTTACGCGGTCACGACGGTGACGCGGGCCGCCGGGCCTGGACTGCACAGGCGGGTACGTCGCTTTCATCGCGGGTGCGTGGCGGCATTCCCAACTCGGTCAATCTGATCGAGCACGCCTGCGAGCAGGAGCAGCACACCTGCTGCGTTGAGAGATGGGACTATTGCGCCCGGCAGGATCTCTTCATGACCGTGCACAGCCATACTTTGGTACTCAGTCGCGGCGATTGAGCCTGCCCACGGATCAGGCGACCATGTTGGGTGGAAGCGATGGCACGATATCCACCACAGCGAAGGTCTCCAGTGTGATCCAGACGACGAACGCCACATACAATCCGAGCAAACAGATGGATTCAATGCGGGACAGGATCATGTGCGTCCGCATCATCAGAAACAGAGCAACGGTGGCCAGTGTAAGGATCGCCAGCATGGGAGCAGCGATGGAAAAGTTGACCACGGCGGCACCTGCAATCAGCACGCCGATGGGAATGCAGACCAGCAGATCAAAGGTGTTGCTGCCCAGTACGTTGTAACCGTTCATTCTGAGGCGTTCTATTCTATCCGCTAAGCCAGCGGTACCGTTCTCCTGGTCGACCACAGGAGAACACGCATGACAGCTTCCAT
>NZ_SLWX01000030.1 GCF_004340525.1 Chromatocurvus halotolerans | reverse complement strand
CAGCGCCGCCGTCAGCGTCGTCTTGCCATGGTCCACGTGTCCGATCGTTCCCACGTTTACGTGGGGCTTCTTGCGCTCGAATGCTGCTTTTGCCATTCCGACAGTCTCCTTAAAACGGTAGCGCCTTCAGCGCCATCCAATTCATGCTTCACGGCGACCGCTCGGAGCGGACTTGCCTGTGGCCAACCACTTTTCAACAGCAGTGGAGCTCATAACCGGATTTGAACCGGTGACCTCTTCCTTACCAAGGAAGTGCTCTACCGACTGAGCTATATGAGCGCTTTCCCTGCCTTCTAACACTGGAGCGGGTAGCGGGAATCGAACCCGCATCATCAGCTTGGAAGGCTGAGGTTCTACCTTTGAACTATACCCGCCGCGTTGATCAATTCACCCGTCCAGCAAACTCACTTCTTTCCGACACTTGACCGCGACCTTAAATCACGGCTTTCTACTCTTGGTGGAGGGGGGTGGATAATTCGGGCCTTTGGCCCTCACCCTCCGGGTCGTCGCCTGTGGCGACGCTCTTCGGCGCTTCGCGCCTCCGTCAAACCTTGTGGTTCGAGCCCACCCCGTCCAACACACTCACTTCTTTCCGACACTTGACCGCGACCTTAAATCACGGCTTTCTACTCTTGGTGGAGGGGGGTGGATTCGAACCACCGAAGCTTTCGCGTCAGATTTACAGTCTGATCCCTTTGGCCACTCGGGAACCCCTCCGGAAGGCGGCACATTGTCCTGACCCGGTATAGGCTTGTCAACCTGTTTATGGCATGTTCCGGTCCGCCTTTGACGCATGCCTGACGAAAAAGTCGCGAATATCGTCTGCGCGCAGCCACCATGCCTGCACGATCCCAACCCTATGGGCTGACCACGGGAAGCCGCTCACGGAAAAATCGACCGTCGGCTGCCAGGCCTCCCGAAGCTGCTCCTGATAAATAGTGGGCACCGTCTCGTCGCCCCGGACCACGATGACACCCAACGGCTTTTCTCGGGCCGCCTCCGCGTACGATAACGGCTCCCAGTCAAATACCGCCGACAGCGCGTCCCGATAGGCTTGCTGATCATCGAAACCGAATTCACGGATCCGCCGCTCCCGGACCGACTGCAGGGCATCCTGATCGGTATAGGCAAGAATGTCGGCGACGGGAGCGCCCGCCGCAATAACAAAAGCTGCGGAAATGCGCGGCAGGCGCCCGACCGCCGTGGCTGCATGCAGGCCACCCACGCTGGTACCCATAAGACCGATGAAACGCTCAGGCGCCGCCTCGAGGATCCGCTCGATAGCGCGCTGGGCGCGCCCGAACAGTCGATGATGAATGCTGAGATCGAGGGAAGTTTCGGACATGCCCGTCCAGCCCTCGACCACATAGACCCCAAACCCTGCCTCGCAGAACAGCGAAGCGTAGCGGGACTCCAGGAAGGTCGTGCCGCCTGTCGGCGGCATGATGACAATTGCACGGTCAGACTCGCCCGCGGGCCTGTAGCGGATGATCTCGACATCAAAGCCGTTATCAGCAATGTTGTCTACTTCAGGCTTGCATGCATCCAAAACGTCAGGCCCTCCGTCGACGCTTCTGCAGGCTGCCAGAAACAGCAAGGAGAAGAGCGACAGCCACCGGGCCGCCCGGTGCCCCGACCTGACTGGAATGGTGGAGAACGTCATCGCTGTGCCCGGCGCCTGAACGGCACGAGATAATGACAGAAAACCGTGCCGCCTGATGCCCCAGCGCCGCTGCTGATAGCGCCGGCCTCTGGAAGGACGGGAATTTGGAGCTGGCGAGAGGAATCGAACCCCCGACCGGCTGATTACAAACCAAAAACTCGCCATTTTCCCGCTGATTCACAAACGTTCATAAACCTTTACATATCAGCCGCTTAACCGTAGCCTTGGTTACCTCGTGCTACGTTGAAATTCCCGATTTTTCACCCCAATCGTAGCACCAACGTAGCACGGGCCGACCGGCTGACTCGCGGTGACAGCCCCCTTATACAAGGCAACGCTATGGCGGCAAACACCCTCAACTTCACGAAAGCGGCACTCACTGCCCTGCCGGCAGCGCCGGCGGGAACGCGAGTAGACTACCACGATGAGCACGTGCGCGGTCTAATCCTTCAGGTCACCGACAAGGGCGGCAAGACGTTCTATCTGTATAAGCGCATCAACAAGAAGCCCAAGCGCTATCGGATCGCCCGCTTCCCGGATATCTCCGTTCAGAAGGCGCGAGATGAAGCAGAGGCACTCAGAGGCCGCATCGCCAGCGGCGAGAATGTCGTCCTGTCACGCGACGTCATCGATGCCAACGAGGTGACGCTCGACCAGGCCTACGCCCAGTTCCTGGAGGCGCGCAAATCGCTCAAGCCGAAAACCCGTTATCTGTATGACCGCGCCATGGCGGTCGCCTTCGCTGACTGGCGAACGCTGGCGCTGGCCGATCTGTCCAAGGACATGATTGGTCGGCGGCACACGGCCCTGACGAACGACCACGGGCCCGCCTACGCAGATGGCGCGATGCGCTTCCTGCGCTCCGTCTATAACTTCGCCTACGCGATTTACGAGGACCATAAAGGCAATCCGCTGCTACCGGTCAACCCGGTCCAGCGGCTATCGCAAGCCCGCTCATGGAATAAACCGAAGCGGCGAACTACCTGGATCAGCCCAGACCAGATGCCAGCCTGGCTGGCGGCCGTCGAGAAACTCCGACAAGAGCCCACAGGCTCCACAGCAGCCAACGTCGGTGATTACTTACTACTGACTTTGTTTACCGGGCTGCGCAAATCCGAGGCCGGAGGGCTTAAATGGACAGATGTGAACCTGTCGGACAGGACACTGACGGTAGTTGATACGAAAAATGACAAGGATCATACCTTGCCCCTCTCTGACGCCCTTCACGACCTGCTAGCGCAACGCCAAAGGACCCGACTACACGATGTATTCGTTTTCCCCAATCGCAACCGCACAGGGCCCCTGGTCGAGCCGCGCAACCCGATGAAAAAGGTCACTGAGCAATCAGGCGTCGACTTCACGCTGCACGACCTGCGTAGAACCTTCTCGACGGTCGCTGAGCGCCTGGACATCTCGCACTACGCTCTCAAGCGACTGATGAACCATAGTCAGGACGGTGATGTAACCGCCGGATATGTGATGGGCGATATCGAACGCCTGCGTAAGCCTATGCAGCAGATTACCGACTTTTTCCTCAGCGCCGGGAAGGCTCCCAAAACCGCACAATCCATCGCAAACATGGAGGACGCCTAATGACGCAGACGCCTGATGATGACGATGGCGCGCTGGCGTGGCTGGATTACGAAGAACCCGAATCGCTACTACCGCTGCATACGTTCGCTCGATTCGACCCGCAGTCGGGGGCGGCACCGCCGGTATTTACCTTTCAGTTTGACAACATCATTCAACGTGCGCGGGGCCTGCTGGATGGCTGGACGGCAAGTCAGATTCAGGAAGCAGCGGATTACCTGGCGTTCCTCCTGTACACCACCCCTGACACCGAACAAGGCGAACCCCTACCGCTGGAATCACGCTCCTACGCGATAGCGCTGGCGGCCACGACATGGGCGAGGCAAAGACCACCCGATGCGGAACATCTTTGGGCCAAAGACATCCCAGACTCGTCGTGGCCAGCGTTCTTCGCCTGTTATGCCCTCGCCCACGTGGGCCTTGCGCACCTATGCTGCGCTCAGGCGCTGGATAATGATGCCACGGCGGAGCCCGATGACGGCTTTAGGGCGCAATTTGAGGTCGCCAGCGATCCGTCGCTTGGAGCGTGGCCACTTCGCGATGACACGCCTTTGTCGCGTGAGAGAGTAGCCGTCACAGGACTACACGCGATCACTGCAATGGAGTCCATCTGTGCCGCCGAGGCGCTGCAGAATGCCGAGGCACGGTTAGCGACCAAGAATACAGATCGCGCCCGAAAGGGCAGTGCCGCGAAACATGCGAAATCCCAAAAGTTGAAGCGACGAGTGAAAAAGCTATATCTCGCCGACCCCGACTTTGCGCCAGATAGCCCGAAAGCGCTCAGCAGGCTCCGGATTGCGGAGATTATTTGGGAGCACCTGCTTACCGATGATGACCGCCAAGCGCTGACCGGCAAGAACCCGACCCACACCCTTGCCAGATGGATCGGAAGCTTCAACAGGTTCACATAGTTAATTCCGCGCTCTACTAGTCGAGCAGTAACCTTGGAGCCAGCACCGACTGTCCGGCGATGCGCCCGCGAGCTTAACTTTCTATCAAAAATTGCTTAGCATCTGCGCCTATTGTCGCAGGAGGCGCTATTTTGTCCGAACTTTTTCGTGCACTGCTTCGTGGACTCCGTAAATTCCTGAAATGGTCTTTAATCCTTGTGGCTGTAATGAGCTTAGGGGGATTAAGCTACCTCGCTGTAAAGCGCCACCATGAGCTGACTTACATGACCAAGCATGACTGGCAATTTCAAGACAGTTGGCTTGATGGGGGAACCCAGTGGAGAAAGGCGACTTACGATAATGATCTACCAGACACGATTATCTTGCGCCGCGTCTATCCGGATGACAGAAAATCCGTCTATGCGCTACTCAACCAAGATCAATCCTTATTCGTGGTCGCCTTTTGGCATGTCGAATGCGTGGTTGGCACCGAAATCACCACTTCTGCCAAGTATGGTAATGGAGACCCGTTTGTGCTGACGTGTGATGAAGATGCAGAACTTGGAACGACATACCTTACAACTACTGCGACCTTCGAGTCGGGGTACAGGGATGCCGAGTGGCGTCAAAATTTCGATGGTTTTTGGGTCAACGAAAACTTCGGTGGATATAAGTGGGATTTCAGTGAAGCAGTTAAGCTACGGACGATACAGCGAGCAGTTAAGCCCTCGGCGTCAAACAGTTAATCGCGCGCTACCACTGCTCGCAAGATAACTCTCCCCCAACGCGAAAGCACCCTAAAGCAACAATGGGGTCCAGCCGGATCGGACGCCAAAGCAACCATCCATAGCGTTTGCCTGCAAAAGCATGCGTCTGCCTGCAGACGCAACCCCGTTTCTTGTCATCCGAATCCACTCGCTCTCAAATGAGGACTGTTCACACCGATACCTCAACAAGGAGCGATATCCATGAAAGTCCCGTCCAGCAACGTTTCAAAGCTACTAACGCCCGACCAAGTCGGCGACATACTTGGCGTTACGCCGCACACGCTTGCCGTGTGGCGATCAGAAGGCCGTTACGAGCTGCCATACATTAAAACCGGGCGTTTGGTCCGGTATCTCATGGAAGACGTGCAGACCTTTATCCAGGCGCGCCGCCGCACGGCGCCGGATGAATAAGTCATGACAGACTTCAACGTAAAGTCCATAACGTCAAGAAATCTTGTGGCGAAGGGGTCGCCGGCAGAAACGGATTCGCAGGCAAGTGAAAGTTTGATCCCGCTGAACCTGACGGTTCCGGAGGGTTTCGAACTTATGGATAACGGCGTCTACAAGATCACGCCCCAGGGCCAGCACCGACTTGTCTCCGGACCCGCCTGGGTCAGCGCAAAAAACCGCGATATCTCTGGCAACGGCTGGGGTATCCATGTGCAATGGATTGACCAGGATGGCGTGCATCGGGAACGCGCCTTTCCCAACCGCCAGCTCCATGAGCGCGCGCAATCCGCCGTCATTAGCCATCTGGCAGACGAAGGCCTGCATGTCATACCAGGCCAGGAAAGCCCACTGTTAAGCTACCTCGGAAGTTTTGATACTGACCACCGGGTCAACTCCACAGCGCAAACGGGCTGGCTGACCGATCCCGAGCTACCGCTGAGCTATGTATTGCCGAATTCGGTTCTCAGTAGCGACCCAGACCTGCCGATTGCCTTCCAGCCGGAGCGATTCAGCCCTAGCGCGGACAGCTTGCAGGAAAAGGGCTCATTGAAGCATTGGCAAGCGCAGGTAGGCCGATATTGCGGGGGCAACCCCATTCTTCAATTTACGGTATGTGCGGCCTTGACTCCGCCTCTCCTGCGGTTTGCGGAAATGGACAGTTTCGGCATTCATCTTTACGGCGCCAGTAGTCAGGGCAAGACGACCGCCCTGCAAGTTGCCAGTAGCGTATGGGGAAATGGTTCCGATCCGGCCGCTTCTGCTCAGTCGAGCATTCAACGCTGGAATACGACGGCAAATGCGCTTGAGGGACTTGCAGCGGCACACAACGACGGATTGATTGCATTGGATGAAATGGGCACCTTCACCGGGTTCGATTTCGGCGCTGTTGTCTACAACCTCATGGGCGGGCAAGGCAAGGCGCGCATGAACGATCGAGGCGGCATGCGCTCTTTGCGTACTTGGCGGCTCTTAGCTCTCTCGACCGGCGAAATCTCCATACAGGCAAAAATTAAGGAAAGCGGCGGTAAGGTCAAGGCTGGGCAAGTGAACCGCTTTTTGGATGTTCCAGTGACCGACCGAATCATTCATCCAAGTCACGACATGGCGCCGGCGAGGCTCGCAGACCGCCTCAAAGAGGCGTCAGGGCAGTGCTATGGGACACTGGGCCCCGCATTTGTGGATATGCTGATCCACTCCGCACCCGACGCCGCCGCGCTGGCACACTACATTAAGCAGCTGATGAGCCAATACGCGGCCCTGCTCCAGGGAAATATTCAGCTGGAAACGCACCAGGCTCGTGCACTCAAACGCTTTGGCTTGATATGCACAGCAGCGCGTCTTGCCTCGGACTTCAAATTGCTACCCTGGCCGCTGGAAGAAACGATCAGCGCCATCGCAAGCGCGGGTCGGACCTGGCTGTCAGCGAATGTTGGCGACGCAACGCGGGGCATTCTGGCAATACGGGACTTTATTTTCCAGAACCAGACCAGTAAGTTTAAGATCGCGCAGGAATTCTCGTCCGAAAAGTGGCCGCCAGTTTATGATATTGCTGGCTACTATCTACCTCAAAAAGAGGTCTATGCGTTCACGTCGGAAGGGTTCGAACGCGCCTGCGCGGGACTCGATCCCAAGGGGGTCGCAGCGACGCTCGATAAGAACAACCTTCTCTTGAAAAATGAGCCCGGCCGGCTAACGGCCAAACTATCAATACCGGGCGTAGGCAGCCGCGTCCGCCTATATACCGTTAAATCGAACATACTCGACGTCGACCTCGCAGGCAGTGATTAATTTGGGACAGCGGGACACATGGGACGCTCTGGCACCATGGCGGTGCTACCTGCTCGGCGGGTTTGGCCCTCGCTGGGACAGGCCGGGACAGCTGTCCCAATGCGTCCCCGCCCGATATGGCCTTCGGTCCGGTCGAAACACCATATATATGCCGCGCTGTCCCGACTGTCCCGCCGTCCCACGTGCTCAGCTGCCTATGAAGGGGCGCGCTCACTTCCCATATGGGAAATAGACCACTATTGGGCTAACAGTGTCCTTTAACGCCACCACATGCCACCGCCTATACCCCGCTTTTGAACCGATTCTGATGCACTGAATTACCTCTACGTCATGGCCTAATTTAAGTCCAGCCCCGAAAATAGACCAGAAGCAAACGAACAGGGCCAAAGGTGAACATATGCTCGACCCAGATCAAATTCGTCAAGCGCGACATGCGCTTTCACTCTCTCAGCACGAGCTAGCGCGGCGTGCCAGAGTGTCTCGTACGGCACTAAATCAGTTTGAACAGGGGAAGTATCAACCGGGGCTTCATTTTTGTCGAAAGTTACTGGATTATTTTGAGACGAAAGGAATCCACCACGAATTACTGAGCGAGCCGCAGCGTGCGACAACGGGCCACTGGAGCGCGTTGGCTGACGACGCGACAAACTCGCATACGGCGCAAAATGAAGAAGCAGGCCCAGAGTGCGCAGAACAGGAGGCGCCTGGCGCGGTAGCGATACTAATAGGGCTAGGCCTAAGCCTGATCATTGGCCGCAGAATAGGCCTGTAGCGCCGCTGACGCGCTCAATCAAACGCGCAGCAAGTCAGAAGACAGAAACTCATAAGAAATGTTAATCCGTTGGCGGTCGATAGCCCTTGCTGGATTTAGGACAGGTGATGTTATACGTTCGTGCAGGTGTGTCTAGCCGTCAAGACTCCATTCGACTCAAAACTGCACCGGAAACACAGGAATTATTCAAGTGAGTGACCAAGGTGAAGCTAAAACAAAGCCAGATACATCCGAAACGAAAGTTGCGGAGGAGTCTGAGCCGTCGGAGGCCGTGGAGGAGTCTGAGCCGTCAGAAGTTGCAGAAGCGATTGGGGTTAAAGAAGTAATAGAAACTTTTCTTCACCGGATTCTCGACATTGAGGATTGCGCAAAAGAATACCTATTTGCGGCAGTCAAGGCGTATAACGACAACGCCGAGAAATTAACGGAAGACATTGAAAGACATCAAGGGGCGCTTGAGGATGAGAAAGACGAAACGGTTAGAGTTCTTACACTTAAGGAGTTAAGAAAAACACTCAGGGAGATCGAAAGACACAATAAGTCTTCCCGCGTAACCACACTAGAGAAAAGCCTTTTTATTAACCTATTTTCGGTCTTTGATAAATTTGTGGGAGATTTGGTGGCCGTTCTTTACGGCAAGCAACCGGACTTATACAAGAACATCAATAAAGAAATATCTTTGTCCGAAGCTCTAAAATACGGCTCAATGGAGGAACTACGCCAAGTATTTTTAGATCGGGAAATAGAATCAATCAGACGAAAAAGTTACCTGGAGCAATTTAAGGATTTAGAAAACAAATTCTCGATAAAACTAACGCAATTCCCTGAGTGGCCAATATTCATCGAGCGCGCTCAGAGAAGAAATTTATTTACACATTGCGATGGAATAGTAAGCAAGCAATATCTAGATTCTTGCCGGGAGGCAGGCTGCCAATTAAAAGGAGACGTCGCACTAGGTGATCAGCTAAAAATTGGGCCGAAGTACCTGTTCGAGTCATGCAGGTTGATATGCCAAGTGGGAATCATGTTAGGCCAGACTCTTTGGCGAAAAACCCAAGAGGATGACCTCGAAAAAGCAGACTCCCACCTCAGTTCTATCGTGTTTAACTATTTACATATGGAGCACTGGGGTAAAGCAATTTCTATTAGCAAGTTTGCTCAGGCTTTACCAAAAATATCTACTGATGAAATAGAAAGAATATTTTCTGTTAACCACGCCATTGCGCTTTGTGCGATCGATAAGCGAAAAGAAGCAAAGGCTATCCTTGATATGAAAGACTGGTCGGCGACCACACACGACTTCAAACTCGCGTATGCCATTCTTACAGATGACTACGCGAAAGCGGAAGAGATTATGTGCAAACTTGGTAAGAAAGGCGAACTGATCAATGAAATTTCTTATCATGATTGGCCCCTATTTCGGGAGTTCCGTGATTCTAAAGAGTTTTTTAGCGCCTACGAGAAGGTCTACGGCTACAAATACTCTTCAAAGCTCAGTGAAATAGCAGAAACAAAAAAATCGGAGGTGGAACATAGGAAAGATTCAGCCAATGAGGAATAGACCAAACAAAGCCATGCACGCGCCAAGGATTGGATGGCTAGCCAGGGCGGCAGAGGGCCCGGAACGCGCTGCCGCAAGCACAAGGTGATCAGCCTGCGTACTATAAACCGTTGCGCGCCAAAATCGCGTACACCAAGCACCACCCAGTCAACAGCGGTAGATGTCAAGATAGTTGCCGCGTAAATCATCCGGTTTCTCGTAACTGGTGACTATCGACGCTCTGGCCACAAAGACCTTCTCGCTCGGGGT
>NZ_SLWX01000029.1 GCF_004340525.1 Chromatocurvus halotolerans | reverse complement strand
CGCACTCAGAACCACCAGAAGCAAAACTAACAGCTTTGAACCGTTACCACGACTTTAAACCGTGTCTGTCGGACGTGAGTCCGACAGACTGCTAGTCTGGCGTCCTGCGCGGCAAAGCGCGCTTCAAGAACCGCCTCGAAGTGGTCCTTGGTCAGCAAGTTTTCGGCAAAATGTGGCAGGGTTTCCGCCATAAGCTCCGCGTGCGCATCGGCCTGTGGCTCGGGCACTCCCGCGTCTTTCAAGCGGCGAGCGAACCTGAGCGAATCAAACGCCATTGCTGACATGATAGCTCTCCTTTGAGCACTGGCAAGAGTCTGCGCATAGGCTGGTGGCGCCGTTACCGGCGAGCCCAGACTGGCCTGGCCGCCTCGGACCGGCCCATCCGCCTCCAGAAAAATCTCCGCGGAGACGCTTTTCGGTTATGAGACCCCCAAAGAACGCGCCCATCAGGCATAAGAGCCACTGTGTCGCCCATCAACGCCATCGCGTTCTCTCATGCCAGCCACGCCTGCAGCTGCGGCACCACCAGAACCAGCACAATCAAACCCAGCATCCAGGTATGCAGAAACAGGGTTTTCTCGAGCTTGACAAAGCGAGCTTCGAACCGCGCATCCTGCTCAGCAAAGCGCTTTTCGGATTTCGCATCCTGCTCAGCAAAACGCTTTTCGGATTTCGCGTCCTGCTCGGTAAAGCGCTGATCGATGCTCATAAAGCGTTGATCAATGCTAACGAAGCGTTCGTCGATGTTCGCAAAGCGTTCACCGATACTCGCAAACCGTTTCTCTAACTTCGCATCCTGCTCAGCAAAGCGCTGGTCGAGTTTGGCTTCCAGCTTCGCATCCTGCTCGGCAAATCGCGCATCCAGAACCGCCTCAAAATGCGCTTTGGTCAGAACTTTTTCCGCAATAGCGTCAAACGACTCTGCCATGAGCTCCGCCTGCACATCGGCCTGGGGCTCAGGCATTCCGGACTCCCGTAGCCGACGGGCATACCTGAGCGAATCAAACGTGAGTAACGTCATGATAGCTTTCCTGCGGTATCTGGCAAATGCTTTGCCTGTAACTGCCCTGCTCTCTGCTCGCCTGCTCTATACCCGCTCTATACCCGCCTCTTCCCAGCTCACCAGTTCTTCACCTACCTGCTTGTTTTTACCCTCCTGTGTTTTAGTCGCGTTCTCGCGGCGTGGCGGCGCCACCTGGATAAGAATGCCAAAAACACACGCAGGCGGGAACATCATTTACGGTCAATCTGTGTCAGCCTAGCTCCCTGCAATAAAACTCCGCGGAAACGCTTTTTAGTTATAAAAGACACGGCCTCCAAACCTTTTACTCATATTTTCTCCAAACCCGCTGGCAAGAGCCCCAAGCCACTCTCACGCCAACCACGCCTGCACCTGCAGCACGACCAGAACCACCGCAATCGACCCATCCCGCTGGTTTACACCCCCACCCCCGCCCCCTACACTTGCGGCTCATTCGCGACACTGCACGGGCCCCATGGCGGACGACCTTTCCATTTCCTATTCACTGGGTAGCGAGACGCCCCCGGAGCACGCCGCAGAGGAGCTCGTCGCCTTCGCCGACTGCGAACTGATCGGCCTGAATCCGCAGATGATGCTGGTGATCAACCGCCAGAACGGCAAGCAGCAGGTGCTGGCGCCACAGGTGGTGGAGGGGCTTACCACCTGCACCACCTTCCGCAGTATCGCCGAGCACGCGAAGCACCTGGCGGAAACGCGGCCTGAGCTGAAGGGCCAGGAAGCCATGGCCAGGCAGGTGCTCGAACAGCTGAGCGACGCCGGCATGCTGCTGCGCGCCAGCACCATCAGCGAGCGGCTCAATCAGCCGGTGGAGAAAACGCCGGCAGCGCCGACCCGCGCCTTCATCATTACCTGCGACCGTCCCGAGGCGGTGCAGCGGCTGCTCAGCTCCCTGCTGCGCGCGGGCAACCTCACCCGGCAGGACGCGCTGTTTCTGGTGGATGACTCCCGCGATCCGGCCAACCGCGAAGCCAACCGCGAGGCGGTAGCGACGTTCAACCTCACCAGCGCCCGGGATATGTACTATGTGGGCGCTGACGCGCAGGCCGCGTTAATGCAGGGGCTGATCGCCGCCAACCCCGAGCACGAGGCCGGCATCCGCTTCCTTATTGACCCCGCACAATGGACCGGGCGCAAGACCTACGGCCGCGCCCGCACCCTGGCTCTGCTGCTGTCCGTGGGCTACCGCGCCATCGTGATGGACGACGATATTCTGTGCCAGGCCATTCTGCCGCCGGTGCGCGAAGAGGGCATCGGCATCAGCGGCGGCGGGCGCAAGGCCGCGTTCTTCCCCGACAAAGACACGCTGATGCACAGCGGCCAGCCGGCGGACTTCGACCCACTCACCGGTCACGCGGTGGCACTCGGCCGCTCACTGTCAGAAGCGATTCAGGCACTCAACGGCGGGCCGCTCGACACATCGCAGCTGCAGCGCTGCAACGCCGCCATGACCAACGTGCTGAGCGCCGACTCGCCCATTCTGGTCACCCAGTGTGGCTCCTGGGGCGATCCGGGCACGGGCAGCGCACACTGGGCGCTGTCGCTGGATGAGGATTCCGTCGACCGACTGGTCACCGCGCCCCACGGCATGGCCGAGGCGCTGGAGAACCGGCTGGCCTGGCTGGGCAGTTCGCGGCACAACATCATGAAGATGGCCTTCATGTCGCAGATGACCGGGCTCGACAACAGCGCCCTGCTGCCGCCCTACTTTCCCGTGTTTCGCGGCGAAGACCTGCTGTTCGGCGCCATGGTGGAAGCCATGCACCACCGCGCGGCCATCATTGAATACGGCTGGGCGGTTCCCCACCTGCCGCTGGAATCCCGCCGCGACCGCGGCCTGCGCGAGCCCATTGCGGGGGCCGGCGGCGTATCGCTGTTTGCCCGCTATCTCACCGAGCGCATCGACTACAAGGACGCCACCAACCCCGCACAACGCCTGCGCCACCTCGCTGCCGACGCACGCCGCGTGGCCAACCGCTCCAATGACGATCTGCTGCTCGACTACCGCACCGAGCTCGCCCGCGGCCACGCCGATCAGCTGCGGGCACTTAACCAGCAGTTCCAGCGCTCCCGCGACCTGCCCTCCAATAACTGGCAGGGCTACCTGCAGCGTGGCATGGAAGAGATGCAGCAGGTGCTGGTGAATCCGCGCAGCCCGACGCAGCTGAAGGGTATTGCCGAAGGGACGTCAGAGGCCGAGGTGCTGGCGCGGTTCCGGGAACTGGCTCGAGGGTGGGCGGATGCGCTGGATGGCTGGGTGGCGGTCAGGGAGGCGAGTGTCACCGTCGTGCGTGAGTTAGTGGATGATGGGGTAATGGCGGCGTAGAGGTTGCCGATAAACGTGATGTCACTGACATATTTGCTGGTGTCCATGGTGACACCCTGGCTGGCGGGCCTGTCAGTGCAGCGGGCACTGGAATCTCGAGCAGCGTATCCTCCACACCCCCTTCGCCAGGCGGCCTTCGGGTTTTTCCTGGGCTACTCATTGCTTCAATGGCTGGTACTGACCGTCAGCGGCATTTTTGGCCACGTGTCTATTACTGGCCTGAACCTTGCCCTGATGCTCATTGCGCTCTTGAGTCACCTCATATACCGGCGCTTTAAACATCACCCTGGCCCTCCCCAGTGGATCTCCCCCGTCCCCCTGCAAACCGACTGGGTGTTCTGGTTTTTTCTGATTCTCGCGCTGGTACATCTGCTGCTTTCCACTCTGGAAACACTGCATCGACCCGTTTTCCCCTGGGACGCCTGGTTGAGCTGGATGTACCGCGCCAAAGCCTGGTTTTACGCCGGCAGTATTCTGCCGATGGATTCACCAGCAGACTGGCTGAGTGGGGCAGGCGATGCTCTGTACAACGTCGCTGGCGCACACTATCCGACGCTGGTGCCGATCACGGCGTTCTGGACTGCGCTGCATCTCGGTGAATGGAGCGAGACACTGGTAAACCTTCCGGTGCTGGGCTGCGGACTTGCTCTTGGTGCGGGGCTTTACGGATTAAGCCGGGAAGCCGGTGCAACACGCGCAAAAAGCGCCATTGGCGCCTATTTCCTCTTATCCATTCCCCTTGTCGGGGCGCACCTGTCGCTGGCTGGTCAGGCAGATATCTGGATGGCCGGTTATGCGGGACTGGGCACAAGCGCCTGTTTGCTGGGCCTGGCCAGGAGAGACCGGCACTTTTTCTGGCTCGGCCTGCTTCTTGTCGCGCTATCAACAGGGGTTAAAGCGGAGGGGGGTATCTGGCTGGCCGTGGTGGGGTGTGTCGGCCTGGTTGTCTGGCTGGACAGTCGCAGAAAGTTGGCGACGGCGCTCATTCTACCCGGCATGCTGCTGGCACTCTGGGTAGCTGGCATTCGGTACGTCGATCTGCCGCTGTTTGGCGGAGTCGGTGTGCGTGATGGTGTATTGCACGCGTCCTTTCTCGGCGCCCATCCACTGGAATCGCATTCCATTCTCGACGACTACTGGCAGAACTTTATGGCAGGGGGCAGCTGGCATCTTCTTTGGCCGCTGGTTTTCCTCGCAGCTCTCGCTTCGCTGGGCCAAGCTAACACGGACTTGCGTCGTGTCATTCCGGCATTCGTCATTGTGTTGATCGCGTCACAGGCATTCATTTTCGGCGCCACCAGCCAGGGCCGCTGGGCTGAAGACTGGACCGCCATCAACAGAATTCCACTCCACATGGCACCGGCACTGGTCTTCTGCCTTGTATTGATGGTCACGCGACGAAACCCTTCGCAATCCGTGTCTGGCGCACAGCTACTGATAACGGGCTCCCTTGCCACAATCGCGCTTTCCATCGCCACCCTGGTATTCCTCGGTGCAGGTGCGATGGGCGATTCTGCAAAGGCGATCGAAATAGCGCCGGCCGACCATAAGCTTGTGATGGGCCAGGGCACACTGAACGATAACACGCGTGCTATCACCCGGTTTGACAACAATGTCGCCCTCGTCAGTAGCGGCCCGGTGCGGATCAATACGGCCGGGCTTTCATTGATCTCTGTCGTGACCGGCGGTGAGAACAAAAACGGTCAGAACGTCTTCTGGCGAACCCGTGAAGATCCAGAAAACCTGAAAATGTTGCAATATGAAGGCCGTGGCACTCACTACCTGCAGCTTGCGGAAAATGATGACTGGTCGGGCACCGTCACGGAGATTGGTCTGGTGTTCTACGACGATGGCGGTACGCTGACCGTTGGCGATATCCGCGTGCAGGCGGATTCCTTCGGCACGCGACTCCAGCGCGTTCTCACAGAGTGGACGCAAATGATGCCATGGTCGCAAAAATCCGTGCACTGGCTGCCGGCGGGCGCGCCAGAAAGTCTGTTACCCCTGCCCGCTTTCATTGCCGGCTGGCTGCTACTCGCCATCGTCATTTTACGCATACGCCGGGCCAGACACCCGGGCAGCCGATTCGCCAGTGCCGCCACGCTCAGCGTGGCAGCCTGGCTCCTGCTTGATGCCCGCTGGCTGATGAATCACACGATCAACACCGCAGACACCGTTTCAGACTATCCGCTGGCCAGCAATCAGCCTCTCCGCTTCGGTGGCGACAGAACATTAACGTCGGTGCTTGAAGACGTAAACGGAACCCTCGCAGACGATCAGCGTCCCCTACTGATAACGTCAGATGATCTACGAATGCGCTATCAGATGCTGCGGGCAAAGTACCATGCGTTGCCGCGCGCCGCGTTTGTCGAGGAACGGACACGCGAGGAAATTCGCACTCAATGGCAGCACAGGGCGCATCATTTACTGGTGCTAAAGCAGCCCTACCGCGATCCCGCTGCACGGCCAACCACGGCGATGGAATGGCAGGCATTCTTTTCCGAGGAGGATAATCAATACACGGTGGTCCGGGAAACCGCCGACGCTTTCCTTCTAAGCCGGACATCCGGTGATCGACGCAACGCTGACGAACAGGTTGAGAAGTGAGCGCAAGCCCACCGTCTGACGAGAGCAGCCCCTCCCTGCGTGTACTGCATATTGGCAAATACTTCCCGCCGTTTCGTGGCGGCATGGAGACCTATCTTCGCGACCTCATGCGTGCCATGACCGACGTTCAGGTAATCAGCTCTGCCCTCGTGCACGACCACCGGAGGAGCTTTCGTTCGCGCGCCTCCACGTTAACCACCGCAAGGAGCGAACTGACAATCCTCAGGGCGGCTCGCTGGATCAACCTGAGTTTCGCGCCAATCAGTCCCGGCTTCCCACTTCTGTTTCTGCGAATGCTCAGACAGGAGAAGCCGGATATCCTGCATTTTCACCTGCCGAACGCCTCCACGTTCTGGGCACTGATCATTCCCAAGGCCCGGCGGCTGCCCTGGGTGGTACACTGGCATTCCGATGTGCCGGAGACGGTATTCGCATCGCACTGGTGGCTTAGGCCCCTTGCACTGCCCTATCGGGCACTTGAGCGAGCGCTGCTGCGGCGCGCTGCCCGAATAATTGCCACCTCGCCACCCTACCTGCGGAGCAGCCCGTTCCTCGCCGCATTTCGTGGGAAATGTAGGGTGATACCGCTGGGCCTTCCCTCGCCGGCGCCAACACACACATGCGCCGGGAATAAGACTGCCAGCCGAGGTCCCGATGAGCCACTGAGGCTGCTGGCGGTGGGCCGTTTGAGTTATTACAAAGGGTTCAGCGTTCTTCTGGAAGCGCTGAGCCAGGCGCCGGACGTAGAGTTACAGCTGGTCGGCGATGGCGAACGTCGAGACGAGCTTCAAGCGCTGGCGAGCGAATTGTCCATCGATTCCCGGGTGCGCTTCAGGGGCTCGATTTCTGATGAGGAACTGGAAGCGGCCTGGGCATGGTGCGACTGCCTGTGCCTGCCATCCATTGAGCGGTCAGAGGCCTTCGGTATCGTCCTGCTGGAGGCGATGTCCCGGGGAAAAGCCTGTATCGTGTCTGATATTCATGGCTCAGGCATGGGCTGGGTTGTGGAAGAGGGTGTCACGGGGCTGGTGGTGGAATCACGCAACGCGCAGGCACTGAGCGAGGGTCTGCAGGCCCTGAACAGCGATCGTGCCGCACTTGACCGGATGGGCCGTGCCGGGCAGAGAAAATTTCAGGATCAACTGGATATTGCCCGCTCCGCCCGTCAGGTGAAAACCCTATACCAGGATGTGACTGCCCATGCCGGATGACAGCCTGAGCCAGGCTACCGCGGAAGCGATACCGGCAAAAATTGCCATCGTGATTCCCGCCTTCAATGAGGCGGCGCTCATCGGCACCGTGCTGCGGGATATACGATCACACTGTCCGTATGACATTGTTGTTGTCGACGACGCCAGCACCGACGAGACGGTAATGGAGGCCGAGCGTGCCGGGGCCATTGTGGTGCCACTCGCCGCCCAACTCGGGGCCTGGGGCGCGACACAAACGGGTCTGCGCTATGCGCTGCGCAAGGGCTTCAATACAGTGGTGAGTATGGACGCAGACGGCCAGCATGAAGCGGCTTCTCTCTCCGCACTGCTGCAACCTGTGCTGAGCGGCCAGGCAGACGTTGTCGTCGGGGCCTGTCCCGAGCGCGGTTCACCGCTGAGAAAACTCGCCTGGCAATTGATGAAGCGGGTCTCTGGCCTCGCACTCGAAGATATTACGTCCGGATACCGCGTGTACAATTACCGTGCTCTCAAAGAACTCGCCAGCTGGCGTGCCACGCTTCTGGACTACCAGGACGTCGGCGTGCTGATGCTTCTGCAGGCAAAGGGCCTGCGCATTATCGACAAGAGCGTATCCATGCAGCCGAGGCTTGACGGTAAATCGCGGATTTTTCATTCCTGGCTGATTGTAGGCTATTACATGAGCCAGACACTGGTACTCGGCATGTCAAAGCGCCGCTTTACAAAGCGCCGGCACCCGACAGGGGTAAAGGAGTTAACGTGATTGCTCTAGTCAGTGGAAGCATCGGCCTTTTTGTCGCGATCGCCATTCTGGTTCTCATGCGCAGAGACAAGCTGCATGCGGGGCATGGCCTCGGCTGGTTTCTGGTGGCCGTTGCATTTGCGTGCCTGGGATTTGCACCGGGCATTGTCGACACCATCGCGCGCTGGCTGGGCATTGAGTATCCGCCGGCACTCGCTCTGACTGTCGGCATGGCGGTGCTCGTGCTCAAGCTCTTGCTGATGGATATCGAGCGCTCACGGATAGAGATGCGCCACCAACGCCTGACCCAGCGTATTGCCATGCTTGAGGCCACGCTCCGGCACGAGAGGACTGGGGTCGAAAAGAGCGTGCCAGAGAATGACCCCTGACAGAATAGCGGCCCCAGGTAGGATGACTTCAGGGTTTGCCAACAGGGCTCACGCTGGCCCGGCGTCAGCCAATCAGATAGTCAACCGCTCCTCCAGCCGTTAAACCGACGAACTCATTGGACTGCGTCATGTCGACAACCACCTGCGCCTGGTCACGGCTGCCGGAGACCAGCTCACCGGTCCACCAGGCAAAGCCATCGGGATCGGGTTCGCGATCAAACACGTTCTGATACATATGCAGGACGAACGCCTCGGCGCCGATATCGCCCGGCTGCGACGAGCCGGGGAAAAACCCCAGGAACTCCTGAGACCAGAGAAACCCCTCCACCATCGACTCCAGCGTGTGTTCACTGGCGGCAATTTGTCCGGACCACCAGTCGAACCCCTCATTGTCCGGCATGCGCCCGAGAACGCCGCTGTAGGCCCGATACAGCTGGGCGTCCTGCGCGGAGACCGCCCCTCCCGAAACCGCAACGATACCGGCATCCCAATAAATGCCATCATCGGTGGGGTCGTCGAGGGTAAAGGCATCGCCCGAGAAATCACCCAGTGTAAGAACAGCACTGGCCGCTGTGTCACCATCGCTGACCTGCACGGTAAAGCTGGCGACGGCGCCAGCCGCTATCAGGGCTGAGGCGCCCGCAAACGGCG
Source organism: Chromatocurvus halotolerans (assembly GCF_004340525.1). GTDB lineage: Bacteria > Pseudomonadota > Gammaproteobacteria > Pseudomonadales > Halieaceae > Chromatocurvus > Chromatocurvus halotolerans. Next base: position 6,584 of record NZ_SLWX01000029.1, on the reverse strand, counting down.
AGAACTCGAACTCCCCCGTGTCGGTGAACAGCGTCAATTCGCCCAGGCTGGCGGCGGAGCGCTGCTCTGAATCGCCGCTGGCGGATACCTGCCCCAGCAGGCTGTAGGTCAGATTGTCGCCGTCAGCGTCTGTCGCGCCGAGCGTGCCTGTTATTGCCGCGTAATCGCCAGCGGCGTTGGCCACCAGAACCAGCGGAGCCGGCGGCTCCAGAACGGGCGCGGCATTACTGGCGGCGAACGTGGTCACAGGCAAGGTCGCATCATCAAAGGTCAACGCCTGGATGTTGTAGAGCGTATCGACATCGCCAGAGAGAAGGTGTTCAACCCGCAGGCCGCCGTCGATCGGCTCAATACGATAGGCAGACGAGACGCCCACATACAGTGCTGTATCGTAGCCCTCGCCCCCATCCATGAAATCCGAGCCCGGGCCGCTGTAAAGGCTGTCATCACCCGGCCCGCCATAAACCCTATCGCTCCCGGGGCCAGCATGCACCCAGTCGTCACCCTCTCCCGCCGCAATGTCATCGTTGCCGTCGCTCGACCAGATCACATCATTGCCGTCACCACCGTATATTTCGACAGCAGGATAGGAAAACCGTGGCGAGGTGAGATCAATGACATCGTCGCCGTCGCCCGCTACGATAACCTCCACGCTAACCAGCTGCGGTGCCTCCTGCCCCCGGTCAAGACGTATCACGGTGTCGTAGCCGTTTATACCCAGCAGCGTGTCGTAGCCGGCGCCACCCTCGAAACGATCCAGCGTTGACCACCTGCCATCCAGCGAGACGGACAGGTTGAGTCCGGCGTACCCGGGACTGCCGGCATGATGGAGGCGTCCGCCCGACACATCCAGCGACAGCCGCAAAATGTCATCACCGTCGAAGCCGTAAAGCGCGTCCTCGCCCCAATGACCGTAGAGGTAGTTGTCCAGGTCATTGCCGTAAAGCGTGTCGCCGGCCTCCCCGCCCAGGGCTTCCTCTATTTCTGTGCCGAAGGCAATCCACACGGTTCTCTCATCGGTGTACTGAACAAACCCATTGCTGCGGAATTCAATCGGTTGACCCAGGGATGACCAGCTGCCCTGGCGAAGATCAATCGTGGCGCCGGTTTTCGCTGCCTGATAGTCAATGGTATCGATGCCGCCGCTGTCCCATATCGTTTCCCAGTACCTCCCGGTGTCGGAGAAGACATAGGTGTTGTCACCGCCTGCGTGCCGCCTGTTTTCGCCATAGAGATACTGCAGTGCCTGAATATCCAGCAGCATTGGGGTGGTGGGATAACGATCAGGATAATAATCATTACCAGTGGGGTCGCTGGTATACGACATGATGGTATAAAAATAGTTGTCGGTGCCGGCCGGGCCGCCAGGCAGACGTGCGCCGTTGCCTTTCTCATCGTCAAACGGGTGCTTCAAGCCCAGTGCGTGACCAATTTCATGCAGCACCGTAAAAAACTCAGAGGATAGCGGCGCGATTGCCTGTCCGGCAAAATCGTTGTTGCCTAACCAGATATCCCCGCCGGCAGGTCGAGTCGACGGCAGATAGGCCCAGGCTGAGAAACCTTCTTCGACACGACTTTCAGTGATGGCAAGACGTATCTCTCCCACCTCAAATTCGTTATCCAGTGTCTCGCTGAACCTGATGTCTGCCACGGCGCCGATAGCGGCCAGGGCCTCGCGCGCACTGTCGCGCTGGCCCGGGGATAGCGGCGACCAGCCGTCGTACCATTCAGCGCCCTCATAGCTGCCGTAGTCTCTGGAAAAATACGCCTGGCCCTCGGGAAAACTGAATGTGAGCTCCACGCCCGAACCCAGCCCGCCACCCCATTTATTCCCAAACAGCAGGCTGTCAACGGCGTTGTCGCCCAGGAATGGAATGGTGGTGACCGGCGTTGAGCTGGACGTGGGTGTGGCCATCGGTGGAAACTGTCCCGCGAAAAAAACGGATTGAGTATAAATGGAGATCAGACCGGAAAGCGATGCCGCAACGCCCGTTGTGTGCGTCACCCCGTAATCTGGCGTCAGCGATTCTTGAAGGTTGTGATATGAAGCACTTTACAGGTGGACCACCGTGTCGACTTCGCTTTTCCCGCGTAACATCGCGGTGACAAAAGAGACACCGCTACTGCCACTCAATGACAGGGTATCGGCGCCGGCTGAAGGGCTGCTATTGAGAACAGTGCCCTCGAAGTTAAAAACGATAAATCCATTTCGGGGGATAGGGAAGGCGCCCTTGCTGATGAAGAGGCCAATACCGTCAAAATCATCCAGGTCGAAGGTTGTGTCGCCTATCGGTGACGATAGCGTCAGGCTTTGCCCAGGGGATATGAGCCCGGGGCGCGCGACTCATCGGATGAAGCAACGGTAGATCAACTGCATCGGGACACAACGGGGATGATCGTTTAGGCTATCCAGGGCTTCCTACGAGGGGTAACCATGGTATTTTGTATTCTGAGTCTGGCCCTTTTCGGGGCAGGCTATATTTTAGGGCGGTGCCACAGTAGCCGTTGGCGGCGGGACCGGCTGGCATGTCTGGAGCGAAATCTACAGCTTATTGCGGCACGCAATACGATCAAGGGCTTTCGTCGCAAGCGCCGACGGCTACGTTTAACACATTGGCAAAAGTGGTTGCTGGGGTTTCTGCATTGGTGTTCACCCACCCTCACTCGCTATACCGTCATCTCACCGGGCACGCTTATCCGTTGGCAGCGTCGGTATGTCAAAAGTTACTGGTGGCTGATATCGGAAATAGCGAAAAGTAAAATCGCGAAGAGCGCCGGTAGACCAAAGATACACGTCACCATCGAAAAACTCATTGTCAATATCAAGAAGGCAAACCCTGGTTACGGCGCGAAACGAATTACGAGTATTCTCAGTGTTCAACTGGATGTACGCATCTCGACAGGTACGGTTAGAAACGTTCTCCGAAGAAACTGGAAACTCTTCCCACCTTCCGGTCCGCACGGCCAGAAATGGTTGACGTTTCTGAACAATCATCGGGAATGTCTTTCGTGCATGGACTTCAAGGTTGTGTTCGATTGGCGTGCGCGGCCACTGTTTATTTTATCTGTGATCGATCACGCGCGACGCCGGCTGGTTCTGTGTCGGTCGACGTACAATCCGACATCGGCCTGGGTGTCACAACAAATCCGGGAGGCCTTTCCGTTTGATGAGGCTCCTGCGAAGCTGCTCATGGATAACGACAGTATTTTTTTGCCGGTGATCGAGAACACGCTTCCAGCAATGGGCATTGGCGTTGTCCGCACAGGCATAAAATGTCCGTGGCAAAACGGCGTAGTGGAAAGATTCAACCGGACACTCACTGAAGAGCTGCTGAATCATATTATTCCAATTAGCGACACGCATCTTAACCGTCTGCTCCGGGAATATCAGCGTTTCTACAATACTGCTCGGCCTCATCGAGCCAACAAGGGCTGGGCACCGGAACAGCATCCCGCTGGCAATGACGCTTGTTATGACCAGAAACACGTACAGGCAGAAGCCGTTCCCTGGATGAATGGGCTACATCACAGCTACCAACGCGTCGCGTAGCTCCTTTTAGCCAACGTTATCTTGTTTCGATTCCGGCGACTGCAGCCGGGGATTTCTTGTGTCCGGAATTTAACAACAGACTTATTTGATGCGCTTCGTTACCCAAAAGCTGCACTTACCGCCTGGCTACACCCTTAAACCCGAGTGAAAAAGAGCATCCACTCACTGATGTAAGAGAGTCAGATGGATGCTCACATCGTGTTTTGCTTATTTTTGACCCTCACAGTCCGTACCCGCGCCACCGGTAAGCGTTGTCGCAATGCCCGTCGTTACTTTCAGGGTATCGCTGCCTGCACCACCTACCAATACATCTCCAGCGCCAGCAGCAGTAAGGGTGTCGCTACCAGACCCGCCGGTAACAGTAGTTGCACCCGAATCGCCTTGTAGTGTTACAAGCGTCAGGGCCCCTGTCATCGCACTTGCGTCTACGGTAGCTACCTCTGTGCTTGACGCGGAAAGAGTCAAGACAAGGTTGCCCGAACCATCGACATCGATTGATGTAGCGGCATCAGCATCTAACGTCAGAGTGTTTGTCGACACACCGGCTCCACTGGTCTTATCAACGGTCGAGATACCAATAGACTCCACCTTGTCGGCAGTCACTTGGCCAACGTTGACGCCGTTTGCCGCACTGGTGATGATGTTGACGAGATCTGAAGTGCCCGTATCATCTTTCAGCGATACGATAGTATCGTCGCCGACAGCAGATGCAGCGGTCAACTCCACGGTGGCTCCAGACAACATATTATCGAGAGTCAAATCAAAACCACCCCCATTACCGGCCGTCACGACGTAGTTAATGTCGTCCAGGTTGTCTAGGTCGATGGTGCCTGTCGCAGCGACAGCTTCAACTGAAAGCCTTTCGAACCCCGATATTTTCCCTTCGAACGTCGCTGCGCCGCTTAGAGAAACTGCATCTGCAGCTGCGAGAACCAAAGTGTCGGTTCCTTCTCCGCCAGCCAAGTCAGCCGTGGGGATCGCTGGCGTAGCAGCGCTAAGGTCTAGGGTATCGTCACCTGCACCAAGACTGATGGCCTTTGAAATAGCCGTGCCTGGGTTAGCAACGCTGACGTTGTCAACACCTGCTCCACCGGTATAAGTTGCAAGGTCGCCATTGATGGTCGCGGTGACCGTACCTGTAGTGCCTGTTGTATCTACTGCGGTCAGCGTGTCGTTCTCAGCTCCGTTCAGCTTCAAGCCGGCAGAACCCGTGACGGTAGCTGTCTCCAGCGCAGCAAGATCCGTGGCATCAATATCAAGCAGACCAGTACCACCAACTGTCAGCGCCTTGGTAGCGGCTGCGGTTAGGTTCACGTAGTTGCTGCCCGTGGACGTAACGTTAAGGGTCGTTGGGGCGTTCGTGAAAGTAAGAACCGCGTCCACAGTAGCTGAAGAGCCAAGCGCTTCTAGCGTTAACGCCAGAGTTGCAGCGGTGTCTGCAACGGTCATTGTCGCTGTCGTCTGAGCGTTCTTGAGAGAGAGAGTCTCAAGTGCCTCGGTAGCGTTCGTGTCGCCGATCGTAGACCCCGTCGCGTAACCATCGACAGTGATTGTCTTAATGGAGTTCGCAGCAGTGTCATCGATAGAGACTTGACCGTTAGCAACACCCATCACGCCTGATTCAGCAGTGACCGCTGCAGTGCCATTAGTCGGCGCGGAATCTGTTACGCCACCATCCCCCGACGCAACAATTGAGGTATTGCCACCATCTGTTGGCGTAAGGTTCACGGCATTACTGAAGGTAACCTTTGACTGGGTAGCACTAACGGCAACCGCTTCACCAGAGGTCCAATCATTGGTGCTAAGAAGATCGGTATATATGCCCTGTTCAGCTGATGCAGTACCCTGGTCCGCGTCTTTCGCCAAGTTTGCGAAAGCGGCAGCAACTTCAGCCGCAGTCAGTGCCTTCTTCGCTGTAAAAGTTAGCCTCTCTAAGCCAGCATCGCCGTCAAAGGCAATCGTCACGGAGTCACCAGTAGCGAGTGCACCGAACGTGACTTCCTGCGTAGCAGGCACTAATGCGTCACCGGGAACGGCGTCATTCGCAGTTACTGCTTTATCTTGCTTGACGTTTACTTCAGTGGTTGAAGCACCACCGGTGACGTTCACAGCACCTTGCGTAATCGTTGCGGCAGTGGTGTCTGCTGCAGCGGCTGAGGTGTCGCTTGACGCAGATTGCGTTACATTGATCGTAGAGCCACCCGTAACTGCCACGACAGAGTCGAGCGTGCCAGTTGCAGTAGCCGCGGTATATGCAGCCCCTGTAACTTCGACATCGACGGGGCCTGCTGCGCCAGACACTGTGACATTGCGGGCACTCGGCGTGCCAACAGCGACGTTAGCTTGATCAACCGTTACACTATTGCCGCCGCTTGTCGTCGCAGCGCCTGTCACTCCAGCGACGGACACGTCTTGCGTACCCGAAGCAGTCAGACTCAGGTCGGAATTACCCAGACTCTCGATCGCGTTAACTTGCGTAACGCTAGAGTAGCCCGAAAGATCAGCTGTCAGGTCAACTGCCGAACGCAGCGTCACAGCTTCAACGCTCGTGAGAGATACAGCAGGAAGTGCAGTTACAGCAGTGTCTGCTCCACCAGTCCCATTCAACACGTTGATCTGCAGAGTGTCGTTACCGGCTCCACCATCAATGCTGTCTAGCGCTGTCAGCGTTGTGGCAACAGCACCGGTGGTGCCATCTATGACGCCAGTGACGAGATCGTTGCTCGAGGTGCCAGCAATTGTGTCCACACCCGTAGTAAGCGACCAAATCTATGCCTTACTTATCATATTGATATTCTTGATATTATATATGATATCATAGATATCATTAAGACTTGCCGAACTCACGCCGAACAAATGGGCATTAGCGTTGCCGAGCAACTGCCCCTAGCCTACGTAGTTACGCGTGCTGCGCTGCTCTGATGTGCCGAACAATAGGTGTTGCGTATTCCGGCGAACGTGACCGCCCGTTCCGGGCATCGTGACCGACTTGCACACCAGTGCTCGCTGGCGACCGTAGTTTTACACTGACCGG
>NZ_SLWX01000028.1 GCF_004340525.1 Chromatocurvus halotolerans | reverse complement strand
CAGCGCCGCCGTCAGCGTCGTCTTGCCATGGTCCACGTGTCCGATCGTTCCCACGTTTACGTGGGGCTTCTTGCGCTCGAATGCTGCTTTTGCCACTTCTCATTACCTCGTCAAATAACGTCTGTTGAATGGGGCCAGCCTTAACGGGTCTGGGATTTGGAAATAATTTCCTGGGCGATGTTGTTCGGCGCCTCGGAATACTTGGCAAACTCCATCGTGTAGGTGGCACGACCCTGGGTCGCACTGCGCAGATCTGTCGCATAGCCAAACATCTCGGCCAGCGGCACTTCGGCGTTGATCACCTTGCCCGCAGGCGTTTCATCCATGCCCGCAATCAGGCCGCGACGACGATTCAGGTCCCCGACCACATCACCCATGTTTTCTTCCGGAGTGACCACCTCAACCTTCATGATGGGCTCAAGCAGTACCGCCCCGCCTTCACTCGACAGCTTCTTGGTTGCCATTGAGGCAGCAATCTTGAACGCCATTTCGTTGGAGTCCACGTCGTGGAAGGAACCATCGTACAGCGAGGCCTTCAGACCCAGCAGCGGATAGCCCGCCAGAACGCCGTTCTGCATCTGCTCCTCGATGCCCTTCTGTACCGCAGGTATATACTCCCGCGGCACAACGCCACCGACGATCTCGTTGACAAACTCCAGACCTTCGGCATTGGAATCTTCGCCTGGCTCGAAGCGGACCCAGACGTGGCCATACTGGCCACGACCACCGGACTGGCGAACAAACTTGCCTTCGATCTCGGAGGTGTTGCGGATGGCCTCACGATAGGCCACCTGCGGCTGGCCGATATTGGCCTCAACGCTGAACTCCCGACGCATCCGGTCGACGATGATGTCGAGGTGCAGCTCACCCATCCCTGAGATGATGGTCTGCCCGGTCTCTTCATCGGTCTTGACGCGGAACGACGGGTCTTCCTGAGCCAGCTTGCCCAGTGCAATACCCATCTTTTCCTGATCCGCCTTGGACTTGGGCTCCACGGCCACGGATATTACCGGCTCCGGGAATTCCATGCGCTCGAGCACAATCGGATGCGCCTGGTCGCACAGTGTGTCACCGGTCGTGACATCCTTGAGGCCCACCGCAGCAGCAATATCGCCCGCCAGCACTTCCTTGATCTCCTCGCGGCTGTTGGCGTGCATCTGCACCATTCGACCAACACGCTCTTTCTTCTGCTTCACCGAGTTGTAGACGGCGGTACCACTTTCCAGTCGACCGGAATATACCCGGAAGAACGTCAGCGTGCCGACAAAGGGGTCTGTGGCAATTTTGAACGCCAGCGCCGAGAACGGCTCTGAGTCGTCCGCCAGCCTCCGCTCGACGGTATCGTCCTTGTCGAGCAGCGTACCTTCTATCGCCTTCACTTCCGTCGGCGAGGGCAGGTACTCAATGACCGCGTCAAGCATTGCCTGAACGCCCTTGTTCTTGAAAGCTGACCCGCCCAGAACCGGGACGATTTCATTTGCCAGCGTGCGCTTGCGGATGCCGCGCTTGATCTCCTCGACGGTGAGCTCGCCACCCTCGAGATACTTGTTCATCAGTTCGTCGTCGGCTTCCGCCGCGGACTCGATCATGAACTCGCGCATCTCGGCAACTTCGTCCGCCATATCGGCCGGGATGTCACCGGTCTCGTAGGTCATGCCGAAATCGTCTTCGTTCCAGTAGATGGCCTGATTGGTCACCAGGTCGATCACACCCTTGAACTCATCCTCGGCGCCGATTGTCATCTGCAGCGGCACCGCAGTTGCGCCCAGCCGGGTCTTCAACTGGCCCACAACCCACCGGAAGTCTGCACCGGCGCGGTCCATTTTGTTGACAAACACCATGCGGGGCACTTCGTATTTGTTGGCCTGCCGCCATACGGTCTCTGTCTGCGGCTGGACGCCGGAGGAGCCGCAAAGGACAACTACTGCGCCGTCAAGCACCCGCAGCGAGCGCTCGACTTCAATGGTGAAGTCCACGTGTCCGGGCGTATCGATAATGTTGATGCGGTGCTGGTCGAACTGCTGGTTCATGCCCTGCCAGAAACAGGTGACGGCAGCCGACGTGATCGTGATGCCACGCTCCTGCTCCTGCTCCATCCAGTCCGTGGTAGCGGCACCATCATGAACTTCACCGATCTTGTGAGACAGACCGGTGTAAAAAAGGACGCGCTCCGTCGTCGTTGTCTTGCCTGCGTCCACGTGGGCACAGATACCGATATTGCGGTACCTGGCTATCGGCGTTTTACGAGCCACAATAAAATCCCCATTAACTGGTTGAAGGCCGCTTGCTTAGAAACGGTAGTGAGAGAATGCCTTGTTCGCTTCGGCCATACGGTGCACGTCTTCACGCTTGCGCACCGCATTGCCCTTGCCCTGCGCCGCATCCACGATTTCACCGGCGAGGCGCTGGCGCATGGACTTCTCGCCGCGGTTACGGGCGTGCTCTACCAGCCAGCGCATTGACAAGGCGGTACGTCGTGCGGGCCGGACTTCCACGGGCACCTGATAAGTAGCACCACCGACGCGTCGCGACTTCACTTCGACCATCGGCGCGATGTTTTCGAGCGCCTCATCGAAGGCCTCGATCGGATCCTTGCCCAGGCGCTCGCGGACAAGATCAAGGGCGCCGTAGACGATGCCCTCGGCGACAGATTTCTTGCCGCTGACCATCACGTGATTCATGAACTTTGCCAGCGTGACGTTACCGAACTTGGGGTCGGGAAGCACTTCGCGCTTGGCGACAACTCTTCTTCTTGGCATGGGTTTGCCCTTTTCTCTTCAGGTTACCCGGACACCAACCTGCCACTTTCGCGGGTGAGGCAGGGGTCCGGCCTTACTGGGTTGAATACAGGCAGCGGGATCGCTGCCAGCCGATTATCTTACTTGGGCCGCTTGGCACCATACTTCGACCGGCCGTTACGACGGTCGGACACACCGGAGGTATCAAGACTGCCGCGCACCGTATGATAGCGGACACCGGGCAGGTCCTTGACACGGCCACCGCGAATCAGAACAACGCTGTGTTCCTGCAGGTTATGCCCTTCTCCACCAATGTAAGACGACACTTCATAGCCATTGGTCAGCCTGACGCGACAGACCTTGCGCAGCGCCGAGTTCGGCTTCTTTGGCGTCGTCGTGTAAACGCGCGTGCAGACGCCGCGCCGCTGGGGGCAGCTCTGAAGCGCAGGTACGTCACTTTTTTCGACCTTGCGCTTCCGCGGCTTGCGCACCAGCTGGTTGATCGTTGCCATTCCGTCAAAACTCCAATATGTGATTATCGATGGCTGCCGCAGTGGGCATGCATCGTTCCGGAGGCTGCCCCGCGTGAAAACTCACCACGCACTCACAGCAGCCCCATAAAAGAGGAGGCGGCATTCTATAGATGCCCTATAGCCGAGTCAACAGACGTGAACCATCTGTCTCCGCACCAGGGTAGCGGAGACAGATGGCGAACGGCCTACTCGCCTCCCTGCAGCGCCTCGCTGAGCGCCGCCTCGATATCCTGTGCGGACACCGAGAATTCCGAGGTTTCCTCGCGCTTTTTGCGTCGCTCCTCGTGGTAGGTCAAGCCGGTGCCGGCAGGTATTAGCCGGCCGACAACCACATTCTCCTTCAGTCCGCGCAGGTAATCGCGCTTGCCGGTCACGGCCGCCTCGGTGAGGACGCGGGTCGTTTCCTGGAAGGATGCCGCAGAAATGAAGCTTTCCGTTGCCAGCGATGCCTTGGTAATACCCAGCAGCTCGCGCTCCCCTGCCGCCGGTACTTTACCGTCAGCCAGCAGTCGCTCGTTCTCTTCCAGCAGGGTGACAAACTCGACCTGCTCACCCTTGATCAGGCTGGAGTCGCCGGAGGAGGTGATAATTACCTTACGCAGCATCTGGCGAACGATCACCTCGATGTGCTTGTCGTTGATCTTCACGCCCTGAAGCCGGTAAACCTCCTGAATCTCGTTGACGATATACTTCGCAAGGTCTTCGATACCCTTGAGACGAAGAATGTCGTGGGGACTCAGAGGGCCCTCCGAAATCATCTCGCCTTTCTCTACCGACTCACCCTCGAACACAGAAAGGTTGCGCCACTTGGGAATCAGCGACTCGTAGTGGTCCGACCCGTCTGCGAGCGGCTTGCCGTCGTGCGGGGTAATAACCAGGCGACGCTTGCCCTTGGTTTCCTTGCCGTAGCTGACCGTACCCGTAATTTCCGCGAGTATGGCCGGCTCTTTCGGCTTGCGCGCCTCGAACAGGTCGGCGACGCGGGGCAGACCCCCGGTGATATCCCGGGTCTTGGAGCCTTCCTGAGGAATACGGGCGATCACCTCGCCGACCTCGACGCGAACACCGTTCTCGGCACCGACCAGGGCACCCGGTGGCAGGAAGTAGTGCGCCGGCACGTTGGTTTCAGCCAGGCAGAGTTCGTCGCCATTATCGTCGATCAGGGTGATGGCCGGCCGAATATCCTTGCCCGCCGTCGGCCGCTCCGAGGCATCCATGACCGTGACATTCGACAGGCCGGTCAGTTCGTCGGTCTGGCGCTTGATGGTGATGCCTTCGTCCATGCCGGAGAACTTCACCGTACCCGCCACCTCGGTGATGATCGGGTGGGTGTGCGGATCCCAGGTGGCAACGATATCGCCAGCGGCAACCGCGGCGTCATCGCCCACCTTGATAATGGCGCCGTAGGGCAGCTTGTAACGTTCGCGCTCGCGCCCCATCCTGTCGAGAATGGACAGCTCGCCCGAGCGGGAAACCGCAATCAGGTCACCGTCGGGGCGGGTCACGGTCTTCACGTTGTGCAGCCGTACCGTGCCGTCGGCAAGAACCTGTATGTTGTCCTGCGCGGTGGCCCGTGACGCCGCACCACCGATGTGGAACGTCCGCATGGTCAGCTGCGTGCCCGGCTCGCCGATGGACTGGGCGGCCACGACACCGATGGCTTCACCCATATTGACGCGGTGACCTCGCGCCAGATCGCGACCGTAACAGGCCGAGCAGATACCGTGACGCGTCTCACAGGTAATCGGTGAGCGCACCTCAACCTCGTCGATGCCCATTTCCTCAATACGCTTGATCCACAGCTCGTCGAGCATGGTGCCGGCGGTCACTGCGATCTCGTCCTGGGTACCGGGCTTGATCACGTCCTTGGCCACCATGCGGCCGAGCACACGATCACCGAGAGTCTCGATAATGTCGCCGCCGTCGATGACCGGGGTCATGAGCAGTCCACTGTCGGTGCCACAATCCACCTCGGTCACCACGAGATCCTGGGCCACATCTACCAGGCGCCGCGTCAGGTAACCGGAGTTCGCGGTCTTCAGAGCCGTATCTGCCAGACCCTTCCGTGCGCCGTGGGTGGAAATGAAGTACTGCAGTACGTTCAGACCCTCACGGAAGTTTGCCGTGATCGGGGTCTCGATGATCGAGCCATCCGGCTTCGCCATCAGGCCGCGCATACCGGCGAGCTGGCGGATCTGGGCGGGCGAGCCCCGCGCTCCGGAGTCTGCGTAAATGTAGACGGAGTTGAACGAGTCCTGCTCCTCCTCCTCACCATCGCGGTTGATGACGGTCTCTTTCGACAGCTGCTCCATCATCGACTTGGACACCAGATCGTTGGCGCGCGACCAGATGTCGATGACCTTGTTGTACTTCTCGCCCTGGGTGACCAGACCGGCAGCAAACTGGTCCTCGATTTCCTTGACCTCGGCCTCGGCACTGTCGATCAGGCGCGCCTTCTCTTCCGGAATCTCGAAGTCGTTGACGCCGATCGAGGCGCCGGACCGGGTGGAATACTCGTAGCCGGTATACATGAGCTGGTCGGCAAAGATGACCGTGGCCTTCAGACCGACCACGCGATAGCACTGGTTGATGATCTGCGAGATGGCCTTCTTGGCCATGGGCCGGTTGACCATGTCAAATCCGATCCCCTTGGGCACAATCTCCCACAGCAGGGCACGCCCCACCGTCGTATCGACAATCATCGTGCGCGTCTCGCTGTCGCCATCTTCGGCGATCACGGTCTCGGTAACCCGCACCTTGACCCGCGCCTGAAGATGGGCCTGTCCCGAGCCGTAGGCACGATGCACTTCGGACACGCCAGAGAATACCCGCCCTTCACCCTGGGCGTTGATGCGCTCGCGGGTCATGTAATACAGGCCCAGAACCACGTCCTGGGATGGCACGATGATTGGCTCACCGTTCGCAGGCGACAGGATGTTGTTGGTAGACATCATCAGCGCTCGGGCTTCAAGCTGCGCCTCAATGGTCAGGGGTACGTGAACCGCCATCTGGTCGCCGTCAAAGTCGGCGTTGTAGGCGGCACACACCAGCGGATGCAGCTGAATGGCCTTGCCCTCAATCAGCACGGGCTCGAACGCCTGGATGCCGAGACGGTGCAGGGTTGGCGCACGGTTCAGAAGCACGGGGTGCTCGCGAATGACCTCAGCGAGAATGTCCCAGACTTCCGGCGGCTCGCGCTCGACCATTTTCTTGGCGGCCTTGATCGTGGTCGCCAGCCCCCGGGCCTCAAGCTTGCCGAAGATAAAAGGCTTGAAGAGCTCAAGCGCCATTTTCTTTGGCAGGCCACACTGGTGCAGTCGCAGGGTCGGACCCACCACGATGACCGAGCGGCCCGAGTAATCCACGCGCTTGCCCAGCAGGTTCTGGCGGAAACGACCCTGCTTGCCCTTGATCATGTCGGCCAGCGACTTCAGCGGCCGCTTGTTGGAACCGGTGATGGCGCGACCGCGACGGCCGTTATCCAGCAGTGCGTCTACAGACTCCTGCAGCATGCGCTTTTCGTTGCGCACAATGATATCCGGCGCGTTCAGGTCGAGCAGACGCTTGAGGCGGTTGTTGCGGTTGATGACCCGGCGGTACAGATCGTTCAGGTCAGAGGTGGCAAACCGCCCGCCGTCCAGCGGTACCAGGGGGCGCAGATCCGGCGGCAGCACCGGCAGTGCATTGAGCACCATCCACTGCGGCTTGTTGCCGGAGCCGGCAAAGGCCTCCATGAGCTTCAGGCGCTTGGAGAGCTTCTTGATCTTGGTCTCGGAGTTGGTCTGCGGAATTTCCTCGCGCAGCCGCGCAATCTCGGCGTTGAGGTCGAGCTGGACCATCAGGTCCTGAACAGCCTCGGCACCCATCTTCGCGGAGAACTCGTCACCGAATTCCTCCATGGCCTCGTAGTACTGCTCGTCGGTCAGTAGCTGGCCGTGCTCCAGCGTGGTCATGCCGGGATCGGTAACAATGTACGACTCGAAGTACAGCACCCGCTCGATGTCGCGCAGGGTCATGTCGAGCAGCAGGCCGATGCGCGAGGGCAGCGACTTCAGAAACCAGATGTGCGCCACGGGGCTGGCCAGTTCAATATGGCCCATGCGCTCGCGACGCACTTTCGCCAGCGCGACTTCCACGCCGCACTTCTCGCAGATAACGCCGCGGTGCTTGAGGCGCTTGTACTTGCCGCACAGGCACTCGTAATCCTTTACCGGGCCAAAGATCTTGGCGCAGAAAAGACCGTCACGCTCCGGCTTGAAGGTACGGTAATTGATGGTCTCCGGCTTTTTCACTTCGCCGAAAGACCAGGAGCGGATCATCTCCGGAGACGCAAGGCCGATGCGGATGGCATCAAACTCGTCCGTCTGTCCCTGGTACTTGAGCAAATTCAGTAAGTCTTTCAAGGCCTTTCCTCCACGATATTCGTGTTGCGGGCAGCGCGCCGTGTCGTCAGCGGCTGCCCCTGTGTGCTGGTGCTGTCCGCTATTCGCTCTCGAGCTCGATATCGATACCCAGGGAGCGGATTTCTTTCACCAGCACATTGAAGGACTCCGGCATGCCCGGCTCCATGCGATGGTCGCCATCGACGATGTTCTTGTACATCTTGGTACGCCCCGCCACATCGTCCGACTTCACCGTCAGCATTTCCTGCAGCGTATACGCGGCACCGTACGCCTCGAGTGCCCAGACCTCCATCTCGCCGAAGCGCTGGCCCCCAAACTGCGCCTTGCCGCCCAGCGGCTGCTGGGTTACGAGGCTGTAGGACCCGGTCGACCGCGCGTGCATCTTGTCGTCCACCAGGTGGTTCAGCTTGAGCATGTACATATAGCCAACGGTTACCGGCCGATCAAAGGCCTCGCCGCTGCGGCCGTCATACAGCGTGAACTGTCCGCTCTCCGGCATTCCCGCCATCTTCAGCAGCGCCTTGATCGCACCTTCCTGGGCACCGTCGAATACCGGCGTCGCCATGGGCACGCCGCCGCTCAGGTTGCGCGCCAGCTGTATGACCTCATCATCATTCAGACTGGCGAGATCCTCCGGACGCCCGGCACCGTTGTTGTAGATGCCGTCGAGGAACTTGCGCACCTCAGCCACCTTGCGCTGCTCACGGAGCATCTCGTTGATCTTGTCACCGAGACCCTTGGCCGCCATGCCGAGGTGGGTTTCGAGCACCTGACCGACGTTCATGCGTGAGGGCACGCCCAGGGGGTTAAGCACGATATCCACCGGCTCACCGTTGGCATCGAAGGGCATATCCTCCACCGGCATGATCACGGAGATCACGCCCTTGTTGCCGTGGCGACCGGCCATCTTGTCACCCGGCTGAATGCGCCGCTTGACCGCGAGATATACCTTGACGATCTTGAGCACGCCGGGCGCGAGATCATCGCCGCTTTGCAGCTTGCCCTTCTTGTTCTCGAAGCGCTCTTCCAGCAGCTTGTTCTGCTCGTCGAGCTGACGCTGCGCCGACGCCAGCGCCTCGTTAAGATCCGCATCGGAAAGCTTTATCTTGAGGATCTGATCACGGTCGAGCTCAGCCAGCACCTTGTCATTGAGCGTGGTGCCTTTCGCGAGACCGCCGCCGCTGACGGTCTTCTGCCCGTTCAGCATATTGAACAGACGCGAAAACGTCGCTTCCTCGAAGATGCGGTACTCTTCCTTCAGGTCCTTGCGGAATTCGTCCAGCTGCTGCTTTTCGATCTGCTGGGCCCGGGCGTCCTTCTCAAGCCCGTCGCGGGTGAAGACCTGAACATCGATCACCGTTCCCTTGGTGCTGGACGGCACCCGCAGGGAGGTATCCTTGACGTCCGATGCCTTCTCACCAAAGATGGCACGCAGCAGTTTTTCCTCGGGGGTCAACTGGGTCTCACCCTTCGGCGTTACCTTGCCCACGAGAATATCGCCGGCGTCCACTTCCGCACCGATATAGACAATGCCCGACTCGTCCAGCTTTGACAGTGCGCTCTCGCCGACATTCGGAATATCCGAGGAAACCTCCTCCGGCCCCAGCTTGGTATCCCGGGCGATACAGGTAAGTTCCTGAATATGAATCGTGGTAAATCGGTCTTCTTTTACCACACGCTCGGAAACGAGGATCGAGTCCTCGAAGTTGTAGCCGTTCCAGGGCATGAAGGCGATGCGCATGTTCTGCCCCAGCGCCAGCTCACCCATGTCGATGGACGGGCCATCCGCAAGGATATCGCCGCGGTTCACCCGGTCACCGCGAGTCACGATCGGTCGCTGATTGATGCAGGTGTTCTGGTTTGACCGCGTGTACTTGGTCAGGTTGTAGATGTCTACAGGCGCTTCATCGGGGCCCACATCCTGATCGTCAACGCGCACCACAATACGGCTGGCGTCCACGGAATCCACAACGCCGTTGCGGTTGGCCAGAACACAGACGCCGGAGTCGCCGGCAACAAAGCGCTCCATGCCGGTGCCTACCAGCGGCTTGTCGGCGCGCAGCGTGGGAACGGCCTGGCGCTGCATGTTGGAACCCATGAGGGCGCGGTTGGCGTCATCGTGCTCCAGGAACGGAATCAGGGCTGCCGCCACCGATACTACCTGCTGGGGTGACACGTCCATGTAATCGACGCGCTCCGGCGGCATCACCGTAAATTCGTTCAGGTGACGCACCGTAATGAGATCGTCGACGAAGCGGTTGCTCTTGTCGAGACTCGCAGACGCCTGCGCAATCACGTGCTCCGCCTCGTTGATAGCAGACAGGTACTCGATATCGTCGGTCACCTGCCCGTCGACCACGCGACGGTAGGGACTTTCCAGGAAGCCATAGTCGTTGGTACGCGCATATACCGCCAGCGAGTTGATCAGGCCGATGTTCGGGCCCTCCGGCGTTTCGATCGGGCAGACCCGACCGTAGTGCGTGGGATGCACGTCGCGCACCTCAAAACCGGCGCGCTCGCGGGTCAGACCACCCGGCCCGAGCGCCGAGACGCGGCGCTTGTGCGTCACTTCCGATAGCGGATTGTTCTGATCCATGAACTGGGACAGCTGGCTGGAGCCAAAGAACTCCTTCACCGCTGCAGACACCGGCTTGGCGTTGATCAGGTCCTGCGGCATCAGGCCTTCGCTCTCGGCCATTGACAGGCGTTCCTTGACCGCACGCTCCACACGCACCAGGCCGACGCGGAACTGGTTCTCCGCCATTTCGCCCACGCTGCGGATACGTCGGTTACCGAGGTGATCGATATCGTCGACCATGCCCTTGCCGTTGCGGATGCCCACAAGTGTGCGCAGAACATCCACAATATCCTCGCGGGACAGAATGCTGCTGCCTTCAATTTCCTCACGGCCCAGGCGGCGGTTGAACTTCATGCGACCGACGTTGGACAGATCATAGCGATCCGTCGAGAAGAAAAGATTCTGGAACAGGTTCTCTGCGGACTCCTTGGTCGGCGGCTCGCCCGGGCGCATCATGCGGTAGATCTCGACCAGCGCCTCGAGCTCGCTGCGGGTGGGATCGGCGCGCAGGGTGTCGGAAATATACGGACCACAGTCCAGCTCATTGGTATACAGCGTTTCGATCGTGGTGACGTTGGCGGCCGTCAGCTTCTCCATCACCTCGGCGGTGATTTCGGTATTGCACTCCACCAGCACCTCGCCAGTGGACTCATCGACAACGTTCGTCGCCAGCGCACGGCCATGCAGGTACTCAGCCGGAATCTCGAGACTTTTCATCTCCGCCTTTTCCAGCTCGCGGATGTGCCGTGCCGTGATGCGGCGGCCCTGCTCGACGATGACCTTGCGACCCACCTTGATGTCGAAGGCGGCAATGTCGCCGCGCAGACGCTCGGGAATCAGCGTCATGCTGTAGCCACCGTCCTTGTCGACGGTGAAGGTATTGAAGTCATAGAACATGCCGAGGATTTCCTCGGAGTCATAGCCTAGCGCCCGCAGAAGTATGGTGGCGGGCAGCTTGCGGCGGCGGTCGATCCGCGCAAAGACCATATCCTTCGGGTCAAACTCGAAGTCCAGCCAGGAGCCGCGGTAGGGAATGACCCTAGCCGAGTACAGCAGCTTGCCGGAAGAATGCGTCTTGCCCTTGTCATGGTCGAAGAAAACACCGGGCGAGCGATGCAGCTGGGACACAATCACCCGTTCGGTGCCGTTGATCACGAAGGTACCGTTTTCTGTCATGAGGGGAATTTCCCCCATGTACACTTCCTGCTCCTTGATGTCCTTGATGGTCTTGTTGGCGCTTTCCTTGTCGTAAATGATCAAGCGCACCTTGACCCGCAGGGAGCAGGAGTAGGTCACACCCCGCAGCTGGCACTCGTTGACATCGAATACCGGCGTTCCAAGACGATAATCCACGTATTCCAGTGCCGCGTTGCCGCTGTAGCTGGCAATCGGGAAGACGGATTTGAAGGCCGCGTGCAGACCGAGTTCCGCGCGGTCCTCCAGTGGGACTTCGTGCTGGGTAAATTTGCGATAGGAATCCAGCTGTGTCGCAAGCAGGTAAGGAACATCCATGACCTTCGGCAACGAGCCGAATGTCTTGCGGATGCGTTTTTTCTCAGTGTACGAGTATGACATCTGTACTCCCCAGCGTATTTAGCCTTGAATCGTCGCCCGACGATTCACCAGCCCTTTGCGGGCCGCCACAGGGTGGCCGTCACCACCCGAATCAGTCCTGCCTAAGCAGGAAAAGGCCGGTGGGCAAAAGCCCACCAGCCTCAGCGTATCCGGACTGACCGGACAGACATCAAGCTTACTTGAGCTCCGCAGAACCGCCGGCTTCTTCCAGCTGCTTCTTGATGTCTTCGGCTTCGTCCTTGGACGCGCCTTCCTTGACCGGTGACGGCGCGCCGTCGACCAGGCCCTTGGCTTCCTTGAGACCGAGACCCGTAATGGCGCGAACCACCTTGATCACGTTGACTTTCTTCTCGCCAGCGCTGGTGAGAATCACGTCAAATTCAGTCTGCTCCTCAACCGCTGCAGCGGTATCGCCGCCGCCAGCTGCAGGTGCAGCCGCTACGGCAGCCGCCGCAGTGACACCGAACTTCTCTTCCATGGCTTCGATGAGCTCAACCACTTCCATGACGCTCATTTCAGCAATTGCATTCAAGATATCGTCTTTCGACATGCCCATGACTTACTACTCCTGATTGACTATGAAATCTTCGAACCGCGTTTAGGCGGCCTCTTTCTGATCGCGTACTGCTGCCAGTGTGCGAACCAGCTTTCCAGGCACTTCGTTCATTGTCTGAACCAGCTTGGTTGCCGGCGCCTTCATAACACTCATCAACATCGAGAGCGCCTGATCGCGCGTCGGCAGCTTGGCCAGCACATCCAATTGTTCAGCACCCAGCATCTGGCCGCTCACCGCCAATACCTTCACCTCGAAGTTTTTATTCTCCTTGGCAAATTCCTTGAACAGACGTGCTGCAGCACCCGGATCCTCCATGGAAAATCCGAACAGGGACGGACCCACGAGCGCTTCCTTGACGCACTCGTACTCCGTTCCTTCAAAAGCGCGCCTGGCCAGTGTGTTCCGCACAACGCGGAGGGTCACTGAGCTCTTGCGGGCTTCCTGGCGCAACGCCGTCATTCCGTCAACAGACACGCCACGCGCATCTGCGACTACAAGGGAAAGGGCATTGGTGGCAGTCTCGTTAACTTCAGCTACGATCGCCTTCTTGTCTTCGAGTCCGATTGCCACTGGTATAACTCCTGGATTACTATGTCAGGCCTGCACAAACCTATGTGCAGTCCGCGTGTCTGGTGAACGTATCCACCATCTGCGTAGGCGGGCCTGCTTTCTCCCTTTAGGTCGAGCTCGGCACAACGTCCGGCACAACACCTACGGTCTTTGATGGTCTTCGTTCGTAGCTGGGCAAACGCATGGTCACCGCTAGTGTTCAAAGACCTCAAAGTCAGCGATTCAAATGGGCTATACCCACTTCATTCGCCAATGGACTCTCCCTCCCTGGAAAATCCACATCAGCCCTGAGCGCCCCCGATGGAGCGCCCAGAGGTAATTACGCTTCTGCTATCGACGCCTGGTCAATCGTCACGCCGGGACCCATCGTGGTCGACAGCGTGATCTTGCGCAGGTAGACGCCCTTTGCCGCCGATGGCTTGGCCTTCCTGAGGTCGGCCAGAACCGCCTCGAGATTGCCTCGGATAGCATCCGGCTCGAAGCTGATCTTCCCGATACCTCCATGGATAATGCCGTTCTTGTCGGTCCGATACCGCATCTGGCCCGACTTGGCGTTCTTGACGGCGGTTTCCACATCGGGCGTAACCGTACCCGTCTTCGGGTTGGGCATAAGGCCCCGCGGACCGAGAATCTGGCCGAGTTGCCCGACAACGCGCATGGCATCTGGCGACGCAATCACGACGTCGAAATCCATCATGCCGCCCTTGATCTGCTCGGCAAGATCGTCCATGCCGACCAGGTCCGCCCCGGCTGCCAGCGCCTTCTCGGCAGCATCACCCTGGGTAAATACGGCAACGCGAACATCACTGCCCGTACCGTGGGGCAGCGTTGTCGCACCACGCACCGCCTGGTCCGATTTGCGCGCATCGATGCCCAGCTTCACCGCCACTTCAACCGTCTCATTGAACTTTGCCGTCGACAGCTCTTTCAGCAATGCAACAGCGTCAGCCAGCGGGTAGGCTCTGGTCGGATCGACCTTCTCCTTGAATGCGCGAACACGCTTTGACAACCTGGCCATCAGTTCACCCCCTCTACATCGATACCCGCAGAGCGAGCGCTGCCGGCGATGGTGCGCACCGCCGCGTCCATATCCGCTGCCGTCAAATCCGGCCACTTTTGCGTCGCTACTTCTTCCAGCTGAGCTCGTGTCACCTTGCCAACCTTGCTGGTGTTTGGCTCGCCAGAACCCTTGCTGATGCCCGCCTGCTTGCGCAGAAGTACCGCAGCAGGCGGCGTCTTGCGGATAAAGGTGAATGAGCGGTCGCTGTATACGGTGATGACCACCGGTATCGGCAGGCCCTGCTCAACATCCTGCGTCTCGGCGTTAAAGGCCTTGCAGAACTCCATGATATTCACGCCGTGCTGACCCAGCGCCGGACCCACCGGGGGACTCGGGTTGGCCTTGCCTGCGGCGACCTGAAGCTTGATGTACGCTTCGACTTTCTTTGCCATGTTACGTTCTCCTGGGTTCAGACGCCGACAGCTCTGCACCTTGAAAGGTCTGCTGCGGCTCCCCAACGGGGTGGCACGCCACCCATTTCACACTGCGCACCCGGAGAACCGGGCGCGCCCCTGATCAGGCCTTTTCCACCTGACCGAATTCCAGCTCGACCGGAGTCGACCGGCCAAATATCAGCACGGCCACGTTAAGCCGGCTCTTCTCGTAGTTCACTTCCTCGACCACGCCGTTGAAGTCGTTGAAGGGGCCATCGACGACACGCACCATTTCACCGGGCTCGAACATGGTCTTGGGTCGCGGCGCCTCAACACCCTCTTCGACGCGCTGCAGGATGCTGGCCGCTTCCTTGTCTGTAATCGGTGCCGGAGCATCGGCCTTGTTGCCACCGATGAAGCCCAGCACCCGAGGCGTCTGCTTCACCAGGTGCCAGGTGTCGTCATCAAGCTCCATCTGCACGAGCACGTAACCAGGGAAGAACTTGCGCTCACTGCGCCGCTTCTGCCCCGCACGCATTTCGATGACCTCTTCAGTCGGCACCAGCACATCACCGAAGCGATCCTGCATGTTGTGTAGCTCGATGCGCTCCTTCAGGGCTGCAGCGACCTTCTTCTCGTACCCGGAAAAAGCCTGTACGACGTACCAGCGCATTGCCATCGGTTAACCCTTATGCCCCATGCTACCCAATTACCAGCGACACCAACCAACCCAGGAAGGAGTCAAGCCCCCAAAGGATCAGGGCCACCACCAAAACAAATGCGACAACGATAAGTGTGGTTTGAACGGTTTCCTGACGGGTGGGCCAGACAACCTTGCGAATCTCGGTGCGCGACCCCTTGACCAGAGACCAGAACGCATGACCCTTCGCGGTCTGGAGAGCGACGAAACCCGCTACTGCGGCAAGCGCGACAATAGCCAGCACGCGGTACAGCAGAGACTCGTTCGAGAAATAGCTGTTCCCGATTACCGCCGCGGCTAACAGCGCCACGACAACAAGCCACTTCAGGCTATCCAGACGACTGGCTGGCGCTTCCACACTCATCAACACTTCCTTTAACACGACCACCCCTTCAGGGGGTGGCATTTCCTGCCATGATTGGCAGGCCAGGAGGGACTCGAACCCCCAACCTGCGGTTTTGGAGACCGCTGCTCTGCCAGTTGAGCTACTGGCCTGTAACTCTGTTACAGACAACGAAGCCGAACGCCCTTCACGGGCCGTTCGGCTCGTTACTTTGCAGCAACCTGGGTTGCTGCTTTCCTGCTTTACTCGAGGATCTTCGCTACAACGCCGGCGCCGACCGTGCGGCCACCTTCGCGTACCGCAAAGCGCAGACCGTCTTCCATCGCAATCGGCGCAATCAGTGTCACTGTCATCTG
>NZ_SLWX01000027.1 GCF_004340525.1 Chromatocurvus halotolerans | reverse complement strand
CCTACCCTCCTCACTTTTGGCTCTGAGCTTGGATCACCGTCCTCAGCTTAACCCACGATATTTGAGGACGGGTAGGTCACTACATAATGTCTAGACCACAGCATTGGCATTTTGCGGATCGTTACGCCATTATCCTGTCCGTTATTTATGCTGAGGGAGCCCATCTTGAAACAACAACGTAATGGTTTGCTGGCGTTGGCACTGGCATCTGCCATTGGCCTGACCGCCTGTTCTGGCAAGGACGATAGCGCCACGCCGGGTGCGTCAATGACCGAAACGAGCGGCAACGTGAACCCGACCACGGAGCAGGAGTCCCCTGCCAGCTTTCGCGAGTTTCTGGAGGAAGCCTATGCCGCGGACATGGAGCGCTATCCGCTCACGGCAACCTATCGCGGTATCAAGACCAACAACGACAAGTGGAATCCGGTGTCGGAACCCTTTCAGCAGGAGACGCGTGAGCTGAACCAGGCGCGCCTGCAGCAGCTGGGACAGTTTGATCGCGAACGTCTGAGCCCCAGCGAGCAGCTGTCTTATGATCTGTACAAACTGAATCTGGAACGACAGCTGTCCAGCGACGAATTCCGCCATCATCACTACGTGATTCACCAGTTCCGGGGTCCGCACACGGCGGTTCCCAGCGCGCTGATCAATATTCATCGCATTGCTGACCGTCAGGATGCCGAGGACTATATCGGCCGACTGCGCAACGTGGCGAGGTATTTCGACCAGGTCATTTCGCAAATGGCTATCCGCACGGAGAAAGGCCTGCTGCTGGCAGACTGGCAGTATCCGAAGATGCTGGAGTCGGCGCAGAACGTTATTGCCGGCGCCCCTTACGACGACAGCGATACGGACTCCACGCTGTGGGAGGACTTCAAGGCCAAGGTGGCAGCACTGGACATTGATGACCAGATGCGTCAGGCGCTGCTGGATGAGGCGGAAACCGTCCTGGTGAACGTGGTCAAGCCGGCCTACCAGCGGCTGATTGCGGCGATTGCCCAGCAGGCGCAGGCGGCTTCGGAGGACGACGGCGTGTGGAAATTCCCCGAAGGCGACGCGTTCTATGCTCAGCGCCTGCGCTGGTTTACCACGACCGATCTGAGTGCTGACGAGATTCACAGCATTGGCCTCAGCGAGGTTGAGCGCATTCACGACGAGATGCGCTCGATCATGCAGAAGGTGGGCTTTGAGGGTGATCTGCCGGCGTTCTTTGATTTCATGCGTGAGGATGAACAGTTCTATTATCCGAATACGGATGCCGGCCGCGAGGCCTACCTCACAGAGGCGCGGGCGGCGATCGACGCCATGCGCGAGCGCCTGCCGGATTATTTCGGCCTGCTGCCCGAAGCCGAGCTGGTGGTCAAGCGCGTGGAGGCCTTCCGCGAGCGCTCCGCCGGCAAGGCGTTCTACCAGGCCCCCCCGAAGGACGGTTCGCGCCCCGGCATTTATTACGCCAACCTGTACGATATGGCGGATATGCCGAAATACCAGCTTGAGGCGCTGGCGTTCCACGAGGGTGTGCCGGGACATCACATGCAGCGCGCCATTACCGTGATGCTGGACGATATTCCCGAGTTCCAGAAATACGCGAGTTTCACCGCCTTCACCGAAGGCTGGGGGCTGTATACCGAGGAACTGGCCAAGGATATGGGGTTTTATGAGGACCCCTATTCGGACTTTGGTCGCCTGGCCATGGAGCTGTGGCGTGCCTGTCGCCTGGTGGTCGACACTGGAATACACAGTAAGCGCTGGACCCGCGAGGAGGCCATCGATTACCTGGTGGAAAACACTCCGAACTCACTGGGTGATTCCACCCGGGCAATCGAGCGTTATATCGCCATGCCCGGACAGGCAACGGCCTATCTGATCGGCAAGCTGAAGATCATGGAGATGCGCGAGAAAGCCCGTGTTGCCCTCGGCGAGGATTTCGACATCCGCGATTTCCACGATGAGGTTCTCAAGGACGGTCCGGTGCCCTTGTCCATTCTTGAGAAGAAGGTCGATGCGATGATCGAGAGGCAGGCGGGCTAGTGGGCCACTAGACCCCGCCACTCTCCATCAGGTAGGTAATGACACCCTTGATCAGAAAGCCCAGGATGCCCATTCCCAGGGCGATGAACAGGATCAGGGTGCCGAACTTGCCGGCATTGCTGCGGCGGGCCAGATCCCAGACGATAAAGACCATGAACAGGATCAGTCCGCCAACGCCGATAGTGACCCCGTAGTCGGTCAGCCACGCGTCCATACGAGCACCTCAGCGACTGTGATTGACATGGGTTGTCAGCTGCGGTTCAACGTTCAGTGAATTGGTGATCAGGCAGTTCTCCTCGGCCTTGTGCAGCAGTTTTTCGGCCTTTTCCGGATCTGTGCCTTCTGGCACGGTCAGTGTGGCCACAATGTGCACGGCGGTGAAGCGTGTGACGCGCTCTACGCGATCCAGGGTTCCCTCGGCGCTGCACTCCAGATGGGCCCACTCCAGCTTCGAGGCGCGGGCGATAGCGCGAAACGTCAATATGAAACAGTCGGCGACCGCAGCAACCAGCAGTGATTCCGGCGACCACTGATCACCGGGTCCACCGAATTCAGCGGGTGCTGCGCTGCTGATATCGGGGACATTGGATGCGTTTAACGTAATGCTGCCGGTATCAGCACCATGGGCGCTTGCCGTGTAATGGTGAGGCAAATCCTGCATGTCCAGCTCCCTGTTGATGTACGCCTCCGTTATAACGATAAAGACCGGTGGCCGCCACCCTGAACGGGTGCATGCGTCGTTGCGCCGTCTTGCCTGGCGGAGTCAACGTGCGGCCGGTGCCGCCACAGGGGCCGTACCAGCCGGACTGGCGGGCAGTTCCCACAGCTGCGGTTGACCGGGAATGTCTTCCGCTACCGGCAGTTCCACGGTCAGACCCTGCTTGCCGCCACGTTGCTTCAGCAGCTGGACCTGGCGGTACGCCGTCATCTGCAGGCGCAGGGCGGCAGGCGCATGCTGTTGACCCGTATGTGCAGCGCGAAACAGGACCGACAGGCTGTTGCGGCTGGTGGCCGCCAGCTGCAGCTTGCGCAGTTCGCTGTAGCGATAATCGGTACTGCCCAGCCAGCTGAATACGGCGCTGCAGGTGCTGCTACGCAGCGCCTGCTCGGTGCTCCAGAGGAGGTCCTCGCGACTGCGCGGATGTACCAGTAGCACCTGTCGGGTGTCGATGCCGCGGGCTTCCAGCAGCGGGGCGTAGGGAACGAAAGGCGGCGCAATGAAGACCAGCCACTGTCGCTGTTGTGCGCTGAGACTGGCCATGGCAGGCAGGAACAGGCCCATGGCACCCATTCCCGAGGCGTCGCTGAGCAGTTCGATGCTGTTGCCAAGTGGCCAGCCCTGTCCGCGAAGTGCGGCATCCAGCGTACTGTAGCCGGTAGACAGGTGTTCGCGACCGTGGCTGTCGCTATTGGCCGCCGCGCGGGCGGGGGCGAAATGTTCGGCACGGCCGACCCAGGTGTCCTGGCGGCGCATGACCTGCTCGAGTACGCTGTTCATGATGGCTCTCCTCACAATGACCGTCTGCAGTAACTGTATGGATATACAGTATAGTCGGTTGTGTGGAAGCGCAAGCGTGATGATTTGCCACCTGCCTGAAAAAACGACAGGTTGAGTGGAGGTCTTACCGTACCGGATGCAGGGCGCTACGCCGCGCGATTGCCAGCAGCAGGGTCTCGAGGTGTTGCCAGGCATCGCCCGGACCATAGCCCTTGGCAGCCGCGTCCGCCTGCAGCGCCAGTTGAAGAATCCGCGGCATGCTGCGGCGGTCATGTCGCTCCAGAGCGGCGCCGACTGCCGCCAGGCGCGATTTCCATACCCGATGCTGCTGCAGGGCCTGCTGTGGCCGCATGCCCTGCGCACAGTCTTCTACCAGTGCCTGCAGCAGGCGCAGTTCCCGCGCGATCACCCACATCACGACCGCCAGCTCCACCCCTTCGGCCCGCAGGCCCTGCAGCATGCGCAGGGTGCTGCGGGCATCACCCGCGAGGGCAGTGTCGACCATGCTGAATACGCCAAAGCGCGCACTGCTGAGCACGTTATCAGTGACGCTGTCGACATCGATGTGCGGGTTCTCGCCGAGCAGGGCAAGCTTCTCGATCTCCTGCGCCGCGGCCAGCAGATTGCCCTCGGTGCGTTCTGCCAGGAGTGCCGCCGCCTCGGACGTCAGGGTCAGGCCGGCCGCCGCTGCACGCTGCTGCAGCCAGCGCGGCAGTTCGCCGGGGTTTACCGGCCACAGACTGAGCGTGGCCCCGGCGCTGTCGATGGCGCGGAACCACTTGCTGTTGGCGGCGGTGCGGTCCAGTTTGCCGGCGACAATCAGCAGGGTGTTATCGGGGGAGGGATTATCGAGATAGCGGCAAATTGCCTTGCTGCCCTCGCTTCCCGGTTTTGCGTCCGGCAGCCGCAGTTCCAGCAGCTGCTGCTGCGAGAACAGCGACAGGTTGCTGGCGTGCTGCAGCAGTTCCTGCCAGTCGAAGTCGCGTCCGGCGTCCATGACAATGCGCTCGCTGCAGCCGCGCTCGCGCGCCGCCACGCGGATGCTGTCAGCACACTCCTGCACCAGCAGTGTCTCGTCGCCGCTGACCAGGTAAACCGGTAGCAGCCGCTTTTGCAGATCCCCCCTGAGTTTTTCGGGGTAGATCCGCATCAGCGCTCGCTGGCGGCATAAAAGGAAATACGACGCATGATCTGCTGCGCGAGCTCGGTACGCATCTCGTTGCGCAGAATGCGGATTTCCTCCGCCTTGCCCACCACATTGCGCGGATCGTTCTCCATCTGCTTTGTGATGATGGCGTCGTCCGGTGGCAGCAGGAGCTTGCCGTCGCTGTCGCGCACCGCAAAGCGGGCGCGCAATGTCAGCTCGAACTCTGCCGCCCGTGCCTGGGCGTTGATGGACAGGTTGCGCTGGGTGAAGCGTTCATTGCCCAGCGCAAGCACGTAGGCCGCCTCGTCGGCTGGCAGCCAGCGTATGCCACTGGCGGTAAAGCGCGTTCGCACCACGCGACTGAGTTCGCTGTTCGGGCTGGGGGTGCTCAGGTGCATGGACTGCCAGGCGTCGGGCAGGGAGGAGCCGCCCTCGCCGCCGCGCAGCTGGAAGCCGCAGCCGGCGACGGCAGCAAGCAGCAGGGCCAGTATGCAGAGCGCGAGGCGGTGGTTGCGAGTCACGTTCAGCCCACCACGATATTGACCAGCCTGCCGGGGACGACGATGACCTTGCGCACCGTTTTTTCCTCGATAAACCGCTGGACGTTTTCCTGTGCCAGTGCCGCTGTCTCCGCGCCGTCTCTGTCGATGTCTGCGGGCACGGACATTTTCGCCCGCACCTTGCCGTTCACCTGGACCACCATCTCGATGCTGTCGCGCGCCAGTGCGGATTCATCGACTGTCGGCCAGGCGGCGACCATGGCGTCGCCATCGCCACCCATCATGCGCCACAGATGGTGACAAAGGTGCGGGACGATGGGGCAGAGCATGCGCACAACCGCATCCAGGGCCTCATGGATGACGGCGCGGGACTGATCGCTGTCGGCATCCAGCCGGCCGATATCGTTGCACAGCTCCATGATGGCCGCGATGGCGGTGTTGAAGGTCAGTCGGCGGCCGTAATCGTCGCTGACCTTGGCAATGGTGGCGTGGGTCTTGCGGCGCAGATCGCGCTGCGCATCATTGAGGGCGGCGACGTCCAGTGGCGGTGCCGGCCCGGCTGCCACGTGTCCGGTGACCAGTCGCCACAGGCGCTTGAGAAAGCGATTGGCACCCTCGACGGCGGAATCCGACCACTCCAGCGACTGCTCGGGCGGCGCAGCAAACATGCTGAAAAGGCGCACGGTATCTGCGCCATAGGCGTCGATCAGGGCCTGCGGATCAACGGTATTGCCCTTGGACTTGGACATCTTGGCGCCATCTTTCAGCACCATGCCCTGGGTGAGCAGTCGCGTGAAGGGCTCACTGGAGGTGATCAGGCCCTCGTCGCGCATCAGCTTGTGGAAGAAGCGCGCGTACAGCAGGTGCAGAATGGCGTGCTCGATACCGCCGACATACTGGTCAACCGGCAGCCAGTAGTTGGCGCGATCGCTGTCGAGCATGCCATCTTCATAGTCGGGGCAGGTAAAGCGCGCGTAATACCAGGACGATTCCATGAAAGTGTCGAAGGTGTCTGTCTCGCGCTCGCAGGCGATGCCGTCGAGATCGAACTGGCGCCACTGTGGATCCGACTTCAGGGGCGAGGAAACGCCGTCCATCACCACGTCTTCCGGCAGCAGCGCCGGCAGGCGATCCTCGGGGATGGGAATCTCGCCACCGTCCGGCAGATTGAGCATGGGAATCGGTGAGCCCCAGTAGCGCTGCCGCGACACACCCCAGTCGCGCAACCGATACTGGGTCGTGACCTCGCCGGCGCCCCGCGCTTCCAGCGCTGCAGCGATAGCGTCGAAGGCCGCCTCGAATTCCAGGCCATCGAACTCGCCGGAGTTGATCAGGCGGCCGCGACCGGTATAGCTCTCCCGCGTGATGTCGGGTGCATTGCCGTTGTCGTCGCTGACCACGACACGCAGGGGCAGGCCATAGCGAGTGGCGAACTCCCAGTCGCGCTGGTCGTGGGCCGGTACAGCCATGATGGCGCCCGAGCCGTAGTCCATCAGGACATAGTTGGCGACCCACACCGGCAGCAGATCGCCGGTGAGTGGATGCACGGCCTTCAGGCCGGTGTCCATGCCGCGCTTTTCCTGCTGCGCGAGGTCGGCCTCGGCGACCGAGCCGTGGCGGCACTCGTCAATGAAGGCGGCGAGTGCCGGGTTTTCCTCCGCCATCGCCAGCGACACGGGGTGGCCGGCCGCCAGGCTGAGGTAGGTGGCGCCCATCAGGGTATCCGGGCGTGTGGTGTAGACCTCGAGGCTATCGACGCCGGCTACGGATGACTCGAGATCGAAACGCAGGTTGGCGCCGCGGCTCTTGCCGATCCAGTTGCGCTGCATGGTGCGCACCTGCTCGGGCCAGTGCTCGAGTTTCTCAAGATCATCGAGGAGCTCCTCGGCGTAAGCGGTAATGCGGATAAACCACTGCGGAATATCGCGACGCTCGATGGGCGCCCCCGAGCGCCAGCCGCAGCCGTCGATGACCTGCTCGTTGGCGAGCACGGTCTGGTCAACAGGGTCCCAGTTCACCGTCGACATCTTCTTGTACACCAGGCCCTTTTCATACAGCCGCGTGAAGAACCATTGCTCCCAGCGGTAGTACTCGGGGCGGCAGGTGGCGATTTCCCGCGACCAGTCAAAGCTGAAGCCGAGTGCCTGCAGCTGGCGCCGCATGTCGTCGATATTGGCGTAGGTCCAGGTTGCCGGTGCCGTCCTGTTGGCGATGGCGGCGTTTTCTGCGGGCAGGCCAAAGGCGTCCCAACCCATAGGGTGCAGGACGTTCTTGCCGAGCATGCGCTGGTAGCGCGCAATCACATCTGAAATGGTGTAGTTGCGCACATGCCCCATATGCAGCTTGCCGCTGGGGTAGGGGAACATGGACAGGCAGTAGAATTTCTCGCGCGTGAAGTCGTCGCTGGCGGCGAAGCTGTCATTTTCCTGCCAGAACCTCTGCGCCTGGCGTTCAAGGTCTTGCGGATCGTATTGCTCTTGCATGCCGTAGGTCACTGAAAAGCGGCGATGTTATCACCAATCCACAGGGGTCGCGATCATTCGTCGGTTTGCGCGTGCTATCGACCGTTGCGCCACAGCGTGAGGTAAGCCAGAGCCATGAGTGCCAGAAGCGACGCACACGCAATAATCACAGGCATCGGACCGAAGCTGGTAAACGGTGTGTGCCCCAGCATAACCTCCGCGGTGCCCGTCAGCGTGGTTTCCACGAACTGCTCGGTCTGCGCCGTGATCTTGCCGCGGTGGTCGATGATGGCGGAGACGCCATTGTTGGTGCCGCGCAGCAGGTAGCGGCCATTCTCGAGCGCGCGCATTCGCGCCATCTGCAGGTGCTGCAGCGGCCCGATGGAGGCGCCAAACCAGGTGTCATTGCTGACGGTGACGAGGAGTTCCGCACGGCGGGCGGCCCGGGCCACGAGGCCGGGATAAACGATCTCGTAACAGATATAGGGGGCCACGCGGTGGCTACCCGCGCGCAGTGGCGGCTGGTCGGGCGGACCGCTGCTGAAGCTGGACATCGGCATGTCGAAGAAGGCGATCACCCCGCGCAGCCAGTCTTCCAGGGGAACGTACTCGCCGAAAGGGACCAGTCGCTGCTTGTGGTACATGCCCTCGCCGAGACCGATAGCGACAATGCTGTTGCGATAGGCGCCGGCATCATCCCGGGACGGGACGCCCGTGATCAGGGTGGAGTCGGTCAGGCTTGCACGGCGTGCCATGGGGTCAAGGAAGTCGCGGGCATTTTCGTAGATGCGGGGAATCGCCGACTCCGGCCAGAGCACGATGTCCTTGCCGAACATCGGGCGCACGGCGCGCTCGTACTGCTGCAGAATGGTGTCGTAATAGCGTCGGTCCCATTTCAGTTCCTGCGGGATATTCGGCTGGTACAGCGCGACGCTGAGCGGCGCCTCGCTCGCAGGCACGACCCACTCGATCGGTCGCAGGACCAGACCGCCTACCCAGATAGTCACGACGATGCCGGCATAGGTCACGAGCGACGCGGCACCGCGGCTGCGCCAGGCCAGGAACAGGCAGCTGGCGGTGAGTGCGGTGAAAAAGCTCAGACCATAGACGCCGGCGATCGGCGCCCATCCGGCGATCCAGGTGTCGATATGCGCGTAGCCGAGATAGAGCCACGGGAAGCCGGTCAGCAACCAGCTGCGCAGCCACTCGAACAGGACCCAGAGTGCCGGGAAGCCGATCAGCATGCCACCGGGCAAGCCGCGCACCCAGCGCACGTAAAGACCGGCAAAAAGGGCTGGCAACAGCGCGAGACCGGCGCAGAACACAACCGTGAGCAGGGTCGCCAGCGCGATACTTGCCTGCCCGTAGACGTGGATGCTGACGTAAACCCAGGAGGCGCCGGTCCCGAACAGTCCCAGGCCGAACAGCCAGCCGCGCCAGATGGCAGCGCCGGTGCCGCAGGTGCACAGGAAATAGCCGAACAGGGCGCAGCCGGCAATGCCCGCTGGCCAAAGACCGAAAGGCGCGAAAGAAAGGGTCAGCAGCGCCCCGGCGAGGGGCATCAGCAAGAGCAAGACATCTAGTCCCTGATGGGGCGCATGCGCAGGCTGTGGATCTTGCGCTGATCGGCGTTGATGATCTTGAATTCGAAATCGTCAATGCGCGTGGTTTCGTTGCGTGCGGGCATGTGTCCGAAAGCGTGAATCACGAGGCCGCCAATGGTGTCGAATTCCTCGTCGCTGAAGTCGGTCTTGAAGTAGTCATTGAAATCTTCGATCGGCGTCAGTGCCTTGATGAAGAACTCGTCATCGCTGATGCGGCGGATATGCTGGTCTTCCTCGATATCCGTCTCGTCCTCGATTTCGCCGACAATCTCCTCCAGCACATCCTCGATGGTGACCAGTCCAGCCACGCCGCCGTATTCGTCAATGACGATCGCCATGTGGTTACGGTTCTCGCGGAATTCGCGCAGCAGAACGTTGAGCCGCTTGCTTTCCGGAACAACCACCGTCTGGCGCAGCAGCTCGCGGATGTCAAAATCCGCATTGTCCTTTTTCAGGATCTGCGGGAGCAGGTCCTTGGCCAGCAGAATGCCGAGGATATCATCCGGATTGTCGCCGATCACCGGGTAGCGTGAGTGCGCCGAGCGGATGATCTGCGGCAGGATCTCCTCCAGCGTTGACTCTGACTTGATGACCACCATCTGCGCCCGGGGAATCATGATGTCCCGGGCCTGCATGTCGGCAACCTGCATGGCGCCCTGGATGATGCTGCGGGCGTCCTCGTCGATGACTTCATTATCCGCGGCCACACTCAGGACATCTTCCAGGTCCTTGCGGCTGCGGGGCTCGGAAGAGAACAGCTGTCCTATTTTGCTCAGCCAGGAACGCTCGTCCTGATCCTGGTTGTTGCGCTCGTCACTCACGACGCGAAACGCTCCTTTTCGAGAGAAAACGTATAGGGGCAGGGCAGTCCGAGCGCAGCGAGAATACGCGTCTCCAGCGACTCCATGATCTCGGCGTCTGCCATTTCGATATGATCATAGCCCAGCAGATGCAGGCAGCCGTGGACCGTCATGTGCGCCCAGTGGCTATCTGCCGGCTTCCCCTGCTCGCGGGCCTCGCGCAGCACCACGGGGGCGCAGATGACGATATCGCCGAGCAGGGGCAGTTCGAGGCCCGGCGGCAGATCCGCGGGGAAGGAAAGCACGTTGGTGGCGCCATCGCGCTGGCGATAGCGATGGTTCAGCGCCGCCATTTCGGCCTCGTCCGTCAGGCGCAGGGATATCTCGGCATCGCGGGCGTGGCCCGCTTCACCCAGGGCGCAGTCCAGCCAGCGGCGTAACTCGGATTCCTCCGGCGCCGGATCGGAGCAGGCCGCCTGGACATCCAGCGTGAGAGTCATCGGCGGGTGTTGTCGATGGCCGTGGTGCGGGCATCGTGGCTGTCATAGGCCTCGACTACGCGCTGCACCAGCGGATGACGGACAACATCCTTGTTGGCGAAATAGGTAAAGCCGATGCCCTCGACATCCTCGAGGATGTTCGCCGCGTGGGTCAGGCCCGACTGGGCGCCGCGGGGCAGGTCGATCTGGGTGGCGTCGCCGGTGATGACGGCGGTGGAACCGAACCCGATGCGCGTCAGGAACATCTTCATCTGCTCCCGCGTGGTGTTCTGCGCTTCATCGAGAATGATGAACGCGTTGTTCAGTGTGCGACCGCGCATGAATGCCAGCGGTGCGACCTCGATAACGCTGCGCTCGATATACTTGTTGACCGTCTCGAAACCAAGCATTTCGTACAGGGCGTCGTACAGCGGCCGCAGATAGGGGTCTATTTTCTGGCTCAGGTCGCCGGGCAGAAAGCCCAGCTTTTCGCCGGCTTCCACCGCCGGACGCACCAGCAGGATGCGGCGGACCTTTTCTTCCAGCAGTGCCTCTACCGCGCAGGCCACCGCCAGGTAGGTCTTGCCGGTACCGGCGGGGCCGATGCCAAAATTGATGTCCGTATTCTTGATGGTGCGCACATAGCCCTGCTGATTGCGGCCCCGGGGCTTGACCGACGCACGCCGTGTACGAATGACCTGGAGCGCCTCCACGGAGGAGGGTTGCGCACCCTGGGGTTCGTCATCCTGCCCGTCCACGCCGGCATGCTGCAGCTGCAGGTGCAGGGACTCAGGCGTCAGTCCAACCCCCTGACAGACTTCGCTATACACATGCTGCAGGAGGTCGGCGCAGGATTGAACGGCAGCCTGACTCCCTGTCAACACGAAAAGATTGCCGCGCGCCGCGATGGAAACACGCAAACGTGTCTCTATTTGCCGCAAATGGGCGTCGAACTGGCCACACAGTACGGCCAGGCACGTCGCGTCATTCGGTTCCAGGGTGAGGCTTTGCTGAACGGATTCAGTGTGTGGGGTGTCTGTAGTCAAAATGTCCAGGCGTGTTCGCCTTCGCTGAATGGAATTTTAAGAATATACGGGATTCCCGCGCAGTCAACCATGCGATGCGTGCATTGGTGGGGCCAGCGGCAGCAGCGTGCCCCGCAGAGAGTTCGGCAGGGCTTCGTCGATGGTCACCCTGGCGAACTCGCCAACCAGGCCCATGTCCGTGCAGGAGAAATTCACCACGCGATTGTTTTCCGTGCGGCCCTGCAATTGGCCAGGGTCCTTGCGCGACACACCGGTGACCAGCACCGTCTCCACGCCGCCGACCATGCGCCGGCTGATGGCCTGTGCCTGCTGGCTGATGCGGGCCTGCAGGGCACTGAGACGGGCTTTTTTCACGTCTTCCGGCGTGTTGTCCGGCAGCTCTGCCGCCGGTGTGCCGGGTCGGGCACTGTAGATGAAGCTGAAGGACGTATCAAAGCCGATGTCATCGATCAGCTTCATGGTGGCCTCGAAGTCGGCGTCGGTCTCACCGGGGAAGCCGATAATGAAATCCGAGGAGATGCTGATGGCCGGGCGGATGCGGCGCAGGCGGCGGATACGGGACTTGTACTCCAGCGCGGTGTGATTGCGCTTCATGGCCGCGAGAATCCGGTCGGAGCCGCTCTGTACCGGCAGGTGCAGGTGATCCACCAGCGCCGGAATCTCGGCGTAGACATCAATCAGCGCGTCGGAGAACTCCATGGGATGCGAGGTGGTATAGCGGATGCGGTCGATGCCGGGGATGCGCGACACGTAGCCGAGAAGCTCCGCAAAATCGACGGTCTCGCCCAGGTGATTGTCGCCGCGATAGGCGTTGACGTTCTGCCCGAGCAGATTGACCTCGCGCACGCCCTTGTCGGCGAGCTGGCTGACTTCCAGGATCACGTCGTCGAGGGGACGCGAGACTTCCTCGCCACGAGTGTAGGGCACCACGCAGAAGCTGCAGTATTTGCTGCAGCCCTCCATGATGGAGACAAAGGCGGTGGGACCGTCCACGCTGGGCTCGGGCAGGCGGTCGAACTTCTCGATTTCCGGGAAGCTGACGTCGACGACGAGCGTGCCGCCAGGGCCGCGCTGGTCCATCATCTCGGGCAGACGGTGCAGGGTCTGTGGGCCGAACACGAGGTCGACATAGGGTGCGCGGCGACCGATTTCGGCGCCCTCCTGGCTGGCGACACAGCCGCCGACACCGATAATGAGGTCCGGGTTCTTCTGCTTCAGGTGCTTCCATCGGCCGAGCTGGTGAAACACCTTTTCCTGGGCCTTCTCCCGTATGGAGCAGGTGTTCAGCAGCAGGACGTCGGCTTCGTCCGGATTGTCGGTGGTTTCCAGACCGTGACTGTCGCGCAGCAGATCCTGCATGCGCGCAGAATCATACTCATTCATCTGGCAACCGTGTGTCTTGACGTAAAGCTTCCTGGCCACTGTCTGTTCCTGGGCGCTGTGCCCGTTACGGCTTCTGAATCGAAAGGGGCATGGATTGTACAGATCCCGGCGAGGCAGGAATACCCCGCAGGCGCCATCCTGCTGTCTTTTTCAGTGCCCGGTGGTACCATGGCGCCCCTCGCAGGACCGTGACCGAGACAACTGTCTGCACAGTTCTACCCGTGCTACCTACTTTCCGGATCATTATGGCTAACAACCCCGTCTACAAGGTCATTTTCCACAACGGCAATGCCGTGGTCGAGCTGTTCGCGCGCCAGATCTACCAGAGCGACATGTGGGGCTTCATCGAGATTGAGGAGTTTGTCTTCGGCGAGCGCTCCCAGATTGTTGTGGACCCGGGCGAGGAAAAGCTGAAGAACGAGTTTGCCGGTGTCACGCGTAGCTACATACCGCTGCAGTCCGTGATTCGCATCGATGAGGTCGACAAGGAAGGCACGGCGAAAATCTCCGAAGTGAAGCCGCGCGAGGGAAATGTGGCGGCGTTTCCGTTTCCGCCGGGGCGATCCGGTCCCGGTGGTGGGCAGCACGGGATGGACGACTGACGCCGCCGCGTCGCTGCCTGTTGCTTGAAATCGGCTATCAACAGCCCCACCTCTGCTGTTTTGTGGCGGAAAAGTGTCAGACATGAGCAATCAGCACGATGACAGGCGGGCGCGGGAAGACCTGGCAGCCGAAAACGACAGGCAGGACAGCCAGAATTCGCCGGCGGTGGCCGATGAGGTACTTCCTGAAACGCTGCATCTGATACCCGTGCCCAACCGGCCCTTCTTTCCCGGGCAGGTGCAGCCGGTGGCAATCAACAGCGACGAGTGGGAGTCGACGCTCAAAGCCGTGGGGCAGTCGGGTAATGGCCTGCTCGGTCTGGCCTTCGTTGAGGGTGCCACGCCAGGAGAGATTACCACGCGGCAGTTCCCGGCCATGGGCTGCGTTGTGCGCCTGCACCGACCGCCGATGATGGCGGAAAATCCGGGACACTTCCTTGCCCAGGGGCTGCGCCGCTTCCGCATTGTCCGCTGGCTGTCAGACCAGCCGCCGTACCGTGTGCAGGTGGAGTACCCGCGGGCTCAGGAGGATCGTGAGAGCGATGAGGTCAAGGCCTATGCCATGGCCATCATCAAGGCGATCAGGGAGCTGCTGCCGCTGAACCCGCTGTACAGCGAGGAGCTCAAGCAGTATCTCGCCAACTTCAATCCCAATCAGCCGAGCCTGCTGGCAGATTTTTCCGCGGCACTCACAACGGCGTCGGGGGAGAATCTTCAGGAAATCCTCGACACGCTGCCCCTGCAGTCGCGTATGCAGAAAGTGCTCAACCTGCTGCGCAAGGAGCGCGAGGTGGCGGAGCTGCAGGGCAAGATCAGCGATCAGGTGAACGAGAAGGTCTCCACCCAGCAGCGCGAGTTCTTCCTGCGCGAGCAGATGAAGGTGATACAGAAAGAGCTGGGGATCTCCAAGGACGATCGCACGTCAGACGCGGAGATGTTCGAGCAGCGGCTCGAGGGGCTAACCCTGCCGGACGCTGTGCAGCAGCGTATTGACGATGAGCTGCACAAGCTTGGTGTCCTGGAGCCGGGTTCTCCCGAATACGGCGTGACCCGCAATTACCTGGACTGGGCGACATCCGTGCCCTGGGGTCGCCTTTCCGACGACAACCTCGACCTCGAGAACGCGAGCAAGGTGCTGGACGCCGAACATGACGGTCTCGAGGATGTGAAGTCGCGTATTCTCGAATTTCTCGCCGTAGGTGCCTTCAAGGGCGAAATTGCCGGCTCCATTCTGCTGCTGGTAGGGCCCCCCGGGGTCGGCAAGACCAGTATCGGACGCTCGGTGGCCACCGCACTGGGGCGCGAGTTCTACCGCTTCAGTCTCGGTGGCATGCGCGACGAGGCGGAAATCAAGGGCCACCGGCGCACGTATATCGGCGCCATGCCTGGCAAGTTCGTGCAGGCTCTGAAGGAGGTGAAAGTCTCCAATCCGGTGATCATGCTCGACGAGATCGACAAGATCGGCGCTTCTTTCCAGGGCGATCCCGCGTCCGCGCTGCTCGAGGTGCTGGATCCCGAACAGAACGTGGAATTCCTCGACCACTACCTCGACCTGCGTGTGGATCTGTCCAAGGTGTTGTTTATCTGCACCGCCAATCAGCTCGACAGCATCCCCGGGCCACTGCTGGATCGGATGGAAACCCTGCGTCTGGCCGGTTACATCGCCGAGGAGAAGCTGGCGATCGCACGCAACCATCTCTGGCCGAAACAGCTTGAGCGACACGGTATCAAGCCCGTACAGCTGAAGATCAACGACGCAGCGCTGAAATACGTGATCGAATCCTACTGCCGCGAAGCGGGGGTGCGCTCGCTGGAAAAGCAGCTGGCGCGGATCATGCGAAAGTCCATCCGTCAGTTGCTCGACGGCGACAGGAATACCCGCCTGCGCGTGGGCAAAAAGGATATCGAAGACTTTCTCGGCAAACCGATCTTCACCCAGGAAAAGCCGCAGCGCGGCGTGGGTGTGGTCACGGGGCTGGCGTGGACCGCGATGGGTGGCGTCACGCTGGCCGTGGAGTCGTCGCAGGTGCACACGCTCAACCGCGGCTTCAAGCAGACCGGCAGCCTCGGTGACGTGATGAAGGAGTCAGCGGAGATTGCCTACAGTCACGTCACCGCACACCTGAAGGACTACGGCTGTGATGCGGATTTCTTCGAAACCAGCATGGTGCACCTGCACGTTCCCGAAGGGGCGACCCCGAAGGATGGACCGAGCGCCGGCATCACCATGGCCACGGCACTGGTGTCCCTGGCGCGCAACCAGCGTATCCGCCGCCACCTCGCCATGACCGGCGAACTGACCTTGACCGGACAGGTGCTCGCCGTCGGCGGCATTCGCGAGAAGGTGATTGCAGCGCGTCGCAGCAAGGTGATGGAGCTGATTCTGCCGCAGGCGAACAAGCGCGACTTCGACGAGCTGCCGGATTACCTGCGCGACGGGATGACGGTGCATTTTGCGCGAACATTCCGGGAGGTGTTTGAGTGTGTGTTTGGGGAGCATCGGCGGGAGGGGTCTTTGCACTGATCCGGGGTTTGTGCTCCGTAGGCCGCGTTTTCTCCGCGGGGGTGCAGGGTGGTGCAGACACGCCGTGAACCCGTCCGTGGGGGCTCAGGCGAGCCATCCATGGCTCGCATGGTCTGCACCACCCTGCACCCCCGCGAAAAACGCTCTTTCGGTGGTACCTTACGGCGGCGTACAAGCGGTAACCCTGTGAAGGGGTGGTGAGAGATTTTCGGCGTTTGCGACCGCTTGGCGGGCGTTTTATACCCCCGCGGTGCGAATCCAGGACACAAGGTCGCGAACCCGCCAGACCGCGGCCCCGAAGCACGACTCACTCCGGCCGGATCACCTCCTCCAGCATCTCCGCATAAATCTCCTCCGCCTCAAGACACAGCGCCTCATACCTCGCCGGCACCTCCGCCGGCGCCGCGTGGGATTCCGGTTCGGAAAACCCGGTCGACGCCTCCACCGAGGCATACCAGTGCGGCGCCCAGACGCCGTCGCTGTCCCGGGGTCCTGCGGGCCAATGCAGCATTTCGTCCCGGAAGGGAATATCGATGCGTTCGCAAAGCTGCCGCAGCACGCCCTCCGGATCCTGCAGCGTCAGCGCCGAATCGATCACCGGCGGTGCTTTGCCGAGGCGATCACGTACGCGGCGGAACAGCATGATCTGCTGCGGGAAGCCGAGTTCATCCCTGTCGAACTCCGGCACCACCTTCGCGAAGGAGGCGATCATGCGGCGCGGCTCGCGGATCAGGAAGCAGTTGGTGAGTTCGTCCATGAAGGAAAGATCCATCTCCGGAAGCATGTGCTTGGTCATGTGCTTCTGGTAATACACGGCGGCGTCCATGTCCGGCGCGCCCTGGGTCAATGCGCGGGCGACGCTGCGCCAGTCGCGGTCCATGGCGGCGATGATCTCGTCGCGCCCCGGGTGGTCGATGCCCGTTCGCGACAGGTAGTAACCGTAGAAGGGCTCGTCGACCACGCAGGTATCGGGTCGGTTCTCGAAGGATCGCATCATGGCCGTACTGATGTTGCGCGGCCCGGACCACATGGCTATGCGCTGCACGGCGCTCAGCTCTGGCGTGGGTGGCTGGCGCCGGGTCCGGCAATATAGGCCTTCACCGTGTCGCGATAGCCCTGCTGCAACCGCTTCAGGAAAGGTCGGTCATTGGCGTCGCCGATGTCGCGGCCATCCACCTCGGAGACCGGGACCAGTCCGGCGAAGGTGCCGGTCACGAAGGCTTCCTGGGCGTTGTAGACATCGGTCAGGGTGAAATTCCTTTCGTGCACCGGGATATCCAGTGAGCGCGCTATCTCCAGGACCTTGCCGCGGGTGATGCCGTCGAGGCAGTAGTCGCCGGTGGAGGTCCACAGCTCGTTGCGGCGGATGATGAAGAAGTGGGTGGAATTGCAGGTGGCCACGAAGCCGTGAGGGTCGAGCATGAGCGCCTCGTCGTGACCGCTCTTGGCGGCGGCAATGCAGGCGGTGATGCAGTTGAGCTTGGAGTGGGTATTCAGCGTCGGGTCCTGTACGTCCGAGTAGCCCCGGCGCACGTGCACGGTGAACAGACGCACGCCTTTCTTTGCGGTTTCCGGCTTGCTCTCCTTGAATTCGGGAATGATCACCACCGTGGGTGGCGTGATGGTCATGCGCGGGTCCTGATAGGGCGTGGCCTTGGTGCCGCGGGACACCATGAGTCGGATGTGCACGCCGTCGTGCATGTCGTTCGCCGCCAGCAGGGCATAGAGACGTCGGGTGAGCGCCTCGCGATCGAAGTCAGGCAGAAAGTCGAG
The DNA here is from genome assembly GCF_004340525.1 of Chromatocurvus halotolerans. Classification (GTDB taxonomy): domain Bacteria; phylum Pseudomonadota; class Gammaproteobacteria; order Pseudomonadales; family Halieaceae; genus Chromatocurvus; species Chromatocurvus halotolerans. Next base: position 4,788 of record NZ_SLWX01000027.1, on the reverse strand, counting down.
GGTCTTCATGCCCTCGAACAGGCGCTCCAGATGCCGCTCGAGAAACAGCACAGTGCCGGCCTCGACGCGGATACCTTCCCAGACGCCATCGCCGAGAATAAAGCCGGAGTCGAAGACGGAAATCTTTGCCGCATCGCGATGAAAATGCTCGCCATTGATATCGATGAGTATGTTGGCGTTGCGCTCGTCCTGAACGTATTCATGGGTGCCTTTCATGCTGTCTCCGTCCCCGGGCAGAAAAGCCCACATGTTATCATTTCCCCCTGCCCCGATAATGCGTTTCGGGTGGGGACGCGCGTGAATCCATTGTGCAGATGAGAGCAGCAGGCCAGAGCCGTGAGTGAGCCACGAGACACCATTTTTGCCGACCCCCTGGGAGAGACCAACCCGTTCCGCTTTGATGCTGACGTCGCGCGGGTTTTCCCCGACATGATACGTCGCTCGGTGCCGGGCTATACCACGGTGGTGTCGATGTCCGGCCTGCTGGCGGGTCGTTACGCGACGGCGGGGAGCAATCTGTACGATCTCGGTTGTTCGCTGGGTGCGTCGACGCTGGCCATGCGTCAGAACGTGCGCGCAGCGGACTGCTGCATTATCGCGGTGGATAATGCCGCGGCAATGCTGGATCGCTGCCGTTCGGTGATCGACAGTGATACCCACGACACGCGCGTGGAACTCGTGCAGGCAGATATCGCGGATATCCCGATTGTCGATGCCTCGGTGGTGGTGCTCAATTTCACGCTGCAGTTCATTCCGCTGGCGCAGCGAGGAGACGTCATACAGCGCATCTACCGGGGGCTTCGCCCGGGCGGGATTCTGGTGCTGTCGGAGAAGGTGACCTTTGCCGATCCACAGCTGGATGCCCTGAATATTGATCTGCACCACCAGTTCAAGCGCGAGCACGGCTACAGCGATCTGGAAATCGCCCGCAAGCGCAATGCCATCGACAATGTCCTGATCCCTGAAACCCTCGACACCCACCGCAAGAGAGCCCGCGCGGCGGGCTTTGATTCCTGCGATGTCTGGTTCCAGTGTTTCAACTTCGCGTCGCTGATTGCGCTCAAAGCGTGAGCCTTTCGTCCCTGGTCAACGCCTGGCGCGATACGCCGCTGGCGCCCTGGGCCGAGCGACTGCCGGCACAGGTCGAGCGCGGCCTGTCGCCACAGCGCTACGGCGATCTGCCGCGCTGGCAGGCGGCGCTGGGTTCACTGCCTGCCATTGCGGTCGATCGCGTCAACCTCGACCGTCCCGCTGTCGGCGCGACAGCCGCACAGCCGGTTTCCGATGCACTGCGTGCCTCCCTGCAGGCCGCGCTTCAGGGCCTCCACCCCTGGCGCAAGGGGCCGTTCGATCTGTTCGGTGTTTACATTGACGCCGAGTGGCGATCGGACTGGAAGTGGGACCGCATAGCGGGTGAGATTGCGCCGCTCGCCGGTCGGCGGGTTCTGGATGTGGGCTGTGGCAGCGGTTACCACGGCTGGCGGATGCTGGGCGCCGGTGCGGCTGAAGTCATTGGCATCGACCCGACGCCGCTGTTCGTGCTGCAGTTCCGCGCTATCCAGCACTATCTCCAGCAACCGGGCATCCACGTGCTGCCGCTGGCCATGCAGGACGTTCCGCCGGGGCTGCGGGCCTTCGATACGGTCTTTTCCATGGGCATTCTCTATCACCGCCGGTCGCCGCTGGACCATCTGCTGGACCTGCGTGACAGCCTGCGCGCGGGCGGTGAGCTGGTGCTGGAGACGCTGGTGATCGAGGGTGGTGAGGGGGCGACGCTGGTGCCTTCCGGACGCTATGCGCGAATGGGCAACGTCTGGTTCCTGCCGAGTCCGGCAACCCTGCTGGGATGGCTGCGCAAGCTGAAGTTCCGCGAGCCACGGCTGGTGGATGTGTCGGTGACGTCGACCGACGAACAGCGTGGCACGGAATGGATGCGATTCCACTCGCTGGCGGATTTTCTCGATCCCGCCGACAGGTCGCGTACCATAGAAGGCTACCCCGCGCCGCGGCGGGCCGTGGTCATTGCGAAAGCGCCGTGATCAGATGCCGGCCGCCGCATGACGCGCGGCGGTCGTCTGCTCAGTTGGCGCTGCGAATGAGCTGGTAGTCCTCGCTGGTAAAGCGCTGCCGGCGCACATCCACCGGCGACTCCAGCTGCGCGAAGTGGCTCTCGCAGTCCGGTGTGTCGCTGGATTTTCTTGCCTTGCGAAACTTGATGCTGCGCACGAAATCGACAAAGGTCTTGCCAGATGTGGCGGTGCTTTTTCCGCCTGCTTTTTTCGGTGCCATGATGGATCAGTTTTTTGGTGTATGTCCCTAGAATATAACGCAGATTGTCAAGAGTTTCGCGTAAAAACGTCCCAAAATCCGTGTGACTTTGTGACATTCGCATGGCGAAAACATGCCGCTGGGATCCGGCTACGGCACCGGAATCCGGTCGTGGCCCCGAGCAAGCGGGTCCCGCCTGCCCTGAGTTTCAATGACGGCGCTCTGCCAGAAAGTGCCGGATGTCGTCGTGCCGGGGAATGCTGCTCTGTGCGCCGAACTGTTGCACGGCAATTGCGGCAGCCGCCTGGGCGAAGGGTAGGGCGTCGGCGAGATCCTCTCCCGTCGCGAGTCTGGCCACGATACAGCCATTGAACACGTCCCCGGCAGCGGTGGTATCCAGTGCGTTCACCGCAAAGGCGGGCCGGTGACAGGTGCTGACCTGGCCCGCCGGTGACTGTCGCGACAGTGTCACGCCTGCACTGCCGCGGGTAATGATCACATCTTTGACGCCCCTGGCGTGGAGCGCGAGTGCAGCGGCTTCGGCATCGCTGTCATTTTCAATGGCGATGCCGGTCAGGTATTCGGCCTCTGTCTCGTTTGGCGTGATCAGGTCGACCATCGGGAGCAACGCGGCCGGCAGGTCGCAGGCCGGTGCCGGATTAAGCACGCTGTAGCAGTGGTGACGGCGCGCTGTTTCAAGCGCTGCCTGCACGGTTTCCAGAGGGGTCTCGAGCTGCAGCAGTACGGCGGCAGCGCCGTCAAACAGCGATTCTGCGCTGCCGATGTCGGCGGGCGTCAGCAGGGCGTTGGCGCCCGGTGCCACGGCAATACAGTTTTCGCCGTCCGCCGCGACGAGTATCTGCGCTACCCCGGACGGCGCCGCACTATCGCGTCGACAGCCCGAGATGTCGATGCCCTCCGCGGCGAGTGCAGCCAGTGCCTCATCGCCCAGGGTGTCGGCACCGAAGCAGCCGACAAAGGACACGTCGCCGCCGGCGCGGGCGGCGGCAATGGCCTGATTGGCGCCTTTGCCACCGCCGCTGGTGCTGAACTCACCGCCTAGCAGGGTCTCCCCGGGACGCGGCAGCCGGTCGAGACGAATAATCATGTCGGTGTTGGAGGAACCGGCGACCAGAATGCGTGTCATGGGGTATCGCTCATGTGTCGGGAGAGCCTCTATTGTGCAGTATCTGGACGAATGCGCTATTCTTGCACGCCCCGTTGAAGTTGAAGGATACGACACCATGCTGGACGCTCTGCAACGTCTTCCCGATGACCCGATCCTCGGTCTGGCGGCGATCTGTCGCGAGGACAGCAACCCGAACAAGGTGGATCTGACTGTCGGCATCTATATGGATGAAAGCGGCGTCTGCCCGGTATTCCAGGCCATTCAGCAGGCACAGCGGACACTCGTGGAAGAGGAGACGACCAAGGCCTATCTGCCCCCGGCGGGGGATGCGGATTTCAACCGCGGCATGCGGGCGCTGGTGTTCGGCGGCGATAGCGACGCCCTTGCGGCGGGACGCGTTTCCAGTATTCAGGCCCCCGGTGGCTGTGGTGCGCTGCGCATTGGCGCAGAGGTGGCATACGCGGCGAAGCCCGATGCGCGGGTGTGGATCAGCGACCCCACGTGGCCGGTGCACCTCCCGCTGATTGGCAGTGTGGGACTGGAGTTCTCCAAATACCGTTACTACGATGCAGTATCCCATGGCGTGGATTTCGACGGCATGGTCGAGGACCTGAAGCAGGCAGGCAAGGATGATCTGGTGCTGCTGCACGGCTGCTGCCACAACCCCTGTGGGGCGGATCTGTCGCTGGACCAGTGGCAGGTCATTGCCGACATGGCCGAGCATCAGGGCTTTATTCCGTTCATCGATATCGCGTACCAGGGGCTTGGCAGTGGCCTTGACGAAGACGCCGCGGGCCTGCGCCTGCTGGCCTCGCGCCTGCCCGAGATGATTGTCGCCGCGTCCTGCTCCAAGAACATGGGTCTCTACCGCGAGCGCACCGGCTGCGCCATGTTCCTGTGTGAATCCGCGGACAACGCCGACGCTATTCTCAGTCAGGCCAAGGTGGCGGCACGCCGTCTCTACTCCATGCCCCCGGCGCACGGCGCCATTCTTGCGGGCAAGGTGCTCAGCGATGAGCAACTGGGCCGTATCTGGCGCGAGGAGCTGCTGGCAATGTGTGAGCGCATCAATGGCCTGCGCTCACAGCTTGTGGACAGCCTGCAGGCGAGCACCGGTCGCGACTTCGATTTCATTCGCCGCGAAAACGGCATGTTCTCGTTTCTCGGCCTGAGCGAGGCGAACGTGAGACAGCTGCGCGAGGAGCACAGCGTCTACATGCTCGGTTCGTCACGCATCAACGTGGCGGGGGTCAATGCGAGCAATATTGACTACCTGTCGAAAGCCATCGCCGCGGTGCTCTAGACATTATGTAGTGACCTACCCGTCCTCAAATATCGTGGGTTAAGCTGAGGACGGTGATCCAAGCTCAGAGCCAAAAGTGAGGAGGGTA
>NZ_SLWX01000026.1 GCF_004340525.1 Chromatocurvus halotolerans | reverse complement strand
CCCCCCCCCCCCCCCCCCCCCCCCCCCCCCCCCCCCCCCCCCCCCCCCCCCCCCCCCCCCCCCCCCCCCCCCCCCCCCCCCCCCCCCCCCCCCCCGCCCCACCGCTCGATGCTCCGGCCCGAGCCATCCCCGCCCCGCCCCTGAACACCAACACAGGAAGGACCAACCCCCCGATGCACCCGAAGTCCCCACCCACTTACCGCACAGCCCCGTTTTCGCTAGAATAAGCCCCCTTCGCATACCAGACATCGCCCGCAGGCAAGGAACCAGACCATGTTCGATCGCGATATGACCATCGAAGGCTTCGACGACGAGATTTTCGCTTCCATCCAGGCCGAAGAGCGCCGTCAGGAAGAGCACATCGAGCTGATCGCCTCCGAGAACTACACCAGTCCACGGGTCATGCAGGCGCAGGGTTCGGTGCTGACCAACAAGTACGCCGAGGGCTACCCCGGCAAGCGTTACTACGGCGGCTGTGAATACGTCGACGTTGCAGAGGAACTGGCCGTGTCGCGCGCGAAAGCACTGTTTGGCGCCGATTATGCCAATGTGCAGCCACACTCCGGATCCCAGGCCAACGCCGCCGTGTTCCAGGCGCTGCTCAAGCCGGGCGACACCATTCTTGGCATGAGCCTCGCCGATGGCGGCCACCTCACCCACGGTGCCAAGCCGAACTTTTCCGGCAAGACCTACAACGCCGTGCAGTACGGGCTCGATTACGCTACCGGTGAAGTGGACTACGCGCAGGTTGAAGCCCTGGCGAAAGAACACCAGCCGAAAATGCTCATTGCGGGGTTTTCCGCCTACAGCCGCGTCATGGACTGGGCGCGCTTTCGGGCAATTGCCGACAGCGTCGGCGCCTGGCTGCTTGTGGACATGGCCCATGTCGCCGGGCTGGTGGCGGCGGGCGTGTATCCCAACCCCGTTCCTCACGCCGATGTGGTGACTTCGACCACCCACAAGACCCTGCGCGGACCCCGCGGTGGGATCATTCTGGCGCGCGCCAACCCCGATCTTGAAAAGAAATTCCAGAGCGCGGTTTTCCCCGGTGGACAGGGTGGACCGCTGATGCACGTGATTGCCGCCAAGGCCATCAGCTTCCTCGAGGCCCAGTCGCCTGAATTTGTGAAGTACCAGGAGCAGGTGGTGCGCAATGCCCGCGCCATGGCAGCGACCTTCATGGAGCGCGGCATCAATATCGTATCGGGCGGGACCGACAACCACCTCATGCTGGTGGACCTGATCGGCAAGCCCTACACCGGCAAGGACGCGGATGAAGCCCTCGGTCTTGCCAACATCACGGTCAACAAGAATGCGGTGCCGAACGACCCGCGCTCGCCCTTCGTGACTTCCGGGCTGCGTGTGGGTACGCCGGCAATCACGACGCGGGGCTTCGGCGAAAAAGAGACACGTGAGCTGACGCACTGGATGTGTGACGTCCTTGCGGCGCTGGAAGCCGATGACGCGCACGCCACCATTACAGAGGTGAAGGGCAAGGTTCTGGAAATCTGCGGCCGCTTCCCGGTCTACAGCCGCGCCCGTTCGGCAGGTGCGGCTGCGGCCTGATCGGCAAAGCCCGGAGGGCGTGAAGTGTATTGTCCGTTCTGCGCCGCCGAAGACACCAAGGTCATCGATTCGCGACTGGTCGCTGACGGGGTGCAGGTGCGTCGGCGCCGCGAGTGCCTGTCCTGTCACGAGCGTTTCACGACCTATGAAACGGCGGAACTGGTCATGCCGCGTATCATCAAGCAGAACGGCAATCGAGAGCCCTTTGACGAGGAGAAGCTCCGGGCAGGTTTTCAGCGCGCACTCGAGAAGCGCCCGGTTTCGGTAGAGTCCATCGAGTCCGTGATCAGCCAGATCAAGCATTCCCTGCGGGCAACCGGTGAGCGTGAAATCAACTCCCGGGTGCTTGGCGAGCTGGTCATGGACAGCCTGAAACAGCTGGACCAGGTGGCTTATGTGCGCTTCGCTTCTGTGTATCGAAGCTTCCAGGATATTGCGGAGTTTCGCGATGCCATCGAGCGTCTTGAGGCCGAACCCCGCAGACCTGTCGACAGCGACGCCTGATTCGTGATCGAGGACGACGGCAGTGCCCGCGATCGGGTGATGATGGCGCGCGCCCTGGTGATCGCCAGGCAGTCCCGCTTCATTGCCGCTCCCAATCCCCATGTCGGCTGCCTGCTGGTAAAGGGCGATACCGTGATCAGCGAGGGCCGCACCCAGTATGCCGGGGAGGCCCACGCCGAGATCATGGCCCTGCGGGCTGCCGGTACCGCCGCGGCAGGCGCCACGGTCTACGTCACGCTGGAGCCGTGTTCACATCACGGCAGGACGCCACCCTGCACCGATGCCTTGATCGAGGCCGGCGTCGCACGGGTGGTAGCGGCGATGGAGGATCCGAACCCGCGGGTGTCCGGTCGGGGACTTCAGCGTCTGCGGGAGGCCGGTATCCGGGTGGAGTGTGGTCTTCTTGCCGAGCAGGCGGAGCCCATTATCAAAGGCTTTGTCCTGCGTATGCGGCGCGGCCGCGGTCGCGTGCGCGCCAAGCTCGCCATGTCGATGGATGGACGCACGGCCATGGCCTCGGGCGAAAGCCAGTGGATTACCGGTGCGCCGGCACGCGCCGACGTGCAGCGACAGCGCGCCGCCAGCTGCGCGATCCTGACCGGGTCGGGGACGGTGCTTGCCGACAACTGTGCGTTGACTGTGCGGCCGGAGAGCTTCGCCGACACGCTGGGAGAGGCGCAGCCGCCGGGAGTACGACAGCCGCTGCGCGTGGTGCTGGATTCCCGGCGGCGTGTGCCGGCCACGGCGCGTATCCTGTCGGCGGATGCGCCGACGCTGTTGCTACACGCCACGGATGCGCCCGCCGCGGCGCTGCCGGCCCATGTCGAGCAGGTGGCGATCCCCGAAGGAGCCTCCGGGCTGGATCTCACCACGGTCATGCGGGAGCTGGCGACGCGGCAGTGCAATGAGATTCTGGTAGAATGCGGCCCGACGCTGACCGGCGCGCTGTTGCAGGCTGGTCTGATTGACGAGCTCATTGTCTACATGGCGCCGTGCATCATGGGCAGTTCCGCACGACCTCTGCTGCAGCTGCCGCTGGACGCCATGTCGGACAAGGTGAAGCTGACCACCCTCGACGTTCGCCGCGTCGGCGAAGACTGGCGTTTCACCCTCGTTCCGAGTGCGTCGCGCCAAACAAAGGAGTAACGCATGTTTACCGGTATTGTGCAGGCGGTCGGTGAGATCGTCGCGCTGGAACCACGTGGGGGAGACACGCGCCTGCGTGTGCGGACGGGAAAACTGCCGCTGGACGATGTCAGCCCCGGCGACAGCATTTCCACCAGCGGCGTCTGTCTTACCGTCGTCGATCTCCCGGGTGATGGCTACTGGGCTGATGTCTCGGTAGAGACTCTCAACTTTACCACGCTGGGCGATCTCACCCCGGGCTCACCTGTCAACCTGGAAAAAGCGCTGACACCCATGACCCGACTCGGTGGACATATTGTCAGTGGGCATGTCGACGGCGTTGGCGAGGTGGTCCGGCTGTATGAAGAGGGGCGCTCCTGGCGCGTGGTTCTGCGCGCGCCCGACGACCTGGCCCGCTACATCGCCAAGAAAGGCAGTATCTGTGTGGATGGCACCAGTCTTACCGTGAACGGCGTCAACGGTGCCGAGTTTGACCTGAACATCATTCCCCAGACGATGGCGGAAACCGTCTTCGGCACTTATGCCGTGGGGTCGAAAGTCAACCTGGAGGTCGACGTGATCGCGCGTTACCTGGAGCGTCTGGTGCTCGGCGATGCCGCGGCGCAGCCCGGCTCTGCCGGCGTCACCCTGCAGACGCTGGCGGACAACGGGTACCTGGCATGAGTCCTGGACTGCAGGAGGACAGCATCAATACGGTTGAGGAACTGCTCAGCGATATCCGCCTCGGCCGCATGGTGGTGCTGCTGGACGATGACGGCGACGCGCGCAACGAGGGCGTGGTCGTTGTGGCGGCCGAGCACTGCACGGCGGACCACATCACCTTCATGGCGCGCCGCGCCCGCGGTCTCGTGTGTCTTGCGCTGACGCGAGAGCGCTGCCTGCAGCTCGATCTGCCGCCCATGGTTGACAATGCCGATTCCGAGAACGCCAGTTTCACGCTGTCCATCGAGGCGACCGAGGGCATTGATACCGGCATCTCCGCCGCCGATCGGGCGCATACCGTGCGGGTGGCGGTCGCGCCCCATGCGGCGCCGTCAGATATTGTTCAGCCCGGGCATATCTTTCCGCTCGCCAGTGCTCCGGGCGGCGTGCTTACCCGGGCGGGCCATACCGAGGCCTCTGTCGACCTGGCAAGAATTGCCGGGCTGCACCCGGCGTCGGTCATTACCGATGTGCTCACGGATGCCGGCGAACTTGCGGGCGGGGTGGAGCTCGTGGCGTTTGCCCGCGAGCACGGCCTGAAGATCGGCACCGTCGCCGACCTCATACACTACCGGCTCATGAACGAGCGCACGATCGAGCCGGTACGCGAGGGTCGCCTGCAGACGGTTTACGGTGCGTTCGATCTCAAGGTCTATCGTGACCAGACAGCGGATGATCTGCACCTGGCGCTTTACTGCGGCGACATCAGTGCCGATGCCCCGACGCTGGTGCGGGTACACGCGCGGGCAACGCTGCGCGACCTGCTCGGCACCGATCTGCAGGGAACCGACTATTGGCGCATCGGCGACTGTCTTGCCCATATCGCCCGGGAGGGCAAGGGGGTCCTGGTACTGCTCGCCCGTCGCGAGACCGATGAGCAGCTGCTGCACAGTGTCGATCTTGCCCTTGGCACCGATCGCGGGACCGACAGTGAAACGACGGATACCTATACGACAGTGGGTCTGGGTTCGCAGATTCTGCGGGACCTGGGCGTCGGCAGAATGCATCTGCTGGGCGCCCCCATGAAGTACAATGCCATCTCCGGCTTCGGCCTGGAGGTGCTGGATTATGTGCGGCCGGCAAAGCACGGCGGCGGGGAGTGAAACCATGAGTACGATGACAACATACGAGGGTGCGCTGACGGGTAACGACGGCAGCTATGCCCTCGTGGTGGGGCGCTGGAACAGCTTTGTCGTGGAGCATCTGGTGGATGGCGCGATTGACACCCTGCGGCGCCACGGCATCGATGACAGGCAGCTTACGATAGTGCGCGTGCCGGGCGCTTTCGAGATCCCGCTGGTGTGCCAGCGACTGGCCGCCAAGGGCGGGTACGATGCCATCATCGCGCTGGGCGCGGTGATCCGTGGCGGTACGCCGCATTTCGAGCATGTTGCCGGTGAGTGTACCAAGGGAATATCGCAGGTCAGCCTGGAGCACGGCGTGCCGATTGCCTTTGGCGTCCTCACCGTCGACTCGATCGAGCAGGCCATAGAGCGGGCGGGCACCAAGGCGGGCAACAAGGGTGCGGAGGCGGCGACATCGGCGCTGGAAATGGTCAACCTCTTCAAGCAGATCGGCTAGATGGCCGGCGACCACAACCTGCTGGCGGCTCGTCGCCGCAAGGCTCGCCACTACGCGATGCAGGCACTGTACCAGTGGCATATGGCGCATGCTGCGGTGAATGTCATTGAGGCGGAATTTCGCAGCGATTACGACTTCGGCAATGTCGACCTGGAATATTTCCAGGCGCTGTTGCACGGTATTCCTGCCTGCGTCGACGAACTGGACAGCACCTACGAACCGCTGCTCGATCGGCGCCTGAATGAACTCGACCCCATTGAACGCACGCTGCTGCGCATGGGCACCTGGGAGTTGAGGGAACGTATCGATGTTCCCTACCGGGTAGTGATCAACGAGGCGGTGGCTCTGGCCCGCAAGTTTGGCGCGACGGATGGCCACAAGTACATCAACGGCGTTCTCGATCGTCTGTCCCGCGATCTGCGCAGCGTGGAAGTGTCAGCGCAGAACTGATGGCGGGCGGCGAATTCGAGCTGATAGCGCGCCATTTCTCTGCCTTTGGTCGGGGGCCAGGTGTCGTCCTCGGTGTCGGCGATGATGCGGCGGTGTTGTCCGTCCCCGAGGGCTGCGAGCTGGTGACATCTGTCGATACGCTGGTTGAAGGGGTACATTTTCCGGAAGACGCCTTTCCCGAGGATATCGGCTATCGCTGTGTGGCGGTGGCTGCGAGTGACCTGGCCGCGATGGGCGCAAGTCCCCTGGCCACGACTCTGGCCCTGACCCTGCCCGAGGCAGATGACTTCTGGCTGCACGCGTTCAGCGAGGGCATTGGCCAGGCCTGTTCCGCCTTTCACCTGCCGCTGGTTGGCGGCGATACTACCCGGGGTCCGCGGACAATTTCCGTGCAGGTGTTCGGCGTGATCGAGCGTGGCAGGGCGGTACGCCGCAGCGGCGCCCGACCCGGTGATGCCGTTTTCGTGTCCGGCACGCCTGGCGATGCAGCGGCGGGGCTGGCAGTGCTTCAGTCCCGCTGGCAGCCCGAGCCGGATCACGGCGAGTACCTGCTCGGTCGCTACTACCGACCCACGCCGCGGCTGGTGCTCGGTGTGCAGCTGCCCGGTATCGCGTCAGCTGCGATCGATGTTTCTGATGGTCTGCTGCAGGATCTCGGGCATATCGCAGCGGCCAGCGGCTGTGCGATTGAAATCCTGGCGGAACAGCTGCCACTGTCAGCGGCACTGCAAAGTCACCCTGATCGTCAGCAGCAGTTGGCCTGGGCGCTCAGCGGCGGCGATGATTACGAGCTGTGTATTACGCTACCTCAGGACCGTCGCCCCCCGGGAGGATTCACGCGGATAGGCAGCGTGCGGGAGGGCCAGGGCGTTGTCTGCGAAGCCGCGGCGGGTCTCGAACAGGCGGGTTACAGGCATTTCTGAAGTGGATTACACTGCCCTCCCCAGCATGATCCAGGTGATCGCGTGACGACAGGCAACAGCTCCGCGATGCCGAGGCCCTTTCGCAGCCCGGTACAGTTCTTGGCGTTCGGCTTTGGTGTCGGCCTGTCGCGCTGGGCCCCGGGGACGCTTGGCACCCTGGTCGGCGTGCCCCTGTACCTGTGTTTTGCGCAATCGCCCCTGTGGCTGTACACCGCTATCGTGCTGGTTGCTGGCATAGTGGGTATCTGGATCTGTGGCCGGGCCAGTGAAGAACTCGGCGTTCACGACCACTCGGGGATTGTCTGGGACGAATTCGTCGGACTGTGGATCGCGCTCTGGGCCGTGCCCGCGGAACCCGTATGGATCGTGCTCGGTTTTGTGGTTTTCCGGATTTTCGACATCGCCAAGCCCTGGCCCATTGGCCCCCTGGATCGTCACGTGGAGGGTGGCTTCGGCATCATGATCGATGATGTGGTGGCGGGGATGTTCAGCTGTGCGACGCTGCATCTGGCGGTCCTTCTGGCGCAGGAAAGCGGGGCACTGGCGTGAGGGCAATGCCGGGGGTGGGCTGTCTTGCCGGGCAGGTCGCTGCGGGAGGGCGGCGCATCAGGATGCTGCTTTTCCTCTGTGCCGCTGCCGGGCCTGGTCAGAACGCCGTGGCTCAGGCACAGGTGAGCGTCGAGGCGCTGATGCCCGGCATGGTGGTGCTGACGATCGACGGCAAGCGGCATACCCTGAGGCGGGGCGCCAGCGCCGCCGGCGTGACGCTGATTGACGCCACCGCCGAGGAAGCGTTACTCGAGATCGCCGGTGAGCAGCGCAGCCTCGGCGTGTCCGATCGCGTCAGCGCTGCATTCACGGAGCCCGGGGTGCGACAGATCGATATTCCCCGCAATGATCGCATGCAGTACCAGACCACCGCGTTGATCAACGGGCGACGCACTGACGTGCTGGTGGATACCGGCGCCAATATTGTCGCGATGAACGCCGCCCAGGCGCAGCGGCTGGGAATCCCCCCGGGAGCCGGTCAGGCGACGCGGGTGGAGACTGCGGGCAACACGCTGGTGGGACGCTCGGTCAATCTCGACTTTGTCGATGTCGGGGGAATACGGGTCGACAATGTACGTGCCACGGTGCTGGAGGGTGACTACCCGCGCATGATCCTCCTTGGCATGACCTATCTCGAGCATGTCAGTCTGCAGGAGCGTAACGGGATTCTATCGCTGTCACGCGACTGGTGAGGGTGATGCCGAACTCCGGGCCGGCGATGACCGGCTGTGCGGATGTCGCTACTGTCTGTCGCCCTTGGTAGACTAGGCGATTACATCATTGCAGGTTTGCCGTGTGTTAGTCCGTTTTGTTGCGTCATCCCGTCTCCCCACCGAATGGGGCGACTTCCTCATGCATGGCTTTGAAGATCCCGCGTCGAACAAGGAGCATGTGGTTCTCACCATGGGCGATTTCGACAACGGCGAACCGGTGCTGTCCCGTATACATTCAGAATGCCTGACCGGTGATGCCCTGTTCAGCCTGCGCTGTGACTGCGGAAATCAGCTGCGCACGGCACTGCAGGCGATCGCCGAGGAGGGCAGGGGAGCGCTGTTCTATCTGCGACAGGAAGGTCGCGGCATCGGTCTGCTCAACAAGATCAAGGCATATCGGCTACAGGATGCGGGCGCGGACACGGTTGAAGCCAACGAGCGTCTCGGCTTTGGCGCGGATATGCGCGATTACAGCCTGCTCGGGCCGATGTTCGCACATCTTGGCATAACCTCGGTTGATCTGATGACCAACAATCCGCGCAAGGTGATGGCGCTCTCCGATCTGGGTATCGAGGTGCGCCAGCGTCTGCCGATAGAGACGAGCAGCAATCCCCATAACGAGAAGTACCTGCGCACCAAGGGCGCCAAGCTCGGCCACATGTTCCGCGCCGACTGAGGATGGCCCCCCGTCGGGCTGACGACACTAGTGCTTGCGCGCCACAATGAAGCGGGCGACCTCACGCAGGGGGTCGGCCCGTGAACCCAGAGCGTCCATGGCAGCAAGAGCGGCGTCGAGCAGTCGGCCGGCTTCCGCCCGGGCGCCATCGAGTCCCAGAAGGCTGACATAGGTCGCCTTGTGGGCGGCCTCGTCCTTGCCACCCGTCTTGCCGAGCGTCGCGCTGTCGCTCTCCACATCCAGAATGTCATCAATCACCTGGAACGCCAGCCCGATGTGCTGCGCGTAGGCATCCAGGGATTGAAGCTGCTGCGACGTACCACCGGCGGCAATGCCGCCGAGTGCCACGGCAGCGCGTATCAGGGCGCCGGTTTTCATCGCATGCATTGCCTGCAGTTCATCTAGGTCCAGGTCTGTGCCGGTTGCCTCCATGTCGCGGTACTGCCCGCCAACCATACCGCTGAACCCCGATGCCTCCGAGAGGCGTGCAATCATTTCGACACGCTGTTCCGACGTTAACCCGGGCGCCTGGGTAATCATGGAAAATGCCTGCACCTGCAGGCCGTCACCGACGAGAATGGCGGTGGCTTCATTGAAGGCGCGGTGCAGTGTGGGGCGGCCTCGACGCAGGTCATCGTCGTCCATGGCCGGCAGGTCGTCGTGGATCAGCGAGTAGGTATGCACCAGTTCCAGGGCCAGGGCGGCGTAATCCAGTGCCGGCGGCGCCCCGTCCGCGATCACCGCCGCCGCCCGGTAAACCAGTATTGGCCGGATACGCTTGCCCTCTCCGGCAATGGCGTAGTCGATGGCAGGGACGAGAGTCCTGGGGACCGCGCTGTCACGGTAGCTTACCAGCAGTTCGCCCGCCATGAGCTGTTGCATGGCGGTATCGAAGCGCTGCAGCTCCCGGTCGAAGGTCATGGGGTGTACTGGCGGGCTGTCATCGCTCGCTGTCGCCATCCTCAGCCGGGATGAGTGCTGAGGCCTGCGGTTCGCCAGTGCTGCTCTCCGTAAGAAGCTGTACCTTCTGCTCTGCCTCACGGAGCATTGTCTGGGCCTGGCGGGTGAGGCTGATGCCCTCCTCGAAATCGGCGAGAGAGGCTTCGAGGGGCTGCTCTTCCGATTCCATGCGCTGAAGAATCTGTTCGAGCTTCAGGAGGGTGGCTTCGATGGATGGGTTGTCCCCGGTTTGCTCTTTCTGACGTTTCGTGGCCATGGTTCTTTCAGGTTCGGGCTGGAGCGCAGAGGCTATCACAATGACAGGCATCAAAGGAGCCGGTCTTGCCGCTGTTACCTTCCCCCCAGTGCAAGGATGTCCAGGGCCTTATCGGCCAACGGGAACCGTCTGACGCAGAACGCTGTCCAGCACTTCCGGCTCTTTCATTCTGGCGACGGCGTCATAGATACCTTCTGCGCTGAGACCCGCCAGGGCGCGGAGCGCCTGCTGGTCACCATGCTCCTGGAAATTGTCGGGGATGCCCAGCACAATCACGGGGGTGGCCACGCCATTGGCGTGCAGTAATGCCTCGACGCCACTGCCTGCGCCGCCAGCCGACGCATTTTCTTCAACGGTAACGAGCAACTCGTGAGCGGCCGCGGCTTCCAGCACCAGCGCCTCGTCCATCGGTTTGACCCAGCGCATGTCGATAACAGTGGCGTCCAGGGTTTCCGCGGCCTGCAGGGCCTGATCGAGCAGGGCGCCAAAGTTGAGGATGGCAACGCTGTTGCCCTTGCGGGTCATGACGCCCTTGCCGATTTCCATGAGGGACATGGTGTTCTCGATCAGTTCACCGCTGCCGTTGCCGCGGGGGTAGCGGATGGCGGCGGGGCCTTCGTGCTGATAGGCGGTGTACAGCATCTGGCGACATTCATTCTCGCCGGAGGGTGCACCGATTACCATATTGGGTATACAGCGCAGGTAGCTGAGATCGAAGGCGCCGTGGTGAGTTGGTCCGTCCTGGCCCACGAGCCCCGCCCGATCTATGGCGAAGGTTACGTCCAGATTCTGCAGTGCAACGTCGTGTATCAGTTGATCATAGGCGCGCTGCAGGAAGGTGGAATAAATGGCGACGACCGGTTTGACGCCATCGCAGGCCATGCCGGCAGCCAGCGTTACCGCGTGCTGCTCTGCAATGGCGACATCGTAGAATCGATCCGGATAGGTCCTGGCGAAATCGACCATGCCCGAGCCTTCGCACATTGCCGGGGTAATGGCGATGAGACGGTCGTCCTCACGCGCCATATCGCAAAGCCAGCGACCAAAGACATCCTGGTATTTGGGTGGCTTGGGCCTGGGCGAAGCAGGGGCGGGTGTTGGCGCGATTTCCTTGCGCGACTCAATCTTGTTGATGGCGTGGAAGCCGATGGGGTCGGCCTCAGCTGGCTTGAAGCCCTTGCCTTTCATGGTGCAGATATGCAGGAACTGGGGACCCTTCAGGTCGCGCATGTTTTCCAGTGTCTGCACCAGCTGTGGCAGGTCGTGACCGTCTATCGGACCGATGTAGTGCCAGCCCAGCTCTTCAAACAGCGTGCCCGGTGCCACCATGCCTTTCATGTGCTCTTCGGTGCGCTTCACCAGGTCCCAGGCCGGCTTGATCTTTTTCAGGACCTTCTTGCTGCCCTCGCGCATGGTGATGTAGGTCTTGCTGGCCCAGAGTTTCGCAAAGTAGGCGGCCAGGCCACCGGTGTTGTAACCGATGGACATCTGATTGTCGTTCAGCACGACCAGCATATCCGGTCGGACATGCCCGGCATGGGCGAGGGCCTCGAACGCCATTCCGCCGGTGATGGCGCCATCACCAATAACGGCAACGGCGCGTCGGTTCAGGCCCTGGGCTCTCGCCGCCAGCGCCATGCCCATGGCAGCGGAAATGCTGGTGGACGAGTGGCCGACGCCAAAGGTGTCGTATTCGCTTTCGCTGCGCTTGGGGAAGCCGGAAAGGCCTCCCGCCTGCCGCATGCTGTGCATTCGCTGCATGCGTCCGGTAAGGATCTTGTGCGGATAGGCCTGGTGGCCGACGTCCCAGACAATGCGGTCTTCCGGTGTGTTGTAGATGTGGTGCAGGGCAATAGTCAGTTCAACCACACCGAGGCCGGCGCCGAAGTGGCCACCCGACTGACCGACGCTGTAAAGCAGGTAGGCGCGAAGATCGTCGGCCAGCTGCAGCAGTTCATCGGCTGACAGTTCCCGGATGTCGCGGCCGTGGTCCACCTCGTCGAGCAGGCGGGTTTCGGGGCGTGTTGCTGGGATCTCTGAAAACATGGCGTAATAGTAGCGTAATTTTTATTCAGTGTGACCAGTTTTACGGCGGGTTTGCCCGCCTGGATGTCGTTGTCTGTCGCGCTGACTGGTCAGCCGTCACGGAAACGGTGTATCTGGCGGCGTTCCTTTTTATTGGGTTTGCGTACCGGGCGCTCCAGCATGCCGCCCGCGGCCTTGCGTGCAGCGGCGGCACTCTCCCGCCGCTCGATGCTGTCAGCGCTTTCCTCATACAGGGCCTGTGCCTCCGCGGCGCCGCGGCGCTGGTCGGAAACGGCAATGACGGTAACATCTTTTTCGTCCCAGCCCTGGCGTATGCGCAGTCGGTCGCCAACGTTGACTTCCCTGGATACCTTGACCCGATTGCCGTCGAACTGCACCTTGCCGCCTTCAACCGCGGCTTTTGCCAGGCTGCGGGTCTTGAAGAAGCGCGCAGCCCACAGCCACTTGTCGAGTCGCACCCCGTTCTTGACGTCGCCGCTCATGTCGCGTTGCCTGTGGGCATGATTTCATCAAAGTGGTGAATGCCCGGGAAGCGGGTATCGAGCCGTTTACCCTGCTCGCTGTCGGGCTGGAGCAGGGTAAGGAGGTGGGCGATACCGTATTCGCGGGCGGTATCCAGCACGCTTTCGCTGTCGTCGATAAAGAGTGTCCGGGCCGGATTGAAGGGGTGCTGTGACTGTAACTGCTCCCAGAATGCCAGCTGCTCTTTCGCAGCCCGATACTGGTGTGACACCACCACGTGGTCGAACCATGGCCGGATGTCGATTTGCGCCATCTTGATGTCCAGCGTCACCGGATGTGCATTGGTAACGAGCAGGGTCGTTCTCGGGCCGGCATGCAGACGCTTGAGGAACTCCAGGGCAAACGGCCGGATGCGGATCATGTGACGGATTTCCCGCTTCAGGGCGGGTATGTCGAGCTGCAGCTGCTCGGACCAGTGATCAAGGCAATACCAGTCTAGCTGTCCGCGTTTGGCGTCCAGTTTGCCGAGCAGTTCCATCCTGCCGTGTTCATCAGAGAGTCCTCGTGATCGGGCATAGGCCACCGGCAGATACTCCAGCCAGAAGTGGTTGTCGTAATGCAGGTCGAGCAGCGTGCCGTCCATGTCGAGCAGCACGGTGTCGATGTCGTTCCAGTTGATCATTGGGTTCCTTCAATGGTTTGCCGGCGACCCGCGGGCGGTATGGGGACAGTGCTATAGTCTACCGCGATGAGCATGTCGATCCCCAGCCCCCTGCCCCCGCACACCGTGGATGCCCTGTTGACCCTCTGCGCCGAGGCCGGTGAGCTCATCGTGCGGGAGTATCACGGCGCGCAAGCCGACGAGTATCGGGAAAAATCCGATGATTCGCCCATTACGCGCGCCGATGTTGCATCGCATCACTGTCTGGTTGATGGCTTGCGCAGACTCCTCCCGGATATTCCGGTTCTGTCCGAGGAGTCTCCGGGCGATGCGATCGCGCAGCGACATCACTGGCAGCGGCTGTGGCTGGTGGACCCGCTGGATGGAACCCGGGAATTTCTGCAGCGCACTGGCGAATTCACGGTGAATCTGGCGCTGGTCGAAGACGGTGCGCCACGTCTCGGCATTCTGTACCTTCCCCTGGAACAGCTGGCCTATCTGGGTATACCGGGGGTGAATGGCTGGCGCTGTCGACGCCAGGGGGAGGGCTGGACGCGCCGGATTCTGACACCAAGAGGCCTTGTCGCTGCCAAGGGCGTGACGGTCGTCGCCAGTCGCAGGCACCGCAATGCCCTTCTGGAGCGCACGCTGTCGCTGCTCGCAGAACGCTCGGGACCGATCGAGCGGCTGAACAGTGGCAGTGCGCTGAAGTTCACCCAGCTGGCAGACGGGAAAGGGGACTTCTACCCGAGATTCTCGCCCTGCAGCGAGTGGGATGTTGCGGCGGGTCAGGCCTTGCTGGAATCGGTGGGCGGAGCGGTTCTCGGCCTTGATGGCCGACCGCTGCGTTATAACGCCCGTGAAACCCTCCTGAGTCCTCATTTTTTTGCCATGGCCGATGCCAGTGCGCCGCTTTGGGCAGAGCTGCTTGCCGATCTGGGGTGACGCTTGTGTCGCGACGGGCTGCGGGTATAGTGTCAATCACCAACTGGGAGACGAGATGTATGGCAGAATGTTATGCGCTGGCCGCCGGGTAACGGGCAGGGACCGGATTCCCTGACGCCGGCAGCAAACGAGGTCATGACGCCGGAAATGCGATTGCGCCAGCTGCAGGCGCGGCATAGGGCGCTAGACAACAAGATCAGTGAAATGCAGGGATTTCCCTACCAGAACCATATCCTGCTGCAGCGGTTGAAAAAGGAGAAACTGCGTCTGAAGGACTGCATCGCCCAGCTGAAAGACGAAATCATCCCCGACCTCGATGCCTGAGCGGCGCGTCAGTGAGTGGGCCGGTGACGCGCCTTCCACAGGAGGAACAGTGCAGACAGGGCGATGATCAGGTCGACAACGGTGCGCAGCTGCTCCCATTCCAGCACCGGCAGAGGGTTCCAGGCGTACAGTGCGCGCGAGGCGGGCATGAGCGCTGCGGCGAACAGCGCAAAGCGAGAAACGCCGAAGAGGCCCAGGGCGAGCATCAGGTAGACACATCCGGCAAACGCCACGCCCAGCACGGGAGCGCCCAGCTCGAGCACCCACAGCAGTGAGATCTGACCGGTCCCCGAGATGCCTGTGAGTAGCGCGATGGCGTGGCGCAGGGGCGTGCCCTGGGTAACAGGCATGTCGCGGTATCAGCGCGTTGCCGCAGCGTCTTGCGCCCGGGCGTCGCGGCGCCGCGTGCGCGCGGTCGCAACCCGCGACGCGTTCTCCCGGGCAAGCGCGGCCGAAATGGCATTGCCGGCGGCGACCAGGCGATCCAGGTCAATCCCGGTGTCAAATCCCATTCCGTGCAGCATATACACCACATCCTCTGTCGCGACATTGCCCGTTGCGCCGGGTGCGAAGGGACAGCCGCCGAGGCCTGCCACAGCGGCGTCAATGCGGCGCAGACCGCACTGCAGCGCAATCAGAATATTCGCCAGTGCCTGACCGTAAGTGTCGTGACAGTGCGCGGCGAGTCGATGCGCCGGAATGTCTGCAAGCAGCAGCTCGAGAAGTGCCTGCATACTGCCGGGAGTGCCAACGCCAATGGTGTCTCCCAGCGACACCTCGTAGCAGCCCATGTCCAGGAGCCCGCGGGTGACCCGCTCGACCGCGTCGGGACTGATGCTACCTTCATAGGGGCAGCCCAGAACGCATGATACGTAGCCGCGGACGGGAATACCCGCGGCCGTTGCCTGCGCGAGTACCGGCTCGAAACGCTGCAGACTCTCGGCGATGCTGCAGCGGATATTGCGCTGCGAGAACGACTCGGAGGCGGCTGCGAATACCGCGACCTCATCGACCCTTGCGGCCATGGCGCGCTCCAGGCCGCGGATATTCGGTGTCAGTGCGGTGTAGGTGACGCCCGGCACCCGCCTGAGCGTCGCAAACAGCGCGTCACTGTCCGCCATTTGCGGGATGGCGGTCGGATTGACAAAGCTGCCCGCTTCAATGGTGCGAATGCCGGCGCCGGCAAGGTCGTCGATGAGTGCCAGCTTGGTGGTCAGGGGTACCGGCGTCTGCTCATTCTGCAGTCCGTCCCGGGCGCCCACCTCGACAATGGAAACCTGCCTGTCTGTCGCCGTCATTCTGTGTCCTCCGCGAGGAAGTCCGCCAGGCTGGCGCCGCCGTCGACCAGGTCGCCGGGGGCAAACAGAAAGCGCTCCAGAATGCCGTCAGCAGGCGCCCGCACCGTATGCTCCATTTTCATCGCCTCCATGATCAGCAGGGGTGTACCCGACACCACGCTGTCACCAGGCTCGACCAGCAGCGTCACGATGGTGCCGTTCATGGGTGCGCTGAGTGCGCCACCGGCGTCCTCTTCACTTGCCGCATGCTCGTCGTCGACTTCGTGGAATTCGACCGTGTGGCCAGGAAACACCAGTGAGTAGTGAGCGTCATTGCGTATCAGCGTACCGCGCCGCCGGTGCCCATCGATCGTGATATCCAGGCGAGTTTCCTGCAGCGCGCCGGAAACGGTGGTTTCCTCGCCGTCGGTGATGACCCGAAAGTCCTGCTCGCGCTGTTCCACCCGCAGGCTGTGTACGCTGCCGTGGTAGCGGAGCGTCAGCCGATGCATGGCGGGGGCATTCGTGCGCCAGCCGCTGGTCAGTCGCCAGGGGCTGCCTGGATCGCCATGTTGGTCGGCCGCCTGTGCCCGCTCATGCTGGCGGGAGAGCAGTACCGCCACTGCGCCGCTGGCGAGATCGCCCACGGCGTCGGTTTCCAGATGCCGGAAAATGGTCGCCTCGTGGCGCGCGATAAAACCGGTGTCAATGTCGCCCTCGCTGAAGGCGTCCACCTCGATAAGCCGATAGAGAAAGTCCAGGTTGGTCACCGTACCTGCAACGTGGAAACCGCGCAGCGCAGTGCGCAGTCGATTCAGGGCCTGCTCGCGGGAGCTGTCCCAGACCACCAGCTTGGCAATCAGCGGATCGTAGTAGGGGCTGATGCTGTCGCCGCTGCGCACGCCCGTGTCGACGCGCACGTGCGCGTTTTCCGCGGGCAGCATCAGCTGGCTGATGCGGCCTGTGGCGGGAATGAAGTCCTGCGCCGGATCCTCGGCGTAGATGCGTGCCTCGAAGGCGTGGCCGCTGAGCCGGATATCCGCCTGGGCGAGCGGCAGGGGCTCGCCCTGCGCCACGCGCAGCTGCCATTCCACCAGATCCTGTCCGGTGATCATCTCAGTCACGGGATGCTCAACCTGCAGGCGGGTATTCATTTCCATGAAGTAGAAACGACCGTCGTCATCCAGCAGGAACTCCACCGTACCGGCACCGCGGTAATCGATAGCGCGGGCCGCATCTACCGCTGCGGCGCCCATCGCGCTGCGCAGCGTATCGTCGACGCCGGGCGCCGGCGCTTCCTCGAGCACTTTCTGGTGACGGCGCTGCACAGAGCAGTCGCGCTCCGCGAGGTATACGGCGTTGCCGAAATTGTCGCAGAACACCTGCACCTCGACATGGCGGGGTCTGGCCAGGTATTTCTCTACCAGCATGCGGTCGTCGCCAAAGCTGGCGCGGGATTCCCGGATGGCTGCCTGCAGCGCGGTCTCGAACTCTGCATCGCTATCGGCAATGCGCATGCCCTTGCCGCCGCCACCGGCGACGGCCTTCAACAGCACCGGATAGCCAATGGCTTGCGCTTCACTGCGCAACAGCGATGCGGTCTGCTCCTCACCGTGGTAACCCGGGATCAGCGGCACGCCGGCATCGCCCATGATGCGCTTGGCGGCTGACTTTGATCCCATAGCATCGATGGCGCTGGCGGGCGGCCCGATGAACAGTAGCCCGTTGTCCTCGCACTGTTGCGCGAAAGCGGCGTTTTCAGAGAGGAATCCATAGCCCGGATGGATGGCGGTAGCGCCGGTGCGCTGTGCCGCCTCGATAATGCGCTCTCCCCGCAGGTAGGATTCCCGCGCTGGCGAGGGCCCGATCCACACGGCTTCATCTGCCAGGGTAACGTGCAGGGCGTCGGCGTCGGCATCCGAGAACACGGCGACAGTGGCAATGCCCATCCGCCGCGCCGTCCTGATGACGCGGCAGGCAATCTCGCCGCGGTTGGCGATCAGCAGTTTGGTGATCATTCGTCGTTTCCCTCACTGGTTCTCCAGGCTGGTGGGCGTTTCTGGAGAAAGGCCTTCAGCCCCTCCTGGCCTTCGTCGGACACGCGCAGGCTGGCGATGCGCCGGCAGGTTTCCCGGATCAGTTCATCGTTCGCGGGCAGGCCGCAGATTTCCGTGATGAGATCCTTGGCGGCGCGCACGGCCTGTGGGCTGTTATCCAGCAGGGTGTCACACAGCTGGGTGACGGTCGCGTCGAGATCCTCCGGCGCGACAACCTCGCTGACAAGGCCGTGGCGCAGCGCGCAGTGGGCATCGAACGCCTCGCCGGTCACGAAAAGCCGACGCGCGGCGCGTTCGCCAATGGCGGCAATAACGTAGGGTCCGATGGTCGCTGGGATCAGACCGATGCGGACTTCGGAAAGTGCGAAACGCGCGGTGCTTGCGGCGATGGCAATGTCGCAGCAGCTGACCAGGCCGACGGCGCCGCCGAAGGCCGCTCCCTGAACCTGGGCAATGGTTGGCTGTGGGACCTGTCTCAGGTCATGCAGCATGCCCGCGAGATCCTCGGCATCCCGGAGATTGTCATCGCGGTCGAAGTCCGCCATGCGCTGCATCCAGGCGAGGTCGCCACCGGCGGAAAAATGTTTGCCGTTGGAGCTGAGCACAATGACCCGCACCGAGGCATCCTCCGCAAGCTGATTGAACGCCTGCCTCAGAGTGCGAATCATGCTGTCGTCAAAGGCATTGTGCTTGTCCGGGCGGTTGATCACGACGTTGGCGACGCCGCGCTCAGTGATGCGCGTCTGTACAGTTGCCGAATCCAGTGTCTTTTCCATGGTGAAATCCGTCCTGTTACATGCGGAAAACGCCGAACCGGGACTCCGGTACGGGCGCGTTCAGGCTGGCGGAGAGCGCGAGAGACAGTACGGTTCGCGTGTCGGCGGGGTCAATGACCCCGTCGTCCCAGAGGCGCGCCGAGGCATAGTAGGGGTGTCCCTGCTTCTCGTAGAGGTCGAGAATCGGCTGCTTGAAGGCCTGCGTCTCGGCATCACTCATTTCGCGCCCGTCGCGGGCGAGCTGATCCTGCTTGACCGTGGCCAGCACGCCCGCAGCCTGCTCCCCGCCCATCACGGAGATGCGCGCATTGGGCCACATGAACATGAACCTGGGGTCGTAGGCCCGGCCGCACATGGCGTAGTTGCCGGCACCGAAGGATCCGCCGATGATCACGGTGAACTTCGGGACATCGGCGCAGGCCACTGCGTGGACCATCTTGGCGCCGTGTCGCGCGATGCCGCCGGCCTCGTACTGTTTCCCCACCATGAAGCCGGTGATGTTCTGCAGGAAGACCAGTGGAATCCGGCGCTGCGCACAGAGTTCGACGAAGTGCGCGCCTTTCACCGCGGATTCGCTGAACAGAATACCGTTGTTGGCGACGATACCCACCGGGTAGCCGTGCAGCCGTGCGAAGCCGCACACCAGGGAGGTGCCATACAGCGCCTTGAATTCGTCGAATTCCGAGCCGTCCACGACGCGTGCGATGATTTCGCGAATATCGAAGGGCTGGCGGGTGTCTGCCGGAATAATGCTGTAGATGTCGGTTGCCGGATAGGCGGGTTCCCGTGCCGGCTGCACGTCGATATCGAGGGTCTTGCGGCGGTTCAGGCGAGCTACGGCGCGCCTCACCAGGGTCAGGGCATGGGCGTCATCCTGCGCCATATGGTCGGTGACGCCGGACTGCCGGCAGTGCACATCGGCGCCGCCCAGTTCCTCCGCATCGACGACTTCGCCGGTCGCGGCCTTCACCAGCGGCGGGCCGCCGAGGAAGATGGTGCCCTGATTGCGCACGATGATGGCCTCGTCGGCCATCGCGGGCACGTAGGCGCCACCGGCGGTGCAGGACCCGAGCACGGCAGCGATCTGCGGTATGCCCTTGGCGGACATGCGGGCCTGGTTGTAGAAAGCGCGGCCGAAGTGTTCGCGG
Source organism: Chromatocurvus halotolerans (assembly GCF_004340525.1). Lineage (GTDB taxonomy): Bacteria > Pseudomonadota > Gammaproteobacteria > Pseudomonadales > Halieaceae > Chromatocurvus > Chromatocurvus halotolerans. The sequence goes on along the minus strand of NZ_SLWX01000026.1, from coordinate 4,273 downwards.
TCGGGAAACACCTCGTCCTGCAGCGGCAGGTAGGCGCCGCCGGAATCCACCAGGTAGAGGCAGGGCAGGTGATTCTCCTCGGCAATGAACTGCGCGCGTGCCTGCTTCTTCACGGTGAGCGGGTAGTAAGTGCCGCCTTTGACCGTGGCGTCGTTGACGAAGATCATGCACTCAATCCCGCTGACCCGACCGATGCCGGTAATCAGTCCGGCGCAGGGCACATCGTCGTCGTAGACCTTGTAGGCTGCCAGCTGGGACAGCTCGAGAAAGGGGCTGCCGGGATCCAGCAGGGCGTCAAGCCGCTCCCTGGGCAGCAGCTTGCCGCGCGAGGTGTGCCGTTCCCGTGCCTTTTCCCCACCTCCCAGGCTGATCTGTGAGACGAGCTCGCGCAGTTCGTCGACCTGACTCTGCATCGCGCTGGCGTTGCGTGCGGCGTCTTCTGAACTCAAGTCCAGCTTGCTGGTAATCCGGTTCATAGCGCCCCCTAGGCCGAGGCCGAGTAAAGTTCACGGCCGATCAGCATACGTCGTATCTCGGACGTGCCGGCGCCGATCTCGTACAGCTTGGCGTCTCGCAGCAGACGACCGGCGTTGGCCTCATTGGTGTAGCCATAGCCCCCAAGGGCCTGTATCGCCTGCAGCGCCATCTGCGTGGCCTTCTCGGCGGTGTAGAGAATGACCGCGGCGCAGTCCTGGCGAGTTTCCTCGCCGCGGTCGCAGGCCGCCGCCACCGCATAGAGATAGGCGCGACAGGCGTTCAGGTCGGCATACATATCGGCCAGCTTGCCCTGCATCAGCTGGAACTCACCGATCGGCTTGCCGAACTGCTGGCGGGTGTGCAGATAGGGCAGGACTTCATCGATACAGGACTGCATGATGCCGACCGGGCCGCCCGAGAGCACGGTGCGCTCGTAGTCGAGGCCGGACATCAGAATTCGCACGCCATCGCCCTCACTGCACATGACGTTCTCTGCCGGGACCCGGCAGTCCTCGAAAACCAGTTCGCAGGTGTTCGATCCGCGCATGCCCAGCTTGTCCAGCTTTGGCGAGCGCGAAAATCCCGGGAAGTCGCGCTCGACCAGAAAGGCGGTGATGCCGCGGGAACCGGCGGCAGGGTCAGTCTTGGCGTAGATCACGTAGACATGGGCATCGGGCCCGTTGGTGATCCACATCTTGGTGCCATTGAGAATGTAGTCGTTCCCCTCCCGGCGGGCGGACAGGCGCATGCTCACAACATCCGAGCCGGAGTTCGCCTCAGACATGGCGAGCGCGCCAACGTGCTCGCCGCTGCAGAGTTTTGGCAGGTACTTCTGTTTCTGGGCCTCGCTGCCATTCTTGTCGATCTGGTTCAGGCACAGATTCGACATGGCACCGTAGGACAGACCGACAGAACCCGAGGCACGGCTGATTTCCTCCATCACCACCGAGTGCGCCAGGTAACCCATGCCACTGCCACCGTAGGCCTCATCCACGGTAATGCCCAGCAGGCCCATGTCGCCCAGTACGCGCCACAGATCCTGCGGGAAGGCGTTTTCGCGATCGATGTCTGCCGCACGGGGTGCTATTTCCCGGGCACACATCTGCTGCACTGACTGGCGCAGCATGTCGATATCCTCACCGAGGCCAAAATTCAGTGTCGGGTAGCCGCTGTTCATCCTGTTCTCCTGGTTTTTGCAAGTGGTGATTCGGGTGCCGACGCTTTCTCCGCCAGCGCGGCGCGACACAGGCCGTCGACTTCGCGCAGGCTTTCAAGCATGGCATCGATATCAGCGCGCTGCCTGATCATCTGTGCGCGTCGCTCGGCGATCCGCTCGATGAGGGCCTGCAGCTGCACGGCGTTGTTGCCGCTGGGTTCGTACATGTCGATGATCTCGACGCTCTCGGCCAGGCTCAGGCCAATGCGCTTGCCGCGCAGGATGAGCTTGATGCGCACGCGGTCAGCGCCGGTGTAGCGACGTTGCTGTCCGATACGTCGCGGGCGGATAAAGCCGCGCTCTTCGTAGAAGCGGATCGTCCGCGGGGTGATCTCCAGTTCGCTGGCGAGTTCGGAAATGCTGTAGGTCTTGTCACTCATGCTGCGTTCCTTGCGGACGTTCAGGGACTGTAACTGACCTTTACGTTTACGTAAAGGTCAGGACTGGGTCCTGTCGAAGCCGGCGCGCCGCTGCAGGTGTCTCTGTTATTATGGCACCAGCAATCATCCGGGATATGTCTATGCCACAGGCGGATCTACTTGCGCGGCTTGCCGATGGCGAGTTCCACTCTGGCCAGTTGCTGGCCAATGACATGGGTGTCAGTCGCACCGCGATCTGGAAGCAACTCGCCCGCCTCGAAGGGCTGGGCCTGCAGCTGGAGTCCGTCCGCGGCAGGGGCTACCGGATTCCCGGCGGTCTGGACCTGCTCAGCGAGGAGGACATCCGGCGCGGGCTGTCGGGGGATGTGGCGAACCTGGCAGCAGAGATCGCTGTGCTGTCGGTGGTCGATTCCACCAATTCCGAACTGCTGCGCCGCAGCGTATTTCCCCCGGGTCAGTCGCTTATCTGCACCGCTGAACAGCAGCAGTCTGGCCGTGGGCGCCGGGGCCGTGACTGGGTCAGTCCGTTTGCCCGCAGCGTCTACCTGTCAATGACCTGGGATTTCGCGCAGGGCGCGGCTGCACTTGAGGGTCTGAGTCTCGCGGCAGGGGTCTGCGTCGCCCGCGCCCTCAAGGCGACCGGCATTGCAGGCCCGCAGCTGAAGTGGCCGAACGATGTGCTGCACGACGGTAGCAAATTGGGGGGCATTCTGATCGAGATGACGGGGGACGCGGCGGGTCCCGCGCGGGTCGTGCTTGGGGTTGGCGTCAATGTGGCCATGCCCGCCGCCGCGGCTGATGGCATTGATCAGCCGTGGACGGATCTGGCGACGATCGCGGGGCGCGATCTGCCGTCGCGCAGCGCCGTGGTTGCCGAGCTTCTGAATGCCCTGCTGCCGATGCTGGCTTCGTTCGAGCAGACCGGTTTTGCCGCCTGGCGTAAAGAGTGGAGCACGCTGGACGCGCATGCCAACAGGCCGCTAACGGTGACCGTGGGATCACAAAATACGGCCGGCATCGGGCGGGGTGTGAATGACCGGGGCGCGCTGCTTCTTGAAACGTCGACCGGCACCCTTCCGGTGTTTGGGGGCGAGGTCTCAGTGCGAGCGTCATGATCCGTCGCGAAGACCGTAATGTGCTGCAGATCGATCTTGGCAACAGTGCGCTGAAGTGGCGTATGGTCAAGGACAATGTCGTTCTTGACCGTGGAATACAGCCGCTTGCGGGCGACGCGGCATGGCATCTGAGTGGCAGCAGCCTTGCGCCCTCCGAAGTGCTTGTTGCCAGCGTTGCATCCGAGGAAAACGAGCGACAGCTGACAGCGGAAATTCGTCAGCGCTGGTCCTTGGAGCCGTGGTTTGCCCGATCAGAGCCGGAAACGCTCGGGTTACGCAACAGTTACGCCGATCCGGGGCGAATGGGGACAGACCGCTGGCTCGCCATGCTGGCTGCCTGGTATCCCAGGCGGGAGCGCGTCTGCGTGGTGGATGCCGGTTCCGCCCTGACCATTGATCTTGTTGCGGCGAGTGGCCAGCACGAAGGCGGCTATATTCTTCCCGGCGCGGACCTTATGCAGCATGTTCTGATGCAGAGGACGCAGCGCGTGCGCTTCGATGACGTGATTGTGCCGACCCTGGCGCCGGGCCTCAGCACCGCAGAGGCCGTCTCTCATGGTGCCGCTCTCGCCCACTGTGGTGCAATTCAGCTGGCGGTCAGGATGGCCTCGGCTGACGGCGCATGCAGGCCCCATCTGGTCGTCTCCGGCGGTGGCGGCAGCGCGATCGTCGCGCTGCTCGAAGACGTGGCTGAGTTCAGGCGCGATCTGGTTTTTGAAGGACTTGCCCTCGCGGCGATTGCGCGAGCGGACAACATTGTCTAACATCCGCGTTCGCGACGGCGGTAGCACTAAGAATCGCCGCGCACACGGCTGGCGTAGCTCAGTAGGTAGAGCAGCTGATTTGTAATCAGCCGGTCGGGGGTTCGATTCCTCTCGCCAGCTCCAATTTTTAATTAAAATTCAATTAGTTGCAGCGATATCGAGCAGCCTTTGCTCTTAGTCACTCTTTCAGTGCTACGTTGGTGCTACGCTTCTGCCCTAGGACTGTCCCTCTGCGTCAAGATAGTTGCCGCCTCCCTTACAATGGAGGCAGAGGGCAACGAGGTGACGCATGGCACGTTACAGCAAGACATTCAAAGCTCG
>NZ_SLWX01000025.1 GCF_004340525.1 Chromatocurvus halotolerans | reverse complement strand
TCCAAGGGCTTACTGCAAAAGGCAGAAAACATGAAAAATAGCACATGAAAGTTGGAAGAATGCGATTGACAGGTCACAACATATCAGTGGGCCACGCGGTAAGTTCGGTAATGCTCAGCCGCAGCACAAGCGCTGTGGCCCACTAGACGAAGCAAGCTGTGATCATGGATACTGTACATCCATACAGTATCGGTTTGTCATGCTCTGGTTGTGCTTACGATTCAACCGGCTTTCGCTGCAGTGCCTGAGCCGGGATGACGACGCCCCACGGGCCGTGGTGGCGCGGCAGCGATTGCTGTGCATGAACGACAGCTCCGCCGCCTGCGGCCTGCAGCCGGGAATGGGCATCGCCACGGCGAGGACACTCTGTGGCGAACAGGGCCTGCAGCTTCTCGAGCGCGACCCCGCGGCCGAGGCCCGCTGCCTGCAGGAGCTGTGCTGCTGGGCTTACGGCATCACGCCGAATCTCTATCCCTGGCGCGGCGACTGCCTGCTGCTTGAAATCGGCGGCAGCCTGCGGCTGTTCGGCGGGCTCCACAGCCTCCTGCGTCAGATCGATCGCGAACTCGGGCAGCGCCGCTACCATGTCAACAGCGGCGTTGCGGCCACGCCGAAGGCGGCCTGGCTACTCACCTTTGCCCCGACCGACATCGCGCTCGATCCGGGCCGTGCTCTGGAATTGCGCCTGGCGCCGCTTCCGCTGTCCCTGCTGGCCCCCCTGGCACCGGGCATTGACGCCCTTGAGCGGGCGGGACTGCGTACGCTGGGCGACCTTCTGGATTTGCCGGCATCCGCACTCGGCAAGCGCTGCGGTCAGACGCTGGTCTCTGTGCTGGGGCAGATCACCGGGCGTATCCACGACCGCGAGGCAGATTTCAGACCCCCGTCAACCTTCAGTGACAGCTACCTGTTCGGCTACGACATCGGCAATCTGCAGGAAATGCAGCCTGCCATCACGCTGCTGCTGCAGTCACTGCAGCATTTTCTGCACAACACACAACAGCAGACGCGGGAGATTCACTGGCACTTCATCTGCGCGGACCGCAGGCGACAATCGCTGTCCGTCCGCGCCAGCGAGGGCATGACCAGCGCCAGACACTGGCGTCTGCTGACCACGGCCCGCATGGAACGCCAGACCTTGATCGAGGGCGTGGAAACCATCGTGCTGGAAAGTCCACAGCTGGAGTGCGCAACCCAGGTCAGCGCCGACCTGTTCGGCCACGCCGACGACGAGCCGCTCGAGAGCCTGCCGGACCGACTGCGCAACCGCCTGGGCCTGCCGGCGGTGCAGCATGTTGCACCGCGCAGCGAGCATCTGCCGGAATTCGCCGTACAGTGCACAGCCGAGCCCGCCTCGATGCGACACACGAGCCACGCACATACCTCGCTGCGACCCTTCTGGCTGCTGCCACAGCCGCAGCCTGCGCGCCAGCAGGACTCACAGACGCTGTACTGGAACGGCCTGCTGACGCTGGTCTGCGGTCCGGAGCGCATCGAGGACGGCTGGTGGCACCGCCCCGCCAGTCGCGACTATTTCGTGGCAAAAAATGCCCTCGGCGAGGCATTCTGGGTATTTTTTGACCGGATTGAGCGGCAGTGGTTTGTCCACGGCATATTCGACTGACGCGAAAAAGCCACAAGCCACTGTTTTTAAAGGATTTAATAAGGGTTTAATCAATCCTGCGCCAACGCGTCGTTTATGAATTTATTGTGACAGTACGGTTACAGTCTGGCTTTTCGTGAGGCGTCGACATAATATCGGGTCGTCCCTAACATTTTTATATGACAGGAATATGACAACCCTATGAATAAGGGCGCAAACGGTAGCAGGACATCATGCCGCCAGCGCCAGACTGCCACAGCTCCCCAGCCAAGGGAGTTTTATCGCCGGGAGGCGAAGGAGACAAACCATGAAAACAGGCTTCAGCATTGCATCCGCACTCGCGCTGGTTCTCGCGACACAGGCGCACGCCGAAATCACCCAGGACTGTATTCTGGAAGGCACCGTCAACCAGACCCGCGCCGCTTCCGGTAGCGAAGAAGTCCGCCTGGTGTTCCGCACCGCCGAACGCGGCGAAGAAGCCCCCTGCCGCATGTCACGCGCGGATCGCAGCCGCCGGATACAGTTCAAGGTTCCGAGCGACAACGACATCGTCGATGCGCCGCATGGCGCGAAGGTAAAATACCGCTACACCGAGGATGTCGAGGGCAAGCGTCAGTGGCGCCTGATCGATCGCAGCGACGAGAGGCGTCTGTAAAACCTGCGAAGAGATACGCTGCGGGACTACCCAGGTCCCGCAGCTCCGGTGTTACTGCGAATCCGCGTCGCGCGACTGATCCACCCAAACGAGATCGTCGATGGCAAAGCCCAGCGCCTCGGCCTGACGCACGAAATCGTCCTTGACGGCGTCGTCGACTGAGGGTGAACGTGCCAGCAACCACAGATAGGAGTGATTGTAACCGGACAAAAATGCGGTTTCGTAATCGTTCTTATCCAGGTCGAATACCACGTAGGAGCCGTAGAACGGGCCGAAGAAGGACACCTTGAGATGGGCGATGCTGTCATCTTCCACGAAGTACGCCTTGCCCACCGCTTCACGCCATTCGCCGTCCTCGGTATCGAAACCGCGATTGACCACTTTTATCCCGCCATCGTCACGGACACTGTACGTTGCGTTGACTGACTCCAGTCCACGCTCAAAGCTGTGATCGAGCCGCGCTATCTCGTACCAGCGGCCCAGGTAGCGCTCGGCCTCGAAGTCACCGACCGGCTCCACGCCATCCGGCATGCCGAGGCATCCCGACAGCGACAGAAATGCCGCCAGCAGGATAAGCCATTTGATTTGCCGCATGTCTTTCCACCTCTCATGTGCCGCTGCGCCCATCGCGCGCGGCCCGTTCAATCAATACGTTCGACACGGGTTTCCTGGCGGTTGCAGTTCACTGGCGCACCGAACTGGTTGTAAAGCGCCACATCCGCCGCGTCGCGGCCGTAGCCGATGACCACATAGCCGCGGCGCAGGTTCTCCTGGGTCGCGTCAAAGGTATACCAGCGCCCTCCCACATAGGCCTCGAACCAGGCGTGCATGTCCATCGGCTGCAGATCGTGCAGATAGCCCACTACAATCCGGGACGGGATACTGAGACTGCGACACAGGGCAATACCCAGATGCGTGAGGTCACGACAGACACCGGACTGACGCAGGTTGACCTCAACCGCCGATTCGGGAAATTCGCTGGTCCCGGGCAGATAGCGGATACGCTCGCGGAGCCAGGATTCGATGGCCGCTACCTGATTGTAACCGGGTTGCTGACCGGCCGTGATCTCGCTCGCCATGGTGTGGAAGCGGTCCGACTCGCAGTAACGACTGGGGAGGAGATAGGACAGCGCCGAGTCGGGCAAGTGCTGAACCTCGATAAATGGCGCGCCGGGCCCGCGATCCGAGTTGTCCGCGGTCATCACCTCAGCCGAGGCATGTACCGCAAACTCGCCCGGCGGAGCCACCAGGCGCAGGCACAGATTGCCGAACGTGTCGATGAATTCCGAGGCTGCCACCGTCGGCGACAGTCGACACTCCTCCTGCGCGACCCACTGGTTGGGGCCGCGGTAAGGTCGCAGCATGAGTACGAAGGGCGTGGGCTCGGTAATGGTGAATTCCAGCTCGCAGCGGGTCCTGAGCCACATGGTCAGGGCTCTATCCTGACGCGGCCGACGCGATTGCTACTGCTCTGGTGGATCAGCAACTCGCCGGCAGCCGTCACCCACATGTGCCGTATGATGCCGACGCCCGACGGAATGGCCCAGCTCTGGAACTGCTCGGTCGCCGGATCGAACCGCACCAGCGCATCCGGGCGCATGCCGGACTCGTTGTACCAGACCACATCGTCGATCACTGCCAGCGCATAGGGGTGAGAATCGGGTCCGCTCGGCGAGGGCCACTCCTGTATGCCACCGGTGGCGGGATCGAGTCGGCCGATGCGGCCCAGGCTGGAGTTCACGAACCAGACCCGCCCCTCGCTGTCGAGGTCAAGCCGGCGCACGCGCGACGCGGGGTCGGGCAACTCGAAATAGGTTACCTCCATGCTGTCCGGCGCCATGGCACCAATACTGTTGGTACCGTTATAGGCGACCCAGAGCCGACCCTCGGGGCCCACGCGTATGCCATAGGGCCGCTGGCGTGTCTCCACCTCGTGGATATCGCCCGTGTCGGGGTCGAGCCGACCCAGCCGCCCCGCGTGCTGCGCGGTAAAGTAAAATTGTCCGTTGGGGTGAAAAACGCCGGTGTGGGGATCCCGTGCCTCGGTGGCGTATTCCTGTATCAGCCCCGTGTCGGGATCGAGGCGACCGATGGTGGCGTTGCTGTTGCCGAGGTACCAGAGATTTCCGTCGCTGTCGGGCACGATACTGTGCGGACGCGCCGCCGGCGGCAGGTGGTACTCCGCCATGTCGCCGCTTTGCGGATCCAGCCGACCGATGAGGCTGGCCCACATGCCCGTCCACCAGATCATGCCGTCCGGGGTCTCTACCGGATCGCGGGAACGCTGACCCAGCGTAGGCACCAGCCACTCATCGATGCGGATACGGGTGTCGCCCTCGACCAGCGTTGGGCGGCGGCTCTCGTCGGGTTCAATGGCCTGCGCCAGGTATGACGCGAGTGTCTCTGCCTGCGGATCGGCAAGATCCACCATGCTGTCGATCAGTGCCCGCCACTCCGCCGCCGAGGCAAAGCCGGCGGAGCGGGTAATGACGCTGATACTGTGGCAACCACTGCATACGGCCTCCACCAGGTTTTTCTCATCCCCCTCGGGGAGCGATGAGATTTCGCGTGCGGCAACAACGGGCAGCGTCATGGCCGCCAGCAGAGACAGTACCACCCAATCACGTAAACAGCGCTGCATCACGATACTCCTTTCGAATTCCGCCAATCACCTTCAGCATAACGCATGTGTGTGCCAATGTGGGCGAGCCGTGGAAGCACTGTACCTCACCCCCTGCTGTAGCGGCATCTGACAACGCCGGTCGACGTCCTCAGCTGGGCCACTGGTTGTATTCTGCCGCCGCGCGCGCCATCCTGCGCGCTGCCCCCCTTGCGAGGTCCGGTATGTCTGCTCCTGTTATTCTCAACCTGATCGCCTTTGCCGGCGTTATCGTTGCGCTGTCACGCCTGCGTGGACCTCGAATCACGCTGTCCCGGCGCATCCTCGCCGGTCTGATCGCCGGCGTGCTTTTCGGGCTTGCCCTGCAGCTGTTATATGCCTCTCAGGCGCAGATCATCGATGACACGCTGGTGTGGACCGGCGTCATAGGCAGCAGCTATATCAACCTGCTGCGCATGATTATCACGCCGCTGGTGCTGGTCATGATGATTGCCGCCGTGGTGCGCATGCAGGATGTCGCGGCCCTCGGCCGGATCGGCGGCATGGTCATTGGCATTCTGATCGGCACCACCATGATTGCCGCGCTGGTGGGCATCAGCGTCACCCGCCTGTTCGGTCTCTCCGCCGAGAGCCTCACGCGTGGTGCCCGGGAGATGGAGAGCGCGCGTGATCTCAGCAGCCAGTATGCGGAATTCGGCGATCTGGGACTCGCCGACATGCTGGTGCGCTTCATTCCGTCCAATGTCTTCCTCGACCTGACCGAGGCACGGCCGACCTCGATTATCGGCGTGGTGATTTTCGGCATCCTGTTCGGTATCGCTGCCCTGGGTGTCTCCCGCGAGAACCCGGAGCGCGGTCGCGCCATCCGCGAGTTCATCGACACAGCCCAGGCCATCGTCATGAAGCTGGTGCAGATGATCATGGCGCTGACGCCCTACGGCATACTCGCGCTGATTACCCGCGTCGTGGCAGGCTCCGATGCCTCGGACATTCTCAACCTGCTGGGCTTCATCGCCGCGTCGTACCTCGCCATCGCGATCATGTTCGGCGTGCATGCAACCCTGCTCGCTCTGAGCGGCATCAACGTGATCCACTATATCCAGAAGGTATGGCCCGTGCTCACCTTCGCCTTTACCTCACGCAGCTCCGCCGCCAGCATTCCGCTCAGCGTGGAAACCCAGATCGATGCCCTGAACGTGCCACCGCCGATCGCGAACCTGGCGGCCAGCTTTGGCGCCACCATCGGCCAGAACGGCTGCGCGGGTATTTATCCGGCCATGCTGGCCACCATGGTGGCACCGAGCATGGGCGTCAACCCAATGGATCCCTCCTTCATTGCCGGCCTGGTGGGTATCATTGCGATCAGCTCCTTTGGCGTTGCCGGGGTTGGCGGTGGTGCGACCTTTGCGGCGTTTATTGTGCTTCCGGCCATGGGCTTTCCGGTGACGGTGGCGGCACTGCTGATATCGATCGAGCCGCTGATCGACATGGCGCGGACGTCACTGAACGTGAACGGCTCCATCACCGCCGGCGTCCTGACCGGTCGCTATCTGGGAGCCCCCGGGGCGCAGGCATCTCCCGCCCGCTAACCCCCGTCGACCCTGCGGGTGGGGCCACCCGCCGTCATCCGTAGCTGAGCGCCGTCACCTTGCCGTGAAACACCCGGTACACATACACGGTGTAGAACAGGATCATCGGCAGAGTGAGTACCACGCCGACCAGCGCGAACTGCAGCGACTTCACGGATGCGGAGGCCTCCCAGATGGTGAGCTGTCCGATCACGATGTACGGAAAGAGACTGTAGGCAAGCCCCACGCTGGCCAGCACACAAATGGCCATGGTGGCGGCAAACAGGATCCAGCCCTGGCCGCGATCCAGCAGTTCATCGCGGCGCAGCACGTAGATGATCGTCGCGTAGGCTCCGAGGGATAGCAGCGGCACCGGCGCCAGCCACAGGACATTGGGCCAGTGGAACCAGCGCGCCGCGATGTCGGCACTGACCAGCGGTGTTGCGATCGACACCAGCAGCAGCCCGACGCCCATGGGCCAGACCGCCCGGCGCGCCCAGACTATGGACTTGTGCAGAAGCGCCCCCTCGGCCTTCATGATCAGCCAGCCACAGCCCAGCAACAGGTAAAGGGCCGGCAGCATCAGGGCAATCAGGCTGGCAAACAGCCACTCCGTTGCCGATGACTGCAGCCCGGTCACGTAGGCGCCGAGCATCCAGCCCTGGCACATGGACGCCAGCAGGGAACCCCCAAAGAACGCCCGGTTCCACAGCGTCCTTCGATGATCACCCGCCTTGACCCGCAGATCGAAAGCCACCCCGCGCAGGATCAGCCCCATGAGCATGAGCGTCACCGGAAAATACAGATGCGTCAGCACCATGCCATGGGCCACGGGAAAGGCGATCAGCAGCACGCCGACGCCCAGGACAATCCAGGTCTCGTTGGCATCCCAGAAGGGGCCGATGGAAGCCACCATCAGGTCCTTCTCCTCCTCGGTGGCAAATGGCATCAGCATGCCGACCCCGAGATCATAGCCATCGAGGATCACGTAGATGAGTAGCGCCAGGCCCATCACGCCCATGTAAATGATCGGTAACCAGTACTCCATGCTCAGGCTCCCTGCGGCAATTGCGTGTCGGCGCGGGCTGACGCCAGCGTCAGCGATGCGGCGGGCTTCAGCGCCAGCTGCCGGAGGGCGGCGACGTAGGACAGCAGCAGAAACGCGTACAGCAGCACGTAGCCGAAGAGCGTGCCACCCACGGTAGCCGCACTGTGATCAGCGGCGACATCGCTGACCCGCAGGAGACCCTCCACGATCCAGGGCTGGCGGCCGATTTCCGTGACGTACCAGCCCGCCAGCACGGCAACCCAGCCAGAGAAGGTCATTGCCGACAGGGCGAGCAGGAGTGCAGGCCCGGGGTGCCGACCACCGGGCTGCCGGCCACCGGCCGTTCCATCCCCCGACGGCTGGCCCGCGCGCAGCTGCCAGGCCGCCCACCACGCGACAATCAGCATCAGCGCGCCGATTGCAAGCATGATACGGAACGACCAGAACACGATGCCAACCGGTGGATGGTCACCCTCGAAGTCATTCAGCCCCACCACTTCACCGTCCACCTCATGCGTGAGAATCAGACTCGCGGCATAGGGCACTTCCAGCGCAAAGCGGTTACTGCGGCTTTCCGCGTCGGGCAGTGCGAAAATCGTGAAAGGCGCCCCGGCTTGGGTTTCCCACACCGCCTCCATGGCCGCCACCTTTGCCGGCTGATGCTCCAGTGTGTTCAGGCCATGCAGGTCGCCGAGAACGATCTGCAGCGGCGCCGCCACAGCCGCCACCAGCACACCGGTGCGCATGACCTTGAGCGTGCCGGAACCGGCCACACCGCCGCGCATGCGCCAGGCACTGACGCCGGCGACCAGAAAGGCGCTGGTAAGGATGGACGCTACCAGCATATGGAAGAAGCGGTAGGGGAAGGAGGGATTGAAGATCACCTCCCACCAGCTCTCCACCATGATCACACCGTTGTCGACGCTGTAGCCGGTGGGCGTCTGCATCCACGAGTTCAGACTCAGTATCCAGAATGCCGACAGGGTGGTGCCAAAGGCCACGAGGAAGGTCGCGGTGAGATGCATGCGGTTGGAGACGCGATCCTTGCCAAACAGCATGATCCCAAGAAACGACGCCTCGAGAAAAAACGCGCTTAGCACCTCATAGCCCAGCAGGGGCCCGGCCACATTGCCAGCCTTCTCCATGAAACCCGGCCAGTTGGTGCCGAACTGGAAGCTCATGGTGATACCGGAGACCACGCCCATGGCGAAGGTCAGGGCGAATACCTTGACCCAGAAGCCATAGGCGTGCTCCCAGTCCCGATTACCGGTGACCGTGTAGCGCCAGCGAAAGAACAGCAAAAGCCACGCGAGACCGATGGTGATCGCGGGGAACAGGATATGAAAGCTGATATTGGTCGCGAACTGAATGCGCGCGAGAACAATGGGATCCGTGAGCATGCTTGCCTCCAGTGAATCAAACCACGGCTGGAACGCCGCCTGCACCACATTTCGATGCGGTAACCCGCCCGGGCAGTGACAATCCTGAAATGTTAGCAAGTAACAGGCCAGATCCTGGCATCACGCTTCCAGCGATTCCATGCTATTGATTGTTAACGATATTTCAGAACTGCTGATGCCCGGCGCTCGTGCGTGTTGGTGCCCCAGAGCGGTCGCAAAAACAATAATTGGCAAGACGCGCCAAAAATGACAATACGTCTGCGCACGCGTCAGGCCCGGCGCCGATGCTTTATACTCGGGTTTTTTTCAGGGCGGACGCACCATGGACAACAGCAAAAACCGGGAAGCCGCTCGTCAGGCTGCCCTGCACTACCACTCGCATCCCAAGCCGGGGAAGCTGGAAATCCGCGCTACCAAGCCGCTGGCCAACGGCCAGGACCTCGCCCGCGCCTATTCGCCCGGGGTGGCCGAGGCCTGCATCGAAATCCAGAAAGACCCGCAGCGGGCCGCCGACTATACCGCCCGCGGCAATCTCGTCGCGGTTGTCAGCAACGGCAGCGCGGTGCTGGGTCTTGGCAATATCGGACCGCTGGCGGCAAAGCCGGTGATGGAAGGCAAGGCGGTCCTGTTCAAGAAGTTTGCCAATATCGACTGCTTTGACCTTGAGCTTAACGAGTCTGACCCCGAGAAACTGGCCAGCATCATCTGCGCCCTGGAGCCGTCCTTCGGCGCCATCAACCTCGAGGACATCAAGGCACCGGATTGCTTCATCGTCGAAAAGCTCTGCCGCGAGCGCATGAACATCCCGGTTTTCCATGACGACCAGCACGGCACCGCCATTGTGGTCGGCGCAGCTGCCACCAACGCCCTGATGCTGGCCGGAAAGCGCTTCGAGGACATCAAGGTCGTCTCCGCCGGCGGCGGCGCGGCGGGCATCGCCTGCCTGAACATGCTCGTCAAGCTGGGTGTACGCCGTGAAAATATCTGGCTGTGCGATATCCACGGGCTGGTCTACGCGGGCCGCACGGAGGACATGAACCCACAGAAAGCGGCCTTTGCGCAGGACAGCAGCGGACGCAGCCTGGACGACGTGATTGACGACGCCGACTTTTTCCTGGGTCTGTCCGGGCCGGGCGCCCTGAACGCAGACATGGTGAAAAAGATGGCGCCACGACCCGTGGTGTTCGCGCTGGCAAACCCGAACCCGGAGATCATGCCCGATGAGGTGCGCTCGGTAGCCCCCGACGCCATCATTGCCACCGGCCGCTCGGACTACCCGAACCAGGTCAACAACGTGCTCTGCTTCCCGTTCATCTTTCGCGGCGCGCTGGATGTGGGCGCGACGGAAATCAACGATGCCATGCAGATTGGCTGTATCGAGGGCATCGCGGCGCTGGCGCGGGCGACCACCAGCGCCGAGGCCGCCGCTGCCTACCAGGGCGAGCAGCTGGTATTCGGGCCCGACTACCTGATTCCCAAACCGTTCGACCCAAGGCTGATGGGCGTGGTGGCAACCGCGGTGGCGAAGGCGGCCATCGAGTCGGGCGTGGCGACGCGGCCGGTCGACGATTTCGCCGCCTACAAGGCACGTCTCGACGGTTCCGTGTTCCGGTCGGCGCTGCTGATGCGTCCCGTGTTTGCCGCCGCCGCACAGTCGCAGCGACGTATCGTGTTTGCCGAGGGCGAGGACGAGCGCGTGCTGCGCACTGCCCAGGCGATCGTCGAGGAGATGACCGACCGTCCTATTCTCATCGGTCGCCCGGACGTTATCGCCAGCCAGAGCGAGCGCGCGGGTCTGACCATCCGACCCGGCGAGCATTACGATATCGTCAACCCGGCGGATGATGCCCGCTACCGGGATTACTGGGAGACCTATCTCAAGCTGATGGCCCGACGCGGCGTCACGCCGGATCTGGCGCGGGTGATCATGCGCACCAACACGACCGCTATCGCCGCGATCATGGTGCACCGGGGAGACGCCGACAGCCTGGTTTGCGGCACTTTCGGCCAGTACCTCTGGCACCTGAACTACGTCAGCCAGGTGCTCGCCCGCGACGGACGCAAGCCGCTCGGCGCGCTGTCTCTGATGATCATGGAAGACGAGCCGCTGTTCATTGCCGATACCCATGTCCATCCGGAACCCACACCCGAGCAGATCATGGAAACCGTCATGGGGGCGGCACAGCATGTGCGTCGCTTCGGCCTGACCCCGAACATCGCCCTGTGTTCGCATTCCCAGTTCGGCAACCTGGATATCGACACCGGCCGCCGCATGCGCAGGGCGCTGGAACTGCTGGCGCTGCGCGAGCCCGACTTCGACTACGAGGGCGAAATGCACACGGACAGCGCCCTGGATCCGGAACTGCGTCGACGCATTTTCCCGGACTCACGACTGGAAGGGCCTGCAAACGTGCTGGTTTTTGCCAACAGCGACGCCGCCTCAGGGGTGCGCAATATTCTCAAGATGCGCGCCGGCGCGCTCGAGGTCGGCCCGATACTGATGGGCATGAACAATCGCGCACACATCGTCACGCCATCCATCACCGCCCGTGGACTGCTGAACATTTCCGCGCTCGCCGGAACAGACTCGGAACACTACGGTGGCTGACATCCGCGTCGAATCCGCTGCCGCCCGGGGCTCTACAGTACGTAGAGACGCAGCGGCATCCAGATCCCCATGCCCATCATGATGAGGTTTTCGGTGAGCGAGACAAACCCCAGCGGCACGTTGCTGTCGCCGCCGACACAGGCGCACTTGAGTTCGCGGCGGTCGATATAAACCGCCTTGAACACCGATATCGCGCCCACGGTTCCAATGAACAGGGCGATGGGCGCCGCCAGCCAGATCAGGGCGCCCGCCAGCATCAGAATACCGGCCAGGGTTTCCGCGTAAGGGTAGACGTAGCCGTAACGCACCTGGCGCTGCGCCAGCAGATCGTAGTTCAGAAACATGGTGCTGAAGCTTTCGATATCCTTGAGCTTCTGCAGTCCGAGCAGGGTCATCGCGATAGCGATGGCATACTCTGCCAGGAAAGGGCTCACGAGCGTCCCCCATACCTGCCAGTGCATTGCCACCCCCATGGCAAGGGCCGTTGCAAAAAGGACAATAACCGGCGCATAGGTGGTCTCGTCGCTATCCGGGACATCCAGTCCCAGGTGCTCCCGCACCTCCTCATAGCCGCCGATCCGCTCGCTGGCAATAAAGACCTGCGGCGTGGTATCCACGCCATGCTCGGACTTGAACGCGTCGATTTCCTCACGTGATGTCAGCGTGTGGTCATCAACCTGGTAGCCCTCGCGCTTGAGAAGATCGAGAGTCTTGAGCCCGAAGGGACAGACGTGTTCGCGGGTCTGCATGCGATACAGGCGGGCTTCCTGCGTGGCGGCACTGTTCATACTGGCCTCCGTAACATAAAAAATGTGCAGATAGCCTATCATGCCGGTAAACCCTTGCTCCGTGCGGCGCTCCACGCTCAGCGGAGTCCGCCGCGGGGACACACATTTACGCTTCACCTGACGCCGCCCCATCGTGCACAATTCACCGCCTCGAATCTGCAACACAGGACACCCGCATGGGCCGCGCTTACCAGAACCGCAAGGATTCCATTGCCAAGACCTCCGATGCCAAAGCCCGCGTCTACAGCAAGTATGCCCGGGAGATCTATGTCACGGGCAAGGCAGGCGGGACGGATCCCGACGGCAATCTTGCCCTGCGCAGCCTGCTGGAGCGCGCCAAGCGTGACCAGGTGCCTGCGCATGTCATTGAAAAAGCCATCGACAAGGCAAAAGGCGGTGGTGGCGAGGATTTCGCGCTCGCCCGCTACGAGGGCTTCGGGCCAGCCGGCAGTATGGTTATCGTGGAGTGCCTCACGGACAACAATAACCGCACCTTCGGCGATGTGCGCCTCTGCTTTACCAAGACCAAGTGCAAGCTGGGAACGCCCGGCAGCGTCAGCCATCTGTTCGACCACAGTGCGATTCTGGTTTTTCCCGGAGACGATGAAGAGGCTGCGCTGGAAGCGCTGATGGAAGCAGATGCCGATGTCACCGAGATCGAGTGCGAAGACGGCATGATCAGCGCCTTCGTTCCACAATCCGATCACTTCAAGGCACGCCAGGCGCTGCTGGATACCTTCGGACCCATCGAGTTCGAGGTCGACGAGGTGCAGTTTGTGCCGCAGACCTCAGTGACGCTGGAATCCGACGACGATATTCAGACAATGGAGAAGCTGCTGGACATGCTCAACTACCTGGACGACGTGCAGAACGTCTATCACAGCGCGAACTGGTGAGGTCGCACTGCTGCGGCACACCTGCCCCGGCCGGGCAACGCTCCTGGGTTCAGGACCCGCTGGACTGTACGGGCGATCGCAGATCAAAGGCATAAAGCAGCGTGCGTTGCCGGCTTGAAAAGTTGTCGTCCGACACCAGCCACAGGCGCAGGCTGCTATCCCCTCGCCGCTGCAGCGCAATACCCTCAAAGTTGTCCGTGCCGTGACGCGGCTCCAGACGAAGGATCCGCCTGGCTGGCAGGATCGACTCTCGACCCGGCAGCGGGAGGGCGACGACCTCAATGACATTCCCCACCAGTGGCGTGTAGCTGCGCAACACCGCGTAAAGCGTGGCGCCAGCCCGGTCAATGCCGGTAAGGACGGGCGCGCCACGCCGGGGAATAAGCCCGACAAGCCTGGCAGTGCCCATGGCGTCCAGCTGCGCAATGGGCAGGCCAGACTCCGGGGATTCGATGGCCAGAAGCAATTCACCCTCCTCGGTCAGCGCCAGGCCCTCGGCACCCCCGTTCGCCGGCATCGCATCGCGCAGTCCGGCAATACGGCTGCCGAATTGCGCGACGCTGACACCCCGGGCCGCCGCGCCGCAGCCCGCGAGATCGAACGCGAGAACCCGGTGTTCGCGCTCGAAACTCACGAACGCCATGCCCTCGCGCAGGTCGAGACCCTCCGCGTCACGCCATCGTTTATCGGCAATCACCGCGCCGCTGGCATCGCGCATGGGTGCAATACGTGCGGCCGAGGGGGTGCCATCGGTCATCCGGATCCAGACGAAGGCACCCTCGTCGGAAACGGCAAGGAGATTACCGTCGGGCTCGGCCACCAGACCGGACAGCCCGCCGAAAGCCGGGTCGGCGCTGCTGAGGTGCCAGCCGGCGACGAATGCCGCCCCGGGAAGATCCTTATCCGGATCCACGTCGCTTAGCGTCACCTTGCTCACGTCAAGTGCAACACTCACACCCCGCTCCGGCGCCGTTCCTGAAGGGCACGACGCGATACGCAGCGGTTCTACATGCTCACCGAGCTGCCAGAAGGACGCGGACGGCACCATTGATGGAGCATCACGGGACGAGCACGCAGCCAGCGTGAAGGCAACTGACGTGCAGGCAAGCAGCGCGACGCAGCGGCACGCGGCGCGCGCCACGGCCAGCGGCTTCCCGATTGTCCGCTGTGCAATTCGCGCATATCGGCCTTCCGGCATTGCAACCCCCCCTTCTCCGTTCGCTGCAGCCGGTCAGACCACACAATCCAGGGCGTCAAGCGCCATGTGAATCAGTAACCCCAGCCCCGCCAGATGTACGACACCCAGCGCCTTTCCCAAAGGCTCCGCCACAGCCGTCCGGCGGAGCAACAGGGGAATCGCGAACAGCGCAGCGTAGACCGCGATCGTTTCTGTGGAATGCAGCGGATGAAAACCGATGGAGCAGCGGTCGGGATCATAGACCGGATCAGCCAACAGGTGGTCGACGTCGACAAGCATGGTCGCTGCCATGATGAGTGTCGCAGATCGCCAGCGAGGCCGATAAACGGCCAGGGCAACCAGCAGCGGAACGATGAAATGCAGAGCAATATGAAGCACGCCCGGAACGCCTCTTAACGGCCCACTATGGCCACCACTTCGACATCATCGGCTTGACGGTAAGCCCGTGCACGATTATCGACAGCACAATGACAATCAAGGTGACGTGGATCAACTGCAGGGCCAGTTCCTCGGGAAGGCCTGCGACAATAGCGAACATCAGGTAGTAGATGGAGCCGATGCCACGCACGCCGAACCAGCCAACCAGCATTCTCAGCTTCATGGGGGCGCCGGAACCGATCAGCCCGACGAGAACACTGACGGGCCTGACGACAACAAACAGAAACAGGGCCAGAGCGACGGCCCTGAGACTCCAGGAGTCAAGGAACAGCATGCCGCCCAGAAGCAGAACGAGGGCCACCTCGGACAGGCGCTCCAGCGACTCCTTGAACTCCAGTGACCCCTCGGACACCTGCGGGCTGGGTTTCAGCGTGGATCCCACCTGCTGCGCGGGGGGTGTATGCGTGGGCTCCGGGCCGCCCGCCGCGGTTGCCCGCCAGTCGAGCTTCAGCTCAGACTGGCGAAAGGAGAGAGCTGCGGCGAAAACGCCAAGGAAGCCCCAGGATTCGATGAACAGGCAAACACCATAGACCACGCCGATCAGGCCGAGGCCAAGAAAATCGCCCAGCAGCCGATCCCCGATATCGACAAATCGCTGCCTGTGAACCACGTGCGCCAGCAGGCGACCCAGCACGAGCCCCACGGTCAGCGCCGAGAGGGTGGACCACAGGACATCCTTCAGTACCCACATGCCCAGCGCCTCGTAGCCAGTCGGAGGCGACAGCAGAAGCAAGCCGAGCATGATGAAGGGAAATGCCGTGCCATCGTTCATGCCCGCTTCGCTGGTCAGCGTGAAACGCAGCGGATCCTTGTCACCCATGTGTCGAACCTGGACCTCGGTCGCGAGCACCGGGTCTGTCGGCGCCAGAACAGCGCCGAGAAGAACGGCGGCACCGAGCGGCAGCGCCAGCACATAGAATCCGAACGCGGCGGTCAGGGCGACGCTGATGGTCATAGAGACAAACGCAAGCCGTACCGGCACGCGCCACTCGCGCCAGATGAAAGGAACCGGCATCTTCATGCCGGCAACGAACAGGGACACCAGCACGGCGATTTCGGCGAGGACTTCCAGCAGGTGGGCCTGCTCCAGCGGATTGAAGTGAAACGCGCCAACAATCGAGGGGCCCAGAATCACCCCGACGGCCAGGTACACCAGGGTGGGAGTGAGCTGGAAACGCTGCAGGAAGGTCGAGCGCAGGCCCATCAGGATCAACAGACTGCCAATAATCAGGAACCATGCGGCGATGGACAAGCGAATTCCCCTGCCGGACGAAAGCAGGCCCGGCCGTTTTCAAGGCGGGCCCGCAGAGATCTGTATCATGCGCCTGTTGCGGGTGAATTCAAGCGATCACAGTGAATCCGGTGAAACACACTGTCAGGAATCAAGGTGTCTATCAGGCCGGCTGACCCTCCTCGGGAACCATCACCAGCAGATCCGTCACCCCGACATCCACCCCTGCCTGCGCCAGCAGCGTGGAGACCTGCCCACGGTGGTGAGTCTGATGATTGAAAAAATGAAGAATCACGCTCGAGAATCGCTTGCTGGAGGGAATCCCCTTCATACTGTGGAAACTGAAAAGGGAATCGAGATCTGCCTTGGTGAGTTCGCTGATCCAGCTGATGATCTGCCGATCCAGCCAGATGCGATGTTCGCGCAGGCGATCCAGATCCTCAAAGAGGATCTGATCCAGTCGCGTCGGCGACGGCAGTTCAGCCACTTCGCGCAGGCAATCCGGGCTGCCGGGGTGTCCGGAGAAGCGCTGCAGCCAGATGGTGTCGCCCACGACGATATGATTCAGTGTCCCGAGAATGGAACCAAAAAAAGCGCCCCGGTGCTCGATAAGATCCCCGGCCGGGAGCCGGCTGGCTGCCTGGTAGATATTCGTGTTCATTGTCTGGTTGTAAAGTGCCAGAAGTTCAAAATGGTCTTTCACGCTCATCGGGGTTCCTTGTGTGTCAGCGTCGCTTTCATCGGGCACCCGACGATACGCCAAGCGACGTCACTGTGACCAGAATCAGCGCCATGCCGACAAACTGCACCGCAGCCAGATTGTCACTCAGCACCAACACCCCGAACAGCGATGCCGTTACCGGCTCTACCATCGCCACCAGTGACGCCACGGCGGGCGCAGTATACTTCAGGCCGATGACGTAGCAGATGAAAGACAACCCTCCACCGAGCAGCCCCAGCGCCAGGAACAGTGGCCAGACGGCTGAATTCATCGCGGCCATCACCGACCCGACCCCGGCAAAGGCGATCAGGAGCGCCACCAGTGTGGCGAACGCGATGGCGAGAACGGCCTGTGGGCTGCCATGGCGCGCAGCGTACTTGAAGCCGAAGATAAACACCGCGTAGGCAAGACCTGCGATAAGGCCGGCGCCGACACCCGTCGGAGTGATGGCCTGTGCATCGACGTTGTATACGCCAGTCAGCAGGACAATTCCCAGCACCACAACAACCACCGCCACCGCCTTGGCGCGGGTGGCGCGCTCAAGCCCAAGCAGGAAGGAGGCAAGGTAGACAAACACCGGGGCGCAATACATCAGCGTTGCCGCCACTGCCACGCTACCCTCCCTGATACTGATAAAGTAGAACGAGAAATTGCCGGCAACGCCAATTCCCGCGACTGCCGACCAGAGCCACAGACGGTAATTTCCCAGTCCGGCCCGGGCTGGACGCAATGCCAGCCAGACACAGACGAGCAGCAGCCCGATACCCCCCCGGTACACCGCCAGCACAAAGGTGTCCCAGCCGTCGGCCAGGAGAATGGCGCCTATGCCGCCGGAGAGGCCCCAGAACAAGGCCGCCAAGACCACCAACAGCGTACTCATGCCTCCCTGCAGCTGTAAGGCAAGCGTCTTCATCCTGCTGCCTTCAAAGGTGGACGGAAACGCTAGCCCCGGCCCTCATCGAGATAGTGCAGACGCAGTCAGCCCCCTCTTGGTCGCCCACCTGCAAATACTGGGGGTCGAAACCATAGCCGGAGAGACTCTCGAATCGCGCATCCGGTGTTCGCAGCGCTTGCATTGGCAGTTCCTCCTCACGCGTCACAGCTGGACAGGATTGCTCGATTCGCCCCGCGGGTCAAAGGGCCTGCGGTTTTCCGCGCAGCAGAACTTTCCAGGGCCGCTGCCTGTGCCGGTAAAAAAGTTGCGCGAAGAGCCAGATGGGCAAGAGCCGCGGCGAGTGGTGCATCGCGACCGACATTGCCCTGGATGACGATGTCGGGCATGACACCCTCCCCCTCTATCACCGTCCCATCCAGCGAAAGCTCCTGAACGGAAAGATAGAAAATATAATCGACGTCACGGTCAGCAAATACGCCGCGGCCGGCTGTAAAGGCTCCTGCAGTCGTCGTGCCCAGAACGGTAACGTTATCTTCCTTTCGAAACTGATAGGCCAGAGACTCCTTGCCACTGCGAGTGCCGCTGTTGATGATCACCGCCAGCGGCCCCATCCAGGATTTTTCGTTGACCCCGGGTTCGGCCTGCACCGGACTACTCGTGCCATTGCTGTCCGTCGTCGTGTAAGTGAAATAATTGGCACGATCCGGGTAGAACGGATCAAGATAGGGCCACCAGGCTCCACCATAGCCATCCCGCAGGTCCAGAATGAATCCATCGAGCTGCCCTTCCAGGGCGTCGGTAACGCTTTCCTTCAATGTTTCCAGAAACGTCTCGTGCGTGCCTGCCCAGAGATGCAGATACCCGATACGTCGACCGCCGCAGTGCATGACCTGTCGGCTTGCACGGGTGGCACTCGCCAATGCGCGGTGGTAACTCTGAAGCACCGGGGTGAGCACGATCTCGTGCTCCCTGCCCTCCCGCAGGAGGTGTATGCGGGTGGCAGCGGGCCGCTGCCATTGGAGCAGAGACGTGAACGGGGTTCCATCGACGGCCAGCAAGCGATCTTGCCGCTGGATTCCGGCGCTTGCGGCGGGCGACCCTTCCAGGACGGCACGAACAAGGCCGGGGCTGTGCTCGTCCAGTTGAACGCCAATGGTATACAGCTGTGGCGAATCCAGATCCCGCGTTGAGAAAAGGGATCGAAGAAAATAATAGCTCTGGTGCCGGCGGTCATAGAATCGGGTGTGCGACACGCCAAGACTGCCGAGAAAGGGGTTAAGCGCGTCGGCGAGGGCCAGGCTGTCATCTGCCCGAAGCCGGCCTTCAAGGGTCTCCAGCGTCAGCGGATCAAACCGCTTTGCGAGGTGCGAGGGATAGATGCTCTCTGCCGCGACTTCCCAGATTTCGTTCAGTAATGGAATGGCATCGGGGCCATGAGGGTAATCGGCGGAGGATGAGTCTCCCGGGGACTGTGAACTTGCGGCGCCCGAAACGCCGATCAGGGTCAGCACCGTCGCCAGCATCGGAATCACGCGCATGCCAGAAAAGCCCGGATTAAAGTCGTGCTCGCATGATAGACCATTCAGCCTCCGCACGCGCGATGACCGGGAAACGCTTTCTGCGACGTGCTTAGCATTATTCCGTCGCGAAATTGACAGGCCCAGCTGCAGTCGGTAGCGTCATTTTCAGGCTCAGCAGCAGCACAGGAGCCAGAGGTACCGCCCCTTTTATTGTGGGCAAAAGCGGGGCCTTTCGTCAGTGCGGCATCGCACTTTTCGCTGTGCCAACCGAACACACCCGCGCGCCATCAGAACGCGCTTTCTGAGGCGATGCCACGATTCCTTCGTTGCCAGGAGACTGCGGTGAGAAAAGCGACGCGTGCGCACGGGTTCATGCTGGCATTGATTACGGCCGGCTGTCTGGCAATTCCCGCATCGGCCCAGGCCGCTGAGGACGGTTATCGACTATTGGAGCGTGATGGCTACAACGTGAAGTGGGGTGAACGGCGACTGGGTATCGGAGCTCGCATCAGCTACGCCTTCGCCCGCGAGACACTGCATATGGATGACAGACGGGCCTGGCTGGCAGATGCACGCAACTGTGGTCATCTGGCGCCGGCTGACGCGCTTGCTGGGGAACATCTCCCAATGGAAACTCTCGCGCGCGAGACAGCCTCCGCATTCCGTGTCTGGGAGCGTGCTGCAAACCTGTCTTTTCATGAGGTATCAGACATTCGCGATGCCGATATTGTCATCGGCGCGCAGGGGGAGCCACGACGGCGGGCATTCGCCAATGTTGCCTACACCGCCGATGCCGATGACGGCGTACACGCCATTGAACAGGCGCTGGTTTGTCTGAACCCTGAAGAGGTCTGGAAGGTCGGCTTTGACGGCAATGAGAGTGTTTACGATCTGCGCTACACATTGATTCACGAGATAGGCCACGCCATTGGCCTGGACCATCCGGGGCCTTCAGGACAGGTGATGGGGTTTCGCTATACAGAGGCGTTTCACGATCTGCAATCCGGCGACCTGCGCGGCGTACAGCGGCTTTATGGACATGCCGAAGGCAATCGCGACGACAGACTTGTTGACCTCGCGGATGGCGTGTAACTTTCCGACTCCGTTGTCACGTCGCTCAGGAACCGCAAAGCCCATGGTCAATCCAACCCCCGATACACTTTACACTGATCTCGCCCCCGACCTTCGGATCAATCGTGTGGTCACCGGGCTCTGGCAGATCGCCGACATGGAACGCGATGACCGCAGCGTGGACCTCCTCTCCGCCGCGCAGAGCATGCAACCTTATGTCGATGCCGGCCTGACAACCTTCGATATGGCGGACCACTACGGCTCCGCCGAGGACATTGCGGGCCTGTTCCGGTCGAACTGCAATCCGGGTGACAGCTACCGGGTGCTCACGAAGTGGGTACCGGAGCCCGGCGGATCATCGGCAGAGACGGTACGCACCGCCATCGAGCGCGCCCTGAAGCGTCTGCAGACAGATCGCATCGACCTGCTGCAGTACCACACCTGGAACTATGGCGACCTCAGTTACATCGACGATCTGCACCATCTTCAGGCGCTCAAGGCGGAGGGCCTGATTGGCCATATCGGCCTGACCAATTTCGACACCGCGCACCTTCGGGTGGTGCTTGACTCCGGAATCGAGGTGGTAAGCAACCAGCTTTGCTTTTCGCTGCTGGATCAGCGCGCGAGCGGGCAGATGGCTCAGCTTTGCGCAGAACGCGGCGTCAAGTTGCTGGCTTTCGGCACTCTGGCGGGGGGGTTTCTCAGTGAGCGCTGGCTCGGCAAGACCGAACCTTCCAACGAAGCCCTCGCCACCTGGTCACAGATGAAATACAAGCGCTATATCGATGCGGCCGGCGGCTGGGAACCCTATCAGGCACTGCTTAGCACACTGCAGCAGATTGCCGAGGCCCGCAGTGTGTCCATGGCCAATGTAGCGACGCGCTGCATTCTTGATCATCCGGCGGTAGCGGCTGTGCTCATCGGCGCCCGACTTGGCGAGAGCGAACACATCACTGACAACCTGCGTCTACAGGCCCTGGAGTTGACTGCCGAAGACCACGCCGCCGTCAGATCAGCGCTGACCGCGTTGACCCCCATCCCCGGCGACTGCGGCGATGAATACCGCAAACCGCCCTTCCTCACCGCATCGGGCGACCTCAGCCACCACCTGAATGAGATGCCGCCACCCTTCCCGACCCAGTCCGTGGGAGAGGATCGGGTGCTGGCCGGCTCTGGCACCTCCTGGGAGGCGCTAGCAGGTTTCTCGCGCGCAGTCCGCGTCGGTGACCGGATACTCGTCTCAGGCACCACCGCCACACACGGAGACAGGGTCATCGGCGGCAGTGACCCCATGTCGCAGACGCATTTCATCATCGACAAGATTGAAGGCGCGCTGCGCTCGCTCGGCGGGCGCCTTGAGGACGTGGTGCGCACACGAATCTTCGTGCGCGACCTCAATGACTGGGAGCCAGTGGCGCGGGCACACGGACAGCGATTCTCCGACATTCGGCCGGCCAATACACTGGTCGAGGCTCGCCTGGTTGGTGATGATTATCGCGTCGAGATTGAAGCAGAGGCAATCATTAGCGAAGGGAGCTGAGTGCTATCGCGTGGGGTCAGGCGCTACCGCCCCGCGTCCCCCCGCGCAGGACATGATCAAGACTCCATTCTCCACCGCCTGCCACGGACAGATACAGGAAAACAAAGCAATATAGCACTGCCAGCTCACCGCCATTCACCATGGGCCAGAATCCCTGGGGCGCGTGCGCCATGAAGTAGGCAACCGCCATAAGCCCGGAAAGAACGAACGCGACAGGGCGGGTGAAAAACCCGACCAGCAGAAGCAGACCGCCGAAGAGCTCAAGCACGCCGGCAACCCCCGACAGCGAAAAGAGATCAAATTCACTACGCGGCGGAGCGGGAAATCCCAGCACCTTCTGTCCACCATGCTGCATCATCAGGAACGCCGAGATAATCCTCAGAATACTCAGTACACGGGGATGCCAGGCGGCGAGTAGATTCTCCATACAGGATGCTCCTTCTGTTTGCTTAGCGGTGGATTCAGGGCCTCTTCAAGCCGCCAATGTGCTGTCGATCGCACACAGCGCACTAATGACGGCTCGGCAGAACCGTTAACGTCACTGCCGAGCGTCAATGTGCGCGGTAGCGCTACTCGCTATCCGGACCCGTGAGCAGCGGATACTCCACACCCAACTGCTCAAGGTAGGTCTCGTACTTCGAGGGGTCGTAGTAGTACTTGCGCAGTTCATCCCGGTACGTGGCCATTATCTCGACATTCTTGTCGATGGCCGGCGGATCATCAGCGCTGATAAACGGCACATAGGATTCATTCGCCGTCTGCTCCTCGCGGTAGTAAGTCCAGGCACTCTCCACCAGATCAGGGTCCTGCAGCAGATCGATCATGGTTGCCGCGATGACTTTCGCGCCAGCCGTCGCACCCTTGTGGGCAACGGGCGTCGCCATAGCAATAGCGCTGGACCAGTGATGTCCGGTCCTGCCGTCGATATTGGAAGGAAAGCGCAGGGTTACGGTCGGAACGCTCCAGGACACATCGCCGATATCATCGGATCCGCCCGACTTGGGCTCTTCCCGGGGTGCGGCAAGTTCTTCTATCTCGGTCTTCAGGCCGGTAATTTCGTCAGCCTTCATGTACTCCTGAAACACCCGCGCAAAGGCCTGATCATCGTCTGACCAGTCCGGCATGCCGACGGCGCGCATATTCTCGTACATGGCCTCGGCGATAGGCTTGTTGAAATGTCGTGGATAGGCGGCACCGATGATGCGCCGCGACACCGTGGTATCCGTCATCATGGCCGCGCCCTCGGCGACCCGCTGCAGCGTCGCGAAGTTTTCGCGAATATGATCCGCGGTTATCTCGCGGATGAAGTACCAGGCCGATGCCTTTGATGGAACGACGTTCGGCTGATCGCCGCCGTCGGTGATGACGGAATGCGATCGCTGCAGCGGACGCAGGTGCTCGCGACGATAATTCCAGCCCACGCTCATCAGCTCAATGGCATCGAGAGCGCTTCGCCCTTTCCAGGGATCCCCCGCTGCATGAGCCGACTGGCCTTCAAACGTGTATTCGACGGAAACCAGACCAGTACCCGTCGCCTGGCCCCAACTGACTTCCATGCTGTCGCTGACGTGGGTAAAGAGAACCGCATCTATCCCGTCAAAACGCCCATCGCGCGCGTACCAGGCCTTGGCGCCGACCAGTTCCTCGGCGACACCCGGCCAGACCACGATCGTGCCAGGGAGGCCGTCACGCTCCATGATCGCTTTCACCGCAAGCGCCGCAGTAATGTTCACCGCCTGGCCGGAGTTGTGGCCCTCACCGTGTCCGGGTGCGCCCTCGACGAGCGCCTTGCGATAAGGCACACCGGGCACCTGGGACGACTTGGGAATGCCGTCGACGTCAGAACCCAGTGCGATGACCGGCTTGCCGCTGCCCCAGGTAGCCCACCACGCGCTGGGCAGACCGGAAACCCCCATCTCTATGCTGAAGCCCTTGGCTTCCAGCATGTCGGTCAGGTAGCGCTGCGATTCGAACTCCTGAAACGCCAGCTCCGAAAAGGAGAACAGGCTGTCGACAATTTCCTGGGTGAGCTTTCTTTTCTCGTCGACCATGGCCGCCGCTTCGACTTTCAGACCCGTCAGTTTCGGTGCGGCTTCTGCCGCATCACTTTCATTCTGTGCATTTACCCCATTGCTGAAGGCAATGATGCCTACAGCCAGTGCCACTATTTTTTTCATATAACTCTCCCTGAGTTTCCCCAACGTATTCTGGCGAGCATTGATAATGCACGATTCCTGTTGTCATTTCACGCCGGCAATAAACGGCACTCCCACCGGGGGCTCACCGTCAGCCCTGGGCAGATTACTCCAGTCACTCAGTGCGATGGCGCGCCCAGGTTGTCGATTGCCACAGCCGGCAAGTTATCCGCGGGTTCAAATCCCAGCACACGGCCATAAAAGTAGAGTTCGGCCTGGCGCGAGGAAATCTGGTTTTCGGCCCGGCGAAAGCCGTGTGACTCGCCCTCGTAGGCAATGTAGGCGGTGGGCACGCCTTTGTCCTTCAATGCTGCATGAATGGCCTCCGACTGGTTCGGTGGCACGATGGGGTCATCCAGGCCCTGCAGGAGAATCAGCGGTGCCGAGAAACCCTCCAGCGCATGAATTGGCGAGCGCTCGATATACAGATCGCGACGCTCGGGATAGGGACCGATAAGCTGATCGAGATAGCGAGACTCGAACTTGTGTGTGTCCCGGGCCAGGGCCTCGATATCAGAAACGCCAAAATAGGAGGCGCCTGCGGCAAAGGTTTCATGGAAGGCGTGCGCGGCCAGCGTGGTGTAACCTCCGGCACTACCGCCGCGAATGATCAGCCGCTCAGGATCGGCAAGGCCCTGCGCCGCCAGCCAGCTTGCGCCGGCGACCGCATCCTCCACGTCACTGATGCCCCAGTTGCCGTAGAGCGCACGGCGATAGTCGCGTCCAAAGCCAGTGCTGCCACGGTAGTTGAGGTCGAGAACGGCAAAGCCACGACTGGTCCAGAAGTAGTGTCCCGGATTGTAGCTGACCCCCGCCGATGCGGTGGGTCCGCCGTGCACGCTCACAATCAGCGGCGGTGCCTCGCCTTCCGGCGCCTCGGCATCGGGGTTCTGTGGTGGGAGATAAACGCCGTGCGCCTCACCACCGGGCACCGGAAAGCTGACCTGCCGGAATTCCGGGATCCAGGGCACCGCCAGCCCCTCGTCCTTCGAACGCCGCAGCACTCTGGTGATCGATCCCGTCAGATCCAGTTCGACGAGGGCCGTGGGCTGCCCGGCAAAACCTGCCGTGAGATACAGCCGTTCGCCGAGGATGACGATATCGCTGTAGGAGACCGCCCCCGTATCGAGCCGTCGCTGACCGCCATCGCCATCGACAAGGTGCAGGGTTTCCACGCTACCACGCCGGGCAACGACCAGGAGCTCGCCGGTGTCGAGGAAGTGATAGTAGCGACCGCCGATTGACCAACTCGGTCCGCCAATCTCTACGCCCTCCAGGCCGGTTGGCAGGGGCGAGAAATCCTCGCCCTTCACGGCGTAGGGGCGCCACCAGTTGTCCCGGTCCGACAGGGCGAACAATTGATTGTCGCGGCGCCACTGCGGATCAATGACGGACTCCGCGCTTTCGGGGTTGTGGGTGACCAGGTTGGCGAGCCTGCCCTGCTCATCAAAGCCTGCGCTGTGCAGACGGGTGTTGTCCCAGGGCATGTTGGGGTGCATCCAGGTGGTAAACGCGACGCGGGTGGCATCCGGCGACAGCCGCGGCGCCGACACAAAATCCGTCCCCGAAAAGAGAACCTCTCCCTCGCTCATGCCGTTCGTTGGCAGGGCAACGAGACTGTTCACCGGCTCGCCGTCCTCCCGGTGGTCTTCACGAATACAGATCAGCCGGTCTCTGGCGGCATCGAAACTGCAGCCGGCGAAGCGCAGCTCGCCCTCGGGCGTTATCGGAACGGGCTCCTCACCCGGAACGAAGCTGTAAAGTCGCTGGTCCGCGAAATTACTGAACCACAGCCTGCCGTCCGCGACGAGCAGACTGCCGCCGCCGTATTCCTGAAGGCGACTGCGCACGTTATAGCGCTCGGGCAAAAGCTCCAGCGGCTCCTCACCCTCACGCCAGCGCATGATCGTCATGCGGCCACCCTGTTCGGGCCGCGATTCGAGCCAGAACAGGTATTCGCCATCCCGATGGGGGCTGCCGAGTCCACGGCTGCCTTCCACCAGTGACTCAGCGCTTATCGGCGAAGGCCAGCTGCCATAATCAAGCACGGATTGCGGACTGACCATGGTTAGCTCCTCGTTCACATTCAGTCGCCACTGATGGTGCAAGGCACCCCGGAGATGGATACAGCATCACTCATCAGGCGTTTCACGCCAGTCCTCCAAGGTAACGTCCCGCGCAGGAAACGCAACGTTGCTGAAAGGCCAGACCGAGGCCAGCCAATCCCTTGTCGTTTGGTAAATGCGTGCTTCAAG
The DNA here is from genome assembly GCF_004340525.1 of Chromatocurvus halotolerans. Classification (GTDB taxonomy): domain Bacteria; phylum Pseudomonadota; class Gammaproteobacteria; order Pseudomonadales; family Halieaceae; genus Chromatocurvus; species Chromatocurvus halotolerans. Next base: position 264 of record NZ_SLWX01000025.1, on the reverse strand, counting down.
TCCATCTGCCAGTCGGCTCTGGCGTGCCCAGAGGTATACCTCGGCGTCGTACCCGCGTTGATGCGTGGGATAGATATAAATGCAGCCGATAACCTGTGACTCATCCAGCGTTACCACCGTGTAGGCAAACGAGCGCCGCCGCTGAAATTCCTTCTGATGCCACCCCAGGTCGGTAGATGTCAAGATAGTTGCCGCGTAAATCATCCGGTTTCTCGTAACTGGTGACTATCGACGCTCTGGCCACAAAGACCTTCTCGCTCGGGG
>NZ_SLWX01000024.1 GCF_004340525.1 Chromatocurvus halotolerans | reverse complement strand
GCCTACCCTCCTCACTTTTGGCTCTGAGCTTGGATCACCGTCCTCAGCTTAACCCACGATATTTGAGGACGGGTAGGTCACTACATAATGTCTAGGCACGGAAGGTCTGCTCCTCCAGCGTGGCTTCATCAAGATAGGTAATGGTGCTGGTCTTGAAATTGAGATCCACAAAAACCGCGCAATAATGCTCACCGTGACGCCAGCCCATGGCCACACTTGAATCATTGGAGTACTGCAGCTCGAAACGTCCGTTGAACGCCGGGTAGTGGGAGCGGAAGCGCATCAGCCTGAGGAGGCGTTTCACCACGGGTTTCTGCACCGCCTGATCCACGTCCTCCAGCGAGAAATACGCGCGATTGATGTCGCGCAACTCGCCCGTGCTCTGCATTAGCTCTTCATCATTGCAGCCCGCCAGCAGACCGACGTAGTACACCTGGGGAATTCCCGGCGTGAAAAACTGTATGGCCCTCGCGGCGATATAGGCGTCGTCACTCTGCATGAGCGCGTCATAGAAGGTGCAGGTCAGCTGATAAATGGCGCCGACGCTGTGGATGTTGGCCGCGGACTTGCGCAGTATGGGATCGGCGCTGCGCGCATCAATGTTGTTGATGAGAACCTTTATCTTGTCCTCGGGCAGCACACCTTCGACATCCGGTATACAGATGCCGTCATGGGTATCGAGCACGGTCATCATGTTGCGGGGACACATGCGCAGCCAGTTTTTCAGATAGTTGCTGTTGGCATCCAGCAGCGTGTAAAGCAGGAGTGGCGGCAGTGCAAAGCCATAGGGGCGCATGTCACGCCGACTCAGTGCGTACTGATAACTGGTGTTATCGTGCACCTCGGGCAGGCACTCCGCACCATGGCGACGCGCGACGTCATTCACCCACTCCAGCAGCCGGTAAACGTCGGGTTCGACAAGAAAGCAGCTGGTGCCGATACGCTTTGTCGTGTAGCCAAAGGCATCCAGGCGCAACAGCTTGATGCCCTTGCCGGCAAGGAAGGCGATATAGTCCTCCATGAGCTCAAAGGCCAGCGGCGCGTCGTAGTTCAGGTCTATCTGGTGCTCGGTGAAGGTGCACCACACCCGCGCTTTTTCCCCGTTCTCGAAAGTGACATCCCGGAACGGCTCCTTCTCCTTGCGTATGTGTATCTTCGCCAGGTCATCCGGCGTGATCTCGCCAAACTTGTCGACGTCGATAAAAAGATCGGCGTAACGCGACCGGAAGCCATGACGGACGAAATCCCTGAACTCCTCGGAGGCATCGGAAATGTGGTTGATGGTAAGGTCAGCGCAGAGATCGAAATCGGCGGCCAGTGCCTCGACGTCGCCCCAGTCGCCATAGCGCGGATCGACTTCCTTGTGCGTCAGCGGAGAAAATCCGGCATCCGCATTTGACGGATAGAACGGCAGAATGTGCAGACCGCCAATGGCGTTGGAGAAATGTCGGTTGATAACCGTTCTCAGGTCATGCAGGTTATTGCCGAGCCGGTCGGGATAACAGATCAGCTGTACGGCATTACGCAATGCCATCGTCCACTCCTGTGTCGTTCGCGCGCGGGATACTGCAGACTCATTCGCCTGCTGACGTGTCGGCCTCAGGCAGGGTCGCATGCTCGCGCACCGCCGCCATGAATTCCTCGCCCCACAGGGCAATATCGTAGTGGCGCACCGAATCGAATGCCTCGGCCAGGCGATGACGCGCCTCATCGCGGCTGAGGTTCAGTGCGAAGTAGCAGGTGGACACCATCTCATGAGGGTCGTGCGGATTGGTCAGTATGGCGCCACGCAGCTCTGCTGCCGCGCCCGCAAACTCGGACAGCACCAAAACGCCGCAGCCCTGCGTCAGTCCCTGGGTAGCGACAAATTCCTTGGCGACGAGGTTGAGGCCGTCGCGCAGAGGCGTTATCCACATGACGTCCGCTGCCGCGTAATAGGCTACCAGGTGCTCAAAGGGCACCGCACGGAAGAAGAACTGCACCGGCGTCCAGCCGATGCGCGCATAGCGGCCGTTGATGTGGCCCACCGTCTGTTCAATCTGCAGCTGCAGTTCATCGTAGATCTTCATGCCGCTGGCCGCGGGCACACAGATCGTGACCAGCGTGACTTTTTCCTGCAGCTCCGGATTCTCTTCCAGCAGGCGCTCGTAGGCATGCAGTTTTTCCAGAATGCCTTTGGTGAAGTCCAGCCGCTCGACCGACAGCAGCATGCGGACTCCTGAGAGCTCATCACGCAACTCCGCAATACGCTGCTTCTGCGCGGGATCATCCAGAGCCCGTTCGACCCGTCCGATATCCAGCCCGACAGGGTGGGCGCCAAGGCCGATGGCTCGCCCGGCAACCTCGATCTCGGTTGTCATTTCCTCAAGGCCCACGGCACAGCCGTAGGTAAAGAATCGCGGCGCACAGTTGACGCGCTGGCGAATTTCGACCGGCATGACGCCGCGTGCGACATCGACAAAGTTCTCGGCCTGCCGGGGTATATGAAACCCGATGTAGTTGCACTGCAGCAGGCTGCCGACGATCTGCCGACGCCAGGGCAGCACGTTGAAAACGTCTGCAGAGGGGAAATAGGTATGATGAAAAAAGGCAATCGTCACATCCGGGCGTATTTCGCGGAGAAACGCCGGCACCATCCACAGATTGTAATCGTGAATCCACACCACGGCATTGGCCGCCGCCTCACCCGCCGCGCGCTCCGCGAAGCGGCGATTGACGTCCAGGAAAACACCCCAGTGCTCCTCGTGGAAGATGGCGCGCTCCCAGAACGTGTGCAGCGTTGGCCAGAACGCCTCTTTCGAGAAGCGCTTGTAGAAAATATCGACATCGTCCTCGGTCAGCGCGACACGCGCTGCTACCAGACTGGGGTAATGATTGACGTCCACCTCGGTGTGAACCTCGAACTCGCCCACCGCCGGATCATCGATTGCCCACGCAACCCAGGAGCCGGGCTTCCCGTCGGCAAAGAAGCTCAGCAGAGTGGGAATGATCCCGTTGGGCGACCGCGGACGACGTCGCTTGCGCTCACCGTCTTCGATAAACTCTTCGTAAGGCAGGCGGTGATACACGATCACCAGGTCGGACTTGCCACGCTCGGTCACCGGGATCAGCTCGGCTTCAATACCACTGCTACCGAGAAAACCAAAATACTCGAAGGCTTCGACAATGCCGCCCGCTCCCGGCGCCCTGGCATGATAGACCCGCGCGAGATCCGCGGTGGACGCCAGCAGCCCGGCTTCGGAATCGCCGACACACACGCCCTTGAAGCCTGTCTCGTACATGGATAGATCATTCAGTGTATCGCCGGCGACCAGGACGTCCTCCCTGTCAAGGCCGAGATGGTCAACCAGGCGCGTGAGTGTATGTCCCTTGTTGACGCCCCGCGGCAGGACATCGAAATACTTGCCGGCAGAGAACAGCAGATCGCAGTCAAGACGGTCGACAATGCGTCGTACCTCATCGTCGATGTGGTGTTCCTCGCAGAAATACGAGCATCGACGCTCCTGGGGGACTTCCTGTCGCTGCAGGTGGGGAAGGTGCGCGAGCGCTTCCGCGACGACGCGGTCGCCCGGCCATATCTGCTCGATATCATCCTGGATCTGAAAGACCGGTTGCTGGGTGCCGCCGTGTACGACTGTCGCGCCCACATCGGCGATGATGTAATCGGGCTGGGGGATGGTGGGGTCAGCCAGCAGCGGCAGTACGTGCTCAAGCCCACGACCGGTCACAAACACCAGGTCGATATCGGGGTGCGAAGCAACCAGCTGGTACAGCCTGAGGCGCGCCATCTGGCTGCCGCCAAGAAACGTTCCGTCGAGATCAGTGGCAAGAAGCATGACAGTGGCCGTTGACGCATCGCGGGCACCACAAGTGGCACCGCGGCGCCAGTCGCGCCGAAATCCTCCCTTTTCTGCTTGGTCGTAATTCAGCGGTACCCGTTACCGGATGCCGCAAGAGAAACAGAATCGCGACGTGAACCGGGCACGCTGACCCCGCTGCAACCCATGGCAGCACTTTCGTGCAAGTGCAAAACCTTAGCGCGTTTTGTGCACCACCGCCAGTCTGTAACCCTGCAGGCTCGAGCTGCGGTCCGATACCGTTCAAGTCCTGCTACAGCTGCGCAATCGTGCCCCACAGCGCCAGAACCAGCAGACCCAGCATCGACAGCATGCCAATCGCCATGCCCATCGTACGGCTCTGCGGATCGCGAATATAGGCATTGCGGTAAAGCACCCGACCGGCGAAGAAGGCAAGTCCCAGCAAGGGCGCGGCAATCGGCAGGAAAAAGAACCCGGCGACAATCCACATGGCGGGAACCACTACCACGAGCTGCTCCAGCGTGTTCATCTGTACGCGATAGGCGCGTTCGAAACTCTCGTGTCCGGTGACCGCCGGCGCACGGATATCGTGCCGCAGGCGTTCCCTGCCCACCAGCATTGAGAAAGTCAGATACTGCATCAGCAGCAGCAATGTAACGAGTGCAGTAAAAGCCATGGTTCTTCTCCTGGTGGGTTAACGTATGTCCGATTCGGGCTTACCCTGCCAGTGCATCGGAGCAAGGGCAGCCTCGCCCGTGACCTCCTCTGCCAGGTCCTGCGCCCGGTATACACGTCCATTGAGGATCACCCGGGAAATGCGATCCGTATGACGGATATTCTGCAGCGGGTCGGCATCAAGAATCAGCAGATCAGCCAGTTTTTCAGCCTCGATGGAGCCAATGTCCCGCGCCATGCCGAGGTAGGTAGCCGGGTTGATGGTTGCGGCAGCAAGCGCCTCCATGGCGCTGAAACCGCCGCGTTCCAGGCTCCACATCTCCCAGTGGGTTGCCAGCCCCTCGCGTTGCCCATGACCACCGGTGTTGATCGTCACACCGTTGTCCAGCAGCACCTTGGCCGCCGCCGCCACGTCATCATCGCGATAGTCGGCTTCCGGTGCCATCGGCCGCCGTACGGATCGCGGCTGCAGCACCGCCGGTGGCACGAAATTCGACAGGATGGGATGCTTCCATACCTCCGTATCCTGGTAATAGTAGTCTTCAGAGGTCAGGCCGCCGAAGGTTACCACCAGTGTCAGCGTGTAACCGGCGTCACTCTGGCGCCAGTACTGCGTGACATCATCGTACATGCGCATCAGCGGGACATTGTGCTCTATGCCCGTAATGCCGTCGCCGATCAGGTTCATGTCCATCTGATACAGCGCGCCGCCCTCGGCAACCGGCATGAGCCCCTCGCGCCGCGCCGCCTCTATCACCAGCTGTCGCTGGTCGCGACGAGGCTGATTGTAGTTTTTCACGGAGATCGCGCCCTGCGCCTTGAGCCGGCGAACATGGGCCAGGGCATCATCCAGTGTGTCTATCGGCGCGTAGCGGGTGCTCTTCGCCCCGTAGACGATTTCGGCGGTGGAAAAGATACGCGGCGCGAGAATTTTTCCCGCTTTCGCGTACTCGGCTGCGGCAAATACCTCGGTAGCGGTGCTGGACGGATTATGCAGCGTGGTAACGCCCAGGGCCAGATGCGCCAGCAGGTTCCAGTTCTGCTGCGGAATCACATCCTGTCGACCGAAAGGACCATGAGCGTGAATATCCACCAGTCCCGGCATGACGGTCTTGCCGTCAAGATCCAGCTGCCGGTAATCCTCGGGGATGGGCAGACTGGCGTCTCCGACCTCGACAATGCGATTGTTCTCGATCAGCACCCTGCCCTTGTCGATCACCCGCCGATTGGCGTCCATGGTGATTACCCGGGCATTCACCAGCGCCAGGCGGCCATCGGGCCTCGCGGCGTCCACGGCCAGGGACAGATCCGTGCGCCGTGGAAGCGGCGTTGTTCCAGACTGCATGACATCGTCAACCCGCACGGTGCGCAATTCCGGCCCGGTGCTCCAGCTCAGCGTACTGCCATCCCTGTTCCAGTGCAGGTAGGCGCCGCCGACGCTGCTGACGCGCACCGTGGGAAACGCGGCCCGCTCGGGAGACAGCACCAGGGTGCCGCCGCTGGGTGAGCGCGCTGCAACATACATGTGCTGACCCTCCTCGAAAGCCACGTGCTGGCCCGTTGGCGACAGCCGGATGGTGCTTGCCAGCTCGCTCTCTGCCACCACGCGAATGTCGTGACCGTCAGGGGTCATCGAGATCAGTGTGGTAGCGGCCGTGCTGCTGCCGCGCCCCTGGGCACTTTCCGCACGCTCCTGGGCATAGATGCGTCCCTCCGGGCCCGCGTGCGGGTGCCGGCCCCGGTCGCTGACGAAACGCAGCTCGCCCGTGCTCACATTGAGACGGTAAAGGCCGGGCTTCGTCGACCAGGCCGGGTTGAGCAGCTGGCTGCCGTCCAGTTTGCGCAGCAGCAGGCCATCCCCCTCAATGCCCGGCGCCAGCTCGACGTACTGCCCCCTGGCATGCTCCAGCGCTGTGGCCTCTCCGCCCCGCGCCGAAACACGGTGTACGCGGCTCAGTTCGTCATCACGCCAGCGCAGAAAGTAGACATCGCGGCTGTCAGCAGACCAGACGGGCCAGCCGTCAAACCCTTTCTGCGCCGACGTCAGCGGCACTGGTGCCGCGTCTGCCCGCTTGATGTAAAGCTGTCCCAGCGACTCGAACACCACGGCACTGCCGTCGGGAGAGCGCTGCGCGAAGCGAACCATTTTTGTTCTGAAGGTGTCCGGCGCCACCGCTACGGGAAAGCGTACCGCGGGATACACGGATCGGCTGTCACGCACGCGAAAGGGTATTTCGGAGACCTCGCCACTTTCTACGGCAAGCCGCCATATCCTGCCCTTCGCCCAGAAAACCAGCTCGCGGCTGTCAGGCGTCCAGGCCATGCCGGGATAGAGTCCATGCACTGCCCAGGTTTCCTGCATGTCCTGGTCCAGCTCGTCGAACAGCATGCGTTCGCGGCCCGACTCGAGGTCTTTGACAAAGAGTCTGGACGCGGCGCGCACGCGCTTGACGTAGGCCAGCTGGCGGCCATCCGGCGACGGCGTCGCCCGGACGGCCCCGCCATGACCACCCGCTACCGTGCTCACCTCCCCGCTGTGCAGATCCACCCGACGTATCTGGAACAGCTCGGTATTACTGTCCTCGTGGTAAACGAAGGTGTTTCCCGGGGTTACGTTGAGGGAAAAATAGATACCGCTTCCGTCAGCGCTGAATGCGGGTTCGCCCTGTTCTTTCTGAAATGCGGGCGAGGGCCGTTCCACAACGCGCTGGCCCGTGTTCGCGGCGTCGCCGTGCGCGTGATACAGCCAGATCTCGCCGGTACCGAGCGAGCGTGAAGTTGTGAAATGCTTGCGCGCGGCAATGTAGTCGCCGTCCGGGCTCCAGCTGGGGTTGTTCAGCAGACGGAAGGATTCGTGGGTCACCTGGTGCAGGTCGCCGCTGTCACGGTCCAGGGTCCAGATGTTGTCACCGCCGCTGCGGTCAGAGGTAAAGGCAATGTAGCGGCCATCAGGGCTGTAGCGGGGCTGCATGTCCCAGGCATGCCCCGAGGTCAGGGGCCGGGCTTCGCCACCGGTGGCGGGCATTTCGTAAAGATCACCCAGCAGATCAAACACGATATGCTCGCCGTCCGGCGCCATGTCGACACTCATCCAGGTGCCCTCGTCGACGTCAATACTCGCGGAGTCGGCGGGAACGGAAAACGCGGGACGATTGACATCCCACGGGTTGCCTGTGTCCCCGGCCAGCGCGTGGAACGACAATGCCAGCATGAAGAGTAGAAGAAACAGGAACTTACGGCCGGGCAGGAGCGTGTCAATAACGGGCATGGGCAGAAACACCGTGGGCAGGTTGATGGGGAAAGAGGCGCGCGTCAGTCAGCAATGTGCGGGTCCGCGCGTCGCAGCAGCGTATCCACGGCGGAATTGCAGGGCAGCGTGCCGAAGTTGCGGTCGCCACGGGAATCCAGCCGGGAGCGGATGAACGCGTCGGCAATGTCCGGCGTTGACGTCTGCAGCAGCAGCGCAGACTGCATCGTCAACGCCAGCTGATCCACAAGGGAGCGCGCGCGGTATTCGAGGGCGTCCGTGTCGCGCAGCGCCGATTTCAGCCGCTCAACCGCGGAATCCAGCAGCACATGCTGTCCGCGGGCAGCATCGATCTCGGCATACCAGGCGTCCAGGACATCGGGGCTGCGCGCGAGGGCGCGCAGCATGTCCAGCGCCTGCACGTTACCCGAGCCCTCCCAGATCGCATTGATCGGCGCGTCCCGGTATAGCCTCGCGAGAATGAAGTCCTCGATCACCCCGTTGCCGCCGAGACACTCCATGGCCTCGTAGGTCACCGTCGGCGTGCGCTTGCAGATCCAGTACTTGCCGGTAGGCAGCCCGAGGCGCAGTAACAGCCTGTCGTGCTCATTGCCAGCGGCGGACAGGCTGCTGTCGAGAGCAGCGCCCATGCGCAGCATCAGCGCGAGCGAGCCCTCAACCTCAAGCTGCAGATCCGCCAGCACATTACGCATGAGCGGCTGATCCAGCAGTCGTCGGCCAAAGGCCTCGCGGCCCGCCGCGTGGTTGACCGCCTGGGCGACGGCCTGCCTCTGACCCGCCGCAGAGCCAATCATGCAGTCAAAGCGCGTCATCGCCACCATTTCAATGATCGCCGGCACGCCGCGACCCTCGTCGCCGACCATCCAGCCCAGGGCGCCGCGCAACTCGATTTCCGAAGAGGCATTGGCGACGTTGCCCATCTTGTTTTTCAGGCGCTGCACCTGCATTGGATTCTTGCTGCCGTCCGGCCGCCAGCGCGGCACAAGAAAGCAGCTGAGTCCACCCTCCGCCTGGGCCAGCACAAGAAAGGCATCGCACATCGGGGCCGATGTGAACCACTTGTGGCCGACCAGTTCGTAATCGCCGCCGGGGCCACCACTGCCCAGCGCCCTGGCCCGGGTGGTATTGGCGCGGACATCGGAGCCGCCCTGCTTCTCAGTCATGCCCATCCCGATGGTGAGCGCCGATTTCTGCGAATAGGGGATATTGTCGGGCTGGTAATCGCAGGCCAGCACCCCTGCCAGCCAGGTGTCGGCGATTTGCGGCGTCAGTCGCAGCGTGGGTACGGCGGCAAAGGTCATGGTCAGCGGACAGCCGTGCCCTGACTCCACCTGGGCCTGCAGATAGTAGCGAGCGGCACGCGCCACGTGCGCACCCTCGCCGGGACGCGTCCAGGGATCGCTATGCAGACCCGACTGCAGACCCAGATGCATCAGTCTGTGGTAGGCGTCGTGGTAGCGCACTTCATCCACCCGATACCCCTGGCGGTCGTGACTGTGGAATTGCGGCCGGTTCTCGTTGGCAAGAAAACCCCAGTGGATAACCTCGGCACTGCCACAGCGATCACCGTGATCCGTGAGCGCATCAACCGCCCAGGCGGCACCGTAGCGCACCACGCCCTCCCGGAGCGCGCTGTCCCCGAGGTAGCTGTTGTAGTCCACCAACGGACGCGACTGATTAAGAACCTCGTGGGTCTCGGCCAGGTGATCCACCGTGAAATCGATTGTGTCCGTTTTCATTGCCACTCTCTGTCGAAGGACCTGCAGGATAGTAGCATTGCCCGCACAGGCTGCTAAAGTCGTGGTTTTTTCCAGAGAGGAATCCGCGATGATCGCACGTACCGCCCGTCTCATTCTGTGGCTTCTTGCCGCCGTCACCCTGTTCCTGGGCCTGCGCTGGGTCGTCGAGCCCGAGGCTGCCGCCGCGTCACTGGGCATGCCGCTGCTGGAAGGTCTCGCGCGCAGCACCCAGATCGGTGACATCAGCGCCTTCTTCTTCGGCATCGCGGCGATGCTCATGCTGGGTCTGCAGACGGGGCGCGACAGCTGGCTGCATGCGGCGGCGATTTTTTTCGGCCTTGCTGCCATCATGCGCACACTGGCATGGCTGCTTCATGACGCGACCTTCGCCGGCCCCCTGATCGCGGTTGAGGTCGCGCTGGCGCTGATCATACTGCTGGCGGCGAAAATGCGGCGGGCAGCATGATCTGCATTGCCACTTTCCCCCCAGGATACGCTAGACTGACCGCGCTCTACTTTGACACCACCTGCGCCCTGGCGGCGCGATCGGTCGGAGACCTCCCATGACCCTGATGATTATCGGACTGCTGATATTTCTCGGCACGCACTCCCTGAATATCTTTGCGCCGGCATGGCGAGACCGGCAAGTAGCGCAGCGCGGCGCCATTCCCTTCAAGATCGTGTACGCGCTGATTTCCATTGCCGGTCTCTGGCTGGCCATCGTGGGCTATGGTGAGATGCGTACCACCGCCGTTCCGCTGTGGAACCCGCCCGTCGGGCTGAGGCATCTGGTAGCGCTGCTCATGCTGCCTTCTTTTATTCTGCTGGTCGCCGCTTACGTGCCGGCGAACCACCTGAAGGCCCGGCTGGGTCACCCCATGCTGATGGCTGTGAAAATCTGGGCGTTCGCCCACCTGCTGGCCAATGGCCGCCTTGGTGACATCATCTTTTTTGGCGCCTTCCTGGCCTGGGCGGTTGTGCTCTATATCCGCCTGAAGAAGAAGGACCGTGCTCTCGGTACCGTCTATCCTGCAGGGCGCATGCCGGGGACAGTGGCCACGGTCATTGGCGGTGCTATCCTCTGGTTCGTCTTCGCGAGCTACCTGCACATCTACGTGGCCGGGGTATCCGCCTTCGGCGGCATGTAGCTTCTGTCATGCGTGTTCACGTGATTCCAGGATGGCAATGGTCCCACCCTGTCCTTGCCAGAACCCTTGCCATCGCCCTGGCCATGGCCTGCCTCGCACTGGTCTCGCCCCTGTCTGCACAGTCCGTACTGCGCGTGGGTATGACGCCGGGCGTCCCGCCGCTGCACTATTACAGCGAAGGACGCCTGGTCGGTGTCGATCCGGACAGTGCCAGAACCGTTGCGGAAATCCTCTCGCGGCGACTCGAAATCGTGCCGCTGCCGGCAGATCGTCTGCGCCAGGCACTGCTCGCCGGCGACATCGACGTGATCATGTCCGGGCTGGTGATCGAGGACGCGGAAAACAGCGATCTCATGTTTGCCCGGCCATACCTCCGGGCGGGGCAGATGGCGATACTGCACGATACGGCCGTGACCGGTTTCGGGCAGCCCTGGGCGGTGTATCGGGAGGACGTGCGAATTGGCGTTCGGCCTGGAAGTGCCGGATCAGCATTCGCAGAACAGGATCTGCCTGATGCGGACATCAGTCACTACACGAATAGTGAGGCGGCCTTCGCCGCACTGCGCGATCGCGAGATAGATCTGTTCATTGATGATGCCGCAACCAGCTGGAGTCTGGCGGCATCGGAGATGCAGACCGACCTCATCAGTCTGTACAGACCGCTCACCGAGGAGCACCTCGCCTGGGCGGTTGCGCCTGACAATCCCGCGCTGCTTCGGGACCTGAACCAGGCACTCAACCTGATGCGGGCAAATGGCACCCTGGATTACATTATTGATCGCTGGATTCCGGTGCAGGTCTCCGACTCGCCCTGAGCGCCTGATCGCGGCAGCGCTCACCGGCGCAAGCCGTGCTACAGCGAAAGTATCACCCCCCGGGTCGGCGGCAGGCGATTGTCCAGCAGGGCGTTCCAGGTATTGATAACCGCGTCGGGACCCCGGCTTTCCTCGATCTGTATCTGTCCGCGCATCGCCCGGGCAAGGTCCGCGCTGGCCGCCAGCGCCCGCTGCATCACCACACCCTGCCCCCACTGCGCATCGCGGCGGGCTATCTGCGCGGGCGCAAAGAAAAACGCGGGCTCTGGCCCGGGCAGGGCTTCGTCATTTCCCCCTGCCGCTTCCCAGTGCGTTGCACCCACCTTGATGCTCTGTCGCAGTTGATCGCGCATGCGGTTATGAACGGCAGCCGTCAGCGTCCTGTCTCCCGCCATATCAACGAATACAGCCGGTGTCTCGGCGGCGATGCGGTTCACGTCCCCGTAGCTGAGCACGGAATGAGCCGCATTGAGACCGGTGACAAAGTCCACGTTCGACGCGGATGTCAGCCCGCACACCGAGACATCACTGTCGCTGTCCGTATAAAGCAGACGCGCCAGACCCAGAGCGGTTTTCGAGGACGCTGAGCCAATGATGATCTGGGTAGCGGCAAAAAAATCATTGTCCCGCAGATAATCGTAAAGCAGGTAGGAAGTCGCGAACAGCGGGAACAGCAGGCTGCGCTCGTGGTGCAGATCCGCCAGCATGGGCGGGTCGGCGACCGTACGCGTGTACCCGTTATAGAGCGCGGGCAGGGCCTTCCTGTGCCCGGCGACATCCACCATCCCGTGCGCACTGACATGGCCAGGCTGTAGCAGAACGTGGCTGGACATGGGGAAGAATCCCCACAGGCGCTCACCTTCTGCAATTGCGTCGCAGCGGGACGACAGAACACGGGCGTAACCCCAAGCCGGTACCTTGCCCCAGTGTTCCTGCGCCGGGAAATAGCCCCAGTAACCGATCATGTCGCCGGACAAGGCATAGCTGACATTATTCGCCGTCAGCGCGAAGGATTCGATGGCGACCAGAATCTCGCCTTCCGCGGGTTCCGGCAGGGTAGCGTCAATTACCCGGGTCCTGCGGAAATCACCGCGGTCCACCCAGACTTCCTGTATCTTCATTCCGCGTTCTCCCCAGGCTGCATTGTCAGAAAAGTGTCTTGTTGACGATTGCCCTGCCGCCGACAGGCAGACTGATCCGTTCACCGTCGCGACCGATACGCAGGGGGCCGTCGAAGGCCTGCGCCGCATCGCCGAGAAACGCCGCATTGAAGGCATCGAGCGGAAGCGGTGGCACCGTATGGTACAGGACCAGCGCAGCCGCGCCCGCTTCGCGCGCTGCCCTGGCGGCGTCATCGGGTGTGGCGTGATAATCGAGTATATCGGTAAGGATCCTTGCAGTATTGTCACGGCCGTGACGGCGCATCGCAGCGCGCATGAGATTGAGCATCGCGGGCTGCAGCGCCTCATGCAGCATGAGATCGACACCGGAAGCGGCATCAACGAATGCCCGCTGGAAAACCGTATCACCGCTGAGGGCGACCGAGCGACCGCGGTAATCGAAACGGTAGCCGAATGCCGGGTCGACCGGGGCATGATCGACGCGAATTGCGGTAATCCGCAGATCACCGTCATCCAGAAGCGTCAGAGTGTCACGATGCTCGGGCATGGCAAGTTCGCGCGCGAGCCCACCGACGCCGTCGGGAGGCGCCACGGCCTCGCCATGGTGTCCGATACGGTAACCGCTGTCGATGTGATAGGCAGCATTGAAGCCTGCGACGACTTCCCGCGTGCCACGCGGCCCTGTCACCGACAGTGGAGCTCTGCGCCCATTGCCGCCCACCCAGTCCAGCATGATCAACTCACCGAGGGCGTCGATGTGATCCGAATGCAGATGGCTTAGCAGAACCCCTTCAAGAGCGCCGACAGGAAACCCCATGCGTGCAAGCTTGCGTGGCCCGCCGGAACCCGCGTCAACGACAAATGCACGCTGCCCTGCCAGAATGCCGACACAGGGCCCGGCGCGCCTGTCGTCGGGCATGGGTGAACCGGTGCCACACAGGAAAACATGCAATCCATCAGGCAGCGACGCTGACGTTTCACTGACGCCACGCTCGACGGCGCGGGCATACACCGCCATCCCCAGCTCGGCGCGAAACACATAGACCGCCGCCGCGGCGCCCAGGAAGAGAAAAATACCCAGCAGCGACAGCCGCCTCATAATTTCATACGCCTCTCCCGCCCAGGGCATATCGTCGCTGCAGCCACTTTCCCGATTCCATGACCAGCAGCATGAGCACGCCGACCGCCAGCACCTGTGCACCCTGCGCCACGTTCAGGGCCCTGGCATCGAACCAGACGGCGAGCCACGGCAGATAGGTGAATGCCAGCTGCAGCCCGGTAACGATCACGAGCGCCGTCCATACGGCGGGCGTACCCTTGACCCCGGTCAGGCTGAGAGAGGTGCCATAGCTGTAGCGCACGCTGAACAGATAGAAGATCTCCATGACCACTAGCGTGTTGACGGCCATCGTGCGCGCTGTCGCCTCGTCCAGACCCTGCCCCGTGGCCCACCAGAAAATCCCGAAAACGCCACTGCAGAACATCAGGGAAACAAGACCGATGCGCAGTACGAGGCTGCGGGAAAGAATGGGCGCGCCGGGCTCACGCGGCGGCCGGGACAGCGTATCCGGTTCGGTGGGTTCGAACGCCAGTGCCATGGCCAGCGCGACCGAGCTCACCATGTTGACCCAGAGAATCTGCGCTGCCGTGATCGGCAGGGTCAGGCCCAGCAGAATGGCGAGCAGCAGACTGAGCGATTCGCCACCGTTGACCGGCAACAGGAAGGCAATGATTTTCTTGAGGTTGTCATACACGGTGCGACCCGCCTCGACCGCGCCCACGATGGTGGAAAAATTGTCGTCAAGAAGCACCAGCTCCGAGGCCTCCTTGGCGGCCTCGCTTCCCGAGCGGCCCATGGCGATACCGGCATCCGCACGCTTGAGCGCCGGCGCATCGTTGACGCCGTCGCCGGTCATGGCAACAACGTAGCCCAGCTGCTGCAGTGCCGTAACCAGGCGCAGCTTGTGCTCCGGACTGGTACGTGCAAACACATCGGTTTCCCGCACGGCATCGGCGAGCGCATTATCGTCGAGCGCATCGATCTCGGCGCCGGTCAATACGCGATCCGTATGCCGCAGGCCAATCTGCGCGCCGATGGCTGCGGCCGTGCCTGCGTGATCACCGGTGATCATCTTCACATCGATGCTCGCGCGATGGCACGCGGCCACCGCCTTGATGGCCTCCGGCCGCGGCGGATCAATCAGCCCGACCAGGCCCTCGAAAACCAGTCCATCCTCCACGTCGTCCATCGCCAGCGACGTCGTCCCGGCCTCGAGGGAGCGGGATGCCAGCGCCAGCACGCGCTGCCCGCGCGAGGCGAGAGCCTCCGACCTGCCGTGCCAGTGGTCGCGATCGAAAGGCAGGGTGCTGCCATCCAGAGCCCGCATGTGAGTACAGCGATCGTAAAGTGTCTCCGGCGCGCCCTTCACGTGAATCTGAACATGATGCTCGTGATCATGGTCCAGTGTCGCCATGAAGCGATGCCGGGTGTCAAAAGGAATGGAATCGCTGCGCACCCACTCCTGCTTGGTGACGCTCGCTGTCACGCCAGCCTTGCCTGCGAACGCCAGCAGCGCACCCTCCATCGGGTCGCCCTCCACCGTCCAGACGTCATCCCGATGGTGCAGCGCGGCATCGTTGCACAGCGCCGCCACCAGAGCGAGCGACTTAAGCGCTTCCGGTTGCGACTCTCCGGGAACCTGAATGTCACCCTCAGGTCGATAGCCCTCGCCCTCGACAGCGAGTTCGGCATCTCCAATGCAGGCGGTGGCCACCATCATTTCGTTGCGCGTAAGCGTGCCGGTCTTGTCACTGCAGATAACGGATACCGAACCGAGGGTTTCGATAGCGGGCAGCCGTCTGACGATGGCCCGCCGCCTGGCCATCGTCTGAACGCCGATAGCGAGCGTGACGGTAAGGACCGCAGGCAGACCCTCCGGAATGGCCGCCACGGACAGACCCACCACCGCGGTGAAGATGTCGCCGAATGGCTGACCCTGAACCAGGTAGCCAAACGCCAGAATCACTGCGGCGAGAGTCAGTATGAACACTGTCAGCCAGCGCGAGAAGATGGCCATCTGTCGCGTCAGCGGGGTTGTGAGCGTTTCAACGCCTGCGATCATGGTACTGATGTGGCCGATCTCCGTGGCGGCACCCGTCGCCACTACCACGCCCCGTGCAGCTCCCGTTGTCACCAGCGTGCCGCTGTAAGCCATGCCGCTGCGGTCGCCGAGTGGGGCGTCGACGGCAACGCTCCCGGTCGTCTTCTCAACGGGCACGGACTCGCCGGTCAGAATCGCCTCCTGAATCGACATGCCGCGACAGCTGTGCAGACGCATGTCCGCGGGGACCTTGTCGCCGGCGTCGAGGAGAACCATGTCACCCGGAACCAGCTGATCACCGGGCACCGTCGTGCGCTTGCCATCGCGCAGTACCGCAGCCTTCGGCGCCAGCATGTGGCGAATGGCATCCATCGCCCGTTCCGCCTTGCCTTCCTGAATCACGCCGATAACGGCATTGAGAACGACGACGGCGAGAATCACCACGGTATCGACCCAGTGTCCCAGCAGCGCCGTGATGACTGCGGAAGCCAGCAGCACGTAAATCAGCAGGTTGTGGAAATGGCGCAGAAACCGCACGATAAAACCGTGACGTGCGGGCTGGGGCAGACTGTTGGGGCCCGTTTCGGCGAGACGCCGCTTTGCCTCGTCGCTGGACAGCCCCTCCGGATGCGCATCCAGTGCATCCATAACGGCATTAATGTCTTCGGCGTGCCAGGACGCCTTTGTCTTTTCCATCAACGTCTCCGTCGTGAGGTTCTTGGTCAGCGTGGCAGGTCCTTCGGCACCATGACGGGCTGCTGCAGCCAGCGCTCAAAGCGGCGGCTGATCACATCCAGATTATCCGACCACCACTGTGCATTGAGTTCGATCGCCGAGCGCAGATGCTTTTCGGATGTTGGCAGCTGTTCGCGAAGCGCGGTATCCAGCAGGAGCATGGAAGAGGCACGCGTCGGACCGTAGGGTATGTACGTCGCCTGGGCAGCAAGACTCTCGGTAGACGTGGCAAAGCGAATGAAGTCGCGCGCGAGCTCCGTGCGCCGGCCGTGCCTGGGAATGCCCCAGACATCGTAGAACCAGATCTGGCTGTCCCACAGGATACTCAGTGGCTCGCCGCGGGCAACAGCGTCGTGGATACGACCGCTGTAGACCGCTGTCATGGCAACATTACCGGTCTCGAGAAGACGGATGGCCTCCTGACCCGTCTGCCACCACTCAATGAACGGCTTGATGCGGCTGAGTACGGCAAACGCCCTGTCGACTCCCTTGGGCGTAGACAACACATCGTAGATAGCTTCCCGGGGCACGCCATCAGCGGCAAGCGCCCACTCCAGGTTGCCCTGGGGTGTTCGTCGCAGGCCGCGCTTGCCGGGAAAGGCGGAGAGGTCAAAAAAATCGGCAATGCTCTGTGGCCCAGCGGCAGACGCCTCCCGGTTATAGGCCACCACCGTGGAGCCGACCACGTTACCCACACCACAGGGCATGAGGCTGACGCTGATAAAGTCTTTGCGGGCCGGCGTGCCGTCCGGGGCATCCGGGAGCAGGTCGGGATCGATGGTTTCCAGCAACCCCTCGTCACAGGCGCGAATCGCATCGAACAGCTCCAGGTCGACAACGTCCCAGCTCACATTCCAGGAGCGCACCTGGCGCCGGACCTCGTCGATACCGCCACTGTATTCAATGACGTTGACGCGGACATCCCTGAGTTCCTCGAACGCGCGGATGAAGCCGAGTATCTGGCTCTTGACGTACGCCCCGTCCCAGGAAACGACGTTGAGCACCTCTCGCTCTGCCGAGGCCGGGGCCACCGGCAGCGAGAGCAGGATTGTCACTGCAGCGAGTCGAATGACAGGTGCGATCATCCGTCTCACCAGTAGTAGCCAATATTCACGTTAAACCGCCCGCGCCATTTATCGTCTCCACCGGCTCCCATGGACCCGTTGCCGAAAAACGCCATGTTCCTGGCAAGGATGTAATCGACATAGGTGAACAGCGGCCCGCTGCCAATGGCGCATCCCAGGGTATTTATCTGCGAATCCACGCTGTCGTCAATGCCCTTGTAAAGCCGGGAATAGTCGTTATAGCAGGTCAACTGGTCGATGAAGCTGGCCGGCGACTCAAAATTATAGGCTACATTCGCGACCAGGATATCCGCCTCACTGGCAATATCATAAGTGCCGGCAAACGCGCCCACGCGCATGACATCGCTGCTGACACCCACGGGGTTCGCGGGGTTGTACTGATACCTCACACCCTGCAGCTGCAGGTTCCAGCGCCCGCACCGGCTGTCGAGATGCACGGCCCCCGCCCAGTGGTCACCCCGCCGGTTTGTCGCGTTGTTGTAGAGCTCGGACACCTTGGCCGAACTGCCGACCTCGGTCTCACAGCCAGTTCCTGCGCCCAGCGTATAGGCGAGTCGCGCATGGAACTGGTTGGCCTCCTCGTTCTGCTGTTCGCCGCCGCGCAGCACGTCGATGGAGAAACGACCCGGATCGGTGGCATCGTTCAGGGGTTCATTCTTGTAAAACGCCACCTGGGAGGACCAGGGACCGTCCTCGCGGACATACTTGATGCCCATGTCGTAGTGATCCGCAAGGCCCGTATAGAAGGGAACCCCAAACCAGGCGTTGTGCGACGCGTAGGGCAAAAGACCGAAGGGCACCTGACTGATGCCCACCTGTAGCTGGCTGT
Organism: Chromatocurvus halotolerans; assembly: GCF_004340525.1. Classification (GTDB taxonomy): domain Bacteria; phylum Pseudomonadota; class Gammaproteobacteria; order Pseudomonadales; family Halieaceae; genus Chromatocurvus; species Chromatocurvus halotolerans. The sequence goes on along the minus strand of NZ_SLWX01000024.1, from coordinate 13,949 downwards.
CATCGGCGAACTCGTAGCCCAGCCAGCCATAACGCAGCGTCTGCATGAAGGTGTAATGGCGATATTCCGCCGAGATAATGATGTTGTTGATTTCACCGTCCACATTGAGACGGAAAATGTCGAAACCGCTCTCGCCGCGCTTGCCGTCAGAGGCATCCACAAAATCGCGGTGCACGAGGTTGTAGCGCAGCGCTCCACCCAGTTCGATACGCGCAGGCTCGGGATCCGGCGCGATCGTGACAGCGCGCTCACTGCCGGACACGGCGCTCCCCAGATCCTCTTCGATGATGCGGCCGGACTGGGACTCAACGGCCCCCCGTCCCGGCAAGGACAGTGCAGCGCGTATGTCCCCCTCGCGCGCGGGAAGGCGTGACTCAAGCTCCTGCAGGCGCTTCTCCAGTGCATCGATCCGCGCGAGCAATGCATCGACAACCTGCGCCTGCCCGTCGTCGTCGGCGGCCAGTACCCGCGGATGGGACAGAAGAGGCACCGCCAGCAGCAGAATCAGCAGGCGTGGTGGATGTTCCCATAACGACAGCTTCATCAGGGCCTGCCTCACTCACTGTACCTGGGCGGGTATCTCTTCCGGCACCAGCATGTCGTCGTGCTCCGCCATGTTCCAGGGCAGGTTCCCAGGGGAAATGTGCAGGAAGTGCAGATGCTTTTCGAACTGATCGAGAATATCGGTAATGATATCGTGCTGGTCAAAGCCGAAGATGTCATAGGACTGGCCGCCGCGCCGCAGGAAGACTTCGGCGCGGCAGTAGGTATTCTCCTGCGCCTCATCATGCACCATCTCGGGATAGGCATAATCTGGCAGGGTGTGCTCCAGAATGCGGATCTCGTAGGTGAAGTCCACCTGCCCCTCCTTGATCACCTCAAGGTAGATGCGCGCGTTCACCTCGTCCACGTGTACCTCTGCGATCCAGCCCTGCTTGGTGAGCTCTCGCTGCACACGCTGCATCGCCTTGCGCACCGTCGTCGCGATGAACTCCTCAACCTCAGCCCGGTCGGGAAACGTCACCAGGCCAAGCAGACGTCGACGCCAGAGACCGTGTCCGGACGTCCCGGAAAAACGGCTCTGAACCTCCGTCTGCAGGCTGGTGTGATGATGGCCTTCGATAATCAGCGCGCGCCACATACCCAGTGCCGCCACCAGCATGATCAGCGAGAACGGCAGCGCGCTGGCGATTGTCATGGTCTGCAGCGCGCTCAACCCACCCGCGAGCAGCAGCGCGGCGGCGACCGCGCCCTCGGCAGACGCCCAGAAAACCCGCTGCCAGGCAGGCGTATTGCTGACGCCGCCGGACGCGAGCGAATCGATCACCAGCGAACCGGAATCCGAGGACGTTACGAAAAACGTGACGATCAGTAGCACCGTGATAAAGGATACAATGGATGACAGGGGCAGCAGTTCGTAAAGCTTGAACAGTGCCACCGCATGATCGGCCTGCACGTCATCGACCAGGCTGCGGTAACCCTCGTTCATGATCAGGTTGAGCGCCGTGTCGCCAAAAATCGAGAACCAGAGAAAGGTGAAAATGGACGGCACCAGCATAACGCCCACCACAAACTGGCGGATCGTCCTGCCGCGGCTGATCTTGGCGATAAAAAGTCCGACAAAGGGCGCCCAGGCAATGGTCCAGCCAAAAATGAACAGAGTCCAGTTGCCGATCCAGTCACTGCGTGAATAGGCCTGCAGATTGAAGGTGCGCTCGACAATGTTATTCAGATAGCTGCCGGTGTTCTGCAGAAAACTTTCCAGTATGTGGATGCTCGGACCGACAATGAAGACGAACAGCATCAACGCGACTGCCAGGCACATATTGACGATCGAGAGCCGCTTAACGCCCTTGTCGAGCCCGGCGACCACGGAAAAAATGGCGAGCCCGGTAATGAGCACAATGGCAATGATCTGCACGGTGACATTGACGGGAATCTCCGGCCACAGGTAGTTGAGCCCGGCGTTGATCTGTGCCACCGAGAGGCCGAGGGTCGTGGCGATACCGAACATGGTACCGAGGATGGCAAAGACGTCGACGGTGTGGCCTATCGGCCCGTAAATGCGCTCACCAATGAGGGGATACAGGGCTGAACGGATCGACAGCGGCAGGCCGTGACGAAATGCGAAATACGCCAGCACCAGGCCCACCAGACCGTAGATCGCCCAGATGTGAAACCCCCAGTGAAAGAATGCGATCTGCATGGCCTGCCTGGCCGCATCGACCGTCTCGCCGGCACCCGCAGGAGGGGACGAGTAATGCAGCACGGGTTCCGCAACCCCGAAAAACAGCAGCGCAATGCCGTAACCGGCGGAAAAAAGCATGGCAAACCAGGCCGGAAAGCTGTACTGCGGGTCCGCGTGATCCGGCCCGAGCTTGATGTGTCCCCAGCGGGTGAAAGCAATGCTGACAATGAACACCAGAAAAAACGCCACGCACAGCATGTAGAACCAGCCGAAGGTACGGGTGATGTAGGAAAGGGTGGAGCTGAAGACCTCGCCCGCCAATACAGGATTGCTGATGGTGCCGACCACCAGCAGCACGATAACCAGCACCGCAGGCACAAAAACGGGAATGAGGATTGTGGATGTCTTTTCGCGCGGGGCGTCGGTCAACGACGGTCTCCTTGTCTGGTTTAATAAGCCATGTTTATCATGTTGCCCTTGTGATGGGGGATAATCAAACCGAGCCCCGCCACACGCTCGCCCCGTCAGGACCAGGGCCCAGGACACACGAGAGGCTTGCTTGCCATGAAACGACGCTGCCTGCAGGTCCTGTGGATACTGATCGGAAACATCCTCGTATTCACCCAAGGCACCGCACAGGAGGAGCAGCCGCCAAATATCGTTCTCATTCTGGCCGACGACGTGGCATTGATGGATTTTGGCGCCTACGGCGGCGAGGCGAGTACGCCCTCCATCGACGCTCTCGCCGCCGATGGGCTGATGTTCACACAGCATCACGCAACCCCCATGTGTGCGCCATCCAGGGCCATGCTGCTGACGGGCATGGACAACCACCTGACGGGAATGGCCACCATTCCCGAAGTTCTGCCGCCAGAGCATAAAGGGCGGCCGGGATACGCCATGTATCTGGAGGACGGCGTGAAAACGCTGGCAGATTACCTGCGCCAGCGGGGCTACCGGACACTGATGACCGGCAAATGGCATCTAGGGCATGGACCGGGACAACTTCCCGACAGCCACGGATTTGACCGATCGTTTGTTCTTGATGCCTCCGGTGCCGACAACTGGGAGCAACGACCCTACATCCCCTTTTACAGCGAGGCGCCCTGGTTTGAAGATGGCGAACCGGCAAGCCTGCCGGACAGCTTCTATTCCTCGGAATTCCTCGTTGACCGCATGATCGATTACCTCGAGGAAGGCAGCGGGAACGGCACGCCGTTTTTTTCCTATCTGGCGTTCCAGGCCATCCACATACCGGTACAGGCACCGCGGGAGTTTTCCGACAGATATCGCGGAACCTATGATGCGGGCTGGGAATCCATTCGCCACGCGCGCTGGGAGCGGGCGAAGACAATTGGCCTCATTCCCCACAGTGCCGCTCTCGCACCCATGCACCCCCTGCTTGATCCGTGGTCATCACTGGGAGACGAGCAGGCGCTGTACCGCCGTCGCATGGAGGTGAACGCCGGCATGCTGGAGGCCATGGATTACCACATCGGGCGTTTTGTCGAGCACCTGAAAGCCTCGGGCAGGTTCGATAATACGCTGTTCATCGTGACGTCGGACAACGGCCCGGAAGCGGCGAATCCCACCGATTCCGCGCTGATGCGGGCATGGCTGCAACTGGTGGGGTACGACCTGGAAACGCTGGACACCCTGGGCGAAAAGGGCAGCTACAGTTTTATCGGACCCGCCTGGGCCAGCGCCGCCGCCAGCCCCAGCGATCTGTTCAAGTTCTACAGCGGTCAGGGCGGCCTGCGCGTTCCGCTTATCCTGCGCGGTCCCGGCATTCCGCGCGGCGAATTGCGCGACGCCTTTTCCGTGCTGTCGGACGTGGTGCCAACCGTCCTCGAGATTGTGGACAATGACAGCAGCGATGACATTTACAGGAACCTTACCGGACGCAGCATGCTCCCGGTCATACGCGGTGACAGCGATCGTGTCTACCCACCCGATGCGGCAGTCGGTATTGAAACCGCCGGCAACGCCGCCCTCTTCCGCGGCGACTACAAGCTGGTGCGCAATCTGGCGCCCTTTGGTGATGGCGAATGGAAACTTCATGATCGCGTGAACGACCCGGGCGAAACGCGCGACCTCAAGGCGCAGGAACCGGAAGTCTTTGCCGCCATGCGCGCCGACTATGAACGCTATGCCGCACGCAACGGCGTACTGGAGATGCCGGAAGGCTATCAGGCGCTGGAGCAGGTCATGGCCAATTCCCTGCCGCTGCTGGCGCGTAACTACTGGTGGGTCCTGGCGCTTCCGGTCGCGGTGCTGCTGGTTCTCCTGCTGTTCCTGTCGATGCGGGCACGGTCCCGGACATGAGGCCCGAGGAATGGCACTCCCGGGGAGCACTGCGGCACCATGGCGACTACCGGCTGTTCGTGATTGACGAGGGGACGGCGGCACAGGAAACGCTGCTGCTCATTCACGGATTCCCTACCGCGAGCTGGGACTGGCACAAGATCTGGCCGACGCTGCGGCAGGACTACCGCGTTGTCGCGATGGACATGCTGGGCTTTGGCTTTTCTGACAAGCCGACGACGCATCGCTACAGCATTCACGACCAGGCCGATCGCGTCGAGCATGTCGTTAGGGATCTCGGCCTGGAGCGCTTCCACGTCCTTGCCCATGACTATGGAGACACCGTGGCCCAGGAACTGCTGGCTCGCCAGAATGCGGGCACGGGCGCGGGGCAATGGCTGTCCGCCTGTTTTCTCAACGGCGGCCTGTTCCCGGAGACGCATCGCGCGCTGATAACACAGAAACTGCTGCTCAGCCCACTCGGACCGCTGGTCAACCGGCTGTCCGGGTACAGAAGCTTCGCGCGGGCCATGGGCCGTGTCTTTGGCGCTGATACGCAGCCGGACTCACGGGAACTGAACGACTTCTGGTCGCTTATCGAGCACAACGAGGGCCGGCATGTGTTCCACAACCTGATTACCTACATGCGCGACAGGCGCCAGCATCGCGAGCGCTGGGTAGGCGCCATCCAGCACTCGAAAGTGCCGGTGGCGCTGATCAATGGTTCGGCTGACCCGGTCTCCGGAGCGCACATGGTCGCGCGATTCCGTGAACTCGAGCTGCCTCTGGACTACCTCGCTGAGCTCCCCCGCATAGGGCACTATCCGCACACGGAGGCAGCGCGGGCAGTCGTGGAACACTACCTGGCATTTCTCGAGACGATCAGTCCTCGAGCTGAAACGTGAGCCCGGCGTTCTGCCGCAGACGCGCAATGAGGGCTTCACCCATGGCAGCCGCCGGCGTCCAGATTCCACCGCCGGCGAGGGACGGATTCTCCAGCAGGCAGACTGCACTCTCGGCTATCATCTTGCTGGTGGAACCGTAGCCCGGGTCGCGATCGCCAGCAACGCTGGCTTTCAGCATCTCCCCCTGCGGTGAGGTCCCCACGAACAGGACCTCGTAATACCCGCTCTCGCGCTCTTCGGGTGAGGGGCCCTCACCGGGCTGGCGCGTGCTCTCGGCCATCGATTTATCCGCGGCGACGGCCTTCGCCATGGCCTCGCCATCTTCTCCCGGGCCGGTCAGCAGCATCTCGTCGTAGGTGAAATCCTCACCATAATCGTGGCCGAGCAGGTAATTCGAGCGATGAATGTTCTTGGTATTGATGGTCGCCATCACAAAGGGCGCCGACCAGCTGTCAAGATCCTCCTCGTGCACAGGCTTCGTACCGGGCGGCTGCTCGGGGCCGGTGAAATCCGGCGTCAGAGAGAACGGGTCCATGAGCACCTTTACCAGCTCCGGCCGCTCCGCTGCCGCTGCCATGGTCGCCTTGAAGCTGGCGAGCGTACCGCCGGAAAACGTCCCTTTCATGGCCCGCACGCGTCCACGCACGCGGGGCAGTGCGTGACCGAACTTCTGCCGCGCAGCCTGCTGCAGAAACTGCACACCGAGATCGAACGGGATGGAGTCGAAGCCGCAGGAGAAAACGATGCGAGCGCCGCTGCGGGCCGCCGCGTCGCCGTGCGCCGCAATCATCTCGTGCATCCAGGCAGGCTCACCACACAGATCCACGTAGTCTGTGCCAGCCTCGGCGCAGGCCGCCACCAGGTCGGACCCGTAGAGCTGATACGGACCTACGGTTGTCAGCACCACGGCGGTGCGCTCAACCATGGCCCGCAGCGAATCGGCACTGTCGGCATCTGCGACAACAAAGGGAACCGCGGAATCGATGCCAAGCTCATCCCGGGCGCTGGCAAGCTTGTTCTCGCTGCGACCCGCCATTGCCCAGTTGAGCGTTTCGCCGACGCCGTATCGGGTATTGAGGTAGTCGCAGACGAGCTTGCCCGTATACCCGGTAGCGCCATAGACGACGATATCGAACTCCTGATTGTCACGCATAACCTGTCTCCCTGACTGAGTTTAACGAATGCCCCGCGCATCGACCGGGCGTTGATGATCTTGCACGGGCCCACAAGTGAGCCACGCTGCCCGGCCCGCTAGGATCCGTCTGCCTGCGGCTGCTCCGCCTCCAGCTGCGACACTGCAGGCCTGCGCCGCCGCCGGGTGCGCGCCGGAATCATATCCCGCATCGCTTCCAGCTTGCCGAAGCAGAGCAGCTTGTCACCTGCCTCCAGCAGGCGATCCTTGCGCGGGTTGGGGATCACTTTCGCGCCCCGATAGAGCGTCAGCACGTTGATATCGTGCTCGGAGAGACCGGTCTGGGCAATCGTCTGATCCACGAAGTTCGAACCCTCGGGTACATAGATTTCGCTGACCCCGTAGCCCTTGCTCACGGTGAGCCTCTGTCGCACGTCAATTTCCGGGAAGTCCACCTGCGCAGCAATGTAGTCGATCACGGCACCCGCCACATCCAGCCCGGTGCAGGTTTCAATGCCCTCAAGCCCGGGTGATGAATTCACTTCCATCACCTGCGGACCATTCTTGCCCTCGAGCATGTCGACACCGGCCACGCGCAGGCCCATGATCTGCGTGCAGCGCACGGCCGTCTCCACGTAGCGTTCATCCAGCTCCACAGGCTCGGCAATACCGCCCCGATGCACATTGCTGCGAAACTCCTGCCCCTGGGCGACACGACGCATCGCCGCAATCACCCGATCGCCGACAACGAAAGCCCGGATGTCGCGTCCCTTGCTCTCGGCTACAAACTTCTGGATCAGCACGTTCTGCTTCTGGCTCTGCAGCAGCTCGATGATCGATTCCGCCTGTTTCACCGATTCCGCCAGCAGCACACCGATGCCCTGGGTTCCCTCAATCAGCTTGATGATCACAGGGGCACCACCTACCCGCTCAATGGCGGGAATAACATCTTTCTTGTCGCGCACGAAGGTGGTCCGGGGGATGCCGATATGATGGCGACTGAGTATCTGCAGACTGCGCAGCTTGTCGCGGGAATTGCTGATGCCATGGGCGGTATTCGCGCAGAACACATCCATTTCCTGGAATTGTCTGACCACGGCCGTTCCGTAATAGGTAATTGAGGCGCCGATGCGCGGGAGCACGGCGTCATAGCTGCTGAGATGCTTCTGACGGTAGAAGAGATCTGGGGAGCCCTGATCCAGATCGATGGCGAATTTCAGCGTATTGAGCACCTTGACGCGATGGTCGCGCTGCAACGCAGCCTCTTTCAACCGACGGGTACTGTAGGCATTCGGCGCACAGGACAGGACAGCAAGCTTCATACAGAGTCTCCACAGGAAATACGCAGCTCGGGAGTGGCAGGGATAACATCAATATCCGTTGATGCTTGAGCATAACATGGTCAGCCGGTGTGACTACCCGAGGATCTGCAGCAGCGCCCTGTCTGCACTACCGGGCAACCCGCCGGACGTTTCCAGCAAGCGTGAGCGGCGTGCCCCATTGGCGAACACTGGCCTCTGTGGTATACGGTTTTGCAGGTGACCTTGAAAGTCGGGAGGGACGCGTCATGGTACTGAACTGGATTGCCGGGTCGATACAGCGAAACGGCAGGGACATCCCGTTTCACTGGTGTCTGGATCGGGGTCGGCTGATGGTGCATTGCGCCGGGGCAACAAAGCGTGCGGACAGGGCCCGCTCAGGGGCCCATGAGGTGTTGGCGGAAATTATTGCGGGAGAGCTGTACCGCAATCGATCCTGATCAGGAAAATGGCGCACCTCGAAGGAGAAACTTCGAACCGCCTCTTTGAAATTCTTTCCGACTGGAACAAGCAGCTAAGTAGCTGTGATCTCTACAAAAATCCCGAAGAGCTCCCTTTTCACGAGCCGGAGTGCCGCGCGGCAAATACAGACTGCGACGTCTCCGGTGACGGCTTTTTGCCGTCTGAGAAGACCGGGAGCGGGCCATGGATCACTTAACGCCCAGCTGGGGAAGCATAGGCTCGGACAGCCAGAACAGCAAGGACATCGGCCACGAGGGCGCACCCGCCGAACAGCATGACCATGAGACGAAGGACAAGTCCAACGGCAAACGTCCCGCTCCGTTCTCGCTGCGGCTGAGCTTTGAGGAGCGCGAGCAGCTGGAGCAGGATTCCGGGCGGCAATCCATTTCAGCCTATATCAAGTCCCGTCTGTTCGATCCGGACACCCCGATCAAGCAGGCGCGCGGCCTCAATCCCGTCAAGGATTATCAAGCCTTATCGCAAGCGCTCGGCCTGCTGGGGTCTTCGGGCTTAGCTCAACGCCTGGGCGAACTCGCCAAAGCCGCAGAAATCGGTGTGCTACCGGTCGATGACGATACCGAAAAGGCAATACGCCGTGCGTGCGACGATGTTCGGATCATGCGGCGATTCCTGCTCGCCGCCCTCGGTATTCGCGGTCCGGGCAAAGCAGCGGATGTGAATGAGAGCTGCTCCTCCTGCTTTGCGCGGGCTGTGGCTAATACGAGCACGGAACCACTGGATCAGGAGCCCTCGCCATGATCCTGAAGGCATCACAACGTGGCGGGGCGCGCGCATTAGCAAAACATCTCTTAAACGATCGTGAAAACGATCACGTTGAAGTATCTGATATCAGAGGATTTATTTCCGATGAGCTCGATGGTGCGTTGCTTGAAATCGAAGCGGCGGCCAAGGGCACGAAGTGCAGGCAATACATGTTCTCGGTCAGCCTCTCACCGCCGGAGTCGGAGAATGTCCGGCCCGAGGTGTTTGAGCTGGCGGCTGAGAAGATCGAAGAGCAGCTCGGCTTATCCGGCCAGCCCCGCGCTCTGGTCTTTCACGAAAAACACGGGCGGCGACACGCTCACTGTGTCTGGAGCCGGATCGACCCGCAAAACATGCGGGCGATTAATCTTTCCTTTTACAAGCGCAAGCTCAATGAGCTATCGCGCTCTCTGTTCCTCGATCACGGCTGGAACCTGCCGGACGGCTTCAAGCGCGGCCAGGAACGCAGCCCGATCACCTTCACGCTGGCCGAATGGCAGCAAGCGAAGCGGACAGGGAAAAAGGCGGCGGATATCAAGGCGACCTTCCAGGAATGCTGGAACAAAGCTAAAGACAGAGCCGGTTTCCAGCAAGCGCTGGAAAACCATGGCTATTTTCTTGCCAAGGGAGACCGACGCGGCTTTGTCGCGTTGGACTTCGACGGCGAGGTCTACTCGATCACACGCATGACCGAGGCCAGGACCAAAGCAGTGAAGGAGCGGCTGGGCGATCCCGGCGATTTGGCTTCAGTTACCGAGACCAAGCAACGCATGGCTTGGATCTATGAGCAAGCACTGAAACGCCACGTCGATACCTTGCGTGAACAGACAAAACAACGATTGCAGCCGGTGCAAGCCCGGCAGAGCGCGCTCAGAACGCAGCACCGACACGAGCGCCGGGCGCTGCGCGACAGCCAGCGGGAGCGCTGGGACCAGGAAAGTATCGAACGCCAGGCACGTTTCTCCAAAGGCCTACTGGGTGTGTGGGACTGGCTGCGCGGACGCCATAAGGCGGTCCGCAAGAAAAATGAGATGGAGATTACATTCAAGCGAGATCGAGACCGCACTGAGTTCCAGCAGCTTATCCAGTCGCAGCTCGAAGCCCGACAAGCGCTTCAGCAAGAGCTGGAGAAAATTCGGGAGCAACACAGCCAGAGCCTGGAACAACTCTACACGGACCTGGCTCGCACGCAACAAATGGCACGGGCGCAGGACGGGCGCGAGCAAACGTTCGCACCGAAGCGCAGCCGCCAGCGAAACGAGGAGCGTCCCCGCCACCGTGGCTCGGACGCCGGGCGAAGCCGCAGCCGCGAACGAACCCTGGAGCCCTGAACAAGGTGACCTATCATGAAAAAAGATGAATTGTTGAGTGGTTTCACGCCACCGCGCGGATTCCACGGCGTGCTGGAGGTTGACCCTCTGGCGACATCGCGATGGCAATATGCCGATGCGATTGCTCATGCGATGCCCTTTGACCCGAAGGAGCCCGGATCGATTTTCCTGGGCTATCTACCCGGCAAACGCGGGAATACCTATCTGGGAGTGCCAATCGACGACCGTCACGGTGTCACGATTGCCGGGGCACGCGCTGGCAAGGGCGCGAGCTTTATTATCCCCAATCTGCTGTTTTATCCCGGCTCGGTGATTGCGAACGATCCTAAAGGTGAGCTCGCTCGCGTGACCGCCCGCCGCAGGCGGGAGCTTGGTCAGAAGGTCGCGATTCTCGATCCGTTTCTGGACTGCGGACTGCCGGAATCAAGCCTCGCTGCCTTCAACCCCCTGGATATCGTGGATGCACGCGATGAAAACGCGGTCGATGAGGCCGGGCTGCTCGCTGATGCTCTGATCGTCCAGGAGCAAGGCAGCGGCAAACACTGGACAACCTCCGCCCGGAACTTCCTGCACGGCGTGATTTTGCACGTTGCGCTTCGCTGTATCGGCTCCGAGCGGACCTTGCCCCATGTTCGAAGCCTGATCGCCTGCGATGAAAACGGCCTGTTCGGCGAAGGCGGACTCATCGATCAGATGGTCGAGACTGGCGGACTGTGTGCACAGGCCGCTAACAGTCTCGCCGCCAAGGCGGACAATGAGCGCTCTTCGGTCCTCTCAACGGCGCTGGAGCAAACCGCTTTCCTCGCCAGCCCGGCCATGGCGCGGGGCCTGGGGCAATCGACCTTTGATATCGACGACCTGAAGCGCTCCAGTACCGGCCTCACGGTTTATTTATGTCTTCCCGCCCGACGACTGGGAACGCACAGCCGCTTTCTGCGACTACTGTTCACTGTCGCAATCGCCCGGATGGAGGCAGTGCCGAACATTTCGGCGACGCAACCGACACCGAGCGGCTGGCCGGTGCTGTTCCTGCTTGATGAATTTCCGGCCCTCGGGCATCTCGACGTCATCGAACGCGCCGCCGGGCTGATGGCCGGGTACGGCGTCAAGCTCTGGACAGTTCTTCAGGACTTAAACCAGCTGCGTCGGGACTACCCGAAAAGCTGGGAGACCTTCCTTGGCAATACAGGGCTTATCCAGAATTTCGGGAGCACGGACGAGACAACCTGCGCCTATATCTCAAAGCTGTGTGGCGAGACGGAGACCTTATCACCGTCCTTGCCCGAGCTCAGCGAACGCGAGCGCGGAGCAGGAAAATACGGTCTGAACACGTCCGTGACCGTCGCACCGTTGCTCCGGCCTGACGAGGTCCGGCGCTATTTTGCACGAGACACCGGGCGGCAACTGATCTCTATTCCCGGCCATCAGCCGATTGCGATACAGCGCGCGGCTTACTTTGATCCCACACATGAAAAGTTCTTCGGAGGTAAATATGACTGATCGAGCCCTTGAGATTACCGAAATGGGTATTCGTTCGCTCTTCCAGGCCATCTGGTTCGCGGCATTGTCTGCCATCTGCATTTGGTGGGGCTGGCCTTTCTGGGAATGGGGCCTTGCTGGTTTTCCCGAACACTTGATGCCCGAGGGATGGCAACTGCTCGCCTACGCCCTCACCGCGTTCCTGGGCGTCGGCTTTGGCTTGCGCGCTTTCGGCGCGTTTTTCCTCCAACTCATGCCGTTTTTGCTGGCGCGCCTGCTGCAGCCCAAGCCAGCGCGGATAAAACGCCGGAGTTGATTCTTAACACGCAGTCTCCCATATTGATGAGCAAGTACCGTCTATCGTACCCTCTTCTAAAGCTTAAACGTTCTGATAGGCCTCGAGCAGTGTGAAAAAGCGTTTAAAAAAGGTGGACAGGCTTAAAAAAGTGAAGAAGAGGAAAGTTGTTGACGCCTCTGGTCTTTCCATAGATCGCTTAGCAAACTTGGTTGCTGTACAACTCTTTAACGACGACAATCTCCAATCGCGACCAAGTTCAGAAAGCCATGAACGAATCGTAATCGTTAATGTCGATAGGATGCTATTACCTGAAAGTAAAATGGTCGCAATCGACACTCGCTTAGCAGACTATAGGAGCCAATTGTATTTAGGTAGAACACAAGCCCTTGCGAAAAAGAGTTTTTTAACTTACGTTGAAAAATCAGTAAAAACTCAGTTGCTGAGAGAGGGATTACCCGCTCATCGACTTAGAAGCTTATTTTTGCAGTCTGGGCCCTTAAAAACGCGACGAGGCAAAGGCCGCCAAAAATCGATATCCAATGAACCGGACCAAAAAACAGTGGAAAAAAACATGGCGTTTAACGAAGAGAGTAGGAAGCAAATCAAAGACGTCGTTGATGAGTCGATTTCCGAAAGCGTGCTCTCTACAAATGGAGATTTACGTAATGAGTTTAATAGAGTCGATATCAGCTTAGCGGCTATTTTGGCAATGGTCCAAAATAGCGGAACGGATAAACCATCACCGACTATTGATGAGATCGAGAAAGCTCAGAAAAAACTACAACAATGGACTGACGCTCTTAGTGCAAAAAATGGGTAGTTCGGATTCAAAGCCGCTTTCTGTTGCTGACATCCAAAAATTCTCGCAAGAAAACGGTAAGCTTTATTTTGAGGGCAAGCGAGTCGTGCTTCGTGGCCCTATACCCTGGATGCCGATTGGAGTGGTAGCTGCCGTCCTATCTGCACTTGCCCTGACAATCAACCTAGTCTTAACCAACTTAACAAGCTCTGGTACTTCTAAAGCGAGAGCTGAAGTGCAATCAGTTAAATCAGAAACAAAACAATAGTTCACATTCTCTGGCTTCTGCTCAGCCCGGCCGGAGCAGTTATCTCGCGCCCACAAATGCCAACAAAAGGCTAAAATCGCCGCTATCGGCGGCGCGGAGGGCGGCAATGTAGTCGTTGCGACGGTCATTGTCAGCTTGCAGGTCAAAGCCGCTGGCCCATTCGACCGGCGGGTGGCGATATACCTCTTCGAGCAAGATATCGGCGGCGATGCGCGCATGGCGGCCATTGCCATTCGGGAATGGGTGAATCTGCACCATGCGGTGATGAAAGCGCGCTGCGGCTTCAAGCGGTGGGAAAACACTATGCTCTGCCTGATAACGGGCATCACCGAGTAAAACGCGAAGCTGTACGGAAATCTGGAAAGGATCGATGCCGATATTCTTCTCGGTCAACCGATATTCACCTGCCCAGGTCCAGACATCGCCGAACAGTTTCTTGTGTAGCGTGCGGATAAACGCATCATCAAAAATAGAACCGCCGCGTCGCCGCGAAACCCAAGCTAGCCCTTGTTCGATGTTAGCCTGCTCCAGCTCATCAAGCTCTGCCCGGGTCGTGATATGCCCGAATTTAAGGCCTTGTTTTTCATCTGGATCGAGCGGCGTCGCGCCTTCCGGTTCGTCAAACGTCATTTAACGTCCCAGAAATCCGGTGGCATATCACGTACCAGCTCATCGGCCAGCGCCTCGATCCGCTCCTTTGTT
>NZ_SLWX01000023.1 GCF_004340525.1 Chromatocurvus halotolerans | reverse complement strand
GTTCCAAGGGCTTACTGCAAAAGGCAGAAAACATGAAAAATAGCACATGAAAGTTGGAAGAATGCGATTGACAGGTCACAACATATCAGTGGGCCGCCAGGGCGACCGGCGGCGGTCATGACACCGCCGCCGCATCCCCTGTTCTGGTGGCCTGTGCGGCGCGTGCCTGGAACAACTGCCGATCCGCTTCCTTGCGACCCACGGGTGTGAGCAGATCAAAAATCAGATGGATCCGATCCTCGTCGCCATCATTGTACGCTTCGTGTATCTGCCGGTTATCGAACCACCAGAGCTCTCCCTCCTGCATGCGCACCTCCTCGTCGCCCGCCCGCAGCCAGGAACCCAGGGATGATTTCAGCACCAGGTGGTAACGGTCGTGCAGCTGGTAGTAGCGTCCCCGATCGATATGTGGATAGACCCGCCGACCGGCGGGCAGTGCTATCAGCTTGGCGCGGCCGAGGCCGCAATCGAGATCCTCGGCAACACTCTGCAGAAAATGGCGTATGAGAGGAAAGCGGGCGCTCCCCGTGGTCCAGCGGCTTTCCTGCACGTCGCGCCGCGCTCTGCCGTGCAGGCAGGATTTTCGCAGGCCGCGTATCGGCACCGCGAGTGCCTCGCGCTGTACGCGGACTTTCTCCTGTCGGCCGGTTTGCAGGTCCCACGCTGCGTCTACGCTGCTCAGGGCCTGTAGAAGCGGGCTGACGGCCACGCCTGATCGGATGAGTCTGAAGTGTTTCATAGGGTACCTCGCGCGGGTTCAAACACAGTGAGTGGAGCGTGACCGATCGCCGGTGCATGGCGCGCAGGTGTCATGTGGGAATCGAGCAATCGCTGAATCAGAGCCGGGTAGCTGATGCCTGCCTCGCGGGCACTCACGGCGACTTCGCCGCGCGGCGACAGAAGATCGATAGCGCGTACGCTGATAATGCCAACCTCACCCTCGGGGGTCAGCCAGAGTTCCATGCGCGCCAGATCGCCGCAGCGTAGCGCCACAAAGGCCCGCTGCGCCGCGTCGGCCAGCGCGCTGTGCTGGGCGTGATCAAGCTGAGCCGGCGGATAGCCGCGCTTCCCGGGGTGGCTTTCGATGGGCGGCAGCACCTGGGGTGGGCTGCCGGCATTCGCGCCGCGAATGACGACGACACGCAGCCGGCGCCCTGCCGGAACGGCAGCGATGAGTGGCAGATCGCCCGCATTGCGCACGCGTGTCATCGCACGCGTGATGGCTGGCGCACTGCGCGCCAGGATGGGCTCTCTGTCCGTTTGAAAGCGGTGCATTACCAGCCTTGGCCCCGGCAGTTCCCCGGGGTCATGGCCGGGGTCATGGTCCTTCGCGTATACGGGTTCCCGGCAGGGGAGGGTCCGCAGCCCCTGTGCGGCCAGCGTCTGTGACATCAGCAGCTGATCGCTGATAACCGCCATGGCAAGCGGGTCCGGACCTGTGTAGGGCACGCCGATCATCTCGCACAGAGTGGGCACCTGACACAGGCGTCCCTTACCCTGCGCGCCGCCTGCGCAGTTGATCACCAGCGCCTCGGGGATTTCGCCCAGGGCCTCGCGCGGGAAAACATCCTTCAATCGGCTGAACAGGCGCGCGTCTGCTTCGAGGACAACGACCGTGTGACCGCGAGCGCGAAGCTCATCCACCAGTGCCTGCACTGAACGCAGGCGGTAGCGTTTGGGCGCGGTGCTGCCTGTGTGTCGGAGTACGGCGTTACTCCAGCGATTGCGCACGACCGCAATATGCAGTCCTGTCGATGGCTGTGGTGAGTTCTGGCCCGGGCGAAAGTTCTCGAGAAGCCGCCAGTCCATGAATTCCGAGACCAGAATGACGAGAACGAGCTGTGTCAGAATGAGTTCCGGGCAGGCCAGTGTGAGCTGGCGCAGTGGCGGCCATGCGGATATCACGGCGATCAGTAGCGCCAGCAGGATGGTGGTCGCGGTGCGCCAGGCCGCCATCGCGGTGCTTTCCCGGGCAACAGTGTCGGCAATACTTTCCGCCAGCATGGCAAGAATCACCACCGGGAAAAAGGCGAAGCTCGACAGCATGGGTACGTCAAAGGTGCTGCCAAGGAGAAGGCCGCCGACCATTGTTGCGGCGACGATAGAGAGAATGCTGGAGACGCGGGCGTACAGGGGCATGCTGGAGCGGCGCATGAGCGGTCTGACAAGCACAACGCTCCCGGCGATGATCGCTATCAGGAGAAGGCTCGGGAGAATGCCGATTTCGCCCATCCCGATGGCGATCAGTATGGCGCGAAATCCCAGGACACGAATGCCCAGGCTCAGCCGGGTCACCGCCACCATCAGTGCCGCAAGGGGCAATTGAACAACATGCAGGATGGCAGTGCGGTCTGCGGCGGGAATCCAGAGCAGGCTCAGGTGCTGGTTGAGCCAGTCGCCAGCCATGCCCAGTGCCGGCCCGCCACTCCCGGCAAACGCCAGAACCCGCAGTCCCACCAGTAGAAGCGGCAGAATGCCAAGGGCAACAACCAGCGCCAGCACGGGCAGCGGTATGCCGCGTCGAGCCTGGTGCGTCCGCAGACGCCTGATGATGCCAGCGTGCATCAGGGTAACCGCTCGCTGCGTTCGATATTGGCAACGGCAGACATACCTGGCCTGAGCAGTGCGGGCATGCTCTGCAGGTGAATGGCGACGCCTACCAGGGGCGCTTGCTGCATGCGTTCACTGCGCGACCTCGGCAGATAGTCGAGTGGCATCTCGAAGTCGGTGGCGAGGCCAACGCTGCTCACCACGCCCTCAAGCGTCTGCCCGGGTAGCGCGGGAGAGGTCACGCGCACCCGGTTGCCGGTGGTAATGTCGGACAGGTCGGACTCGTCGACCCAGGCCTCTATCCAGGTGTTGTCGCTGAACCACATACTGAGAATCGGGGTGCCGACGTCCACAGCCATACCGGGCTGTGCCAGCCGGCGGATAATCGCGCCGTCAACCGGGGCACGGATCACCGTCGCATCAAGGTCGGCCTCCGCCCTGGCGATGCGCGCCTCGGCCTTTCTGCTCCGTGCTGCGAGTACGTCGAGCCGCTGCTCGCGCACGACGAGCTCTCGCTGGTTGTGGTGTGCCTCGGCGAGCAGATGAATTGCCGATTCCTGCTCGGCGACAGCAGCGGCAGCCCGCGCCTGCGCGGTATTGGCCCGGGCGGAGGCGTCGCGCACTACTTCCCGGGATATCGCTCGCTCGGGCAATAGCGCCTGACGGGCGCGGTGGAATGCCACGGCACCGTCAGCCTCACTGGCGGCGGCCTGTAGCGCCGCCGTGGCACGACGCACCTCTGCCTCGGCCCCGCTGATGCGCAGTTGAAGTCGATCGCGTTCCAGCTCAATGCTGGTTTTTTCCGCACGATAGTCGGCAGTGAGGGCGTCGTGCTCTGCCTGGGCCTGGGCCAGTTCAGCCCTGACATGTTGGTCGTCGAGGCGAAGCAGCACGTCCCCCGCCTTGACCTGGCTTCCGGCATCCACCCGGACCTCGCGAACCACGCCCTCGATGCGCGTGCCGATTTCCGAAAGATGTGCCCGGACCAGAGCATCCCTTGACACCACGAACGCCGACTGGTGCTGAACCCACAGACCCGTGGGTAGCAGAGCCGAGATCAGGAGCAGTCCTGCAATCAGTGGGCCAGCGCGAGAAGTGCTCCTGCCAGTCGACAACTCCGGCACATTCCTGTCTGCCACGGACGCAGGCTTGACCGACGGGGTCTCGCCAGACTCCCGTTTCGGAACCTGACCTACCCTGGCTTCAGCTGCTGTCATGTTCTGTCCCTTGCGCATCGGTTTATGGCAACGCTGTCTGCAGCGGTATCACCAAATCCTGGCTCGCATCTGCCTGGGAACCGGAGCCAAGGCTGTCGCGCAGCAACGCCAGCAGATGTCCGCGATCAATGAACGCGTCGAAGTCATGATCAATGTCGGGTATTTCGAGGTATTGTACCCGGCTCGGAAGACGATGACTCCGGGCTGCAATACGCATATGCGCCACCCAGTTGCGAGCGCGTTCGATCCGCGTTGTACCCTGCTGGACGTCCAGCTCGGGTGAGCTGCGAAGGTTCTGCCTGCCGGTATCCTGGTCGCCGACGATCACTGTCGTCGGCACACGCAGGAATCGCTCGGGGTTCAGGTTCCGGCCGCGCAATGCCCGGCGAGTGTGCAGACCGAGGGGGTAGCGCAGCGTCTTGTCCGGGAGGGTGTACCAGCCGGCGGCGATGATGATCAGGCGGGCCACTCGCGCGGGGTGTGCCATGGTATAGCGATGGGCGAACTGGGCACCGCCAGAAAAGCCGGTCAGATGGATCGCCCCTGCGTCGTCGCCGAACATGTCCTCCAGGCAGGCATTCAGCACCCGGTCCGCGCGAACTCCGTCGTTACCCCTGCCCAGCCGCTGGTATCGCGGGTGCTCGTCATGGGTGAACAGGGGGGCGAGCAGAGGACAGCCCAGCGCGTCACAGAGCGGTAACAGGGCCCGGGCATGCGCTTCGGCACGTCGATTGTAGCCGTGCACGTAAACCAGCGGCGGCTGCTCCTGACGCAGGCGATAGGGCCGATAGGCAAAATACGGCAGATCCGGCGTGCCCGACAGTCGCTGCTCCTGCAGCTGGCCGGGAGTCAGGGTGCTGATGCGATTGTCGCGACGTAACTGTTGCGGGTTCATTGCGCCATCTCCCGTTGACCGGTGCCCGCTGCGCCGGCCAGCAGTCGGCGGGCAACAGCGGCGCTGGCAAGTTCTTCCCGGCTGAAGCTGTCGATGCCAAGCGCGGCCTGTGCTTCGCGCCGCTGCAGGGGTGAGGCAGAGAGCAGGCCGGACAGCGCGAGAACCGGCCTGGGTTGATCATCCAGCGCACGGATGCCGGCACTGGCGCCCATGGCATCGCGGGCGGCCAGCACGATTCCGCTGACTCTCTGCGCAAAGGTGGCAGAGCGAACGAGCTGTGCGGTTTCCTGCTGGTAAACCCCGTCTGCCACCTCCATCACGATGGCGTCGACGCCCGCTGAAGCCATGTGGCCGACCAGCAACTCCATGGCGTGCTCAATCCGCGCGACCGGGGCCCGGTAAGTGGAGGGCAGCCCCGCATCGGTGAAGTCGAGCACGCAGTCAGCGCCGGCGTCCTGCAGCAGCCAGGTGTCTCCTCCGGCACCCGTGCCGGTAATCTTGATGTAGCCGGTGCGTCTTCCCGTGGACTTCAGGCCCCGCAGCAGATGGGCCGCTGTTTCGGTCTTGCCCGCATCCATGGCGGTGCCCACGACGGCGAACAGGGGCGGTATCGCCGGGGGAGCGGTGAGCGCGGGAAGTGAGAAATCGCCGATGTTGATGCGCCGTCCCTGGTCATCCGCCAGCAGGCCGAGGGGTTGAATCGTGGTCGGCCCCTTGACGATGCGGTCGTGCCACGACAGGGCAAGAGCGGCTATCCCGCCGCCGGCAACCAGATGACAGCTGGCAAGGCTCTGTGGCACTTCGGCCTCGAACTGCTCGCAGGCGTAACGATTGGCGTAGGTGACGATAACGAGATCACCGCGGAAAAGGCGTCGTCGCCGACCATCCACCAGCTGCAGCTTGCCATGATGTCCGAGAGTTTCGATGCGCGCGAGAAGCAGATCACCGACCTGAGGCTGCAGGTTGCCCTCAAGCAGCGATTTGACCCTTGCGCGATCCACCCGCCGTGTCGTGAAAGACCAGTGACTGTGATTCAACGCATTCCCGGGCAGGGCCTGCAGGCGCTGCTCGCCGGGCCATGACATTGAGGCTGCAGTGTCGTGCATGCGCTCAAGCAAAGTCCGCGTGGCGGTAGTGATCTTCTCCTCGCTGCTCGTGGTGACGGCGTCGTGCCAGTCGGAAAAATGTTCGAGATTGCCCATGATCGCGCTCCTTGAGATAGCCCTGCGGTAACGTTTAAATGGGAAAATAGTCCCAAATAAAGAGGCAGTCAATAAAATTGTGAATAAAGTCCCAATTATTGCGAGTGGGTTGGCCCGTGGCGCTGCTGGCACCAAGTCGCTACTATCGGAGGGGCGGGACGGGCGGCTGCTGGCATGGCTGTGCCCGATGCCGTGAAACGACGTATTTGTCTGACAGGCCTCTGACACGATGAGGAACAGAGAGCCGGACGCTGGGGCTCGTGATGCAAAAAACCGCAGAACAGACTGCCGTGGATCCGTCGGAGCGCGCCTTGGTTGTGGCCTTCGAGTTCGGCGACTTCAGGGCTGACCCGGCGCGGAACGCGTTGACGTGTGTCTCCACCGGGGAAGCGTCCAGGCTGCCGCCGCGCACAATGGATGCGCTGTCGCTGCTCGCCAGGCACGCCGGTCAGGTGGTCAGTCGGCAGTCCTTTGCTGATGCTGTCTGGCCCGGGCGTCGCGTGGTTGATGACAGCCTGAGCCTGTGTATTTCCGAGTTGCGCAAGGCGCTTGACGACAGTCCCCGAGAACCGCGTTACATTCGCACCGTGCCCAAGCGCGGCTACTGCCTTCTCCCGAGGGTGACCTGGGACGAGGTGCCGCTGCAGCCTGCACCCACCAGAGCCGCCGGCAGCGACGGCCTGAGTTTCGGCAAGCGCTCCATGCGCGGTATTGCTCTGCTCGTCACCCTCAGTAGCGTTGTGCTGGCGGCAAGCTCCTTCCTGGATGACAGCGCCCGGGACAGATCCGTACCGACGCCTGGTGAGCCGCTGTCGATGCTGTCACCGGTAGCGGGAAACACGGGCAGCGCCGGCGGGACGGACACACAGCCGGAAACGACACAGCAGCTTTACAAGCGTGCGCGATACCACCTGGATCGACGCACCGAAGCAGATTTGCCGGTCGCCCGCGAGCTTTTCGAGCGTATTCTGTCTCACGATCCGGAGTTCGTGGAGGCCATTCTCGGTCTGGCAGAACTGCAGCGCGAAATGGCCCGTCACGATCACCGTGAAAGCGCGAGTGTCGGCTATCGGGCGGCCTATAGCGCCTTCATCGAGCGTGCGCAGCAGGTGGCGCCTGAACATCCCGCGGTCATGGCGACGACCTACCGGCCCGGTACCGATGTTGTGGACTGGCAGCAGTACGAAGACGACCTGCAGAATCTGGTGTCACGTGCCCCTGACTGCGTCGCCTGTGTCCGTCGCCTGAGTGAGTTCTACCTTGAGGTTGGTTGGTTCCAGGACGCGCTGGATGTCTGGCAGGACCACCGTCGCTACTGGCCACTGTCGGTGAGCATGCACGCAGCCCTTGCGCAGCTGCAGGCACGCCTGGGAAGTGCAGCCGGAGCACTGCGGCAGGTAGAGCTGATTCGTGCCCTGGTGGGTGACGATGCCTGGGATGTTCGCGCCGCGGAGGCAAATGCCTACCTGATACTCGGCGACGTGGATCCCTGGCTGGCGCACATGCGGACACTGCTGGGCGAGCTGGGAGAGTCGGGCCAGCAGCGACTGGCGATTTACGAGGCCATGCTGGCGGGGGATGAGGCGCGTCTTGACGAGCTGGCGCGGTCTTCACCGGCGACCAGGGATTTCAACATCGCGCTGGCTCTCGGCCTGATCGATCCGCTCGTGGAACGGGTTCGCGGCAGTGTGGCGAGGGGTGAATATCGCGACCTGCAGTTGGTGCACGGCTGGATTCATGAGCGCAACACGCTGACGCGCCGCTACATAGACGGGTTGGCGCGCCTGCAGCAGGACCCACGCATCCAGAAAATGTTCGCTGACATGGGTCTGAGCGCATTCTGGCGCACACGTGGGAAATTTCCGGACTACTGCTCGCGGGTACGCGAGACAGTGCCTTACTGCGCCTGAGATTCAGCTTCGTCAGCGCGCAGCAGCGTGAACAGTTCGCGCAGGCGCGCCGCGTTCTTGCCGACATCGCCACGTCCCACCCGGGAAACCGAACGCGCGTTGAGCACCGAGCCGCCACTGGCGCTATCCTTTACCTCAATGACCACATCGTCCTTGAAGCGGAACCAGAAGGTGGTGTCCGTGGCTTCTATGCGCCCGCTCTCGGGGTCTGCCGCGACCCGTTCCCAGCCCAGCGTATCGACGGCCTGCAGGGCACGCTCGAATACTTCGCGTGCCGGTGCCTCGAAGCGCTGTGGCACGATGTCAGGGTAGGCGCTGCGCTGCATCTCGATGTGCTGCTCGACGGATTCAACGCCTTGCATCACGCCATAGTCGAGGTTGTTGGGCGCGTCGGCACGCAGTGGCACGATGGCGACGAATTGCAGCGGGGCCTCCGGGTCTGTCGCGATGTCGTGGATAGACGGTGTGCCTTCCGGGGGCCGAAACGTCTGCGGCACGTACCAGGTAAGGCCGGCGCTGATGGCGCCAATCAGCGCCAGCGATCCGAGACGACCCAATTCCGGTCGCGATGTCATTTTTCCGATGACGGGGAGAGCGACCGCAATCAACAGCGCGGTCACCGCGACCCAGGGTGCCCAGCTGTTGGCGGTCCGCAGCAGCGAGAAGCCAAGGCGGAAGTCACCCAGACCCAGCCACACGGCGAGCGGCCCCGCCAGGGCGAGGACGCCGATACCAACGCCCAGAAACGCACTGAGGTAGGCAACGGTTTTCGGCAACAGCGACGCTTCGCGGTTTTCGGCCATGTCAGTCATTGCGGTTTTCCTCTCTGATTGCGGCCTGCGCCGGCCTTTGAATTGGCTGTCGATCGTTATTGCTCTGCGAGGCCAGCGAGTATCTCCGCGTAAAGCTCGATGGCATCGAACAGGTTCTGCAAGCGGAGGTTCTCGTTGCGCCCATGCTGATTGTTGTCGTGATTTGCGATGGGGAGGATCACGATCGGCATGTCCAGCGACTCCTCGAACAGATAGATCGGCAGCGAGCCGCCCATGGTCGGCGTAATCAGCGTTTCCGGCCCTGGTAGCCTGTCCATGATCTGCTTGAGCTGCTGTACGATGGGCGCATCCGCCGGCGTGCGGAAGGCCCTGTACCCGCCGGGCCGCACCGTAAGCTGCAGGTGATTCTCCCGCGCGGTACCGGCCGGCGGAGCATCTGGCGATACCGTCATGCCCTGATCTGCAAAGTGCGCCGTGAACTGAGCGGCAACACGTTCCGGCGTCTGCCCGGGCACCAGGCGCACATTGATCGACGCCTGCGCATCCGGCTCGATGATGTTGCGTGCCCTGTCGCCGACCGCACCGCCATAGAGACCGCGCACCACAATGGCAGGGCGCAGGATCGCTTCCTCAATCCGTTCGCCGTCAATCTCATTGGTGTCCAGACCGAGCTCCGACGCCAACGCTGCGTCGATGGACGGCATGGCGCGTATCGCTGCGCGCTCCAGCGACGTGACCGGCGCGACATCCTCGACAAATCCCTCGATTGCCGGCTGCCCCTGCGCGTCCTTCAGGGAGACCAGCAGCCGCATCAGTGTTTCATTGGGGTTCGGCGCCCAGTTGCCATAATGGCCGGAATGCAGAGGGCGATTTGGCCCGAAGGTTCGCACATCTATCGTCATGCTGCCGCGCACCCCGAGCGTGAGCTGCCGCCGGCGGGACTGGTGCATGGGCCCGTCACAGAACAGCAGTACATCGGCATCAAGATCCTCACCGACCTGCTCAAGAACGCCAGCCAGGGTGGGACTGCCGCGTTCCTCCTCCCCGTCCAGAAACAGCTTGATTCCGACATCGGGCATGGCGCCGGCCGCGGTCAGGGCATCGATGGCGGCCATCAGCGCAATCACCGGCGCCTTGTCATCGCCCGCGGCTCGCGCCGTGAGGCGCCACTCGGGATCGTAGGCTGGCTGGGCGAGATCCCTGCGCTGCGCTTCGGGGCGAGCCCGGCATTGCGCTCCACAGGGTCGGCGCGAATGGCGGTGACACCCAGTCATCGGGGACGACCGGCTGGCCGTCGAAATGCGCGTAAATCAGCACCGTGGGCGCGCCCGGGCTTCCGGGCCGCTCCGCGATCACGTAGGGGGCGCCGCCGGCAGATACTACGCGCGATGTGAAGCCGCGCGCAGCGATGTAGCGCTCAATGAAACGTGCATTGGCCGCCATGTCATCGAGGTTGCTGGCGACGTTGGGCAGGCGCAGGAAGTCGGCGAAGTCGGTAATGATTTCCGGCGCATGCTGCCGGTGGAAGTCGCGGGCGATGCTCGCGCCGTCCTGCGCCATGGTAACCCCGGCGCCCATCAGGGAAAGCAGGGCGCCCCCCAGAAGGGCGCGGGCGGCAGACTGCACCGCCGCAGAACGTAGCCAAACACTGTGAAAGCCGTGCAATACAGCGGACAAAGGCATCGCTATACCTCTTTATTCGTTATGGCAGGAAGCGTTGGAGCATAACCTCCACTGCGGCAGATGGCTATGCCGACAATCCAGGCCGACGATCGAGGCCCTGTCAGTGATCCCTGGCGCGTCCGGTCACGCTATTGACACCCGCGAGAACCGGGAGACGACCTTGCCAAATTTTTCCAGGCTGCCTTTCGCAGGTAGAATGCAGCGATCTGGGTATCCTGCGGGCAAAAAAATGGCAAAACGCAAACTGGTCTGTTTGTTCATCAGCCTGTTACTTTCGGTCTGTGCCTCGGCGACGTCTACGGGCCCAGTGCGCATCGACGGCTCCAACGGCGCGCGGCCGCTGGTTGCCGCGCTGGCCGCGGCGTACATGGAGTCGCATCAGGGGCGAGAGGTGGACGTCGGCGTGGGGATGCCCTCCCGCGAACGTCTGGCTGCGTTGGACCAAGACCGTATTGATCTGATTATGGCGAGTCACGGCCTGGATGAGCAGGCGTTGCGGGCCGAAGGCTACGATGTTTACCGCTTCGCGCAAATGCCGGTGGTATTGGCCATCAATACCGAGGGTAACCCGATGGAGGCCATAACGACCTCGGAACTGTGTGGCGTTTACGCCGGGGAATACAATCACTGGTCAGAGCTGCACGGCCCGGAACTGCCGGTTCGCCGTTTTGCGCGCCCCCGCGTGGAGGTCGATATGGAGGTACTGGAGGCCAGGCTTCCCTGCTTCCGTACGCTGACCATGGCCACGGATGTACAGATAAAAGAACGCTCCGGAGAATTGGCGCAGGCCCTCAGGGATACCCCGGGAGCCATCGGCATGACAACCATGACGCGCGTGCTGGCAAGCCAGGGCCAGCTGCGTGCCCTGGCCCTGGACGGTATCCGACCCGATCGCACGACCCTGTTGAAGGGTGATTACACCCTAATGCGGGATGTCTTTCTCGTCGCCCGACCCAATGCGGCGCAAAGCGTCAGCGACTTCCTCGATTTTGTCGAAAGCGCCGGCGCCGACGTCATCATCAAAGCGCGTGCCATGCCCATAACTCGCGCGGCAAAGTAGCGCCGGATCAGCGCCGTCGAACCCTGCCGTAGCTGGCCGGTGCGCCCTCGGCCGGCGTGCTTTGACGGATGAACTCGCGAATGTGCTCGTTCGAGGTTTTCAGGTCCTCGGCGCGCAGATACATCATGTGGCCGCTCTCGTAACCTTCAAAACGCATGCGGTCCCGAAGCCGGCCGCTGGGGTCCAGGTTCCAGAGCACGTACTTGGCGCTGAAGTAGTCCGTGGCGCCATCGTAGTAGCCGGATTGCACCATGACATTCAGGTAGGGGTTCTGCGCCATCGCCTGCCGGAGCTCCTCACCCACGTTGGTGTCACCCTGGCCGTCCCAGAGGCGCACCGGACCAAAGAGGTAGTACTGCAGGTCCGTCTCGAAGCCGAGCTCATCGCGCAGGTAGTGGTTGATGGCCGGCGCAAAGGCGTGGTTCCAGGAAGTCAGTTCCGGCGGGTAGTCGTATCTTTCGCCCCCGTTGACCCGGTCCAGGCCAAGGTAGCGGGAATCGAGACGACCGATGGTGAAACCTTCGTCCCGCAGCAGTTCCTTCCAGAAGGCCGATGCCGGTACGGCGAGGTTGTAGTCCATGACGAACTGCTGGCTCAGGCCCGCGTAACGCGCCACCTTTTCTGCCATGCTCTCGCGCGTAGTGCTGTCGACGAAACCGCCACGCGCCAGGAAAGGCAGCAGCTCGTCAATGGTGAAGGCTTCCGCCTCGGCAAGGAGGTCAAGCAGGGGTTTCTCCTGCAGGGCCGGCGCAAGCTGGCCGTGGTAGTGTGCGGCCGCCGTGTAGTAGGGAAGCTTGAGCAGATTGGCGCGCGGCGATGGCCCCTCGGTTTCCAGCCCCAGCCCGGTGGGTGAGACCAGGATGACGCCGTTTAAGTACATCCAGTGACGGTTCTGGAGCGCGCCGGCCAGTCCCGATACCCGGGTGGTGCCATAGCTCTCCCCGATCAGATACTTCGGCGAACGCCAGCGATCAATACGCGAGACAAAGCCGTCTATCCAGTCGGCCAGATAGGTCACATCCGCCTCGACACCGAAGAAGGTTTCTCGCTCTACCTCCTTGTCCAGAATGCGCGAGAAACCGGTATTCACGGGGTTTACATAGACAATGTCGGCGACGTCGAGGATAGAGTGGGGGTTGTCGCGCACACCGTAGGGCTGCACGGGATAGCCTTCGTCATCTATCACGAGCTGTTTCGGGCTCGTGTAGCCCAGGTGCATCCACAGCGATCCGGACCCCGGTCCGCCGTTGAAGGAAATAAACAGCGGGCGACGCGAGGTGTCATCAACACCTTTGCGCTCATAGTAGGTGTATTGCAGCGCGGCGATTGCCCGGTCCTTCTCACCATAGACCGGCTGCGTGCCGATGGTGACGCGGTAATTCACATCTTCGCCCTTGATGGTGACCTGCCCGTCCTGGCTATGGGACATGTCAACCGGCAGCTTGCGCTCGGGCAGGTCGTCCCCGTGCTCGCTCTCTGATGCAGCGTCTTTGCCCTTGGCCGCGTCGTGTCCATGCTCCTTTGCCTGACTCGAAGCGCTGACAGATGCCAGCAGCAGGCTCAGTGCCAGTACGAGTGGTGTGCAGTAGCCTGCGAGTCGGTTTTGCCTGGAGTTTCTCATCGCCATTCCTCAGCCGTGTTCAGTGCTAATGGCAAGAATACTTGAACGCGGAGCGCAAAAAAACGTCAGGCGGTGGCGGCGGGTCCGTGGTCGGTAACAGCCTTTGCAACCTGGAAGGTGCTGGAAAATCTCCGCGGAGTTTAAAAAATGTTGACTGAGTGGGATTTGTGGAGATCCACGCATCCATCGAAAACTACCGACTCAGGGCCTTGACTCGTGATCACTCTCTGGAACGTCGTCGTGTAGATTCTGGTGTGTATCTACAGGGCTCTGCGCGATTCCGCCCGGCTTGATCGCCATGACCGCCAACACAAAAGCATTCCGTTCATTTCTCAAGGCTTCATCGTATTTGCCATTGCGGTGTGATGCTGCTTCGACCTGCGTTTGTTCGTAATCTTTCCTACACCAGTGCGTTTTAGCACGTAATCTACCAGAACGTGTTCAGTGCTACTGATGGAGACTGCTAGCTGGCGGTTTTCGTTGGCGTGTTTGCGTGCGAGTGCCACGGTGCCTTCGCCGTCAATTAATCCGGCGATGTAGGCCGCGTCGGCAGCCGAAAGGTTCTGAAATCTTCTGTAATGAGAGGCCATCGGGGACTCCCGACAGGAAAAGCTTCCCAGGATGTCCTGGGAAGCTGAATTGGTGGAGGCGGCGGGACAGCTGATCCATGCCTTTCGACATGGGCTGGACTATTCCTTCACCTGCTTCCGGACTGCGTCCGAAAACAGGGGAGAGCGTTTGTGAGCACATCGTTATTGCCCACCCTAGTACCCCGTGGATGCCAGTGGCATCGTTAGGAGCCTATGAGTCTCTAGCCGGCTTACTGGTTTCCCATTCACCGGACGGCGTTGGCATAGGGCTTCGTGTAAACTTTTCGCTAAGCCCCTTAGCGTTCACCGTATGAGCTCTCTTTTTCCAACGGGGATCACTCCCCGTGGCGACCATGGTGTTAATCGAACCCGCGTCCGTCAGTACTCTGCCTTCGGCTCTACATGCTTAGTTTCCGTCTATTGATTTAGCCTTCCACAGCCCGACGGGCAGGACGTGGTCGGCGATCCCTGTTAGGTTTAACAGCTTGGCCCAAGGCGAGCCGCACTGCGATCCAGTTCTGTATGACAGTCAGTAGCGCGATACTGGCATCTTGCTAAAGACCGCTAGGGCCGAAGCCTCTAGAAGTGCTTCACGGGCTGCTTACGCAGCCAGTTGGGCACCGTAGTTGTCGTCGTTGGCAACTAATAGTTTGCAGCTTTGGATTAACGTGATTCGCTACCATCACGGCATGCACCTCAGGGTTCGTTACCGACGTCGAATCCGGATCGCCCCCGTATGTGAGTTACAATGGTAGCACAGTTTGTTTATTTCAAGGGGTTCTACCCTGATACTCCCAATAAAGAGGATATCCTCATGCGCAGCATTATCGCCCTTGGCCTGGTTCTGACACTCGCAGGCTGCCAGTCTGCCTATTATGGCGCCGCAGAAAAATTCGGCATTCACAAACGGGACATCCTGGTGGACCGGGTCGAGGATTCCAGAGATGCCCAGGATGAAGCACAGGAGACCTTCCAGACGGCGCTCGAGCAACTGACGGCGCTGATCGAATACGAGGGGGGGGATCTGGAAAAGATCTACAAGGAAACAGAGAAAAACTATTCGCGCTCCGAAGCCGCAGCCAAGACAGTGCGCGAGCGCGTGACGGCAGTAGAAAACGTCGCCGACGCCCTGTTCCAGGAATGGGAGAAAGAGATCGAGGAGTACAGCAGCGCCTCGCTGAAGGCGAGCAGCCAGCGCAAGCTTTATGAAACCCGCGAGCGCTACGCCGGCATGATTGAAACCATGCGGACATCGACACGCAAGATGGATCCGGTGCTGACTTCCCTCAAGGACAATGTGCTGTATCTTAAACACAACCTCAACGCCCGGGCGGTGTCCGATATCCGTGTGGAGTTCGAGAGTATCGAGCGGGATATCCGGTCCCTGATTGCGGATATGCAGCGCTCCATCGCCTCCTCCGAGGCCTTTATACAGAGCATGCAGAGCGAATAAGCTGCCCCTGTGTCCCGAACACCGTCTCAACCGCTGTTGCCAGTCCGTCATGGAGAGGTCTCAATGTCTCAATCGCAGCAAGCTTCAAAGGCGGTGATGACGGCGCCGGTTTTGTCCCGTCGGCGTTTTTTCCAGGGGCTGGCGCTCAGCAGTCTCGCGGCTGGAAGCACCGCGGCAGCAGCGAAAACCGGTAGTGTGTCGGGCCCGCCCGTGCAGCCGGGTGAGGATCTGGTGATCCAGGCGGGCTGGGTTCTGGCGGAATCCGGGGGTGAGCTGGCGCTGCTGCGCAACGGCTGTGTTCTGGTACGTAATGGCGCTATTGAAACCGTGCAGTCCGCACCGTTCCGCAGTTCCCTCCCGCGACTGCAGCTACCCCATGACATTCTTCTCCCCGGCTTTATTTCCGGCCATACGCACTGCTGCAGTGCCACGCCGAGCCGGGGGATTATCGAAAATCCGCGTTCCTACCGCCGGCCGCTGGAGCTGGTAGAGGCGCTCCCGGATGCCGACATGGATGCGCTGACGGCGCTGAACCTGGCTGAATTGCTGAGGTCGGGCTGCACGACTCACGTGGAGATGAGCCTGAGCCTGCGTCAGGCGGAGAGCTATGTCCGCAAGGCCGTCCCTATGGGGGCGCGCGCGTACCCGGGCGCGATGATACCGGGTATCGAACGCCTCTTTGCTATCTGGTTCCGCGAAGCGGATCAGGTGCTGTTCGACGCCGAGGAGGCGACGCTGGCGGAGATTGCGCGCAACCTGGATTTCTGTCGACGGCACATGGGCAAGGGTGACGGGCGCACACGGCCCATGATGTCACCCCATGCCTGCGACACGCACACGCCCGCGACCATGGAGGCCCTTGCCGCTGCTGCCAGGGACCTTGGGACCGGCCTGCACATACACCTTTCCCAGGGGCAGCGCGAAACGGACACTGTGCGTCGGCTGTGGGGTAAAACGCCGACCCAGTGGATGGACAGCTTCGGCATGCTGGAGGCAGGCCCCGTTTTTGGCGCGCACATGAGTGGCCTCGACTGGGAGACAGATCCGCCGATTCTGGCGAAACATGGTGTCGTATATGCCCACTGCCCGTCTGCCGGCGGGGCGGGCAACGGTACGCAACCCTATCCCGAAGCGCTGGCGGCGGGAATTCCGGTCAATATCGGCATTGACACGCACTCCAACGATTATCTTGAGAACCTCAAGCTTGCCGTGCTTTACGGACAGGCAAGGCATGAGTTGCTCGACCAGATTGGCAGCCCGAGACGGAGCCAACGGCCCACGGTTCAGGACGCCGTTGACGGTGCCACCCGGGTTCCGGCGCGTGGTCTGCGCCGCGATGATCTCGGTGTGATCCGTGCCGGTGCGCGCGCGGACCTTGTGTCGGTCGATGTTTCCGGGATGCTTAATGGCAGTGGCGCCCTGCCACCGGAACCGCTGAACAACCTTCTCTATTCCAGCGGCCGAATGGTGCGAACGGTGATGACCGACGGGCGCCTGCAGGTATTTGACGGGCAGTTCATCGCCGATGATCCGCAGCGGCTGCTTGAGGAAGGCGGCGAGGTCGTTCGCCGGATCTGGCGGCAGCTGGAGGAGGAAGGCTGGTTCACGCAGGTGCCGGCCTAGCGGAGGCGCAGTGCGCCTCAGGCATCGCGCAGGGCAGTCTCCACAGCGACTGCGCTGGTCTCATATTCCCGCTCGTGGTCACCGGCGGGACGCTCGACGACGCGACGCCGCCCCCGGGATCCTGCGGACAGCTCACGGATGCCCTCGGCATCGAAGGCGTCCACCCGGATCACATCATACAGCGCGGTGAACGCCTCTATCAGTATCTCACGGTGTTCTGCGCCGACGGTCCCCTCGGCGATGGCCCAGTCCACCAGCTCAACGCGCTGATGTCCCATCAGTAGCGCGATGCCGTCGATGTCGTCTTCGTCGCGCGCGCGCACCGCCTCGTGAATCTTTCCACGCAGTTCCCGGGTTTCCCGCGCCAGTCGGTAGGCATTGAGCACCCGCCCCAGTGAATCCTCCGGGTCGGCATCCTGATAGCAACCTGCGGTAATGGTCTGCCGCAGCGGCGTATCGTCCACGATGGCCTCGGCAACGCGCCCCCCGAGGGCGTCATCCGGACCGCTGTTGCGCGTGTGGCCGGGCGGGAAGACCAGCAGCTTCAGCGGCAGGCGCAGTCCGGCGGCGGGGAAATTATCGATGGCGGCATGCAGGGCGCGCTCCAGATCACGCAGGGAGCTCTGCAGGCACCACTCAACCACCGGGCGCTGGTTCTCGGCGTACTGCTCCTCATGCCAGAACTTGATCACCGCGGAAGCGTAGTACAGATGCACCAGGCAGTCGGCCATGCGCCCGGACAGTCGCTGCCGTGCCTTGAGCCCGCCACCGATGGAGAGCAGCGTAACATCCGTCAGCAGGGAAAACGCCGCGGAGTAGCGCGCCAGCTGCCGGTAGGAACGCTGGATGCGGCCGCGTCCCGGCACGGACTCCAGCCGGCCGCCAGCGTAGGCGAGAGCGACGGCGCGCAGGCCGTTACGCGCGGTGTGGGCCATGTGCCGATAGAAAACGCGATCAAAGGCGTCGACCCCGGCGCGGGTGTCCGCGTCTCCCGCCGCGGCAATTTCCCGGGTGATGAAGGGGTGGCAGCGGATGGCGCCCTGCCCGAAGATCATCAGGCTCCGGGTGAGGATATTCGCCCCCTCCACGGTGATGGCTATGGGAACGGCCTGATAGGCCCGGGCCATGAAGTTGCGTGGCCCGGTGATCACGCCGCGTCCCGCCACCACGTCCATGGCGTGGTTGATCGTGCTGCGCATGAGGTCGGTATTGCGGTACTTGAGCACCGCGGAAGGCACGGACGGGCGGATGCCGCGGTCCAGCATGCCGGCTGTCAGCACTCGCGCAGCGTTCATCATGTAGGTATTGCCCGCGATAGGCTCCAGGGCTTCCTGCACGCCCTCGAACTGGCTGATGGAGCGGCCGAATTGTTCACGCACATAGGCGTAGGCGCCGCTGGACAGGCTCGCCAGCTTGCCTGCGCCGGTGCCCATGGCGGGCAGGGAGATAGAGCGGCCAATGGAAAGGGCTTCCAGCAGCATCGTCCAGCCCTCGCCGAGCATGTCCTGCCCGCCGATGACCTGGTCCATCGGAATGAACACCTCGTTGCCCCAGGTCGGGCCGTTCATGAATACCGTGTTCATGGGCAGATGCCTTGCGCCGGCGTTCACCCCTTCCAGCTCCCGCGGTACCAGGACACAGGTCACGCCGATGGCTTCTTCATCGCTGATGAGGTGGTCGGGATCGTAGACCTTGATGGCCAGGCCGATGAGGGTCGCTACGGGGGCCAGGGTGATATAGCGCTTGTTCCAGGTCACCTTGAGGCCGAGTACGTTCTCGCCATTCCAGTCGCCACGGCAGACAATGCCCTTGTCGGGAATGGCGCCGGCATCCGAGCCTGCCACCGGCGACGTCAGGGCGAAACAGGGAATATCAATACCGCCGGCCAGACGTGGCAGATAGTATTCCTTCTGGGCATCCGTGCCGTACATCTCAAGCAGCTCACCCGGGCCGAGGGAATTCGGCACCATCACGGTCACCGCGGCGGACACGCTGCGCGTCGAGATGCGAGTGACAATCTCTGAATGCGCCGTATTGGAGAAGCCCTTGCCGCCGTGTTCCTTGGGAATCATGAGCCCGAAAAAGCCCTGCTGCCGTATGAAGTTCCACGCCGGTTCCGGCAGGTCGTAGTCCTCGTGGGTGATTTCCCAGTCGTTCAGCATCCCGCAGAGCGTGTTGACCGGGCCGTCGAGGAAAGCCCGCTCCTCGTCAGAGAGTGCGGTGGCTTTGGCGTTGAGCAGGCGCTGCCAGCGCGGACGACCGGAGAAGAGCTCGCCATCCCAGTCGACTGAACCCGACTTGAGAGCCTGGGCCTCGGTGTCCGACAGCGTTGGCAGCATGCCGCGGATCCGGGCGAGCAGCGGTCTGCTGATCTGCCGCGTGCGCAGGGGGTTTGGCAGCATGAGCAGGCCCGCGACGATTACGGCCGCCGTACCGAGGGTGGCGCTGATCGCGCCGCCGTCGACCAGAATGTGGCCCAGTGCCGTGACAGCGGCGAGGATAACCAGGCCGGTGCGGCCGCCCGATCCGCGGTATAGCAGCACCAGTGCGGTAATGATGAAAAACAGGATACTCATTGTGTTCTCCTTTTCTTGGGGTCAGGTCCGATCTGGACCTGACCCCACCGGGATTCCATCAGCTCGCCATCATGTCGCGCAGGACGTAGTGCAGAATCCCCCCGTTCTGGTAATAGACGATCTCGTTGGCGGTGTCGATGCGCACCCGCACAGAGCAGGTCTTGCGCCCGCCGTCGGGGTAGTCCACCTGCATCTCCACGGTCTGGCCGGGGCTGAGGTCGCCACCCAGACCGGCAATGCTGATGCTCTCATCGCCGGTCAGCTTCAGACTCTGCCGATTGTCACTGTCCATGAACTGCAGCGGTAGTACGCCCATGCCGATGAGGTTCGACCGGTGTATGCGCTCATAGGATTCGGCGATGACCGCACGTACCCCAAGCAGCAGAGTCCCTTTTGCCGCCCAGTCACGGCTGGAGCCGGTGCCGTACTCCTTGCCCGCAATCACTACCAGCGGCGTCTTTTCCTCTGCATAACGCATGGCCGCGTCGTAGATGGCCATCTGCTCGCCACTGGGAACGTGTCGCGTATAGCCACCCTCCACGCCGTCGAGCATTTCGTTGCGGATGCGCACGTTGGCAAAGGTACCGCGCATCATCACCTGGTGGTTGCCCCGGCGCGAGCCGTAGGAGTTGAAATCCGTGCGACTGATGCCGTGCTCTGACAGGTATTTGCCCGCGGGACTGTCGGCGCTGAAGGATCCGGCGGGCGAGATGTGATCCGTCGTGACCGAGTCGCCAAGCAGCGCCAGCACGCGTGCATCGTTGATGTCCTGCACCGGTTCGGGCGTCGGCTGCATGCCCTCGAAGTAGGGCGGATGCTGGATATACGTGGATTCGGAAGACCAGTTGTAGACCTTGCTGTCCGGCACTTCGATGGCCTGCCAGATGGCATCGCCGTCGAACACCGCGGCGTATTCCTTGCTGAACATGGCAGTCTTGACCTGCGCCACCGCCTCGGCCACTTCAGCCTGGGAGGGCCACAGGTCTGACAGGTACACCGCTTCGCCGTCGCTGTCGAACCCCAGAGGCTCTTTGCTGATGTCGACGCGCATGTTTCCCGCCAGCGCGTAAGCGACCACCAGTGGCGGCGAAGCCAGCCAGTTGGTCTTCACCAGCGGGTGTACGCGGCCCTCGAAATTGCGATTGCCGGAAAGTACCGAGGCGACCGTGAGGTCCCCCGTGACCACGGCTTTTTCTATCGGCTCCGGCAATGGGCCCGAATTGCCGATGCAGGTGGTGCAGCCATAGCCGACCAGGTTGAAGCCGAGACTGTCCAGCGCGCTTTGCAGGCCGCTGGCCGCGAGATACTCGGTGACCACCTTGGAGCCGGGCGCGAGGGAGGTTTTCACCCAGGGGCGGGTGGTCAGCCCGCGAGCCACGGCCTTCTGCGCCAGCAGGCCGGCAGCCATCATGACGCTGGGGTTGGAGGTGTTGGTGCAGGAGGTGATGGCGGCAATAACCACGGCGCCGGGATCGAGCCTCACTGACGCTCCGCCGAGCTCGCACAGCTGGCTGCTGGCATGCGCATAGCTGTTGTCGACACCCACGGCGGTCTGGCCGCCCTCACCCTCGAACTTTCCCTCGGGGGCACTTGCGGTGCCCTCGCCCTGCTGCATGATCAACTCAAAGCTGGACTTGACATTTTTCAGTGAGACGCGGTCCTGCGGGCGCTTGGGGCCGGCCAGGCTGGCTTCCACGTCGCCCATGTCCAGAGCGAGCGTATCGGTGTAGACCGGTTCGTGGTTATCTTCCCGCCACAGGCCCTGGGCCTTGCAATAGGCCTCTACCAGCGCAATCTGGTGGTCATCGCGACCGGTCAGGCGCAGGTAGTTGAGGGTCTGCTCGTCCACCGGGAAGAAGCCGCAGGTGGCGCCGTATTCCGGTGCCATGTTGGCAATGGTGGCGCGGTCGGCCACCGGCATGTTGGCCAGCCCGTCGCCGTAGAATTCAACGAACTTGCCGACCACGCCGCGTTTTCGCAGCATTTCCGTCACGGTCAGCACCAGGTCTGTGGCCGTCATCCCCTCGCGCAGTGCCCCGGTGATGCGGAAGCCCACGACCTCCGGAATCAGCATAGAGACGGGTTGACCCAGCATGGCGGCCTCGGCCTCGATGCCGCCGACGCCCCAGCCAAGTACGCCAAGGCCATTGATCATGGTGGTGTGCGAATCCGTGCCGACCAGCGTGTCGGGGTACGCCATGACCTCGCCATTCTGGTCGCCGGTCCAGACCGTCTTTGCCAGGTATTCCAGATTGACCTGATGGCAGATGCCGGTGCCGGGGGGAACGACGCGGAAATTGGCGAAGGCCTGCTGGCCCCAGCGCAGGAACTCGTAGCGCTCGCGGTTGCGCTGCATTTCAATGGATACGTTGTCTGTGAAGGCATCGGCGTCGCCGAAGTTGTCGACCATGACGGAGTGGTCGATCACGAGGTCTACCGGTGAAATCGGATTGATGCGTGCCGGATCGCTGCCCGCGGCCTCCAGCGCGTCGCGCATGGCGGCGAGGTCGACGACGGCGGGAACGCCGGTGAAGTCCTGCATGAGAACGCGGGCGGGGCGGAACTGGATTTCCGTATCCGAGCGCCGGTTTTCCATCCAGGCCGCCATGGCCTCGAAATGTCCCGGTTCAACGGTGATCCCGTCCTCGTTGCGCAGCAGATTCTCCAGCAGGACTTTCAGGGAGTAGGGCAGACGTGAAAGGTCGCCGATATGCCGTGAGGCAGCTGGCAGGCTGCTGTAGCCATAGGTTCGGTCGTCGACGGTCAGTGTATCCCGGGTGTTGAGGCTGTCCTTGATCGGGGTAGTCGACATGCTGTTCTCCTGTTGCATGAGTCTGAAGCGTTGTCATCCGCCATTGTACCTGTCACGACAGGTCCCTGCTGAGATGCTAGAAGCCGCCGCCGGCATCCAGGTAAGCGCGTTCCTCGGGGCTGTTTTCGCGTCCCAGTGCCGCATTTCTGCCGGGATAGCGCCCGTAAGTGCGCAAGACGTCGCGATGCCGGATTTCGTAGTCGAGGGCTTGTTCGTTGCCGAGCGCACTGAACAGGCGCAGCGCATCGACGTGCACGCTGAGGGATTCCGAGTGCATGAAGGGCATGTAGGTGAAATAGCGCTGATCTGGCGTCATACCGTTGTCGTCGCCCACGGCGACTGCCCACTGGGCGAGAACCAGGGCCATGCCGTCCTGGGCAAACGCGCGGGGGTCGCCGCGAAACAGATTGCGAGAGAACTGATCGAGAACGATGATCTCGGCGGCGCGACCCGCGGGGCTGCTGCGCCAGTCGCCGCACTCGCCCGCCGCCGCTGCCTGCCACGTGGCGAGAAAGCGCTCGCGCAGCTGTTCGTCGAAGGCATCGCTGCGCTTGAACCAGCACCCCGGCCCCGCCTCGTCGAACCAGAAGCGCAACACGTCGTTGGAATCTGTTGCCATGTGGCCTCCTCAGGCCGGGTTATCGCGGTGGTGCTACACTCCATCTCATAATAGCAAGCAGGAGCGGATGCGGCATGATCTATGACCTCAAAATCATCAACGGGTTGCTGGTGGACGGGGACGGGGGTGAGCCGCGTCCGGGGAATGTGGCCGTAAAAAACGGCGTGATTGTCGCCATCGGGGACTGTGCGGGTGCTGCAACGCAGGAAATCGACGCTTCAGGCTGCATCGTCACGCCAGGTTTCATCGATCTGCACACGCACTACGACGGCCAGATTTCCTGGGACGCCAATCTCCAGCCAAGCATCAACCACGGCGTCAGCACCGTGGTCATGGGCAGCTGCGGGGTCGGCTTTGCGCCGGTGCGTGCCGCCGACCGCGACCGCCTGGTACGCCTGATGGAGGGCGTGGAGGATATTCCCGGCATTGCGCTGACCGAGGGCATGAGCTGGGACTGGGAGACACTGCCGGAATACATGGATGCGCTGGCCAGCAAGCCGCACACCATCGACTTTGCCGTACAGGTCACCCACGATCCCCTGCGTGTCTACGTGATGGGTGATCGTGCCGTGTGTCAGGAGCAGGCCACGCCCGAGGACATCGGGGCGATGCGGCGCCTGACCCGCGAGGCTCTGGAAGCGGGAGCGATCGGCTTTTCCACCGGGCGCTCCGACGTGCATCGCAGCGCCGACGGGGCCTGGACGCCGTCCTCGGAGGCCACAGCAGAGGAGCTCGCGGGTATCGCAGCGGCATTTCAGGGGCTGGACCACGGCATACTGCAGGCGGTCAACGACTTTGATCTGGAGCGCGAGGGCGATGCCTTCGACCGCGAGTTCGATATTCTGGAGGCCTTTGCCCGCGGTGCCGGCGGCCGACCCTTCTCCCTGTCGCTGATGCAGCGGGACTTCGCGCCGGACCAGTGGCTGCGCATTATCGATCGGGCCGAGAAGGCGCAGGCGGCGGGTATTTCTATGCGCCTTCAGACCGCGCCCCGCGGCATCGGCGTGATCACCGGCCTGCAGTGCACCTTCCACCCGTTCATCGGCTTCCCCAGCTACAAGGCCATCAGCCACCTCACGCTGGAGGAGCGCGTTCAGCAGATGCGTGATCCGGCGTTCAAGGCGCGCCTGCTGGCGGAGAAATCCGGCACGCTGGCTGGCGACGGCACTCCGGTACCGCCCATCGTGGACGCGCTGATTGCCGCCATCGACTATGTGGCGGGCAAGACCTTTCTCCTGGGGGAGAATCCGGAGTATGAACAGACCGCGGAGACGTCGGTGCTGCGCATGGCCGAGGAGCGCGGCATTTCCGCACTGGAGATGATTTACGATCTACTGTTGCAGGACGAGGGCAGGGCGCTGCTGTACTTCCCCATTTACAACTACACGGAAATGAGTTTCGACAATCTGCACACCATGATGCAGCACCCGCAGTCCATCATGGGGCTGTCTGACGGTGGCGCTCACGTGGGGACCATCTGTGACTCCAGTTTTCCCACGTACCTGCTCTCCTACTGGGCCCGGGATCGGCAGCGCGGGGCACGTATCACCTTGTCGGACGCTGTGCGCCGCCTGACCTCGGATATTGCCGATTACTGCGGCATGCATGACAGGGGACGACTGCAGGTGGGGCTTAAGGCCAATATCAACGTTATCGACCACAACCGCCTGCGCCTGTTCGCACCGCGTATGGTGCAGGATCTGCCAGCGGGCGGCCAGCGTCTGCTACAAGACGCGGCGGGCTATTGTGCGGTGATCGTGGCTGGTGAGGTTGTGCTTGCCGGGGACCGGCTGACCGGCGCCTGCCCCGGACAACTCTTTCGTGCCGGCCGCGCCGGTCGTGTTGGCAGTGCCGCCGCTTGAGCGGCGGTCTATTGCTTGACGGCATCTCGCATGATGCGGCGCTTCTGGCGCTGCCAGTCGCGGTCCTTCTCGGTATCGCGTTTGTCGTGCGACTGCTTGCCCTGGGCGAGAGAAATGCGCGCCTTGATCAGGTGGCCCTTCCAGTACAGCTGGGTACACACACAGGTCTGGCCCTTCTGCTGGGTCGCCGCGAGAATTTTCGCCAGTTCCTTCCTGTGCAGAAGTAGCTTTCTGGTGCGGGTGGGGTCGGTGACGTAGTGCGTGGAGACCGTTCCCAGAGGGGTAATCTGTGAGCCGAGAAGAAATGCCTCACCGTCTTTCATCAGGACGTAGGAGTCAGTAAGCTGCGCCTTGCCTGCGCGCAGCGATTTTACCTCCCAGCCGTGCAGGGCAACGCCCGCTTCGAAGGTGTCGAGCAGTTCATAGTCGAAGCGCGCGCGCTTGTTCTGGACAATGACGTTGTTGGGAGTCTTGGGTTTCTTTTTTGACATGGCGCGCATTATACGGACAACACCGGGCGGTGGAACGGCTTTCTTTCTGGCCGGGTGTTACCGTCTCGCCGTTGGAACATTCTGCAGGGCGGAGGGCACTGTCCAAACTTCATGCCGCTGAACATGTCACTCGGGCGCTGGCGCTCGCGGACCACCTTTGTTTTTGCGCTCGCCGCCTCTGCCGTGGGTCTGGGGAATCTGTGGCGTTTTGCCTATCTGGTGGGTGACAACGGCGGTGCCCCCTTCCTCATCGCCTATGTTGTCTGTCTGTTCATTCTGGCGGTGCCCGTGCTGATCGCCGAGACGGCGCTGGGCAGCCACGGCAGGGGCTCTCCGGTCATGGCCTTCGGTCTCGCCGCGCGGCGCTCGCTGCTGGGAAACGCCTGGTCATTCTGGGGGGGGTTGGCCTGCCTTACCGGCGTACTCATACTCGGTTATTACATCGTCGTTGCGGGTTGGGGTCTGCACTACGCCTGGTCCATGCACTCCGGAGACTTTGCCGCGGCCAGCGCCCGACAGGTATCCATACACTATGACGATCTGCTGGGCAGCCTGCCGGACATGCTGGCCTGGCAGACGGGATTTCTGGGGCTGGCGCTGCTCATTGTTGCTGGCGGCGTGCGCCGGGGTCTGGGACTGTTCGTGTGGCTTCTTGTGCCCAGTCTCGTGGTGCTGATGTGGCTGCTGATCGACTTTGCGCTCGAAAACGGCGATGTGTCCGCGGCCGGCAGGTTTCTGTTTTCTGTCCAGTGGCTGGATTTCACGTCGGAGTCCGTCCTCCTTGCACTGGGCCATGCGTTTTATACGCTGTCGGTGGGCGTGGGCATTGGCGTGGCGTTTGGCGCCTATGCCCCTGACCGCGTGCCGCTCGGGCGCTCTATCCTGGCCGTCGCGATTTTCGATACTGCGATTGCCATGGCCGCCGGTATCGCGATTTTTCCGCTGGTCCTTGTCAATCATGTGGAGCCTACGCTGGGTCCCGGGCTGCTCTTTCTCAGCGTTCCCTATGCCTTTGGCAACCTGCCCCAGGGTGAGATTTACGGGGCGCTGTTCTTCCTGCTCACCGTACTGGCCGCACTGGGATCGGCGGTGGCGCTCCTGGAGCCCGGCATTGGCTCTCTGGTGCAGTACACCCGCCTGCGCCGCGTCCCGGCGACCCTGCTGGTGGGTGTGCTGGTCTGGCTGCTCGGTGCCGCGGTCGCCGCTTCCCTGTCCGGGAGGCCCGGTTTCGGCGGCCTGTTCCCCTGGCTGGATCGCGTGACCGCAAACTTCCTGCTGCCGCTCGGGGCACTGGCGGTGGCCGTTTTTGTGGGCTGGCGCATGCGGGAGACACTCCTGCGCAGAGAGATGTATCGCGAGTCGGAGGGGTTTTTCCAGGTGTGGCTGTTGTTGCTGCGCTTTGTTGCCCCGCTTGCCATTCTTGTCGTATGGTTCTGGTCCATCATGCCTGACCGGCCCTGAGACTTCCCCGCACACACGCCATGCCCAGTATTCACCGCAGCGCCCTGCTTCCCTATACCGCGCAACAGGTCTATGACCTGGTCAACGACGTGGAATCCTATCCCAGTTTCATGGAGGGCTGCGTCGGAGCGCGCATTCTCAGTCGCAGCGACACCACCATGGAGGCGCGTCTGGAACTCGCCCGTGGCGG
The DNA here is from genome assembly GCF_004340525.1 of Chromatocurvus halotolerans. GTDB lineage: Bacteria > Pseudomonadota > Gammaproteobacteria > Pseudomonadales > Halieaceae > Chromatocurvus > Chromatocurvus halotolerans. The sequence continues at coordinate 20,597 of NZ_SLWX01000023.1, read as the reverse complement.
CATCGTGCAGAGCTTCACCACCCTGAATACCCTGACCGCCAATGAGGCGATTGAGCTGCGTCTTCGCGAGGGTCCGTTTGAGCGTTTCGCCGGTCGCTGGCGCTTCCAGGCATTGGGTGAGGCGGCCTGCAAGGTCAGCCTGGAGCTGGATTTCACAATCCGCAGCGCGCTTGTGGGGGTCGCCGCGGGTCGCCTGTTCGAGCGTGTGACCAACAGCCAGGTGGAGGCCGTGGCGCGGCGCGCCAGGCAGGTGTACGGCACATGACGGCAAGCCCCGACAGGTCTTTGGAGCTGGAGACCGGCAAGGACGAAACCCTGGCAGTCGAGGTGGCCTACGCCCTTCCGGACCGTCAGCGGATCCTGCAGATCGAGGTCACACCGGGAACCACCGCGCTGGAAGCCATCAGGCAGTCGGCGATCGAGCAGGAATTCCCGGGACTGCATGTCGATGAGACCTCGGCAATGGGAATTTTCGGCCAGGCGGTCAAGTCCACGCAGGAGCTGCAGAACGGTGATCGGGTAGAGATCTACCGGCCTTTGCTGATCGATCCCAAGGAAGTGCGCCGGGCGCGGGCGGCGAAGGCAAGAAAAGGCGCTGCGGGAGACGTGCCAGACTGACGGCTCAGCCGGCGCCGCCGGACCGGCTGTTAGGAGAAGCCGCGGGATCGTCTCCGGCGTCCTCCGTTGCCTCGCCCTTGCCCCTCGCCCACGCCGGCTTGTAATCCCCGGACACGGATTTCAGGCGATCGCCGTCGAAAAATACCGTGAACTCACGCTGGGTCAGCATGCGGTCGCCGCGGGTGATCTCGTAGTGGTAATCCCAACGCTCCCGATTAAAAGTGTCTTCTATCAACGGCGTGCCGAGAATGAAGCGCACCTGGCGACGGGTCATGCCCTGCTCAAGCTTGTCGACGTCCTCCTGGGTAACGATATTGCCCTGCTCGACGTTGATCTTGTAGACACCCGGGAAGCCGATGAAACCGCAGGCGGTCATGGATATCAGCAACAGGGACAGCAGCAGCGCGCGCATGGGGGAGAACTTCCAACCGGGGATCAGGGATGGCATCATACCGACCCCAGTCTTTTCAGAGAACCCCCACCATGTCTGCGGAAAATCAGGAGCTGCGTAACGCAGGTCTGAAGGTAACGCTGCCCCGGGTGAAAATCCTGCAATTGCTGGATGCCGCCGAGGGCAGTGCCCAGCACATGAGTGCTGAAGATGTCTATCGCGCTCTGCTGGACGCGGGAGAGGACGTCGGTCTTGCCACCGTCTACCGGGTGCTGACCCAGTTCGAGTCCGCCGGTCTGGTCACCCGCCACAATTTCGAGACGGGTCACAGTGTGTTCGAGCTTGCCAAGGGCGAGCATCACGATCACATGGTCTGCGTCGACAGCAATGAGGTGATCGAGTTTCACGATGAACTGATCGAGGAGCGCCAGCGGCAGATCGCCGAGGATCACGGCTTTGAGCTGGTGGACCATTCGCTGGTTCTCTACGTGCGCCGCAAGGAGAAGTAAGCCTCGCCTTTGCGGTTTCAGGCGTCGGCGTCCGCCAGCATTTCTCTTGCGTGTGCCAGGGTCTGATCGGTAACTTTCAGCCCGCCCAGCATGCGCGCGAGCTCATCGACCCGGCCATCCGTATCCAGCCTGGCCAGGGCGGTGGTCACGGATTTGCGATTCCCCGTCTTGCTGACCCGCAGCTGGTGATGGGCCTGTGCCGCCACCTGCGGCAGGTGCGTGACGCAGAGAACCTGGGCGCCATTCGACAGCTTGCGCAGCAGGCGTCCGACCACCTCGGCCACGGCGCCGCCAATGCCCACGTCCACCTCGTCAAACACCATGCTGGGAACGCTGCCACCGTCGGCGGTGGCCACCTGGATCGCCAGGCTGATGCGCGAAAGCTCACCGCCGGAGGCAATGCGGGCGAGCGACTGCGGTGCGCTGCCGGGGTTGGTGCTGATGAGAAATTCCACCTCCTCCCTGCCGCCGGGGTGAGGGCTTGTGCCCTGGCGTGACGCTAGGGCAATCTCGAGGACGCACTGCCCCATGGACAGGGTTTCGAGCAGCGCCATCGCCTCGCGTCTGAGCTTTCTGGCCCCCTTTTCGCGCCGCTGTGTGAGCTTTTCCGCCTGCTCGGTCCAGGCGGCCAGGCGGGTTTCGAGTTCCGCCTCGAGTGCCTGCACGCTGGCATCGCTGCCGGACAGAGCCTCCAGTTCGCCCGCCAGTTCCGCGTGCAGGGCCGCGAGCTCTTCCGGCTTGACACGATGCTTGCGGGCGATGGTGTAGATCTGGTCCAGTCGGCTTTCGACGTCGGCCAGGCGGCGTGGGTCGATGTCGATACTGTCAAGATAGGCCTGCAGATCGCCGCGTGCCTCGCCGGACTGAATGGCGGCGGACTGCAGCATGTCCCGCGCATTGTCGACGCGGCTGCCGCGGTGCAGGCTGGCGCTGAGCAGCTGAGCTGCCTGTTGGGCGGTATCTTCCAGCGTGTCGCACAGATCCAGGGCCCGGCCTGCTGACTCGAGGATCTCCTCGGCGCTGCCGAGCGCCTTCTGTTCGGCCTCCAGGCTTGCGATTTCATCGCTACCTAGCGCCAGGTCGTCCAGTTCCCCCACCTGGTAGCTGAGCAGTTGATGCCGCGATTCGGTTTCGCTGCTGGCATCGCGCAGGGCCGCCAGGCGCTGCTCTGTCTCTGTCCAGTCGTGGGCCAGGCTGGCGACGGTCTCGGCGAGCGCGGCGGCGCCGGCAAAACTGTCCAGCAGGGCGCGCTGGACCGGCTTTCGCAGCAGCGACTGGTGCGCGTGCTGGCTGTGGATATCCACCAGGTGCTGACCGAGTTCGGCGCATTGCTGTACCGTGGCGGGCCGGCCATTGATCCACGCCCGCGAGCGATCGGTGCTGATGACACGGCGCAGGATGCATTCGTCAGAGACCGTCAGGTCCTGTGCGTCCAGCCAGGCGCGGGCTGCAGGTATCCCGGCGATATCGAAACACGCGGTGATATCGGCGCGCGTGCAGCCAGGGCGGATGCTCCTGGGATCTGCGCGATCGCCGAGACACAGCCCCAGAGCATCCAGCATGATGGATTTGCCGGCGCCCGTTTCGCCGGTGATGGCGGTCATGCCTGCCGAGAGGTCAATCTGCAGATGCTCGACGATGGTGAAATTGCTGATACTGAGGTGTGTAAGCATGCGGCCCGACTCCAGAGACAGACTGTTATACCGCAGTTGCCCCATGCATTAAACATCCGACCCTGGCGGAAGCGGTTTTGCCGGTCGCCGGGTCTGTGATACAAGACAGCTTCCGACGTTGCTGAGGTGTTCTGTGCAGGAAACAATTCCCGACCGGGCGCGCACCCTGCTCAAGGTTCTGGTGGAGCGTCACATACGCGATGGACAGCCGGTAGGTTCGCGCACGCTGCAGGAAGAGGCCGGTCTCGCGGTGAGCGCGGCAACGATCCGCAATGTGCTGTCCGATCTGGAAGAGCGCGGTTTTCTGCACTCGCCCCACACCTCGTCCGGCCGCATTCCCACGGCGCTCGGCTACCGGTTGTTCGTCGACAGTCTGCTGCAGGTTCAGGAAGTGGATGAGGCCGCGGTCGCGGCGGTGAGGCAGGAGTTGAATCCGGACAAGACCACAACCGATCTGGTGCAGTCGGCTTCGCAGCTGCTGTCGGCCATTACCCACCAGGCGGGTATTGTTACTGTGCCGCGTCAGGATGCGCCGCAGCTGCGGCAGGTCGAGTTTCTGCCGCTGTCGGATAACCGCGTACTGGTCATTCTCGTGATCAATCAGCGCGAAGTGCAGAACCGCATCATCCACACCAAGCGTACCTTTACCGAGGAAGAACTGCGCGAGGCCGCGCGCCTCGTGAATCAGCGCTACGCCGGTCAGGCGCTGGACACGGTGAAGAGCCGCATTCTCGACGAAATGCGCGAGGCGCGAAGCCGCATCGATGACTATCTCAGCGCCACGCTGGACCTCGCCAGTCAGGCACTGCACCAGGAAGAGGGCGGCGACGACTACATGCTGGCCGGCGGCTTACGCCTGCTGGACAGCGCTACCGCCGAGGATGTCGACAAGCTCCGGGAGCTGTTCGACATCTTCGAGCGCAAGAAGGACCTTCTGCATCTGCTGGAGCGCTGCACGCGCGCCGATGGCGTACGCATCTTCATTGGTGACGAAGCGGGTCATGACGTGTTCGGTGACTTCAGCGTCATCACCGCGCCCTATGGCGACGGCCGTCGGCCGCTGGGCGTTCTCGGTGTCATCGGGCCGACGCGCATGGCCTATGAGCGCGTGATTCCCATTGTCGACGTCACCTCGCGCATGCTGAGTTCTGCCCTGTCGGCGGGGTCAGGTCCGAATCGAACCTGACCCGGGAAGGCGCAGCCCTTGAAAAGGGCGGCGCAGCCCCCAAGTCACTCCTATCTGTGAAACAACGCCGGCGTTGTCGCGTTCGACGCGACGTGCCCGGCCTGCAACGCGAACCGATTTTCAGAGCCAATAGAACGGAGTAGCCTCGTGTCCGACAAAGAGCAACAGTCAGGAAAACCAGAGGAGCAGCCCCGCGCCGACGAGGCGCAGGCGGCAGAACAGCAGCCGGAGGCCAGAGCCGAAGACACACAGGCTGCAGCAGCACGGGAGCAGGAGGGCTCGGAGGCGGGCTCCTCCGATGCGGACGATCCCTCGCCGGAAGACGAAATTGCCCGCCTGCAGGAAGAACTCGAGCAGGCCAGGGACAGCGCACTGCGTGCGCAGGCGGAAGCACAGAATGCCAAGCGACGTGCCGAGCAGGATGTGGAAAGGGCGCGCAAGTACGCGCTCGAGCGCTTTGCCGGAGAACTGCTGCCGGTGGTCGACAATCTCGAGCGTGCGCTGGAGTCGGCAAGTGGCGATGAGGAGGTGGTCAAGCCGATTGCTGAAGGCGTTGAGCTCACGCTGAAGAGCTTTCAGAACGCGCTGCAGAAATACCACATCGAAGCGGTCGATCCTCAGGGCGAACCCTTTGATCCCCAGCTGCACCAGGCCATGAGCCAGGTGGAAAACCCCGACGTCGAGCCGAATACCGTGATCGCAGTCATGCAGAAGGGTTACACCCTGAACGGGCGTCTGGTGCGGCCGGCCATGGTCATGGTCAGTAAGCAGGCTCCGGGAGCTCCGGGAGCGTCAGGCAGCATCGACGAGCACGCCTGAGTCCGCAGTGAGCGTCGCTCGTGAAGCAAAAAAGACGCCAAATGCCCTTGAATTGATCGCAAACGGGCCAATATAAGCAAACAGTGAATGCAGAGACAGGCCGCCTCAGGTGGCCTTTTGAGGAGAAGAATCATGGGTAAGATTATCGGTATTGACCTCGGCACGACCAACTCCTGTGTGGCCGTGCTCGATGGAGACAAACCCCGCGTCATTGAGAATTCCGAGGGTGATCGCACCACGCCATCAATCGTGGCGTACACCCAGGACGGCGAGATTCTCGTCGGACAGAGCGCGAAGCGTCAGGCGGTAACCAATCCGCAGAACACGCTGTACGCCGTCAAGCGCCTGATCGGCCGCAAGTTCAAGGACGATGTCGTTCAGAAAGACATCAAGATGGTGCCGTACAAGATCACCGAAGCCGACAACGGCGATGCCTGGGTAGAAGCGAAGGGCGAGAAGATGGCACCCCCACAGGTATCTGCCGAGGTGCTGCGCAAAATGAAGCGCACGGCCGAGGAGTTCCTCGGTGAGACGGTCACTGAAGCCGTGATCACCGTGCCTGCCTATTTCAACGATTCCCAGCGCCAGGCGACCAAGGATGCAGGCAGAATTGCCGGCCTTGAGGTCAAGCGCATCATCAACGAGCCGACGGCAGCCGCGCTGGCCTACGGCATGGACAAGGCGAAAGGCGACCGCACGATTGCCGTCTACGACCTCGGTGGCGGCACCTTCGATATTTCCATCATCGAGATTGCCGAAGTCGATGGCGAGCATCAGTTTGAGGTGCTCTCCACCAACGGTGACACTTTCCTCGGAGGCGAGGATTTTGACCTGCGTCTGATCGACTACCTGGCCGAGCAGTTCAAGAAGGACAGCGGCATCGACCTTCACAATGACCCGCTGGCCCTGCAGCGTCTGAAGGAGGCCGCCGAGAAAGCGAAGATCGAGCTGTCCAGTTCGCAGCAGACCGAAGTCAATCTGCCCTACATTACGGCAGATGCCTCCGGCCCCAAGCACCTGGTAGTGAAGCTGTCGCGCTCCAAGCTGGAGTCGCTGGTGGAAGAGCTGGTCACGCGCTCTATGGAGCCGGTGAAGATGGCGCTCAAGGATGCGGGTCTTAGCCCTAGCGAAATCGACGAGGTGATCCTGGTCGGTGGCCAGACACGCATGCCGATGGTGCAGAAGAAAGTCGCGGACTACTTTGGCAAGGAGCCGCGCAAGGACGTCAACCCCGATGAGGCGGTTGCCGTGGGTGCCGCCCTGCAGGGCGCGGTTCTCTCCGGCGACGTCAAGGACGTCCTGCTGCTGGATGTCACGCCGCTGACGCTGGGTATCGAGACCATGGGCGGTGTCGCTACGCCACTGATCGAGAAGAACACCACGATTCCGACCAAGAAGTCGCAGGTGTTCTCAACTGCGGAAGACAATCAGACGGCGGTAACCATCCACGTGGTGCAGGGCGAGCGCAAGCAGGCGTCGCAGAACAAGTCGCTTGGCCGTTTCGATCTGGCGGATATCCCGCCGGCGTCCCGTGGCATGCCGCAGATTGAAGTGACCTTCGACCTCGATGCCAACGGTATCCTGAATGTGTCGGCCAAGGACAAGGCGACCGGCAAGGAACAGTCTATCCGCATCACGGCCTCCGGCGGTCTCTCGGATGAAGAGATCGACAAGATGGTGGCAGATGCGGAGGCGAACGCCGAGGCGGATGCGCGTTTTGAAGCGCTGATTACCGCACGCAACACCACCGAAGGTCTGGTGAATGCAGCGCGCAAGACCCTGGAAGAGGGCGGTGATCACGCCTCGGACGACGAGAAGTCGGCGATCGAGTCTGCCATCAGCGAGGCCGAAGAGGCGCTCAAAGGTGAAGACAAGGAGGCTATCGAGGCGGCCGCCACCAAACTGACGGAGGCGACCGGGCCGGTGGCCCAGAAGATGTATGCCGCGCAGGCCTCCGCGGCGGAAGGCGCCCAGCAGGCCGGCGGCGACGGAGCCCAGGCAGGTGGTGAAACGTCGGGTGATGAGGCGGTAGACGCTGAGTTCGAGGAAGTCGACGACAACAAGAAGTAAGTTTTCTCTCCGCCGTCGACCTGCGGGCCGCGGCGTACATGGGGAGTATCGACACGCGGGACGCAGGTGCCCGCGTAGTCGTTTCAGCAGGGACGGTTTCATCCGGGGCGACACATGGCAAAACGCGATTATTACGAGACACTTGGCGTCAGCAAGGGCGCCGATGAAAAGGACATCAAGAAAGCCTATCGGCGGGTAGCGATGAAATATCATCCGGATCGCAACCCGGACGATCCCGACGCCGACCACAAATTCAAGGAGGCCACAGAGGCCTACGATATCCTGATGGACCGGGACAAGCGCCAGGCCTATGACCAGTTTGGTCATGCCGGCGTGGATCCTTCCATGGGCGGTGGTGCAGGCGGCTTTGGTGGCGGCAACTTCAGCGATATCTTTGGCGACGTGTTCGGCGATATCTTTGGCGGGGGGCGCGGTGGGCGCGCCGGCCCCCAGCGTGGTTCCGACCTGCGTTACACGCTGGATATTTCCCTCGAGGACGCGGTTCGTGGCACCACGGTGGAGATCCGTGTACCGACCCTTGCCCCCTGCGGCACCTGCAACGGCTCCGGCGCGAAAAAGGGCAGCTCACCCACCACCTGCGGCACCTGTGGCGGTATCGGGCAGGTGCGCATGCAGCAGGGACTTTTTCAGGTACAGCAGACCTGCCCGACCTGTCGTGGTCGCGGCACCATGATTTCCGATCCCTGCTCTTCCTGTCGCGGCCAGGGTCGCGTGGAGAAAACCAAGACGCTCTCGGTCAAGGTGCCGCCGGGTGTCGACACCGGTGATCGCATTCGGCTTTCCGGTGAGGGTGAGGCTGGCCCCGACGGTGGACCCGCCGGCGATCTGTTCGTACAGATGTCGGTCAAGGCGCACCCGATTTTCGAGCGCGACGGCAGGAATCTCTACTGTGAGGTACCCATCACCTTTGTGGACGCGGCGCTGGGTGGCGAACTCGAGGTACCGACGCTGGACGGCCGCGTCAAACTGAAAATTCCGCCGGAAACGCAGACCGGCAAACTGTTCCGCCTGCGTGGCAAGGGCGTCCACCCCGTGCGTGGGGGTGGCGTTGGCGACCTCCTGTGTCGTGCCGTCGTGGAGACGCCGGTCAACCTGAACAAACAGCAGAAGGAGTTGCTGCGCGAATTCCAGGAAAGCCTTGGGCAGGGCGGTCATTCCCAGTCGCCGCGGCAGAACAGCTGGTTTGAAGGCGTCAAGAAGTTCTTTGACGAGATGAAGTCTTGACGGCCCTGCGGCTTGGCATAGCCGGTGCCGGTGGCCGCATGGGGCGCACGCTCATTGAGGCGCTGCAGCAGGCAGGCGATGGTGTTGTGCTGGCTGCTGCGCTGGAGCGTGAGGGCAGCGAGTGGCTGGGCGCCGATGCCGGCGACGTCGCGGGTACCGGCCGTCTGGGTGTCGCCATCGTGGATAATGTCGATGCGGCGCTCGAGGGCTGTGATGTCCTGATCGATTTCACCACTATCGAGGCCAGCCTGGTTCATCTTCAGGCCTGCGCTGAGCGCGGTGTGGGGCTGGTGCTCGGCACGACAGGTTTCAGCGCTGATGCACTGCGCCGTATCGAGACTGCCGCAGATCGAACAGCGGTGTGCCAGTCATCCAACTTCAGCACCGGCGTCAATCTGTGTTTCAAGCTGCTCGCAGACGCGGCCCGCGCCCTGGGCGACAGCGTGGATATCGAGATTATCGAGGCACACCACCGACACAAGGTGGATGCACCCTCGGGCACGGCGCTGAGCATGGGGCAGGTAGTGGCGGAGGCTCTGGGCAGATCCCTGAAAACAGACGCCGTTTACCACAGGCAGGGCCAGACCGGGGCGCGCGAGCGACGCGAGATCGGGTTCTCGACCATTCGCGGTGGCGATATTGTCGGTGATCATACGGTGCTTTTCGCCGCCGATGGCGAACGCATAGAAATCTCGCATAAGGCCAGCAGTCGCATGGCGTTTGCGAGCGGGGCGGTCCGCGCTGCCCGCTGGCTGGCGGGTCGCCCCAGTGGACTTTACGATATGCAGGACGTACTCGATTTGCGTAGCTCGGAGGAAAGGGCGTGATGGAACTGGCAGGCAATCAACCGGAATACATCGTCGACATCGACGAAAGCAATGCTGCGCGATGGCTCATTGAGGAGTCCCAGGTGCGCCCGATCGTTATCGATTTCTGGGCAGACTGGTGCGAGCCGTGCAAGATGCTCATGCCGATACTCGAAAAGCTGGCCAATGAGTACCAGGGGGCCTTTGTTCTGGCCAGGGTCAATGCGGACACCCAGCAGATGATTGCGCAGCAGTTTGGCGTGCGAAGCCTGCCCACGGTAATGGTTATGCAGGGCGGGCAGCCGGTTGATGGCTTTGCCGGCGCGCAGCCCGAGGCAGCGGTGCGCGACATGCTGCAGAAATACCTGCCATCGCCCTGGGAAGGTGTGCTGCGCAAGGCGGCGGAGCATCTGGACGCGGGACAGGCGAGTGAGGCCATTGCCACGCTGCGGCCAGCGTACGAGGAATCCGGGCGCAAGCATGAGGTCGCCATGGCTTATGCACTGGCGCTGATCGAGGGCATGCGTCTGGACGAAGCCCAGGCGGTGCTCGATGCGGTCAGGATGGTCGATCAGGACGCTGCCTACGAGCAGTGCCGAGCGCAGCTGGAGATACGCCGTGAAACGGCGAAGTCGCCGGAAATGGCGGCCCTGGAAGAGCAGCTGGCCTCAGACCCCGACAATCTCGACCTGCGTGTCCAGCTGGCACTGCACTACACGGCGGCCGGACAGTACCGCGAAGGGCTCGAGAATCTGTTCACCATCCTGCAACGTGAACTCGACCACGGCAATGGCAGCACGCGCAAGGCGTTGCTGGACACCATTGCCTCCCTCGGCAAGGGCGACCCATTGGCCGCGGAATACCAGCGCAAGCTCTACAGCCTTCTCTACTAGTTCCATTCGAGATTAGCGTCATGCGAGTCGCGACTGCCCTGGCCTATGGGGCGGTCGCTTCAACCAAGGCTCGCCATGCCAGCAATTCCCGCTCCCGACAGTCATCCCCCCGCCCCGGATTTCGCTGGCTTCTACCGATGGTCTTGCGTTGCCATGCGAACGGTCCAACCTGGCCGGCGGGCGCTTGTTTTACGCAGCTCAAATGGCTACAGTACTGAGCCTAGGAAAAACATACCCCAGGGTCAAATTCAAACCGCAAGGACAGGAGACCACGCTGTGGATACCAGTTTTGCCCCCGAAGACATGGCGTTTCGCGATGAAGTGCGTGCCTTTTTCGCCGATGCCTACGACGACGAGCTGCGCGCCCGCCTGCAGCACCCCACCGAGTATCGCGAGGCCATCATCGACTGGCAGCGCAGGCTTTACGACAAGGGATGGATAGCGCCCGGCTGGCCGAAGGAATACGGTGGCGCGGAGTGGACCCCGACCCAGAACTTCATCTACGAAACCGAACGTGCTGCGGCCGGTGTCCGCGACGTTATTCCATTCGGTCTGAAGATGGTCGGTCCGGTGATCTATACCTTTGGCAATGACGAGCAGAAGGCGCGCTTCCTGCCGCGAATCCTGCGCAGCGAAGACTGGTGGTGCCAGGGTTATTCCGAGCCTGGTGCAGGCTCTGACCTCGCTGCCCTGAAAACGCGCGCAGATCTCGACGGCGACGCCTACGTGGTTAACGGTGCAAAAATCTGGACGACCTACGCCCAGCATTCCGACTGGATTTTTTGCCTCGTGCGCACCAGCAACGAGGGCAAGAAACAGCAGGGAATCAGTTTTCTGCTGATCGATATGGCGTCTGAAGGCGTCAAGGTCAATCCAATTACCACCATCGACAACCACCACAGCCTCAACGAGGTAGAGTTCAACAATGTCCGGGTTCCGGTCGCCAACCTGATCGGCGAGCAGGACAAGGGCTGGACCTACGCCAAGGCGCTGCTCGCCCATGAGCGCACGTCAATTGCCGGCGTCGCCGATTCCCGCCGGGCGCTCGCCGAACTGCGACGCTTTGCCGAGCAGGAAGTCAACGCCGGCAAGCGCAAGATAGATGATCCGCTGTTCCAGAAGCGGCTGTCGGATATCGAAATAGAGCTGATGGCACTGGAGTACACCGATCTGCGCGTGCTGGCCTCCGTGGCCGCGGGCGGTGCGCCGGGCGCGGAATCGTCACTGCTGAAGATCAAGGGTACGGAGATCCAGCAGGCGATTCAGGGCCTGCGCATGGATCTGGCGGGGTATTACCAGGGTGTCCTGCCCACGGATCTCGACCCGCAGGCGCTGGGACACGAGTTTGGCAGCTCAGCACGCCAGGCGTACATGTACGGCCGTGCGGCCACGATTTATGGCGGCTCCAACGAGGTCCAGAAGAACATTATTGCGAAGGCTGTACTCGGGCTGTGAATGCGGCAATCGGCAACGCCAGGTTTTTGTGAGGTAAACCATGAACTTTGATTTTTCAGAAGAACAGGTGATGTTGCGCGATAGTGTCGCGCGATTCATTCAGGACGACTACAGCTTCGACGCCCGCCGCAAGATTGCAGCAAGCGACACCGGCATGAGCGCCGAGCACTGGCAGACCTTTGCCGAACTCGGCTGGTTGTCCGTGCCGTTTGCCGAAGAGCACGGCGGCTTTGGTGGCGGTCCGGTGGACGTCATGGTCATGATGGAGGAGTTTGGCAAGGGCATGGTTCTCGAGCCCTACTTCGCCACCGTTATTCTGTTCGGCGGTCTGCTGCAGCGTGCGGGCAGTACCGAGCAGCAGGCGACATACATTCCCCGGATTGTGGAAGGCAATTGCCTGGGTGCCTTCGCGTTTACCGAGCGGCAGAGTCGTTACGAACTCGCCGACGTCAAGACCACGGCGACGCCCGATGGCGATGGCTTTGTCCTCAACGGCGAGAAAGTCGTGGTTTATAACGGTGCCAATGCCGATACGTTGATTGTCGCTGCGCGCACCGGTGGCGAGCAGTGTGACGAGGACGGTATCAGCCTGTTCATCCTCGACGCCGGCGCCGCGGGCATCGACAGGATGTCCTATGCCCTGATGGATGGCCAGCGCGCTGCGAATCTGGTGTTCAAGGACGTGCGGCTGCCCGCAGACGCGCTGCTTGGTGAGAAGGACAAGGCTTATCCCGTGATGTCATGGGTTGTTCTGGAAGCCTGTGTGGCTCTCGCCGCCGAAGGACTGGGTATCATGGGGCAGCTCAACACGAAAACGCTCGAGTACACCAAGCAGCGCGAGCAGTTCGGTGTGCCCATCGGCAGTTTTCAGGCCCTGCAGCACCGCATGGTCGACACCTTCATGTCTTACGAGCAGACCAAGTCGCTTCTTTATCGTGCGGTATGTACGCTGGAAAAAGAAGACGAGGATCCGGCGCGCGACATACACGCGCTCAAGGTGATGCTCGACCGCGCAGGGCGACATGTGCACTCGGAGGCCATACAGCTCCATGGCGGCATGGGCCTGACAGACGAGATGGATATCGCCCATTACGCCAAGCGCCTGATGATGATCAACGCGACCTTTGGCGATGGTGATCACCACCAGGCCCAGTTCAACGCCTTGAGCTTTGCCTGACGCGCGGGATGGTCTGGTGACGGGGAGGTAAGGAATGCAGGTCAGGGACAGAGTGGTTGTTGTCACCGGTGGCGGTAACGGCATTGGCAAGGCCTTGTGTGAGCGTTTTCACGCCGAGGGTGCGAGGACCGTGGTTGTCGCCGATCTTGAGCAGGATGCGGCACAAGGCGTCGCCGACAGTATTTCCGGCGTCGCCTACGCGCTGGATGTCCGTGATGAAGCCCAGATCGACGGTATGGTTGCCGAGGTTGAGGGCAGGTTTGGCGGCATCGACCTGTTCTGCAGTAACGCTGGCATCATTGCCGGCGATGGAGAGCCCTGGCACGTGACCTCCGCCGCCAACGCCACCTGGCAGGCCATGTGGGAAATTCATGTCATGGCGCACGTCTACGCGGCGCGTGCCTGTCTGCCGGGCATGATGGCGCGGGGTGAGGGGTACTTTCTCAATACGGCGTCTGCGGCCGGGCTTCTCAACCAGATTGGTGACGCGGCCTATTCCACCACAAAACATGCGGCCGTGGGTTTTGCCGAAGCGCTCGCGATCACTCACGGCGACGACGGTATCAAGGTGTCCTGTCTGTGCCCGCAGGCCGTGGCGACGCGAATGATCGGCTCTGTGGAAAATGGCGGCACCGCTGGGGTGGATGGCGTGCTGACGGCACAGCAGGTGGCTGACGCGGTTATCGAAGGGCTCGCCGCAGAGCAGTTCCTCATTCTGCCGCATAGGGAAGTCGCCGACTACCGGCAACTCAAGACGGACAATTATGACCGCTGGCTCGGCGGTATGCGAAAATTGCGTCGCAAGTACGGTAACCCTACACTCTGAGCCCTGTGCCACTACTCTCAGAGGCTGCCGTGGAACGCCGTGAACGTTTTGCCCGTATTATCCTCAACGGCTTTGAATCGTATTTTGCCGATTTCCAGAACATCACGCTGGCAGCGCGCACCCGCTTCGAGAATGCCGACTGGCTCGGTGTTCAGCGAACCTCTACCGAGCGGATCGACCTGTACAAGGAAAAAGTCCGGAAAGTCCTTGTCTTTGTCCGTCTGGTGGCGGGCGACCAGCTGACGAACCCGGACTTCTGGCGCGATGCCAAACGCGTTTACGCAGACCTGGTACGGGGCCATAACAACTTCGAGATTGCCGAGACATTTTTCAATTCGGTGTATTGCGCGGTGTTTGACCACGAGCAGATACGCGAGGAATTTGCGTTTGTTTTCTCGCCTCAGGCCGACATGCCGACCTCTGACGTCAGCAAGGTGCTTCGCAGCTATCACGTAACGCCAGAGTGTGACTTCCGGGCGGCTTTCGATCGCCTGCTGGATGACTATGCCTTTGCGATACCCTACGAGGACAAGGCGCGCGATGTCGCCCATATTGTCGACGCGGTAAGAACGTTGCTGGTGCCGCCACGTATGGATCTGTCGGGCAATGCGGTGCACATGGAAGTGTTGGAGCATCACTTCTTTCGCAATAAGGGCGCCTATATTGTCGGACGCATCTGCGCCGGTGAGCATCGTATGCCCTTCGTCCTCCCGGTCCTGCACAATGAGGCGGGCGCTGTCTATGTGGATACCGTCCTGTTCGGCGCCGACCGGGTCAGTGTGGTGTTCAGCTTTACCCGCACCTACTTCATGGTTGATGCCTCCATTCCGTCCCAGTACGTGATTTTCCTGCAGCAACTCATGCCGGCCAAGCCCATTTCGGAAATCTACAGTGCGATGGGCTACAACAAGCACGGCAAAACCTACTATCACCGCTGTGCGCGGCGGCATATGGAAATGACCAGCGATCAGTTCATCATCGCGCCGGGTATCAAGGGCATGGTCATGAGTGTGTTTACGCTGCCCTCGTACGACTTCGTGTTCAAGATCATCAAGGATCGCTTCACGCCTCCGAAGGAAATGACGCGCGAGCAGGTCAAGGAGAAGTATCGGCTGGTAAAGCGCTGGGACCGCGCCGGGCGCATGGCGGACACCCAGGAGTTCAGCAATCTCGCTTTCGCCCGCGATCGCTTTTCCGACGAGCTCATGGAGGAGCTGTACAAGGTGGCGCCATCGTTGATTGAAGAGCGGGGCCGCGCGCTCATCATCAAGCACGTGTATGTGGAGCGGCGCATGACGCCGCTCAATCTGTATCTGCAGGATGCTACCGACGATCAGGTGGAAGACGTCATGGATGAGTATGGCAACGCCATCAAGCAACTCGCTTCGGCGAATATCTTCCCGGGCGACATGCTGCTGAAGAATTTTGGTGTGACCCGCCATGGGCGGGTGGTGTTCTATGATTACGACGAGATTGTCCCACTCACAGAGTGCAATTTCCGCGAAATCCCCAAGCCACGCAACGAGGCTGAGGAGATGGCCAGTCAGCCCTGGTACTCCGTTGCGCCGAACGATATTTTCCCCGAGGAGTTTCGCCTGTTCTTCTCGGGCAACCGCCGTGCCAGAGAGGCTTTCGACAGTCGGCACAGCGATATTTACCAGGCCTCTTTCTGGCAGGATCTGCAGGAGAAAATCCGCGGTGGTTTTGTGGCGTCGTTCTATCCGTATCGCCGCCGCCTGAGCTTTCCCCGTGAGCCTGCGGCATTGAGGCAGACCGGCTGATGGCGACAATCTACGTCATTCGCCATGGTCAGGCGTCTTTCGGCGCAGACGACTACGACAACCTGTCAGATACCGGTCGGCTGCAGGCCACGCGACTGGGTGAATATCTGAGGGATGTCGGTGTCCGGCTGGACGCCGCCTACTGCGGCCAACTGCGGCGGCAACGTGACACCGCAGAGCTCGCGCTTGCGTTCCAGCCGGCTGCTGTTCCGCTGGAGGTTGATGCCCGCCTTGACGAGGTACGTAATGACGAGCAGATCCGCGAGTTGCTGCCACGTCTGCTGGACGGTGATCCGGCGCTGCGGGCCGTGGTAGACCGGGGACTGTCGTCCAGCAAGGATTACCAGAAAGTCATTGCGGCGGTATTCAACCACTGGGTATCACCGCAATGTGATGCCGCGGGGATACAGAGCTGGCAGGACTACGGTGGCGCGGTCCGGGCCGCCCTGCGCGACATCATGCTGACCCAGGGCAGCGGCAGGACCATTGCCGTTTTTACCTCCGGCGGTACCATTGCGACACTGGTGGCCCACGTTCTGGGAGCCGCGGATGCCGATATCTACCAGTTTTACGAGCCGGTATTCAACTGCTCCGTCACACAGCTGTTTTACAGTGGCGACCGTGTTTCGTTGTCATACTTCAATGACTGCTCGTTTCTCCGGCTTCTCGGACAACAGAACGGTGAATCGCTGGTGACCTACCGTTAATCCGATGTCCTCGATTCCTCTCTATCTGGTGCGCCACGGTGAAGCGGAAGCGCACTGGGGTCAGTCTGCAGACCCCGGCCTCAGTAAGCTTGGCCATAGGCAGGCTGACGATTGCGCGCGCGAGCTGGCGCCAAGGCTGGGCCCGGGTACAGCGCTGTTCAGCAGTCCGCTGGCGCGTGCCCTGCAAACGGCTGAACCGCTAGCGCGACGCATGGGCGTTGATGTCTCTGTTTCCGAGTCATTCCGGGAAATTCCCGCGCCGGTGCCCTTGAGTGAGAGGCGTGACTGGCTGCGCGGATTCATGCGGGAGGCGTGGACAGGCCAGCCAGACAGCCTTCTGAACTGGCGACAGCGGCTTCTTGAGGCGCTGCATGCCACATCAACGCCCAGCGTGATCTTCACCCATTTCCTGGTGATCAATGCCGTGGTGGGTCATAGCCAGGGGTCGGAGCGCACGCTGTCATTCTGGCCCGATAACGCCTCCGTCACCGAGATTCAGCTGGCCGATGGCCAGCTTACCCTGCGGGCTCTCGGACGCGCCATGGAAACAGTGGTCAATTAGTGAAGCGCGTTCCGGGTTAACTGCGCAGTCGAATCAGCGATTCCTGGGCCGTCGACGCGACCAGCAGTCCCTCACGTGTGAAAAATTGCCCTCGACTGAAGCCGCGGCTGCCACTGGCGTTTGGACTGTCAAGCGCGTAAAGCAGGTGGTTGTCGGTGCGGGCGGGTCGATGAAACCAGATCGCATGATCCAGACTGGCGACCTGCATGCCCTCGCTGTGTACAGTATAGGGATGCGGTAGCAGAGCCGCGCCAAGCAGCGCAAAATCCGACATGAAGGCGAGAATGACCTGATGCAGAGCCGGGTTTTCCTCAATGGAGGACAATGCGCGGAACCACGCCATTTGACGCGGCTCCACGGGGGTCGGGTTTCGATAGTCACGCCGCGTCACGACCCGTCTCTCAATAGCCGGCGCCAGTGGGGAGCCGTAGCGCTCCGGATCCTTCTTTCTCAGTTCTTCCCAGAATTCTTCGTCTGTTTGCAGCGTTTCCGGCGCCGGAGCGTCCGGCATCGATGCCTGGTGCTCAAGGCCCGGAGCATCAAACTGAAACGATACTGAGGTGTTGAAGATGGGTACGCCATCCTGTTTTGCAACAACGCGGCGGGTGGCAAAGCTGCGGCCATCCCGTATCGGGTCCACCTCGAAGACAATCTGTTTCTCCGGGTTTCCAGGGCGCAGAAAATAGGCATGCATTGAGTGGGCAATGCGGTCGCCGTCTACCGAGCGTATCGCGGCGTTGAGCGACTGGGCCAGCACCTGCCCGCCAAAGATGCGACTGGGTCGATGTGGGCTGCTGCCGGTAAACAGATAACGGTCAATGCGCTCAACCTGCAAATACCGGAGCAACTGGTCCATATCGGGATAACTCATTGTCGGATTTCCATCCTGCTGTCTGTGCGATTGAGAATGCCGTTGTAGAAGACATCGAAGTAATCCAGTGCTGCACGATCAACGTCGTCGACACGCCGCCAAAGCGTTATTTCCATCGACGCGTTGATGGCACCTGCGAGAAGGTTGCGGGCAACCATGGGGTTGATGCGCCGAATACTGCCATCCTCCATACCCAGATGGATAAACTCGACAAAGCGATCGTTGATGGCATCCGTTCTCGCCAGAATGCGTTTCCGCCGTTCCTTCGGCAGCGCCGTAATCGTGTTGTAGCGAATCAGCGGACCAAGATTGGAGTTCTGAATGTAAAAGATCTGGCGGCTCGTCTGCTCTATTTTCTGCATCCCTGAGCCGTCGCCCGCTTCGGCCCGGTCGTAAACATGTGCGAGGATGTCCAGCGAGTAGTTATAGCATTGGTAAAGCAGGTCTTCCTTGTTGCGTATGTGATAATAAAAAGCGCCCTTGGAGACGTTCAGATAGTCCGCGATTTCATCGAGCGACGCCCCATTGAACCCCTTTCGGTTGAAGAACCAGGTGCCCGCCTTGTAAAAGGCCTCCTGCTTGAGCCGGTTCTGCTCGTCGCGGTTGAAACCGGGGACCGGCAGATCGGCGTCGATCGGGGCGATACCGTGTACGTGAGTGTAGTCATGATCGCCGGCATAAAGGCCGTGCCCGATGATTTCAATGGCCTGCTGTGCGATAACGCCGACCTGATCCGCAGGCACATCATGCAGCCAGTGAAAAACCCAGTCTACCGATCCAAGAATGGCACGGGTTGTCGATGTGGCATCGCACTGCCGCAGAGAACCGTCGGACATGCCTTCGTGTACAAACCCCCTGAGTCGCTTGAACAGCGCTACGTATCTCCCCTCTACGGTTTGTCGGTGCGGGCTCTTCAGCGAAGCGATTTCGAGAAGAGCCGCCTGATGGCTTTCATGCCCGCTAACGGCCGCCGACCAGTTGTGGAACTGTTGAATCAGAAATGCAGACAGACGGTCGAAGGGTTGTGTGTGCGCGCGCTCAATGGCATCGAGGGACTGATGCTGCCTGTCCAGCGCTGCCATGTAGCACTGGTAGATCAGCTCCTCCTTGGTTTTCACGTAGTAGTAGAGACTTGTCTTGGTCAGGCCGAGGCTCGCGGCAATATCCTGTAGTGTGGTTGCTCTGGAGCCCTTGCCGTTAAACAGCCGGGCCGCCTGGGACAGGATGGCGATACGCTTTGCATCGTGCTGAGCCTGCCGATTGAAGGGCATTCGCCGTCTTTCAGGAAGATCATTGACGTCAGTCATGGAGCCCCAGGGTTGAGAAAAGCCACGCCACGGGGGCGTTAACTCTCAGGTCAGAAATTCCAACTTTAAGTATTATTTTTGGCTTTGTCTACAGCGGATGCCCTGCGATGGGTGATTGCGAGGGCCCTTGTCTGTTGTCAGGGTGCCTGAAGCAGCCCGTGATATGGTCATTTACCATCCCGGTCGCCTGCATGAAGGCGTAGATGATTGTCGGCCCGACAAAAGCGAAGCCACGCTTCTTCATGTCCTTGCTGATGCCGGTGGAGAGGTCAGTCCGCGCCGGCACTTCGTCCACGTGTCGCCAGTGATTGACCAGCGGTTCATCGTCGACAAAGCGCCAGAGGTAGTCGCTAAGCGTCGTTCCCGACGCGTGAAGTGCCATGACCGCTTGCGCATTCTGTCTGACTGAGTTGATCTTCAGTCGGTTCCTGACGATGAGTGGGGAGCGCAGGGCATTCTCGACCTGGCTATCCGACCACGCAGCCAGACTTTCCGGATTGAAATCGTCGAATACCGCTCGGTAGCCCTCGCGCTTTCGCAGAATCGTGATCCAGGAGAGACCTGCCTGGGCGCCTTCCAGAATCAGGAATTCAAAAAGGCGCTGGCTATCCCGCTGTGGAAATCCCCACTCTTGATCGTGGTAGCGCACGTAATCCGGGTCTTTGCCGCACCATTCACAACGTATCACCTCCGGTTGACTCTGTTGCATTCCTGCTCCTGTTATTGTCCACAGTTGTTTCAGGCGCGGCTCGTAGCGATGATCCGAGCCTTGTGCCAGAATATTCGCAAAAGATGCGGGGTTACCAATGACTACTACTATTTCTTACGAAACACGTGGGCATGTCGGGACATTGACACTGAATAACCCCGACAAACACAACTCGCTGGGTAGGCAGGAGTTTGAGCTTATACATGCTGCGCTAGCCACCGTCGCTGCGGAACCCGATACCCGGGTTCTCGTGCTGACGGGTGCAGGACGCAAGACATTCTGCGCGGGCGCGTCGCTTGTAGAGATGAAGAGCGGAGCGATCAGTGGCGAAGACTATCAAGCTATGACCGACGCCTTCGCAGCACTGTCGATCCCTACGATTTGCGCTGTGAACGGCGACGTTTTCGGTGGTGGTGTCGAGCTGGCATTGAGTTGTGATTTCCGTATCGGGATGGAGGGCATCACCATGCGTGTGCCGGCTGCATCCATCGGACTGTGCTATCCCCCAAGGGGAATTGAACGCTTTGTAGAAAAATTGGGCGTCACTATGGCCAAGCGCGTTCTGGTGGCCGCCGAGACCTTCACCGCGGACGAAATGTTTCAGGCAGGCTTGCTGGATCATCTCGTCATGCCCACCCAGCTTGACGAAACCGTCGCCGGTTATGCAGAACGTCTTGCGGGATTAGCGCCGCTTGCGGTAACTGCGATGAAATCCATTATTCAGCAGGTGGGAAAATCCGGCGTAAATCAGGATCACATCGCGCGTTTATCTCAGAGGTGCGCGGAGTCCACAGACCTTGCGGAAGGCTTTGCTGCGATTGCAGAAAAGCGACAGCCCCTGTTTCGCGGCTCCTAGCTCCGGCAGCTATCGTGTTGCAGCTGGCATTTCCAGGGTGATGCGTATTCCGGCGAACGTGACCGCCCGTTCCGGGCATCGTGACCGACTTGCACACCAGTGCTCGCTGGCGACCGTAGTTTTACACTGACCGGTC
>NZ_SLWX01000022.1 GCF_004340525.1 Chromatocurvus halotolerans | reverse complement strand
CTACCCTCCTCACTTTTGGCTCTGAGCTTGGATCACCGTCCTCAGCTTAACCCACGATATTTGAGGACGGGTAGGTCACTACATAATGTCTAGAGCCATTCCCGCATCAGGCGATTGGCGTTGACGCGCGCGCCCATGCGACTTGCCAGCATGTACATGCCCCCCACCTTGCGGTGGAAATACACGACATCGGTGGGCGGCGCGTGCCAGAAATCCGAATGCGCCGCAGCGGACTGGGCGAGCTCGCTCAGCCGTGCCGGCATGTCCGAGGCGGCAAAGTCGTAGTCGCCCTCGTAACGCAAAGGCTCAAGAACCAGCAGCAGCAGCTCCAGCACGAGCTCGCGATACACCGAATCCTCGTCACCCATGGCGTAGCCCACTTTCTCAGCTGCCGCCACCATGCGCTTTCGATCACCGGCGATGGCCGCTGCAGCCAGCTTACGGTAGTTGTTCACAAAGCGCGCCTTGAAGGCCCGGGTCGCGCCGAAATCCAGCAGAACAATATCGCCGGTGGCGAAACGGTACTGATAGTTGGCAAAGTTGGGGTCCGTCTGCACCAGGCGCAGCTGGAACAGCTCGGTCAGCATGAGATCGACCAGCGCCGTCATCACCCGGTCGCGCTCGGCCTGGGGTTTGCGCGCCAGTTCCTCGATCGGCCCGCCCGAAACATAGCTCATGGCCAGCACGTTGCGCGTTGTCAGCTCTGACTGCAGCTCCGGCACAATGAATCGCTCGTCGTCGGCAAGAACCTCGTAAAACGCCTTGAGGAAGTCGGCCTCCTTCATGTAATCGGCCTCGTCCTCAAGCTGTGACTTGGCGTCCTCCAGCAGCGGCGTCATGTCGACATCCGCAGGCAGCAGGCCTGACATACGCAATACCGTAGCGATGTTGTCGACATCACTGCGAATGCTCTTCGCCACGCCGGGGTACTGGATTTTCAGGGCAAGCTCGCGTCCCTCGTGATCCACCGCCCGGTTGACCTGACCGATTGAGGCAGCGGCAATGGGATTGCGGTCAAATTCACTGAACAGCGACTCCCAGTCAGCGCCATACGCCTCGGTCATCGCGGCATTCAGCTGCGATTCGG
Organism: Chromatocurvus halotolerans; assembly: GCF_004340525.1. Taxonomy (GTDB): domain Bacteria; phylum Pseudomonadota; class Gammaproteobacteria; order Pseudomonadales; family Halieaceae; genus Chromatocurvus; species Chromatocurvus halotolerans. Next base: position 48,778 of record NZ_SLWX01000022.1, on the reverse strand, counting down.
GCATGGCGCTGGCCTCGGAACGCAGGCGACCGAGAATATCGGCCAGCTCACGCGGCAGCATGTCGCCATTGTCCATCGACAGAATCTGCCCGAGCTTCATCGCGGCACCGCGCATATCCGCCAGCTGGTCCGCAACGCGCTTCGCGTTACCCGGCGTCAGCAGCAGGTCCCGGCGGCGCGGACGGTTGCCCGCACGCCACTGTCGGGTGCCCTCGGCCAGCATGCCACCCGCTACGCCGGCAGTCAGACGCGCTACCCGCGCGAACCGCCCGACGCGACCGGTGGGCACCGCGCTCTGCCTGCCGCGCGGCCTGTCGACGCCGTCATGCGTATCCTTGCCCTTGTTCTTGTCCCCGCTCACGCGGTGTCCTCCAGCCAGGTTTCGATATAGTCTCTCACCAGTTCATAGCCGTTGAATTCGGCATCGAGAACGGCAATGAACGTGAAGACGCCGGTCAATTTCCGGGCGATCATCGCGAACTCCCGCGAGGGTGTGGCGAAATGCCGGGTCGCCGCTGAACTCGCCGCCTGTCTGCCGACCCGCTGCATCAGTCGTGACTGCCCCCAACGATACTCACCGCGCGCGTTGCAGTATTCCTTTGGCAGCTCCGCCGGTGGCCGCAGCGGCTCAAGCAGCTGCAGACAGAAGTCGCTGAAGGTATCGCGGGCAAACTCACTGCTGTCCGCACGCAGACAGCCAAGCCCGACCAGCCCCTGCACGATGCTGTTGCGGTCCTGAAGCTGGCCTGCCGCGATGGTGCTGCCGAAGTTGTGCAGAAAATCATTGTCGCACTGCAGCATGGACCCAAAATCCAGCAACACCAGTTCGTCCCGACCCGCATGGCGCCTGATAAGGTAATTGCCGAAATTGGGATCTGTCTGCAGAAGGCCCCAGTGATACAGCTCCGAGAAAAACAGGTCCAGCATGCCGCGACCCAGGGCGTTGCGCCGCCGCTGGGAGAGCGCCGCAATATCGGGATGATTGACCCTTTTACCATCGATGTATTCGAGGGCAAGCACTTCACGGGTGCAGTAACGGGGGTGACGCTCGGGTACGTGCAGATAGACGCCGCGCGCGTTGAGCGACTCGCCACGCGCTGCGACACAGGCGCTGATATGGTCGCCCATTCGCGCTTCACGCAGGTAATCAATCTCGTAGTGAAGTTGCTGGCGCATGGAGCCCAGCCAGTCGTCGAGCTCACGCCCGGCCTTTATCCAGCGCGCCAGAAGAAGCATGCGCACCACTGCATCGAAATCACCGTCAATGACCCGCGCAAGACCGGGGTACTGGATCTTGAGCACGATCTGCTCGCCACTGGCACGCACCGTCGCGCGGTGCACCTGGGCGAGAGATGCTGCAGCCAGCGCCGTGGTTTCCACCTCCAGCTCGTCCAGCCGGTCACCCAGCGAAGCGCGCAGTGCCGGTTCGATTTCGGACCACGGCAGCGGATGGGTCTCGGACTCGAGCTCGTGCAGGGCCTCGGTCAGCGCCGGCGGCAGGAAGTGTTCGCCGAGCAGGGCGAACATCTGTCCTATCTTGACGTAAGTGCCCTTGAGGCGACCGAGCTCGGTGACAAAACGCCTGGCTTCACGGCGCAGCATATCGGAGTCGGCACCGGCTTCGGCGCCGCGCAGGCGCTGCAGGGCGCCATCGAGGGCAAATGCACCACCAGCGCGTATTCCAGCGACGGAAACCGCAAATCCTCGGCCAAATGCGCCGCGACGATTAAGCAATGATTTTCTGGTCATACCCCATTATACGCCCGGGGACGGTGAGCGGACGGCGCGTCGCCGCAGTGACATCGCGGAAACGGCGGTCGCAACCTGAACAGCGGTCAGTCCAGAAGCAGCGCTGCCAGCTGCGTGCGATGGTGCCGGGCATCGCCGAACTGCTGCTGCGCCCACTGCGCGCGGCGCAGGTACAGCTGCGCGTCACACTCGTAAGTGAAGCCCATGCCACCGTGGAACTGGATGGCGCGATCCCCGGCATGGCACAGGGTCTCAGTGGCCTGAGCTTTCGCCATGCGACAGGCAATTTCAGCCTCCTGCGCCAGCGGCTCCTCACCGACCACACTCGCTGCGTGATAGACGAAGGATCGCGTCGCATCCACCGCTGTCAGTATCTCGACCGCAGGATGCTTCAGGGCCTGATAGGAGCCGATCAGCTTGCCGAACTGCTTGCGCGTCTTCAGGTATGCCACAGTCGTGTCGAGGCAGGACGCCGCACTGCCGCCGGCTTCCGCAGCGACCAGCAGAGCGCCAAGAAGCCGGTAGTCGCGCAAGGCTGACAACACGCTCGGCCCCGCTATCACTGCCTCGGCCTGTACGCCGGTGAAATCAATGCGTGCGGCCCGGCGTGTCTCGTCAATCATCGTATGCGGGGCCAGCGCAGCGTCCGCCACCGCCGCGCGACGAACGGGCGCAAGAACCGTCTCGCCAGCGCCATCCCGGGCAACCACCACCAAAAGGTCCGCCGCTTGTGCATCCCATACCAGCATTTTTACGCCGCTCAGACGATTCTCGCTGTCCAGGCTTACCTGATACCGGGTATTGCCCCAATCCTCGTTTTCCAGCATCGCCACCGTCGCGACGGCACCGGCGGCGATCTCCGCCAGGAGATCGTCCTGCGCCCCCGGCGCGGCGCGCTGCAGCAGCTGCGCCGCAAGCGTCGTTGCCAGCAGCGGTGTACCCAGCATGGCACGTCCCAGGGCCTCCGCCACGGGCACGACAGCTGCCACACCCAGGGCCGATCCACCCACGGACTCGGGAAGGGCGATTCCCGTCCAGCCCAGGTCGACCATCTGCCGCCATACGGCGTTGTCAAACCCCAGCGGCGAGTCCAGCTGGGCGCGCACGGCAGACATCGGCGACTGGCGGCGGCAGAAGTCCCGTGCCACGTCCAGCAGCATGGCCTGCTCTTCCCCCAGGGACAGCCGCGTACTTCCAATAACCGACATGCGCGACTCCTATTTCGGCAGGCCGAGAACATGCTCGGCAATGATGTTCGCCTGAATCTGGCTGGTACCGCCGCCAATGGTCGCTGAAAAACTGTTGAGGTAGGCGCGCTGCCAGAATCCCCCCTGCCTCGCGGCATCGTCACCCACGTAAAAACTGCCCGCGGCGCCCTGGGCGCCGACCGCAAACTGGCGCAGGCGACGCGAGTACTCCGTCCAGCGCAGCTTGTTCGACAGCGGCAGGGAAAACGGATAATCCGTCGTCAGCGGCGCAATGGCTGATCGGCGATCGCCGAGCGCCATCGCCTTTTCCTCCATGATCAGGCCCACCAGCTGATCGCGCAGCAGCGGCTCCTCAAGCATCGGGCGCCCGTCGCGCGAGACATCCCGAAGTTCATCGATCATGTCGTCGACGGACACGCGCACAAAGGCGAGCCCTCCGGCCGCGCCGGCCTCGGCACCGCGCTCGTACTGCAGGGTTTTCATGGCGATTTTCCAGCCATCGCCCTCGTCGCCCATGCGGCATGCCTGCGGGATTCGTGCGTCGGTGAAGAAGGTCTCGGTAAAGCCGTATTCGCCGGTGAGTTTCCGGATCGGCCGCGTCTCGATACCGGGCACCTGCATGGGCGCGAGAAAAAACGACAGGCCGTCGTATTTGCGAGGTGCCTCCGGGTTGGTCCGCGCCAGCAGAATCATATACCGCGCGTAGTTTCCCATGGTGGTCCAGATCTTGCTGCCGTTGATCACGTAGGCATCGCCGTCGCGCACCGCACGGGTCTGCGCGGCGCCGAGATCGGAGCCATGATCCGGCTCGGAAAAACCCTGGCACCAGATATCCTCGGCGCTGAGTATGCCCTTCAGGTACTTCGACTTTTCCTCCTCCGTGCCAATATCGTTGATCAGCGGGCCGGCCCAGCCCAACCCGATCACGTTGAAACAGATGGGCACACCGGCACGACGCATTTCCTGGTCGGCGATGGACTGGAATGCAGGATCGACGCCGCCACCCCCGTAAGCCCGCGGCCAGGCCATGCCCAGGTAGCCAGCCGACCACACCTTGTGCTGCCACTCTCTGAGGAAGTCCAGCTGCTGGTCAGTGCTCACTTCCATAAAGGACTGCGGCAGCAGGAAACCCGGGTCGGCAGGGCGATGCTCAGCGAGCCAGGCGGCGACGTCCTTGCGGAAACTGTCGAGTTCGTGGGGTTGAGGGGTCATGGCTGTCTCTTGTCGGTTTGCATCATCACAGGTCCAGCGCGGGCGCCATGGCGTCGGCGCGCTGCAGGGCGGGTCGCGCCAGGAGTCGTTCGAGATAGTCCCGGGTCTGCGGCTGGTAGCGATCGTCCAGTTTGAGGGATCGCCCCAGGTACAGGGCATAGCCCACCGCGATATCGGCGAGGGTAAAGCGCTCGTCCACCAGGTATTCATGGGTTTCAAGGTGGGCATCGAGGCGTCGCAGGCGGGCAATGAACCAGCGCGCGTAATCCTCGGCAATGGCAGTCCTGTCAGGTTCCGGCTCGAGATAGGTGTAGCGCAGCACAAGGGTCTGCGGAAACGTCAGCGTGGCATCGGCCTGGTGCAGCCAGTTCAGATAAGCGGCGTACTCCCGGTGCTCGGACGCTACCGTCAGGGCCCGCGCCGGATCACGCTCGGCGAGGTACTGGCAGATGGCAACGGACTCGGTCATTTCGACAGAATCGTGGGTAAAGTAAGGCACCGTACCCAGGCTGTTGATGCGCAGAAAATCCCGGTCGAAGACCCGCGGTGGAAACGGCAGCACGACAAGCTCGTAGTCGAACCCGAGTTCCTCCAGCGTCCACAGAGGCCGCAACGAGCGAGCGCCGCCGCAGTGCCACAGCTTCATGCTCACAGGTCGTACTGCCGCGCTGCCAGGTCGCGCATGATCTCCTCCGAACCACCGCCTATGGCATTGACACGCACCTCGCGATAGATGCGCTCCACCCGGTTGCCACGCATGTAGCCGATGCCCCCGAGTATCTGCATCGCCTCGCGGGCGCAGAACTCCAGAGTCTCGCTGGCCTGCACCTTGAGCAGTGCAATATCGCCCGGGCTGGCGCAATCCCCGGCAATGCTCTCGTAGCACAGCCGGAGGTAGGCCTGGGTAGCGTTGAGCTTCTGCTTCATCTGCGCAACCTTGTGCCGGATAACCTGATGATCCGCCAGACGCTTGCCAAAGGTGTTCCGCTGCTGCGCCCACTGCACCGCCTCTTCAAGGCAGACACGCCCCAATGCCTCCATGCCCGCGGCCATGGCCATGCGCTCGGCATTGAAGTTGGTCATGATGACCTGAAAACCCTGATTCTCCGGGCCGATCAGATGTTCCGCAGGAACCCGCAGGTTGTCAAAGTACAGGGTCGCCGTATCGGACGCCCACCAGCCCATCTTGCGATCCAGCGGTGTGCGCGAGAATCCGGGGGCATCCGTGGATATGAGCAGCATCGACACACCGCGGGCACCGCTGCCGCCAGTGCGCACCGCCGTGGACACCCAGTTGGCGCGCATGCCGCCGGTGATATACGTCTTGGAGCCGTTGACAATATAGTCGCCACCGTCGCGCACCGCGGTTGTTGCCAGCGAGGCAACATCGGAGCCTCCCCCGGGCTCGGTAATACCCAGGGCAATGTGTTTTTCCCCGGCGAGAACCGCCGGCGCCACCGCGGTCTTCATGGCATCGCTGCCCCAGTGAATCACCGGCGGCAGACCGATACCATGCACCATCAGGCTCGCATTGACGCCACCCACCGCGAACCGGGAAAGCTCCTCGGCAACGATCCACTGATGCCACACATCAATGCCCTCGCTGGTGCCGCCGAAGGCTTCGGGATAGCCGAGACCGAGAAGACCCACGGCGGCAGCCTTCGGCCAGAGTTCGTCCGGGATGTGGCCGGCCTCGTCCCAGGCATCGGCAAACGGCGCGATCTCGGTATCGACGAAACGACGCAGTTGTGTCCGCCAGGCGTGATGCTCAGCCGTGATGTTGGGGTTTGGCAGGCGCGCGCCGTCGAAGTCCAGAGCCATGAAACGCGACGCCTCCCAGCGATTGATTGAGCGTTGCTTCAAATAATTGAGTATAGCTTTATTGTCTGGCAGAACAATAGCCGGTTACTGTCCCCGGAGGGCACCCGCCGGACGCAGCGCTATCGGGCGTCATCCGATCTGGAAACGGTCGCGGCACGCGTTCCGGTGATGTCGCGCCTGTCATGTAAAGTTCACATTGCCGTCACCGGACTGACGTATTTCCGCCGTAAGCTCCGGCCGTCCTATTCCCTCGCGACGGAGCACGAACATGCCTGCAAAAAAACACACCTTCACCCGGACAGCCATTTCACTCGCATTGGCGGGCACTGCACTACCCCTGGCTGGAATCAGCGCGGCGCAGGAGTCGGGCGCCGCCATAGAGGAGGTCAAGGTGTATGCGCAGCGCCGGGAACAGTCCGTGGAGGATGTCCCGATCAGCATCACCGCCTATAGCGGCGACCTGCTGGAGCGCGCCAATATTATCGAGCTCGACGCCCTGTCCGACGTCACGCCCGGCCTGGTCATCCAGGAGCAGAGTCCGAACAACCCTGGCTTCGTGATTCGTGGCATTACCTCTGACAGCGGATCGGCACAGGCCTCACCCCGCGTCTCCGTGTACTACAACGGCGTCGATGTGTCGCGCTCACGGGGTTCCTATTTCGAACTGTTCGACATCGAGCGGGTGGAGGTCGTCAAGGGTCCGCAGGCGACGCTCTTTGGCACCGCCGCCTCTGTCGGCGCCGTGAGTGTCTATACCAAAAAGCCGGAAGTGGCGCCGGCGGCGGCGCTCTCGCTGGGCGCAGGCAATTATGGCTCGCGGCTTGCCCGCGGTTTCGCCACCGGGGGCAACGAGACATTACAGGCGCGCATGGCCTTCATGTACCGGGAGCGCGACGGGTTCATCGACAACATTGCCGGCTCCGCGATTTCGCAGAATCCCGGCGGCCGCAGCCAGGGTGACATGCAGGCGATAGAGCGGCTGTCCCTGCGACCCTCACTGCGCTTTACGCCTACCGATAACCTGACCGTCGACCTGGTCTACAACTACGAGGAGAACGATGATTCCGGCACCTCGTTCAAGAACGGCCGTTTTGCGCCCACCGGCGGCGACACAAGCCCGTTCAGCTATGTGGAAATGAGCGGCAGCCCCGTTTCCGCTGAGGTGCTGGGCAAAGCCGATCTCGGGATCGAACGGGAGACACAGGACCTGAACCTGACCATGGAGTGGGCGCTGTCTCCCACGCTCACGCTGACATCCATCAGCGCCCGCCGGGAATTCGACTCGCTGGAAGTGTTCGATGCCGACGGCACGCAGGCCTGGTTTCTCGAGTTCGGGGAGGATGCCGAAGGCGAGCAGTTCAGCCAGGAGTTCCGCCTGGTGCACACGGGCGACAGGCTGACGACCATCGCCGGGGCAAACTACTTTACGGAAGACGGCTCCCAGCGGGTACCGTTCAGTACGGAGGAATCCATCTATCTGAACTGCGCAGGTGCACTGCCGCTGGGTATTCCGTGCATCAATGCCGACGGATCCGTCAACCTGCTGACGCCGATACTCACCGGCGGCGCGGTCCAGCAGCTGCCTTACCAGGCCGAGTTCGCCAACTACGGGAACAACGATATCTGGTCGATCTTTGCCGATTTCACCTGGGCCGCAACAGAGCGCATGGAGCTGACCGCCGGCCTTCGCTACGTCAGCGAGGATCGACGCAGTGGCTTCAGCGCCCTATCACCCAATGCCGTGATCGCACAGGCGCCCCTGCTGCCCGTCGTCTCCACCAACGGCGAGATCCTCGAGGCGTCGGGTTCCTTCGACGATTACCTGCCACGTTTCAATGTGCTGTACAGCCTGACGGACGAGACCAACCTCTACGCCACCATCGCCAAAGGACGCCGCTCGGAAGTCATTGACGTCGTCGCCGCCACTGGCACAGACGGCAGCGCTGTCGCCAACGTCACAGAGTCACCGGCGGAAATTGTCTGGAACTACGAGGCGGGTATCAAGGGCAGCGTGATGGACAGCCGTATCTCCTACGGTGCGTCGGTGTTCTACCAGGACTACTCTGACTTCCAGGTCACGCTGCAGGATGAGGCGGGCAATTTCTTCACCGCCAACGCGGGCGCAGCCACCAACCTCGGGGTCGAGATCGACGTCCGCGCGCTGCTGGGAACCGATATCGAGCTGTTCGCCAACACCGCCTGGATCGATGCCGAGATTGACAGGGATTCCAGCAACGGCACCCTGGCGGGCAACCGCTTCCGCCTGCAGCCCGAGTGGACCGCCAGCACGGGCCTGTTCTACGACCGTGATCTGTCGGGAGGCCTGAGCCTGACAGGCTCGCTTATCTACAGCTATCGCTCGGATGTGTTCTTTGAGCCTGAGAATGCCCCCATCGCAGGCATTGATATCAGCGAGGACGCCTACAGTCTTCTGAACCTGCGCCTCGGTGTCGCCAATCGCGCCTCCGGCTGGGAAGTCAGCGTATTTGCCAACAACCTTCTGGATGAGGAATACCTGGTGGACGCCGGCAATACCGGCGGCTCATTCGGCAACCCGACCTTCGTCGCCGGTCCGCCGCTGTTCTGGGGTGTGCAGGTTGACATGCGGTTCGGCGACTAGCCGCAGACGCGCCATGCCGGCCTCGCAAGCAGGCTGCTGTTCCACGACAGCAGCCTGCTTGCGCATCATCCCACCGCGTCTCAGGCTGTAAAGACTTCCCGGTGCACGCCCGCGATGCGGTAATCGCGGGTGTGCACGCTGTCGATAAACGTCCACTCGGCCTGCAGGTCCGACGCTGTTGCAGTCACCGTCAGGTAGCCACGCTGATGAAGGTTGCAGTACTGAAGATCGTCGATCAGCAGGGTCAGCCCCTCCGCCAGGCGCGCAGCGGTGTCGGCATTCATCTGGAAATACACCTCCATGCCTGGGGAGGTCACGCTGGACGTCGCCAGTTCGACGCCCACGGCGTTGCCGTTGCGGTCGGTCAACCGGCTGTGCCAGGCATTGTGCGTATCACCGGCCAGGCTGACAATCTGCTTGCCTGACTGCTGTGCCACGGCATACAGCTTTTCCCGCTCCGCCGGGTAGCCATCCCAGGCATCCAGGTTGTAGGGCGTGACGCGCTGCAGCCGGGCGAGATCCTGCTGGCTGAGCGACTCTCCCGCAAGCAGGCGGGACTTGAGCACCGCCAGCGCCTCAAGCCGCGCAGGAATATCACGGTAGGATTCGGCACCGAGAACCTCAGCCGGCATGAACATGCGCCCCATCAATACCTGCTGCCCGAGAACCTGCCAGGTAGCGTCAGAACCCGCCAGCTGCGCACCGAGCCAGGCGAGCTGGCTGTCGCCCAGCAGTGAACGGTCGGCCCGGGAAAGATCCGCAGAAAAGCCCTCGGCATCCATCTGGCCGGTCTCAGGATCGCGATAATCGGCGTAGTCGAGCTGCCTGTCCCGGGCGATGATCCGGGTATCCAGCATATGCAACGCCAGCAGCCCTCCGAAATCGAAGCTGCGGTATATCTGCTCGCTCGGCACACCCGCCGGTGGGCGGACGGGCAGCCATTCATGCCAGGCCTGTACGGCAGCGAGCTTGCGGGCATCGAAATCGCCCTCGTCCGGGGAGTGATTCTCGGCACCCTCGCGCCAGGTGTCATTGGCCACCTCGTGATCATCCCAGACCGCGATGCACGGCGCGGCTGCATGCATTGCCTGCAGGTCTTCATCACTGCGGTACAGGGCATAGCGGCGGCGATAGTCATCGAGGGTGTACAGCTCACCGGCATTGCTGTCGGGAAGCAGGCGTCCCAGCGCCTGCGCGCGCTCCGTGGCATAGCCGTTGGCGCCATACTCGTAGATATAGTCACCCAGGTGCACAAAGGCATCCAGATCATCCAGGCGACTCGCTTCCCGATAGGCATGAAAATACCCGGCCGGGTAGTTCGAACATGACAGAACCGCGAGCTTCACCGCAGCCACGCCCGCGGCGGGAAGCGTTCTCGCGCGGCCGACGCCGCTCTCGGCACTGGCCGACCTGAATCGGTAATAGTAGGTCTCACCCGGCTCGAGTTCGCGAACGTCGATCTTCACCGTGTAATCCCGTTCTACTGTGGCCTCGACAGTGCCACTGCGCAGCACCTCACGGAAGGCATCGTCCAACGCCAGCTCCCAGAACAGCGTAAGCGACGTGGGCGCACCGTCAGGGGTCGCTCGTGTCCACAGGATCATGCCATCCGACAGCGGGTCGCCGCTGGCCACGCCATGCGCAAAAGTCGCCGCAGAGAGCGCGGGCTGTTGCGCGAGTACCGACCGACCGGACAATGCGGTGGAAAGCACAACGCCGCCGCCCAGCAAAGAGGAAACGCGCAGGAAATCTCGCCTCGAGAACATCGTTAACACCTCTGAAAATCACGGAAATGCCGAAGCTACGCGACAACTGTTACCGCTTTGTGAATTTGCGTTACTTGCGATAATCCAGCGGCGGATCACGATCACCCAGCAGCGGCGTGTAGTCGAAATCCTCACCGCGGCGATCGACAAACTCATTGCGCGCTGCCGACAGCGCCTCCGGCGACTCGTAAAGTTCGGCGGCGGTAAGCGCCAGGGTCTTGGCGGCTACCAGCATGCCCTTCGTGCCAATGCTGGTGCCGCCCGAGGCAATGGCCTGCCACGAATGCGGCGCCGTACCCGGCACCCAGGTCGCCGCGCGCATCTCCGTGGTTGGCGCCATCCAGCTGACATCGCCCACATCCGTTGAACCCATGCCCTGCTCAAACTGCATGGGGTCGACACGCGACTCTGAACCGGCGAGAGCCTCCGCATCTTCGAGACTGTCGCGCAGTCGGCGGGCAAAGTCCGCCTCCTCTTCCGAGTACTGAACCCCACCGACGCGCACCAGGTTCGCGTGCATGATGGCGGAAAGGGTCTCGTTGGGCAGCTTGTTGAAGTTGCCGTGGATGACCTCGTACTCCAGCTCAGTGCCGGTGCCCAGTGCGGCCGCCTCGGCCACATCCATTACCCTATCCCACAGACCCTCCAGCACATCGCGTCGGGGATGCCGCAGGTAATAGAAAACCTCGGCATCATCCGGCACCACGTTCGGCGCGGAGCCACCACGGGTAATCACGTAATGAATACGCGTTTCCTGGGGAACGTGCTCGCGCATCATGTTGACCATGTAGTTCATGGCCTCGACGGCATCCAGGCTGGATCGCCCCCGCTCCGGCGCAACCGCCGCGTGGGACGAGATACCCCGGTAGCGGAACTTGGCCGACTTGTTGGCCAGGGATGTGGCGGGATTTGCCGCATTGCGATCGGAGGGGTGCCAGGAGAGCACGGCGTCCACGTCGTCAAACAGGCCGGCACGTACCATGTAGACTTTTCCCGAGCCACCCTCTTCCGCGGGCGTGCCATACAGCCGCACGGTCCCCGGGACGCTGTTTTTCTCCAGCCATTGCTTGATGGCGACCGCCGCCGCGACAGACCCTGCACCAAAAAGATGGTGGCCGCAGGCATGTCCCGCATTCACATCGTCACGCGGCTCCCGCTGCGGTGAGTCGGTCTGGGTGATCCCCGGCAGGGCGTCGAACTCAGCCAGTAGCGCGATAACCGGCCCACCCTCACCGTAGGATGCGATAAATGCCGTCGGGATATCGGCGACACCGGTAGCCACCGAAAAGCCTGACTCGACCAGAGCGTCCTGCAGCAGTCCGGAGCTGTCGTACTCCTGATAGCCGACCTCTGCCTTCTCCCAGATGGCGCGCGCCAGCGAACCGTAACGTCCGGCTGCGTCGTCCAGATAGGCCAGCATGGCATCGTCGCCCTCGGCACCCCTGGCGGAGCCCGCCAGCAGCGTGGCAAAGAGAAGGCTGAATGCGATCAATGGGCGCTGCATATGATATCCTCCGCGGTTGTTGTTTTTTCCGTCCAGTACCTTATCACTGTGACCGGTGAAAGCCATCCGCAGGACTGCATCATCCGTAGGTTGATAATTCGTTATTGCACAACAACATGCTGTCGCTGGCGCCTGTGCCGACGCAGTGACTATCCTTGACGTAGACTGGCGTGGGTTATGAAATACAAGGGTTCCCCCGGGTTTGATCATGCGCAGACACCGCGCATCGGCGTTCTGATAACCAATCTCGGCACGCCGGAGGCGCCCGAGAAGAAAGCGCTCAAACCTTACCTCAAGCAGTTCCTGTCGGATCCTCGCGTGGTAGAAGTACCCCGCCTGCTGTGGTGGTTTATCCTCAACGTGATCATTCTGAACGTTCGTCCGGCGCGCTCGGCCGAGGCCTACGCCACTGTCTGGGAGGAGGAGGGCTCACCCCTGCTCCTGCACACCCGCGATCAGGCCAGCGCATTGCAGGAAGCGCTCACACAGCGGCATGGTGATCGCATTCTGGTGGACTATGCCATGCGCTACGGCAGGCCTGCCGTGTCAAACCGGATTCAGGCAATGCTCAAGGCAGGCGTGCGCAAACTGGTTGTGATACCACTGTATCCACAGTATAGCGGGCCCACCGGGGGCTCGACGTTCGATGCCCTTGCCGAGGATTTCCGCGCTCGTCGCTGGCTGCCGGACCTGCGTTTCGTGGCGCAGTACCACGACCATCCCGGCTATATCCGGGCGCTGGCAGACAGCATCAAAGCCTACCGGGAGGCGCATGGTAGCGCCGACAAGCTGATTTTTTCCTACCACGGGGAGCCCTTGCGTTATCTTGAGGAGGGCGACCCTTACCACTGTCAGTGTCACAAGACCACACGCCTGGTGGCGGAGTCACTCGGACTCGCCGAGGACGACTACCTGACGACCTTCCAATCGCGTTTCGGCCGTGAGGAATGGCTGCAGCCCTACACCGATGAGACACTGAAAAGCCTGCCCGACCGGGGCGTCCGGAAAGTGCAGGTGGTCTGCCCCGGGTTTTCCGCTGACTGCCTGGAAACCATTGAGGAGATCGGTGAGGAAAACCGGGAATACTTCATGGACGCCGGCGGCGAGGACTACGCCTACATACCCTGCCTGAACGCAACGCCGGCGCATATCGATTTTCTGGCTGACCTGGCAGAAGAACAGCTGTCAGGATGGCTGGAAGAACGCACCGATCCGGCTCTGTCCGCCAGGCTGGCGGCAGAGATGGGCTACGTCCCCAAAAGCTGAGCCCTTCGACAGGTGCTGCTTATCGCTGCCTGGCCATGAGCGACCCCTCAGAGCCAGCGCCTGACCCGCGAGCAATAGGCGGCGTACTCGTCGCCAAACAGGTCCTGAAGCATCGCCTCCTCTGGGCGAACATAGCGCCAGTAGACGATTAGCAGGAACAGCGGCGGCACGATCAATGCCGACAGCGCGCCGACTGTGACGGCCACGCCGGCGAGAACCAGCGCCATCGCCAGATACATCGGATTGCGTGTGCGGGCGTAGACGCCGTTGGTTACCAGCACCTTCACGTCGCGAAAGGGCACCATCCCGGTCCCCGCCCGGGAGAACAGGCCGCCGGACACAACCAGCAGCGCGAGCCCGACCAGCATGATGATGCCGCCGATCAACTGGCTGACAGGACCGGTGTAGCGCAGCACGGGCGCAAATTCGTTCAGCGCAAAAATCCCCATGACGCCGAACACCAGCCACATGGGTGGATAGATTATCCGCTTGACCGTCATCGCTCCCTGAGCTCCTCCGGCGAGCTGTTTCTCCAATCCGTCTGAATGACCGCCGCATTATGCTGGTGCGCGCCTGCCGGCTCCAGATTGACAATGGCGTAGGCAATGCCCACGCCCAGAAGAAACACCACTGTCAGCTTGACACGGTCATGGCTGTGGAAATGCACTTCGGGCAGCAGATCGCTCAGGGCAATGCAGATGAATGCCCCGGCAGCAAAGGCGAGTGCCGCAGAAACCATATCCACCGGGTCGATGGCCACCAGGTCCACACCATAGTAGAACAGCAGTGCTCCGAGGGGACACAATAGGGCAAAGCCGATATTCACCAGTTTCATGGCGCCGCGTCCCCAGCCACCACTCTGCATGATCGCGGTAATCGACATGGCGTCCAGTGGCTTGTGCAGCAGAATGGCGAGGAACACCCCCGCGCCGAGCAGGTTGCCGACATCCGCCGTCTCAGCGCCGAGCAGTGCTGCACCCAGGGCCACGCCATCGATCAGGGTATGCAGTCCAAGGCCAAACGCGATGCCGACCCAGCTGAGCCGGTGCGCGGCTACCGGCGTGTCTGTGGAATCTTGACCATGAGCATGTCCGTGCGGATGGCAAGCCTCATGCGCCGACGACGACGCCACCGGATCAGGATCGATTTCGTGCTGATGAAAATGAAAGGCGCGCAGCAGCAACAGCATGACTACCAGGCCGACAACCAGCCACCACAGCGAGAAATCAATGGCGTCCGGCACCGGCCGCATGACGATGCTGTGAGGCAACAGGTGGTAGAACGCCACCCCGAGCATGAGCCCGGAAACCAGGCTCATTGCCAGCTGGGTGCGTGTATGGGTCATCCGGACAACGTTGGGCAGCAGGCCACCCAGCAGTGATGCCGCGGCAATCGCCGCACTGTAGAACACGAGGAGTGTGCCGGGATAATCAGTCATGGAAATCTGCCACCACCAGATTGTCGCGGTGAATGAGCTCCTCATCGCCAGCATAACCCAGCAGTGCAGGAATGGCCGCCGAACTGCGACCGGCAATAAGGCGAGCCTCCGACGCACCGTAGTTGATCATACCGCGCGCCACCTCGCGGCCCCTCTCATCACAGCAGGCAACCACATCACCGCGGCGAAAATCGCCCTCGACATCGCTTACACCAACCGGCAGCAGACTGCGCCCTGACTCACGGATCACGTGCACGGCGCCGTCATCCAGCCGCAGTCTGCCACCTAGCTGGAGCAGCCCCGCCAGCCACTGCCGCCGCGCACTCTGCGGCTGACGCCCGTTGCGCAACCAGGTACCCACACTATCGCCACGGGTAACGGCCTGAATGACGTCATCGAGGCGCCCGCCGGCGATAACGGTCTGTGTGCCTGAGCGAGCGGCAAGGCGAGCCGCGCGCAGCTTGGTCACCATGCCGCCACGACCGAGCGCACCGCCGTCGCCGACCATGCCATCCAGGCGAGCATCGTGAACATCGACTTCTGTCAGCAGCTGCGCCCCCGGCTGCAGACGGGGATCCGCGTCAAACAGGCCATCCTGATCTGTCAGCAGCAGGAGAGCGTCGGCATCGATCAGATTGGCGACCAGTGCGGCCAGGGAATCGTTATCGCCGAAGCGGATTTCCTCGGTCGCGACGGTATCGTTCTCGTTCACGATCGGCAGGACATTAAGGCGCAGAAGCGTGGTCAGGGTGCCGCGGGCATTCAGGTAGCGATCGCGGGCAGCGACATCATCGTGGCCGAGCAGAATCTGCGCCGTTGCCAGGCCGTGTCGCTGGAACGCCTGCTCGTAGTGCTGCAGCAGAATAGACTGGCCGACAGCGGCGGCGGCCTGAAGGTCGTGCAGCGCCGCGGGGCGACGCGGCCAACCCAGCCTTACCACACCCGCCGCAACCGCGCCGCTCGACACCAGTACCACCTCGCAGCCGGCACCGCGCAGCAGCGCCACCTGCTGCGCCAACCGGCTGATCATGGTCATATCGAGACCCCGCCCGTCATTGGTCAGCAGCGCGCTGCCAACCTTGACGACCCAGCGCCGGGCAGCAGACAGCGCAGTGCGCGTCGCCGGCGGTTCAGGGGCGGCTTTCACGGCGCGTATTCGACCTCGACATCGTCTTCATCATCGCTACCGTCATCCTCGCGACCCCGGGAAGCACGATGCTGCGCCCGCAGTGACTCGATGCGCGCACGCGCCTCGATCTGCATACGGCGCTGGGCGTCGTCTTCCTGCGCCGCCATCTCCGGATCCGCGTCCTCTTCCCGACGCCGCTCCTCGAGCCAGCTCATGATGTCCTGGCACAGACGGGTCGTGCCTTCCCCGCTGATCGCGGAGATGGCGTAAAGGGGCCCCTGCCAGGAGAGCGCATCGACGATTCGTGTCCTGATGTCGGCGAGGGATTCCTCGTCAATCAGGTCAGTCTTGTTCAGCACCAGCCAGCGTGGACGGGCGGCAAGTGCCGGGCTGAATGCCGACAGCTCGCGGGCGATGGCAGCCGCGGCGTCCACCGGGTCTCCGCCATCTGGCGGAGCAACGTCCACCAGATGCAGAAGGATACGGTTGCGTGTCAGGTGCTTGAGAAAGCGAACACCGAGACCGGCACCCTCGGAGGCACCTTCAATCAGGCCAGGGATATCAGCCACCACAAAACTGCGATAGGCATCCACCTTGACCACGCCCAGATTGGGCACAAGCGTGGTAAAAGGATAATCGGCGACGCGTGGACGTGCCGCTGACACCGCGCGTATGAAGGTGGATTTACCGGCGTTTGGCAGCCCCAGAAGACCGACGTCCGCGAGCACCTTGAGCTCCAGCTTCAGCGTCCGGTGCTCGCCTTCAGAGCCGGGCGAAGTCTGTCGCGGGGCGCGATTTACCGAGGATTTGTAGCGGGTATTGCCAAGACCGTGAAAGCCGCCGCGCGCCACCACCAGCCGGGCGCCCGACTCCGACAGATCACCGAGCACCTCACCCCTGTCCTCGTCGATGACCGTGGTGCCCACGGGTACGCGAAGAACGAGATCCTCGCCACTGGCGCCGGTGCAGTTGCGGCCCCGGCCCGGCTCGCCATTGGGGGCGCGATAGGCACGCTGGTAGCGATAATCCACCATGGTGTTCAGTGCGCTGTCGGCCTGCATGATCACGCTGCCGCCATCGCCGCCGTCGCCGCCATCGGGGCCGCCGCGCTCGATATACTTTTCACGGCGAAAACTCAGGCAGCCGCTGCCGCCGTTGCCCGCGAAGACCTTGATGGTCGCCTCATCTACGAATTTCATAAGCTGGATTCTACTCCGCGCTGGCGCAGGGCGGCAGCATTGGTCAAAAAGACCCGCACGCGGCGCAAAAAAAAGCCCCGTCGGATGACGAGGCTTCCGGACTCGCTACCGGTTGCGCGCTACGCGCCGGTTACCTGAACAAACTTGCGCCCGTTAGGACCACGGGTAACGAACTCAACTGTGCCATCAACCGTGGCAAACAGGGTATGGTCCTTGCCGCAGCGGACATTTTCACCGGGGTGAAAGCGCGTACCACGCTGACGCACCAGGATGTTGCCTGCTGTCACTGCCTGCCCGCCGAAGCGCTTCACGCCCAGACGTTTGCTTTCCGAATCGCGACCGTTGCGGGTACTGCCGCCTGCTTTCTTGTGTGCCATTGCCGATTACCTCCAAAAAGTGACTGTGGGCCGACTGACTACGCCGTAATGCCCGTGATCTTGACTTCGGTGTACCACTGGCGGTGACCGGTCTCGTTCCGGTAGTGCTTGCGGCGGTTGAACTTCACAATCTTCACTTTCTTGTGACGGCCCTGGGTTATCACTTCTGCCGTGACCTTGCTGCCCTCAAGCAGTGGACGACCGATCTTGACGTCACCGTCTCCGCCCACCATCAGGACACGATCGAATTCGACGGTCTCACCGGTGGCGGCTTCAATTTTCTCAAGCTTGAGGAGCTCGCCTTCGACAACGCGATGCTGCTTGCCGCCGCTTTCTATTACTGCGTACATGTCTTTCTCCGTTCAGTTCGCCTTCCCGCAGGTCTAAACAGCATCGCAACGGCGATGGGCAGGGCCAGGCACAAACAGGCTCGATGCCGAGCGAGGCTTCGAGGGGGCGCAGATTCTACTGCATAACATGCGTTGGGGACAACAGGTAATTGTTACCGGCCACGCCGGCCGGGTCGTGCCGGGGGTCCCTCGGGGCCGCCGGAACGCCGCTTGACAGCGCACGGGGCGCGACCTAGCATTCGCGGGCATTTTCACGCCCTAAGTCATCTATGCAAAACATCCGAGCCGTTGTCGAGCGCGAGTTCGATCAGGTCAACACCCTGATCATTGAGCAACTCGAATCCGACGTCGACATGGTCGAGAACATCGGTCACTACATCGTGGACGCTGGCGGCAAGCGCCTGCGGCCGCTGCTTGCCCTGCTGTCAGCCGCCGCCATCGGTGAATGCACGCCGCGGCACATCTGCTTTGCCGCGGTCATCGAGTTCATTCACACCGCGACGCTGCTGCATGATGATGTGGTTGACCTGTCAGAGCTGCGCCGCGGAAGACTCACCGCCAACGCCGCGTTCGGCAATGCGCCGTCAGTGCTGGTAGGAGACTTTCTCTACACGCGGGCATTCCAGCTCATGGTCAGCCTGGACGACATGGCGCTGCTGTCACAGATGGCGGACACCACCAACATGATCGCTGCAGGAGAAGTGCTGCAGCTGGCTCGCGCCGGTGACGCCAGCACCAGCGAAACCCAGTACCTCGATGTCATCACCCGCAAGACCGCTGTGCTGTTCGCGGCTGCCTGCCGCGGTGCCGCGCAGCTGCATGGCGACGGACACCCACACGCTCAGGACCTGTACGACTTCGGCCTGCACCTGGGGATTGCGTTCCAGATGATCGATGACGTGCTCGACTACGAAGGCGACCCCGCGGCAATGGGCAAGAATGTCGGCGACGACCTGACCGAGGGCAAGCCCACCCTGCCCCTCATTCACGTCATCAGCAGCGGCACCGGGACACAGGCGTCACTGGTCAGCGCTGCCATCACGGGCAAACGGGCAGACCAGCTTGAGGCTATCATGCAGGCGATCACCGACTGCGATAGCCTCGGCTATACCCGCCGCGCCGCAATATCGCACCGCGACCAGGCCCTGGCCTGCCTGGCACGACTCCCCGAAAGCCCCGCACGCAACGCCATGCAGGCCCTGGCGGCATTGTCGGTCGACCGCAGTCACTGAAGCTCCGCCGTTACCGGCACGCAACAGACGGGCGCGCAGCAATTGCCCCTGAGCGGGGTGCTACCTATACTCAGCCTGCCATTCACACCAGTGACAGCCATGACCCTGCTCGATTCACAGGAAGGTCGCGACCTGACCGTGCAGGCATCACGCCTTCAGGGGCAGAGCATTGCGGCACTGCTCTCGGCGGATGCCACGCGACCCCAGGCCTTCAGCTGCGAGGCCGCGGGCCTGCATCTCGACTTCTCCAGGCACCTTCTCGACACCTTCACACTGGAAAACCTGCTGTCCCTTGCGCGACGAGCAGACATGCAGGCGCGCATCGCCGCACTTTTTGCCGGTCGCGAGGTCAATCACACGGAAAAACGCCCCGCCCTGCACATGCTGCTGCGGGCGAGCGCAGCGGATAACCACGCCGCACGCTTTGCCGAGGTTGTGGCCACGCGGGAACGCATGCGGGAACACGTGGAGACGCTGCGCAGCCAGCGGCAAACGGGCTTTACCGGCGAGCCGATCAGCGACGTGGTCAACCTGGGTATCGGCGGCTCGGACCTGGGGCCACGGCTGACCAGCGAGGCCCTTGCTCCGGCCTGCCCCGCCCCGCCGCGCGTTCACTACGCCGCCAACATTGACCCGGAGGACCTGCGCAGCGTCATTGCGCCACTGAATCCGGCCACCACGTTGTTCATCGTCTGCTCCAAATCCTTCAGTACCGAGGAAACCCTGCACAACGCCCTCGCCGCCCGCCGCTGGCTGCAGGACGCGGGCGCGTCGGAGAAGGATCTTGCGCGGCATTTTCTCGCGGTGACCAGTCATCTGCAGGCCGCCGAGGAGTTCGGTATTCCACCGGATAACTGCCTGCCACTGTGGGACTGGGTGGGCGGTCGCTACTCACTGTGGTCAGCCATAGGGCTCAGCACCGCGATCGCGATAGGCTGGGAGGCGTTCTGCGAACTGCTTCGCGGCGCCGAGACCATGGACCGGCATTTCCGCGACACGTCACCCGAGAGCAATCTGCCCCTGCTGATGAGCCTGCTGGAAATCTGGTGCTGTCATTTCCTTGGGGCGACCAATCACGCCGTGCTGCCCTACGCCTATCGTCTGCGTCGCCTGCCGGATTTCCTGCAGCAGCTGACGATGGAAAGCAACGGCAAGCGCGTGAACCGCAGCGGCGACACCGTCGGCTATCACACGGCGCCCGTGCTCTGGGGCGCCGCAGGGACGACCGGCCAGCATTCTTTCCACCAGCTGCTGCACCAGGGCACACACCTGTGTCCCGTGGATTTCATTCTGCCGCTGGCGCCGGCAGACGCAGACGAGGACGAGGACGGGCGCCATGGCCGCCTGGTTGCCAACTGCCTGGCACAGAGTCGTGCGTTGACGGTGGGGCGCAGCGCGGCTGCGGCAGAGGACTCCCTGCGACAGCGCGGCCGCGATGACGACGCTGAGTGGCTGGCGCCGCACCTGGCGATACCCGGCAACCGGCCGCACAGTGTGCTGTCATTCGAGCGCCTGACCCCTCACAGCCTGGGGGCGTTGCTCGCGCTGTATGAGCACCGCACCTTCTGCAGCAGCGTTATTTGGGATATCAATGCCTTCGACCAGTGGGGCGTTGAGCTCGGCAAGAACATCGGTCGGCAGGTACACGAGGTCATGCTCGGTCCCGCAGCGGAGGACGCGAATGAACCGGCGTCAACGCTGGATGCCGCGACCGCAGCGCTCATTCAGCGCTGGCGCGACGCCAACGCCTGACGGACGACCGCTCAGGCGGCGTCGATCAGCGCCAGAATCTCAGCGGTTCTCGCGGTCATCAACGCAGCATCGCCGCGACTTTCCACGTTCAGACGCACAACGGGCTCGGTGTTGGAGCAGCGAAGATTGAAGCGCCAGTCGGCAAAGCTGACGCTCAGTCCATCCACATGCTCCACCGACTGCGCATCCGGGCCATAGCGCCGCTCCATGGTTTCCAGCAGCGCAACCGGGTCGTTCACTGTACGGTTGATCTCGCCGCTGCAGGGGTAGGCTGCCATGCGCTGCTCTACCATGTGACCCAGGCTCTGCTGGCGGTCGCTGATCAGCCCTGCAACCAGCAGCCAGGGAATCATGCCGCTGTCGCAATAGGCAAAATCGCGAAAATAGTGATGGGCGCTCATCTCGCCACCGTAGATGGCGTTTTCCTGGCGCATGCGTTCCTTGATAAATGCATGCCCGGTCTTGCTCTCCACGGCACGGCCCCGACCTGCGGCGACAATATCCCGCGTATTCCAGGTCAGCCTGGGATCATGCACGATGGCCTCGTCCGGATGGTCGCGCAGGAAGGCCTCGGCCAGCAGGCCGACAAGGTAGTAGCCCTCGATAAAGTCACCGTTCGCGTCGAAGAAAAAACAGCGATCGAAATCGCCATCCCAGGCAATCGCCATGTCCGCGGCGTGGCTGCGCACTGCCGCCGCTGCAGCCCCGCGATTCTCGGCCAGCAGTGGATTGGGCACGCCATTGGGGAAGTGACCGTCAGGCTCGTGGTTGATCCTGATGAACTCGAAGGGCAGATGCGGCTCCAGCAGGTCGATAATGCGACCCGCGCCGCCATTTCCGGGATCCGTCACGATGCGCAGCGGCGCGAGGGATGACCGGTCAATATAGCCCAGCAGGTGCGCGATGTAGGCGTCATCCGTATCCAGCGGCTGCAGGTCTCCCCGACGCGATACCGGTGCAAAGCGGTTCTTCGCGGCGCGGTCGCGAATGTCGAAAAGTCCCGTGTCGCCAGAAACCGGCCGCGACCCCGCGCGGACGAATTTCATGCCGTTGTAGTCCTTGGGATTGTGGCTGGCGGTGACCGCGATACCCCCGTCCATGGCGCTGTGACTGGTGGCGAAATAGATTTCCTCGGTTCCCGCCAGGCCAATGTCGAAGACATCGGCGCCCTGGTCACGCAGCCCCTCACTCAGGGCAGCCTTGATCAGCTCGCTCGACAGCCGCACATCGTGACCGACTACTACGCGCCTTGCGTCCAGAACCTCCGCAAAGGCACGGCCGATGCGGTAGGCGATATCCTCGTTGAGCTGGTCGGGAACACGGCCGCGCACGTCATAGGCCTTGAAACAGCTCATGTCCACATTCGTCACGGCGATCAATCCTTCAGGGCTGCTGGTAGACGTTGTTGTAAACGTAGTCGGTGGCCTCGACAAAGCCCGGAACGCTGCCGCAGTCAAAGCGCCGTCCCTTGAATTTGTAGGCCATGACGCAGCCGCGCGTGGCCTGGGTCTGCAGGGCATCGGTGAGCTGTATCTCACCGTTGGCGCCCGGCGGCGTCTCGCGGATGATGTCGAAGATATCAGGGGTGAGTATGTAGCGGCCGATAATCGCCAGATTCGAGGGTGCGTCCTCGGGCTTCGGCTTTTCCACCATGCGGTCAACGCGATAAATGCCATCTTTCAATGACTCACCGGCGATGACGCCGTACTTGTGCGTCTGGTCCGGGGGCACTTCCATGATGGCGACGATTGAGCAGCGGAACTGGCGGTACAGCTCCACCATCTGGCTGAGGACACCGGGACCGTCCTCGTTCAGGCACAGATCGTCAGACAGGAGCACGCCGAAGGGTTCGTTCCCGATCAGCGTTTCACCGGTGAGAATCGCATGCCCGAGTCCTTTCATTTCCCGCTGGCGCACCATGGTGAACGTGCCTTTATCGAGAACATTGCGGATGCTGTCGAGATAGGCTTCCTTGCCGGTTCCGGCAATCTGGTGCTCGAGTTCGTAACTGATGTCGAAATGATCGGCGATGGCACGCTTGCCGCGCCCGGTGACCATGGCGCAGGTCGTCATCCCCGCCGCGATCGCCTCCTCGACGCCGTACTGCACCAGCGGCTTGTTCACCACGGGCAGCATTTCTTTCGGCATGCTTTTTGTGGCGGGCAGAAATCGCGTTCCGTAGCCTGCAACCGGAAACATACATTTGGAAATCATGGGCCTCTCCGTTCCTGATGAACTGTCCTGTCGCCGCCGGCGGGCAAATCAGCCGCTGCGACCGTATTTGTCCTCAAAGCGGACGATATCGTCCTCGCCGAGGTAGCTTCCTGTCTGCACTTCGATAAGCTCCAGGGGAATCTTGCCCGGATTGGCCAGACGGTGCCGGTGACCCAGTGGGATGTAGGTCGATTCGTCTTCGCCGAGCATAAAGGTTTTCTCCTCGCAGGTAACCTCGGCGGTGCCTCTGACGACGATCCAGTGCTCAGCGCGATGGTGATGCATCTGCAGGGACAGTGTCCCCCCCGGGTTGACGATAATCCGCTTCACCTGGAAGCGCTCGGATACCACCAGTGACTCGTAGCTGCCCCAGGGACGATACACCCGGTGGTGCAGGGATGCCTCACTGCGGCCCTCTTCCCGCAGGCGCGTGACGATGCGCTTTACGTCCTGCACGCGATGCCGGCTGGCGACCAGAATGGCGTCGGCGGTTTCCACCACCACCAGGTCATCGATGCCCGCGGCAGCCAGCAGCCGCGACTCGCTGCGCAGGTAGCTGCCGCGACAGTCTTCGGCGATGACATCGCCCTGCAGCACGTTGCCATCTTGATCCTGCGCGGATACCTCCCACAGCGTCGACCAGGCGCCGACATCACTCCAGCCACAGTCGAGAGGCACAACGGCGCCGCGCGTCGTTCGCTCCATGACCGCGTAATCAATACTGTCGCTCGCCGATGCGGCAAACGCCGCGCGATCCGGTCGCACGAAGTCCAGATCCGACGATGCCGCCGCCATCGCGGCCCGGCAGTGCTGCGCCATGTCCGGCGCATAGTTGCCCAGTTCCTCAAGGTAGGTCGCCGCGCGCAGCAGGAACATGCCGGAATTCCACAGAAAATCCCCGCTCTCGACGTAGGCGCTCGCGGTATCGGCGTCGGGCTTCTCGAAAAACGCGCGCAGCTCGAAGCCGGCCTCACCCACCGCGTCGCCCCGCTGTATGTAGCCATAGCCGGTCTCCGGTGACGCGGGTACAACACCGAATGTCACCAGGTAGCCATCCTCGGCAAGGGGCATGGCAGCGGCCACCGCGTCGGTGAAGGCGGCGGTATCCTTGATGATGTGATCTGCCGGGAGGACCAGCAGAATCGCCTCCTGGTCGGTCTCGAGTGCCTGCAGCGCCGCCAGCGCTACCGCAGGCGCCGTATTGCGCCCCTCCGGCTCCAGCAGGATCCCTGCGGGCTGCACGGACAGCTGCCGCAACTGTTCAGCCACCATGAAGCGGTGCTCCTCGTTGCAGACGACCAGTGGTGCAGACGCGCGCAGCGCCGAGGTCCTTTCCAGGGTGGCCTGCAGCATGGAAAGCTCACTGGCCAGCGGCAGAAACTGCTTGGGATGCGCTTCCCGGGAGACGGGCCACAGGCGGCTCCCCACACCACCGGACAAAAGAACGGGAACTAACATAGCTTATCTGGCTTCCTTGCTTGTGACTGTAATGCCCGGCATCCGTTGACCTGACATGTCAGACCGGGCTGCGCGCAGCGACTTCATTCTACCCGAGCCCTCCGTGGCGCCTCCAGCCATGGACGCCGGGCCGCGAGTCTGGACTTGTCGCCCGCATTCATTAAAATATGCAGCAGGCCGGAACCTACCCACATCCACATACCGGTGCAGCCCCGACAACACATCCCAACCACCATTCTCTTGCACCGCAACCAACGGACGCACCATGACCGGAAAAAGCAGTTATGCCAAGGACGAGCTGATAAAGTGCGGCACGGGTCAACTTTTTGGCGCGGGCAATGCACAGCTGCCCGTGGATGAGATGCTGATGCTCGACCGCATTACTCATATCAGCGCCGATGGTGGCAGCCACGGCAAGGGCGAGATCATTGCAGAGCTGGACGTCACCCCCGACCTGTGGTTTTTTCAGTGTCATTTTCCGGGCGACCCTGTCATGCCAGGCTGCCTCGGCCTCGACGCAATGTGGCAACTGCTCGGCTTCTATCTGGGCTGGCGCGGTAATCCGGGACGGGGCCGCGCACTGGGATCCGGTGAGGTCAAGTTCAGCGGCCAGGTTCTGCCCACTGCACGTCTGGTGACCTACCGCATTCAGCTCAAGCGCGTGATCGAGCGCAAGCTGATCATGGGCATTGCAGATGGTACGCTGTCGGTGGACGGCAGGGATATCTACCAGGCTAACGACCTCAGGGTGGGCCTGTTTCAGTCAACGGAGTCATTCTGAACCATGACAAGACGAGTCGTCATTACGGGTCTGGGCATTGTGTCATGTCTCGGCAACGACGCAGACAGCGTGGCTGATTCCCTGTTCAACGGGCGCTCCGGCATTGCCTTGCGCGAGGAACAGGTGGAGATGGGCATGCGCTCGCACATTGCCGGCGCGCCCGACATCAACCCGGCAGAGCACATCGACCGCAAACAATTGCGCTTCATGGCGGACGCTGCCGCCTTCGCCTACATTTCCATGCAGCAGGCCATTGCCGATGCCGGGCTCAAGGACACGGAGATATCGAACCCGCGCACGGGCATTATCGCCGGGTCGGGTGGCGCCTCCTCAGCCAGTCAGACAGAAGCGGCCGATATTCTCAGAGCGCGCGGATTGCGCCGCGTCGGCCCCTATCGGGTCACGCAGACCATGGGCAGTACCGTTTCCGCCTGTCTGGCGACACCCTTCCGTATCAAGGGAATCAACTACTCCATATCCTCGGCCTGCTCTACCAGCGCCCACTGCATAGGCTCGGCGATGGAGCAGATACAGCTCGGCAAGCAGGATCGCGTCTTTGCCGGCGGCGGCGAAGAACTGCACTGGACCCTGAGCAGCCTGTTTGATGCCATGGGCGCGCTGTCCACGCGCTACAACGACACACCGGAACGCGCTTCCCGGGCCTACGACGCGAACCGGGACGGCTTCGTTATCGCCGGCGGTGGCGGCATGCTGGTGCTCGAGGAACTCGAAGTTGCCCGCGCCCGAGGCGCGAAGATCTACGCCGAACTGGTCGGCTACGGCGCCACTTCCGACGGCCACGACATGGTCGCGCCATCGGGCGAGGGTGCCATGCGCTGCATGCAGCAGGCACTGGCGACAGTGGACGGCCCGGTGGACTACATCAACGCCCATGGAACGAGCACGCCCGCCGGCGACATCCAGGAGCTCAAGGCCGTGCGCTCGGTATATGCCGAGCGCGAGGATGCCATGCCTGCCATCGGGTCCACAAAATCACTGTCCGGCCATTCCCTGGGTGCCGCGGGCGTGCAGGAAGCGATCTACAGTCTTCTCATGCAGCAACGGGGCTTTATTGCCGCCTCGGCCAATATCGAGGAACTCGACCCCGAAGCTGACGGCATGCCGATCGCGATCGAACGCCGGGAGAACGTCACCCTGCAGCAGGTCATGTCGAACAGCTTCGGCTTCGGCGGGACAAATGCGTCACTGGTGTTCTCGCGCTGGCAGGACGACTGACCTGACCGCTGTCAGGGGACCAGCGCGTCCAGCAGGATAACATCCACAGCGTCACCCGGCGCTATCAGGGTATCGGGTGGCACGACCGCAAGGGCCTGCGCACGGGTGGCAGCCGACAGTGCACCAGAGCTCTGGTTGCCCGCCAGAACCGCCTCCGTACCGTCATCGCCGGGGAGCAGCGTGACCCGCAGGTACTCCTCACGCGTGCCAGCTGACGTCACGGAAAAGCCCGCACGCACCGTCAGGCGAGGCATCTCGCGCTCATCACGGCCCTGGCAGGCGAGCAGAAACGGACGTGCCAGAACGGCAAACGTCACGAAAACCGAGCTCGGATTGCCGGGCAGACCGATAAAGGGCACATCCCCGACACGGCCAAAGGCCAGCGGCTTGCCCGGTTTGATGGCGATGCGCCACAGCGACAGTGCACCGAGCCTCTCAACCTGCGATCTGACGTGATCTGCCTCCCCAACCGACACGCCACCCGTGCTGACAATGACATCCGCCGCCGCCGCAGCATCACCGAGAGCCTGCGCGACGGCCTGTTCACTGTCGGCAACCCGCTCCGTCTCGATGGCCTGAAGGCCGCAGCGCCGAACCATGGCAGAGAGCATCGGCCCGTTACTGTTGAAGATCTCTCCAGCCCGCAGCGGCGGTCCGCCGGGCTCGCGCAGCTCGTCACCCGTCACCAGAATGGCAACGCGCAGGGGACGATAGACCTCGACGGACGCCATGCCGACGGAAGCGAGCAGGCCCAGATCCTGCGGCCGCAGACGGCGACCGCGCGGCAGCAGAAGACTGCCCTGCGCGACGTCCTCGCCGCGTCGGCGCACGTGGCTGCCGACCGTCACCGCCTGCAGGGGACGAACCGAGCCGTCAACCACGGCACAGGCCTCCTGCATCATAACGCTGTCCGCACCCTCCGGTAGTGGGGCGCCGGTGAATATCCGTGCCGCCGTGCCCGACGTCAGCGGCAATGGCACCTGCCCTGCAAGTATGCGCTGACTCACAGGGAGCGACCTGCCGTCCGCGACATCGGAAGCCCTGAGCGCATAACCATCCATGGCACT
The DNA here is from genome assembly GCF_004340525.1 of Chromatocurvus halotolerans. Taxonomy (GTDB): domain Bacteria; phylum Pseudomonadota; class Gammaproteobacteria; order Pseudomonadales; family Halieaceae; genus Chromatocurvus; species Chromatocurvus halotolerans. The sequence continues at coordinate 21,399 of NZ_SLWX01000022.1, read as the reverse complement.
GTTGTCGAAGGCAGGCAGCGCCAGTGGCGCCGTCACATCGACGGCAAGTGTGGCTCCCAGCGCATCCGCGAGTTGCATGCCATGCGCGGGTGGCGGGGGTATAGCCGCCGCCAGCATCCTGGCGAGCGCCAGCGACGGCGACAGCATGCTCAGGGCTGGCTCTTTGGCCGCAGCAGGCCGACAAAGTTGCACGGACGGTGGCGCACGTCCAGCTGTTCCCGGAGTATGCCCGTCCATGCCGTGCGACACGCACCGGTGGACCCGGGCATGCAGAAAATGAGCGTACGATTGGCCAGACCCGCGAGCGCTCGGGACTGCACCGTCGACGTCCCGATTTCCGCCAGCGACAGCGCGCGAAACACCTCGCCGAAGCCGACGATGGTCTTGTCGAACAGGGGCTCGACCGCCTCCGGCGTGGAGTCGCGCCCGGCAAATCCCGTGCCCCCCGTTATCAGAACCACCTCCACACCGGGGTCGGCAATCCAGAGCGACAGCTGTGCGCGAATCCGATAGACGTCATCGATTACCAGCGCCCTGTCCACGAGCTCATGCCCCGCCGCCCCTGCGGCCTCGGACAAAAAGCGCCCCGAGGTATCGTCTTCGGGCCCACGGGTGTCCGAAACCGTCAGGACCGCTATGTTCAGCGCGACAATGGAAGAGACATCTGAAAGCATGATTGTTCCCGAAGTTCCGCTGATCAGGGCGCCAGGTAGAGCTTGACCGTGCTGCTGATAAACCCCCGCCAGGCAACCTGCTTGATCGCGAAGGTATCGCGGATTTCACGGCAATCGAGGCTCCAGTTCCGCGCCACCCGATCAGGATCGTGTTCAAGCCGGACAATCGCATCGTCGGCCACCTTGATGAACTGCGAAGCGGCCGCGAGCACCGCCTCCGCAAAACCATAGGCGGTAGTGCGGTCCGGGCTGTTGTAATGAAAGGTGCCAGTGACCGCCGCTCCCGCATCGAGCTGATCCAGAACACCCGAGATTACCCGCGCTGCGTCGCTGGCCTCAACGGGACACAACTGATCGAGATCATCCACTGCGAGCGGAGCCTGACTCGAGAGCGATGCCAGCACCTGCGTCAGCAGGTTATTGTCAAAGGAGGCAAACAGGGGACCAAGCCGCAGCACCATATGATTTTCACAGGTCGCGCGGACATGATCTTCCGCTGCGATGAGGCCCAGACCCGGCGCATCGTCGGCATCCGGCGCCTCCTGTTCCCGGTAGAGGTGACTCAGCAACCCGGAAAATACCCGTGGGTCTGAAAGATACAAATAGGGAATGCCGGCGCGGCTACAGATTTTTGCCAGCCAGTGCGTGCGCTGAACATCAATCGGCTGCACCCAGTCACCCGCCGCCATGAGCTGGGGCGTGCGCAGATCAACGATGATATCCGCGTCGACACGACGAACCGCCTTCTTGGCGTGTCGCTCGCTTTTCCAGCGGCTCACCGCCTGCGACACTGTCGTAACCCGATGGCGTCCCCAGCGTGCCAGGGTGGACTGTAGAGTCACGCCGAGTAGAGTGTCCGCCGCAATCAACAGAATATGCACTAGTGGGCCACGCGGTAAGTTCGGTAACGCTCAAAGTCACTGTGCGGGCGCGAATCAAGGCGCGGGTCGGCGCATGCACAGCTCACCCACTTAGAACGGAATGTCGTCGTCGAAATCGAAGTCCGGCGGCGTCTCGCTGGATGGAGAGGCGCTGCCAGCGGCCCCGGGCTTGCCAGCACCCCGAGCAGACGATTGCTGCTGGGGAGCGCTCTGGTCGTACATGGGATCGGGACGGGACATTCCACCGCCATCTCCACTGCTACCGCCGCGGCTGTCGAGCATCTGCATTTCGTTGGCAATCACTTCCGTGCTGTAGCGATCCTGGCCTGACTGATCCTGCCACTTCCGCGTGCGCAGCGTGCCTTCAACGTAGACTTTCGATCCCTTGCGCAGGTATTCGCCCGCGATTTCGGCCAGCTTGTTGAAAAATACCACCCTGTGCCACTCGGTACGTTCCTGAGGCTGACCCGTCTGCTTGTCCTTCCAGACCTCGGAGGTCGCGACGCTGATGTTGGTGACAGCGCCCCCCGATGGCATATAGCGGGTCTCGGGGTCATTGCCCAGATTTCCCACCAGAATAACCTTGTTGACACCACGTGATGCCATGAATCGAACCCCCGGAATATGCTGCAAACTTGCCGAGGACTATAGCAATCCCGCCGGGCGAATGCGACAGCCGAAAACGGTCAGGAGGCGGATGTGGCGCCCTGAGCAACCACGGGCGACGCCGCCGTTACGCCCAGACTACTGCGCACCCAGAACAATCCGGGGATCAGGCACAGTACGAACAGACCCAGCACGCCGCCGTACTGCAGTGCAAGGCCGCCAAGGGCACCACCCGTAAAAGCACCGATAAACTGACAGGTAGAGTACACGCCAAGCGCCGTGCCCTTGCCGCCGGAAAAAACCGCCTTGCTGACCAGCGAGGGCAGCGTCGCCTCGAGGTAGTTGACCGCCACGAAGTACAGCCAGAGGGCAACGCACAGCACCCAGGGCACGGCAAGCAAGGTCATTCCGGCGACTGACACCAGCAGCATGACAACCGTGCCGACAAGCACTGGTCTTATCTTGCCATGGCGCTCGGCGAGGCGTAACAGCGGCAGCATGCCGACCAAAGATGCGACCAGAACCGGCAGATAGATCTTCCAGTGGGCCTCACGCGGCAGGGAGAGGGTGTCCTGAAGTGCAAACGGTATCACCAGGAAGCTGGCGGTCAGAATGAAGTGCAGACTGAAAACCCCAAAATTCAGCCGTCGCAGTGCCGGCGTTGCGAGGACACTACGGATCATCCCGGGACGGGTCCCCACCTCTGCGTGTTCGCGGCTCACCACACCGCGCGGGACCCCGAGAAAGACCACGACAATCCCACCCAGCGCGAGCACGAAAGTCAGCAGGAAGACACTGGACAAACCGCCAAAACCTGCCACAACGGGACCGAGCACAAGGGACACCGCGAAGGACAGGCCGATACTGGCACCGACAATGGCCATGGCCTTGGTGCGCTGCTCCTCATCGGTCACGTCGGCCACCAGCGCCATGACGGTGCCCGCGATGGCACCGGCTCCCTGCAACAGGCGACCCAACACAATCCCGGGAACCGTCTCCGCAAGGCCCGCCACCAGGCTACCGGCAGCGAACATCAGCAGTCCGCCGAGAATAACGGGGGTTCTGCCAATACGATCCGACAGCCAGCCAAGCGGAATCTGCAGAAGGGCCTGGCTGAAGCCATAGGCACCGAGGGCAAGGCCGATCATCAACGGCGTGCCGCCGGGCATATCGACCGCATACAGAGCAAGCAGCGGCAGGACCATGAACAGGCCCAGCATGCGGAAACTGTAGAGAAGGGCGAGCGCACCAACAGCGCGGCGCTCGACCGAAGTCATCGGATTTTTTGTCAGCACACTCTGCCTCCCGGGAATTTCGCGATATTAGCAGCTTCAGGCGCCGGCAGCATCCACAGACAGCCGCGTCGCGATACACCGGTTTTGCCGGGCGCGACATGCGCCTATACTGTGGGGTTTTCCGTTACCAGTGTAGATACGACATGGACACAATTCAGGTTCGCGGTGCGCGCACCCACAACCTCAAGAATATCGATCTGGATATTCCCCGCGACCGGCTGATTGTCATCACCGGCCTGTCGGGGTCGGGAAAATCCTCCCTGGCGTTCGACACGCTCTACGCCGAAGGTCAACGACGCTACGTCGAATCCCTGTCCACCTACGCCCGACAGTTCCTGTCCATGATGGAAAAGCCGGACATGGATCACATTGAAGGCCTGTCCCCGGCAATCTCCATCGAGCAGAAGTCCACGTCACACAATCCGCGCTCCACGGTCGGCACCATTACCGAGATCTACGACTATCTGCGCCTGCTTTATGCACGCATCGGCGAGCCGCGCTGTCCGGATCACAACCGCGCATTGCAGGCGCAGACGGTCAGCCAGATGGTCGACAGCGTACTGGCCATGCCCGAAGGAGAAAAACTGATGCTGCTGGCTCCGGTGGTACGCGGCCGCAAGGGGGAGCATCTGCAGGTGTTCGAGGAGCTGCGCGCCGCGGGATTCGTGCGCGCACGGATCAATGGACGCATTACCGACCTTGACGACCTGCCCGAACTGGACAAGAAAAAGAAGCACACGATCGACGTCGTGGTAGACCGCTTCAAGGTGCGTGACGACCTTGGCCTGCGGCTGGCGGAATCCTTTGAGACGGCGCTGCAGCTTACCGATGGCCTCGCTGCCGTCAGTCACATGGATGCCGATGACGACGATATCGTGTTCTCGGCCCGCTTTGCCTGCCCCGAATGTGGCCACAGCATCGATGAACTGGAGCCGAGGCTATTCTCCTTCAACAATCCGGCGGGCGCCTGTAGCGGCTGCGATGGTCTTGGCGTCAAGCAGTATTTCGACCCGGCACGCGTGGTTCTGCATCCTGAGGCCAGCCTGGCCGAAGGCGCCATCCGGGGCTGGGACCGGCGCAACGTCTACTACTTCCACATGCTGACCTCGCTTGCGGAACATTACGGCTTCGACATCGATACGCCGTTTGAGCAGCTCAGCCAACGCCATCGCGACATTATTCTCACCGGCAGCAAGGGTGAGGAAATCTCCTTCTCTTACATCAATGATCGCGGCAGTGTTTTCCAGCGGCGCCACGCCTTCGAGGGTATCCTGCCAAACATGGAGCGTCGCTACCGCGATACGGAGTCGCAGTCGGTGCGCGAGGAGCTCGCGCGCTTCCTCGCCACGGCACCCTGTCCTGACTGCGGCGGGACCCGCCTATGTCGCGATGCCCGTCACGTCTTTATCGATGAGCGGACACTACCGAGCATTACCGCCATGCCGGTAGGCGAATCCGAGGATTATTTCAATTCGCTGAAGCTCTCCGGCCGACAGGGCGCGATCGCAGAAAAGATCCTGAAAGAGATCCGCGCCCGTTACCGATTCCTGGTCGATGTCGGTCTCAACTACCTGACGCTGGACCGCAGTGCGGAAACCCTCTCTGGCGGTGAGGCACAGCGGATCCGGCTGGCATCGCAGATTGGCGCCGGGCTGGTCGGTGTGATGTATATCCTCGATGAGCCCTCCATCGGCCTGCACCAGCGCGACAACGAGCGGCTTCTGGGCACGCTTACGCATCTCCGTGACATCGGCAATACGGTCCTGGTGGTAGAACACGATGAAGACGCCATCCGCAGCGCAGACCACATCATCGATATCGGGCCCGGGGCCGGCGTTCACGGCGGACGGATTGTGGCGCAGGGAACCCTGGCAGACATTGTCGGCAACGAGGACTCACTCACCGGCGCCTACCTGTCCGGCAAGCGCCGAATCGAAATTCCGGAGCAGAGGCGCCAGGCAGACGAAAAACGCCTTGTCCGGCTGCTCGGCGCCAGCGGCAACAACCTGCAGAACGTGACGCTTGAATTGCCCGTGGGCCTGCTCACCTGCATCACCGGCGTATCCGGTTCCGGAAAATCCACTCTCATCAACGGCACCCTGTACCCCCTCGCAGCCACCGAACTGAACGGCGCAACCACGCTGAATGCCGCCGCGCACGAGGGCATTGAGGGGCTGCAGCACATCGACAAGTGTATCGATATCGACCAGAGCCCCATTGGTCGCACACCGCGATCAAACCCGGCCACTTACACCGGCATATTCACACCGGTACGTGAGCTGTTCGCCGGCACCCAGGAAGCGCGCTCGCGCGGCTACAAGCCCGGTCGCTTCAGCTTCAACGTCAAGGGCGGTCGCTGCGAAGCCTGCCAGGGTGATGGCGTCACCCGTGTCGAGATGCACTTCCTCCCCGACATTCACGTACCCTGCGACGTCTGCAAGGGCAAGCGCTACAATCGTGAGACGCTGGATATCCGCTACAAGGGCAGAAATATTCACGAAGTTCTGGAAATGACCGTTGAGGACGCCTTTGCCTTCTTTGAGCCGGTGCCCTCAATCGCCCGCAAGCTGCAGACACTGATGGACGTGGGCCTGTCGTATATCCGCCTGGGCCAGGCGGCGACCACGCTCTCAGGTGGCGAGGCGCAGCGGGTAAAACTCTCCAGGGAGCTGTCGAAACGGGACACAGGCAGCACACTCTACATTCTGGACGAGCCAACGACCGGACTGCATTTCGAGGATATCCGGCAGCTGCTCGCCGTGCTGCACAAGCTTCGTGACCACGGCAACACGATTGTGATCATCGAACACAACCTCGATGTCATCAAGACGGCAGACTGGGTTGTCGACCTGGGACCGGAGGGCGGCAGTGGCGGGGGACACATCATTGCTACCGGGACACCTGAAGATATCGCGGAAAGCGCAGGCTCTCACACGGGCCACTTTCTCAAGCCTCTTCTCGCTCGAGACGGTCTGTCTGATGCAAAGAAGCCAGCCCGGAGAAAAACCCGAACCACCGCCAAAACCAAAGATGACAGCGCAAGTGCAACACGCCGCCGGAAAAAGAGGGTGGCCTGATCTGGCAGCGTAGCCACCTGCAAACTCCTGGCTTGCCCATCCCCGGGACAAAAAAAGGCCGGATAATTATCCGGCCTTTTTGTGCTTGCCAATGTGGCTTGCGCCGCACGCCACTACCCGCTGGGGGGGGTCAATCCTCGTCGTCAAAACTCTCAGGCTGTGGCCGATCAACGAGTTCGACATAGGCCATGGGAGCCTTGTCACCCGTGCGAAAGCCACACTTCAGAATGCGGATATAGCCACCCGGCCGGGCCTGGTATCGAGGTCCCAGCTCACTGAACAGCTTGCCCACGGTTTCCTTGTTTCGCAGCCGGTCGAACGCCAGGCGACGATTCGCTACGCTGTCCTTCTTGGCCAGGGTAATCAGGGGCTCCGCGTAGCCGCGGAGTTCCTTGGCCTTTGGAAGCGTTGTCTTGATCAGTTCGTGCTCCACCAGAGAACTGGTCATGTTGCGAAACATGGCCTTGCGGTGGGAGCTGTTTCGATTTAACTGACGTCCACTGTGACGATGACGCATCTTACTAATCCTTTGCTCTGTGCTGTCTCAGCACGCTGTTCTCACGCGGGCGCTCAGGCGCTCAGAACCCGCTCGTCATTTTTCAAACTGGCAGGCGGCCAGCTGTCAAGGCGCATGCCCAGCGACAGCCCACGGGAAGCCAGTACATCCTTGATCTCGGTGAGCGACTTCTTGCCAAGGTTCGGCGTTTTCAGAAGCTCAACCTCGGTGCGCTGCACCAGGTCCCCGATATAATAGATATTCTCAGCCTTCAGGCAGTTCGCCGACCGCACGGTCAACTCAAGATCATCCACCGGACGCAAGAGCACCGGATCGACCTCATCTTCTGAGTCCGAAGACACCGACTGGGCTTCACTTTCAAGGTCAACGAACACCGCAAGCTGCTGCTGCAGAATGGTTGCCGCACGCCGAATGGCTTCTTCGGGATCGATCGTACCATTTGTCTCAAGATCCAGTATCAGCTTGTCGAGGTCAGTACGCTGCTCAACCCGCGCCGCCTCGACAACGTAGGCCACGCGATGGATCGGCGAGAACGTGGCGTCGAGCTGGAGGCGACCGATAGACCGCGTTTCTTCCTCGGGATTCTCCCGGGAATCTGCCGGAGAGTACCCGCGACCCCGAATCGCCGTCAGCTTCATGTTCACCGACTTTTCCGCGTTGATATGGCATATCAGGTGATCAGGATTACGGATTTCAACATCGTGATCCGTCTGGATATCGCCCGCAGTCACGGCGCCCGGCCCCTTCTTGGTAAGGGTCAGCTCAACCTCATCCTTGCCAGCCATCACCAGGGCTACGTCTTTCAGATTCAGCAGGATTTCAATCACGTCTTCCTGAACGCCTTCCATGGTGCTGTATTCGTGCAGGACGCCATCTATCTCGACTTCGGTGATGGCACAGCCAGGCATGGATGACAGAAGAATACGTCGTAACGCATTACCCAGGGTATGCCCAAAACCGCGCTCAAGAGGCTCAAGCGTCACCTGTGCTCGCGTGCTGCTCTTTTCCTCGACCTTTATGACACGGGGTGTCAATAACTCATTTACTGCACTCTGCATTGGGGCACCTGTAGCTGATTGGTAGACTGGCCAGCGTTTCTACTACTTGGAGTAGAGCTCGACGATCAGGTTTTCGTTGATCTCTGACGAAAGCTCCTGCCGCTCCGGCGCTGCCTTGAATATTCCCTCGAGCTTTTCTACGCTGACCTCCATCCACTCCGGCTCACCGCGCTGACCGGCGAGAGCGAGGGCCGCCTGCACTCGAAGCTGCTTCTTGGCCTTTTCACGCACAGCGACAACATCACCAGGCTGTACCTGATAGGACGCGATATTGACTGTCTTGCCGTTTACCAGAATGGCCTTGTGAGCCACCAGCTGGCGCGACTCGGACCGGGTTGAGCCGAATCCCATGCGATAAACGACGTTGTCCAGACGACTTTCAAGAAGCTGCAGCAGATTTTCACCCGTTGCTCCCTTGAGACGCGCCGCTTCCTTGTAATAGTTGCGGAACTGCTTTTCAAGCACGCCGTACATCCGGCGCACCTTCTGCTTTTCGCGCAGCTGCACACCATAATCGGAAAGGCGACCACGCCGGGCGCCGTGCTGTCCGGGTACCGACTCTGGCTTGCACTTGGAGTCGAGGGAGCGAACGCCGCTCTTCAGAAACAGATCTGTACCTTCGCGCCGTGACAGTTTGCACTTGGGGCCAATATATCGAGCCATAATCTATAGTCCTGTTTGCTTTAAACGCGACGCTTCTTGGGCGGGCGGCAACCGTTGTGGGGGATCGGCGTCACATCGGTGATGTTGCTGATCTTGTAGCCGCAGGCATTGAGTGCGCGCACCGCGGACTCGCGACCGGGTCCCGGTCCCTTCACCTGCACATCGAGGTTCTGCAGACCATATTCCTTGGCCGCTTCACCGGCACGCTCGGCAGCGACCTGCGCAGCAAATGGCGTGCTCTTGCGCGAACCACGAAAACCCGAGCCACCCGCGGTCGCCCAGCTCAGGGTATTGCCCTGACGGTCGGTGATGGTGACAATGGTGTTGTTGAAAGAAGCGTGCACATGCGCAATGCCATCGGCAATCGTGCGTGAAATCTTCTTGCGAGTGCTTTTGGCACCTGGCTTTGCCATATCTCAATTCCTGTTAATATCAACACTGCATAAATGATGCAGCTACACTAAACCCGGAAACGCTGATCGCTCCAATAGAAGCGTTATCGACGTATCGGCTTGCGCGGTCCTTTGCGAGTACGCGCATTGGTTTTTGTCCTCTGTCCACGCAACGGCAGACTGCGCCGGTGACGCAGGCCGCGATTACAGCCCAGATCCATGAGACGCTTGATGTTCATGGACAGCTCTCGCCGAAGGTCACCCTCGACAGTCATCTCACCGACACTTGCGCGCAAGGTGTCGAGCTCGGCGTCCGTCAACTCACTCATCTTGGTAGTTTCAGCAATGCCGCAGGCACTGCAGATCCGGCGCGCCTGAGCGCGACCGACACCGTAAATATAGGTCAACGAGATAACCGTGTGCTTGTTATCCGGGACATTGACGCCGGCGATACGAGCCATTCAACCTTCTCCAATCGTGTGACGCTAAACCAGTCAGCCCATGGTACCCATGCGATGCACGAGCCCCCGCGAAGGGCGCGAGAGTTTAGCGATTTACTCCATAAAAATCAATCATATTTGGCAAGAAACTAACCCTGACGCTGCTTATGTCGGGGATCGGTCGCACAAATCACGCGAACCACACCACCACGACGCACCACTTTGCAGTTTCTGCAGATCTTCTTTACCGATGCACGAACTTTCATTGCCTTCTCTCCAAAACACCGACCGTCAACGCGCGCGACCGGCTCCGCCATAAGTCTTGAGGTTTGCTTTTTTCATGACCGAGTCATACTGATGAGACATCATGTGGCTCTGGACCTGCGCCATGAAATCCATCACAACGACCACCACAATCAACAGGGAAGTACCGCCCAGGTAGAAGGGGACATTCCACGTCACTACCAGGAACTGTGGCAGCAGACACACCAGCGCGATATAGGCCGAGCCAAACACCGTGAGACGTGTCAGGACGCCATCGATATAGTTCGCCGTGTGCTGCCCTGGTCGAATTCCGGGCACGAATGCGCCTGAGCGCTTCAGGTTATCGGCCACTTCCTGCGGATTGAACATCAATGCCGTGTAGAAGAAGCAGAAGAACACGATAAATATCGTGAACAACAGGATATTCAGCGGCTGTCCCGGGCCGATCATGACCGCAAGATCCTGCAGCCAGTCCGCCTGCCCGGAACTCGCGAACCACTGGGCGATAGAAGCCGGGAACAGCAGTATGCTGCTGGCGAAGATAGCCGGGATGACGCCCGCCATGTTCACCTTGAGCGGCAGATGGCTGCTCTGGGCCTGATACATTTTGCGACCCTGCTGCCGTTTGGCGTAGTTCACCGTAATCCGCCGCTGCCCGCGCTCAATGAACACGATCAGGTAGATGACCGCGATCGCCAGCGCCAGAATTGACAGCAGCACCAGAATGTTGATCTCGCCCTGCCGTGCCTGCTCGAGCGACTGCCCGATAGCTGACGGCAGGCCCGCAACAATACCGGCAAATATCAACAGGGAAATCCCGTTGCCGACACCCTTTTCGGTGATCTGTTCACCAAGCCACATCATGAAGACAGCGCCAGTCACCAGCGACGTGATGGCAATGACGAAAAACACCACGCCGGTATCATAGGACATTCCCTGATTGGCCATGCCCACTGTCATGCCCGTCGCCTGAACGATCGCAAGCACCACCGTAAGGTAGCGCGTGTACTGACTGATCTTGCGTCTTCCGGACTCGCCTTCCTTTTTCAACTGTTCCAGCTGTGGCGTCACAGCCGACATCAGCTGCATGATAATGGATGCAGATATGTAGGGCATGATGCCCAGCGCGAGTATGCTCATCCTCTCCAGCGCGCCGCCGGAAAACATGTTTGCAAGACCCAGTACGGTTCCCTGGTTCTGATTGAACAGCGCGGCGAGCTGATTCGGATCGATGCCCGGCACAGGAATATGTGTACCGATCCGGTACACGATAATCGCGAGCAGGACAAAACGCAGGCGAGCAAACAGCTCGCCCAGACCGGCTTTCTTGTTGCCTGGTTTCTCGGCCATTTACTCTTCGACCTTGCCGCCCGCTTGCTCGATCGCCTCGCGAGCGCCCTTGCTGACCTTCAGGCCTCGGGTTGTGACCGAGCGATCGATTTCTCCTGACAGGAATACGCGCACCCGCTCAACGTCATTGCGAATGACATCCGCGTCCTTGAGCGCCTGCAGGTCGACAACGTCGGCCGTAACCCCTGCGAGCTCGGACAAACGCAGCTGCGCGGTTGTGCGGGAGACCCGCGACGAGAAGCCGTACTTTGGCAGACGCTTCTGGAGTGGCATCTGGCCACCCTCGAATCCGGGACTGACCTTGCCGCCGGACCGCGCTTTCTGACCCTTGTGGCCGCGTCCGGCCGTCTTGCCGTAACCGCTACCGATACCGCGCCCCACCCGCTTGGCGTCTTTCTTTGCGCCCGGGGCAGGACTCAGTGTGTTGAGCCGCATTATCTCTGTCTCTGACATGACTTACTCCTCTACCCTTACCAGGTAGTTGACTTTGTTGATCATGCCGCGCACTGACGGAGTGTCTTCCACCTCGACGGTGTGACCGATGCGCCGCAGACCCAGCCCACTGACGCAGGCCCTGTGATTTTTCAGGCGACCGTGAAAGCTTTTCACGAGCGTCACCCTGATCGTTTCTTTAGCCATGACTCGACAACTCGCTCTTTAATTCAGAATTTCTTCAACAGACTTGCCGCGCTTCGCTGCCACGGCGTCCGGGGACGACATATCCCGCAAGCCGTTGAAAGTCGCACGAACCACGTTGACCGGGTTCGTGGACCCATAGCATTTCGCGAGTACGTTGTGCACACCGGCCAGCTCCAGCACTGCACGCATGGCGCCACCGGCAATGATGCCCGTGCCCTCGGAAGCTGGCTGCATGTACACCTTGGAGGCACCATGACGCGCCTTGACCGGGTACTGAATGGTGTCGCCGTTGAGATCCACCTGGATCATGTTGCGACGTGCGGCTTCCATGGCCTTCTGGATCGCGACCGGCACTTCACGTGCCTTGCCGCGGCCGAAGCCTACCTTGCCATTGCCATCGCCAACTACCGTGAGGGCTGTGAAACCGAAGATCCGACCACCCTTGACCACTTTTGCAACGCGATTGACCTGAACCAGCTTTTCCTGGAGATCACCGTCCTGCTTTGACTGCTCGTTAAATGCCATATCGCTTTCCTAGAATTCCAGTCCACCTTCGCGTGCAGCATTGGCCAGCGCCGCGACTCTGCCGTGATAACGGTAGCCGCTGCGATCGAACGCCACTTTTTCAATGCCCGCCTGTTTTGCTCGCTCTGCAACCAGCTTTCCGACCGCTGCCGCAGCTTCCATATTGCCTGTAGACCCGCTGCGAAGTTCGCTGTCCAGCGTCGACGCGCTCGCAATTACCTTGTCGCCTGCAGGCGTGAACACCTGCGCGTAAATATGACGGGGCGTGCGATGTACACTGAGGCGATTCACACCTTGCGTACGCATCTTTGCGCGTCCCCGACGGGCGCGGCGCAAACGTGACTCGTTCTTGATACTCATCTCGACACCTACTTTTTCTTGGCTTCTTTACGGCGCACGTTCTCGTCCGCGTAACGAATGCCCTTGCCCTTGTATGGCTCCGGCGGACGGAAGCTGCGCAGCTTTGCCGCCGCCTGGCCGACCACCTGCTTGTCAATGCCGCTTAACACGACCTCTGTCTGTGTTGGCGTCTCCGCCGTCACACCCTCGGGCAGGTCGTAATCCACGGGATGAGACAGGCCCACCGTAAGGTTTACGCTGTTGCCGGTGGCCTTGGCACGATAACCGACGCCGTTGAGAACCAGCTTCCGCTGCCATCCCTCACTGACACCCTTCACCATGTTGCTGAACAGTGCGCGGGTTGTGCCTGCCATCGCCTTGACCTTGTCGTTGTCATAGGCAAACGTGACAACACCATCTGCCTGGCTCACGCTGATGCCATCCTGCAGGGCCATGCTCAAGGCGCCCTTGGCGCCCTTCACGGTAAGATCGACACCGTCGATCTTGACTTCAACACCGCCCGGCAGTGACACCGGATTTTTTGCAACTCTAGACATGTCTCTTGCTCTTCAATTCGGGCCCTTAGAATACGGTGCAGAGCACTTCTCCGCCCACGCCTGCGGCACGCGCCGCTCGATCGGTCATTACGCCCTGCGACGTTGATACAATCGCTATCCCCAGACCGCCCCGGACCGTCGGCAAGCCGTCCTTACCGGAGTAGCTACGAAGTCCCGGCCTGCTCACGCGATCGATTTCTGCGATCACTGGCTTGCCCTGGAAATACTTGAGGCGAAGCGCAAGACGCGGCTTGCCGTCGTCTACGCGCGCTTCGAAGCTTTCGATGTAACCTTCACTTTGCAAAACGTTAGCCACCGCGCTCTTCAGTTTAGAGCCAGGCATATCGACCGTTGTCTTTCCGGCCATCTGGGCGTTACGAATGCGGGTCAGCATATCTGACAGCGGATCTTGCATGCTCATAATCTATAACTCTCCGTTACCAGCTGGACTTAACCAGCCCGGGCACATCGCCGCGCATGGCCGCCTCACGCAGCTTGTTGCGACACAAGCCAAACTTGCGATACACCCCGTGCGGGCGACCGGTGATCTGACAGCGACGACGCTGACGCACCGGGCTCGCGTCCCGCGGCAATTTCTGCAGTGCAACCTGGGCGTCCCACTTCTGCTCGTCCGACGCCTGCGGATCCACGATGATTGCCTTGAGCTCCGCTCGCTTCACCGCGTACTTTGCAACTGTCTTGGTGCGCTTGTGCTCGCGCGCGATCATTGACTTCTTGGCCATAGCTAAACCTCTTAACCCTTCAGCGGGAAGTTGAAAGCACGCAGGAGTGCACGGCCCTCTTCGTCCGTTCGTGCAGTAGTCGTAATCGTGATATCCATACCGCGCAGCGTGTCCACCTGGTCGTAATTGATCTCAGGAAAAATGATCTGTTCGGTAACGCCCATGGCAAAATTGCCGCGACCATCAAAGGACTTGGGGCTGATTCCGCGGAAATCACGTATGCGCGGAATGGCGATACTGATCAGCCGCTCAAGAAACTCGTACATGCGATCAGAACGCAAGGTCACCTTGCAGCCCACCGGCCAGCCATCCCGGATCTTGAAGCCGGCAATGGACTTCCGGGCCAGCGTAACCACCGGCTTCTGGCCAGAGATCTTCTGCATGTCACTGACCGCATTCTCCATGACCTTCTTGTCGCCCACGGCCTCACCGACACCCATGTTCAGGGTGATCTTGGTGATGCGAGGCACTTCCATCACATTTGCCAGCCCGAGCTCTTCCTTCAACCGGGCCGCGATTTCATCGCGGTACTTGTCTTTCAATGTAGCCATTGCTCAGATACCTGTATTCGCTGCGTTACGCGTCAATCGCGTCGCCGCTTGACTTGAACACGCGGACCTTGCGGTCGCCTTCAACCTTGAAGCCCACACGGTCTGCCTTGCTGGTGGTCGCATTGTAGATCGCCACATTTGACGCCTGTATCGCGGCTTCCTGCTCGACGATACCGCCCTGCACCCCGGCCTGGGGGTTGGGACGCGTGTGCTTTTTCACCATGTTTACGCCCGACACGATAAGCTTGCCGTTATCCAGCACTCGGCGAACCTTGCCGCGCTTGCCCTTGTCCTTGCCCGCCAGGACGATCACTTCGTCATCGCGCTTGATCTTCAACATCACACTGCCTCTCTATCAGACGACGGGATCAGATAACTTCCGGCGCCAGGGATATAATCTTCATGAACTTGTCGCCGCGAAGTTCACGCGTCACCGGCCCGAAGATACGCGTGCCTATAGGCGCTTCCTGGTTGTTCAGGAGCACCGCCGCATTATCGTCAAACTTGATCAGCGACCCATCAGCACGGCGAACACCCTTGCGCGTGCGAACCACTACCGCCGTCATGACCTGGCCCTTCTTGACCTTGCCACGCGGAATGGCTTCCTTCACGGTCACCTTGATCAGGTCTCCAACTCGTGCATAACGCCGCTTTGAGCCACCCAGCACCTTGATGCACATGACGCGGCGGGCACCGCTATTATCGGCGACGTCCAAATATGATTGTGTCTGAATCATTGTCTACTCCAGCCTGCGACAAACGTCGCTACCACTACTACGCGCCTAAACTACCGCCGCCTGCTCAACCACCTCGACCAGGGTCCAGGTCTTGCTGCGAGAAATCGGACGGGACTCAGCCACCGTCACCAGATCGCCGATCTGGCATACATTGTCTTCATCATGCGCATGCAGCTTCGAGGACCGGGTCAGGTACTTGCCATAGACAGGGTGCTTTACCCGCCTTTCGATCAGTACGGTGACCGTCTTGTCCATCTTGTTGCTGACAACCCGGCCGGTGGCCGTGCGCTTGCGCTTATCTGCTGCCGCCATGTCTAGTTACCTGCCTTTTCCTGGAGTACAGTCTTCACGCGTGCGATAGCGCGCTGGTTCTGCTGAAGCAAATGCGTCTGCCCGAGCTGCCCTGTCGCCTTCTGCATACGAAGCTTGAATTGCTCTTCGCGCAGGTCCAGCAGTTGCTTGTCCAGCTCTTCCGCTGATTTTTCCCGCATATCACTGGCTTTCATCACATCACCGACCGTTTCACGAATGTTGTCTGTACAGGGATCTTGGCCGCCGCTAGCTCAAACGCTTCTCTGGCCAGCTCCTCCGGAACACCCTGCACCTCGTAGAGCACGCGGCCGGGCTGAATCTGTGCCACCCAGTACTCGACGTTACCCTTACCCTTGCCCTGGCGTACCTCAAGCGGCTTGCCGGTAATCGGCTTGTCCGGGAAAATGCGGATCCAGATTTTCCCGCCACGCTTGATGTGACGCGTCATGGCACGACGGGCAGCTTCGATCTGCCGCGCGGTAATCCGACCACGGCCGACGGCCTTGAGCCCGTACTCGCCAAAACTCACCTTGCTACCGCGCTGCGCCAGGCCACGATTACGGCCCTTCATCGCCTTGCGGAACTTTGTCCTTTTTGGTTGCAACATAATCCCTACGCCTTAATTGGTTGCCGTCTTGCGTGGCGCTTCAGCCTGATCACTGCCACCGATCACTTCACCTTTGAAGATCCAGACCTTGACGCCGATCACGCCGTAAGTTGTCTCGGCCTCATAGGTCGCGTAGTCAATATCTGCGCGCAGGGTGTGCAAAGGAACCCGGCCTTCCCGGTACCACTCACTACGGGCAATCTCGGCACCGCCGAGACGACCGCCAACCTGCACCTTGATACCCTCTGCGCCCTGGCGCATGGCGTTCTGCACAACACGCTTCATGGCCCGGCGGAACATCACCCGACGCTCCAGCTGCTGAGCGACATTCTGCGCTACCAGCCGCGCGTCAAGATCGGGCTTGCGGATCTCCTCAATGTTGATGTGCACGGGCACGCCCATCTTCTCGGCGAGCTGGCGACGAAGCCCGTCAACATCCTCACCCTTTTTGCCGATGACGATACCCGGCCGCGCAGTGTGGATGGTGATCCGCGCCGTCTGTGCAGGGCGCTCGATAACGATGCGGCTGACAGAGGCGTTGTCGAGTTTCTTCTCGATGAACTTGCGCACCTCGAGATCTGCTACCAGATTCTTCGCATAGTTCTTGCGGTCGGCATACCAGACAGACGTATGCTCCTTGACAATACCCAGACGAATGCCGGTGGGATGAACTTTCTGACCCATGTGGTCTTCTCCTAACTCTCGCTGGCGCCGTCGGCGACTTTCACTGTGATGTGACAAGTGCGCTTGAAAATACGGTCAGCGCGACCCTTGGCACGCGGGCGAAGACGCTTCATGGTCATCCCCTCGTCAACATAGATACTGGATACCTTGAGCTCGTCAACATCGGCACCTTCATTGTTCTCCGCGTTGGCAATTGCGGAGTTCAATACTTTTCTGACGATGTGGGCGGCCTTTTTCGTGCTGAACTCCAGTGTGCTCAGCGCCTCCTCAACCGGCTTGCCTCTTACCTGATCCGCGATCAGTCGGGCTTTCTGCGCCGATATCCGCGCACCCTTCAACCTTGCTGACACTTCCATTTCCTGTTCCTCGCTTACGCTAGCGCCTTAGCGCTTCGCCTTTTTATCGACAATGTGCCCCTTGAAGGTGCGCGTCGCGGCGAATTCACCCAGCTTGTGGCCAACCATGTCTTCGTTGACCAGTATCGGCACGTGCTGGCGCCCGTTATGCACGGCAATCGTCAACCCGACCATGTCCGGCGACACCATGGAGCGGCGCGACCAGGTCTTGATGGGACGGCGATCGTTGCTCTCGATAGCGGCCTCGACCTTCTTCAAAAGATGCAGGTCGATGAACGGGCCTTTTTTCAATGAACGCGGCACAATGCTTTCCTCTCAATAATGTCTATCGGCAGCCGAATTATTTCTTGCGACGACGGCGCACAATCAGGTCGTCAGTACGCTTGTTACTGCGGGTCTTGTAGCCCTTGGTAGGCGTACCCCAGGGGCTGACCGGATGACGGCCACCTGACGTACGGCCCTCGCCGCCACCGTGCGGGTGATCTACCGGGTTCATGGCGACACCGCGAACCGTGGGACGCACGCCGCGCCAGCGCGCTGCACCGGCCTTGCCGAGCTTGCGCAGGCTGTGCTCTGAATTTGACACCTCTCCGAGGGTCGCCCGACAGTCTGACAACACCCGGCGCATTTCGCCGGACCGCAGGCGGATCGTCGCGTAACGTCCTTCGCGAGCCGCCAGCTGCACGGAAGCTCCCGCAGATCTGGCGAGCTGGGCACCTTTACCAGGCTTCAGCTCAACCCCGTGCACCACAGAACCTACCGGTATGTTACGCAGCGGAAGACAGTTGCCCGTCTTGATCGGCGCACCGGCGCCTGACTGCACGGCATCACCGGCCTTCAGGCCCTTCGGGGCAATAATGTAGCGACGCTCGCCATCGGCGAACAGCAGCAGGGCGATGTGCGCAGAGCGATTGGGATCGTACTCAATACGCTCAACCTTTGCCGTGATACCATCCTTCGCCCGCTTGAAATCGATAATGCGGTAATGCTGCTTGTGACCACCACCAATATGTCGGGTCGTAATGCGCCCGTTGTTATTGCGACCGCCATTACGCGACTGCTTTTCGAGCAGCGGGGCGTAAGGATCGCCCTTGTGCAGGTCGGGCGTGCGTACACGCACGATATGACGCTGACCCGGCGATGTCGGCTTACCTTTCTGAATTGCCATGTCCTGGATGCTCCCTAGTCAGCTGTCGTGAAATCAATGTCCTGGCCAGGCTTCACGCTAACGTATGCCTTTTTCCAGGTTGGCTTGGCGCTGAGACCGAACTTGTTGCGCTTCACCTTGCCCTTGACTTTCAGGGTACTGACGTTAAGCACGTCAACCTTGAACAGCTGCTCTACAGCCCTGCGAACCTCTGCCTTTGTCGCATCGACCGCGACCTTGAAGACGTACTGATTGCTCTGATCGGCAACAACAGCCGCCTTTTCCGACACATGCGGGCCAGCCAGCACCTGGAATACGCGCTCACGGTTCATGCCAGCATCTCCTCTATCTTTTTCACGGCGTCGACGGTGACCAGCACCTTCTCATAGGCCAGCAGGCTGACAGGATCGACTCCGCTGACGTCACGCACGTCGACCTTGTGCAGGTTGCGTGCGGCAAGATACAGGTTCTCATCCACGTCACTGGCAACAATCAGCGCATTCTCCACGCCGTAATCACCCAGCTGCTTGACCAGCAGCTTTGTCTTCGGCTCTTCGATGTCCAGACTCTCGACAACCACCAGGCGACCCTGGCGCGCCAGCTCGGACACAATCGAGCACATTGCCGCACGGTACATCTTACGGTTGACCTTAACCGAATGATCCTGCGGCTTGGCTGCAAAGGTGACACCACCGCTGCGCCATATCGGCGAGCGAATCGTCCCTGCACGCGCACGGCCAGTACCCTTCTGGCGCCAGGGCTTCTTGCCACCACCGCTGACAGCGGCACGATTCTTCTGGGCCTTCGTTCCCTGCCGTGCGCCTGCCAGGTAGGATGTGACCACCTGGTGCACAAGATCTTCGTTGTATTCGCGGTCAAACGCCGCATCCGATACCGACAGCGTGCTGGCTGTCGCGTTACCGGGCTTAGCTACATTCAATTCCACCGTTGTAACCCCTTACGCCTGAGCCTTGACCGCGGGACGCACAATCACGTCGCCGCCCGGTGCACCTGGAACGGCGCCTTTGATCAACAGGAGGTTGCGCTCCGCATCGACCCGCACGATCTCGAGTCCCTGGATCGTGACACTCTCGGCACCCATGTGGCCGGACATTTTTTTGCCCTTGAATACTCGACCCGGCGTCTGACACTGGCCGATAGAGCCCGGTGCCCGGTGGGACAGAGAGTTGCCGTGAGTGGCGTCCTGGGTGCGGAAATTCCAGCGTTTTACAACACCCTGAAAGCCCTTGCCCTTGGATTTGCCGGCAACGTCAACCTTCTGACCGGCCTCAAAACGCGAGACGGTCAGCTCGGCACCGACCTCGAATGACTCATCGGCATCCAGAAGACGGAATTCCCACAGACCATAGCCCGCTTCCACGCCCGCCTTTGCGAAATGGCCCGCCTGCGACTTACTCACTTTATTGGCACGACGCACACCTGTCGTAACCTGAATCGCCCGGTAGCCATCGCTGTCGGGCTCTTTGATTTGAGTAACGCGGTTTGGAGCTATCTCCACTACGGTTACTGGAACTGAGGCGCCGTCTTCGGTAAAGACGCGCGTCATGCCGGACTTCCGGCCGACTAAACCAATGGTCATGCTACTAACCTCTCAGTGTACGGGGCTGACACCCTCTATGGCCGCCAGCGCCTGAAGACTCTGGCGTTACACACCCCGGGGCCTTCAGGTCCCGGGGCAGGTCTTGCTACGAATTGTCGTTAACCAAGACTGATCTGTACTTCAACTCCTGCGGCCAGATCCAGCTTCATCAGGGCATCGACGGTCTTCTCCGTTGGCCCGATAATATCCAGCACGCGCTTATGGGTTCGGATTTCATACTGGTCACGCGCATCCTTGTTGACGTGCGGCGACACCAGAATGGTGTATTTCTCTTTGCGGGTCGGCAACGGTATCGGGCCGCGAACCTGTGCACCCGTACGACGGGCGGTTTCGACGATTTCCTGGGTGGAATTATCGATCAGACGATGATCGAAAGCCTTCAGGCGAATACGGATACGCTGGTTGGTCACGCAATCAAACTCCAAACACAAAAGAACCGGGGACCTGCTTTGGGACCCCCGAAAAAGGAACGCGAAGTCTAATGATCACTCATTCAGGTGTCAAGCAGGAATTCGCTGCCTATTGATAAAACTTTTATTCCGCGCACTCGATGCAACGTGTCGCCTCCGGCAACGCCTGCAGTCGTGCGGGGGCAATTGTCTGCCCACAGCTCTCGCACACGCCGTAACTGCCCTCTTCGAGGCGCCGCAGGGCCTGGTTGATCTCGCGAATCGATTGGCGGGTCTCGTCGCCGATAGCGTCGACAACCTCATCGTTCTCGCGCTCCTGCGCCTGCTCCTCGGAGTCCGGCGAATGCTCCTGACCCGCATCAGCCTTGATACTCACGAGACGCGACTGAAGCTCTTCAAGCTTTTTGCGCAGGCTCTGTTCGAGATTTTCCTGGCTCATCCTTCCTCCCGGAGCTTCCGGACTCTCAATGAGAGGCCGTCAGCATTCGATACAGTTCGTCTTTCAGGTGTACACGGCGCATCTTGGCCTCTTCTTCTGCCTGTGTCGATGCGGGAGAGACTTCGTTCTCCATATTCTCGATTTCCCGCGTCAGCTCGTGATATGCCTCAAACAGCTTGCGGAAATGCGCGTCGTTCATCTTCAGATCGTGAATACGGTCTTTCAGCTCTGGAAACTCGTGTGCAAGGTCGTGATGTTCTACTGACATGGGATTGCCTCTCTGTCTGTCGGGCTCCACCGGGTCAGGTCGCGGCCGGCACGGCCGGAACCTGACCCAGTGGGGAGCCCAGAAAAAGAAAAGCCCGGCCTGGGCCGGGCTTTTCTGGGCCTGCTACCGGATATTACTCAAGGATCTTCGCCACAACGCCGGCGCCGACCGTGCGGCCACCTTCGCGTACCGCAAAGCGCAGACCGTCTTCCATCGCAATCGGCGCAATCAGTGTCACTGTCATCTG
>NZ_SLWX01000021.1 GCF_004340525.1 Chromatocurvus halotolerans | reverse complement strand
CCTTCGAATACTTCTTTCTCGTGTTCATGTTGTACCGCCTCCAGTTCAGGATATTATCCTTAACTGGGTTGGTCACATCCATTGGACCACTTCAACGCGCCTCGCGCGCAGATCGATAATGTACAGGTGGCCAGGCTCCTCGGAGAGCGGCTCCGAGCGGGGCCCACCACTGATCAGCGCGTACCGTCCATCCGGGGTGATCGCCGAGCCCTTTGGCCGGGCCGCCTGCCCGTCCGCCCGCATGAGCGGGATGCGCGCAACCTCCGCGTTGGTCTCGCCAGAGAGAGCGAGCTGTAAGTCGACGATCGAAACGTTGTCGGTGCGGACGTTCGGCACAACCACCCATCGGCCGTCGGGTGTGACGGAGGGCATGAGCGGATGGGTCTGCACGCCCGGATCGTCGGTGCCGACCAGGACCCGCGCGATCTCGGCGTCGCTCGCTCCCCGGCTCGCCCTGTCGACGTCGAGGATCGACAGCGTATTACCCGACCGCCGCTCACGCTGGCTGCCGCCGTTCGCGACGATGACATGGTGGCCGTCGGGGGTCGCGGTGATGCCCCAGGGACCCACCTGCACCGGGATTCGCGCCACTTCCGCTAGCGGATCTCCCTCAAGCGCGCGGGCCAGATTGATGACCGAGACGTCCCCGGTGCCCCCGTTCGCCGAGAACAGGTAGGCCCCCCCGTCGCGGGTGCGCCCCAGAGCCAGCCCGTTCGGGTTGGGGAAGCATCCGAAGCTCGCGTTCGGTGAGAGCACCGCGAGATCTCTCGGCGGACCGTGCGGGGCGACGTAGGGTACCGGGTAGTCCGGGCAATCGTGATCCGGTGATCCAAGAGCGAGCTCCACTGTGTGACGAAGGCTGCCCGTGCGTCGGTCAACGAAAGTGATCCGGTTTCCGCCGTCCTCTGTCAGATAGCTCTCAGCGTTGTTGAGCACGATGGTGTCGGCCAGCAGCACGACGCCCAGCGATCCAAAGCCACCGCTGTCCATGTGCCGGAGCAACGCATTGGTGGTGTTGTCATTTGCGGGGTCGAGAGCCCGCTCCACATCCAGCACCGCGATCGCGCCCCGGCCGCCGTGCTGTAGGAACTCCGCGTTGTCGATCGCGCCGTGGTGGTTCACTACGTACACAGAGTGCCCGTCTTCGCTCGCCACCAGATTGGCCGGATCCCCGAGCGGGCGGCCGTCGAACTGGTCGAGCGCAACCTTGCTGCGAGCAACTATGGCGTTGGCTGTGCCGTCGTTCATCGGATCAAGAGCCGCATGCAGAGAGATAGCGTACAGGTAGGGAAGGCGACGGCCCGCGACGAGCACGTAGGCGTTTTGTCGCGCCGTGTCGACCACTTTCCCCGCCCCGGTGTGAGCGCCCTGGCTTTCCGCCTGCGCCGCGCCGACACTGGCCGTTGCGCCAACCAGTACGCTGCACACTATGATCAAAGCTTGACGCAGGCCTTGCGCATTGACTCCGATACGGAATGTCTTCATGGGGCTATCCCTCTTGTAAACCGGAAAAGCAACTCCTACCGGTCACGCACTATTTATTAAAAGATCTGCCTCCAGCCAGGTAGTCGGCACGTCGCCCCACTGAAGCTGAAGAGGTGCAACCGCGAACAGGCCGAGCGTGCTCACCCGATTTTCTAACCTCGTAGCATCCAGCCCTGAATGACGATTGATATCCGATATTCCACGTGCCTCACTCCAAAACCACTGGGTGGAATCTCTGACCGATCATTCGATTTCTCTGTTTATGCTCGCCTTGTCTGACCTGTTGTATAGACGTCCCTGTTGGTACTTGGTAAGAAAAATACTCCGGATCCGCTTAGTTTACGAGCGCGGTTAAAAGTGATTGCCCGCGTGCCGAGTGATAAAGCAGATCAAACCACGTTAAACTGCATTGACATCGCGAATAGAAGCCCAGACAATTTAATCAGCATCAAGAGAGGCAAAGCCTCGCCAACCGCCCACTCCGGGAACGGTGGTCAAACGATGCGCCAGGACACTGGAACATATAGGAGCTAGCCCATGAGTAACTTCCCCTCTGTTTCACTTGCCTCTTTGTATCATCGCCAATCACCATTTTTTGCTGCGTTTACGTCATCACGGCCAGCTGTGATTTTCTGGGCACGCTGGTATTTCACCGCTGCTGTTTTTGTTGAGCGCACCTGTGGGTTGATTGTCTGTCCAGGTATCTGCACGCCAGTCTGCATAGCAACTTTGGCAGACCGATCATGAACCGCCGGCGGTTTCTTGGCGGTGGGCTGCTAGGCCTGGCATCCTCAGGTGTGCAGGCATTCACCAGTCCAGAATCAGTATCTCAGGAAAAACCATTCCTGAGCCGCTGGGTAAAAGTTCGAGGCTGGATAGAGGATAGCCATCCCAAGCGTCGCCTTTTTTGCGGTGAGGGACCCCTCGCGATATGGATCGATTTTGATCGTTTGACCGGTAAATATGACATCGGTCACGAGTATGACCACATATACCGCTGGCCTCTGGCCAACTTGCTGCTGTTTCGCGACGATCCGATACCCGAGGATTGGCGCAATCGGGGTTCGCGCTATTTGTTACCTGTACCGCCATCGTCCATGGAATGGTCGCAATGGATGGATGACGTCGAGGTCGTGGAAAGCTCTGGGTTCCAGTACCGGTTTCCGCGATACGTCAAGATTTCCATGAACCGGGATATCGTGAGGTATGTGGGCAATCCACCGCCCTTCGATCGTCGGGAGGAATGTATTCAGGATTGGATGGACGTCGATCTGATGACGGGTCACATGGTCCAGTGTGCGGTTGATGACCCGATTTTTGACAGTGAGCTGGCTAACAACAACGTTTTCGAGTGAATGTTGCCGTTGAGTTTATAGCTTCGACCACTCGGCATTGAATCAACATACGATACAATAGAAGGATGCTGAGATGAGAAACCCAGACCGGAGTGAGCAGGCTGTCGATGAAACGACCCGCGCTACAGAGAAACTTGCGCTGTTCGCCGGTCGGGAGGTGCCAGAGGATTTACTCACTTTGCACGGCGAGGTATGCCGGAGAAAAACAGAGCAGCATTTCCAGTGTTTTGGCGGTACGACGACGTGAATGGCGATGAGGCAGGGAAGTTTCATGAAGCCATATCCGGCTTGCTGACTCACGACTATCCGGAGGCTATCGCTGGTGAGGTCTGGAAGGAGTAGGGGCATGGAAACTTTAATTTGGCTGGGACCTCGGCCACGGCTTATTGCCGCTACTTTTTGTGGGGCTCGCCTATGAGCACCCAAGCTCCGGGTTCGATGATCCTGGCTCCGGACCAGCCCGTTATCCGCTATTCACCAGAGATGGACTCTTGCTTCGAACAGCTTCACCGTGCTGCCAGTCGCGGCATGCGCATTCCTGAGTCTATTGACAGCATTATCGGCCTGGTTCGGCAGCTAAAGGAGCTTTACTACATAATGCGAGATCATCTCGAAGCAGATGACGGGATGTCGGCGCAGGTGGCGGAGGCATTGCCGGAATTAAAGATGGTGCCTCTTCTCAAGATGCTGCACTCATGGGAGCAGGACGCAGAACGTGGCATGCGAGAGTATGAAGCGCGCGACGTCCATTTAACCCCAGAGCCGATTTACACTGATCCCGCTTATGACTATCTCCGCTCCCCAGGCTGCTGGCAACATTACCGCTTCACCATGTTCGAGGCCAACCGGGCGCTGAATATTTGCAGAGGGCGAATATGCGTAGTTCAAGAATAGTCGACGGCTACAGTAATCGACAAGATGCCGATTGGGAGAAGGTTTTGCGTCACGTTTATCATTCACTCCCCTTTGGGATGCGCCTTATCGTGAGTTCGTTTATCTGCGGTAGCCGTTATTCATT
Organism: Chromatocurvus halotolerans; assembly: GCF_004340525.1. Lineage (GTDB taxonomy): Bacteria > Pseudomonadota > Gammaproteobacteria > Pseudomonadales > Halieaceae > Chromatocurvus > Chromatocurvus halotolerans. Next base: position 46,492 of record NZ_SLWX01000021.1, on the reverse strand, counting down.
GGAAGTACACGGGTCGTCACCCTTTACCGCGGCATGTTGGTCGTGTTGCATACTGCGGCCCAAAACTCAGAAATATTTGTTGGAATAAATTGAGCCACATGATTGACCAAGAGCTAGTCGAGTAATGGACCTGAAGCGGGCTAATGAGCTTATCGATACCCTTTCAAAGACAGTAGATCATCCTCTGTTCGAAGATTCGCCCAGGGTGATCCTAAGTGCGACGCTTTCGGTGAGTTCACTGGAGTTCGCCGCCGCAGTGCGGATCCTTTGTGTATCCGGTTTGTTGCTGGGCGCCAGCGGGTCACTCAGATCTCAGTTTGAGTCGGTAGTTCGTAGCGTATGGGCATTACAACGGGCAACTGAGAACCAGGTTGAAAAGCTGTCTGCAAACCTTGATGAAGAGTCTCAGCTAGCCACCAAGAATATGCCATCAGTGCAGCAAATGATGGCCGAGCTTGAAAAAATCCCAAACCTTTCGAACCTGATGATCGCACTTAATGAATTCAAAGAAAGCTCATGGCTGCCGCTCAACTCGTTCGTTCATTCGGGAATTCACGCTGTTCATTGGACCCGTAATGAGGCTCCACCCGTTTTATTAGAAAGAGTCTTCCGAGCCAGTAATGGACTTGTGGTTCTGGCGTTTCAGAACCTCGGCATCTTGACAGGCAAGCCGGGATTGCAGACTGAGATTATTACAGCAACCGCAAGTTATTCGAGTTGTTTGCCGGACAGGCGGCCCTGACCCATTTACTCCCCGTCATAGGCCCCGGCCCATTTCCCAAGCACAAAAAAAGGGGCCACAGCGCTGCAACCCCTCTATACATCACATTCCTGGCTTCACCCGCCGAACGCATAATCCCCGCCCGGCTATCACGTCTCCCTTTGGCGTGCAGCGATGAGCGCTAACAGACCGCCCAACAACGCCAGTCCCAAAGAAGGCAGAGCCGGCACAGCCCTGGCGCTGGCAGCAGGTATACCTACTCCCACCGGATCCACAATGACCCCGTTAACGCTGCCGTCGGCGTCATTCTCTCCGCCATCGGTCACCGAGTAGCTCAACACGCTGCCGCTGATGGTGGCGCCCGTGATCTGTGTCCAGGGATCGGTTTTCCAGGCGCTGGCGTCCTCCGGTAAGGTCTCGCCGTAGTCAATGGAGACGTCGATCACCGCACCGGTATCGCATTGACCCACGGTGAAAGCAACAACGCCGTAGGGAAAACCGATGTCTGCGGGAGGATCGACGGCGACCGTGAACGCGGGATCTGTGACGAACGTGCAATTTGCATCCGTCGTCGTGAAACTGATGGTGCCTGCAGCGCCGCCGGGCAACTGGCCGGTAAACTCCCGCCGGAGCGCCTCAAGAAGATGCAGCGTGGATTCCTTCTGGATGTTGTAGTCCTGCAGGGTGCGGCCGTCCTCGAGTTCTTTGCCCGCAAAGATCAGTCGTTGCTGCTCTGGCGGGATGCCTTCCTTCTCCTGAACCTTCGCCTTGACGCTCTCAATCGTTTCGTTGGGTTCGACCTCAAGCGCGATGTTCTTGCCGGTGAGCGTCCTGACGAAGATCTGCATGGCGTGGGCGTTGACGGCGCACAGCGACAGGAGGAGGGCGAGCAGGAGGCGGGACGAGAGTACGACCGGGCGTTTTTTCAAGGATGAGTTCCTGAGGGTTGATGAAAACAAAAAAAGGGGCCACATCGCTGCAACCCCTTCTTCTATATCAAAATTTGGCTCCGCCTGCTGGGCTCGAACCAGCGACCCATTGATTAACAGTCAATTGCTCTACCAACTGAGCTAAGGCGGAATAGTCTCATCTCTGAGGCCGCGTATGATAATGCGGTCATTTACCTCGGTCAACCGCCGCGGCGCCTTCCCGAAGAAAATCCGCGGGGCCTGTCGCCCGGCTGCAAACCCACGCCACTTCCGCGATAATAGCGGGTTATTTGCCACGCGCTCAGTCGGCTCGTTGCCAGGGGAGCAGAATGAAAAAGCAGTTTCAGGTGAAGTCGTCGTTCCAGCCGGCGGGAGATCAGCCGGCGGCTATCAGTGCCCTGGTGGAGGGCATCGAGGCGGGCCTCGCGGCTCAGACACTGCTCGGGGTGACCGGCTCGGGCAAGACCTTCACCATGGCTCACGTCATTGAGCGCATCCAGCGCCCGACCATCATCATGGCCCACAACAAGACCCTCGCGGCGCAGCTCTATGGCGAGTTCAAGGAGTTCTTCCCGGACAACGCCGTGGAGTACTTCGTCTCTTACTACGACTACTACCAGCCGGAAGCTTACGTGCCCTCATCGGACACGTTCATAGAGAAGGATGCCTCGGTAAACGACCACATCGAGCAGATGCGCCTCTCTGCAACGAAGGCGCTGCTGGAGCGGGAGGACTGCCTGGTGGTGGCCACGGTCTCGGCGATCTACGGCCTGGGTGACCCCCAGTCCTATTTCAGGATGGTGATGCACCTGTCCCGGGGGGAGATGATCAATCAGCGGGATGTGCTGCGGCAGCTGGCGGAGCTGCAGTACACGCGCAACGACATCGATTTCAAGCGCGGCACCTACCGGGTGCGCGGTGATGTGATCGACGTGTTTCCGGCGGATGCGGAGTCGCAGGCGGTGCGCATCGAGCTGTTTGATGAGGAAATCGACAACATTGTCCTGTTCGACCCGCTCACCGGCGCGGTGGAGGATCGCGTGCCGCGCATCACCATCTTTCCCAAGACGCATTACGTCACGTCCCGCGACATTATGCTCAACGCCATTGAGCACATCGAGGTAGAGCTGGAGGAGCGGGTCAAGCAGCTCAAGGACAACAACAAGCTGGTGGAGGCGCAGCGGCTGCAGCAGCGCACGCGCTACGATATCGAGATGATCCGCGAGCTGGGCTACTGCCAGGGTGTGGAGAACTACTCGCGTTATCTCTCGGGCCGCGCGCCGGGTGAACCGCCGCCGACGCTGTTCGAGTACCTGCCGGACAACGCGCTGGTGATCGTGGATGAGTCCCACGCCAGCATTCCCCAGATCGGCGCCATGTTCCGCGGCGACCGCTCACGCAAGGAAACATTGGTGGAGTACGGCTTCCGTCTGCCATCTGCGCTGGACAATCGGCCGCTGAAGTTTGAGGAGTGGGAGCAGTTGCTGCCCCAGGCGATCTTTGTCTCGGCGACGCCGGGCGCCTATGAGAAGGATCACTCGGGTCGCACGGTGGAGCAGGTGGTCCGGCCCACGGGGCTAATTGACCCGGAAATCGAGGTCCGCCCCGCGATCTCGCAGGTGGATGACCTGCTCGGCGAAATACGTACGGTGCTGCAAAAGGATGAGCGCATTCTCGTGACCACGCTGACCAAGCGCATGGCGGAAGATCTGACGGAATATCTGGCGGAACACGACGTGCGTGTGCGTTATCTGCACTCGGATATCGACACGGTGGAGAGGGTAGAGATTATCCGCGATCTGCGCCTCGGCAAATTCGACGTGCTGGTCGGCATTAACCTGCTGCGCGAGGGCCTGGATATGCCGGAGGTGTCGCTGGTGGCGATTCTGGATGCGGACAAGGAGGGCTTCCTGCGCTCGGACCGCTCGCTGATTCAGACCATCGGCCGCGCGGCGCGTAACCTGAGTGGCCGTGCGATCCTTTACGCCGACAGGGTCACCGGTTCCATGCAGCGGGCGATGGATGAAACCGCCCGTCGCCGCGAGAAGCAGGTGGCGCACAACCTGAAACACAACATCACGCCCATCGGTATTCACAAGTCGGTACAGGACATCATGGAAGGGGCGCGGCGCATGCCGACCAAGGCAAAAGCCAAGGGGCGCAAGGTGGCGGAGGACTCGCTGGCCTACAGCACGGATGTGGCGAAGCTCTCCCCGGCGGCACTGGCGCGACGCTTCACGCAGATCGAGAACCAGATGCACGAGCATGCGAAGAATCTGGAGTTCGAGGAGGCCGCGTCGCTGCGCGACCAGCTCGCTGAGCTGAAGCAACAGGCCTTTCTGCAGTAGTTGCGCCGGACCCGCGCTTTCACTCGTCAAGCAAATAGGGCATGATGGCGGGCTGAGAAAACGGCGTTCGCCGGTTTTTCGCGACCACCCCCAACACGTGGCCTTTCGTAGGGGCCACCACTGACAGGAGCACAGCATGCCCTCGATTACCCTGCCTGACGGCAGTGCCAGACACTTTGACAATCCCGTTTCCGTTGCTGAGGTTGCCGCCGATATCGGTCCCGGTCTCGCCAAGGCTGCCCTTGCCGGCGTGGTGGATGACCGCGAGGTGGATACCTCGCACGTCATGAACGCCGATGCCTCGCTCGCCATCGTCACGGACCGGGACGACGCCGCACTGGAAATCATCCGCCATTCCACGGCCCACCTGCTGGCCATGGCGGTGCAGGAGCTTTTTCCGGGTACCCAGGTCACCATCGGCCCGGTAATCGAAGATGGCTTCTACTACGACTTTGCCAGTGAGCATCATTTCACGCCGGATGACCTGGAGCGCATCGAAGCGCGCATGGCCGAGCTGGCCGAGGCGGACCTGCCGGTCACCCGGGAGGTGATGTCACGGGAGCAGGCGGTGCGGGCCTTCGAACAGCTGGGCGAGCATTACAAGGTGCAGATTGTCAGTGAACTGCCGGAAGGGGAGGACATCTCGGTCTACCGGCAGGGCGAGTGGATGGATCTGTGCCGCGGTCCCCACGTGCCGAGCACGGGTCGACTCAAGGCCTTCAAGCTGACCAAGCTGGCGGGGGCCTACTGGCGCGGCGATTCGAACAACGAAATGCTGCAGCGGATTTATGGCACGGCCTGGGCCAACAAGAAGCAGCTCAAGCAGTACCTCACGCGTATCGAGGAAGCCGAGAAGCGCGACCACCGCAAGATCGCGAAGAAGCTCGACCTGTTCCACACCCAGGAAGAGGCGCCGGGCATGGTGTTCTGGCACCCGAATGGGTGGACGATCTACCAGGTGATCGAGCAGCACATGCGCCAGGCCCAGAAGCGCGAGGGTTATCGCGAGATCAGGACACCACAGATCGTCGACATGACGCTGTGGGAAAAGTCCGGCCATGCCGAGAAGTTCGGCGATGACATGTTCCTGCTGCAGGCCGAGGAGCGCGAGTACGCCATCAAGCCGATGAACTGTCCCTGCCACGTGCAGGTGTTCAACCAGGGCCTGCGTTCCTATCGCGATCTGCCGCTGCGCCTGGCCGAGTTCGGCAGCTGCCATCGCAACGAGCCCTCGGGCTCGCTGCACGGCATCATGCGGGTGCGCGGCTTTACCCAGGACGATGGCCACATTTTCTGCACCGAAGCGCAGATCCAGCCGGAGGTGTCGGCCTTTATCGACTTTCTGCACCAGGTCTATGCGGACTTCGGCTTCAGCGACGTGATCTATCGCCTGTCGACCCGGCCGGCCAAACGCGTCGGTAGCGACGAGGACTGGGATCGGGCAGAGAAGGCCCTGGCCGATGCGCTGGATGCCCAGGGTCTGGACTGGGAAGAGCTGCCAGGGGAGGGTGCCTTTTATGGGCCGAAAATCGAATTCTCCCTGCGCGACTGCATCGGCCGGGTCTGGCAGCTGGGCACGGTTCAGGTGGATTTCTCCATGCCGGGGCGCCTTGATGCCCAGTATGTGGCGGAGGACGGGTCGCGCAAAGTACCGGTGATGCTGCACCGCGCCATCCTCGGATCCTTCGAGCGATTCATCGGCATTCTTATCGAGCATTACGAAGGCGCGTTCCCGGTCTGGCTGGCACCGCAGCAGGCCGTGGTGATGAATATCACCGATAAACAGGTCGATTATGTGGAAAAAGTCCAGGAATCCTTGCAAAACAAGGGCTTTCGGGTGGTATCGGACTTGAGAAACGAGAAGATCGGCTTTAAAATCCGCGAGCACACGATTCAGCGCGTTCCCTATCTCCTGGTGATTGGCGATAAGGAAGTGGAATCGCAAACTGTGGCCGTGCGGTCGCGTCGCGGTGAGGATCTGGGATCCATGGATCTCGAGGCGTTCAGTCGCCTTCTTACCGAGGATGTTGCCCGACACGGCCGTATTGCAATGGAGAATCAGCATTAAGAAAGAAGCCGGCAAGGGGAAGAAATCCCTGACCAATGACGAGATCACGGCGGACCGTGTTCGTCTGATCGCAGAGGATGGTGAGCAGCTCGGGATCGTACCGATCGCGGAAGCCAGGGCGAAAGCCGAAGCCGCCAGCCTGGATCTGGTGTTGATAGCGGATCAGTCGGATCCCGTGGTCTGCAAGATCATGGATTACGGCAAGCATGTGTTCGAGGCGAAGAAGCAGAAAAACGCCCAGAAGAAGAAGCAGAAGCGAACACAGGTCAAGGAGATGAAGTTTCGTCCAGGGACGGAAGAGGGAGACTATCAGGTGAAGTTACGCAACCTGACACGTTTCCTGGAAAATGGCGATAAGGCCAAGGTCACGCTGCGTTTTCGCGGTCGTGAAATGGCTCACCAGGAAATCGGCATGGAGCTACTCAAGCGGGTAGAAGCTGATCTGGCAGAACTGGGCGGTGTCGAGCAGTTCCCGAAAATGGAAGGCCGACAGATGACCATGGTAATCGCCCCCAAGAAGAAGAACTAGCGGCCCGTGAATGCCCTTGTTTCTTCGTTACTGACACTTCGCATACGGAGTACACACTATGCCTAAAGCAAAAATTCACAGCGGGGCAGCCAAGCGGTTCAAGAAGACCGCCGGCGGCTACAAGCGCAAGAGCGCTTACAAGAGCCACATCCTGACCAAGATGACCACCAAGCGGAAGCGCCAGCTGCGCGGTACTTCCATGATTCACGCCAGTGACGAGCGGGCAATCGACCGCATGTTGCGGGCACGCTAACGGTTATCCTGAAGGAGAAGACGCATGGCCCGTGTAAAACGTGGTGTTGTCGCTCACCGGCGGCACAAGAAGATACTCAAGCAGGCAAAAGGCTATTACGGTGCGCGCAGTCGCGTGTTCCGTGTTGCCAAGCAGGCGGTTACCAAGGCTGGACAGTACGCCTACCGTGACCGGCGCCAGAGGAAGCGCCAGTTCCGTGCGCTGTGGATCACGCGTATCAACGCCCAGTCCCGCGCCAACGGCATGACCTACAGCCGGCTCATCAATGGCCTGAAGAAAGCCGACATTTCCCTGGACCGTCGCGTCCTGGCGGATCTGGCGGTGCATGACAAGCCGGCGTTTGCCGCCGTGGTAGAGCAGGCGAAGGCGGCACTCGCTGCCTGAGCGCCCCCTTGCCGCGGCGTCAGCGCCGCAGCGACTACCCGCCGGAATCCGGCAACACAGAGGGGAAGGGCGACGCTCTTCCCCTTTTTTATTGCCCGTTGTCAGCACGGGCGCAAATCAGTCACGACAGGGTACGGATACAAGCCATGGAGAACCTGAAAGCGTTGTCGGACGCCGCGCGGGACGCGATTCTCGCCGCCGAGGATAACGCCGCACTCGAGCAACTGCGGGTGGAATACCTGGGCAAGAAGGGACATCTCACGGCGCTGCTGAAGGGCCTGGGCAAGCTGTCCGCCGAGGAGCGACCCGCCGCCGGCGCCGAGATCAACGAAGCCAAGCAGGCGCTGCAGGCGCTGATCGGCGAGCGCAAGGCGACGCTGGAACACGCGGCGGTGGCGCAGCAGCTGGCGGCGGAAACCATTGATGTGACGCTGCCAGGCCGCGGCCAGCGCACCGGCCGCCAGCATCCGGTAACCCGCACCATCGAACGCATGCAGGACTTTTTCGGTGCCATCGGCTTTGATGTGGTGGAGGGCCCGGAAATCGAGGATGACTACCACAACTTCGAGGCGCTCAATATCCCCGCGCATCACCCGGCGCGGGCCATGCACGATACCTTCTATGTCGACGAGACCACGGTGCTGCGCACGCATACCTCGCCGGTGCAGGTGAGGGTGATGGAGAGCCAGGCGCCGCCCCTGCGCATCATCTGCCCGGGCCGCGTCTATCGCTGCGATTCCGACCTCACGCATACGCCGATGTTTCACCAGGTCGAGGGCCTGCTGGTGGATGACCATTCCAGCTTTGCGGATCTCAAGGGCCTGATCGAGGAATTCCTGCAGGTGTTCTTCGAGCGCGATCTCGCGGTGCGCTTCCGGCCCTCCTATTTTCCGTTTACCGAACCCTCTGCTGAGGTGGATATCCAGTGCGTGCAGTGCGGCGGCGACGGCTGCCGCGTGTGCAGCCAGACCGGCTGGCTCGAGGTCATGGGCTGCGGCATGGTGCACCCGGCGGTGTTCGCCCACTGCGGCATTGACACGGAGACATACACCGGCTTTGCCTTTGGCATGGGGGTGGAGCGCCTGGCGATGTTGCGCTATGGCGTTAACGACCTGCGCCTGTTTTTCGAGAACGACCTGCGCTTCCTTGAGCAGTTCTGAGTCCATCCGCAGCAGGAGAGAGTGAATCGTGAAAATCAGTGAACAATGGCTGCGCGAATGGGTGAATCCCGATGTCGACACACAGGCCCTGGCGCATCAGCTCACCATGGCTGGCCTGGAAGTGGATGCCGTGGAGCCTGTGGCCGGTGCCTTCAGCGGCGTCGTGGTAGGCGAGATTGTCAGCGCTGAACCGCATCCGGATGCGGACAAGCTGCGCCTGTGCCGGGTGAATGCCGGCGCTGAATCGCTGCAGGTGGTGTGCGGCGCACCGAATGCCCGCGTGGGATTGAAGGCACCGTTTGCGCAGGTCGGTGCGGTGCTGCCGGGTGACTTCCGTATCCGCAAGGCGAAGCTGCGCGGCCAGGCCTCCGAGGGCATGCTCTGTGCCGAGGCCGAACTGGGGCTTTCCGAGGCCGACGCGGGCCTGATGGAGCTGGCGCCGGAGGCACCGGTGGGCACCGACCTGCGGGAGTACCTGGGGCTGGATGATCAGGTGATTGAGGTGGACCTGACCCCAAACCGCGCGGACTGCCTGAGCATGCTCGGTATTGCCCGGGAGGTGGCGCTGCTCAACGGCGTGCCGATGTGCTCGCCGGAAATTGCGCCGGTGCTTCCGACGATCGAGCGCACCTTCGATGTGGTGCTGGATGCGCCGGAGCGTTGCCCGCGTTACGTCGGCCGGGTCATTGAGGGGGTGGATCTGTCGCGGCCCTCGCCGCTGTGGCTGCAGGAGCGCCTGCGCCGTGCCGGTGTGCGCAGCATCGACCCTGCCGTGGACGTGACCAACTACGTGCTGCTCGAGCTGGGCCAGCCCATGCACGCGTTCGACCTCGATACGCTGCAGGGCGGCATCGTGGTGCGCTGTGCCCGCGCCGGGGAGTCGCTGGAATTGCTGGATGGTCAGACCCTGGAGCCGCACGAGAGCAGCCTGGTCATTGCCGACCACGAGCGTCCCCTCGCCCTGGCCGGCATCATGGGCGGTCAGGCCAGTGCGGTGAGTGCGGGCAGTTGCAACCTGTTTCTGGAGTCCGCGTTTTTTACGCCGCAGCCGATGGCGGGACAGGCCCGCGGTTATGGTCTGCACACGGATTCCTCACACCGCTTCGAGCGCGGGGTGGATTTCACCCTGCAACGTCGTGCCATGGAGCGGGCTACCGCACTGTTGCTGGAGATTGCCGGCGGCAATGCCGGTCCGGTGGTCGAGGTGGTGGACGAGGCGCACCTGCCGTCCAGGGCGCCCGTGGCCCTGCGTGCGGCGCGCATCCCCCGGGTGCTGGGGCTGGACATGCCCGCGGCCGATGTCGAGCGCATTCTCGGCGGTCTTGGCCTTGACGTGACCGCAAGCGAGGAGGGCTGGCTTTGCGAGGTGCCGGGCTGGCGCTTTGATATCGCCATCGAGGCAGACCTGCTGGAGGAACTGGCGCGGGTCTACGGTTACGAGCGTCTGCCGACGCGTCGCATTCGGGCTGACCTGGCGATGCCAACGCAGGATGAAACCCGGTTGTCATTGCGTCCCGTGCGCTCGCACCTGTCGTCCCGCGGCTACAATGAGGCCATCACCTACAGCTTTGTCGAGCCAGAGCTGCAGCGCCTGTTCGATCCCGATACTCCGCCAGTATCACTGACCAACCCGATTTCCGCAGACATGGCGGTGATGCGCACCAGTCTGCTGCCCGGTCTGGTGGGCGTCGCCAGGCGCAATCTCAACCGGCAGCAGGGTCGATTGCGTCTTTACGAGACGGGTCTGCGCTTCGTTCCTGCCGGCAAGGGTCTGCTGCAGGAGCCCATGCTGTGCCTGCTGCTTGCCGGGCCGCGCCAGCCGGAGGGCTGGGATGCCAAGCGGGATGGCGCGGATTTCTATGACCTCAAGGGCGACATTGAAAGCCTGTTCCGCATTGCCCGACGCGAGGGCGAGCTGCGCTTTGTCGCCAGCGAGCGCTCGGCATTGCATCCCGGACGCACGGCGGCGATTCACCTGGACGGCGAGGAGGTGGGCTACCTCGGTGCACTGCATCCCTCGGTTCGCGCCAGCCTCGACCTCGACATGGATATCTACGTTGCAGAAATCGCCACCCGCGGACTGCTCTCCGCACGCATGCCGGCGTTCACGCCGGTATCGCGTTTTCCCGTGATACGTCGCGACATTGCCGTGGTAGTGGACAAGACCGTGACGGCAGGGGAGCTGGCGGAAAATGTTAGAACCGTGGCAGGGCCTTACTTTGAAGACTTCACCCTGTTTGATGTCTATGAAGGCAAAGGTATTGATCCTAAAAGAAAAAGTCTTGCAATGGGTTTGACTTTCCGGGATCAATCGCGCACTCTCTCGGATGAAGAAGTGACTGAGGTTGTGCAGCAAGTCATTGATTCGTTGCGAAAAAACTATAATGCCGAGCAAAGGAGCTGAGTGGCGGAGCGATGACGGCACTGACCAAATCGGAAATGGCAGAACGTTTGTTTGAGGAACTGGGATTGAACAAGCGCGAGGCCAAGGAGCTGGTGGAACTCTTCTTTGAAGAGATCCGCACCTGCCTGGAGAACAATGAACAGGTGAAGCTTTCCGGCTTTGGCAATTTTGATCTGCGCGACAAGAGCCAGCGCCCCGGCCGCAATCCCAAGACCGGTGAGGAGATACCCATTTCCGCACGCAGGGTGGTAACCTTTCGGCCAGGACAGAAGCTCAAGGCCAGGGTAGAAGAATATGCTGGAACCGAGTCACAATAACGAACTGCCGGTCATCCCCGGCAAGCGCTACTTCACAATTGGCGAAGTCAGTGAACTGTGTGCCGTCAAACCGCATGTGCTGCGCTACTGGGAGCAGGAGTTTCCCCAGCTGAAGCCTGTGAAACGCCGGGGCAACCGTCGCTACTACCAGCGTGAAGATGTCCTCACCATCCGCCAGATCCGCGCGTTGCTCTACGAAGACGGCTACACCATCGGCGGGGCACGCCAGCGAATGACGGACGAGAAGGACTCCGGCATGCGTCCGGTGGAAATCCAGGCGGTGATCAAGGAAACCATCGAGGAGCTCGAGGAAGTTCTCGAGTTGCTCAAGCCAGGGCGTTAGGCGTTGTTTCCAGCGGGTAGTTGCGTATAATGCGCGACGTCCGCAAGGGCATTCGGGGCGTAGCGCAGCCTGGTAGCGCACCACACTGGGGGTGTGGTGGTCGCAGGTTCAAATCCTGCCGTCCCGACCAACTTCCGGGGTCGGGTCCCAACGGGACCTGGCCTCAATAAAGGCCGCAAAAACCAGGCTCTCCGCAATCATGACAGCCGTTGCAGCCCCCCTTCCCACCGCTCTTCGCAGCAACCCCGTCATCGAGGTCGCCTGGCTGTATGGCTCCCGCGCCACCGGTTTCTGTCGCTGACATCAATCGCGTGCCGGTGCCGCTGGCTTATAACATCATCCCTCAGTGGGAGGTGCTGCTCTGTCGCTCCGACTTTCGGTTGCGCGCGGAGCAACAGCGTGTGTGGAGCCTGTGGGCAGAGTACAAGGCAGAGCATGAGCGACACAGAAAGGCCCTATGCGGCATCGATCAGCGCGGCATCTGCTGCAGGAGAACCCGTGTCTTCTCCAGGAAAATCCGGCTGTCCTCAGCCACGGTGGTAGTCTCGCCCTGTTCGGAAGCGACGTGGACTGACTCGAGTGTCTCTGCGAGCTGCTGCAATTCCCCTTCCACCGTTTCCAGTGCGTTCTCCAGTGTGTAGGTGAGTTCGTGCACTGCGTTCAGATGCTCGCTGTCAAAGCTCTCGTCCTCCACTAGGGTGGAGAGCTTGTCGCTGTACGTACGCAGGTTCTCCAGCGCTTCTTCCAGGCTTTCGGCTTTTTCACCGGAGTAATGGTCGGGTCTGTCGTCGGCAAGGGAGATCGCCGGCGAGATCGCGAGGCACAGGAGCAGGGAGAGATGTTTCAGGCGCATGTCATTGTCCTAGTTGGGAGACAGGAAGGATTATAATGCAAATGAGAGTCATTAGCATCCTTTCGAGGCCTCCAGCGCCTGATCGATGTCCGCCAGCAGGTCGTCAATGTGTTCTATGCCGATGGACAGGCGGACCATGTCAGCCGTAACACCTGCCGCCTTCAGCTCCTGCTCGTTAAGCTGCCGATGGGTGGTCGACGCCGGGATGGATGAGCAGCTTTTCGCATCGCCGATATTGACCAGTCGCAGAATCAGCGACAGCGCATCATAGAAGCGCTCACCGGCCGCCTGACCGCCGTCAATACCAAAGCTGAGGATGCCCGATGCATGACCGTTCATGTAGCGCCTGGCCAGCGCGTGGTCAGGGTGGCTTTCAAGGCCGGCGTAATGTACCCAGGAAACCCGCGAGTGGGCGTCAAGGTGCCTGGCGACGGCCAGCGTATTGGCGCAGACGCGCTCCATTCGCAGCGACAGTGTTTCCAGGCCCTGCAGCAGGTTCCAGGCAGCCTGGGCAGACAGCGCTGCACCCATGTTGCGCAAGGGGACAACCCTCGCACGGGCGATAAAGGCAGCATCCCCGATATCGCGGGTATAGCTTACCCCGTGGTAGGAGACATCAGGCTCGGTCAACAGCGGATAGCGACCGGCATTCTCGGCCCAGGGGAACTTGCCTGAATCCACGATGACGCCGCCCACAGTGGTGCCATGGCCACCGATATACTTCGTGGCCGAATTGATGACGATGTCGGCGCCATGCTCGATCGGGCGGCACAGGAATGGGGTGGCCGCCGTGTTGTCCACCATCACCGGCACGCCATGCCGGTGGGCGACCTCGGCCAGTCGGGCGATATCCACAATGCCGCCGGAGGGGTTGCCGATACTTTCGCAGTAGACCGCACGGGTCCGTTCGTCGATCAGGGCTTCAAGCGTCTCGAAGTCATCCTTGTCGGCGAAGCGTACCTCGATGCCCTGCCGCGGCAGGGTATGGGCGAACAGATTGTAGGTGCCACCGTATAGCTCGCTGATTGACACGATGTTGTCACCCGCTTCGGCGATTGTCTGGATGGCCGCGGTAATCGCTGCCATGCCCGACGCCACCGCGAGCCCCGCGATACCGCCCTCCAGCGCCGCTACCCGCTGCTCCAGCACCGCACAGGTGGGGTTCATGATGCGCGAATAGATATTGCCCTCTACCTTGAGGTCAAAAAGATCGGCAGCGTGCTGGGCGCTGTCAAACGAGAAAGACGTCGTCTGGTGAATCGGTACGGCGACCGCATTCTGTGAGTCTGGTGAGTAGCCGTGGTGCAGGGCAATGGTTTCTGGCTTCATGGCGATATCTCTTCAAGCGGGTGAAAGGCATCAGGCGCCGATCCTAAACAAGCTGCTGACAGGAAGCCAATACTGTGTGCGTGGTTCCCTGGGGTGGCGTGACTGCCGTCCTGTTCCTGGCTGTCGTCGGCCAGTGCGGGTGCTGTCGCTGCTGTCATGCCGGTGATCAGCGGTCAGTAGGCAAAGCGGTTGCGATCCGGGCGGGCGCCGCGTAGTGCCTGCTCGCGGTCGCCGGTGATGCAGGGCACGCTATCCGGAGGGTCATCGTGTGCCATGTGCGGTGCCGCTGTTTCCAGCGCCAGCGTCGTGATGAACGCAATCCGCAGTGAATCTACGGTATCCAGAGGCACCCAGCGCAGGTTGGAAAGTTCATCGGTGGCAGCTGAAAAGTCATCCAGGTCCGCGCCGAACACCGCGACATCGGCGTCCACCAGGAAAAAACGCGCATCGAAGCGGCGCGGTGGTCCAAGGGGCGTGATGGCGCGGAACACGAAGCGGAAATGGTGCGCACAGGGTCGGCAGGCGTGCCTGTGGAAGGCTTCCCAGCCCGCGGGCGCATCGTCGGTCCAGATACCTGGCTCACCCAGCAGCAATCCCGTCTCCTCGCTGACTTCCCGGATCGCCGCCGCCTGCAATCCGGCAAGCAGCCGGCCGCCGGATTCCTCGCGCAGGCGCGCTTCGCAGGTGGCGTTGAGTCGCTGTGACAGCGGCACCCGGGCATCGCCGTCGTCCACGGCTCCGCCGGGGAAGACATACACACCCGGCATGAAAGCGGCAGTGCGACTGCGCTGTCCCATCAGGACTTGCGGGCGGGTGGCGCGATCGCGAACAAGAATCACGCTGGCGGCGTCGCGGACGGGAACCGGGTCTGTCATGCGGAGAGTCTCGAGTGGCAGCAGGGTATCGCGTTGGCAATGATGTTACTGCTTTCTCACAAACCCTGCATGAAGCGGTTGAGAGCGACGCACACTCGCGTTATAAGTGAACAATGAATGACGATAAGAACAGAAACAGCGACGAGACCGAAATTGCCCGGGATGAGGGGCCAGCGACAGGCGTGAACCGCCAGGGGTCTGAGAACGGCGACGTTACCGTGCTCGACTCCCGCGGCGACGCCTACAGCGAGATGCCCCTGCCCGACGCAGCGGAGCTCTCCGGACGTTTCACCCGTGGCGCCTCCCAGCGAATGACCGATGTCGGCACTCGCGGTGGTTCCACGACGGGCTGGGACGGCGGCGAGGCGGCTGCGGCCTGGAGCGCGACGCACCGGGTCGTCAAGGATCGCTTCGTGCTCCAGGGTCAACTCGGCAAGGGCGGCATGGGGCAGGTCTTCCGGGCGCTGGACCTGCGTAAGCAGGAAGCCGAGGACGAGGATGCATACGTCGCGATCAAGTTCCTCGGCGAGCAGTTCAGCAGTCATCCGAAGGCGCTGATCAGCCTGCAGCGGGAAGCCAAGAAGACCCAGCAGCTGGCGCATCCGAATATCCTCACGGTTTACGATTTCGATCGCGACGGTGCGCACGTCTACATGACCATGGAGCTTCTCTCCGGCGCACCGCTGTCGGAGTGGGAGTCGATCACCTTTGCCGAGGGCACGCGGCCAACGCGGGAGAAGCTCATCGAGGAGATAGCTGCGGGCCTGGCCTATGCCCATGCCAGGGACTTCGTGCACTCCGATCTGAAGCCGGACAATATTTTCGTGACCGACAGCGGGCGGCTGAAGATTCTCGATTTCGGTATTGCGCGCATGGCCGAATCGGCCACCAGCAGCGATTCCTTTGACGCCGGCCAGCTCGGGGCCCTGACTGTGCGCTACGCCTCTCTGGAGATGCTGCAGCGCTCCGCGGAGCCACACCCGAGCGACGATATCTATGCGCTGGGTGTTATTGCGTATCAGCTCTATGCCGGCAAGCACCCCTTTGGTGGCGCCTCTGCCCAGGAAGCCTTCGACCAGGGGCTGGAACCGGAACCGATCCGAAAGCTGGCGGGTCACCGCTGGCGGGCGATCAGTGCCGCGCTGCAGCTGGAGCGCAAGAACCGCACGCCCTCGGCAGAGGCCTTTCTCAAGGTCTTTACCGGGGCGCAGCGCCGGCGGCGCGCCACGGTGGCGGGCATCCTGCTGCTGGCCCTGAGCGCTGGCTACTTCGCCTACCTGTCGGTGCAGGAGGAAGGTCCAAGCGTGCCGTTTGCGGAATTGCCGCGTGACACACGTGAGGCCGTAAGCGAGAGTCTCGTCATGGGACAGCGCTCGCTGGACATTCAGGACTGGGACGGCGCCAGCCGTTATTACATGCAGGCCTATGAGCTGCATCCGCGTAACCCCGACGCCAAAGAGGGCCTGGCGCAGGTGCTGGATGTCCTGGACGATCGCGTGTCGAGTGCGGAAACACAGCGCCAGCGTGAATTCCTGCTGAAGCTGTTTGACGCCTACGCAGAACATGCTTTTTTTGCCGAGAATGCGCGCTTTCGTCGCCTGCACGACGCGCTCATTGCAGCGCTTGAGTAAGCGGGAAGCGGGTTTCCGGTCAGTCAGCCCGCTGCAGCAGGTCGGGCCAATGGGATTCCCAGCAGCAGCGGTGCTCGAAGCCCTCGATGATCATAAGGCGTGCTTGCGGATAGCGTTGCTGATAGTCGCGTGCCAGCGCCGGTGGCACCACGTCGTCCTCGCCGCCCATGAAATGCACCTCGTCGGTGTGCAACAACCGCGGCCTGGTCATCGGGCTGAGGGAGCCCGGCAGGGGCAGCAGGTCGTGAAACGCCACCCAGGCATCGGGGTCCAGCAGCGCCGCCACGGTGATCACCCTTGTTACCTCCGCCATGCGCGACGACACCAGCAGAGCGAGGGTGCCGCCGCCGCTGTGTCCAATCAGTTCAATGGCCTGCCTGTCGTATCGCTGTGCCAGCAGTCGAATCTGTCCGGTCAGTGCGGCAACCACGTCTTCTGAGTAGCGCTGTGATGTCCATAGCGTGTTAACGCAGCCCGGCGGCAGCGCACCGTTGAAGTGGTAGCACGGCCGGCCGATATAGCCGTGCGCATCGGGATCGCGCAGAAACAGTTTCAGTCCCAGCGGCAGACGTGAGCCCGTCGGGTTGTTCGTCGGCTGACCGTCACGCCATGGCATGCCATCCCCGCTGATATAGAGGCGAAGCGTTTCTATATCGTCGTCTGGCGCGCGGTGTAGCAGACGCATCGGCAGTGGGTCGCGGACTGTCTCCAGCCGCAGTGCATGCGTTGCTGCAAGTTCCTGCATGCCCGGCGACTGGCAAGCGGAAACGGCAAGTCCCACAGCGACCAGGACTGCTGTTGCCGCGTAACGGATCGGTCTCATGTGATTGAAATTGCCTGCCCTGCCATGGTCTACTACGTAGAAATTGTCGACAACAATAAACCGCCCACTCGTCCTGCACCAGTGGCGCCGTCGGGTTTTCGCAAAAAGGGGAAGTGCAGCAATGGGGAAGGTAGCCTCGTCAACATGGCGTCAGGCATGGGCGGTCTTGGGCATTGTCCTGGCGGCACTGGTTGGCTGTGCCGGTGGTGGCGGTCCCGCGCCGGAAATACCTGAGAACGCCACGGTTGATGATCTCTACATCGTGGACTGCCTGCTGCCGGGTCAGGTACGGCGACTCGGTAACACGTCTTATCTCACGCCCCGCCGACCGACGCGAACCACGGCCCAGGATTGCCGTATCCGCGGCGGTGAATACGTGGCCTATGACCGCGCTGACTACAAGACCGCATTAAAGGTGTGGCTGCCCGCGGCGGAATCCGGTGAGGCCGATGCCCAGAACGCCGTCGGCGAGATCTTTGAGCGCGGACTCGGCGGTGACCCCAATTACGAGCTGGCGTTTGTGTGGTTCCAGCGTGCGGCCGAGCAGGGCCATAAGGGCGCGCAGGTCAATCTGGCAACGCTGTATGAAAGCGGCCGAGGCGTGGAGCAGGACAAGCGTATTGCGCTCAACTGGTATCGACGTGCCTGGGGGATTGGCGACGATGAGCTCGTGCATCGCTCTGAGGCGGAGCGCGAGTTGCTGGCCGAGGCGCAGAAGACAGCCGCGGCGCAGGAGTCTGCGCGTCGGGCCGGCGAAGAGGCGGAAGCCGCGCGCTCGGCCCTGCAGCAGGCGCAGGAGCGCGCGGCGAGTGCGCAGCAAGAGGCCGGTGCCGCCCGTCGTGAGGCGGGTGAGGCGCGCGAGCGTGAAGCCACGCTTTCTCGCGAAGTCGAGGAAACTCGCAAGGTCGTCGAGCAACTGCAGGAAGTGCTCGCGGCGCCGGATGTCATTACCCGCGACGGCAAGACCTACGGCCGCTACTTTGCGCTGGTGATCGGTAATTCCGACTACGTTCACCTGAGCAAGCTGGATACTCCGATGGAGGATACGCGGCGCCTCAGCAAGGTCCTCACAGAGCGCTACGGTTTTCAGGTGCGCCGTGTCAGCAATGCGGACAACACGGAAATACTACGCGCGCTGAATGCCCTTAACGACGTGCTGCGTGAGGATGATAATCTTCTGATCTACTACTCGGGTCACGGCAACCGTCGCAGCAGCGGCAGCTATGACGCGGGCTACTGGCTACCCGTTAACGCGGAAGCCCCGCCGAACGATACCTTCTGGGTGCCCACGGAGCAGGTTACCAGCCACCTGGCGCGTCTCAAGGCGCGTCGCATCATGGTGATTGCCGACTCCGCTTTCGCCGGACTACTTGCCGACAATCCCGCCTTTCTGCTTGCCAGCGATCCGCAGCAGCTGCTCAGCGATGCCTACATCGATCTGCGGCTGCCCAATCGCTCGCGCCTTCTCATGACTTCCGGGGTGGATTCACCGGTGCCGCGTCTGCGCGCGGGTTATACCTCGGTGTTTGCCGATGCGTTCATTGAGGCGCTGGAGGAGAACGAAGGGGTCGCGACCGCACCGGCCATGTTCCTCAACCTGCTGGATGAGCTCGCCGTAAGGCAGCCGGAGCTCGATCCGGAGTTCAAGGCGATCAAGCGGGCGGGGGATGAGGTGGGTGACTTCTTTTTTGTGGCGGGAGATGTAGCTGAATGATGTCGAGACTCCGAAATATTTTCATCCGAGGGTTGTCGGTGCTTATTTCGATTCTTCTTGGGTTGGTCGTCATGCAGTCCGCCAACGCGCAGGTTTCGGCAGATGCAGAAAGCACCTCGGTTCAAGCCCAGACCGGGGGTAGCGTTAATTTTGTAGTAACTTCTTCTTCTGGCTTCACGGACAGTCAAGTCTGTCTCGATGGCTCTCCCTGTTTTTATTCCATTATTAGCAATGAGCAGTCTTTCGCGGATGTGACGCTTGAGGCTGTCCCCGATTCCGGATTTATTTTTACTGGTTGGGTCACTGACGCCGGTGCTCAATCTGGCCAGACTCTGAGTTATTCCCTAAGCAGCGACTTTCCACAGAGTAGTTTTTCTGCCACAGCTCAGTTTGCCCCCGATCAGCCCCCGGACAGCGATGGGGACGGTGTGGCAGACAACATGGATCAATGCCCCAACACATCCTCTGGTGAGAGCGTCAACGAGGTTGGTTGTAGCCTCACGCAACTCGATTCCGACAGTGATGGCGTGAATGATGCCATTGACGAGTGTCCCGCGACACCCTCAGGCGAGAGCGTCAACGAGGTTGGTTGTAGCCTCACGCAACTCGATTCCGATGGGGATGGCGTGAATGATGCGATTGACGAGTGTCCCGCGACACCCTCAGGCGAGAGCGTCAACGAGGTTGGTTGTAGCCTCACGCAACTCGATTCCGACGGTGATGGCGTGAATGATGCCATTGACGAGTGTCCCGCGACACCCTCAGGCGAGAGCGTTGATGCCCAGGGGTGCGGCGCCTCCCAGCTTGACGCCGATGGAGACGGGGTGAGTGACGCGGTAGACCAGTGTCCGGACACCGTCGAAGGCGAGAATGTTGATACGGAAGGTTGCAGCACGAGCCTGCCCGACAGCGACTTCGATACCGTGCCGGATGTCTTCGATGTCTGCCCGAATACACCCGCCGACGAAACCGCTGACCAGAACGGCTGCTCGTCGAGCCAGCGTGACAGGGACAGCGACGGTGTCTCGGACAAGCTGGACCAGTGCCCCGCCACGCCTGCCGGGGAAAGCGTGAACCGACAGGGATGCAGCGCATCCCAGCTCGACGATGACAATGATGGCGTTAGCAACGCGATTGACCAGTGCCCCAATACCCCCGCCGGCGAGAGTGTGGATGAGCAAGGCTGCAGCGAGTCGCAGGAAGCGCCGACGGGTCAGCTCGACGACGACAACGATGGCGTCATCAACGAGGAGGACCAGTGCCCGGCAACGCCAGCCGGAGAGAGCGTGAACAGCTCGGGCTGCAGTGAGTCACAGCTCGACGATGACAATGATGGCGTGAGCAATGCCTTGGACCAGTGTCCCGGCACGCCCGCTGGCGAGAGTGTTGACGCCGCCGGCTGCGGCGCGTCCCAGCTCGACAGCGACGACGATGGCGTGAACAACGATGTCGATCAGTGTCCGAACACCGAGCCCGGCCTGGAGGTCGATGAGACCGGTTGTTCCGAGGTGCAGAATTTCGGCAGCAACCTGTCCTCGCTGTCGGGGCTCAGCACACAGCAGCGTCGCCTGGCGGGGAGAATCGACGAAGTCTGCCCGCGCATCATTCAGGATGAGGCATTGGGCGCGAGCCTGACCCCGGGCCAGCGTGCCCTGCGGGCGGCCTGCAGCCGACTGAAGAACGCCGACACCAGCGATCAGCAGGCGCGCGACGCGCTGAATGAAATCCTGCCGCGGGAAGTGCAGGCCTTCCGGGATTACGCTGTGGAGCTGGCGACCATCCAGTTCCGTCAGCTCGATTCCCGGCGTCGTCTGCTCAACTCCGGCGGTGGCAGCGGCGGCGCGTCCGTGGCCGGCCTCAACATCCGCGTGGGCGATGAACTGGTGCCCGCCTCGACGCTGCAGTCTGCCTTCGCCGACCTGCTCGGCATGGCGGCCGGGGAAGGCGAGGATGGATTCCTCGACTTCGGCAACCTTGGTCTCTTCCTGCAGGGCGATATCGACTTCGCCACGCGCGATGAGTCCGTGGCCCGCTCGGGCTACGAGTTCGATATCTGGGCAATCACCGCCGGTGCCGACTATCGCATTCGCGACAACCTGTACGCCGGCGGCGCCGTGAGCCTGGGCGAGGCAAAGATCGACTACGCCAACAACGGGGGCGAGACGGACCTCGATAACTGGGCGCTGTCGCTATATGGCGGCTGGCAGATCACGGACAACTGGTATTCCGACCTGATGTTCAGCTACGGCGAGACAGACTACACCACGGTTCGCCGGGTAAATTACAGCGATGCCAACGGTGCCTATCAGGCCGAAAACCTGAGCACGACAACCGGCGATCAACTCTACGTCGGCTTCAACACGGGCTACGAGTTCCGTCGCGGCGGTCTGCGCTACGGTCCCACGGCATCCCTGTTCTACATCGATGGCTCCATTGACGGCTACAGTGAGCGCGCCGGTGCCGAGAGCGACGGTGCCTGGCTGTTCGATGTGGACCGCCAGGGTTACGAGTCCCTCAGGCTGAGCCTGGGCGTGCAGGCTGACTACGCGATCAGCACCGGCTTTGGCGTGCTTGTCCCTAATCTGCGTGTCCTGCATGTCACGGAAGCCAAGGACGGTTCCGAAGATGTCGGTCTCAGGCTCTCGAATAATCCCTTTGGCGAGACCGATCTCCTCACTGACCGCATGCTCATTGAGGGGCAGGCGGTGGATGATCAGTTCTTTGATCTCGGCGTCGGCGTGTCCGGCCAGTTCATCATGGGCTTCTCCGGATTCATCGATTACCACTTTTACGAAAGCTTTAATGGCTTCTCCCGCGATGGCTACTCATTCGGCCTGCGCTGGGACAAGCCGTTCTGACGTGCGGGAGTCTTGCCGGTGAGTCGTAGTTACCACACCGCCATTATCGGCGGCGGGCCCGCGGGGCTCAGCGCCGCGGGTCGTGCCGCAGCCTATGATCGTGAGGCCGGTGTCGCTGAGCCGTCCTACGTGCTTCTGGAGGGCCACAGCACCTTCGCCAAGACCATCCAGAAGTACCAGAAAGGCAAGCATGTCATGGCGGAGCCCGGTTTCCTGAACCTGCGCTCACCCATGCCCTTCGAGGCGGGCCGGCGCGAGGACATTCTCGGGGCCTGGCAGGAGCGCCTGCAGGGCGAGGGGATCCATATCCGCTATAACGCGGAGGTCGCGGACATTTCCGGTACCCAGGGTGACTTTCTGATCCGTCTCGCCGGTGGCGAAGAGCTGTACGCCGAAAACGTGGTCCTGTCCATCGGCACCCAGGGCAATCCCCGCACGCTCGGCGTTGATGGCGACGCGGAATCCGAGTTTGTCCTGTATACCCTGGATGACGCAGACGCTTACCGGGGTGAATCCATTGTGGTGGTGGGCGCGGGTGATGCAGCGATCGAGAATGCCATCGCGCTGGCGAAACAGAACCGCGTTACCATCGTCAATCGGCGGGGGGAGTTCAGCCGCGCCAAGGACGGTAACCTGAGCGCCATACTCGCGGCGATCAACGATCCCGATATCCCGCTTTCCTGCCTGTACGAAAGCCATGTCGCGGGCCTCGAGTTGCCCGGTGATGAGGGTGAGGGCGCGCTCCTGCTCAAGACCCCGTCAGGGGAAACGCGCGTCGCCTGCCACCGCATCATCGCCCGTCTCGGAACAATACCGCCACGCAAATTTGTTGAGAGCTGCGGTATAAAGATCAGCAGTCCGCATCTCGATGCCGTGCCCGAGGTGGATCGCAAATACCAGAGTAACGTTCCGGGGCTGTACGTGATCGGTGCGCTGGGTGGCTACCCCCTGATCAAGCAGGCGATGAACCAGGGCTACGAGGTTGTCGATTTCATCCACGGCAGGGAGACCCGACCGGCGGATTACGAGCTGCTCGCAAGCCAGTTCGCCGGACTGCCCTACGCCATGGATCCGGAGGACGTTCTCGATCTGTATCAGCAGCGCGTACCGATGTTCCGGCGCATGAACCCACTGGCTTTTCGCGAGCTGATCATTGAAAGCCGTATCCTGTTCAGCGAAGAGGGGGCGTCGGTACCGGGCAGCACACGCGAGCGTGAAACGGTGCATGTGCCTGCAGATTACACCCTTTACAGAAACGGCGAGTACAGCTCATCGTTCTATACGCTGGTGGAGGGTAGCGTGCAGCTGCAGCTCGAGCAGGACGGTCCCTGGCACACGCTCAGTCCCGGGCAGTTCTTCGGCGAGATGAGCCTGATTTCCGGTCGCCCGCGCGAGGGCTCGGCGATTGTCAAGCGGGACAGCATCCTGATCGAGACGCCGCGACGCATCATGGTCAAGGTGATGAACAGTAACGAAGAGATACGCGAGGGTATTGATCGTGTGTTCATCATGCGCGCTTTGCTGGCGGCGTTCCGCACCGGTATCCCGCTGGATGAACTGGGCGAGATTGCCGCAGGCATCACGCCGAAAACCTTTGAGGCCGGTGACCTGATCTACCGGGAAGGGGAGCAGGGCGAGGAGCTGCATCTGATCCGCCGCGGTCGCGTTGCGCTGTCGAAGGGTGGCGATGGCAGCGTGGTCAACCAGCTGCATTCGGGGGAACTGGTCGGGCAGATGGCGCTGATGGGGGCGCCGACAAGACGCGAGACCGCCAGCGCCGCCGTGCGCACGGAAACACTGCCGATCCGGCAGCCGGAGTTTCTGCGCCTGGTGGGGCAGAGCGGCGATTACCTGCCGGTGTTGCAGCAGCGGCTCAGCGATAACCTGCTGCAGATCAACGCCATGGCCTCGCGCAGCGAGGCAGCCCGCACGGTGAACTTTCTGATGCAGGAAGGCATGGGTGAGGCGACCAATGCCCTGCTCATCGACGAGAGCCTGTGCATTGGCTGTGACAACTGCGAGCGGGCCTGCGCCGAGACCCACGGCGGTATCTCGCGCCTGAATCGCCGCGAGGGCGCCTCACATAACCAGTGGCACGTGGCGACCACCTGTCGGCACTGCGAGCTGCCGCACTGCATGAAGGACTGCCCTACCGATGCCATACGACGCTCGGCGGACGGCGAGGTATTCATCACCGACGCCTGCATTGGCTGCGGTAACTGTGAAACCCATTGTCCCTATGATGCCATCAGCCTGCGCTATCCGGCCGCGAAGAAGCCCGGTCTGCTTTCCTGGCTGCTGTTCGGGGCCGGCGACGGTCCGGGAGACGTCCATAGCGCCTCGCCTGCAGACGCCAACAGCCGCAAGACCGCGGTGAAGTGCGATGCCTGTCGTGACCTGCCGGGCGGGCACGCCTGTGTGCGTGCCTGTCCCACGGGGGCGGCTATCCGCCTCGGACCGGACCGCTTCACCGAACTTGTGAGTGTTCTTTAGGTGCTGCCAAACATTGTCAGCTATGCGCGCTTTCGCTACCTGTGGCTGGCGTTGCTGCTGATTGCCGCGTCGATGGCTCTGTATTTCTCCCAGGCCACCGATGGGGCCCAGCCGCGCAACGGCGGAACCTGGCAGGGCTATACACTCGGTACGCTGGGAGCCCTGCTGATCGTCTGGCTGTCGCTGCTGGGCGTGCGCAAGCGCAGCTATCGCTCGGCGATGGGTCGGGTGCAGGGCTGGACGTCGGCCCATGTCTACCTCGGGCTGGCACTGCTGGTCGTTGCCACCCTGCACTGTGCGCTGCAGTTCGGACTCAATGTGCACACCCTGGCCTATGTCCTGATGTGTCTCGTGGTGCTGTCAGGCATCTATGGGCTTTACGTCTATCTCGCACTGCCAGGGTCGCTCGCGGCGAACAATGCCGGTCGCGATATCGCTGCCAGCAGTCGCGAACTCGAGGATATCGACCGGCAGATCAGCCGACTGGCGGCGCGGGGTGATGCCGATCTGAGTGCTGTGGTGGACAGTGCACTGGAGCTGACCCGTCTTGGCGGCACGACCTGGACCGTACTCAGGGGTCGCGACCGTTCTCGCGTGCGCGTTGGCAGCACCGCCGTGGACAACCGCGATCAGTCGGCGGTTATTGCGCATCTCGCGTCGCGCGTGCCCCGGGCGAGCCGGCGCCGTGAGGCGGAGCTGCTGAACGAGCTGCTGGACATGTTCGGACGCCGGCAGGTGCTGCTGCGCCGCCTGCGCCGGGATGCCCGCCTGCGCGGGCTCATGCAGATCTGGCTGTTCTTTCACATTCCACTGACCGTGGCGCTGCTGTTCGCGCTGGTCGTTCATGTTCTCAGCGTTTTCATTTACTGGTAGGCCGATGCAGCTTCTCTTGCGACGCAGGTCTGGCGATGGGCAGGGAGAAACCCTGGACCATGAGCTGTCCGGAAAAACCCTGCGCCTCGGGGCATCGGCGCGTGCCGATTTCCAGCTGCCGGGGCTGCAGAAGGAGGTGCGGGTCAGCGCGGGGCGCAATGCCATACTCAGGCTCTCCTGTCGCACTGCCGCGCTGCAGCGCGATGGCGCTCTGGTCAAGACCACCACGCTGGCACCGGGTGAGGCGGTAGATGCCGGCGGCTACCGCTTCCGTGCTTTTGCGGCACCGACGGGCTTTGATGCGGGGCTGGAAATCACCGGCGATGCCAACTACATCAGCGTGCTCACCGCGGAGGTGCAGCGCGGTATCCGGCCCTGGTCGACGCGGCGGTTTTCCTGGCTGGCGGCTGGCCTGATACTGGCGCTGTTCCTGATTCTTCCCTTCCTCGCCATCGACAATCCGGCGGTGGCCCGCTTTACCTCCCTGCCGGGCATTCCGGACGACCGTCACTGGAGCAGCGGTGAGCTGTCCTCGGTCCACCGCGCTGCCGGTGTCGCGGAGGATTGCTCCGCCTGTCACCAGAAACCGTTTGAAATGGTGCGCGATGGTGTCTGCACTGACTGCCATCAGCGGATTCGCGAGCACGCGGATGTGCATGAGTTTGCCGGGCTGGATCTGCCCGGCGAGCGCTGTGCCGGCTGTCACCGGGAGCATAACGAACCGGCCCGTCTGGTGCGGCAGGACAACCCGCTGTGTACCGATTGTCACGCCTCGCCCGATGCCTGGCGCGATGTCAGCGATACGGAGCTGCTCGCGGTGCATGCGTTCTCTGCCGACGGCCACCCCGAGTTCCGGCTCTCCCGCTGGGTGCCGGACGGCGACGGCGCCGCCCACGGCTGGCGGCTGCAGCGCACCCGCGCCGCGCCTGCGACACTCACCGATGAATCCCAGCTCAAGTTCAACCATGAAGTCCACCTGGACCGTGACAAAGTACAGACGCCCAACAGCCGCGAGGCGCTGGCGTGCGCCAGCTGTCATGTCCCGAAGGACAGCGGTGAGCATTTTGAGCCGGTGCGCATGGATACGCACTGCCGCGACTGCCACAGCCTGAATTTCGACCCCTTCGATCCGCAGGTAGAGCTGCCCCACGGCAATACGCGGGCGGCCTTTGAGGCCCTGGAAGCGCATTTCATTCGCGAGTTTACCGATCCAGAATTGCGCGCCGAGCGCTCCGTTCAGAAGCCGCGGCGGCTGCCGGGCAAGCGCATGGGCGAGGCCAGCTGCGAGGGCAGCGGGCTCGACTGCGGTCTTCGCGAGGCCGCCAGCGAGGCCCGGTACCAGTTTGCGGAAACCGGCTGCGTGACCTGTCACGAGGTGAGCGATACCGGGGCGGATACGCCGATTGACCGCTGGTTCGTGCATCCGGTGAAGCTGACGGTCGACTGGTACTCCCAGAGCCGCTTCAGTCACCAGAGCCATCTCAACCTCGCCGGTCGCAGCGGCGACGCTATCTGTCTTGACTGTCATGCGGCGGACACGTCGCAAAAAGCAACCGATGTACTTATGCCGGCAAAGGACAATTGCCTGGGCTGTCACGATGCGAATCGGCAGTCCGTTGCCGTCGACTGCGTTGGCTGCCATCAGTTTCACCGTCCCGAGGGCACCCCTTCGGTTGAGGTCCGCGACCTGTGAGCAGGGCCTGACATGCTGCGTATGCCTGCCATGGCCCTGCTCTTGCTGGCCGTCGGTTGTGGTGGCGGCAGCGGCGGGATTCCGGAACCTGCGCCGGAAGCGGCCGCGCCGGCCCCGCAGACCGTCAGCTGCGACGGGCAGTGTGCCGACAGCGCAACAGGCCTGAGTGCCGCCGACGTGCGCCGGGTGCTGGCCCAGGGCATTGCCCAGGCGCAGGCCGTTGGCGCGAGGGCCACCCTGGCCGTGGTGGATCGCGTGGGCAATGTGCTGGCGGTACACCGTATGGGCCCGCAGGGGGCGGCGGTGACTATCGCGACGGATCAGCCCGTCAGCATCGACGGTGGACTGGAAGGTCTCGTGTTGCCGGCCGGCACGGCGGGTGATGCCGTCGCGGCCATCGCCAAAGCCGTGACCGGGGCCTTTCTTTCCAGCGAGGGCAACGCCTTTTCGACGCGCACCGCAAACCAGATTGTGCAGGAGCACTTCAATCCGGGTGAGCTCAATCAGCCGTCGGGGCCACTGTTCGGGGTGCAGTTCAGCCAACTTGCCTGTTCCGATTTCACGCTTGCGGGCAACCCGGATGCACTAGCCGTGGGGCCGCAGCGTTCGCCGCTGGGGCTCGCGGCGGACCCCGGCGGCTTCCCGCTGTACAAGGATGGCACGCCAGTCGGCGGCGTCGGCGTGATGGCGGACGGACTCTATGGCATTGATCGCAATCTGCTGGATCGCGATGACAACCTCGATGAGCGCATCGCACTTGCGGCGACATTCGGCTTTGCGGCGCCCGCCGATCGCCGCGCCGACGTCATCACGGTTGAGGGCAAGACGCTGCGCTTCAGCGATCTTGGGTTTGCCGATCTCAGCGTCGACCCGCAGCAGGCACCCCGGTATGACGACCTTGCAGACACGGGATCGCTCGTGGCGGTGCCCGGCTACAGCGCGGCAACGATTCGCGCCGGCACGCGATTCGGTCAGCCGGCGTCGGGTGTGGTGCCCGCGGTGGCCTATGCCGATCTTGACGCCTTTGTCTTCGTCGATGCCGCCGGGGACGAGCGATTCCCGGCGCGCAGCGGCACCGACGCCGCCTTTCTGCCCCTGGCGCCGCTGCAGGTCGAAGAAGTGGATCAGCTGCTGCGGTCGGCCCTGACCATCGCCAATCGCGCCCGCGCGCAGATACGGCGACCCCTCGGTACGGCTGCGCGCGTGACGGTGAGCGTTGTCGACAGCCGGGGCGAGATACTCGGTATGCTGCGCAGCCGCGACGCGCCGGTTTTCGGCGCCGATGTCTCACTGCAGAAAGCGCGCACGGCAACGCTGTTCTCGTCGCGCGATGCGGGTGATTTTCTTAAGGGTATTGCCGAGCCGGCCCGCTACCTCAGCCCCGACCTGAGTGAAAAAGCGCGCGTGGCGATCGGCGATTACGTGGAGGCGGCCCGGCTGTTCGTTGGTCCGCGCGCCCTGCAGGACGGGACAGCGTTCTCCGACCGCGCCGGCGGCAACCTGTCGCGCCCGTTTTATCCTGACGGTATCCGCGGCAATCCCAACGGCCCGTTCAGCAAATCCTTTGTCGATAACGAATGGAGTGTCCTTTCCACCGGTCTGCAGCTCGACCTGGTGATCAACCGGCTGCTGGGCCATGTGCTGTTCGCGGTAGGCGCCACGGTGGAAGACGTGGGCGCGAATTGCGCCGCGGCCGAGGGTGTGCGGATTGCCAACGGCATGCAGATATTCCCGGGGAGTGTGCCAATCTACCGTGGCAACGTGCTGGTCGGCGGCATCGGCGTGTCGGGCGACGGCATCGACCAGGACGACATGATTGCGTTTCTCGGCGTCCACGAGGCGGGCCTGGCCCTGAATGGCGCACTGAACAATGCGCCGCCGGCCCTGCGCGCGGATCAGCTGGCACCGCGGGGGGAGCGCCTGCGCTATGTCCAGTGTCCGCAGTCACCGTTCAACGACAGCGATGAGCAACAGGTCTGCGCGGGGAAATGATCATGAGAAAAACCGCGCTGCGCCGGCTGTCTGTGCCACTGTCCATGCTCGGCCTGCCCATGCTGGCCGTCGCCGCCTGGCTGTTGTCGGCATCCCCTGCGGTACGTGCGCAGGACGTCGAGAGCGAGATCATCTGCGACGACAACGCGCCCCGCGAGCGCGGGCGCAGCACTCGCCGTCGCGTCGCTGGCGTGAACCGTAACTGCCGCTATGTCGAGACCCGGGTAGATGAGGACAGCGGCGAAATCCTCAGGGAAACACCGGTGCGCGAGCGCCCGGTGATGCCGCGTCGCCATTCCTCCATACCCCGGCCAACCCCGCAGCAGTTCGTGGAAGCGGTCGCCATCCCCGATCGCTGGCGCATTGTCGATGCCCTCGGCTACGAGGACAACTGGTGGGACCCTTACAATCAGAACACCATCAAGGGTGACAAGCCGCTGCACGACGACTGGTTTTTCAATGTCACCGCCATTTCCGACACCGTGCTGGAGCTGCGGGACGCGCCGACACCGGTCGGTGTGCAGACCACAGCCAACCCCGGCGCGCTGGATGTCCTCGGTAACACGGATCAGGCGCTTTTCAACCAGAACCTCGCGGTGGAGCTGGTGTACTACAAGGGGGATACCGTTTTCCGCCCGCCGGACTGGGAGTTCCGCTTCACGCCGGTGTTCAACGGTAACGTCACACGGCTGGACGAAACCCTGGGCACCGACGCCAACCCGGGTGTGGGACGTCAGCGCGAGGACGGTCACGTCGGCATACAGGCGGCCTTCGTCGACAAGCATCTGCGCAATGTTTCCGAGCGCTACGACTTTGACAGCCTGCGCATCGGCATTCAGCC
Organism: Chromatocurvus halotolerans; assembly: GCF_004340525.1. Lineage (GTDB taxonomy): Bacteria > Pseudomonadota > Gammaproteobacteria > Pseudomonadales > Halieaceae > Chromatocurvus > Chromatocurvus halotolerans. The sequence goes on along the minus strand of NZ_SLWX01000021.1, from coordinate 17,061 downwards.
CTTTTCCAGCGATTTTCGCGGTTTTCTCTTCCAGGACGCGCCCTTTGGCGTGCGCCTGTTTGGCACCCGGGATAACAACCGCTACCAGTACAACCTGGCCTGGTTCCGGCGTATGGAGAAGGACACCAACAGCGGCCTCAATGACATCGGGAAAAGCCTGCGCGATGACGATGTCTTCATCGCCAACCTGTATGCGCAGGACAGGCCGGCGCTCGGTTTTTTTTCCCAGGTCACGCTGGCGTGGAATCGCAACCGCGAGAATTCGGTGTTCTACGACAACAATGCCTTCATTGCGCGCCCGGCATCCCTGGGGCAGGAGCGTCCACGTACCTATGATGCCTATTACCTGGGCTTCAGCGGTGACGGGCATTTCGGGCGATTGAATCTCACGACCTCTGCCTACCTTGCCCTGGGCGAGGAAGACGGCGTTTTTACGGATCGCAGATCGGATATTGAGGCCTGGTTCTTCGCCGCTGAACCGTCCATGGATTTTGACTGGATACGGCCGCGACTGTCGTTCCTGTACGCGTCGGGCGACAACAACCCCTATGACGACAAGAGCCGCGGCTTTGACGCGATTTTCGAGAATCCGCAGTTCGCCGGTGCGGACACCAGCTACTGGATACGCCAGGCTGTACCGCTGATCGGCGGTGGACGGGTCGCGCTGTCGGCGCGCAACGGTGCACTGAACTCCCTGCGCGCTTCCAAGGAACATGGACAATCGAACTTCACCAATCCGGGTCTGCTGCTTGCCGGTGCCGGTGTCGACCTCGACCTCCTGCCCGAACTGCGCCTGTCGCTGAACGCCAATTACCTGGCGTTTGCCGAGACCGCGGTGCTGGAGGCGGCACGGGCGCAGGCCGACGTGGACGCGCATATTGGCTACGATCTTTCCGCCGCACTGATCTGGCGACCGTTCATGAGCCAGAATGTCGTCGTGCGGGCTTCCTACGCGCAACTGATCAGCGGCGACGGCTACCGCGGCCTGTTCGGCGACGACGATCCGCGCTCCGTGCTTTTCAACCTCATTCTCACTTTCTAGGGGAGATGCGATGACCCCGCAACCCGCGAACACCCAGCGATGGATCATGCCCTCGGCCGTTGTCGCTCTGCTGGCGACACTGGCCGGCCTGGTGCTGGCCGCCGGTGACGAGACAGCGGTGCAGCGCGATTATTCTTTCCATCCGCCGGCGCCGGCTCAGCAGACCGCGGAACGTGTCAACGCCAAGTCCGAAGGCTGCCTGACCTGCCACGAGGGCACCGACAGCAAGACCATGCACAGCAATCCCGCGGTCAAGCTCGGCTGCACGGACTGTCACGGCGGCAACGCGCGTGAGGAAAAGCCGACGTCGGCGCACTCGCTGGCAGACAGCGCCTACCGCGCCAGCATGGAGCGCGCGCATGTGCTGCCCCTGTATCCCGAGAGCTGGCACTATCCGTCCAGCGCCAATCCGGAACGCAGCTACACGCTGCTCAATCGCGAGAGCCCGGAGTTCACGCGCTTCGTCAATCCGTCGGATTACCGGGTTGCGCGCGAGGCCTGCGGCGCCTGCCATCTGCCCACAATCCAGGCGGCGGAGCGCAGCCTGATGTCCACCTCGGCCATGCTCTGGGGCGGTGCGGCTTACAACAATGGCATCCTGCCGTACAAGCGCTATATCATGGGTGAGGCATATACCCGCGAGGGCGAGCCGGCCATGCTGGAAAATCCGGTACCCGTTAACGAGGACATGACCGAGGCGAGTATCCTGCCGCAGCTGTATCCGCTGCCGGCGTGGGAAACCGTGAAGCCGGGGGATGTGTTCCGTGTCTTCGAGCGCGGCGGTCGCAACATCACCAACCTGTTTCCCGAAACCGGTCTGCCGAACGCTCTCGGTCAGCTGCAGCGACTGGAAGAGCCGGGCCGCCCGGACATCCGCCAGTCCAACCGCGGGCCCGGCACCGGGGCCCGCATCTCGGTGCCGGTAATCAACATCACCAAGACCCGCCTCAATGATCCCCATACCTGGTTTCTCGGCACCAATGACCAGCCGGGTGATTTCCGCAGCTCGGGCTGTGCCTCCTGTCACGTGGTCTATGCGAACGATCGCGACCCGCGGCACTCCGGCCAGTATGCGCAGTTTGGCCACATGGGCGAGACCCAGACTGGCGACCCGACCATTCCAAAGAATGAGCCCGGTCATCCGCTGAAACACGCGTTCACCCGCGCCATACCCACCAGTCAGTGCATGGTCTGCCACATGCACCAGCCGAACATGTTCGTGAACAGCTACCTTGGCTACACCATGTGGGACTACGAGTCCGATGCACCGTTCATGTGGCCTGAGGAGCAGCAATACCCGGACGACGACGAGCGTCGCGCGGTGCTGGAGCGCAACCCAGAGGGTGCAGCGCCGCGGGGCAAGTGGGGGGATCTGGAGTTTCTCAAGGAAGTGTCCGCGCTGAATCCGAAGCTGAAGGATACCCAGTTCGCGGATTACCACGGTCACGGCTGGAATTTCCGCGCCATTTTCAAGCGCGACCGCCAGGGCAATCTGCTCGATGCAGAGGGTGATCCCGTTGCCGATGACGATCCGGACAAGTTCGACAAGGCGGTGCACATGTCCTCGGTACATCTCGATGTCGGCATGCACTGCGTGGACTGCCACTATGCCCAGGACAACCACGGTAACGGCCACATCTACGGCGAGGTGGCCGCGGCGGTGGAGATCGACTGCAAGGACTGTCACGGCAGCGTGGACGCGTATCCGAATCTGTTCACCTCCGGCCCCGCGGCACTCGAGGGCGGTACGGATATCGGCGCTATCCGCAACCCGGATGGCAGGCTGCGCTTCGAGTGGGTGGCCGACAAGCTGATCCAGCGCTCGGTGCTCGATCCCGATCTCGAGTGGGAGCTCAGCCTGGTCAAGGACAGCGTATCGCCCGGCAAACCCGGCTATAACGAGAAAGCCGCCCGGGCAAAATTGATGAGTCGCGACACCAGCACCCAGGACTGGGGCCCGGACACCGATCTGAAGAATCTGGCGCACGCCGATGCGGACATGGAGTGCTACACCTGCCACACCTCCTGGACCACGAGCTGCGGCGGCTGTCACCTGCCCATCGAGGCGAACAACAAGACGGACCGTCATCACTACGAAGGTGGCGAATCGCGCAACTACGCGACCTACAATCCGCAGGTGTCCCGCGACCAGATGTTCCTGCTCGGCCGGCGCGAGACCGCGAAGGGCGGCAAGATCGCGCCGGTGCGATCCACCTCGGCGCTGGTGCTGTCGTCGACCAACGCCAACCGCGAGAAAATCTATATCCAGCAGCCGCCAATCGCCTCAAGTGGCTACAGCTCGCAGGCCTTCAATCCGCACTTTCCGCATACGGTGCGCAAGACGGAAACCAAGGACTGCGAGGATTGCCATCTGTCGCAGAGCAACGACAACAACGCCATCATGGCGCAGCTGCTGATGTACGGCACCGGCTTCGTCGACTTTGTCGGACACTATGCCTGGGTCGGCGGCGAGAACCATGTATCCGGCGTAAAAGTTACCGAGTGGGATGAACCCCAGGCGGTGATTGGCAGCTATCTGCAGCGCTATGCCTACCCGGACTATTACCGGGCACATACGGAACGGGACCGCGAGCTGGAGGAGGGCTATCCCCACAGCAGCGGCAGCGCAGCCTGCCTGCAGCATCGCGGCGAGTACCTGTTCGTGGCGGAGGGCGCGCAGGGCATGCGCGTGTACGACACCGCGAGCATTGCCAACAAGGGTGTGTCGCAGCGCTTTATCACGGCGCCCTTCAGCCCGCTGGGACAGAACACACGGATCCCTTCTGCGGACGCCAGTTGCGTGGTGTTGCCGACCAATCAGCCGATCCATCCGCCGCGCAACGACGGCAAGCTGATGCGCGAGGTCAACCTCGAGCAGCCGTTCCATCCACTGTACAACTACGCGCTGGTTACCGATCGACGCGAGGGGCTGATCCTGACCAACGTGAATACCCTTGCCGATGGTGAGCCGCGCAACAACCGTCTCGAGCGCGCGCTTACCTGGAATGTCGACGGCGTGCTGGATGGCGCCCGGCACATGGCGCTTGGTGGCTATTACGCCTACATCGTGGCGGACCGTGGCGTGGTGGTGCTGAACCTTGACGATCCGCTGTCGCCGACCCTCGTGGATATCGTGCCGATGGACAATGCGCACTCGGTAGCGCTGCAGTTCCGTTACCTGTTCGTGACGGACAGCGAGGGACTCAAGGTGATTGATGTCACCAACCCCGCGGCACCTGAGCTTGTCGCGAACAACACGATCGCTCTGTCGGAGGCCGGTCGTGTCACGCTTGCGCGGACTTATGCCTACGTTGCGGCGGGCCGCGAAGGCCTGGCCGTGGTCGATGTCACCCGGCCCGATGCCATGCGCCTGCAGACGCGCGTCACAGAGGGTCTTGAAGATGTTCGCGACGTGGTGGTGGCAACCACCAACGCCTCGCTGTTTGCCTACCTGGCTGATGGCGGTGGTGGCCTCAAGGTGCTGCAGCTGACGGCGCCGGATACCCAGCCGAAATTCTACGGTTTCAGCCCCGAACCGTCGCCGCAACTCATCGCTTCCTACCCGACAGCATCGCCAGCGCTGTCCCTGAGCCGTGGCCTGGAGCGCGATCGCGGTGTCGACGAGACTGGCGGTCAGGTGGCGGTGTTCGGGCGTGTGGGCTCACGGCCGCTGAACCTTGAGGAGATGCGCCGGCTGTTTCTCGACAAAGACGGCAAGCCCTGGTTCGTGGAGAATCGATAGAGATGGTCATGTGGCGCTCAATAAAAGTGAATGTGCATCTGGCGATGCTGTTTCTGGCACCACTGGCAGTGGCGCAGTCGCTTCCCGAGGACGACGGGCGGGTGCATGAGGGGGTGGCCAGCTGTGCCAGTGCGGTGTGTCACGGCCGGGTGAATGAGGCAGATGACGAGACCGTGTGGCTGAACGAGTACCGGGTATGGCTGCGGCAGGACTATCACTCCCGTGCCTATCGCACGCTGATGACGCAACAGTCACAGGCGATCGCAGCGAAGCTGGGTCTGCCGGCCGCGCACACGGCAGATCTCTGCCTGGACTGCCACGCCGACAACGTCCCCGCCGAGCGGCGCGGTGCCCGTTTCCAGATTGACGATGGCGTTGGCTGCGAGGCCTGTCACGGCGGTGCCGGGGACTGGCTGGAGAACCACGCCGAACGCGGGACGAGCCATGCAGACAACATTGCCGAGGGGATGTATCCGACGGACCAGCCGGTGGCGCGCGCCGAACTGTGTCTCTCCTGCCATCTCGGAACCCGCGACAAGCTTGCCACACACCGGATCATGGGTGCGGGTCATCCACGCCTGTCATTCGAGCTGGAAACCTTCTCGGTCAACCAGCCGGCGCATTATTCGGTGGATGAGGACTATGTCCAGCGCAAGGGCAAGCCCGATACCGTGGCGATCTGGGTCAGTGGTCTGGCGATGAACGCGGCGACGCTGTTCGACCTGCTGGCAAGTGAGGCCTATCCGGGCAACGCGCTGTTCCCTGAGCTGTCTTTTTTCCAATGCCACGCCTGCCATCACGGCATGAACGATCTGCGCTGGCAGAGCGATGCCCGCGCACCGGCGTTACCCCCGGGGTCGGTGCGGCTGAACGATGGGCCGCTCACGGTGTTGCTGCCGGCGCTGGCGGTGCTGGTGCCGGAGCGCGCTGAGGATATTGCAGCGCAGCTGCAGGCGCTGCATGCCGCAGCGGAAAACGACCCACAGTCGCTGCTCGACACGGCATCCGGGATTTCCTCTGCACTTGGCGCCGTGGCGGCAGCACTGGCAGACCGCCGGTTTGACGCCTCGCTGCAGCGCTCTTTGCGCCGCGAGCTTCTGGCCAGCAGTGCGGCGGACCGGTTTGGCTATTTCACCGCCGCAGAACAGGCGTTTCTGGCGATTGAAACCCTGTCCATAGCCCTGGGGGATAGCGAATCGCTGGCGCCGCAGCTGGACGCCCTGTTTGAGGCGCTGGGCAGTGAGACCAGCTATGTGCCGGATCAGTATGCGGTGCGTGCGAGACAGATGCTGGAGGCCCTGTAGTGTCGGCGCCATCCTGGAGGATCGAGGCGGCGGGCGCGACGCATCCGGGACAGCGCAGTCACAACGAAGACAGCTGGCGCCTCGACAATGACAGCGCTTTCTATATGGTGGCGGACGGTGTCGGTGGACGCGACGCGGGGGAGGTGGCCTCGCGCATCGCCTGCGATGTAACCGTTGATCAGGTGCGTGCGGGTACCGGGCTTGCCCCGGCCCTCGCGGTTGCGAACGCCGCGATCCGTGAGGCCATCGCGGCGTCCGGCGAGGGCGCATCGAGCATGGCGTCGACCGCGGTCGCGCTGCACCTGCAGCCGCAGGCCCGGCGCTTTTCTCTTGCCTGGGCGGGCGACAGTCGGCTGTATCTCTGGGATGGCAGGCTGAAAACCCTGACCCGTGACCATTCGCTGGTAGAATCCCTGCTCAAGCGGGGCGAGATCAGCCGCGCCGAGGCGGACGACCATCCGCGCAGGAATGTCATCCTCACCGCGCTGGGTGACACCGAGGCGGAGCTGGAGACCGGTGAAAACGCCGGCGCATTGACGGGCAGTGCGCTGTTTCTGCTTTGCAGCGATGGTCTGAGCGATGTTGTGCCGGCGTCTGTCCTGTGCGACATCGTTTGCCGGGACAGCGACAGCCTCCAGACGCGTGCTGATGCGCTGGTGCAGGCTGCGGTTGACGCGGGTGGGCGCGACAATATTACCGTGGTCCTCGTCTCCTGGCGTGATACCGCCGCCGCGCAGGCGTCATCGTCAGGCGTCGATGGACCTGTGGTATACGAGGCTTTTGATCCGGTCAGCGGTGAGCGTATCCGCAATACGGAAGAGGATCGTGCCGCTCCGACCATCCGTCGGGTGCCTGCGCGCAGTGAACAGACAGGCTCCGGGCATACCGGCTCCGGGCATACCGGCTCCGGGCATACCGGCCACGGGCGCGCGGCCCCATCATCGGATCTGTCGCAGAGCGGCGAAGCATCGCGCACCGACCGCTGGCGCTGGCGATGGTGGCTTGCCGCTGTGGCCCTGCTGGCCGCCGGAGGGATAGTGGCAGACTTTGTGACCCGTCAAGGGTCCTGACGTACGAGGCAGATAATGGAAATTCAGGCCAGACTCATCACTGATGATGGAACCGAGCATCCCCTGATCGAGACACTCACGGTGGGTCGCAGTGACGACTGTGACATCACATTGCCCAGTAGCAAGGTGTCGCGCCAACACGCGCGGTTCAGGCTTGCGGAGGACGGTGTGACGGTGGAGGATCTTGGCTCCTCCAACGGTACGCGATTGAATGGCCGCGCTATTGGCTCGGCGCAGGCACTCATGGATGGAGATCAGGTCGGCATCGATACGTTCACACTGACTGTGGCCATCATATCCGACGATGCCAGGGAAGCGAGCGACGACGCTACCGTGATCGCCGCGCCTGCGGATGATGACGCCACGATGCTGGCGCCCGCAGCTGAGGCGCCGCAGGCAGCGGCGAGGCCGGCTTCGCCACCCGGGCCCTCCGCGTCCGGAGCCGCCGCGGCATCTGACGTCGCGGCGCCGACAGGCGACTTGCCGGGAAGCTGGGTGGATAGCGGCACGGGAGAGAGCACCCAGTTCCTGTCACCGGATGCCCTGGCCGCGCAACGGCCGCAGGCAGCAAGTGCGGAGCGCCATTCCCCGCTTGCGCACTTCATCGTGATCGCCGCTGACGGGTCGGCTTCCGACGTTTTCGAGCTGGAGACTGGCGGCGGGGAGGAAGACACCTGGGAGCTTGGCCGCGACGACAGTTGCGATATACCGCTGAACGATCCTACGGTGTCCGCACGTCACGCCCAGCTGGTGCACAAGGGTGGACGCTGGCGCATGGTCAACCTCGTGTCCTCGAACGGTATCGTGGTCAATGGCGAGAAGCGCCTGTCGGTGTATCTTGATGGCGGCGACAGCGTGCAGCTGGGCGAGGTAAGGCTGGTATTCAATGCCCCCGAAGGAGGCGCAACAGGGCCCTCCAGCGGCGGGAAAGCCGCCACGCCAGCCGCGGCATCGGGCAGCAGACTGCCACTGATGATCGGCATCGTGGTTGTGGTAGCGGTGCTTGCCATCGCCGCCGTTGCGCTCCTGTGACTCGCCGGGTCTTGCGCTCCCCATCCCGATGACAGGTCTGCAGCAGGCCCAGCTGCTCTTCATGCGTCATCCCGACCCGATGTGGATTTATGCGCTGGATTCCCTGCGCTTCCTATTGGTGAACGACGCCGCCGTGCGTATCTACGGCTACAGTCACGATGAATTTCAGCGTATGACCTTGCGGGACATACGGCCCGCAGCTGATATTCCACTGCTGGAAGCGAATGTTCGCGGCGTGACTCAGGGTCTGGACGAGGCCGGCTTCTGGCTCCACCGGCGCAGCGATGGGGAACTGATCACCGTCGACATCACCTCGGAAGTCATCGAGTACGAGGGAATCCGGGCGGAGCTTGTTCTGGCGCGTAACGTTACACCTTTGGTCGATGCGCGTCGTGAGGTGGCTGTATTGCGGGAGGCCATCTCGCTGCGAGTCGAGGGCAGCGCGGCCTGTGGCGTTGACGCGGGGACCTTCGAGGATGCGCAGCAACTGCAGCAGCGGCTGCATCGCACGCTGGAAAACATGAAGGATGCGTTCGTCACGCTGAACCGCCAGTTTGTTGTCACCTACGCCAACTCGGCGTTTGCCCGGCTGGTGGGCTCAACGGTGTCCGGTGTGATGGGCCGCCATGCATGGTCCTGCTTCCCCGGTACTGCTGACACCGCGTTTGGCGTGGCCTTCAAGAAAGCACTCTACGCCGGGGAGCGCGCGGCGTTTACTGAGTATCATCCCGACACCGGCGCCTGGCTGTGCGTCACGTCCTATCCGGTTCCCGAGGGTTTTGCCGTCTATGTGCAGGATGTCACCGAGCGCAGGGAGCTCGCCCAGCGAATGGAGCAGGCCGAAAAGCTGGAGGCGATAGGGCAGCTGACCGGCGGCATCGCCCATGACTTCAACAACCTCCTGACCGTGATTATCGGTAATACGGATCTGCTGGCAGAAGCGCTGGCGGACGATCCACTGCGCGCAATGGTCGACATGACCTCGGCAGCCGCCGTGCGCGCCAGTGACCTGGTCGACAGCCTGCTGGCGTTCTCGCGACGACAGACCCTGCAGCCAGCCGCACTGGATATCAATGCGAGGATTCGTGCCCTGCAGCCGCTGCTGCAGCGGGTTCTCGCTGCAAATATCGACCTGTCTTTTGATCTGGCGGGAAACCTCGCGCAGACCTTTGTGGATGCGGCGAAACTCGATTCGGCGCTGCTGAACCTCGCAATCAACGCCCGCGACGCCATGCCTGATGGCGGCCAGCTGAGGATAACCACCGGTAATTGTGTTCTCGACGGGAGCCAGATTCCCGATGAACCCTCTGTCAGTGCGGGCGCGTATGTGTTTCTGTCCGTCGCCGACACGGGGTGCGGCATGCCGCAGGAGGATCTCGGGAGAGCCTTCGAGCCCTTTTTCACAACCAAGCCCGTGGGCAAGGGAACGGGGCTGGGACTCAGCATGGTACACGGCTTTGTCCGTCAGTCAGGCGGGCACGTGAACCTGGCTTCAACGCAGGGTGCGGGTACCGTCGTTACCCTGTATCTGCCACAGATCAGGGCAGAGACGGCGTCAAATTCCTAGGTCAGGTGGGAGTCTTCCCATGCACACCAGAGCGACAGTCTGCGCGACACTCAGCCTTCCCGTACTGCTGCTCATCGGCAGTTTCACGTCCGCGCTGGAGGAAGAGACCGTGTCTGTTCGAATCGCCACCTTCAACGTCAGCATGGAAGCCGGTAATTACCTGCCCCGGGATGCCGTGCCCAGCGGCCGGGAGCTGGCGGAGCGACTCGCCGACGGTGCTCACCCTCAGATACGCGGCATCGCCGAAATCCTGCAGCGCGTGCGCCCCGATATCGTTCTGCTTAACGAGTTCGATTACTTTGAACAGCCCGAGGCGGCCGTGCTGCCCTTCCTTCGCCGTTATCTGGCCCGGGGGCAGAATGGGCAGCAGCCCCTGGAATACCCCTATTTCTATACGGCACCGGTGAATACCGGAGTCCCTTCCGGCCATGACCTGAATCGCGATGGCAGGAGTGACGGCAGTGGCCAGGACGCCTTTGGCTACGGCCTCTACCCCGGTCAGTACGGCATGCTGATACTGAGCCGTTATCCGCTGCTGACCGAGGCGGCCCGCACCTTTCGCCATTTCCTCTGGCGGGACATGCCCGACAATCTCATGCAGTCGATGCAGACCCCGGAGGGCGAGCCGTGGTACGACGCCGACGTGCAGGACATATTCCGTCTGTCGTCCAAGTCGCACTGGGATGTCGCGGTCGACATTGGCGGCCGGCGGCTGCACCTGCTGGCCAGCCATCCGACGCCGCCTGGCTTTGATGGCCCCGAGGACCGCAATGGACGGCGCAACCACGATGAGATCCGCTTCTGGGTGGACTACATCAGCGGTGGTGAACAGGCCGCATACATTGTCGACGACGCGGGCGGGCGCGGTGGCCTGAGAGGCGAGCGATTCGTCATTCTCGGAGACCTGAATGCCTCACCGGTGGAGGGCGATGCCCGGCAGGGGGCAATCCGGTCACTGGTGGCGCACTCGAAAGTCAATGACGATGCACCGCCCACCAGCGCCGCCGGCGCCGCGGCGTCTCCCGGCAATCGACATGCAGGGTCGCATACCGCGAGCTGGGGACTGCGCGCCGACTACGTGCTGCCTTCCCGTGCCGGCGGGTCGGTTACCGACAGCGGCGTTTACTGGCCCGGTCCGGGAGAGCCGGGCCGGACGCTGGTGGAATCCCGCGCGGCCTCCTCGGATCACCGACTGGTCTGGGTCGATCTGGTACTCGAACCCCTGCCAGAGTAGCGGTTCGCCAGCGAAGTGCCGTCAGCCGCGCTTGTAGCCCGGCGTGAAAAACGGCATGCGCGTAACCGTCATGGGCAGGCGCTTGCCGCGAACCTCGGCGAATACCGTGGTGCCCGCTTTGGCGAGCGCCTTGTCGACATAGCCCATGGCGACCGGGCCATCAACGCTGGGCCCGAAAACGCCGCTGGTGACGGCGCCTGCGGGGGCATCGGCGTCGCTGAAGAGAGGCGCTTCCTCGCGCACCGGGGCTCGTCCTTCGCCCAGCAGTCCAACGCGCTGTCGCGACCAGCTGCCCGTCTCCAGCTGCTGCGCGATCACGTTCTCGCCGACGTAGCCGCCGGCCCGCGCTCCGCCCGGGCGCCGGGCAGGGGAGATGGCCCACTTCAGGCCCGCCTCCAGCGGTGTGGTACTCATGTCGATGTCATTGCCATACAGGCAGAGACCTGCCTCCAGACGCAGTGAGTTGCGCGCCCCGAGTCCGATCGGTTCCACCTCGGGGAAATCGAGAAGCTGTCTGGCCAGTGCCTCCGCCCTGTCCGCCGGTATCGACAGCTCGTAGCCGTCCTCGCCGGTGTAGCCGCTGCGGGACACGATGCACTCGATGCCGGCAATCTCCAGCGTCTGGCTGTCCATGAAGCGCATGTCAGCCGCGGCGGGCTGCAGCCGGGTCAGCACCGCCTCCGCGGCGGGACCCTGGAGCGCGAGAAGCGCGCGATCCTCGAGACACTCCAGGCTGACACCCGTTGGCAGATGTTCACGCAGGTGCGCGATATCCACCGCCTTGCGTGCGGCGTTCACCACCAGGAAAAGCCCCTCGCTGTGCCGCGCGATCATCAGGTCGTCGATAATGCCGCCGTCGGCATTGGTAAGAAGGCCATAGCGCTGGCGGCCCTCGGCGAGGCCGACGATATCGGACGGGATGAGGGCCTCAAGAGCCCGGTCGGCGTCGACGCCGCGCAGCATCAGCTGACCCATGTGCGACACGTCAAACAGGCCGGCATGCTCGCGCGTGTGCAGGTGCTCGCGCTTGACGCCGAGTGCGAACTGCAGCGGCATCTCGTAACCGGCGAAGGGCGTCATCCTGGCGCCGCATTCCCGGTGCAGGTCAGCGAGTGGCGTGTGCAGCAGAGTCTGTTGGGTATCGGTCACGGTGTCTCTCCCGGATTGAAGTCGTGGTCAGGCGGCCGCTGCCGGCCAGGATTCTCTCTCTACATGATGCCTCAGCCCCTTGTTGTTTCCAATAGGAAACAACGGGGCAGGCCGCCGCCTGCGGCCGCGTCTAGGCCGTCACCCAGAGCACCTCGGCGTCCCGGGCGCTGGTGGAAACGAGGGCGTGGCCCATGGTGCAGTCATAGTAGGCGCTGTCGCCCTCCTGCAGTTCCACGGGTTCGTAGAACTCGGTGTACAGCAGAAGGGTCCCGCTGAGCACAAACAGAAACTCCTCCCCTTCATGCCGTATCCACTCGGGGTATTCGGCAAAGTCGCGCGCATGCACCTCGGTGCGAAAGGGCACCATCTTCTTCTGGGTGAGTTCGGTGGCCAGCAGCTCGTGGGCGTAGGTTGGCGTAGGGTGCGGCTTGCCGGCGCCGCGGCGGGTGATATCGCGCCGTCCGCCAGGCGTGGCGCCGGCGCGGGGCTGGCTGAACAGCTGCGGAATGTCGATGCCGAGCCCATGCACGAGCTTCTGCACAATGGTGAAGGTCGGTGATATCAGCTCGTTTTCTATCTTCGATAACGTGGAGCGGGCAACGCCGGTGCGCTGGCTCGCTTCTTCGAGCGTGAGTTTCTGGCTGAGGCGTATCGCGCGGACCCGCTTGCCCAGCTGCAGCGGCTGCAGGGTCGCCTCGGTAGCGCTGCGTCGCGTGATGCGGGGAGTCTTCAGCTTTTCATCCCGCAGAAAGCGGGGTTCCTCGTTCATGCCGTTCCTGTTGCCTGCTTGGGGGGGATAACAGCGGCCAGACATCTGCTGTGGAAGATTAACCGTATCACAGGGACTTCGCAAAAAATTCCCTTTTTGACGATTTTGTTGCCTATAGGAAACACTGTTGCTAGCCTTTGCTCCTTCAGGATTCTGCCAGCGTGAGACATGCCATGCCTTCAACATCAGCTCAACATCCGATCGAAACTCAGCCCCTGGGACAGCTCGTCGAGCCGGCCTTCAGTGACAGGCATATCGGACCCGCGGACGCGGACGTCGATCACATGCTGTCGACCCTCGGCTGTGATTCTCTGGACGCGCTGGTCGAGCGCACACTGCCGGCGGCGATTCGCCAGGCAGGGCCCCTGGCTGTGCCCGCAGCACTTTCCGAACAGCAGGCACTGGCAGCGCTGCGATCAATTGCGCAGAAAAACACGCTCAAGCGTTCACTGATCGGGCAGGGCTACTACGGCACGGTCATGCCCCCGGTGGTGCAGCGCAACGTGCTGGAGAATCCCGCCTGGTATACCGCCTACACGCCTTACCAGCCAGAAATTGCCCAGGGACGGCTGGAGAGCCTGCTGAATTTCCAGCAGATGGTCATGGATCTGACGGGAATGGAGCTGGCGAATGCCTCGCTGCTGGATGAAGCCACTGCCGCCGCGGAGGCCATGGCCGTGTGCCTGCGCTCGGCAAAGGGCAGCGGCCCCAAACAGTTTTTCGCCGACGCGCGCTGCCATCCACAGACGTTGTCGGTGCTGCGCACCCGCGCCGCGGGCTTCGGTATCGAACTGGTTGTCGATGAGGCGGCAAGGATCGAGCAGTACGAACCTTTCGGCGCACTGTTCTCCTACCCTGACACGCGCGGCGAGATCGGGGACCTGGAGTCACTGATCACGCTGGCGAAGCAGCGTGGGGCCATGGTGGCGGTCGCTAGTGACCTGCTGGCGCTGGTGTTGCTCCGCTCCCCCGGTGACATGGGTGCCGACATTGTGCTCGGGTCCGCCCAGCGCTTTGGGGTGCCGATGGGCTACGGCGGTCCGCACGCGGCATTCTTCGCGGCACGGGAGCCGCTCAAGCGCATGCTGCCAGGACGGATTATCGGCGTATCGGTGGACAGTCGCGGCGAAACGGCACTGCGCATGGCCATGCAGACCCGGGAACAGCATATCCGACGCGAGCGCGCCACCTCCAACATCTGCACGGCGCAGGCCCTGCTGGCCAATCTGGCAGCGTTCTACGCGGTTTATCACGGCCCCCGGGGCCTGAAAATCATTGCCGAGCGTGTGCACCGGCTAGCGGCCATCTTTGCCCGTGGACTTCAGGAGAAGGGCGTGGAGACGCCGCCGCGCTTTTTCGATACCGTGGTTTTCGAGGCCGATGCCGATCTTGGCGCCCGCGCCGAGGCCGCGGGCTACAACCTGCGCGCTTTCGCTGATGGCAGCTACGGCGTGAGCTTTGACGAGACCTGCACGGTGGCGGATGTCGAAAGCCTGTTCACGCTGGTGCTGGGGGATGACCACGGGCTGGCGACCGATGCCCTGGACGCGGTGATCACCGGGGGCGAGGATGCGTCACTGTCTGCGGGCCTGCGTCGCCGCGATGCCATCCTCACCCATCCGGTATTCTCCCTCTACCGCTCGGAAGCCGAGATCACGCGCTATATCCGGCGGCTGGAAGCGAAGGACTACTCACTGGTCCACGGCATGATTCCCCTGGGCTCCTGCACCATGAAGCTGAACGCGACTGCGGAAATGCTGCCGGTCAGCTGGCCGGAGTTTGCCAATCTGCACCCCTATGCGCCGATCTCGCAGGCGCAGGGGTATGCGCAGCTGCTTGCGGACCTTGAGCGCGACCTGGCCGACATCACGGGATATGACGCGGTCTCCATGCAGCCGAACTCCGGTGCCCAGGGCGAGTACGCAGGATTGCTCGCGATTTCCCGCTACCACGCCTCACGCGGCGACAGCCAGCGCAAGGTCTGCCTGATTCCGGCCTCGGCCCACGGCACCAACCCGGCTTCGGCGGCGATGATGGGCATGAAGGTGGTGATTGTCGACTGTGATGACAACGGTAACGTGGATCTGGACGATCTGCGAAGCAAGGCAGATACCGCCGGCGACACGCTGGCGGCGTGCATGATCACCTATCCCTCCACCCACGGCGTGTACGAGGAGGGCGTGCAGGCACTGTGCGACATCGTCCACGGGCACGGGGGCCAAGTGTACCTCGACGGTGCCAACCTCAACGCAATGGTCGGCCTGGCCCGCCCCGGCCACATCGGCGCCGATGTCTCGCACCTCAACCTGCACAAGACCTTCGCCATCCCGCACGGCGGCGGCGGTCCGGGCATGGGTCCGATCGGCGTTCGCGCGCATCTCGCTCCCTTCCTGCCCGGTAGTCCGCTCGAGGAGAGCGACAACGGCGCCGTGGCTGCTGCACCCTTCGGTTCCGCGGGCATTCTGCCGATCACCTGGATGTATAACCGCATGCTGGGACCGGACGGCCTGCGGCGGTCGACGATGGTGGCCATCCTGTCGGCGAACTACATTGCGGCGAAACTGGCACCGCACTACAAGGTGCTGTACCGCGGCAAGAACGGCCTGGTTGCGCACGAGTGCATCATCGATCTGCGTCCCTTGAAGAGCGAGGCCGGCGTGACCGAGGAAGACGTGGCAAAGCGCCTGATGGACTACGGCTTCCACGCACCGACCATGTCCTTTCCCGTGCCGGGCACGCTCATGATCGAGCCTACCGAGTCGGAGTCACTCGTGGAGGTCGATCGCTTCATCGACGCCATGGTGGGTATCCGTCAGGAAGTCGATCGCATAGTCGCAGGCGAGTGGCCGCGGGACGACAACCCCCTGGTCAATGCACCACACACGCAGGGTGATCTGGTGGGTGAGTGGCACCATCCCTACAGCCGTGAACTCGCGGTATTCCCGGCGCCCTCGCAGCGACTGCAGAAATTCTGGCCGAGCGTGAATCGGGTCGACAACGTGCACGGCGACCGGCACCTCATCTGCAGTTGCCCGGATATCTCGCTGTACCGGGAGACGCCCGCGGAATGTAGATGACTAAACAAGTTGGTAACGGGGAAAAACTAGTTGGTAACGAAAAACAAGTTGGTAAAGCAAAGCCGTACTCTAGGCCGGTTTCGACGAGCTAGGCTGAGAAATGGTGGCGAAACGGAGTGAAGTGGGTTAGCGATTAAATGAGGTGGGTAAAAAAAGAGGTGGGTTTGCACGAAACGAGGCTTCTATATCTTCAATCGTCTGTCTTGCGGTTTCGCAGTATTGAAGGTAAACCTACTTTGCGCGCTTCGGGGTGCGCCCTAGGCTTGGTTGCCTCCAATCAGCACTATTAGCTCGAAAAATACCGCACGCTGCTGTTAATCTAAAGGTCCGCTTCCGCCGGCCAGTGGTAGGCAAAACCAGTAGATGAGCCTCTGCCGAGAGGGTGCGCGCATTAGTTTAACGACCGTATGCGTGCGACGCAGTCGCTAAGGCCGGGCAATAACGCGCGTCGGCATTCGCCCAAATGTCTCAAGATAAGACCGGCACTCATGCCGATATCCACGACGACTTCGTCGAACATCTCAAATGTATCACAAGTGGTCATTTGCCCCGGACGCCTCGATCATCTCCCTCTGCGTCAAGATAGTTGCCGCCTCCCTTACAATGGAGGCAGAGGGCAACGAGGTGACGCATGGCACGTTACAGTAAGACATTCAAAGCTCGGGCAGTCGCCCGGTTGTTACCACCAGAGAATGCTTCCCCGGCAGCCGTCGCTGCGGAGTTCGGCATCAGGGCAGATACGCTGGAGCGATGGCGGTCGGAAGCGCCTTCCGATGCACAGGATCGTATCTGGACCGGTCCAGCGCGCCTGGAAGCCGTGATCCATACAGCGGCCCTGGACGAGGCGTCACGCAAAGCCTGGTGTCGGGAGAAGGGACTGTACCCCAGCGAGTTGGAGCGCTGGCGGGTGCAGGCCATGGACTCACTGGGCGATGTGGGAACGACAGAGGCGCGGGTGACGCCGCGCGAGGCTCGCCAGGTGCGTATTCCGGACCAACGTGACCACTCATTCCGTTTCATCGTGACCGCCTGTTCCGGGTGATCGTGACCGCCCATTCCGTTTTATCGTGACCGA
>NZ_SLWX01000020.1 GCF_004340525.1 Chromatocurvus halotolerans | reverse complement strand
GTGTCTGAATAGTCATCAGCAACTATCCCAACAAGTGCCCACACATCTGTCTTCATCTGATTGTTAACTAACACCTGACCGCCAGGGGCAGGTTTTTCCCGGTGGGCTATGCCTCAACCGGGACGCGCATTATACCGATGGAATGCGACCTGACAACAACTATTTCTGACATTTTTGAAAAAAATGTCTGTTTGCTGCCACGCACTCAGGTCAGATCGAACAAATGGACCTTCTTTTTGCCCAGGCGAACGACGAAAAAGCGGCCGTGCAGCGCTCGCTCCGACGCAAGACATGCCGCCGGTGATCCATTGTCAGCCCAGCCCAACGCCTCTCCGTTGACGGATACCGCGCCGCTCAGCAGGGCGTCCTTCACCTGCTTGCCCGAGCGCGTCATGCCCGCCTCCGTCAGCAATTGCGTGACGGTTTCGGGAAGGTCGGCTCTGGACAGCGAAGAGGAAGGAAGGCCGTCCAGCTTCAGCTGAGACAGGTCCGCAGCAGACAGCGCCTTCAGGTCGCCGTCGAAAAGGCTCCGCGTGATGCGCTCGGCGGCGTACAGGCCGTCGTTACCGTGCACGAGCCGCGTGACCTCGCGCGCGAGAATTCCCTGCGCCTGGGGCCGCCCCTGACCCGCCGCATCCTCTTTCTCTATCTGGGCGATGACGTCGACGTCGAGAAAGGTGAAATAGCGCAGAAACCGATAGACGTCCGCATCCGATGTGCCGAGCCAGAACTGATAGAACGCGTAGGGGGACGTCTTCGCCGCATCCAGCCAGACGGTGCCGGATTCGGTTTTGCCGAACTTCGTGCCATCGGCCTTGGTGACCAGCGGCATGGTGAGGCCGTACACGGTACTGCCATTCATGCGCCGTGTCAGGTCAATACCGCCCGTGATATTCCCCCACTGGTCGGAGCCACCAATCTGCAGCCCACACCCGTAGCGGCGATTGAGCTCGGCGAAATCATAGGACTGCAGGATCATGTAGCTGAACTCGGTATAGCTGATACCGCTCCCTTCCCGGTCCAGTCGCTGTTTCACCGACTCCTTCTGGATCATGGCGTTAACAGAAAAGTGCTTGCCCACATCCCGCAGGAAGGTCAGCACATCGAGCCCGCGGGTCCAGTCCAGATTATTGACGATCTCGGCAGAGCACGCTCCCGCGTCAACGTCGACAAAGCGACTGACCTGATCCCGCAATCGCCCAACCCAGCCGTCAATGACATCCGGGGTATTGAGCTGCCGTTCCTGCGCCTTGAAACTGGGGTCGCCGATCATACCGGTGGCACCACCGACCAGGGCAAGCGGCCTGTGCCCGGCGAGCTGAAACCGGCGCAACATGAGAAGCGGAACCAGCGAGCCGATATGCAGGCTATCAGCCGTGGGATCAAAGCCGCAGTACAGGGTCCGCGATTCCGCATCCAGCCAGGCGGGCAGAGCCTCTTCGCCCGCGATCTGAAACACCAGTCCGCGCGCGCGCAGATCCTTCAAGAGCTCAGTACTCATTACCGGCAACCGCCTTCGTTGTTACACCATTCGAGGGAGCGCGAAAGATACAGAAACCGTAGATGCTTGCCAATTCAACACACGGGAGGTGTCTGCCTGACAGCATGTGCCAGCCGGTCAATGTGAAGGAAAAAAGACCGCGCTTATCATTATATTGCGGCAGTGTGGAAGCGCCAGCGATGCGCCGGCTTACTTGTTCGCCAGCATGTCTTCGCGACCGAAGAAGTTCGCAAGTTCTTCGTTGTAAGCAGCAGCCAGCGTCTCCGCCTTGTCTACCAGATAGTTGTGCTGAAGGGGGTTCAGCGAGCGCCGGCAATCCAGGTAAGCCTCAAGCGAACGCACATAAGTCCGTACGTCTTCGCCCGCCTGCACCATAACCGTGGCGCTGGCGGAGCTTCCATCGGGTATCGCAGGCAGGGTGCGCGGCAACGGCGCAATGCAGTCAGCCAGGCTGCTGGCGGAGGCAAGGACAAACAGTGAGGCCATCAAAGTTCGCTTCATGGGACAGATCTCCTTTGAGAAAAACAGTCAGAACAGTCGCCCGGGGAACAACCGTTACCCAAGCGTTACCTATATTCCCACAAAAAGAACCTGACGCAAGCCCCTGTTTCGCGCCAATTTGATGCACAAACCGCCTCATTTTTGCGCGACAGGGGAAATCTGCAGCTTACCGGAAGTCACGCAAAGTAACACTCAGCAACGACTCGCGGGATAGGACTACCCCTCTGCCCTGCGGCTCCTCACTGCAATGGCGTGAGACTGGGCGACTGGCTCGCAAGAAATGCACAACATTGGTGCAGCCAGGCTGACGCATAACTGTAGTCACCGGCCATAATTTTTATATACTGGTAAGTCGACCAGACAGGATGTGCCGAATGTTTTCACACAAGCCCGCACGCGGGGCCACGCCCTTGAGAAAACCGTCACGGGTCAGCCACACGCACCTGCTGGGACTGGCTGGCATTACCGTTGCCGTGGCGATCACCGCGCTGATGGCCCCCGGCGGTGACGTCGAAGCCAACAGACCGGGTGCAATCGCGACGGACATCGAATTGATCGATGGCACCTCCGGTGAGACGGCAGCCACAGACAGTGCTGTTGCTGCCAGCAGCACCGCCGGCAGCGCCCCACTGGACATCCCGGAAGCACTCGCCACTCCTGCGGACGCGCCCGCCTGGCGGGAGCTCATTATCCAGAGCGGCGACAACCTGTCCGTTCTGTTCAAACGCGCCGGACATACGGATCGCGACGTCTACGATATCGTCAACACTGCGCCCCAGGGCAAGGCACTGGAGCGCATCTATCCGGGACAGACTCTCGCCTTCCTGTCAGATGACGACGGCAACCTGAGCGCCGTGAGACACGTGATAGACCCTCTGCAAAGCGTGATCTATCGCCGCATGGATGGCGGATTTTCCAGTGAAAGGCTCGCCAGGGAACCCGAGATACGTCAGGCCTGGGCATCTGGCGAAATAGAGTCGTCGCTATTTCTTGCCGGCCGCGATGCCGGCCTGTCCAGCAATCTGATCATGGAGCTGGCCAACGTTTTCGGCGGCGTCATCGACTTTGTTCTCGACCCGCGCCGTGGCGACACCATGCATGTCCTTTACGAAGAGCTCTACCTCGATGGTGATAAATTGTCGGATGGCCGTATCCTGGCAGCCTCCTTCACCAATCGCGGCGAGACCTTCAACGCGTTCCGCTACCGGGACAGCTCCGGGCGAGACAGCTTCTACAACGAGGAAGGGGTCAGTATGCGCAAGGCCTTCCTGATGGCGCCCGTCGACTTCACCCGTATCAGTTCAGACTTCAATCTGGCTCGCAAGCACCCCATCTACAAGACCACACGCCCGCACCGTGGGACAGATTACGCTGCGCCCCGGGGGACGCCGGTGTTTGCATCAGGAGACGGGCGCGTCATCGAGGCAGGCTACACCCGCGCCAACGGCAACTACGTCTTCATTCAGCACGGCGAGAAGTACATCACCAAATACCTGCACCTGCACAAGCGCAAGGTGAGCAAGGGTCAGAAAGTCGTACAAAGTCAGGTTATCGGCACCGTGGGCGCCACCGGCGCCGCCACCGGACCACACCTTCACTACGAATTCCTTGTCAGCGGCGTGCACCGCAATCCGCGCACGATTCACAAACAGCTGCCGAAAGCAAAATCGCTCGCGGCAGCCGAACTGCCGGAGTTCCGCGCAACCATCACCAATGCCGCACAGCAGCTCGCACAGCTGCAGTCAGGCTCACGCCTTGCCATGGCAGCACCCGTTGCGCAGGACAGCGAGGGCGAACAGGCGGCGCAATAGTCACGTGACGGACCAGCGCTATGTCGGCCTGATGTCCGGCACCAGCGCCGACGGCATCGACGCCGTACTGCTGCACGTCGACGCGACCGGCAATCTCTCGCTGACCGCTACCCGCAGCCAACCCCTCGATGGCACAGTGAAAGCGGCCATCGCGGCACTCTGCGCACCAGGTGAGAATGAAATCGACCGCCTTGGCGAACTGGATCGACGACTTGGCCGCGCTTTCGCCGAGGCTGTCCTGGCGCTGCTGAAAGACGCCGGCCTCGCTACGCGCGAGGTTGCCGCCATCGGCAGCCACGGCCAGACGGTGCGCCATCGCCCCCGGGGGGTTGCCGGCGACAGCGCCGCCGCTTTCAGCCTGCAGATAGGCGATCCGAATACCATCGCGGAATTGACCGGCATCACCACGGTAGCCGACTTCCGCCGCCGCGACATCGCCGCGGCAGGTGAAGGCGCGCCGCTGGTGCCGGCCTTTCACCGGGACCAGTTTGCGCAGGAAGGCACACGGCGAGCCATCGTCAATATCGGCGGCATTGCCAATGCCACCCTGCTTGACGGGCTGACTCTGAGGGGCGGCTTTGATTGCGGCCCCGGCAATACGCTGCTGGATTACTGGGCACACAGGGCCACCGGTGCCGCCTACGACGCGGACGGGGCGTGGTCTGCGGAGGGATCGGTGGACCCGGAGCTGCTGGAAGCCTGCCTTGAAGATCCGTTTTTTTCGCGCACCGGGCCCCGTAGCACGGGTCGCGAACACTTCAGCGCGGACTGGCTGCAGTCCAGGCTGAGCGCGATGCCGATCATAGATGCCCGGAATGTACAGGCAACATTGGCGGAACTTACCGCGCGCTCAATAGCCGGGAGTCTGGAGGCGGCGGACTTTGCCGCACAGGAGGTCTACGTCTGCGGGGGCGGCTCGCACAATGCGGACCTCATGCGACGCCTGTACCGCCTTCTGCAGCCGGCACGGCTCGACACCACCGCGTCTCTGGGCATGCACCCGGACTGGGTTGAGGCCGCGGCGTTTGCCTGGCTGGCGCATCAGCGCTTATGCAACCAACCGGGAAATGCACCGGAAGTGACCGGTGCTGCCGGGCTGCGGGTACTGGGAGCGGTCTATCCGGGTGCCACCGGTTGAGTGGGAGGGCGCCAGGCAGCCTGACGGCAGGAATCAGATAGCAAACGAGGCGCCGCAGCCGCAGGTGGTGGTGGCGTTGGGGTTATTGACCACAAAGCGGGAGCCCTCAAGACCCTCGAGATAATCCACTTCGGATCCCGCGAGGTAGGGAAAGCTCATGGGGTCGATCACCACGGTGACGCCGTCGACCTCGATCGCGGTGTCATCGTCGGCGGACTCCTCGTCAAAGGAAAACCCGTACTGGAACCCCGAACAGCCGCCACCGGTGATGAACACCCGCAGCTTGAGATCGCCGTTCTCCTCCTCGGTCACTAACTCGCGCACCTTGCGCACCGCGCTGTCGGACAGCGTGATCGTGGTGGGGTCAAATGCGGCTGCTACTGTCATTGAATACACCGGATAAGCAAAGATAAATGAGACTGCCTGGGCCTGATTATGGGAAGTCCGACCTTTTCAGTCAACTATTGCATCCATGCAGTGCCGGCATCAGCGCCGTTCACGGCAGCAGGCCGAGCTGCACAAGCCCCAGGGTTTCAGGCAGGCCAAACAGGATATTCATGTTCTGGATCGCCTGTCCGGAGGCTCCCTTGACCAGATTGTCCTCGGTTGCCATCACCACCACCGTATCACGGCCCTGCGGCACTTCCACCGCGATCTGGCAGCGATTGGCGCCGCGTACCGTGCGCGTCTGCGGATACTGGCCGGCCGGGAGCACATCGACAAAGGGCTCATTGGCATAGAAATCTTCGAACAGCGCCTGCACATCGGTGGTCGGTTCGCTGAGCCTGGCGAACAGCGTTGCGTGAATACCACGGATCATCGGCAGCATGTGCGGCACGAACGTCATATGCACCGGAGCGCCGGCGATGTCACCCAGGCCCTGTTCGAGTTCCGGCAGATGCCGGTGACCGCTGACGCCGTAGGCCTTGAAGCTGTCTGACACCTCGGGCAGCAGATTGTCGATTTTGGCCTGGCGACCGGCGCCACTCACCGCCGACGCCGCGCTCGCGATGAGGTGATCTGCATCGACCAGCCCCGCCTTGAGCAGTGGCATGAAGCCCAGCTGTATCGCCGTGGGATAACACCCCGGGCACGCCACCAGACGCGCCTTCGCCACCTCGTGACGATTGAACTCGGGCAGTCCGTATACGGCCTCGGCGAGCGTTTCGGGGCTCGCATGGGGCTCGCCGTACCACTGCGACCAGCGTTCGTGGTCACGCAGGCGGTAATCGGCGGACAGATCGATCACCCGGCACCCCGCCGCCAGCAGCTCCGGCGCCATACGCATGGCGACATTGTGCGGCGTCGCAAAGAACACCACATCGCAGGCTGACAGGGTCTCGATATCCGGATCCGAGAACGCCAGGTCGTAGTAACCACGCAGATTGGGAAACAGATTGTCGACACGCCGTCCGTTTTCGCCGCGCGACGTGATGGCGACCACCTGTGCCTCGTCATGACTGGCGAGAAGCCGCAGAAGCTCCACGCCGGTGTAGCCCGTGCCGCCGACGATTCCAACCTTGATCATCACACCTCCTTTCTGCTGACAGTCACATCGGCCTGGCCGGTGTGTGAGGCCAGTATAAGAGCAAATGTTACAGGGGGAACTGGTATCATCCAATTTTTGGCCTGTTGTTGAGCTGCCGTGCAGATTTCGCTGGGACCCTACAGACGCTCCTTACGCCGCTACGAGTCGGCGTTTGCCTATGCGGTTCTCGGCATCGTCGGCGGGCTGGCATCGGGCTTCGCGGTCATTGCCTTCGAATACGCCATCCACGGCCTCGCCGGCCTCTGGCAGGTCAACCGCGGCGAGACATTTGAAACCCTGCCCCGGCTGTGGATCTTCGCGCTGCCGACACTGGGCGGCATCGCCCTCGGTGTCGCGTTCAGCCTGCTGCGCCCACAGGATCGCGACGTCGGCCTGATCCACCTGATCAGCCGCCTGCACTCCCACTACGGCGTTCTGCCACTGCGCAACGCGCTGGTGCAGTTTTTCGGCGGCATGGTGGCGCTGGCCAGCGGTCAGTCGGGGGGTCGTGAAGGCCCTGGGGTGCACCTCGGCGGCGCCATCAACAGTCTCCTGGGGCAGGCACTGGCGCTGCCCCACAGCAGTCTGCGAGTACTTATCGCCTGCGGTACCGCAGGTGGCATTGCCGCGGCCTTCAATACACCGCTGGCGGGGGTGATCTTTGCCATGGAAGTCGTGCTGATGGAGTACACCATCGCCGGCTTCCTGCCCGTCATGCTCGCGGCCGTGACCGCCGCCGCGGTAAGCCAGGGTATCGGCAGCCTGTTTCCGGCCATGCAGCTTGCCAGCGGCGAGCTGGCCTCCCTCTGGGAAATGCCGTTTGTACTGGTGGTCGGCCTCTGCTGCGGCTGCGTCGGCGCCCTGTTTATCCGGCTCAGCACCCTCTCGGCCCGGCTCACCGCCTGGCCTGTGATAATGCGCTTCAGCCTGGCCGGCCTGCTCACCGGCGTTTCCGGCCTGCTGGTACCGCAGGTTCTCGGCATGGGCCATGACAGCCTGGCCGTCATCATCGCCGGCGGCTGGCCTCTCGGGCTGCTGGCAATGTTCGCTGCGGCAAAGCTGCTTACCGCCAGTGTCAGCGTCGGGCTGGGGCTACCGGTGGGACTGATCGGCCCCAGCCTGCTGATCGGCGCCTGCGTCGGCGGGCTTCTGGGGCACCTCGGCGGCAATCTCATGCCTCAGCTCAGCTCGGACCCTGCGCTGTACGTCACGATCGGCATGGCAGCCTGCATGGCCACGGTGGTCGGTGCGCCGCTGGCAGCAAGCCTTGCCGTGGTCGAGCTGACGCAGAGCACGTCCATTGCGGTACCGGCGCTGCTCGCCATCGTAGTGGCCAACCTGACCAATGTCGCCCTGTTCCGGCAGCGCTCCGTGCACGAGAGCATCATGCGCCAGCTGGAGCGACGCGTGCCCAATGGCCCGCTCGACCAGTTCCTGCATCGCACGGACGCCACGCTGAGCATGGACACGAGCGTTGTGCACGTGCCCGTTCTTGTGACTGCCAGTGCCCTGCGCGCGCTGACGCTGCAGGTGCCAACCTGGTGCCTGATACAGCGGGAGGATGAGGACCTGTTCCTGCTCAACGGCTCTGACCTGCTGGCCTGGGCCGAGCAGCAACAGGCGGAGGACGAGCCTTCGTCGGCGTCATCGGCAGACGATGACGAGGCGGCACTGGACCTTGCCGCCACCGATATCCGGCGCTGGACCACCACGCGCCTGTCGGAACAGGCGACCTTGCGCGAGGCGCTGGATGCGATGCGCCAGAGCACGGTCGAGACCGCCTGCATCTACAGCCGGACCACCCGCGGGACACGCAACCTGAGGGGAGTTGTCACGCGTGAGGGTATTGAACACTTCTCGCTGGCCCGGCTCAATTCACAGAACTGAAGTCACAGAACCGAGGAGACAACGCATGCTCTGGCTGCGCGCCTTTCACATCATATTTGTCGTTTGCTGGTTCGCCGGCCTGTTCTACCTGCCCAGAATCTTCGTCTACTTCGCCGCCAGCGAGAACAGCGCTACCCGCCAGCAGCTGGCGGTGATGGCGCGCAAGCTGTACCGCTTTGTCACACCTTTCATGGTGCTGGCCATTGCCTTCGGCGTCGGCATGATCAGCCTGGCGCCGCAGTACTACCTGAATGCGGGATGGCTGTGGCTGAAGCTTGCGGGCGTGGCCTTCCTCGTGGTGTACCATTTCCAGTGTGGTCGCTACGTCAAGGCCATCAACGCCGACAGCGATCATCACAGCCACGTCTTCTACCGCTTCTTCAACGAGGTACCTGTGCTGTTCCTGTTTGGCATTGTGTTCCTCGCAGTACTCAAGCCCTTTTAACGCGCGAGTTGGCGAAGCCACCACACAAGCCGCATAATTCACGCTCACAGCGCATCCGCTGATGCATCATTCGCCAACCCATTGAGGACAGCATGAGCTCATCCGAACAGCTATTCCAGCGCGCCAGCGCCCACATTCCCGGCGGCGTCAACTCTCCGGTACGCGCCTTTCGTGCCGTCGGCGGCACGCCGGTCTTTATCGATCACGCCGATGGCGCCTACATGTTTGATACCGACGGCAAGCGCTATATCGACTACGTGCTGTCCTGGGGGCCGATGATCATGGGACATAACCACCCCGCCGTACGCGAGGCCGTGGTTCGACAGGCTGAAAAA
Organism: Chromatocurvus halotolerans; assembly: GCF_004340525.1. GTDB lineage: Bacteria > Pseudomonadota > Gammaproteobacteria > Pseudomonadales > Halieaceae > Chromatocurvus > Chromatocurvus halotolerans. The sequence continues at coordinate 46,548 of NZ_SLWX01000020.1, read as the reverse complement.
GGACTGAGCTTTGGTGCGCCCACCGAGCTGGAGATCCAGCTGGCTGACCGCCTCTGCGAAATCATGCCCAACATGGATCTGGTGCGCATGGTGAATTCCGGCACCGAGGCCACCATGAGCGCCATCCGTCTGGCTCGCGGCTATACCGGGCGCGACGTGATCGTGAAATTCGAGGGCTGCTACCACGGCCACTCCGACTCGCTGCTGATCAAGGCGGGCTCCGGCGCCCTTACCATGGGGGTCCCCAGCTCGCCGGGCGTTCCCGCCTGCCTTGCCGAGCACACCATGACGCTGACTTACAACGACGTCGAGGGCCTGCGCAAGGCCTTTGCCGAACATGGCGACCGCATTGCCTGCCTGATCGTTGAGCCGGTCACCGGCAACATGAACTGCGTGCTGCCGAAACCCGAGTTCCTCACGGCCATGCGCGAAGTGTGCAATGAATCCGGGGCGGTGTTCATTCTCGACGAGGTCATGACCGGCTTCCGCTTTGGTACCCACGGCGCCCAGGGCCACTATGGCATCGAGGCCGACCTCACCACGCTTGGCAAGATCGTGGGCGGCGGCATGCCTGTCGGCGCCTTCGGCGGCAAGCGCGACATCATGGAGCATATCGCCCCACTGGGACCGGTGTACCAGGCGGGCACGCTTTCCGGCAACCCGATCGCCATGGCGGCGGGTCTGGCCACCATGGACATCATCTCCCAGCCGGGCTTCTACGAGCCGCTGTTTACCCATACCCGCGAGCTCTGTGAGGGCATGCAGGCGGCGGCGGATGCGGCCGGTGTGCCCTTTACCACGAATCACACCGGCACCATGTTCGGCGGCTTCTTTACTGATAAACCGCGGGTGGAAAACTACGCCGATGTCATGGCCTGCGACACCCAGGCCTTCGGCCGCTTCTTCCATAAGATGCTCGACCTGGGCGTGTATCTGGCGCCGGCATCCTACGAAGCGGGCTTCATGTCGGCCTCGCACACGGATGCGGATATCGAGGAAACAATCGCGGCGGCCCGCACCGCCTTCGCGTCACTGTAAAGGAGGCCGGCATGAGTTTCAGTTCACAGCGAGGCGCCTTTCCCCTCACCCGGATGCGCCGGTTGCGTGCCAGTGCCTTCGCCCGCGACCTGGTGCGCGAGAGTCATCTCTCGCCCGCGGACTTCATTCTCCCGGTCTTTGTGCTTGAGGGCAGCGGGCAGCGCGAGGCCGTGCCCTCCATGCCCGGCGTGGAGCGCCTCAGTGTCGACCTGCTGATCGAGCTGGCGCGCGAGGCACACGGACTGGGTATTCCCGCCCTCGCCCTGTTCCCCGTGGTGCCCGCCGAGCGCAAGAGCCTGCACGCGGAAGAGGCCTACAGCCAGGATGGCCTGGTGCAGCGCACCGTCGCCGGACTCAAGGCGGCACTGCCAGAACTCGGCATCATGACCGACATTGCCCTCGACCCCTATACCACCCACGGGCAGGACGGCATTATCGATGACACGGGCTACGTGCTGAATGATGTCACCACCGAGGTACTGGTGAAACAGGCGCTCTCCCACGCAGCGGCGGGTGCCGATATCGTGGCGCCCTCCGACATGATGGATGGCAGAATCGGCGCAATCCGCGAGACCCTGGAGGCCGGTGGCCACCATAACGCCCTGATCATGGCCTATGCCGCGAAGTACGCGTCCAGCTATTACGGCCCCTTCCGGGACGCCGTGGGCTCGTCCGGGAACATCAAGGGCGGCAACAAGGCCAGCTACCAGATGGACCCCGCCAACAGCGACGAGGCGCTGCACGAGTGCGCGCTGGATCTCGCCGAGGGCGCCGACATGATCATGGTCAAGCCCGGCATGCCCTACCTCGACATCGTGCAGCGGGTGAAGCAGGAGCTCAAGGCACCGACTTTTGCCTATCAGGTCAGCGGCGAATACGCGATGCACGAGGCGGCCTTCGAGCGCGGCTGGCTGCAGCGCGATCCGGTCATGCTGGAATCGCTTCTGTCCTTCAAGCGCGCCGGCTGCGATGGCATTCTCACCTACTTTGCCCTGGCGGCCGCCCGCCTGCTGCAGGGCTGACGGCGCTGAGTCATGCGGGCAATAACGCAGCGTGGCGGGGTAATGTCGACAGCAAGGTGGACGATCAGGCGCTGGCTTGTCGGAGCCGCTGCCGCCGCTGGCGGGCCTGCGCTGGGCGCCGCTATGCTGCTGGCCCTGTACGCGCCCCTGTCTTATGCAGACTGCGCCTGCCTGTGGCGTGGCTCCTTTGTGGATGTGCACCCGGAAGCAGATCTCGTGCTGACCGGGGCGGTGAGCGATGGCCGGGGCAACTCGATCGATATCGATATCTCGCGCGTGTTGCGCGGGCCGGACTATCTGCAGGAGGTCCGGGTGTGGCTGCAGGCCAGGGATTACTGCCGGCCAGAGCGGGAGCTGTTCCCCGTGGGCAGTACCTGGGTCATGGCGCTGCAGCGCATTGACAGCGTTCCGGAAGACGGATTCGATCCGAATACCCCCGATATCAGCTACGGCCGCAAGGGCGATTACCTCCTGTCGAGCTGCGGCGGCTACTGGCTCAAGCTGAGCGGGAACGTGGTCAGCGGCGCGCTGGTCAAATCGCCACGCTGGGCCCGCGAGCCGGAGATGACGCCGGTGTTGCTGGACCTGATAGATGCGCACGTCAACGGCCGTATCGGCGACGACGCTGTGCTCGAGGCGAGCCAGGAAGACCCCAGAGTGAAAGAGCTTATTCTCGACACCAAGGAATTCCTGCGCTCCATCCAGCGGTGAGCCCGTCGGTAGCGGCCCGCGGACGTCAGCCTGTCAGGCCTCCAGGCGGCTCTCAGGGCTAGGGCATCGCAAACACGGCGCTCAGTAGCGCCGCCAGTCCGGCCGCCGCGGATTGCGACCCTCAATCAGGTCCATCAGCTCATCCAGCATCTTGAGCGACAGGCCCCAGATACGCCTGCCCCCGAAAACATAGCAGGGCATGTCCAGCATCATGCGGCCGCGCTTCCAGCGCATGCTGCTGCGGTTGTCCGGGTCCAGCAGGAACTCCAGCGGCACCCAGACCACCTCTGCCACCTCGTGATTGGGCGCCACCGGCACGTCCCGATCCACCCGGAAGACAAACGGGGTGATGGCCAGTCCCCGCGCGAGCCGCCGGGCGCGGGCATTGAGCTCCGACAGGCGGCCAAGGCAGGCATCTTCTGACCCGAGACTGAAGCCGATTTCCTCCTCGGTTTCCCGGCAGGCGCAGGCAAAACCGTTGGCGTCCTTGGCCTCCAGCCGGCCGCCGGGGAAGGCCATTTGGCCGGACCAGGGATCGCCGGCGCGCTCGGCCCGGCGAATCATCAGCACGTGCAGTTCCCCGTCGAAGACCTTGAGAATGATTGCGACGGCGGCGCGCTGCATTACCGGACGCAGCCACTGGCGACGGGCGCGGTGGCGGGCCAGGCGATCTTCGGCAAGCTGAAGGAGGGCGACAGACACGTGGAAGTTCAAGTCAACTGAACCCTGATTAAGCCAGCCAGGGCCGCCGCTTGCAAGCCGGCACCCCGCCACAACGCGGTAAGCGGGTACAATCGGCGAGGCAGCGGGAGAGCGCGGAGCACACCCGGCACGCGTCCTGCCAGACAGCATGACAGTCACAAACCCACAGGCCTCCGATGACACAAAGCGAATCGCCACTGCTCGACCTGCGCAATGTCTCGCTCACCTACCGGGCTCGCCCGGTGCTGCGCGGCCTACGCTGGCGCATCAACCCCGGTGAGCAGTGGGCGCTGCTCGGACCCAATGGCGCCGGCAAGACCGTCCTCGCGTCGATCATCAGCGGCGAGCAGACGCACTTTTCCGGCCACTGCCACCGATCCGGCGCGCTGATCACGGGTGGCACCGCCTACGTCGGCTTTGAACGGGCGCGATCGCTGATTGCCCGTGACCGCAAGCTGGATGTTTCGGAATTCAGTCCGGATGCGACGGATCGCGGCACCACCGTTGCCGACCTGCTGCCACGCCCGCTGAATACCGCGGCATGCGACGCCTGGATACATCGACTCGAAATGGCCCCGTTCCTCGACCGGGGGCTGCGCTACATCAGCACGGGCCAGATGCGCAAGGCACTGCTGGCGAGCGCCATACTTTCGCGTCCCGGACTGCTGATTCTGGACAGCCCGCTGGACGGCCTCGACGCGGGCAGTCGGGACATACTGGCATCAGCCCTGGAAACACTGCTGCAAAGCGACCAGGCTGTTTTGCTGCTGGCGCGGGAGATGGACGCTATTCCGCAGCACTGCAGCCATATTCTGGTGCTCGATCGCGGCCGCATGGTCACCGCCGGACCGCGAGCACAAGTGCTCGATGACCCGGCGGTACGGCAGATCATGCGGCCGGAGCCACTGCCGCTTCGCGCGCTGCCACTGCCGTCAGGGCGAAGATACGCGCTCGATGGCGACAGCGACCTCGTCAGGCTGCGCGCTGTTGAAGTCAGCTACGGCGACACCCGAATCCTGCACGATATCAACTGGACCTTCGCCGTCGGCGATCACTGCTGCATCAGCGGCCCCAACGGCTGCGGCAAGACCACCCTCCTCGGTCTGATCACCGGCGACAACCACAAGGCCTACGGGCAGGATGTCGAGCTGTTCGGGCGCAGGCGCGGCAGCGGCGAAAGCATCTGGGAGATCAAGCAGAACTTCGGCCTGGTGGATACACAGCTGCAGCTCACCTTCAGCCGCGGCATGCGTTCTATCGAGGTTGTCACCTCGGGTTTTTTCGATTCGGTGGGACTCTTCGATGACTGGACCGCGAGCCAGCGTGACATCGCGCAGTCATGGCTGGATGCGCTGGGGCTCGACCCCATCCGCAACGAGGCCTTTGATACCCTGTCGTTCGGCATGCAGCGCATGGTCCTGCTGGCGCGGGCCATGGTGAAGTCGCCGCGGATGCTGGTACTGGATGAACCGACACTGGGCCTTGATGGCTATCACCGCGAGCTGCTGCTGCGCGCTTTGGCGCACATCGTTGCCGCGTCCGACACCCAGCTGCTGTTTGTCAGCCATTCGCCGGGCGCGCTGCCGGCCTGCATCAATCAGCACCTGCGCTTCGTGCCCGCCGAGCCGGGTTTCACTGTAGCCTGCGAACGTGTTGCCCGCAACACTGTCGCGTGAGTCACCGCCATGTCCCGCTCTGCCAGGCAAGACCGGGCAATGATGGCTCACTCAAGCAGCGCGCGCAGCTCACCGCACTCCTCGCCCCGGCAGTAAAGCAGACCTCTCTCCGCCGTGGCTCGCCCCTGGGCGACGTTACCCGCGTCAAAGTGGGTGCGCGCCAGCTCCAGGTAAAGCTGGCCATTATCCGGATCAATCCGCTGCGCCCGCTCCAGCAGCGCCACGGCACGTGAGCGGTTGCCCGAAGATCGCGCCTGCAATGCCGCCACCATCAGTGCGTTCTGCGCAACCGCGGGTGGCGCCACCGGCGCGGTCTCTGGCTCTGGCGCCGGCACAGGATCGGCCGCAGTGGGGTCAGCGCTACCGGCCCTGCCGCCTGCCGGGTCGACCGCCTCGCCGCTGGCGTCGCTGATGTCTGCCGGCGCCTCCCGCCGCTCCCCGAGACCCGCACACGCCGTAACAGACACCACCAGCAGTAATATCGCGACCTGGCGCAGACTGCGCAGCCATCCACACTGAAACATCAGCTCTCTCCAAACAGCTTCTGAAACCAGTCCCGCACGGGATTCGAGCGCCCGCTGCAGGGACTCTCCTGCACAGGCTCACTGCCCTCGATGAAGGGCAGCAGTCGCGCCCCCGGGCATCGCTCTGCGGATAACAGGCCGCTCTCGGCATCAATCCAGTGCAGGCGGATGCCGTCCGGCATGCGATAACCCAGCGGCCGGCGGGCCGACTCGGCCATGAAGTCGGCCCATATCGGCAGCGCCCCATTGCTGCCCGTCAACCCGGTGCTGCTGTTGTCATCGCGGCCAATCCAGGTCACCGCGAGCAGGTCGCCGGAAAAGCCGGCAAACCAGGAATCGCGTCCATCGTTGGTCGTGCCGGTCTTGCCCGCGACATCAAAGCTTTCCGGCAGCCGGCTGTAAACGCCGCGCCCCGTTCCCTCCCGGGCGACGCCGCGCAGGGCATAATGCAGCAGGTGCACGACCCTGAGATCCAGAGTGCGGTCGTAGGACAGCGGATAGCGCCGCAGCGGTTCACCGCGGGCATCGACGATATCGCGAATGCTGCGCAGCGGCATCTGGAAGCCGCCGGCGGCGATGGTCTGGTACAGACGCGCCATGGTCAGCGGAGAGTACTCCCCGGCACCCAGCGTGAGCGAAGGCACGGCGGGCACCGGGCCGGACACGCCGAGATCCCGCAGCGTGGCGACGACCTGGTCAATGCCTACCTCCATGCCGAGGCGCGCAGTCGCAACGTTGTGCGATCGCGCCAGCGCCTGGTGCAGCGGGATCCGCCCGTGGTGCGTTCGATCAAAGTTGCGCGGCTCCCAGACATCGCCGTTGGGGAGGTCCACGGTGAGCGGCGAATCGTCCAGCAGCGTCGCGAGCGTGTAGCGATCGCTGTCGGCCAGGGCGGTCAGGTAGACCGCCGGCTTGATCAGCGAGCCCACGGGACGCCGGGCGTCCAGTGCCCGGTTGAAGCCGGCGTAGCGTGGCTGCCTGCCACCGAGCAGCGCCGCCACTTCACCGCTGTCTACACGGGTGACCACGCTGGCCGTCTCGAGATCCGCATCCAGCCCCAGGGCATCCATCACCCGCCGGGAACTGCGCTCCAGCTGACGCTGCAGCAGCGGATCGAAGGTGGTGAAAATACTCAGGCCGAGCGTCGTCAGGTCTTCCTCGCGATACTCCTCGTCAAGCTGGCGGCGCACCAGGTCGAGAAACGCCGGAAACGCATCGCGCACGCGGTCGCGACGGCTCACGCCCAGGGGCATCGCACGCGCCACCATCGCGGCCTCTTTCGGTATCACTTCCGCCTCGGCCATCTCATCCAGCACCAGATTGCGCCGCTCGGTGGCGCGCTTTGGATGGCGCAGGGGGTTATACAGGGATGGCCCCTTGACCATCCCCACCAGCAGCGCCTGCTGGTGCAGTCCCAGCTGCTCCAGCGGCGTCTGGAAGTAATGCTGCGCCGCCAGCGCAAACCCGTGAATCGCGCGCGGACCCTCCTGCCCCAGGTAGACCTCGTTCAGGTAACTTTCGAGAATCGCCGTTTTCTCGTAATGCACCTCCAGCAGCACTGCCATCACCAGTTCAGTGAGCTTGCGCGTCAGCGTACGCTCGGGGGTGAGATAGTAGTTCTTGACCAGCTGCTGCGTGATCGTGCTGCCGCCGGCGACGACCCGGCCGGAACGCAGGTTGCTCAACAGCGCCCGCGCCATGCCAAAGGGTGAAAAGCCCCAGTGCTGGAAAAAACGACGGTCTTCTACCGCGAGCAGGCCGCCAATCAGCGTGTCCGGCACTTCCTCCAGCCGCAGCAGGATGCGGTCCTCACCGTGGCCGGGATAGATACCGCCGATCTGTAGCGGATCGAGGCGCATCAGGTTGAGGGCGGCGTCATCCGCCGTGAGACCGGCCACGCTGCCACCGGCCAACGCTACGCTCACCTGTCTTGCGGGTTCCGTTTCACCGGGGAAGGCGAAACCGCGCGTATGGATGTCGAAGCGTTCACCATTGCGCGCAAACTGCCCGGGCTGCACCGGCCGACGCACCGGAGCATAGCCCAGGAGCTGCAGTTCGTGGGCCAGCTCCTCCGGTCGCAGGGGCGCACCGACAAACAGCTCGAGCGGGCGCGCATAGACTCTCGCCGGCAGCGCCCACATCTTGTCGCTGAACGTGCTGGTGATGCGCGCATCCAGAAACGCCACGGCAATGGCGGCGAGGAGTAACAGGACAATGCCCAGTTTCAGCAGCGGTCGGCGGGTACGGGTCATAGGCCGCGAGTTTACAGCAGATCATCGCCTCCCACGTAGGCCATAACCGATCTATCGTCACCGACTGCTGTTCAAGCGCCCCCCGCACCGGGATAATGCGGTGCAACTACAGGCACCAGAGGTCGGAATGAAGAAATACAAAGTCTATGGCATCGGCAACGCGTTGCTGGATACGGAGATACAGATTCGCGATGAGGAACTGGGCAGACTCGGCGTGGACAAGGGCCTGATGACCCTGATCGACGACGCGCGCCGGCAGGAACTGCTCAATGGGCTGCAGGGACACCTGATCAAGGCCAACCACGCCAGCGGCGGCAGCGCCGGCAATTCGATGATCGCCACGGCGCTGTTCGGCGGCCCCACCTTCCTCAGCTGCAACGTGGCGGACGATGCCGACGGTGATCTGTATCTGTCGGACCTCGAGGCGGCGGGTGTGGATCATCCCCTGCGCGGCGACCGCTGCAGCGGCGCCACCGGCAAGTGCCTGGTACTCATCACGCCGGACGCCGAGCGCAGCATGAGCACCTGCCTCGGCGTGTCAGAGGCACTCTCGATCGAGCAGCTGGATCCACAGGCCCTGGAAAACGCCGAGTACCTGTACATGGAGGGCTACCTCGTTACCTCGCCCACGGGTCGAGCCGCGGCAATCCGCGCCCGGGAGCTGGCGGATGCCGCCGGCGTGCGCACCGCTATCAGCTTTTCCGACCCCGGCATCGTCGAGCACTTCCGCGACGGTCTGGCGGAAATGGTGGGGGACGGTGTCGACCTCGTCTTCTGCAACGAGGCCGAGGCATGCCGCTGGACGGGCGCTGACTCGCTCGACGTCGCCAGCGAGCGCCTGCGCAGCACGGCGCGGCAATTCGTTATCACCCGCGGTGGCGAGGGCTCCGTGTGCTTTGATGGCACTGCCCTGGCAGAGATCCCCGTGCATCGGGTCAAGGCGGTCGACAGCAACGGCGCCGGCGACATGTTTGCGGGCGCCTTCCTCTACGCCATTACCCGCGGCGAGGACTTTGCGACGGCAGGTCGATTTGCCAGCCTGGCCGCCGGCAACATTGTCGCCCAGTACGGTCCGCGACTGCGCGCGCACGACTACGCGGCACTGCGCCGGGAGTTCTTTGGCGATTGACCGGCGCTAACGCACACCGGGCTACCCAACCCGTAGCGCGTGACATAGAGTCATTACCTGATGGCAGTGAGAGAGGAGCAGCATGAAGAAGCCGGAGATCAAGACCGATCCGCTATACCAGTTACTGCGGCAGGAAGACATCAAGAGCTTCAATGAGCAGCGCGACAGCCTGGACACCAGCGAGCTCAGAAGTGGCGATTACCGGGGCCGGGATCTGCGCAACATGAATGCCTCGGGACTCGATTTTTCCAACGCCTACTTTCGCAACGCTGATCTGAGCGGCATCGATTTTCGCACCACCAATCTCGAAGGGGCGAGCCTTCTGGATGCCAAGCTGTCGGGCACCTACTTTCCCGCGGAGCTGACCGCTGAGGAAATCAGGCTGTCCCTGGATACCGGCACGCGCATGCGCTACCGCCGGAGCTGAGCTGCCCGGACGCTGCTGGCCCCTAAGGGCTGGCCAGCAGCGTCAGTGGCCTGTCAGCCACTGTCGAGCAGGTTGCGCAAATCGATGACCCCCGCATTGGCGCGGCTAAGATATGAGGCCATGACCAGCGAGTGATTGGCGAGAAAGCCGAAGCCGGTCCCGTTGAGGATTATCGGACTCCAGATAGCGTCCTGGGTGGGCTCCAGCTGGCGGATGATCTGCTTGAGACTGACCGTGGCGTTCTTGTTCTCCAGCACGTCCTCGAAGTCCGCAGACAGCGCACGCAGGAAATGCAGCAGCGCCCAGGCAGAGCCCCGGGCCTCGAAAAACACGTCGTCAAGCTCTGCCCACGGCGTTTTCACGTCCTGCTCCGGATCCGCCAGTGTCGATCGCAGTGCCCGCGGATCCCCGGTCAGCGAGGTACTCAGGCTGCGCTGACCGACGCTGGCGCTCAAGCGCTGTGACAGGCTGCCAAGCCGCGAGTTGACCATGGACAGGTAGTCGCGCAGGTTATCGGCGCGGGCGTAGAAGTCCGCATCGGGGTTTTCGGGCTGGGTCAGACGTTCAAGATAGCGACGGAAATACTTGAGGCCATCGCGATACTCGGATTCCGACGCCGGCAACAGCCAGCTGTTGGTCTGGAAGTTCAGGCGCGGCTCAGCGATCGCAAGATCCGGATCTTCCTTGGACTGGGACTGCGAACGACTCAACACCTCGCGCATGGCGCGCCCCAGGTCACGCGCCTGAATCAGCGCCCCGTACTCCCAGTTGGGCATGTTGTCCAGATACACGCCGGGGGGCATTCTGTCGTTGTAGAGAAACCCGCCGCGCTTCTCGAGCAGTGTTTCCACCACGCCAATCAGCGCGGCGGTGGTAACGGCACCGGTGGGCGGCGCCTCGGCACCGCGGGGTATGTATTTCGTAACCCGCGCATTGACATCAAAAGGCTCGGGCGCCGCACTCCACAGGACGCCGAGTACCAGTACCACCACCAGGTAGACCGCCAGTATCACAAGCAGCACCTTCAGCCAGCCTCCTTGGGGCACATAGTCATCAACCAGGTCCTGCACGCGCCGGGCGAAACCGGGCTTTGGCGCTGCAGCTTCCGATCTTGTGTCACTCATCGCAATGCTCCTCAATGATGATGGCGGGTCGCCGTGGCAGGACCATCCCGGCTGACCACGGCAGTCACACAGGCGGGGCCTGTCCGATCCAGCTCAAGGCATAGCTCAACATGATCGCCCGCCGCCGGCATGCGGGGCATGTCCCGAAGCATGAGATGATAGCCACCGGGCGCCAGCTCCACACGCTCGCCCGGCGCGACCTCCAGTGTCTCCACCTGCTGCATGCGCTGCATGCCCTCGCGCCTCACCGTGGTGTGAATCTCCACCCGCGGGCTGGCGTCCGAGCTGGCGCCAATCACGGTAATGGGCCGATCACCGTCATTTTCCAGCGTAAGATATCCGGCGGTCATACTCTGTGCGGTAGGCATCGCCCGTACCCAGGCACCGCTGATAATGGCGTCGCTCGACGCTACCCCCGACCACAGCAGTATGGCAGCAGCCGCAAGCGCACGGTTTGCAGTCATGTCAGTTCTCGTTTGCAGTCACTTTCCAGCGCCCAGTGTACCAGCAAGCGCAGGCGGACCGCCCAGTCTCGGCAACACATTGGGTGTCCGGCGCCGCGCTGCTACACTAGGCTTCCTTTACAGACATCCCGGTTCATCATGCGCGCCGCAATACAGCACCTGCTCTCACTGCCAATCCTGCTGCTGGGCTGCCTGATCCTGTCCGGTGCCGTGCCCGCCTCCGGGCAGGCGCTGCCCGACACTGCCGGACAGGCTGTCATGTCGCTTTCCGACAATACCACTGGCCCGGATTTCCTGCCGGTAGAGGAAGCGTACAGACTGGCCGTCGAGGTGGAGGATAGCGGCGACCTGCGACTGTACTGGCAGATTGCCGACGCCTATTACCTGTACCGCCACTCGCTGGAATTCTCTCTTACTGAAAATGGCGAGAAGATCGGTGTCGAAGCCAGCCTGCCCCCGGGACTCGACCGCACAGACGAGTTTTTTGGTGACGTCAGCGTCTATTATGATGATGCGGACATCAATCTGGCGCCCGCGAGGACGCCCGGGCAAGCCATACTGACCGTCACCTCACAGGGCTGCGCCGATGCCGGCCTCTGCTATCCGCCCCGCACACAGCAATTCGAGGTTGACTTCAACAGCGCCGCGGTGATAGCAACGACCGTCACGCCGCAGCGGCGGGGGCAGTCCGCCAGCCCCGGCGCCAGTGCAAGCGCCGCCAGTGCAACTGTCGCCACATTGCTCTACATGCTGCTGCTGGCCTTTGCCGGCGGCATCATTCTCAACCTCATGCCGTGCGTCTTTCCCATTCTGTCACTGAAAGTCTTTGCCTTCGCCCGCGCCGAGCCGAAGGAGCGCCACAGGCATGGCTGGTGGTATACCGCCGGCGTGGTGGCCAGCTTCCTGCTGGTGGCGGCCGTGCTGGTGGCCCTGCAGCAGGCGGGCCGCGCGATCGGCTGGGGCTTTCAACTGCAGTCGCCGGGATTCGTCATCGCCCTGGCCTACCTGTTCATCGCCATGGGGCTGTCGCTGTCCGGGCTGGTGCACTTCGGCGGCAACCTCATGAACGTCGGCAATAACCTGGCGCAGCAGGGTGGCAATACCGGAAGTTTTTTCACGGGCGTGCTTGCCGTCCTCGTGGCCAGCCCCTGCACGGCACCGTTCATGGGTACCGCTCTGGGATTTGCCCTGACCCAGCCACCAGCCATCGGCCTGGTGGTCTTCGCCGCGCTCGGTTTTGGCATGGCCTCGCCCCTGCTGCTGCTCAGCTACAGCAGCGCGGCGCGGCGATTGATGCCCTCCCCCGGGCCCTGGATGGAAACGCTCAAGCAGGCACTCGCCTTCCCGCTATATGCAACAGCCCTGTGGCTGTTCTGGGTGGCCGGGCGACAGACCGGCGTCGACACCATGACCATGGCCCTGCTGGGCGCACTGCTGCTGGCATTGGGCATGTGGCTCTGGGGGCCCGGCATGTTTCGCAAGGGCGCGGCCGCCGCCGCGCTGCTGCTGGCCATCGCGAGTGCCGGCTGGCGCGGGGAAGCGCCTGGCGCCGCCGGTCAGCTGGCGGATGGCCGCGTTGCCTGGTCTCCTGCCGCTGTGGCGGAAGCCCGGGCCAGCGGCCGTCCGGTGTTTGTCGATTTCACCGCCGACTGGTGCATTACCTGCCTGGCCAACGAGCGCACCGTCTTGCATACCAAAGATGCGAAGGCGCGCTTCGACGCCCACGACGTTGTCTACATGGTGGCGGACTGGACCAATCACGATGCCGGCATCGCCGAGTTCCTGGCGGAAATGGGCCGATCGGGGATTCCGCTGTACCTGCTCTATCCCGCCAACAGCGCCGCCGCGCCACTGGTGCTGCCGCAACTCCTGCGCAAGCAGCACCTCGTTGACGCCCTCGCGCAGCTGCCTGCCCGCTCGCCTGTCGCAGTACGCTGATACCGGGCGCCGAACCGGCACACCTGGCAACCTGTCCTGGGCTGCGCAGTGGCCGATGGCACTCCGGCAACACGCTTTACCGTGTCCTCGCTGGAAAAAGCCGGTAAAATCCGGAAAAACGCCAAGATCAATGGACAAAAACCGAGACTTGATTCACACTTCGAAAATTGCCAACGAGCAGGCAGTGAGCGCTAATGGCCAGCATACTTGTCATTCACGGACCCAACCTGAATCTCCTGGGAGATCGGGAGCCCGACGTATATGGCAGGACAAGCCTCGCCGACATTGATGCCCGGCTGCAGGAACAGGCCCGGGAAGCCGGACATCACGTGCTCAGTCTGCAGAGCAATTCCGAATCGGAACTGATAGAGCGCGTGCACGATGCGCGCCACGAAGGTGTCGACTTCATTGTCATCAACCCCGCAGCCTTCACGCACACCAGCGTGGCACTGCGCGACGCCCTGGCGGCCACCGCCATCCCGTTTATCGAGGTGCACCTGTCCAACGTGCACGCACGGGAGAGCTTTCGGCACCACTCGTATTTTTCCGACCTGGCACAGGGCGTCATCTGCGGGCTTGGTCCGGATGGCTACGAATTTGCACTGCAGGCGGCGCTGCGCCAGCTGAAACAATAACCCACAAACATCGCTGAAGAGAACGACTATGGATATTCGCAAGGTCAAGAAGCTGATCGAGTTGCTGGAAGAGTCCAACATCGATGAAATAGAGATCAAGGAAGGCGAGGAGTCCGTGCGCATCAGTCGCAATGGCGCGGCGGCGGCACAGCTTGCCCAGCCGGGCTATTACATGCCACAGCACGCACCGCAGCCTGCCCCGACAACACCGACGGGCCCGGGACCCGCGCCGAGCGTGACACCGGAGCCTCCGGAGGCTGCCGAGGAGAAGGGCCACAAGGTATTGTCGCCAATGGTCGGCACCTTCTATCGTTCACCCTCACCCTCCTCCCCCTCCTTCATTGAAGTCGGCAAAACCGTCAAAGAGGGTGACGTCCTGTGCATTGTGGAAGCCATGAAAATGATGAACCAGATCGAGTCCGATAAATCGGGCACGATTGCCGCCATCCTCGTCGAGAATGGCGAGCCTGTGGAATATGACCAGCCGCTGATCACCATCGTTTAGGGCCTGCGCCAATATCCTGCGCCAACCAGAGGAAGAGCGAATATGCTGGAAAAGGTCCTGATCGCGAACCGCGGCGAGATCGCCCTGCGAGTGCTGCGTGCCTGCAAGGAACTCGATATTCTCACCGTGGCGGTGCACTCAAGTGCCGATTCGGAACTCATGCACGTACGGCTGGCTGACGAGGCCATCTGCATTGGTCCGCCGGGTGCGTCCCAGAGCTATCTGCATGTGCCGGCAATTATCAGCGCGGCAGAAGTCAGCAACGCCGATGCCATCCATCCGGGCTACGGCTTTCTGTCGGAAAATGCGGATTTTGCCGAGCAGGTGGAGAAGAGCGGCTTTATTTTCATCGGCCCGCGCGCCGACACCATCCGGCTGATGGGCGACAAGGTCTCGGCCATTGCCGCCATGAAGGAAGCCGGTGTGCCGACAGTACCCGGCTCCGATGGCCCACTGCCTGACGACCCGGATGAAATTCTGGCCATTGCACGCCGGATCGGGTTCCCCGTGATCATCAAGGCAGCCGCCGGCGGTGGCGGCCGCGGCATGCGCGTGGTGCACAACGAGGCCGCATTGATCAACTCGGTGCACGTGACCCAGTCCGAGGCCGGCGCGGCCTTCGGCTCCAGCGTGGTGTATCTGGAGAAATTCCTGCAGAAGCCACGACACGTGGAGATACAGGTGCTGGCCGACGGCCAGGGCAATGCCATTCATCTCGCCGACCGCGACTGCTCGCTGCAGCGCCGACACCAGAAGGTTATCGAAGAGGCACCGGCCCCGGACATCGAAACCCATTTGCGTGAAGAGGTCGCCCAGGCCTGCGTCAATGCCTGCATCGAGATCGGCTATCGCGGCGCCGGCACCTTCGAATTTCTCTATGAGGACGGCGGCTTCTACTTCATCGAGATGAACACCCGCGTGCAGGTGGAGCATCCGGTCACGGAAATGGTTACCGGGGTCGACATCGTGCGCGAGCAGTTGCGCATCGCCGCCGGCCTGCCGCTGTCGGTGAAGCAGGAGGACGTGCACGTTCGCGGCCATGCCATCGAGTGTCGTATCAACGCGGAAGATCCGCACACCTTCATGCCCTCGCCGGGCACCATCACCACTTTCCACGCACCCGGCGGCCCGGGGATACGCGTCGACTCGCATATCTACGACGGGTATACCGTACCGCCATTCTATGACTCGCTGATCGCCAAGATCATCAGCTACGGAGAGACCAGGGACATCGCGATGGCGCGCATGCGTCAGGCGCTCGATGAGCTGATCATCCAGGGCATTCGCACCAATACCGCCCTGCACCGTGACCTGGTACGCGATGCCTCCTTCCGCGCCGGGGGTGTGAGTATTCACTACCTGGAAAGCAAGCTGGAAGACTGAGTCCACATGAGCTGGCTGCAGCTGCGACTGGACACCGACCCCGCCGCCAGCGCCACCCTGGAAGACACACTGCTGGCGGCGGGGGCCGTCGCGGTGACCCTCGAGGACAACGCCGACCAGCCGCTGCTGGAGCCTGGGGTCGGCGAAATGCCGCTGTGGCGGGAAACCCGCCTCACCGGCCTGTTCCCCGCCGACGCCGACATGGATGCCGTACTGGCACAGCTCGACCCGGCGCTGCTTTCGCGCTGCAACCAGCGCGTGGAAATACTGGAAGACAAGGACTGGGAGCGGGAGTGGATGCAGCACTACCGCCCCATGCAGTTCGGGCGCCGGCTGTGGGTCTGCCCGAGCTGGCTGCAGCCGCCGCAGCCGGATGCCGTCACCCTGCTGCTGGACCCCGGGCTGGCGTTCGGCACCGGCACCCACCCCACTACCGCCCTGTGCCTGACGGCACTGGACGCGCTGCCCCTCGACCAGGCCAGCGTGGTCGACTACGGCTGCGGCTCGGGCATTCTGGCGGTGGCGGCGGGTCGTCTGGGTGCGCGACGGCTGCTGTGTGTCGACAACGATCCCCAGGCGCTTGTCGCCACGCGGGATAACGCATCACGCAACGGCATCGCCGACGACGGCCTGGAAGTCGCCCTGCCCGGGGGTTACGACGACGCTCCCTGGCGGGGAACGTCAGACCTGGTGCTGGCGAATATTCTTGCGGGGCCGCTGCTGTCGCTGTCCGCCACCCTGCTCGCCTTCCTTCGCCCGGGAGGCACCTTGCTGCTGTCCGGCCTGCTCGCCTCGCAGGCAGAAGACGTCATCGCTCACTACCGATCGGCTATCCGCCTGACGGTTGCCGGGGAGCAGGACAACTGGGTCTGCCTGCGGGGCCAGCTTCCCGCCCGCTGACCCCGCGAGCTGGCGATTTTCTGACCAACGCGGCTTTATCCGCAACCGGCGCTCGCGTATCATTGCTCGTCCGTAAACGGACAGTCCTGGCGCATGTTTCAGATCGGCCCCCACAAGCTGGCAACGCCCGTGGCCCTCGCCCCGATGGCCGGCGTCACCGACCTGCCTTTCCGGCGTCTGTGCCTGCGTTACGGTGCCGGTATTGCCGTGGCCGAGATGATTGGCTCCGATCCCCGCCTGCGCAACTCGCGCAAGACACAGCTGCGCAGCCGGCATGATGCTGAAATCATGCCGCGTGCGGTGCAGATCGTCGGCAACGACCCCGAGGCCATGGCCGCCGCCGCGCGCTACAACGTGACGCTGGGCGCGCAGATTATCGACATCAACATGGGCTGCCCCGCGAAGAAAGTCTGCCGCAAGGCCGCGGGATCCGCGCTGCTGGCAGATGAGGCGCTGGTGGCCGACATTCTCAGGGCGGTGGTTGCAGCCGTCGAGGTACCGGTCACACTGAAGATCCGCACCGGCACCCGCCCGGAAGCACGCAATGGCGTGAGCATCGCGCGCATCGCCGAAGATGCGGGCATCGCCGCGCTGGCGGTGCATGGCCGCACGCGGGCCTGCGCGTTTCGCGGGGAAGCGGAATACGACACGATTGCCCGCATTGCCGCGGCGGTGGCGATTCCCGTATGGGCCAACGGCGATATTGACAGCCCGCAGCGCGCTGCCGAGGTGCTCGCCCATACCGGCGCAGCAGGCGTCATGATCGGTCGCGCCGCGCAGGGGCAACCCTGGCTCTGCGGACAGATCGCCGACTTTATCCAGCACGGAAGGCTGAAACCGGCGCCGTCCATCGACGAGCAGCTGGCGGTCCTGGCCGAGCATCTCGGGGAGCTGCACCGGTTTTATGGCGAGGTCATGGGTGTGCGCATCGCCCGCAAGCACGCTGGCTGGTATTTCGAAGCAGCCGGGCTGGGCTGCGATGCCCGTCGCCGCTTCAACCCGCTGCAGACGCCCGCCGACCAGCTCGCCGTAATCCAGGAACTGTTCAGCCAGCGATCGCGACCGCAGCGCGAGCTTGCCGCATGACGCGACCGGCACCGACGCCATCGAAACGCAAAGGCGGCAGCACCCGCGCGGCTGCGAAAACCGCGCGCCAGACTCCGACGGCCGCTACGAAGAAAGGCTCGCTGAATGGCAGCGGCGCCCCGGCAGAACAGCGCGGAGGGCTGCTTCACGAGACGGTAACCGCCTGCGTCAGGCAGTATCTTGCAGAGATCGACGGTGAACCCACCACGGACTTCTACCAGCTGGTTCTGTCCCAGGTCGAGCCACCGCTCCTGCGCGAGGTCATGGCCTACACCCGCCACAATCAGACCCGCGCCGCAGAGCTGCTAGGGCTGAATCGCGGCACCCTGCGCAAGAAGCTGCGCCAGTACGATATTTCATCCGACAGCCCATAAGGCCCCGACACGCTCATGACCACACCTTCCCTGATACCCGTCAGACGCGCCCTGATCAGCGTTTCTGACAAGACCGGCATTGTCGACTTTGCGCAGGCGCTGCGCGACATGAACGTGGAGCTGCTGTCCACCGGTGGCACCTACCGGCTGCTCAGTGACGCCGGCCTCGACGTCACCGAGGTGTCAGCCTACACCGGCTTCCCCGAGATGATGGACGGCCGCGTCAAGACCCTGCACCCCAGGGTGCACGGCGGGATTCTCGGCCGTCGCGGCCAGGACGATGCGGTGATGAGCGAGCACGGCATCACCCCCATCGACATGGTGGTCGTCAACCTCTACCCCTTTGAGCAGACCGTCGCGCGACCCGACTGCAGCCTGGAAGAGGCCATCGAGAACATCGATATCGGCGGGCCCACCATGGTGCGCGCAGCGGCCAAGAACCATCCGTTTGTGACCATTGTGACCCAGAGCGACGACTACGGGCGCGTGCTCGAGGAAATGCGCGGCAATGGAGGCGCCACGCGCCCGGAAACCCGCTTTGATCTGGCGGTGCGCGCCTACGAGCACACGGCCGCCTACGACGGCGCCATCGCCAACTACCTGGGCACCCGCGTGAACGGCGGCAGCGAAGACTTCCCTCGCACCCTCAATCTGCAGTTCCAGCAGGTGCAGGCCATGCGCTATGGCGAGAACCCGCACCAGCGGGCCGCCTTTTACCGGGAGAGAACGCACGCGGAACACAAGCCTGGCGTCGCCTGCATTGCTACCGCCCGCCAGCTGCAGGGCAAGGCGCTGTCCTATAACAACGTTGCCGACACCGATGCTGCGCTGGAGTGTGTCAAGACCTTCAGCGAACCGACCTGCGTCATCGTCAAGCACGCCAATCCCTGCGGCGTGGCCAGCGGCGGCTCCCTGCTCGAGGCCTACCAGCGCGCCTTCGCCACCGACCCGGAATCCGCGTTTGGCGGTATCATTGCCTTCAATCGCGAGCTGGATGCCGACACCGCACGCTGTATTGTCGAGCAGCAGTTTGTCGAGGTGATCATTGCGCCGCGAATCAGTGACGCCGCCGCCGAGGCCGTTGCCAGCAAGAAAAACGTGCGTCTGCTCGCCTGCGGTGAATTCGGCGACATCGTGGCGGACAGGGATTTCAAGCGCGTCAGCGGCGGCCTGCTGGTGCAGGATCGCGATCTCGGCAGCGTCACCGAAGACGATCTGCGGGTCGTCAGCCGCGCTCAGCCCGACGCCGGTCAGCTGCAGGACCTGCTGTTTGCATGGAAAGTCGCGAAATACGTCAAGTCCAATGCCATCATCTACGCCCGCCAGGCCCAGACCATCGGTGTCGGCGCCGGCCAGATGAGTCGCGTCAACTCGGCACGCATCGGCATCATCAAGGCCGAACAGGCGGGCCTGATTGTCAGCGGCTCCGTCATGGCATCGGATGCGTTCTTCCCGTTCCGGGACGGCATCGACAACGCCGCGGCGGCGGGCGTCAGCGCCATTATCCAGCCGGGAGGCTCCCTCCGGGACGATGAGGTGATTGCCGCGGCGGATGAGCACGGCATCGCCATGGTCTTCACCGGCATGCGCCACTTCCGACACTGATCAACAGCAGGACACAGCAGCCATGAACGTACTGGTATTGGGCGGTGGCGGGCGCGAGCACGCACTTGCCTGGAAACTCGCGGCATCACCGCGCGTCGCGACTGTCTATGTGGCACCCGGCAATGCCGGCACAGCGCGCGAACCGGGGGTGCAGAACGTCTCGCTGGACTCCAGGGATTTCGCCGCCCTCGCCGACTTCGCGACGGGACACGATATTGCTCTTACCGTGGTTGGCCCGGAAGCGCCGCTGGTGGATGGCGTCGTGGATTTTTTCACCGAGCGTGGCCTGCGCTGCTTTGGTCCCAGTGCGGCGGCGGCACAACTTGAGGGCTCCAAATCCTTTACCAAGGCCTTTCTCGATCGCCACGGCATTCCCACCGCGGCCTATGCCTGCTTTACCGAACTGCAGCCGGCACTGGACTACCTTCGAGAACAGGGCGCACCGATTGTCGTCAAGGCCGATGGCCTTGCTGCCGGCAAGGGTGTGGTGGTAGCGACGACGCTGAATGAGGCGGAAGCTGCCGTCACTGACATGCTGTCGGGAAATGCCCTGGGGGCTGCGGGTGCGCGGGTGGTCATCGAGGAATTCCTTGATGGCGAGGAGGCCAGCTTCATTGTCATGGCAGACGGCAGCAACGTCCTGCCCCTGGCCACCAGCCAGGACCACAAGCGCATCGGTGAAGGCGACACCGGTCCGAACACCGGCGGCATGGGAGCCTATTCCCCGGCACCGGTAGTGGACGCCATTACCCATGAGCGGATCATGAACGAGGTCATTCTGCCCACCGTGCGCGGCATGGCGGCGGAAGGCATACCCTACACCGGCTTTTTATACGCCGGTCTGATGATTACCGCCGACGGCACGCCGAAAGTGATCGAGTTCAACTGTCGCTTCGGCGACCCGGAGACGCAGCCGGTGCTCATGCGTCTGCGCTCCGATCTGCTGTTCCTGTGCGACCAGGCCCTGGACGGCGAACTGGACAAGGCCGTGATTGACTGGGACACGCGCTGCGCCATCGGCGTGGTCCTCGCCGCCGAGGGTTATCCGGGGTCTTATCGCAAGGGCGATACCATTACCGGTCTCGACGCTGCATGGCCCGAGGAGGTCAAGGTCTTCCACGCCGGCACCGGCGTATCGGGGGATTCTGTGGTCACCAATGGCGGGCGCGTACTCTGTGTGACCGCCCTGGGCGAGGACATCAGGGTCGCGCGGGAGCGCTGCTACCGGGCCATCGACGATATCCACTGGCAGGGAATGGTGGTGCGACACGACATTGGATGGCGAGCCCTCGCGCGCTATAGTTGAATACCGCGTCTCTCGAGGACATGCACGTGAGTGACAGCAGCCGCACTTCCGATATCAGCCCGCGGAGCCACCGCCGTCACGATGCCGGCGCAGGCGTTGGCGCCCGACGCCCGCCCGAAGGTCGCAGACTCTCGCTGCTGGACCGCGTGATCAGCGAGGCCGACACCGTGATGCGCACACTGGCCAATCGCGGCAACAGCGCGGGCCGCGAATCTCCCGCCACCGGTCACAGCGAGTCACGGCTCAGCGAGCGCGAGCGGCGCCACGTTGCCGGGCTCATGCGCGTCAATCACACTGGCGAGGTCTGCGCCCAGGCCCTCTATCAGGGTCAGGCCCTGACAGCGCGCCTGCCCACGGTTCGCGAGGAAATGCGCGAGGCCGCAGCGGAAGAAATTGACCACCTGGTCTGGTGCGCCGAGCGACTGCGCGAGCTTGGCAGTCGCCCGAGCGCCCTCAACCCTGCCTGGTATGGCCTTTCCTTCACGCTGGGCGCGGTCGCCGGCGCGATTGGTGACAAGGTGAGTCTGGGGTTTGTCGCCGCCACGGAAGAGCGTGTCTGCAACCACCTCAAGGAGCACCTGCGCCAGCTGCCGGATGATGACCGAAAGTCGCAGCTGATTCTCCAGCAGATGCTGCAAGATGAGCAGCGCCATGGCGACAACGCTCTGGCAGCCGGCGGCGCGGATTTCCCGCGCCCGGTGAAAGAGGTCATGGCGCTGGTGTCGCAGGTCATGACGCGCAGCAGTTACTGGGTCTGAGGCGCGTCGGCGGCCACAATCTCCAGGCTGTGGGTAATCTCGACCCCTGCCGCACCCAGCATGATCGAGGCGGAGCAGTACTTTTCTGCCGACAGCTCCACCGCACGCTGCACCTGGCTTTCTTTCAATGAATGCCCCGTCACTACAAAGTGCATGTTGATCCGGGTGAACACCGCAGGCACAGCATCGGCGCGCTCGGCCTGCAGCTCTACCCGGCAATCCGTTACCGCCTGACGCGATTTTCTGAGCATGCTCAGCACGTCGTAGATGGAGCAGCCGCCGGTGCCCAGCAGCAGCATTTCCATCGGCCTCACCGCATGGTTGCGCCCGCCCAGGTCCTCTGGCCCGTCCATGACCACCGTGTGTCCACTGCCCGACTCGCCCACAAACATGGCCCCGTCCAGCCACTTCACCGTTGCCTGCATTTATCACTCCCCAGACTGATCAGTGCCTCGCACCGAAAAGCCCTAGTCTAAACCATTTTTACTCGTCGCCCGCGTGGGTTATGATCGAGTCGCTTTTGTAGACACAGGTGACAGCATCCATGGTTCTCAGGCCCCAGGTGATCAACGCCCTGCCGAACATCGAGCAATTCCTCCGTTTCTGCCAGAACAAGGAATACAAGGCAAAAAGCGTCATCCTCGAACAGGGTGAGGCCAGTGATCGGCTGTTTCTGATCCTTGACGGCTCCGTTTCCGTGCTGGTCCAGGACGAGGACGATGAAGACCACAAGATGGTCGTCAGCTACCTGAATATGGCGGATTTCTTTGGCGAGATGGGGCTTTTTGACGACAGCGAGCAGGAGCGGAGCGCCTTTGTGGAGGCTCGCACGCACTGTGTGGTGGCCGAGATTTCCTACGAACGCTTCCTGCAGATCAAGGATCGCTTCCCCGACATCCTGTTCGCCATTGCCCGGCAGATGGCCGTGCGGCTGCGACGCACCACGGTAAAGCTGCGCGATCTCGCCTTTGTCGACGTGTCCGGGCGTATCGCCCATACCCTGCTCGACCTGAGCAAGCAGCCCGATGCCATGACCCATCCTGATGGCATGCAGATCAAGATTACCCGTCAGGAGCTGGGCAAGATTGCGGGCTGCTCCCGGGAAATGGCGGGGCGCGTGCTCAAAGCGCTGGATGAAAACGGGCTGGTGTCGGTGTCAGGCAAGACCATTGTGGTGTACGGCACCCGCTGAACCGTCCTGGTAGGCGACGCCTCCTCGGCAATGCGCGCACCGGGAGAGTTAAGCGAGGTCAGACAGACCGAGCTCAGGCAAACAGCTCACGCAATTTCTCTCCGGGCTCCTTCGCCCGCATAAAGGCCTCTCCCACGAGAAAGGCGTTTACACCGGCATCCCGCATGCGCGCAACATCTTCGCGAGTGTGTATCGCACTCTCCGTGATCACCGTCCGGTCGGCAGGCACATGGGGCAGCAGCGCGAATGTCGTGTCGAGTGTCGAAGTGAAGGTACGCAGATCGCGGTTATTGATGCCCAGCAGCCTGGATTTCACGTCGAGCGCGCGATCCAGCTCGGCGCGGTCGTGGATTTCCACCAGCACGTCGCAGCCAACCTCGGTTGCCGCCGCGGCGAGCTCGAGCATCTGCTCCTGCTCCAGAGCCGCAACGATCAGCAGAATGGCATCGGCACCGAGGGCGCGGGCCTCCACCACCTGATAGGGATCGATGACAAAATCCTTGCGCAACACCGGCAGCCCGCAGGCAGCACGAGCCTCACGCAGATAGTCATCGGCGCCCTGGAAAAAGTCGACATCGGTCAACACCGACAGGCAGGCGGCACCGCCGCGCTCATAGCTTGCGGCGATCTGCGGCGGATCAAAGTCCGGGCGAATGAGGCCCTTGCTGGGCGATGCCTTCTTCACCTCGGCAATCACCGCGGAACGTGGCTCACCCGCAGCGTCCTGCACCGCCCCGGCAAAGCCCCGCGGCGCCGACTGCTCGGTAATGGCCGACTCGAGGGATGCCAGCGATCGCCTGCCACGTCGCTCGCTGACCTCTTCACGCTTTCGACGCAGAATATCCCGCAGTACAGCGGGTACGCGGGTAGCCGCCATCACTCGCGTTCCTCCCTCATGAGTTTCGTAAAATCGATAAAGGCCTTGAGCTTTTCCCCCGCCTGTCCGGTGGCGATCAGGTCCTCGGCCATCCTCACTCCATCGCGAATGCTGCCGGCAATACCGCTGACATAGATGGTGGCGCCGGCATTCAGCGCAATCAGATCAGCCGCTTTGCCTGCCGAGGCCTGGCCACCCAGGGCCGCGCGGATAAGCGCCGCAGACTCCTCGGCGCTGGCCACCGACAACCCATCGAGAGATTGCGCCTGCAGGCCGAAATCTTCCGGCGCAATCTCGTAGCTGCGCACGACACCATCGTACAGTTCTGCAACCCGGGTTGGTCCGGAAAGCGCAATCTCATCAAGACCGCCGTCGCCATGGACGACCAGCACGTGCACGCTTCCCAGCGCTTTCATCGCGCCGGCGAGTGGCTCACACAGCGCGGCGTCGAACACGCCAATCACCTGCCGCTTCACACCGGCGGGGTTGGTCAGTGGACCCAGAACATTGAACAGGGTACGCAGGCCCAGCTCGCGGCGCGGACCCACCGCGTGGCGCATGGCGCTGTGATAGACCGGCGCGAACATGAAGCCCACACCCACCTCGTTGATGGCGCGGGCCACTTCCGTCGGAGTCAGGTCCAGCGGGGCTCCCAGCGTCTCCAGCACATCCGAGCTGCCGCTGGTGCTGGAAACCGAACGATTGCCGTGCTTGGCCACCTGCGCACCCGCCGCCGCGACCACAAAGGTAGCGGCAGTGGAAACGTTGAACAGATTGGCACCGTCGCCACCGGTACCCACCAGGTCCACCAGATTGTCGCCGCTCACCGGAACCGGTGTTGCCAGACTGCGCATCACCGCTGCCGCCGCGGCGATCTCATCGATGGTTTCACCCTTCATGCGCAACGCCATGAGCAGTGCGCCGATCTGCGCATCCGTGGCGGCGCCCGACATGACCTCGGTCATGACGGACGTCATGTCCTCGCGGCTGAGGTCCTGTCGCTCGGCAAGCACCGACAGGGCTTTCTTGATCTGCATTCTCGCTACCTCGGGCTTTGCGTCAGAAAATTGCGCAACAGGTCGTGGCCGTGCTCCGTCAGGATGGACTCGGGGTGGAACTGTACGCCCTCTACTGCCAGTTCGCGATGGCGCAGGCCCATGATTTCCTCCCGCTCGCCGTTTTCTGTTTCTGTCCAGGCAGTGATCTCAAGGCAAGCCGGAACGCTGGCCTGCTCGACCACCAGGCTGTGGTAGCGCGTGGCCGTGAACGGCCGGGCAAGATCCCGGAATACACCCTCGCCGCCATGGTAAATCGCCGAGGTCTTGCCGTGCATGACGCCGCTACCGGCGCGCACCACCCTGCCGCCATAGACCTGCCCGATGCACTGGTGGCCCAGACAGATACCCAGCAACGGAATACGACCCGCGAAAGCCTCAATGGCGGCCATCGACACACCGGCCTGGTCCGGCGCACAGGGGCCCGGGGAAATCACAATACGCTCCGGCGCCATGGCCTCGATCTGTGCAACGCTCACCTCGTCGTTACGCAGCACAGTGACATCGGCGCCGAGCTCGCCCAGGTATTGCACGACATTCCAGGTAAAGGAGTCGTAGTTGTCAATCATGAGAATTCGTGGCACTGGGCCCCCTTTCGTTTTCCGACCGCGCCTATAACCCCGTCACATCGGGCGTCAAACCCTCGCCGCCGGGCGTCACCATACCGCGGTTTCGCACGCAACTCGACGCTGCGAGTGTGCGGCGCAATGATATCACCGCTTCCGGGGCCAGCCGGGGAAAACTCCCGCTGGACAGACGCAGCTCGCCGGTTAGGTCGATAAAACGACATGTCATGAACCAGGTCAGGCTGCCAGGGGCAGGTCTGCAGCCAGAGCGGGCATTGCTGGCGAATCTCTGCGGAGATCACGTCACGATCTCCGCGGAGTCGCCATTCAACCGGATATCGAAGCAGCCGCGGTGGAGCTGCCGATGGTGGAACCGACACAGGGTCACGAGGTTGTCCAATCGCGTTTCCCCACCCTCGGCCCAGTGCCGGATGTGATGGGCATCGACGAACTCGGATTCCTGGCAGCCGGGATACTGACAGACCCCGTCCCGCTCACGCAGGGCACGACGAATGTGCTCCGGTACGATTCGCGATCTGCGGCCCACATTCAGCACCTTGCCTGCATCATCCTCCAGCACGGTTACCAGCGAAGCATCGCAACTGACCCGCCGCGCGATAGTCGGCGACAGCCACGGTTTATCCTCATAGTGTGCCCGTCCGTGCGTACAGCACATGCCGGAGCGTTGCTCGCGCAAGGTATTGAGATCTACATGCATGACCACCTGACACCGCTCCGCGCCCTTCAGTGCCTGCAACCCACGGCAATCCGGACCGGTGGCGAGAAAGTGCTCAACCATGTTCATCAACGCATCCGCTCGTATCTGGTTCATGTGCTGCGAAAACGTTTCTGCAGAGATTCTCTCCTCCGCACGCGCGTACGCCAGGTGATCCGGCAGGGGTTCGCCTGCGCTGTTCTTTGAAGCTGCCTGTTCGTCCGATGATTGCGCCTGCGCCCGCGCCCCGCACTGGGACCGGGACTGGGAGTCAGTTGACTCCACGGCTTGAACCTCGCGCCGCTGCAGAATCTTGCGGGCGACCGCCTGCATGCGTGCCTGCTGCTTCGCCTTCCACTCGTCCTGCCGCGCCTCTTCCAGGGGTCGGGCCACGGCCTGCAGCGCCTTCATGACCAGTTGCCCCTGCTCCGGGGGCAATCTGGCGTGAATAATCCACATACCGTCCTCGTCCTGGAACCACCAGAGCTCGCGGGCCAGTTCACGCGCGGCCTCGGCATCCAGCGCCGGCGGCGCATCGCTGCAGCGCGCATCGTCTGAAGATCCTGGCCCAGACTGCGCCTCGGGCGCCTGCGCTGCAGGCTCTATCTCTTCCGATGCGAGGTCCAGCAAGCCCGCCAGTCCGGGTTCGGGCACCGGCTCATACCGCCCCACCAGTCTCTCGAGGTGGCCGGCACTGTTCTGCTCTGCCAGATTCACCATGAAGCCCTCGTTCTCCGGCGTGGCCACCCGGGTGATGGCACGCACCTTGGAGTAGGAAATACCGCCCCCCGAGAACGCCTCGCTGATCTCGGGCAACACGGTCAACTGCCGGGCCACCCGTACCTTTTCCCGCGCCGCTCCCAGTGAAATGCCACAGCGCGCCGCCAGCCAGTGGGCACAGGAACGCATCGCTCCCCCGGCGCGCCAGCCGCCACAGCGATCAAACTCGGCAATCATCTGCAGCAGACGGTGATTCGCGGAATTGATCTGCGCCGAGAGCAGGGCTATCGCCTGGCCCAGCTGCACACCATCGAGCCGATGGCCACCATTCCCCACAAGCGCATGCATGCCCATGACACACCTCAGTACTGTATGTATATACAGTACTATTAGCTGGTGATCGCCACAGACCCAAAGACGCTGATCTGTCAAATTCGTCCACACGACGCGCCGCCCCCTCGAGCAGGCAGGCGGCCACCCGGACAGACGCCTTCGAGCAACCCGGACCTCCCCACCTGCGCCGAACTGTGCCACTATTATCGCCTCCCGACACGCCAAGACAGCAGATGCACTTCAATCACCGGCACATCGAGAACATGGTCAGCGCAAGCACGCTCAAGCGCGGCAAGGCCTACTATCTGCAGGGCAGGGTCAACCTGGTCAGTGTCATGCAGGACACGATTGTGGCGGAAGTCCAGGGGTCCGGCCGGCATATCTATACGACCTATCTCTACATGGAGCACGGAGACCTTTACGCAGACTGCAGCTGCCCGGTAACTCATGACTGCAAACACGGCGTCGCCACGGCGTTCGCATGGCTGGCGGACGGTGCGTCAACAACCCGGGCACCCTCGCCGCTGGATGCCTGGTTCGACAAACTTCAGGAACAGCACTCCGCAGACCCTGCCGCGCCGCAGCCTGCCCGCCATCATCTGCTCTACACGCTGCGCTGGGGCGCGGGCCACACAGACCTTGATGTGCATAAAGCCTATCTTCGCAAGGACGGACAGTGGAGCCAGATGCAGCGCTATAACGCCGATGCGGGCTACCTCGGTTATTTCCGCCCGGATTTCATGCATGCCGAGGACGAAACGCTTCTCGAGTTGCTCAGGCCCTTCCGCCACAGCTACGGCTACCGCCTGCAGAACGACGTCGGCGGCAGAGCGCTGCAAAAGGCCCTCCACACCGGACGCCTGCATGTCGAGCATTTCCCCCAGGCCCTGGTCAGAGGACCGCAGCGCAGGGCACTCTGGCACTGGGGCGAGCTGAAAGACGGCATGCAGCTGCAGTGCCAGCCCGAGGGTCTGGAAGAGTGGCACATCATCAACACAGAGCCACCCCACTACGTCGACCCGGCGCGAGGCGAGGTCGGCCTGCTGGATGGCCCTCTGCCATCGCGTCTGCTGTGCCTTTTGCAGGACATGCCGCCGGTACCCCGCGAGCAGATGACACGGGTAGCCCTGCAACTGCGGCAGCACTTCGATCGCGAGCAACTGCCGCTCCCCGAAGAGCCGGAAGTGACCGATGTGGATACCCCGGTGCCACAGCTCACGCTGGTAGCAGCGGATAGCCGGGACGGCATCCGCGTACCCGGCCTGCTGCTGGATTTCCACTACGGCCCGGTGCGCGTGTCACCCGATTATGTAAAGCAGGATGCCACCGACACCCTGCACGAAATCGATGGCCACTCCTGGCGAGTGCAGCGCGACTGGGAGCAGGAGACGGCTTTCTGCGACCGGGTCGCGGACCTCGGGCTGGCGCTCGACCCCGGCATCGGCTCGTGGTCGCATGTCTGGCTGCCGGATGTGGCGGCACATGTCGGCGAAATACTGCCTTTCTGGCGCCGCCTGGAGGCAAATCGCTTCCCGGAACTGCAGGCCGCCGGGTGGCATATCGACACCGACCCAAGCTACTCGCTGCCCACAGAACCGGTGCAGGTGGACACGATCCTGCGCGACGGCGAGCGCCACTGGTTTGACTTTGAGCTCAAACTGAGCGCAGGCAACCGGCAGTTGTCCACGGACGCCGTGGTCGGCGCCTGGCTGGAAATGGGGGCGCCGGAGGAGTTCATGCTGCCGCATGAGTCCGGCTGGCTGGAGATTGATACCCGGTCGCTGCGAGCGCTGCGCGACCTGATCGAGTCGCTGTTCGGCGAGCATTCCCTCAACGGACCTTTGCCTTTGCCGGCGTTTCGCGCGGCGCAACTGCCAGGGCCGGACATCCTCGAGGACCGCGGAGCACCGCTCACGCGCAAGCTGGCGCAACAGCTACGCGAATTCCAGGGCCTGCAGCCGGTTCCTGCATCACCCCAACTGCAAGCTACCCTGCGCCCGTACCAGCAACAGGGGCTGGACTGGCTGTATTTTCTCTTCAGCCACGGATTCGGGGGCATCCTCGCCGATGACATGGGCCTGGGCAAGACCGTGCAGACGCTGGCACTTGTCCAGCACCTCAAGGATTGCGGCGAGCTCACCGGGCCCGCGCTGATCCTTGCGCCTACCAGCGTTGCCGGCAACTGGCTGCGGGAAATCGAGGGATTCTGTCCCGGCCTGCGCAGCCTGCTGATCCATGGCCCCACGCGCCACGGCTCTTTCGCGCGGATTGCCGGGGTCGACATTGTCATCACCACCTACCCCCTGCTGCTGCGGGATCATGAGCAATATGCAGAGCACGCGTTCAGCCTGCTGGTGCTGGACGAGGCACAGGTGGTCAAGAATCCAGGCACAAAGCTCGCCCGGCGCGTTCGCTCGATACGGGCAGGCTGTCGCCTTTGCCTCACGGGTACGCCGCTGGAAAACCATCTGGGGGAGCTGTGGGCGCTGATGGACGTTGCCCTGCCGGGCCTCCTCGGCGGACAGCAGGCCTTTCGCCAGCAGTTCCGTCTGCCCATCGAGGAACGTGGCGATCGCGAGCGCCAGCTGCAGCTGGCCACGCGGGTCGCGCCGTTCCTGCTGCGCCGCACCAAGGCGGAGGTGGCTACGGAACTGCAGCCCAAGACAGAGCTGGTGCAGTACGTGGAGCTCGCCGGTCAGCAGCGGGCGCTGTATGAAAGCATCCGCATGAGCATGCAGAAGCGCATCCGCCAGCTGGTCGCCAGGCAGGGCATGGCGCGCAGCCATATCCAGTTTCTCGACGCCCTGCTCAAACTGCGCCAGGCCTGTATCGACCCGCGCCTGGTCAAGCTCGACAAGGCAGCAGACATCCGCGAAAGCGCCAAGCTCGCCTGGCTGCGCGAGAACCTGCCGCAGCTGGTCGAGGAAGGCCGCAGGCTGCTGGTGTTCTCACAATTTACCCAGGTGCTGTCACTGGTGGAGGAAGAACTCAAGCCACTGCACATTGCCTACAGCAAGCTCACGGGCCAGACCCGCAAACGCCAGGAGGCCATCGACCGATTTCAGAACGGTGATGTGCCCGTGTTCCTGATCAGCCTGAAGGCCGGCGGTAGCGGACTCAACCTCACCGCCGCGGATGTCGTCATCCACCTCGATCCCTGGTGGAACCCGGCGGTGGAAGCCCAGGCCAGCGACCGCGCCTACCGGATTGGCCAGGACAAGCCCGTGTTCGTCTACAAGCTGATTGCCGCCGACACGGTCGAGGAGCGCATACAGACGCTGCAGGCGCAGAAACGCGCTCTGGCCGATACCCTGTTCAGCGATACCGGCGCTGCGGGCCTGCCGCAGGATGGCGAAAGCCTGCTGGCGCTGCTGGAGCCGTAGCCGCGGCGCATTTTTCATTTCAACAGTTCAATCATTGTTGTAGAGTTGAATCATGGAAAACACGGTCGCAACCCGCATGTTTGAAGCCCTGTCCTCCGGCATGCGGCTGGATGTCTACCGCCTGCTGGTGAAACAGGGCCCGACAGGCATGGTGGCGGGCGAGATTGCCGCCGAGCTGGGTGTCCGCCCCACCAATCTGTCCTTTCACCTGAAATCGCTCACCCATGCCGGCATGGTCAGCGTGGTCCAGGAGGGCCGCTACCAGCGCTATCGGGCCAATATTCCGGTCATGCTCGATCTGGTGGCCTATCTCACGGAAGAGTGCTGCGGCGGTCAACCCGAGCTTTGCGGCGCGCCAAGTGGCCAGAAGCGCAAGGAGCACACGACCGCGTAGCCACGCAATCTGTCTCAGGCCGGCCACAAGCCTTACACATCCTCACAAAAACCGCGTCATCAGGAGTTCATGCATGAGCACGGAGTCACCCATCGGATTTTTCGAGCGCTATCTCTCTGTGTGGGTGGGGCTGTGCATCATCACAGGGCTCATCCTCGGCACTTTATTGCCCGACACCTTCCAGTTCCTGGCGGGCCTTCAGTACGGCTCGGTGAACTTCCTCGTCGCGGTGCTGATCTGGTTCATGGTCTACCCCATGATGGTGTCGGTGGACTTCGCCAGTCTCAAACGTATTCATGAACGTCCGAAGGGGCTGGTGATCACGCTGGTGGTGAACTGGCTGATCAAGCCCTTCACAATGGCGGCGCTGGGTGTGCTGTTCTTCGAAGTCCTGTTTATCGACCTGATCGACCCGGCAAATGCCAGCCAGTATATCGCCGGCATGATTCTGCTTGGCGCCGCGCCGTGCACGGCCATGGTGTTCGTGTGGTCGCAGCTGACACGGGGCGATGCCAACTACACCCTGGTGCAGGTCTCTCTCAACGACGTCATCATGATCTTTGCCTTCGCGCCGATTGTCGCCCTGCTGCTGGGAGTCACCGACATCCGCGTGCCCTGGGAAACCCTGCTGCTGTCAGTGGGGCTGTACGTCGTCATTCCGCTGGTCGCGGGCGCGCTGACCCGGCTGCAGCTCACGCGACAGGCAGACCCCGGCACACAGGGCGACGCGCAGATCGCCCGCTTTATCGACACGGTCAAGCCGTTTTCCATTCTGGGACTGCTGGGCACGGTGATACTGCTGTTCGGCTTTCAGGGGCAGGTGATTCTCGATCAGCCGCTGCTGATTGTGCTGATCGCGATACCGCTGCTGGTACAGTCCTACGGCATCTTCGCGCTTGCCTACGCGGCCGCCTACCTGTGGCGGGTGCCTTTCAACGTGGCAGCGCCCTGCGCCCTGATCGGTACGTCAAACTTCTTTGAGCTGGCCGTTGCCGTGGCCATCGGCCTGTTCGGACTCAATTCCGGGGCGGCGCTGGTCACCGTGGTCGGCGTGCTGGTGGAGGTGCCGGTGATGCTGTCGTTGGTGGCCTTTGCCAACCGCACCCGCCACTGGTTCCCCGCGGCGGCAGATACCGGCAGCAGCTAGCGCTCTCTGGATGTCGCCATGGACGCCGCCCTGAGCACCGCCCTGGCCTTGTTCAGGGTCTCCTCCCACTCACTGGCGGGCACGGAGTCTGCCACTACTCCGGCGCCCGCCTGAACATGCAGCTCGCCATCCTTGATCACCGCGGTACGGATCGTGATCGCCGTGTCCATGTCGCCGGCCCAGGACAGATAGCCCACCGCACCGCCGTAAACGCCACGCTTGACCGGCTCCAGTTCGTCGATAATCTGCATGGCGCGGATCTTCGGTGCACCGCTCAGGGTACCCGCCGGCAGCGTTGCGCGAAGGACGTCCATCGCTGTCTTCCCCGGAAGCAGGCGGCCGGTAACATTGGAGACGATGTGCATGACGTGGGAATAGCGCTCCACCAGCATATTCTCAGTGAGGGTCACGCTGCCGGTCTCGGCAATACGCCCGACATCGTTGCGGCCGAGGTCGATCAGCATGAGGTGCTCGGCGATTTCCTTGGGGTCGGCCAGCAGCTCGGCCTCCAGCGCGGCGTCTTCCGCCTCGGTGCGTCCGCGCCGCCGGGTGCCGGCGATCGGTCGCACCGTGACCTCGCCTTGCTGCAGGCGCGCGAGAATCTCCGGGGATGAGCCCACCACCTGGAAGTCATCCAGGTCGAGAAAATACAGATAGGGAGACGGATTCAGGTTGCGCAGCGCGCGGTACAGATTCAGCGGCGGCGCGGTAAACGGCACACTCAGGCGCTGGGAGGGGACGACCTGCATGACATCCCCGGCGAGTACGTACTCACGAACCGTCTCTACTGCGGCCTCGAAATCCTCGCGTTGCAGGCTCGAGCGTGCATGGCTCTCCAGCGCTGCCTCGTCGCGCGCGTCAAGGTCGACGGCGGGCAACTCGGGCATCTGCCGGGGCAGCCGCGCCACCAGCTCGCTGAGGCGTGCCTGTCCCACGGCGAGGGCATCGGGCTCGGCGGGATCCACATTCACCACCAGGCGCAACGTGCCGGCGAGGTTGTCGAACACCAGCACCTCGTCCGACAGCATGAGCAGGATGTCCGGCGTACCCATCACATCCGGCGGACAGCTGGCTGCGAGCCGGGGCTCCACGTAACGCACCGTGTCATAGCTGAAGTAGCCAACCAGCCCACCGTGAAAGACCGGCATGTCGGGCAGCGGTGCGCAGCGGTAACGGCCCGCGTAGGCCTCAATAAAGTCCAGCGGATCACCCACCTCATGATGCTCGCGGCGGGCGCCGTCGTGCCACTCCTCTACCCTGTGGCCGCGCACTACAAGGCGGGTGCGACAGGGCAGCCCGATAATGGAGTAGCGACCCCACTTCTCACCCCCCTGCACCGACTCGAACAGATAGGAATAAGGACCCTCGGCGAGTTTGCGGTAGGTACTGATCGGCGTCTCGACGTCGGCAAGGACCTCACGGCT
Source organism: Chromatocurvus halotolerans (assembly GCF_004340525.1). Classification (GTDB taxonomy): domain Bacteria; phylum Pseudomonadota; class Gammaproteobacteria; order Pseudomonadales; family Halieaceae; genus Chromatocurvus; species Chromatocurvus halotolerans. The sequence continues at coordinate 13,183 of NZ_SLWX01000020.1, read as the reverse complement.
GATCGGAATCCGGTTGTAGCCCTGCGCCGCAAGGGCACTGAATTCATCCGGTGTCATGGCGGGGCCCCTGTTTTTGCGTTGGTGTTGCACGGATTTTACGTTAGCCCGACGTTCATCTGGCGCGGGCCTGTGTTTATTCCGGCGGGAGTCTAGCATTCCCGACGCAACAGAGTGCTGGCGGGTCCATTGGGACGCCACACTTGCGGTCAACGTGACACAAAGCACTCATGGCGTGTTTTCGTCTAGTGCATTACCAGCCCGCCCGGATCGCCGCGCAATTGACCACTCTCCTTCACCCATTCTGGCCACACGGCAGTTGGCCACTCGCCACGCTGATACTGCCGGTAAACAATACCCAGCCACTGGCGAAGCTGCTGTGCCGGCAGCTTTACCGCTGCCTGCCTGGTCTGTTCGCTCTTGAAGGTAAGCACCACGGCGTCCTCACCCGGGGCGACATCCACCACATCTACCAGCCAGCTGGTGAGGGCTGACTGCGCCTGCACCGGCAGCTCACCTTTCATTTGTGCCCCTGCGGCCTGCTGGGCAAAACCCTGGATGGCTTCAGTCTGCGTGGCCCGGACAGAGGGAATGGTAGACACACCCGCTGTCTGTCTCTCGAGCCACGCTATCAAATGCGGCACAAGTCGATTAAGCAGTCGCTGGGTTAGCCACAGCACCACGGTGTCGCCATTGGCGAGCTGCGCGCTCAGGCGCAGGCGATCTTGAGCTTCAATGTATTCGGTGGTGCAGCGTTCAAACATGGCTGTCATTTGCGGACGTCCTGACACGGGCCTGCCTTGCGATGCAGATATCCGGGTATTGATAGATCACTCTATGGCTCCACGCAGCGCTCGGCTGGCTGTCATGGCTTACGTCATTGAACAATAGCGGCAGCTCCGGGACTGGGCAACCCAGTGCCGTTGTTATGGTGCCAGGCAAAGCGCTTGCGCCCTCACTCACCCCCTATTAATCTAGCCATACCGGTACGCGAGCATTCCCGCCTCTCTACAGAAGGACAGGTTTCCCTTGTTGATCCAACTCGTATATTGCAGCAAGGCACGGCACGAGATTACGCCACAGCAGACGCAGGATATTCTGTCCGTATCCCGCAAAAATAATGAGGCCGCGAACATCACCGGCTGTCTGTGCAACAACGAACAGTATTTCGTGCAACTCCTGGAGGGCAATTACCGGGAAGTGAATGACATGTACAACACGATAACAGGTGACGACAGGCATCAGAAGGTCACGTTATTGACGTATCACTCAACCAAAACCCGACTTTTCCCCAATTGGTCGATGGAACACATATCTGACGATCAATATATCAATGACCTGTTAAGAAAGTATGTAGACAATGGTAGCTTGCTGGAGATCGAATTATTTGGCCAGGCCTGCATCGCTTACCTGAAAAATTCAACACGCTGACCACGGCTGACATCATCCGATCAGTTTGATCGCGGCGGCGAAATCCGTGGGCTTTCCAAAAAGATAGCCTTGCTGATAATCAATGTTGATTTCACTGACGCAGTTTTTTTGCTCACTCGTTTCAATACCCTCAGCCACGGTCATCAGGTTGCAGACAGACGCCAGTTGTCTGCTTGCCTTCAGCAACTTGAAGGACTGGGCGTTATTGTGAATGTTGTCGATGAGGGTTTTGTCGAACTTGACAATGTCGATTGGCAGCGCAGTGAGGTATTTCATCGAGGAGTAGCCCGAGCCAAAATCGTCCAACGCAAGCTTGAAATCATGTACCTTGAGCCTGTCCAGCGTCTGGATCAGGGCTTTCTCATCCTCTATGTAGCTCTCCTCGGTCATCTCAACCCAGATTTTACTGGCATCCAGACCTTTTTCCCGGACCTCGTTAATCAGATAATCGACGGTTGTGTCGTCCAGTAACTGTAATGGGCTGAAGTTCAGCGTCATGAACAGATCGCGGTCTTTTTGCTGAAAACGCTGCAAGTCGCCCAAAGCCTGCTCGATGACCCGAACGCCAATCGGGATAATCATGCCCGTCTGCTCGGCAACACCAAGAAACTTCAGCGGCGGGATAATTTCGCCATCGGCCTTCAACCAGCGACACAACACCTCAAAACCACACACCGAATAGGTCCGGGAATCGGTGATTGGCTGGTAGTAATTAACGATCTCGTTCTGTTTCAGTGCCTGATAGATATTCTGCTCGATCGCCAATCTTTCATCAGCCTTGTTCATCAGACCGCGATTGACGAACTTGTAGCCATTCCCCCCGTTATGCTTGGCGTCGTACATTGCCATATCGGCGGCACGCATCAGTGAGGAACGCGTGGAGTCGACAGCGGAGATGGCAACGCCGATGCTCGTTGGCACGTAAAAATTGTAATGTTCAAAGGAAATAGGCAGCTGAAAAGCCCCGACAATATTGGCCGCCATCTTCTCAATGGTGTCGAAGTCACCGTCCTGAATGAGCATGGTGAACTCGTCACCGCCAAGCCGTGCAACCACACTGCCAGGGATTTCAAGTGACTTCAGGCGCCTGGCCACTTCCTGGAGAACCTTGTCACCCACATCATGGCCGAGTGAGTCATTGATAGTCTTGAAACGATCACAATCAATCAATAACAGACCCACCGCGACATTCTGGTCTAACAGAAGGTCGATGCGACTGGTGATAAAGTGCCGGTTGGGCAATTCCGTGAGCGTATCCAGCGACACCAACTTGGCAAGGTAGCGCTCGTTCATTCGCAACAGATAACGGATAAAAACCGAGCGCAGATTCTTGGCATTCAGAATATCGAAGTTCGACCACGGCAGAGACTGGTTCTTGGTATATTCCCGCCATTCCTTGAACGAACGCCTGGCATGCAGACGGCCATCATCGGCTTCGGAATATTCCTGCTTACGGCCTGCCCACCTGACCAGCTTTGCCCGCTCGTACCGGAAAACCGCAATGAACGAGGGCCGATCAGACGGAAGATTGATCAACATCAGGCCGCAGATGCGGCTGTCTCCGGCAAACATTTCCGGCCAGTCTTTCGCCAGATTTGAAGAATAGAATACCTGCGAGTTCGATAAACGGCTGCTATCCAGGCCCTGCGTAATCAAGTCAATTTTCTCGTGCAGCAGACCACTGGCAAAAAGCGGCTCGCCGTTCATCGCAACGTAAATACCGTCGCCATCCAGAACATGCAGTATCGACGCCGCAACATCGTCATAGTTTACCTTCTGCTCGTTATCAAAAAGGTGCACGTTAATCAGGTTGCGGATATCCTGACTGCGCTCCGTGCCAAGAGCCGCTTCAACGCGATCCAGCAATTTCACATAATCGGAGCATATAAAGCTCAACTGATTGATGACTTCCCGGGAACGCAGCTCACAGTAGCGCGGCTCATAGTGGTGCATGATCAGCATGCCGAACAGCTTGTTATCTTTGACGATGCTCATGGTCAAAGACGCCTCGATACCCATATTGGAGAGATACTCGATATGGATGGGCGACATGCTGCGAAGATTGCTGAAACGCAGGTCCAGCTGATAATTGCTGCTGTCCTGGAGCATGGTGTTGATGGGAACAGGCTCGGAAAGAATGCTGGTTATTATGCGGCAGCGATTCTGGACATAAAGGTACCGGGCAAACTGGGGAATATCGCTAGCCGGATAATTCAGGCCGAGGAAGGGTTCCAGGTGATCCTGCTTCGCCTCTGCGACGACCTCGCCGTGGTCGTCATCATCAAATTTGTAAACCATGACCCGGTCGTAGTTCAATTTTTCGAAAAAAAACAGCACCATCACTGTCGCCAGATCATCAAAGCTCTGCGCCCGCAGCATTCTTGTTGTAAACTCGGCAACAACGTCTTTACCATCGACATCGAACGCTGCCGATGTGAAATCTGGCGGTAAAAATGGCTGGAACTCGATAAACAGCAGGCCGCCATTCTCATGACATGAGGCCTGGACGGATTTCACTCGCGGCGAGTGAATCTCAAGGTCGTAGTAGGTTTGTGAGTTGTGGACGGGTGATGTCAGCGCCTGTCGCAGCATCTCGAGCGAGTGTTCTGAAATCAGTGCATCAAGCGGCTGCCCCAGCAGGATCCCGGGTTCTATACCCAGGTGCTGGCTCGTGTTTTCGCTGAGAAAATCGATGGTCTGGATTCCGTTCGTGGTGAGCTCACTGACAACGAGCACGCCATGACTCTGGATATGCCCGATAAGATGGATAGGCTCTCTATCACAATTATCAAGCGTGACCTCCTGATCGCCATAAGCGATTGCGCTGTTGATTTCCTGCTCTATCTTCTTGAGGTAATCTGTCACGGTTTTTCACTGAATCCGCATGTTTTCGCGGTTTCCAGAATATAGTCAAAGCTTTTGATGGCTCCCTTTGTTACCTCCTCAAGGGCCACGTTGCCAGTGGCAATCTCCTCATTCAAGACGCTGCGAAATGTCTGCCACATCGGAAAAATTTGCTGACCATAAGGATTCAGGTAGTGCGTCCACTCGAGCGCTGTTTTGCCGTGCATTTTCAGCATGGCTTTTTGAATGATATTGCCGCCCAGGGTGGAGCCTTCGCTCACGTACAGGCAACCATAGAATTCGTCGAGTGACGTCAACAGCAGAGACGGACGGTTTGCCGTATTGTCACAGGCGGTTTCGGTGCCTATACCAAGCCTGCGCATATCACGCTCTATCAGCGGCAAACGATTTCGTCGAGTCAACGCCAATTGAGCCGCCACTTGTGACCCGTATCGGGCGGTGTAGGCAGCCACCTGCAGCTGAAAACGATGAAACACCCCCAGAACCCGCGCGTAGCTTTCCGTGGATTCGTAACTGGCAGGGAACGGCAGATGTCTCTCTACCGCTTTATGCAGCGCTGCAGTGTCACACTTCAGCTTGTCCAGTGGAGATTCAACCCTGGACTGCGCAACCTGATTCACGTCGGCTCCAACCTCATGCACAACATTGACGCGGAAGGCTCAATGCTGTCTGCTCCCCTCCACTGACGAGAAAGATAACCCCTGGTCGAATGCCCTGTCTACAGCGCTACCTTATGCAGCGTCAAGCAGGGCCGTTGACGACACCCTGCGCCTGCGACAGGGAAGCCATTGTCTACCGTAATGGCGCGACAACAGACAGGTCCCACACCCATCCGGCGAGCTTTGGCAGTCGGGGTTCAGCGCGTCGAATTCTGCCGGAGGCACGGGGTTGCCTTATCGGCCCGCCAGGGCGGCGCGCATGTCGCTGATCACGGCCGCGTAATCGGGCTTGCCGAAAATAGCCGAACCGGCAACAAAGGTATCGGCACCCGCCGCGGCCACCTCGGCAATATTGGCCGGGGTAATCCCTCCATCCACCTCCAGGCGGATGTCATAGCCCGACTGGTCGATGATGCGCCGCGCCGCGCGCAGCTTGTCCAGAGTCGCGGGAATGAAGGACTGGCCGCCAAAGCCCGGGTTGACGGACATCAGCAAAACCATGTCGACCTTATCGAGCACGTAGGTGAGCGCGTCGAGCCCCAGATGCGGGTTGAACACCAGCCCGGAGCGACAGCCGGCATCGCGGATCATCTGCAGGGAGCGGTCGACATGGGTGGAGGCGTCGGGATGGAAGGTAATATAGCTCGCGCCCGCCTCGGCAAAGTCACCGATGAGGCGATCCACCGGACTGACCATCAGGTGCACATCGACCGGGGCGGTAACGCCATGCTTGCGCAGCGCCTTGCACACCATGGGACCAATGGTGAGATTCGGCACGTAGTGGTTGTCCATGACGTCGAAATGCACGATATCGGCGCCGGCGGCGAGCACCGCATCCACTTCCTCCCCGAGACGGGCGAAGTCCGCGGACAGGATGGAGGGGGCGATCTGGTAGTCGGGCATGTCTGGGTCTCTGGCCTGGCGTTGATCTGGCGGTTGTCTGACTTGAATCAGCGCGTGAAGTCTACCATCCCCGATACGATCAGGTCCCGCCCGGCTCAGCCTGAGCCTGCACCTGTTCTCGCAAGGCTGCCAGGCGCTCGGGCGTGCCCACGTCCATCCACGCCCCGTCATGGCGCTCGCCGTGCAGCCGGCCATCGGCAATCGCACGCTCGAACAGCGGTCGCAGCGGCCCGCTGCGGGAGGCAGGGTGGGCATCGTCGAAGAAATCGCGGCGGTAAGCGCCCACGCCGGTAAAAGTGACGCTGGGTCGATCCGGCCCCGCGGGCACCACGCGCTCGCCGGAGAGGGCGAAGTCACCGCCGCAGTGGTGCGCTGGATTCGCCGCGAACAGCAGGCGCGCGCAGCGCGGCGGCAGGGCGCGGGCACGCGCCGCCAGCGCAGTGGCATCGAAGTCCATCCACACATCCGCGTTGACCACCAGGAAGGCGGGAGTATCCAGCAGCGGCAGCGCCCGCAGAATACCGCCGGCGGTCTCCAGGGGCCGGGCCTCCCGCGACCAGGAAATGCGCGCGCCCCAGCGACTGCCGTCGCCGCAGGCAGCGACGATCTGCTCCCCGAGGTGGGAGACATTGATGACCAGTTCGACAATACCGGCAGTCACCAGCCGGCGAATGTGGTACTCGATCAGCGGCACGCCGCCCACCTGCAGCAGCGGCTTAGGGGTGTGATCGGTCAATGGCCGCATGCGCTCGCCGCGCCCCGCCGCCAGAATCATCGCCTTGATTCCGGTCATCGCCTATGCACTGCCATGCTCGCTGCCGCTGTCACGATCCCCGGCAACGGCGCTGTCGACCGCCCGCCACCAGGGCTGCTGCTCTACCAAGGGCCGCAGTGAACCGCGGAACCAGCGCGCAAACTCCTGCACCGCTTGTTCGTCGGGATAGCGGTCGAACACCTCCTCCACGTAGGCCACCACCCGCGGCAGGTCGGCAAGATAGCCATCCTTGCCGTCGCGCAGATGCAGGCGCGCGAAAATGCCCAGCACCTTGATATGACGCTGCAGACCCATGAGGTCAAATGCGCGCAGGAACGCGGCGTCGGTGGCCAGTTCGTCGGAGAGAACCCCCGCGGCCAGAAAGGCGTCGCGCAGCGCCAGCACCCAGCTCTCGACGCGCGCCCTTGGCCAGCGCAGGTAGCAATCCTTGAACAGGGATGCGGCGTCATAGGTCAGCGGGCCCATGACCGCATCCTGAAAGTCGATCGTGGCCAGCTCTCCCCCCGGCAGCAGCATGAGATTGCGACTGTGGAAGTCCCGGTGCACCAGCACCTGGGGCTGGGCGAGAGCACTCTCCAGTAGCCGCGCGCACAGCGGCTCGAACACCGCCGGAGGCGGCGCATCCGCCGACGCCCCCAGCAGCCGGCGCACGAACCAGGTCGGAAACAGGTCCACCTCCCGGCGCAGCAGTTCGGCCGTGTACGCCGGGAGCGCCCCGGGGCCGACCCGGGGCACCCGCGCCGTCGCCAGCGCCACCAGCATCCGCGCGGCCTTGCCGTAGAGCGCGTCCGCCGCGGGCGCCGTCAGCGCCGGCAATAGCTGTACGTCACCCAGATCCTCCAGCAGAAAATAACCGCGCCGATTATCGGCGGCGATGAGAGAGGGCACGCGGACGCCAGCGCCCTCGAGCAGATGCCGCACGGCCAGAAACTCGGTGTTCTTTTCCTTTGCGGGGGGCGATTCGCACACAATCACGCTGCGGGCATCAGTGTGCACCCGGAAATAACGCCGGAAACTGGCGTCCCCCGCAACCGGCTGCAGCCCGGACAGCAGCGTCTCCGGCGCCAGGGCCTCGCCTATCCAGGGCATGAGGGCGTCGGGCACCGGCCGCATCAGCATCCCCTGCCGGGAACAGCAGCGTGCACGCTGCCGAGTTTTTGCCGGACAATCGCAGGGCGATGCTTTATCATCTCGGCCACAGGTCCTCCTCTGTCAATTTCCGGAATCAAAGAACGCACATCATCTCTGCCATGATACTGCCAACTGCTTTCCGTCGGACGCTGCGCCGACTCGTCCTCGGCGTCCTGTGCGCGACGCCGGTTGTCGGCTGGCCGCAGGATAGCAATGCGCCGGCCTGCGAGGCCAGCGCTGGCGCCGGCTGTGTGACAGCCCGGGCGGTAAGCGGCGAGGACAGCGACGGGAACGATGGCGGCGAGGACGACAGTCCCGCGATATCGCCCCCGGACGCCGCCGCGGCAGACAGCAGCCTGTCCCTGCGCGAGGAAGTGGTCGAATCGGAATATTCCCTCGACTGGGTGCCTTACGATCAGCTGCCGCAGGCCCTGCGCGATCGCGAGTGCCGCCTCTGCGGCGGAGCCTACGTCGATCCCAAGGCGGGCATGGTTGGTAGCGATCCCGGCACTTCCGACATCGAGGCAACGGCAACCCGTACCGAACTCGAGGGCGATACCGTGCGCATGCAGGGCGGTGTCGAGGTCACCCAGGGCTATCGCGACCTGCGCGGCGACAGCGCCAACTACGATCGCGAATCGGCGAAAGGTGAGCTCGAGGGCAACATCACCCTGCGCGAGCCAGGCATACTGCTGCGCGGCAGCCGCGGTGAATTTTTTTCCCGAACCGGGGAAGCCCAGCTTGAGAACAGCCAGTTTGTCCTGCATGAACAGCACATGCGCGGCAATGCCGCCCTGCTCAGCCGCGACGCCGATAATCTGATCCGGGTGGAGGACGGCTCGCTGACCTACTGCGCGCCGGGCAACGCCGACTGGCTGCTGGAAACCCGCCAGATGACCCTGGATCCGGACAGCGGACGCGGCGTGGCCCGCGGTGCCGTGCTCTCCGCCAGGGGCGTCCCGTTTTTCTACGCGCCTTGGATCAGCTTTCCGATTGACGATCGCCGGCGCACCGGCCTGCTGTTCCCCACCGCCGGCAACGACAGCCGTGGCGGTCTGGATATCACCGTGCCCTTCTACATGAATCTGGCACCGAACTACGACCTGCTGTACACGCCGCGTCTGATCCAGGAGCGGGGCACCAACCATGAACTGCAGGCGCGCTACCTGGATGCATCGCGCGGCGAGTGGCTGGTGGGCGGCAGCTACCTGCCCGACGACGAACAGTTTCAGGCCGACTTTCCCGGCGAGAGCGACACCGCCCGCTGGCTGGCCCGCGTGCAGCAGGACGGCCTGTACGGCCAGCGCTGGCGCTCGCGCATCGACTTTTCCGAGGTCAGCGACCGCAACTTCATCCGTGACCTGGAAACCTCCAACCTGGAAACCCGGCGCGAGGTGAACCTGCTGCAGCTTGCCAGCCTCGATTATCTGGGTGACGACTGGCTGGTGAATGTCGAGGCCCAGCAGTTCCAGTCACTCGCCGACGATATCCGCAACGATTACAAGAAGCTGCCGCAGATCACGCTGCAAAAGCGCGGCAACCTCAAGCCCTTCAGCCTCGATCCGATCCTGCAGGCGCAGTACTCCAACTTCGACAGCAGCGAGGACCTGACGGTGGGCCAGCGCCTGTATGCGGAAGCCGGCGTCGCCTACCCCATGCTCTGGGAGTCCGGCTTTCTGCGCACCACGGCCAAATACCGCTTTCTGAAGTACTCACTGGAAGACAACACGCTATCCGGGAACAACTCCCCGGGGGCCGCATCGGGGCTGGTGAGCATGGACGGCGGCCTGTATTTCGAGCGCGACTTCAGCGTGCTCAACCGGGGCTTCATCCAGACCCTCGAGCCGCGCCTTTACTACCTCTACAGCAGCTACGATGACCAGAGCGACCAGCCCGACTTTGACAGCGCAGAGCTCACCTTCACCTACAACCAGCTGTTCCGCGACACCCGCTTCTCGGGCCGCGACCGCCTGGATGATGCCAATCAGCTCGCCATCGGTCTTACCACGCGCCTGCTCGACGATCGCGACGGCCGTGAAATGTTCAACGCCAGCCTCGGCCAGATCGTCTATTTCGAGAATCGCCGCGTACGCGTCACCCCCGGCGCCCCGGAGCTGCAGCGCTCCAATTCGGAGATGGCCGGCGAGCTGAACTTTTTCCCCAATGACCGTCTAAGCATCAGGGCCAGCGCGCAATATGACGCATCAACCGGCAAGATGAACGCGGGCAACGCCCAGGCCAACTACGAGCGCAACGATGGCCACCTGATCAATGTCGGCTACACCTATCGTCGGCCGGTCACGCTGGTCGGCGATCAGCCGGTCACGGCGCAGGCCCACATGTCCACGTTCTATCCGGTCAACGATGAATGGCGGGTGTTCGCGGCCTGGAACTACAGCATGCAGGCCAACCGCAGCGTGGAAGATATGTTCGGCATCGAATATGATAGTTGCTGCTTTACAATTCGCTTACTGCATCTGCGCTATTTCGATACGGCGCGTGGTGCCTTTCCCGATTTCAACGCACCCAACCTCGAGCGGGAACGCGCTGTCCAGGCACAGTTCGTTCTCAAGGGGCTCGGCGGCGTTGGCAGCCAGGTCGAGGCACTGATGACAGACATGATCCGGGGGTTCCGACCACGTGACTATTAAACGCCAACTCCTGCAGCTCGGCGGCGCCTGCGCCACCGCGCTTGCGCTGCTTTTCGGGCAGGCGGCACAGGCCGAAACCGAAATGATCGACCAGATTGTCGCCATCGTCGACGACGACATCATTCTCGCCAGCGAACTGCGCGAGCGCCTGGCCACGGTTAGCCAGAACCTGAAGGCCCGGGGCGTGGAGCCACCGCCAGAGGACGAGCTGATCCGCGAAACGCTGGACCGCCTGGTGCTGGACAGCATCCAGATGCAGATGGGCGAGCGCTATGGCGTGCGCATCTCCGATGCCGAGCTCGACAGCGCCATGCAGCGCATCGCCGCCCAGAACCGCCTCACCCTCGACCAGTTCCGCCAGACCCTGGAGCAGGAGGGGCGTTCCTATGTCGCCATGCGCGAACAGGTACGACAGGAGATGATTCTGCAGCGGGTGCAGATGGGCAACGTCAACCAGCGGGTGTCCATTGCCGAACAGGAAGTGGAGAACTTTCTCGAGACCGAGGAAGGCCGGAAGCTGGTGGAGCCCGAATATCGGGTCATGCATGCGCTGCTGCCGGTACCCTCCACGGCGTCGAGCGACTTCGAGGAATCCGCGCGGGAACACACCGAGGAGCTGCTGGCTCGCATCCGCGATGGCGAACGCTTCGACGAAGTCATGGCCAGCAGCGAGGGCGAGTTCTCCTACACCGGCGGCGACCTGGGCTGGCGCAAGCGGGATGACCTGCCATCGCTATACCAGGACGTCGTCACGGATCTCGAGGTAGGTGACACCACCGACGTATTCCGCTCGCCAAGCGGCTTTCACCTGGTTCACCTCAGCAGCCTGCGCGGCGGCAAGCAGACCCAGGAGCAGACCCTTGTCCGGCATATTCTGGTCACCCCGTCGGAAATTCTCACTGACGAGCAGGCACGTGAAAAAATCGCCGGTCTGAAGCGCCGGGTCGAGGAGGAAGGTGCCGACTTCGCCGAGCTCGCTCGCGAGCATTCCGAGGACATCGGCTCTGCGTCCGAGGGGGGCTCACTCGGCTGGACCAGCAAGGGCCAGATGGTCCCTGCGTTCGAGAACATGATGGCCTCCACCGAGATCGGCGAGGTGTCTTCGCCCGTGCGCAGCCAGTTCGGCTGGCACATCATTCAGGTGGAAGACCGCCGCGTGAAGGACACCAGTCAGGAAGCACGTATCGCCCGCGCCACGGAATACCTGCACCAGCGCAAGTACGACGAGGAACTGGAAGCCTGGCTGCAGATGATCCGCGACGAGGCTTTTGTTGATATCAAGTAGGCCGGCTGGCCGCATCGGATGCTCCCGACGCCGGCAGCGGCGCGATCGGAACGGCGCAATTAACGCGGAAATGGCATGACTCATCCTATTGCCGTTACGGCGGGAGAGCCCGCCGGTATCGGCCCCGACATCCTGCTGATGACGGCGATGCAGCCGCAGCCCGTCCCCCTGGTCGCGATTGCTGACCGCGACCTGCTGGCGGACCGCGCGCGGTCGCTGAATCTCGATATCCGCCTGGTTGACGCAGCAGACCCTGGCGCGGCGACAACGGGGTATCCGGCGGGCACACTGGCAGTCAGACACTGCCCGCTGCGCAGGCCTGTGACAGCGGGCCAGCTGGACCCGCACAACGCGCCCTACGTGCTGGAAACCCTGGATATCGCCATTGCGGGCTGTCTGAGCGGTGAGTATGCCGCGATGGTGACCTGCCCCCTGCAGAAATCCGTGATCAACGATGCCGGCATTCCCTTCAGCGGCCATACGGAATACCTCGCGGAAAAAACCGGCACGCCGCGGGTCGTCATGCTGCTGGCCGCGGGCGGATTGCGGGTGGCGCTGGCCACCACGCACCTGCCGCTCGCCGATGTACCCGCCGCCATCACCCGGGACAGCCTCACTGCCACGCTTCGGATTCTCCATGCCGACATGCAGCGCCGCTTTGGTATACCCGCACCGCGTATCGCCGTACTCGGCCTCAACCCCCACGCCGGTGAGGGAGGTCATCTTGGCCGGGAGGAAATCGAGACGATTGCCCCTGTGCTGGAAACCCTGCGCAGTAGTGGCATGTCACTCATCGGGCCACTGCCCGCCGACACCGCATTTACACCACGTGCGCTGAAGGGTGTGGACACGGTGCTGGCGATGTATCACGACCAGGGACTGCCGGTCCTCAAATATGCCGGCTTCGGTTCGGCCGTCAACATCACACTCGGGCTGCCGATTGTGCGCACATCCGTGGATCACGGCACGGCGCTGGACCTTGCCGGTAAGGGCACCGCCGATGCGGGCAGCCTGGCCGAGGCGATCAGTCAGGCGGTCAGAATGGCGAAGACCGGATAACTGCCGTGCCTGGCGCCTCCAAAAAATCTCTGCGGAGACGCTTTTCGGTTATTAAATGTCCCCCATTGATAGCGACTATGTATAAACCCCAGCTTATGCCAGCCAGTCCTGCAGCTGCGGCACCACCATCACCAGCACGAGAATACCAAGCATCCACGTATGCAGTGCCAGTGTCCGGTCCTGCTTGCTGAAGCGCTGCTCGAATCCTGTCTCCTGCTTGCTAAAGCGTTGTTCGAATTTCGCGTCCTGTTCCACGAAGCGCTGTTCGAATCTCGCATTCTGTTCCACGAAGCACTGTTCGAATCTGGCGTCCTGCTCGATAAAGCGCTGTTCTAGCAGCCTGTCGGACTTAACCGAATAGTATCGACGTGGGATAATCCATGTCACGTGCAGTGATCGGGGCGCAATGATGGCAAACTTCGTAAAC
>NZ_SLWX01000019.1 GCF_004340525.1 Chromatocurvus halotolerans | reverse complement strand
ACCCCGAGCGAGAAGGTCTTTGTGGCCAGAGCGTCGATAGTCACCAGTTACGAGAAACCGGATGATTTACGCGGCAACTATCTTGACATCTACCGAGCATGAACAGGCTGCCACCGACAAATCCGACCAGGAAGGCAATTGCGCTGACCAGCAGGAAAAGGCGACGATTCTGACGGTAGAGCTCCTCCAGCTGAGCCCAGTAACCTCTGCGTCTGACCATGTCGTCAACCCGCCCATGCTCTTTCGGGAAAGCCATGGGCTTTCATGATTGTTACTGGGGACCCGGAGGAACCCCGTCTGCCACCAATAGGTGACAGTCCTCCGGCCCTCAGACGGTCACCGCATTGCCCCGGAAGATCCGCGCGAGGTAACGACTCTCGCTGGGGCTGGGCGCCGGCACCGCGCACTGTAGCACTGCATAGACCAGGCGGGTCATCTCCTCTGCCAGTTCCTGCTCGGTCGCCGGCTCCTCGGCCCGCGCGCGGCGGGTGAGCTGGACCTGATTGACCGCAGGCACCGTAGGCAGACGTTCGGATTCCACCCCCAGCGTTACCGTGAAGGCGTGCAACGCGTTCTTGACAAACAACGCCAGGGCGAACTCCTCCCGCGACGAGACAAAGGAGGTGTCCGGGGTCAGCAATACAATCTGGCAGCGCGGCACCAGTGCGGCACGGCGGGCGACGCGGAAGTGGTGCGTGAGCTGATCCTCAACCAGGCGCTCGAAGTCCGTGTGTGACAGCACCCGCGTCCACGACTCGCCCTTTTCCGCTGCCAGTGCATTGAACGGCAGACGCGCAAACGGCGCGCTGACAACGACATCGAATCCACCCTGGTTCTGCAGGATCTCGTCAAGGGCCGTTTCAACATCATCGCCAATCACACGCACATCAATGGGAATGCCCGCCCCCGGCTCCAGGGAATGCTGTATCTCTTCCTGGGCTTCTCTGGAGCGGGTGAGCACAACCAGTGACTCGATGCCCTGCCCGATAAAGCCCGCGCCGATGGCCGCGAGCTCCTCGCGCATGGCATCACCGATAAGCACCACGCGTTTGCCTGCGAGCCTCGCGAGGCTCTCCCTGTCCGGATTCAGCAGCAGCTCCCCCTCGGTAACGGAGCGGTCGAATTTCAGGCCGCCCGAGGGGTGGAAAGTCTCGCCGCTGGCGATATCGTCAGCGAGGTGGAAGATCGTCGACAGACCAATCTGCTCATCCGTGGGCATTTTGTGCAGGTGCAGTCTATTAAGAATGCCGGTTTCAATGCCTTTTGCCGCCTTTTTGACGGCACTGTCGTCGAGAAAGGGTGCCGGCGCGTCAACGAATGTCTCGAGAAAGCGCGCCGCCGTCGCGGGCGGGAAGAGTCCGCCGGTGACCAGTCGGTTCATCAACTTTTCCGCCAGGTCTCGGTTCAGCAAGTAGCTCCTTGAAGTCCCCCCTTCGCGGCTTTCCTCGACCTGCACGAACAGCCTGGCCAGGGAGTTGCTGGCGTCGGTATCGCGTCTGATATCTGCGACCGCATTGCGCGCCATGGCCTGCAGCGCCTCGGCTGTCATGCCCTCTTCCATGGCACTGAGAACCGCAGCATGAACGCGGTTCAGTCGCTTGTTTTCCAGTACCAGGCGGCCACGCCGCTCGAACAGGCCCGGCGCACCGCCAAGGCCACGCAAGCGGGCACCATCGACGGGCCCCGGGGCAAGCGCGTTGATCTGGATTTCCGGCCCCAGATGCCGGGAGAGAATTTCCGCCAGCACCCGCTGTCCCGCTTTCGATACGGCATAGTCGGCCCGGTTCGGGTAGGCCACGGCAACATACTTCTCGCCACCGAAGTAGCTGGAGACGTTCATTACCGTGCCCGACCCCCGCGCTTTCATGAGCGGCGCGTACTTGCGGATAAGCGAGTAGTTGGAGATGAGGTTGGCCTGCATGGTGCGGTTCCAGGCCTCGAGGGTCATGTCCACGACCATCTCCTCAGCGCCGGAAATCCCGGCATTGTTGATCAGAAAATCTACATGCCCAAAAAGCTCGATAGAGTGCGTGAACAGGCGCTCCAGCGAGGCTTCATCGCCCACGTCGATATCCGCGAGAATATGCACGCGCTCACCCGGATTCGGGTAACCGATACCGCGAAGTTCCTCGACAATTTCCTCGCGCGCCTCCAGCAGCTTGCTTTCGCTGCGTGCCGAAAGCAGCACCCGGGCACCGGCCATGGCGAGAAAGCGCCCCAGCTGCAGGCCGATACCCAGGCTGCCGCCGGTGATGACGGCGGTCTTGCCCTTGTGCAGACCGGGCAGGACGCGCTGGATAGCCTTGGGCATGCTGGATTTACCCGTGGCGCGGCGGATATCCTTCGGCACCCAGAGGTTGATCGGGTCCATGCGTCGCACCCGGTTGGTCAGCGTTGCCGCCCAGTCTGCGGCGAAGGCCAGGTTGTCCGCCTCGTTGTTGTCGTAGCGCACGAGCTGGTTCGGCAGCACCGCCCAGTCCCGCTGACCGGACTTGCGCATCTGCCTGTCCTCGTGCCGCCAGCTGCGTATCAGGGCTTCAATGGCGGCCCGCTTGATATCGTTCAGCAGGTTGCCGTGGCCATCGCTGGGGTTGGTTACATAGGTGATGGCCGGTGCTTCGCTTACGCTGCCCCAGCGGTCAAGGTTGTTGCCCAGCGCACGGGCGAAGGCCACCGGCGAGACGATTTCGTCACGCACGAAGTCGGCGACGTCCTCATCACCGGCCGTGCTGAGTGAATAACCGTGTCGGCCATTGCCGGATCGTGGGAGAACGACAACGGCATCGAGGCGTCCGAAGTGATCCCGGATATAGTCAAAGCAGCGCTCGGCGGATTCGCTGCGCAGGGGCTCCAGATGCACCAGGTGCGTCTGGTCCAGCCCGCGTACGGCTGACAGGGAGCGCGCATAGCCGAGCGCCTCGAGCGTGCGGAAAGCAAGCACCACCCGTGCACCGCTGACCAGGTGCCGCTCAGTGAACTCCAGGGCCTCCTCGTACTCCGTGCCACCAAGGATGAGAACCACCTGGCCGGTGAGATCCTCGAGGCGCTTGTCGGGCCAGGAAACGAGCTTCGAGCGGCTCTGGGCTGGCACCTGCATGCCGTTGGTGACCTCAAAGGCGTGCCCGGAAACCGAGGCGGACTCTGCAGAGGACAACCAGGTGACTGTCGATGCCACATCTGCCGGCGTAGGGTAGCGGTACTCGAGCTCACCCTCTGCATTCGGCCGGCGGTTTATCATCAGCCCCCGAAACTCCTTCGACGTGCTGCCCGGCTCCGCCCCCTGCAGGCTGTCCATGGCAGCGAAGACGTTGTCGATGCGCTCGGACTCGATGGGGCCGGGGAAAACGGTATTGACGCGAATACCCCGCTCGTCACCAAGCTCCAGCGCCAGTCCATGCGACAGGGCATTCAGGCCGCTCTTTGGCACTGTGTAGGGAATGCGGCCAAAGTAATGTGTGCGCGAGAAAATGGTGGAGATGTTGATGATGCTGCCGCACTCGGCCATGTGAGGCACGGCAGCGCGGGACATGTTCCAGGGCGCGCCGAGCAGATTCATCGCCGAGTCGAACATGGTCTGGTCGTCACCGCGGGCGCGCATCTCGGCCTCGGTAAAGGGAATCTCCCGCAGCGTGCGCCGCGGGCCGGCGGCACCGGCGTTATTGATCAGCACGTCCAGCCGCCCGAAGCGTTCGATGGCCGTCGCCACGATTGCCCGGCACACTGCGGGGTCGGCGTTGTCACCGACGGCGGCCGCCATGGCATCCCGATCGAAGCCCTCGGCGACCAGCGTCTCGATAAACGCATCAAGCTTGTCGCCGTTGCGGCCCGCCATGACCACCCGGGCACCCTCGCGCAGCAGGCTGCGGCTGATCCAGCTGCCGATATTGCCGGCAGCGCCGGTGAGGACGACGACCTTGCCCGCAAGACGTGCGCCGCTGGTGCTTTCAGGGATAGCTGTGTTGTCGCTCATCGCAGTGCTCCTGCTGATCCAGTGTCGATGTGTGCCAGAGTCTCACCGCGCTTTTCCGCCTCGCTGATGGCCCATGCCCGGTAAAGTTCGTCGCGGGTTTTCAACCCCGCGCGGGGTAATCCGTGCACCGCAACGTAATTTGCACCGGCGTGACGGTTCTCCCACATGGCCTGGTGTGCCCCGGCAATGTCCTGCAGCGCAACCGGCACTGGGGGCATCACATCTCCCATGCCCGCGGCAATACGCTCCTGCATCTCGGCAAACTCGCGCGCCGTGTTGAGGTGGGTGCCGCGGATCTCGGCGCTGGGCATGAGGATGCGTCGCTGCCGCATCCAGACCTGCGGTGCGTAGAAGGACAGACGCTGACCCGAGAGATCCTCGGCGTAAAGCACCTTGCCGACGTTGGGCTTGACCAGCGCCGTGGCGAGGCTGAGTCCATCCCGCCCGGGGCGTTCGAAGATCACATCCGGCAGGCCCCGCTTGTCCAGCGTATTGCGCAGCAGCGGGGCGACCGCGGAACCGATGGGCTTGAGTGTGCGATCAGAGAACCGCCGTACCGCTTCCTTGAATTCCGCCGATTCCGTGAAAGCATCCGGCAACAGGGGGAAGGGTCCCGGCGGATCGAAGTCATCGCCCAGGCGGCGGGCGATCGAATCCATGCTGACAACGCCTGTCAGCCGTGTTCCAAAGCCAAGCGAGGTCACGAACTCACGCTGTGAGGCGGTATCGGCAAGCACCGCAACCTGAGCCCCCAGGGCACAGCCAACCTCGATGGCTTCAATGGCGACGGGGTCGACGATACCGTCATCCGCGCCGGGTCCGTAAACGATGAGGAGCGTGTTGCCGGCGCGCAGGCCAGCACGCTTGAACATTGCCGCCGGGGTGCTGGCTCCGGCCTTGCCCATGAACGAGAAGCGGTAGCCTGACGACGCACCGTAGAAAGTGAGCACGCCGCCCTCACCCAGGGCCTGGAAGGAGCGCGGGAAGGCGTTTTCGCCAGCGTGGGACACAACATAGTCAATCTCTCCACCGGCCTGCTCACGCACAACATTGACAAAGGGCTCGCCGGCCTGTTCCCAGGCCGCCCAGTCTGCGGGATTGTCCGGCACGGGCGTAAAACACGCGGCCCAGCGCTCGTCGCGTCGATTGACCGGCTGACCGCCATGCTGTCGCACCCGCTCGCCACGCTCCTCCGAGGACACCATCCCGACAACGGCAAGGCCGGTCTGCCTGGCCATACGCAGGCAGTCAAGGCCCGTGCCGGTGGAGGCGCCTTCCACGAACAGGCGACGCCCCGGCTGAATGGCCAGCGTGGTGAACAAGGCGCGGTGAATGGTGCCCTGGGTCAGGCCGTAGGAGCCGGCCTCCTCGATAGTGAGTCCCGGAAGCTTGCGGTGCATCTGCGGTCCCTGAACTACCAGGAACTGGGCATGACTGCCATCGTTGCGCTCGTAGCCCTGAATGCGAAAATCCGCCGCCATGGGGTCGAGACCCTGGTCCGGAGAGAGCAGTTCGCTCTGCCCGGAATAAAGGGTGACCAGGTCGCCTACCGCGAGGCGGCCTTCGCGCACCAGTTCTTCGCCCAGTTGCGCAACCATGGCAACGCCGCCGGAGCCGGTGACCTGTACATCTGCGTCACGGGCATCGAAGGGCGACACCGGGATACCGGTGATGGCCCAGATATCGTTGAAGTTCATCTCCGAGGCAAGCACGTACACCAGTGCCTCGTTCGGGCCCGGCTCCGGGGTCGGGAACACCAGCAGGTGCTCGGCGTCCACGGGGTCGCCATGCGCGGGTGCGCCATCCTGCGGGCTCTTGGCCACGCCCATGCCATACTGATAGCGCGGCAGCGGGGTGACCCCCGGATAAAAAGGCGCGTCCAGCGGCAACAGGTCTCCCCTGCCCTCAAGCTCACCGCGCAGCGCCGCGTCGGCATCCGGCGGCACGACCGTGTACTTGACAGGAAGCGGCGCACTGCGGCGCTCCAGGAAGGCACTGATGCCGACCGGGCCCGCAGACGGATCGCACACGGCTTCGGCGAACAGCTGGGCCTCGTGCCTGAGGCCGGCTGCCTGCCCTTCCCGCGCGCCAAAGCTCACAGCATCGAGAATCCTGTCGAGACAGCGACCACGTCCACCGGCCCGCAGCTGCGCGAGGGTTGGTGCGAGGCGCGGGTCCTGCAGCAGGCCGTCGTCAAAGGGCAGGGTTTCCTCCCGCGCCGCCAGGTAGGCCGTGTGCTGAGCCATGGCCTCCTTCAGGGGACCGTCGCCGGACAGGTACTCGCGCACCAGAGCCATCGCCGCTTCGACTGGGCCTTGCCGCGACACCACGCTGTCGACGAGACCCGCGGCCAGCGCTTCCTGCGCATCGATGGCGCGGCCGGACGCGATCATGCGCACAGCCTCAATGAGACCGGCTTCGCCCCGGCGCTGGTACAGGCGGCGCACCAGACGCTGTGTCCCGCCGTAGCCCGGCAGCAGGTTGAGGTTAATTTCGGGCTGGCCAAAGCGCGCATGGCGATCGGCAACCACGCAGGCGCAGGCGAGCATCAGCTCACAGCCCCCGCCGAGTGCCGGCCCGTTGACCGCGGCAATTACCGGCTTGCCCAGATTTTCCAGCAGCGAGAATGCCGTGTGTGCGGCATTGGGCGGCGTCTGCGCAGATTCAAGATCGCCCGCCTCACCCACTTCCAAAAGTTCCTTGACGTTGGCGCCGGCGACGAAGGCGCTGCCGGCGCCGGTGATCACCAGTGCCTCGATGTGGTCCTGATGGCCGATATGCTGAAGCACGGTGTTCAGCTCATCCAGCGAGCGCTCGTTCAGCGAGTTCACGGGCGGTGAGTCGATAACCAGAAGCGCGACCTGACGCCCGGGGGCAACGCTGTGGGTCTCCACCCGCAAATGGCGGTAACTCTGGACGATCTGTCGCGCCTGGGCCAGCTGCCCGAAGGCTTTCCAGCCGGCAACCGTATCGCGGATCTCATCGACGACTTCGGGATTGCGTAGAGTGGACAGGTCACCGAGCGGGTCGTCCAGCAGCAGGGCGCGCAGCGTGCGTCGCATATACTTGCCGGAGCGTGTCTCGGGCACTGCGGAGACAACAAGGAAGTCCGAGGGCACGGCCGTCACCCCCTTCTCGCTGCGCACCAGACCCTGCAGCCGGGCGAAATCGTCGTCGCCGAGGCGTGCGCCCGGCGCCGGCACGAGGAAAGCCACCGGCGTCTCGCCCTTCTCATCGTGGGGGGCACCAACAACGACGGCGTTGCCCACCGGGGAGTCCTTGCGCAGGGTCTTGTCGCGCAGGATGGCGCCCTCAATCTCCTCGGTGCCGATGCGGTGGCCGGACACATTGATGACGTCGTCGGAGCGCCCGTGCAGGGTCACGCCGCCGTCGTCATGCTCCCGCGCATAGTCGCCCTGGGTGTAGGCCAGGCCGTCGCTCCATCGGTGGAAATACACCTCGGTAAAGCGCTCGATATCGCCGCGCCAGTCATCACTGCCAAGATTCCCGGCATCGCCCCAGAGGGTACGCGCCAGATACGGATAGGGCTGCGTAATGACCAGCTCGCCTTTTTCGCCTGGCTCAGCCCGCCGCCAGGCAGTGGCCCGCCCCGCGCTATCGCTTTCCGTGGCGATGCGGACTTCGGCCTGTATCCACGGCAGGGGCCAGGTATGGGCGTCCGGCTTCAGGTCCTTGATATCGCCCCAGGGACAGGAGAACACCATGCCGCCGTGTTCGGTCGCCCAGTAGGAATTGATGTAGCGCGGGCAGATGCGCTCCATACCGAACTGCTGCACCGCCGGTGACACCGGTTCCGCGCAGAAGGTTGCCACCTTGACACCGCTCATGTCGTAGGCGGCCATGTCATCGACGCTGGCGGGGTCGGTCATCACGGCCTTGAGGAAGGTCGAGCCCGCCTTGAAGATCGTGACCCCGTGGCGCTCGATAATGGAGGCAAAGCGCCCGGCGTGGGGGAACAGCGGTGATCCCTCGGATAGCACCGTGGTCATGCCGAGGGCCAGGGGCGCCGCGACAAGGTAGGACTGCCCGGTAATCCAGCCGGGATCGCCGACCACGTACAGGCGATCGTCTTCCCCGGCGTTGAACACCATGCGCATGGTATGCGCGATACCCGCAAGCCAGCCGCCGTGGGTATGTACGACGCCCTTCGGTTTCCCGGTGGAGCCGGAGGTATAGATGATGAAGAGCGGCCAGTCCGCGGGCACGGGCTCGGCTGGGTGGCTGGCATTGAAGGCCCGCCAGTAATCCCGGTCGTCGAGATCGTCCAGGGCGTCGAGGCTCGGCGCATCAAAGCCCGCCTCGCGCGCTGCCGCAAGCACGCACCCGGCGGCGTCGCTCACCAGGTCGTCGGACCAGCGGTCCCGGGGTTGCACAGTGATATCCTGGCCGGTGTACCGCACGACGATGACCTGGTCCACGGCGTGGCCAACTCCGGCGAGCTCCCGGGCAACCGTGGTGCGCAGCGCAGCGGAGCGCTCCGCAGGCAGCTCGGCCTCGGCCGCGAGAGCCACCCCGAGTTCACGCATGAGGTCGCTGCGCTCCAGGGTGATTTCGCCGGCGACACCCGCGCGCACGGCGTCGACAATCCGCGTCCGGGCATCGCCAAGGTCGCAGTCGTCGAGGACAGCCTCGAAACACGCAAGGGCCGCGGTGCGGGGTATGAAATTGTCCAGCGCCGGATCAGTAAAGGTTTCCTTGTAGGCCACCACCTCCGCATTTCGGTAGCCGCCATCTGCAGTGACCACAACCCGGGCGCCGGCATCGAAAACGCGGTCTGACAGGGTCTTGGCAGAGAAGCCGCCGAACACGGGCGTGTAGATGATGCCGAGCCGTTTGGCGGCCTCGGTGTAATAGATCTGCTCGAGAATATTTGGCAGGTTGAAAGCGATGCGATCACCGCGCGACAGTCCGAGGCTCGAAAGCACCTGGGCGCGAAGAACGCTCTCTCGCAGCAGTTTCCGGTAGCTGATGTGTTCCTCGTGAACGGGGCCGCCCTTACCGGCATTGCGGGACGGGTCCCAGCGGTCGCCCTCAAAGACAATCGCGGTGTGACTGCCCCGCCCCGCCAGCACGTGTCGATCGACTTCGTTGAAGCAGGCGTTCGTTTCTGCGCCCACGAACCAGCGATAGTAGGGAGCGGCGCTATCGTCCAGGCCCTGCTGCCAGGGGCGCCAGTCATCGTCAGGCGTCTCGCTTTCCCCCGTCAGTCGCTGCCAGCTGCCGCGGGAGCTCCGCGTTAGCCAGCCATCGCCGTCGAACCAGTGCAGCTCGCTTGCGGCAATGTCGCCGTGGTAGCTGCCGGGATCGTCGATAGCACGCCGTCGCTGCCGGCTCTCATCTGCCTCGTCGGGCAGCAGGCCCCATAGGTCACTGTTCACAGTCACGCGATTCCCCCTCATTACCGGTTGTGCTGCTATGACATTGTTGAAATATACCTGTGCGCCTTTAACGACCTGTCCCGAAAATAGACTGACCGAAGATCAATCGCAAGGGTTCATCTTCGGTGATTTGTCGCTACCCTCCCGATGGCGTCAGTCTGGAATGACGCTGGCGTTATGCGGTAACATATTGCCATGAGTGGACTGAAGCGTAGCGGCAAGATGGTGCGGCAATCCCTGGAAGGCGCAGAGCGCGCCTGTCGTACTCAGGGCCTGCGACTGACGGATAAGCGAAAGCGTCTGCTGACATCGCTGCTGAAGGCCGCCGGCCCCATCTCAGCCTACGATCTTGCACACCATTACCGTGCAGACCACGGCGAGGAGCTGCCGGTAATGACCGTTTATCGCATGCTCGACGTGTTCATCGATGCGGGCGTTGTCCACAAGCTTCGCTCCACCAATCGCTTCATGGCTTGCCGGCACATGGCCTGCGACCACCCTCACGCGGCCACGCAGTTCCTGATCTGCGACAGCTGCGGCATTGTGCGGGAAATGGACTTTGCCGATGCCGAGATCAGCAAGCTGAACCAGAAGGCCCGCTCTTCAGGGTTTCACCTGTACCAGGAACAGCTTGAACTGCATGGCGTGTGCGATCGCTGTCATTCGGGGATCGAGGAGAAAACGCCGGATGCACGCGCTCATGGCTAGCGTTGCCTAGCGGGCACACATCTCCACCCTTGCCACCGCAATCTCAACCGTCCCGGGCGCGCCGATAGCCACAATGCCGAGTCGGCGCACGGCGTCCGTTGCCAGTGGCGCGTCCAGTCGATGAGCCTCGAATGCGGAAAACGGCAGCCAGACCCCCGACCATTCCCGGGGCGCCGTGAAGCCCGCCCTGTAGCTCTGCCAGGGACGCCGACAATCCACCGTGCGCAGGTGAACATGCCATTTCTGATCTTTTCCCCGCACTGTCAGCGCCACGCCTGACCACGGCGACACATCCACAAAACCGCCATCCGGTGACAGGTCCAGCGCGACCTGAACGAAGCCGCCGTTGTTGGCCAGACTTACCTCCCCCTTCAGGCAAAGCGCCGCACTCCCGCCCAGCTGCTCATGACTCGCGCGCGCCCGTGACACGCCACCCATCACCTGATCAGTAAAGCAGCGCCAGGCCGTACCGGTGCCCGTCGCTGCAGTGGGCCGGGTGAAATCGTCCAGACACCACGGTTGGTTCCCGGGAGCAGTTTCCGTCATGACATTGTCCTGTGGGGAAGTTGATCGGGCGCACTGATGCGACCGCATTGATCACGGCAAAGCGAGTCTCGCGATGAACCATGCCTTGCGGACATCCCGGTATTGTCGGGCCGCCGCGCTGTCGGCGTCAAAAACCGCGAAACGGAACTGGAATGACAGGCGTTCATTCATCTGCCAGCTCACGTCGAGGTCAAATTCGTGCCCATACCCCGCGTCTCCCCGGTCTGCTTCGAAGCGGTGCCCGACTACGCGCCACGTCAGGTCTTCCACGCTGCCCTGAAATGCCAGCGATGTGTCCTCGATGCCGTCCGCGGGTGTAGTGAGAAAGACATCAGCCCATCCCTGGAATTTATGCAGCGTGGCAAGCGGCGTTCGAAAGCCCGTATTGCTGTCCGAGCCCAGCACCTCGCGGGCGATTTCCACCTGCACAGCGCCAAAACGGTAGATGCCCTGCGCCAGGGAGTAGTTGGCCGCGTAGTCCAGCGTGCTGTCACCGTGCTCCCATTGACGAGCATAGGCGCCGCGGAGTGTCAGGGGGCCCACGGACCAGTCGGCTTCGATGCCCACGGTGTCGGTACTGTTATCGACGGTGAGTGCAGGTCCGAAATCGGCATCGGCATTGACGTCGAGGCGATAGGCGAAAGGACGCAGTTCGATGTCGTCTGTTGGCTGCCACACAGCTCTCAGAAACAGACTGTCGCCGTCCCAGCTGGCAGGCTGGGCGCCGTCGTCGGGACCAAAAATCCTGCGCACGGCGCCAACATAGCTCATATCAAGGGACGCCGTCTCCGAGAGCTGCCACTGGCCGCGCAGTCCGTCATAGGTCTGCTCATTCTGGCGCCAGGCCACCCCGCCGACGAAGCGCTCGCTGCCGTGCACGATTCGCTGTCGTCCGGCTCGCAGGCTCACATCAGTGTGGTGCCAGGCCAACGCTGCCCGGTTGAGGTCAGTACCTTCCGGATCTGCCACGATCGGGTAGTGGGTCTGTCCGTTGCCTGTAGAGTTGTATCGTTCCGCGCCGATCACGCGCACATCATCCACCTCGACAACCCAGGACCACCCGGTAGCCGGCTTACCCGTCAGCGTCAGGCGCGAGCGCAGGGTGGACGCGAGCGCATCCTCGGCAGCGCCGGACAGATCCACGGACTCGGCCCGGTAACGAAAATCTGCCGCCAACGACAGCGCATCCGCGACCCTCGACTCTGCGGCGACAAGCGCGCCCGAACGACCGCTACAGACCAGTAGCGTCAGGATGAGCACGCGCCATCTCTGCAGTACGCTGCGGAGCATCATCATCATGAGCGTTGCTACCATTTGCTGCGCGTGTACAGGGATTGTCCCAAATCCGGTTGCCGCGACCAAGTCTTGTGTCATTTCGGTCTCAAATAATGTGTCAAGTCAGGTTGACACGCCCTCTGTCTGCTTCGTAAGCTTCCCCGGCTTTCGCGTACGGCACTTCCCGGGCTTGCCGGCGGGGCGCTACTACCCTCCACAATCGAGAAACTCCATGAAAAAGACGCATCCGCAGACTCGCCACGCTCTTCTGCCGCTCGCCCTGAGTGCCACCCTCCTGGCACTTTCCCCGCCCGCACAGTCACAGGACAGCGCCTCGCGCGACGCGGGTCGACTGGAGGAGGTTCTGGTAACGGCACGCAAGATGGAGGAAAAAAGCCAGAGCGTGCCCCTTTCCCTGCGTGTACTCACCTTTGACGAGATGCAGAAGCAGGGCTTCGACACGCTGAGCGACAGCGGACTGCTGCTCCCGGGGGTTACCTTCGACATCGGTGGCTTTGTACAGGATACGCGACCCGCCATGCGAGGCATGCAGAATGAGCGCGGCCGGCCAAGCGTCGCCATCCTTATTGATTACATTGACGCCTCTACGGAAAACCTGAGCATAGCCGGTGGATCCAGCGCGCTCTATACCCGCCTGCTTGATGTTGAGCGTATGGAGGTTGTGAAAGGACCACAGACCCTGCTGTATGGACGCAATGCGTTCGGCGGTGCCATCAACGTGGTGACGCGCCGGCCAGCCTTCGAGTGGGAGGGGCGTGCCGGTGTGGAAGTCGGCAACGAGGGCAGACGCACCCTGGACGCGGGCGTCTCCGGCCCCATTATTGATGACGTGCTTGCCGTTCGGGCATCGGTAGCGAAACACGACTTTGACGGCTTTTACGACAACCCGAATACCGGGGCCGATGTTGGCACCGAAGAGTCCCTTGCGGGCTCTCTGGCCCTGCTCTGGACACCGACAGACCGCCTCAAGGTCTACACTCGGTATCAGCAGAGCGATGAAAAGTACAGCCAGCCGGCGTCAGCGCTGGTCACCTGGAGTGATAGGCTGCCCGTGCCCGGTGGAACCTTCAGCGCCGGCCCTCCCGGATCGCCGGGACAGCCCTGCCCCGCTGACCTCGGCGGCGTTCCGCCATCAGTCCTGCAGGCCTGCACGCGGGGCGTGGTGACAGGAAAGCTCGAAGCCAGCGAGAGCGATATCGATTTCTCCCTCGATCCGGCAACGGGCGCCCCTTTTCCCGGGCTTGAGCAGACTCAGCGGTTCGGCACTCTCCAGGCGGATTACGAGGTCTGGAACGGCACACTGACCTACCTGGCGGGTTTCATGAAAAACGACAGCTCCGACCGCTCGGACACAGACTACACGGATTACCCCGCGACAAATCCGTTCTCGTTTTCCACCTCGACAATCAATCTCCTCGACTACCAGTTCGAGCACCAGTCACATGAAATCAGGCACGTCGGCGAGCATGGCGCCTTCAGCTGGATCGGCGGCGCTGCTGTCTACCTGGAGGAGTCCACGCTGGACAATGCGTCCCTATTCTGGATGCGCAACCCTGACTCACTGCTCGGGGGGCCGCCGTTCAATCTCGCCACCGAGCCGAACCCCGGTGCGAAGCCCAACAATCCGCAAACCCGCGAAACGGAGCATTATTCGGTGTTCTTTTCGTTGGGCTACCAGCTGAACGATCAGTGGCGCATCACCGGTGAAGGACGCTATTCCGAGGACACCATTGACTACCGGGTTCCCACCTGGTCGCGACAGCAGGTCAGTCTGCAGCAGCAGGTACCTCTCTCCTTCTGCCCCCCGGAAACGGACGACCGCGACGTACCGCAGTCCCAGAAGTATCCCAACGTTGCCTATGACTGTTTTGACCAGGACCGGGTGAAGAGTCAGGTGTTCACGCCGCGAGCCCTTGTTGAATACATGCCATCTGCGGACGCGCTGTACTACGCGTCTGTGACGCGGGGCTTCAAGCCAGGGGGCTTTGCCGCGAATGAGGCGGTTATTCTCGAGGGGCAGCGCTACCAGGAGGAGACGGTTACCACCTACGAGATTGGTGCCAAGACCGAGTGGCTGAATAATCGGTTTCGGCTGAATGGTGCGCTCTACTTCAACGACTACCGGGATCAGCAGATTGGTGTCCAGCAGCAGCCCCCCGGCAGCGTGACACCGATACCGGGCATCACCAACGCCGCCCGGGTCGAGGTCTGGGGGCTTGAGTTCGACAGCAGCTGGCTGGTCACCAACAATTTTCAGATATCCGCCGCTTACGCCTGGACCGATGCGGTGTTTGAGCGCTTTACGCAAACCCGGGAGGGGTCCACGGCCCTGAACAAGGCCGAAGCCGGGAATATCGATGCGGATTTCTCGGGTAACTACGTGGGCAAGAACCCGAAGCACGCGTTCAATGCCTCCGTCGACTGGTTTGGCCAGCTGGGTGGCAGCGATTATGAGTGGTTCGCGGGAGCGACCGGGCTATACCGCTCCAAGCGTTACATGGATGAATCCAACCTCAACTACCTGCCCGAGTTCACGCGGGTCAATCTGCGTGCCGGCATAGAGAATTCACGCTACCGGCTCATTGCCTACGTTGACAACGTCTTTGATGACGATGAAATTACCAATGGCCAGCGCGTGGTGGATCTGGGTAACCCGGATGGCTTCGCCCCGGGGCGCGGCTATCTGCTGCACATGCCACTTCCCAGGGTTTATGGCCTTCGCCTGAGCGCTCAGTTCTGACGACAACGGGGCGGCCGCCTGATGACCTGCCGCCCCCCTCTTCCTATGAACCCTGTGGCGTTCTATCCGCCTGGGCGGTTGTCCGGGACCCTGAAGAGAGAGTAGACGAAGCGACGCCTCACACCATGGGTGCTGTCAAGATCGCTCCAGTGATCGGCCGCAAAGGCGTCCAGCCGGGACATGACACGCGTCAGCAGATCGTCGGGCAGAACCCAGCTTTCGGCATCATCCCGCGAGCGAATACCGTCCAGGACCTGGCGCGGACTCAGAGCGGTCTGCCACTCCACGGCGACCTGTTCCTCACCGTTATAGACCGGTTCGCCACCGAGCTCGCTCAGCTGCTGCACCAGGCCTCGCGCGCCGGTAGGGAAATCAATGGACTCCGCCAGATCCACCACGGCCTGCCGGAAGGCATTGCGCAGGGCGCCGGCAAAGGATGCGGGGTCTACCCAGTCCCTGCCGAGGACAATCACGCCGCCGGGCCT
Source organism: Chromatocurvus halotolerans (assembly GCF_004340525.1). Classification (GTDB taxonomy): domain Bacteria; phylum Pseudomonadota; class Gammaproteobacteria; order Pseudomonadales; family Halieaceae; genus Chromatocurvus; species Chromatocurvus halotolerans. The sequence continues at coordinate 46,199 of NZ_SLWX01000019.1, read as the reverse complement.
GACCATGCGCAGCAGGTCGGCGAGCACTGTCCTGGAATCCACCAGGTGCAGTACGTGAACGCACACCGCAGCGTCGAAGGCATTGCTGCAGAAGGGCAGCCGGGTGATGTCGCCTCGGACCAGCGCCAGATTCGGCTGCTCCCTCCCGGCGAGCGCGCGAAGCATTTCCGCAGAGAGGTCCACACCGACGACGTCGCCACCGGCAGAGACCGTAGGCAGGGCGATACGTCCGGTACCAACGCCTACCTCGAGAATGCGGGCGCCGGAACCGGCGAGGCCGGCAATGGCCTCGCCAATGCGCGGCGACACCTCCGGCGGATGTCCACGCAGCGCGTCATATTGCACGGCGACGCGATCATCGAAGCGGTAATCCAGCCTGTCTGAAGAGGGATGCAAGGGCTTACGCGCTCGCAGTTGCGACGTCGAGAATCACCGCGCTGTCTGTGCTTGTCTCCTCGACTGACCGCACTGCCGTGCGCTGGAAGGCCGCGACATCCACGCGTGTCAGTATGGCGGCGGCGCCGAGAAGCACAGAGGCTTCCAGCGAAAAGATCATCCAGTAGGCGTGCTGGGGTTCCAGCAGGCCACTTCCGATCAGCGATGTGTGCAGAGCCCCCGCCGCTACCGAGGAGCCACCCATCCCCATGGCCTGGGCCGTGCCCCAAAGCCCCATGTAGAGGCCGGTGGCGCCCTCCACCGTCATGTCCATCATCATGGCAAGCGCACCGACATTGAATACCCCGGCGCAGATCCCCATCACGAATAGGGTGGGCACCAGCAGGAATTCGAGGCGCAGCAGGGCAATGATGCCCAGCAGAAAGAATCCGGCGGACGCTGCGGCACAGCCGACCAGCGTCAGTGTTTTCTTGGGCGCACGATAGAACGCGCTGAGCAGGCCCATTCCCAGCATACCGAGAAGAATACCGCCGCCCCATATCGGCTGGAAACGGGTGGTTTCCCGTATTCCTGCACCGAATACCTCAGCGCCCAAAACTTCGATAAGGCTTTCCTGCAGGAACAGGGCAAAGATGGCGCAGGCCACGAAGATGAAGAAATACCGCGCCTGCCGGTTGCCCGCGACCAGCCGTGCCGCGGATGCCAGCGGGTTGCCAGGCGGTGCCATGGCGCGCGCCCGGGTCGCCGCCTGCGTGAGTTCCGAAGGGCTCAGGCGGCGTTCAACGCCAATGACGCCGAGAAGCACGGCCCCTAGCACAATCGGGGGCGTCATGTTGTAAAGATTCTGCATGGCTTCCGGCGAAAATTCCGGTCGTACGGCGTTCATGACGACGGCGGCGAGAATCGTCGACAGGATCATCACGATCCATACCACGGAAATCACGCCGGCGCGGGTGTCCTTGGTAGTCGTTTCGGCGATCAGCGAATGATAGCTGTCAGCCATGACGGCCATACACAGGCCGAACAGAACAAAGAGTACCACCGCCACAGCTGTCGCAAGGGAGGACCCCTCCCCCATGGCGAACGTCACACTCGGCAGGGCGAGAAACAGCAGACTGGCAACCGCACTGGCGCCGATCAGGTAAGGTGTGCGGCGATAGCCAAGAATGGGCCGGGTATCGGCGATGCGACCGGCGATTACCTGAAAGGGCGCGATGAAATAGTGAATGGACAACAGCGTGGTGACGACCACGGCTGCCACCCCCATTTCGACAATGGCAACCCGATTGAAGTCGATGGTAAGCAGCGCGAACATCCAGCCCACAGCCACCTTGGGGAGAGCAATTTTCAGTGTCCACAGGAAGCTCTTCAAGGCTCGCCACATAGTCCGGTCTCGTACCGATGAATATTCTGCAGTTATAGGGTAGTCCGGCAGGTGTGTCAACTAAATTGGACAGTTATAGATGTTAAAAGTAGATGACAACCGTCCCATGCCATGGCAATCGTGCGCCCGGCAGGCGAGAGCGCCGATTTCCGGTACAGTAGCCGCTGTTCCGTTGGCAGACTGCTGGTTGCAATGCTGGCTTCAAGAGACAGGCCACACATGAAAACATCACCGCCGATGGGAGCGCGCTCGCTATCCCGTCAGTACCAGTTTCGCCCCGCCAGCGAGCTGGATCTCGATGCCCTGCTGCAGATTGAGGAGCGCGCCTACCAGACCGATCGTCTCAGCCGGCGCAGCTTTCGGCGCTGGATCGGAAGCGATCATGCCGCGTTGATCGTCGCGGAGCACGCCGGCACCGTTGCCGCCTATGCCCTCGTCCTCCTGCACAGAGGAACGCGCCTCGCCCGTCTGTATTCAATCGCTGTGGATCCCGAGTATACGGGCCAGGGTCTGGGTCTGGCGCTGCTGCAGGAAGCCGAGACGGCGGCGCTGGATGCCGGACGTATCGACATGCGGCTTGAGGTACGACGGGACAACATCGGCGCCATCGCCCTCTATGAGAAGCAGGGGTATCGCCGCTTCGGCGAGTATGCCGACTACTACGAGGATCACGAAGGCGCCTACCGCTACCAGAAGCGCATCCGCACCTTCGATCCGCGCTTGCGCCATCACCCTGTCCCCTGGTATCGACAAACCACCGAGTTCACCTGTGGTCCGGCAAGTCTGATGATGGCCATGCGGGCGCAGGATGCGAGCTACCGCATGTCCCGCGCCGAGGAACTCCGTCTCTGGCGCGAGTCCACAACCATCTACATGACATCCGGCCACGGCGGCTGCCATCCCCTGGGGCTGGCACTCGCCGCCCACCGCAGGGGTTTCCATGCAGAGGTCTGGATCAGCGTCAGAACGCCTCTGTTTATCGATAGCGTGCGCAACGAGGACAAGCGTGCCGTGATCGAGCAGGTGCACCGGGATTATCTGCAGCAATCACGGGAGGCAGGCCTGCGCGTGCATTACAGCGAGGTGACCCAGATCGACCTCGACCGGGCGTTGAAAGCGGGTGCGGTTCCCGTGGTGCTGATTTCAACCTGGCAGATGGACCGCAAACGCGCACCGCACTGGGTGGTGGTGTCGGCCATCGATGATCGATTCATCTACCTGCATGATCCGGACCCCGAGGACAGCCTGCAGAACGAACTGGATTGCCAGTACCTGCCCATCGCCCGGGACGATTTCGAGCGCATGGCCCGCTTCGGGCGCGACCGACTGCGCGCTGCGCTGGTCATCTGGCCGCCGCCGGCAACATCCAGTGATTGACCGCGGCTGCCAATACCCCTACTCTTCGCACCGTTGCGCCCGTAGCTCAGCTGGATAGAGCACCTGGCTTCGAACCAGGTGGTCGGGAGTTCGAATCTCTCCGGGCGCGCCAACCTTCACCGATGACCTCCATCAACGATCAGAAGCCGTCGTAACGTACCCGGGCAACCTTCACCCGATTTGCGTCACCGACCTGTGTCCAGGTGACATAGACCGTATTGCCGACGCTGTGAATGCGGGGGAAGCCACTGCGCCGCGACGCGAGGATCGGCGAGACTGCCACGGTGTCGATAAACTCTGCATCGGCGCTGTAGCGGGACAGCATGACGTGCGCGTCGGTTCCACGCAGGTCAAGCCAACTGGCGATGATCTCGCCGTTATCGAGCAGGGTCGCATCAACGCGGCCCAGGGTGTCGGCACCGGCGATCAGTGTCGGCGCGGTGAAGTGCTCACCGTCGTCCCGGGAGACCGCGAGCTGTACCGCCGGCAGGTCATCGCGGAGGGTGAACCAGACCACGACGACGGTGTTTTCGCGGGCCGCCACGGCAGGGCCATTGACGGGGCATCCCGCCACCTGCCAGCCGTCGTCATGCACCGTTTGCGGCTCGGTCCACTGGCCCTCAATCTGGCGTACGATGGCGATATCGCGGATGTCGTGTGGCGATCGATCGCGGTAGACCACGATCGGACCGCGGCTCGTCATCGCGGCAGCGGTCTGGCAGCAATCGCAGACGCGAGAATCGAGTTCCCATTCGTCCAGTCGCTCCCCCGTGCTGGCGTATTCGGCGCCGCGAAGCGTCATCGGTCCCGGCTCGGGCTCGCTCTTCGTCCTGCGGCCGTCCAGCCAGGTGATCAACGTTCGATACGGACCCGTAGGGACCATCGCAACAAATCCGTGCTCCGCCTGTATGCCGTCCGTGTTGATCAGGGTACCGTCGCGCCAGCGCTGCCGTGAGGGGTCGTAGAAGCTTGCGACCACGTCGTAGTCGTAGCTGCTGCTGCCACTGCGGCGCAGCCAGTGCGCAAGCTTGCCGTCGCCGTGGACCGAGAGCCTGGGAAAGTCAGCCCAGTTCACAAACCAGTCCCTGCCTTCGCTGATGATCGCTGCATCGCTCCAGTCGCTACCGTCCCAGCTGGCGAAGGCGAACTCGGCCAGGCCATCGCGCTCGGTCACCCAAGACAGATAAACGGTACCGGTGTCATCGCTGGTGACTCTCGAAAGATGGCTGTGCGCCGGTGCCGGTGATGCCAGCAGTTCCGGCGTCACGGCGTCTCTGCCCGACTCCCCCGCAGCAACCGGACAGATCAGGCCGAAAACACCGAGCATCACGCCCGCCATACGCGGGACGAGGATCTTTTTCGCCTTCATGGTTGTCTGCTCGAGGTAGCGGCTATGGGCAAGCCGAGGCGGGCGAGCTGCGTCATGATCGCTTCCTCGTCCTGAAGACCAACGAGGCGGGCCGCGACGTCGTTCGCGGGAGTCAGGATGACGGTGGTGGGCATGGCCTCCGGTGGGCGCAGATTGAGCGCCGCGACCTCGTCCCCCGTGAGCGTTGGAAACGCGATGCCAAGGCGCGCAGCAATCTCCAGGGTGACTGCGCGGGGATCCTCGTCGAAATTCACGCCGACCACGGAAATACCCAGGGGTTCGAGGCTCCGGCTCAGCGCATTGAGCATCGGGATCTCTTTGCGGCACGGCGCGCACCACTCAGACCAGAAATTGACAATACGCCAGGTGGCGGCGTCTTCCGCCTGCGAAACTGGACAAAGCATCGCGGCGATCAGAATCGCTGCAGGCAGGGCAGGCTTCATCGGTTAGGCCTCCAGTCAACATATAGTGAGAGAGGGAACACAGAGGAAAGAGCGTAGCAGAAGGCCCGAAATCCGTCACGATGAGACCCAGCGGGACACCAATAGTCACGGCGCAGGCGACGGGGCAGAGTGACAGGCCGCTTGATTATCCCGGGCAGCACGCGGTTATACTCTGGTCACATTTTTTCGAGGAGTGTACCGGCATGGGCTTCGCACTATCCGAGCTTCAGCTTACCAGTCCCGCTTTCGGGCAGGGAGACCCTATCCCGACCCTCTACACGGGAGAGGGAGACGATGTTTCCCCGCCGCTGTCGTGGCGTGACGCGCCCGAGGGCACCCGGTCTTTTGCCGTGATCTGCCACGATCCGGATGCGCCGCTTGTGAGTGGACACGGCACCTATGGGTTCGTGCACTGGGTGCTATACAACATTCCCGGAAGCGTCAGCTCGCTGGAAAAGGGAAGCACAGATTACACCGTCGGCAGGAACGACTTTGGCAATTCGGGCTACGGTGGCCCCATGCCACCGCAGGGACACGGTGAGCACTACTACTATTTCTGGCTGCTTGCGCTGGATAACGATGCACCGCTCGAGGAGGGACTTACGCTGTGGGAACTGCTGGCGAGGGTGGAGCCAACCCTCAAGGGGATGAATCGTCTGGTCGGGCGTTATCGACGCGATTGAGGCCACCGCCACGCCCTGCCTCGACCCTGCTGCGCCGCTGCCACGGCAGCCACGGGCTTCGGGGGACCTCATGCTGTCCTGACTCTGCCACGAGCCATCGCGAGGTCTCCCGCGACCCCGGTGCCGTCGGGCCCGAACCGGCTGCAGGCTCTCGAGGTCAGCGTCAGCGAATGCAGCCTCGCCTCATGGTCAAAGACATCGGTTACCAGCATCAGCTCATCCGCGCCGGTCTCCGTTGCCAGTTGTTCGAGACCGGATGCCACTGATTCCGCGCTCCCCACCACGGAACAGGCCAGCATTTGCTGCAGGTGGGCGCGCTCCGCCGACGTCCAGTAATCGTCGATGGAATCGATCGGAGGCTGGCTGAGCCCGCGCGTGCCGCGAATCAGGTTGACAAAGGACATCTGCTGGGTGGTTGCCAGCCGCCGTGCTTCGATATCGGTGTCTGCGGCTATCACGTTCACGCCCACCATGGCGTAAGGCCGCTGCAGCTGTTCGGACGGCCGAAAATTGTCGCGATAGACACGCAGTGCCTGGTGCAGCTGTGCCGGTGCAAAATGTGACGCAAACGCGTAGGGCAGGCCGAACTCCGCGGCAACCGCGGCGCCAAAGGTGCTTGACCCCAGTATCCAGAGCGGCACCCGGGTGCCCGCGGCCGGCACCGCCTGTATTCGCTGGTCTGCGGCCTCCTCCGAGAAATAGGCGCGCAGCTCGAGAACATCGTCCGGAAATGTATCTGCTGAGGCGGGGCTACGCCGCAGTGCGCGCAGCGTGGCCTGGTCAGTCCCGAGGGCTCTGCCAAGGCCGAGGTCGATGCGCCCCGGGTACAGTCGGGCGAGCGTGCCGAACTGCTCCGCGATCACCAGCGGAGCGTGGTTCGGCAGCATGATGCCGCCGGCACCGACCCGGATATCGCGGGTTACCTGCGCCACGTGTCCGATCACTAGCGCGGTGGCAGCACTGGCTATGCCCGGCATGTTATGGTGTTCGGCGTACCACAGTCGGTGAAAACCGTGGGCCTCCGCGTGGCGCGCGAGGTCTGCGGCACGCTGTAGCGCTGTCGCCGCATCACTTCCCTGCGTGACCCGCACGAGATCGAGAATCGATAATGCAACGTTCATGTTTTCTCCCGCTGCGGGAGCAGCCCCGCAGAATAATGGATCAATGAATCGGGCGGACTCATCCCCTCGATTAGCGTCCGATGATACATCATGCATAATCCTCCCGCGTTTGCCACGGTTCCCAATGGCCGTGAACTTGACCCATACTGTCGCCCGCTGCACGGCGCAGAAGACCCGTTGTCCCGCAAGCGCCGATTACCCGATAGCGAAAAGAGATGGAATCCTATGTTTTACCAGCGCAGCGAGCGGGCCGCATGAGCACGACAGGCGTCATTGATGTGCAGCGGCTCGAGAGGGAATTCGACAGCGCCATCGCGCGGCTGCAGCAGGCCGGTCCGGTCACCCGGCCCGGCTGCCAGAAACCCGTCCTTGAGCTCGCCAGACAGCTGCTGACTGTGGAAGACGGCGCCGAGAGACTGCACCGGCGTGCCGCCGCGCTGGACTCGGCAGGCCTGTTTGCCGGTAGCGACTGGGATGCGCCCGGGTCGCTGCTGCCGTCGCTGGTCAAAACCACGCTCGAATCCGGGGATCCGACGACGGTCACGCTGGACAGCATCAGTCATCTTCGGCTGCTGTCCATCGTCCGCGGTGAGCACGAGCACGCGGGGGTTTCACCGGAGATTGCGCGTCACTTTCTCACACAGATGCTGGCACTCAATCTCAACCGCCTGTTTGACACCGGCGATGAAACGCTGCGCGTGCGCCTTGGCGATCTGGCTCCCGGAATTGATCGCCTGTTTCGCTACATCCTCGAGCATGTCGGCTTCGAGGACATCATTGGCAGCCTGATTGACGAAATCTGGCGTATCCTCGCCCAGCGACCGATACAGGTCAGTCACGTCAGGGCCATGGTCACCCAGATCGCGCTGGTGCTGTCCCAGCCGCGGGGGGATATCGGCGAGGCCCGGCTGGGCGCCGATCGACTCACCAGTGCCCTGTTCGGGCCCACGAAAGGCTGTCAGGATGATCCCGGGATAGCGGTTTACCGTGATCGGCTGGCTGCCATGGACAATGCCTCGCTGCAGCAGGAAGCGAGCGGCTTTGCGCGGGCGATGCACGATGTCGGTCTGGCCTCGGATTACCACGCTGCATTCCTTCGCTGGTTGCTGAACAACGATCAGGAACCGCTGGTGCCCGGTGCGCTCGGCTTGAGCAGTACGGGTCTTGACGTTTTCGCAACCTACAACGAACTGGTGACAGCACTCATTCGTGAAGCCATTTATCTGGAGACGGCGCAGGCGGTTTATGGCCTGGCCATGCTGCTCGAACGGGGTCTGCTCTATTCTGCCCCTCTGGCGCCCAGTCTGTGGCGGCAGATCAGCCTGGTCCTGTCGGCGGATAACGCGCAGCGACTCTCCGCGGTATTCGGCACGAGTTTGCCGCCGCGGGTGCATCTCCTCGCGGGCGTGATCAACCTGCTTGGTCTGCCGCTCGGGGTCGGTCAGGGCAACAACCCGACCTGCCAATCCGCGCGCGCAGTTTCCATGTGGGCCTACAACGACCCGGATTACCTGATGCACCTGATCGCCCAGGCGGCCCGCTACGACAATATCCAGATGCATTTCGAAGGGATCACGATTGACTCCCACGGCCTGCCTGCGGGCCTGGTGAGTGACGTTCCGCTGGACACGGATCCCGTATCCATGGTGCTGGTTCCACACCTGGATCGCGTCTACAGCGAAATGGGCCGACTCTGCAGCGACCGCGGTGAGGACCCGCATCGATGGATCAATCCCGAGTTCCATGGCTGGTGGGTGGGCCGCGACTTTGTCATCGCTGTCGACGTCGCCACCGGCGCCCTGCTGGACTACGATACCTTTCTGCGGCGGTTCTACTGCAGCTTCCACCCCATGTTCAATGGCAACCAGCCGGTGATCCACCCGCAGCCGGCAGGAATTGCCATCACTGACAGCAATGCCAGCTTTATCGGCTGGCACGCAGTGACTCTGGTGCGTGTTGCGCTGGACCAGCAGCAGGTGATGCGGGTGTACTTTTTCAACCCCAACAATGACAGCGGCCAGGACTGGGGCAATGGCGTGGTTGTCTCTACCCAGGGCCACGGTGAGCGTTTCGGTGAGGCATCGCTGCCCTTTGCCCAGCTCGCCTCACGTCTGTACATCTTCCATGACGATCCCCTGGAGGACCACGTCATCGCCAACATCCCCGAAACAGAAATCGCCGAGGCCAGGGAACTGGCCCACCAGAGCTGGGCGGCGGATCGCCTCGGGCATCAGCGGGCTGTGAGTTAACCGCGGCTCATGGAGCGCCTACAGTCGGTCCTCCAGGAACGCCATGAAGGAAGCCCACGAGTGCTGGTCAGCGGCCTCGCGGTAGCGATCGCTGCCGAACACCGTAAACGCGTGGGGTGCGCCGCCGTAGCTGATCATCTGATGGGGGATATCGCTCGCCTCCAGGCTTTCGGCGAGCGCCGCGAAATCCGCCATGGTCACGGCGGAGTCTGCTGTGCCGTGATAGATGCGAACCTCACCGGCGACGTCGGCGTAGTCCTGATCCTGCGGCGTGCCCAGACCGCCGTGAAAGCTGGCGAAACCTCGCAGCGCCGCGCCTGATCGCGCAAGTTCAAGAACCGCTGCCCCGCCGAAGCAGTAGCCTGCGGCAACGGCGTTATTGGTGTCGGCCCCCTCCTCGCCGGCTGCGGCCAGCGCACCCTGCAGGATGGCGCGCATCTTTTCACGGTCCTGGTAGAGCTCACCCGTATGCTGGCGTCGATCCTCGACTTTCTCCGGACGGATGCCCTCACCGAAAAGATCAACCGCAAAGACGCTGTAGCCAGCATCTGCCAGCATGTCTGCCCGACGCTTTTCATACGCCGTGAGGCCATCCCAGTCGTGGATCAGCAGCACCAGGCCGCGACTCTCTTCGCCGGTCACGAAATAGCCCTCGTAAGGCCGTCCATCGACGGTATACAGCACGTCCCTGCCGTCTGCAGAGCTCTGCGAGTAGCCGAGTACGGGAAAAATCAGCAGAAGGGTTCCGAGGATGCCTGCTGTGAGTGTCTTTGCCGGCGTGAACTGTGAAAACATGGGCGTGACCGTCGCTAAGAGAGTGGATCTCTACGATACTGCACCGGTCGGCTGCACCGCAATCGGGGGTGCGGAATCGCTAAGTCACGCCGCCTGACAGATGTCAGTAGACAGCAAAGCCTGCTATCCTTGCACCTGCAGGCTGCACGCCAGATACGGGATCGCGCAGCAGTGGTGCCCAGGCGACAGGCCGTCGGGAACTGCCACTCAGTCGCGGTGTCATACAGGTGGATGGCCAGCATCAGTCGGTTTGTCCGAATTCAGTCACAATCTGGAGTCAGTGATGGAAAATAGAAGTGTCTATAACGTGGCAGGCAGTGGTGTTGACAGTGTCGTCAGCACGAACAAGGTATTGAAAAATACCTACATGCTACTGGGCATGACGTTACTCTTCAGCGCGTTTACCGCTGGCGTCTCCATGGCAATGGGGCTTCCGGCAGGTGCGGGTCTGATTCTTACGCTCGTGGGTTTTGGTCTGTTGTTCGTGGTTCATAAAATGGCCGATACAGCGAAGGGCCTCCCGGCCATCTTTGCCTTCACCGGCGTGATGGGCGCCTCGATCGGTCCCATGCTGAGCCATTATCTGGCCATGCCGAACGGTCCTGCCCTTGTCATGCAGGCGCTGGGGGGCACTGCCGTGGTGTTCTTTGGTCTCTCGGCGTATGCCCTGACCACCCGCAAGGATTTCTCCTTCATGGGGGGATTCCTCATGGTGGGTCTGATCGTGGCGGTGGTGGCGATGATCGCCAACATCTTCCTCGCGATACCGGCGCTGTCGCTGACCATCTCGGCGGCGGTCATCATGATCATGTCCGGGCTGATACTGTTTGACACCAGCCGTATCATCCACGGTGGAGAAACCAATTACATACGTGCGACCGTCGGTCTGTATCTGAACATTTACAACCTGTTCATTCACATGCTTCACCTGTTGACCGCACTCGGTGGCGATGACTGATCGCAACGTCAACCAGCCTGTAAACCCCGGCCACGGTCGGGGTTTTTTTGTTGATACTCCCGCCCATGCAATACACCCTACTGGCGCTGTCCTCGCCCTCTGACGGGCAATGCCTGTTGACTGCGGCGCGTGTTGCCGAGGCGATCATTGGCAAGGGCCACCGGCTGGATACGGTGTTTTTTTCCGACGCCGCCACGACTGTCGGTCTGGCAACACTGTCCATGCCGCAGGACGAGATCGCCGTGCAGCGACAGTGGCAGCGGCTCGCCGCCGATCATGCGGTTGAACTGGTGCTCTGCGTGGCGTCCGCGATGCAGCGTGGTGTTGTCGGTGTGGATGAGCTCCCGTCCGACAGCGAACTTCACCCCACCCTGGCGGAGGGTTTCAGGATCGGCGGCCTCGGACAACTGGTCGCGGCAACCCACGCCGCAGATCGCGTACTGACCTTTGGAGGCTGACAGGTACGTGGCGAAAAAGTCGGTTCTTTTCATACTCCAGCACGCGCCATTGGGCGCCAGCCTGGCGCGCGCGGGCATCGATACTGTGCTCGCCTATGCGGCCTTTGACCAGCCGGTGAGTGTCCTGTTCAGTGGCGCTGGGGTATTGCAGCTGGCGCCCGGTGCGGATTGTCAGCGCGTCGGACGCCGGGATCTGCGGCGCATGATTGACTCCATGCCACTGTACGATATTGACGCGGTATTCGCCGATGCGGCCGCATTATCGGCCTATGGTATTTCAGGCAATCTGCCCCCCTTTGTGGAAGCGGTAGAGAGCAATGCCATACGCCAACTGCATGAACGCAGCGACCACATTCTGAGTTTCTGACGGTGACCCTGCATACAGTCAACCTTTTGCCGGATCACGCTGACTGCCGGCGCTGCATCAGCCAGCTGGCGTCTGGCGATAGCGTCGTGTTCCTGGGGCACGGCGCCTGGATCGCGTCCGTGCCAGGCGGCTGGCATGAGACGTGGCATCGGGCTGGCGTGGCGCTGTATGTGCTGGATGATGATCTGGCCGCCCGCGGACTGTCGGAACACTGCGCCCGGTCAATCTCCACCATAGATATCGCGGGTCTCGTCGCGCTGACCGAGCAGCACAGCCGTCATCGTGCCTGGTTCTGATCCGGTGGACATCGCCTCCCCTGCAGTTGACCCTGAGGGCTTTCTGCGCGATCTGGATGCCTGGAATCCCGAGGCGGCCCGGATTATCGCCGCAAGGGAAAATATTCCGCTGACGCCGGCGCACTGGGAAATCATCGAGCTGGTGAGGCGCTATTACGAACGCTTCGACAGCTCACCTTCCATGCGCCCACTGGTGAAGTACTGTGCTCTTGAGCTCGGCAGGGAGAAAGGCAGTAGCCTGTATCTCCTGCGCCTGTTCCCGGGTTCGCCGGCGAAGCTCGCAAGCAAGATCGCGGGCCTGCCAAAGCCCCCCAACTGCCTTTGAGCCCGCCGATGCAGCACGATACCCCTCCCATTGCCGACTACGATCGCCTGCTCGAGCGCAAGGTTGAAAAGACGCTTGATCTTTTTTCCGGGCTGTCTCTGCCGGCCCCGGCGGTGGTCGCTTCTGCGCCCGAGGGCTTTCGCATGCGCGCAGAGTTCCGTGTCTGGCATGAGGCGCAGGACAGCTTTTACGCGATGTTTAACCCGGATGCGCCGCGCGTGCCAGTCCCGATCCATGCATTCCCGATCGCCTGTGCACCGATACAGGCATTGATGCCGGAACTGATGCAGCGCATAAAGGCCTCGCCTGAGCTGCGACGGAAGCTGTTCCAGGTGGAGTTCCTGTCGACCCTGGCGGGAGAAAGCCTCATCACGCTGGTGTATCACCGCCCGCTGGAAGACGCCTGGGAAATTGAGGCACAGGAGCTGGCTGAAGCGCTCGAGGTGTCCATCATCGGGCGCAGTCGCAAGCGTAAAACCGTGATCGGCAGGGACTACGTGACCGAAACGCTCAAGGTCGATGGTATCCGCTACCGCTATCGCCAGTACGAGCAGGCATTCACGCAGCCCAACGCCGCGGTAAACACGGCAATGCTCGAGTGGGCCAGTGCCTGCGCATCGACGCTAGGCGGTGATCTGCTGGAGCTGTACTGCGGCAACGGCAACTTCACGCTGCCACTGTCACGCCATTTCGGTGCCGTTATTGCCACCGAGCTGTCCAAGGTGTCCACCCGCGCGGCGCAGTACAACCTGGAAGACAACGCGATCGGGAATACCCACATCATTCGGCTTTCTGCGGAGGAAGTGGCCCAGGCCCTGGGCCGGGAACGCGAGTTCCGTCGCCTGCAGGTGCTGCCGCAGGCGCTCGACGCCTACCGGCTGGACAGCGTATTTGTCGACCCGCCACGTGCCGGCCTGGATGCGGCGACGCTCGACATGGTCAGCCGTTTCCGCAATGTCCTGTATATCTCCTGCAATCCGCGAACACTGCACGACAATCTGCTTGCGCTCAGGGATCACTTCGATATCACGCGTTTTGGCTTGTTCGACCAGTTTCCCTACACTGACCATATGGAATGCGGTGTCCTGTTGCGGCGCCGCTGAATCAACCCGGTATGCAGAAGGAATGGACTCATGGCACTGTTGAATGACGCGGAACTGACCACGGCGCTGGCGCGACTCGACGGCTGGGAGCGCAAGGAAAAGACGATCGTGCGTGAACTCGAATTTGACGACTTTGTGGCTGCCTGGGGTTTCATGAGCGGCATTGCCCTGATTGCCCAGGCCATGGATCACCACCCGGAGTGGAGCAATGTGTACAACCGCGTGTCCATTGCCCTCACCTCCCACGATGCGGGTGGCATCACCGAGCGCGACGTGCAGCTCGCCACCGCCATCAATGAGCGCGCTCGGCCGGCCTCGGCTCAGTAACGCACGCCGTAAGCGAGCAGACGACGGCCGATCAACTCGTCGAGACGCTCCGCGTCACGGGCGTTGACCTCGAGGTAGCGCAGCTTGAGCTCGTCGTAGCACTCGCGTTTGCGCAGCCGTCCGCTGAGCTCCATGGCGGGAACGTTCTCCTCCCAGCAATCAATATAGACGGCGGCACCGGGCAGGTAGAAATCGGCGACCAGGTCTTCCTCTGTCGGCAGGGCACGCCGGTGCGCATGCGCAAGCTGTGCCAGATAGAGCCAGTTGCAGACCTGCATCTGCAGAGGCGTATTCAGGCAGTGTCCGTCCACCGCAGGATAACCCCGCGCCTCTGCCTGCGCGCCGGATGAAAACAGATCCGGCATGATACTGTCGTCCACGGGCGGTGCACCGAATGCCGAATGACGACTCAGCTCGCGGTGCACGACGGGGTCGTCGATAATCTCATGTGGCCAGCTGACATACAGTGAGCCCGAGTCATCGCTTTCTTCCTGCTGGCCCGAGAAGTGCCGGCCCAGCGGCGTCAGCTCCCACCCCAGCAGCGTGTGCTGCTGCAGGCCAAGCTCGGCCAGTGCGCGATTAACCTCCCGCGGCCTCAGATGGGGATAGTAACGGCACAAGGCGGCCCCCGTAATGCGCTGGTTGGACTCTATCGCCAGCAGCAGCGGATGTTCCGCCAGCGAAGACGGCCAGACGATATAGCGGCCATAGCGTTTGCTGGTGTGATACTGCCCACCCTCGAATTCCCCTTTGGCTGTGAGCATCCAGGTATCGGCGCGCCGCTCTATCCAGCCGTAGTCGCGGAGCGTGGCGAATAGCTGCTGTATAGGGAGCTGCAGGCGCTTTGCCAGCGCCGAGGTTGAAAAGCCCTCAAAGTCCCGCGACGACACGGCGAGGCGTCAGGCGGCTTCGCGGTAGCGCCGCGCCAGCGCGGCGTACAGATCGTCGGGAAAGGTCGGGCTGGTATTGTCCAGATTCGCCAGCAGTTCGTGCAGGTGCTCGTTGTCCTCGCGCCCCTGCCACTCCTTGCGGTAGGTACCTTCCTGATACCCGTGATCCTGGCGGAAAAAGTTCAGCACATTCTTGCCGACATAAGTGGCGTATAGCGTATCCGCCGTGAGGCCGGCAGCATGCATCACGTCGAGGAAGGCGGCCAGCGGAAAGGCCCGGGATGCCAGCGTGTCACGCGCGAGGTTCTCGGTGGCCAGACGCAGGTCTGGCTCTGCGATGTCATGCGCATGTATCTGCGCATCCAGCTGCACCGCGAGCGAGGGAATATCGCGATTCTCCACCAGCATTGCCGAGAGTCCGAAGTGCCAGATATCGACCACCTCCATCTGCACCTGCGGCATGTCGGGGTGCTGTGCTTTCCACCATTTGTAGCCGTAGTGGTCGAGCAGCTCTGCGCACTCGATCCACAGGGCCCGGTACCAGGCAAATCCCTGATCCTGCCAGTCGGGGTGCACGCGGGCATTCATGGCGTTCTGCATGGTCAGCATGGTGGCGAGTGCCTGCTGCACGGCTGTTCCTCCGCTGTGGTGTTTTGATAACGCCGACAGTGTAGCGCCCTGGCGCGGGTTGTCACGCCATTGACCACTCGTGCATGACCTTGGTCGCGCGTCACGCCATGACCTTGCTCTGCACAATACGAAAGCGCTGGGCCACAAAGGCCAGATCCGCAAGACAGGCATTCCCCGCCGGGTTGAGTCCGGTCACGTGGTAGTCGGAATAGGCGGCGGCAAAATTGATCGGCATTCCGGTCAGGTTGCAGGCCACGGAGGCGCCCGCAGCGTGGTAGGCATCGATGGCCTGCTGCATGAAGCCGTCATCCGTTGTGTACACATGCGAGGTAATTGCGCCGCACTCGCGCGCATTGCCGGTGGCGTCGGCCAGGCAGTCTGCGCGAGAGCCGTTGGCAATCACGAACGATACGGGACCGAACACCTCCTGGCGATACCACTCCCGGTGCGCCGGATCCGCCGCAATGATCAGCGGCGTCGCTGTGCGTGCTCCGGGGAATTCTTCATGGGAATAGGCTGCAGAATCGCGCAGGATCGTGGCGTCGGCAGCGGCCTTTTCGCGGTAGCGATCGACGGTGGCCTGCACACTGTCATCAAACAGGGTGCCGCAGAGCGTTGCCGCGCGTCGCGGGTCAGCCAGCCAGAAGTCCACCGCTTCCACCAGCGCCCGTGACACCGCGTCCACGCCGACGCGCTCGCCGCCCACGCGAACCCCATCCGCCGGCACATGAATGTTCTGCACACTGGTGCACATCTGCGCGGAGGCCTGGCAAAGCGATTGCGCAATCGCACGTGCCGTCGCCGTAAGATCGTCGGTGGATTCAAGAATCACGGAATTGCAGCCCGCGGTCTCGGTGTAGACAAGCCTGCCCGGCAGGTTGTTCTCGAGCCAGGTGCCGAAGGCGGGACTGCCGGTAAAGTCGACGATTGCTGTTTCCGGCTGTTCCAGCAGGGCCATGGTTGCCGGAGCGTCGCGTTCGTCAGCGACCAGGGACACCAGGTTCGGATCGAAACCCGCATCGGCGAGCACCTCGCGACAGGTCCTGACCACCAGCGCAACGGGCAGGATGGCGCTGGGGTGCGGCTTGAGCACCACGGGATTGCCGGTTGCCAGCGACGCGCACAGTGCCGGGTAGGCGTTCCACAGAGGGAAGGTGGCACAGCAGATCACCACCCCCACGCCGCGGGGCATCAGGCGGTACTGCTTGTGCAGATCGGCAACGCCGTCGCGACCGAACTGGCGCTGCCAGCGGGCCTCCCCGGGCACATCCGCCATTGCCTTGTGTGCATAGGCCAGGGCTTCAAGACCGCGGTCGAGCGCATTGGCGCCGCTGCCGGCGAACGCCATGACATAGGACTGGCCGGAGGTGTGCATGGTGGCGTGTGCGTTCTCGAACAGGTTGTCACCACAGCGCTGCAGAATTTCCAGGCAGACACCGACGCGCTCCTGCGGCGACGCCTGCGCCCAGGCCGGCTGCGCCTTGCGGATGGCGTCATAGAGTGCCGGCACATCCGTGGCAGGATAGCGAACGCCCAGCGGCTTGCGGGTGTAAGGTGAGACCTCCGCGCCAAGGTGTCCGGTCGTGCCTGGCTGGTCGAGCGGAAAATCGGCCTGCAGCCGTGACTCGAACGCCGCCTTGCCCGCGGCGGGCTTTTCCTCGCCGTGGATCTTGCTGCTGGGGTTTTCAGGCCAGGCGCTCCAGGAGTAACGCTGGGCACAGGCATCCAGCGCCTTGTCCAGCAGATCGACATGCTTCTGGAAATAGTCAGTCACGGCATTCCTCCGGTGTTGTCTGGCGCAATTTCTAAGCGCCGAAGTCTACAGGTCTGTTTATGCAATTTTCGAGAGAGTGGCGTCCGTTCCGCGCCGCTCTCAGGGGCACGCAGGTCAGTTCAACGTGATCCTGACATTGTAGGCTTTCAACGCCTCCCCGCAGTGACTGCAGACCACGTCTCCGCGCAGTGGTCTATCGCAGCTGTCATGATGCAGAAGTATCGGAGGCCCGCCCCCCGGGCCATCACACCATTTGTCGCCCCACTGCAGCAGCGTGACGAAATAGGGGAACAGGTCCCAGCCTTTTTCTGTCAGGTAGTATTCGAAGCGACGCGGACGCTGCTGGTAGGCGCGGCTGCCAAAGACGCCCTCCTGCTCCAGGAGACGAAGGCGGTCAGAGAGAATGTTCGTAGCAACCGGCAGCTCTCTGTGAAACGCTTCAAAGCGGTGATGTCCATGGAATGCCAGAGATATCAGATTGGCGGTCCAGCGATCACCCACGATATTGATCAGGTTGCGATACACGCTGCGTTCGCTCGGTACGTCATCGACAGAGATGGACGAGCGACGGCGAACCTTTTTTTCACGTTCATCGATCGTTGCACCGGGTCCCGCCCGGTAGGACACGTGGCGACCGTCCACCGACTGTCTGCATTCCTGACACTGCATTCGCGGTGAAAATGCCATTCCACAGCGGTTGTGGACCAGCTTGACGGCGTCCAGCGCGGGCTTGCGGTAATACCTGCGCTCCCACTCTACCGCCATCATGGCGCTGTCATAGAGGTCAATGGACTTGCGGGTCAGGTGATAGCTGCCGCCACGGCTACCTTCGGTCGGCAAGGCCTTGCGCAGGCAGCCGACCCGCTGCAGCCACTTCAGGCGGTTGGACAGCACCCCCCGGGACGCGCCAATCGCCTCAAGCATGCCACTGAAGGTGTTGATACCCCAGAAGACCTCCTGGATGATCAGAAGGCACCATTTGTCGCCGATTTCGTCCAGTGCCCGATTGATGGAATTGGCACGGGTGGACAACGTGGTGTTCACGGTAGTGGCGATGACGGCCCCCGGTAACCTGTGAGGGCCGGACTTCAGACGCTGAACAGATCCTGGCCGCGAACCCAGGTGGCATGGAACCCAAAGGGCACACGATGTGGGAGGTTGACCCGGGCCACCGGGCCCTTCTCGATATCCTGTGCATCAAACACCAGGCAATCCGATTTCCAGGTGCCGCTGTCGGTGACCAGCGTAATGACGTAACCGTCGTCTTCGGGACCGCTTCTGTCGGCACCCACTCGCGGCGCAAATACCGCCTCGCTGCCGAAAACGCCTTTGCCGTAGTCATACTCCCAGCGCCTGCCGGTCTCGTTGTCGTATTTCACCAGTCCTGTAAAGCGCAGCGTGTGGCCGCCCTCATGCAGAAGAGGAATGCGTTGATGGTAGGCGAAACGGCTTTTTTCGCCGTGAAAAATCGGATTGGTCTTGTTGAACTCGGTGTTGAGATCGTCAATCGGACCCTCACGCACTTCGCCTGTCCGGAGATTGAAGCGCCACCGGTAGTTGTTCGCCTCGAGGCGCATGTAGGCGAGCATGTGCGATAGATCGCCCTCATTATCCTGGGCCTGGGGCATGGGATTGATGGAACGGCAACCGTCCATCACCACCCAGTCACCCTCTTCCCAGCAGTTGCTGGTGTGCAGGATGTAGCAGGGCTCGCATTCAAACCAGCGCACCTCACTGCCCTTGCCGTAGCGGGGAATGATGCCGAATCGGGTCGGGATATCACGGTGGAACGTCAGCACCCGCAGTCGGTGCTTGCGCAGCACGTCAATGTCGTGGAAAAACGGCAGGTCGTGCAGGACTGCATAATTGCGGGTAAAACCGAGGTCATGCGGCAGTCGCGGGCCCGGCAGATCGATATCAGCCTCGTGCACGAGCTTTCCCGACGGGTCGGCAACGCCGTAGGTCATGAAAGGCGGTTCGTCACCGTAGTCAAAGAACAGCATCTCGCCCGTTGCCCAGTCGACCTTGGAATGCGCCGACAGCCGGCGATGGCGACGCCCGGGGATATCAAACGCGCCCTGTGTCTTCAGGGACTGCCCATCGAGGGCATAGGGGTTGCCGGCGTTGTACCAGAGCGTAACCAGCTGGTCATTGAAGAAAACCACGTCGGTATTCGATGTGTCCTTGATGCCAAAGGGCGACACCGAGTAGTCGAACGGACCCATGACACCGGGTGAGATGGAGCGGCCGTCGGCGCGTTCAGACAGCAGCGCTTCGGTCTCGACATAGCGGTTGCGGTAGGAGACCTTGCCGTGCTGGAAGTACACGCCATGCACCATGCCGTCACCGTCAAAGGGATGATAGCGATTCTTCGGCTGGTACACAGGATTCGGGCCATTGCGGAAGTAGGCGCCCTCGAGATCTGCCGGCAGCTCACCCTCGACTGTCAGGCCGGACACATCCATCTCGTCCACGGTCGGCGCATAGACACCGTGCAGATAGGGATTGTCGAGACTGTATATCCACTGCGGCGCGTCGGCAAAATGCGTGGCAGCGCCGATGCACTGCTCGACCGATGGGTACTCCTGATGTGTGCGTTGCGCGTGCATGACGCCTCCTGTAGAGCAAATATGTGCAATGGGCCAGTGGCCTTGCCTTCAGATTATAGGCAACTGGTTTTGTTATGCAAGTGATAGACCTGCAGACCTTCAACGCCGCGTCGATCCTTGCCTGAGCCAGTACAGTGACCTACACTCGCGGTCTGTTAACAAAAGTGACCCCTCGCGAGATACCGCATGATCAGTCCCCTTGAGCGCCTGCGCTTACCCGTCTTTCAGGCTCCCATGTTTCTTCAGTCCGGCCCCGATATGGTGATCGCCTGCTGCAAGGCCGGCATCGTGGGGACGTTTCCCTCGGTGAATGCACGCACCCTGGAAGATCTCGATGCCTGGCTGCAGCGCATAACCACGAACGTCGATGCAACCGGCGATGCGCCATGGGCCATGAACCTCATGATGCATCGCTCCAATGTGCGCCGCCTCGATGATCTTGCGCTGGCGGTTCAGTACAAAGCGCCCATCGTGATTACCGCGCTGGGCAGCCCGCGTGAGGCGGTGGATGCCGTCCACGCCTATGGCGGTCTGGTCCTGGCTGACGTCATCGATACCCGGCTGGCGGCCAAGGCGATTGACGCCGGGGCAGATGGGCTGGTTCTGGTTGCGGCGGGAGCCGGTGGCCATACGGGTCAACAGTCGGGTTTTGCCTTCGTCGAGGAGATTCGCCGCAGCTGGGATGGCATTGTTGTCCTCGGCGGGGGCATCTCCACCGGGCGAGCCGTGCGCGCCGCCGAGGTGCTGGGGGCAAATTATGCGTACATGGGGACACGCTTTATCGCCACCGAGGAAAGCATGGCGGACCCCGCCTATAAACAGATGGTGGTGGATGCCAGCGGTGCGGATATCGTCTGCTCTGACGCCCTCACCGGCGTCAAGGCCAACTGGTTGCGCGCCAGTCTGAAAACCGCGGGTTATGATCCGGACAACATGCCCGCCGCCGGCGATATTGACATTCTCGAGTCCGCGGGTGATGCCAAACGCTGGCGGGATGTCTGGTCCGCCGGCCAGGGCGTCGGGGCGATCTCCGATATACTGCCCATCGCCACCCTGGTGGCGAGACTGGAAACCGAATACCGACAAGCCTGCGAGGCCTGATACATGCAAACCAGCAGCCAGGAACGGATCAGAACGCTGACAGAGAGCGGCCTCTGGGGTAGCGATACCCTGCACAGCCTGCTGGCAGCGAATGCGACCCGCCATCCCGACCGGGAGGCGGTCATAGACCCGCCCAACAAGCATGAGCTGACCGGCCTGCCTGAACGTCGCATGACCTTTGCCGAGGTGGATGCCGCGAGCAGTGCCCTCGCCTCTGCCCTTGCCGCAGTCGGCATCGAGCGCGGTGATTCTGTGCTGGTGCAGCTGCCCAATATCAGCGAGCTGATACTGACCTACTACGCGCTGAGCAAGCTCGGGGCCATTATCTCTCCCATCGCCATCCAGTACGGCAGCCACGAAATCGCCGGCTTTGCCGGGGCGCTGAAGCCGAAGGCCATGCTGACGCTTGCGGAGTGCCGTGGCTTGCCGCTGCTCAGGCAGGCACAGGATGCACTGCCGGGCGTACGCGTGTGGGATGTGATCCATGACCTCAACGCTGGCGCGACGACTCACAGCGAGACCTGGAAGCAGCCGCAGAGCGATGCCAACGACATCGTGACGCTGTGCTGGACGTCAGGAACCACCGGCACCCCCAAGGGCGTCCCGCGATCCCACAATATGTGGGTTACCCAGGGCCGGCTGACCATGAACGCGGGCGGATACCAGCCCGGCGAACGGCTGCTGGCGCCCTTTCCTTTCATCAATATGGCCGCGCTCGGCGGATTCCTGTTCCCCGCCGCGCTCCTGGGCTGCACGCTGGTGCTGCATCATCCGCTGGATCCCGCCATTTACCTGCAGCAGCTGCAGCAGGAGCGAATCCATTTTTCCATCGCCCCGCCCGCCCTCCTCAACCGGCTGGCACAGCAGCCCGAGCTCTGGAGACAGTTCGACTTCAGTGCGCTGCGTGCCTTCGGTTCCGGGTCCGTGCCCCTGTCCCCGGCAATGATCGAGGTGATCGAGGGGCAGTACGGCAAACCGGTCATCAATTTCTATGGCTCCAACGAGGGCATTGGCCTGTTTGCCACGCCGGAGAATGCGCCCTCTGCCGAGCACCGCGCCAGGCTGTTTCCCCGCCTCGGCGTGAAAGACACAGCGTTCGAGGGCGACGACGGCAAGACGCTGATGACCCGGGTCATCGACCCCGAGACCGGTACAGAGATCACGCAGCCGGGGATTCCGGGCGAGCTGTGCATCGCCGGTCCAGGGGTATTCGATGGCTATCTGGACAGCGTCACCGATGAGGTTTTCACTGCAGACGGCATGTTCCGCACCGGCGATCTGGTGGAAATCTGCGGTGATCCTCCCATCTATTACCGGATTGTTGGACGCTCCAAGGACATCATCAACCGCGGCGGCACCAAGATCTCGCCAAGTGAGATCGACACCCTGCTGGAAGGCTTCCCCGGGCTGGCGGAGGTGGCGGTCTGCGCCTACCCGGATCCGATTCTCGAGGAGCGGATCTGCGCCTGTGTGGTGCCGGTGGAGGGTCAGGAGCCGCCAACCCTTGAGGCCCTTTGTGGGTGGCTGTCGGAACGGGGTATCGCCCGGTTCAAGCTACCGGAGCGCCTGGAGGTTTTTGAGGCACTGCCACGCAACCCCCTCGGCAAGATAGTGCGCAGCCAGCTGCAGCAGGCCGTCAGTGAACGAGGAGCACCATCATGAATCATGTCTATATCCTGGGCGGCGCGCAGACCGACTTTGCCCGCAACTGGCACCGCGAAGGGCTCGACCTTTACGCCATGTTCAGCGAGGCCCTGCAGAGTGCCGTGGCAGACGCCGGCATAGAGCCACAGCAGATAGAAGTTGGTCATGTCGGCAATTTCGTTGCCGACCTGTTTGCTGGCCAGGGCCTCATTGGCGGCTTTTTCGGCCACGTGTATCCCGAATTATCGTCCATCCCCACGTCGCGTCACGAGGCGGCCTGCGCATCCGGTTCAATGGCCATGCTCGGAGCCATGCGCGATATTGAAGCGGGCCACTACAGTACGGCCTGCGTTGTCGGGCTGGAACTCATGCGCAATGTGGACGGACGCACGGGCGCCGAATATCTCGGCGCCGCTGCCTTCCGTGGCCAGGAAGCCATGGACTGTGACTTCCCCTGGCCCTTCCTGTTTGATCGGATCACCGAGGAATACGAGCAGCGTCACGGCATCCGTCCCGAGCACCTGGCACAGATTGCGCAGATCAACTTTGCCAACGCCAGGCACAATCCGAATGCCCAGACACGGAACTGGGAATTCCCGCCGGGCTGCTTCACGCAGGACGATGCGCTGAACCCGGTCATCGAGGGTCGCGTGCGCAAGATGGATTGCGGTCAGATTACCGACGGTGCGGCCTGCCTCATCCTGGCCAGCGAGAACGTTGCCCGGGTGCATGCAACGGCTCTGGGTCTGCGCCTTGAGGACATACCCCGCATCAAGGGCTGGGGCCATCACTCGGCGCCGCTGCTGCTGGAGCGCAAGCTGGCGCTGAGCAAGGGCCAGCCCCTGCTGTTTCCCCACGCGCAGGCAACCTTCAGGGATGCCCTCCAGCGCGCCGGCTACGCCGATATCACCGACGTTGACGGACTCGAGACACATGACTGTTTTTCCGTCACCGAATACATGGCGATCGATCACAGCGGCCTGACACCACCGGGAGCGAGCTGGCAGGCAGTAGAGGACGGGCGCATCGCGCGGGACGGCAGTTTTCCCGTCAATGCCAGCGGCGGCCTTATCGGTCTCGGTCATCCGGTCGGGGCCACGGGGGTGAGGATGGCATTGGACTGCGCGCGTCAGGTCTCGGGCCGCGCCGGTGATACCCAGATCCGCGATGCCCGCAACATGATCACGTTCAACGTTGGCGGCAGTACCACCACCTGCGCCAGCCTTGTTATAGGAGTGGGAGAATGAAAGACGCGTTCCTGTTTGACGCGCTGCGCAGCCCCCGCGGTCGCGCCAAGGACACGGGCGGACTGCACGAACTCACGCCACAGGCGCTACTGCAACAGCTTTACGCGGCGCTGGTGGAGCGCACCGGGCTGGACCCCGCAACGGTGGATGACGTCATACTGGGCTGCGTCACGCAGCAGGGGGAGCAGGCAGGCAACATCGCCAAAAGCTCCACGCTGTACAGCGGCTGGCCCACCTGGGTGCCGGGCATCACGGTAAATCGCTACTGCTCGTCAGGCATCGATGCCATCGCCCTGGCCGGCGCCAAGATCAACGCCGGCATCGCCGACACGGTGGTCGCCGGCGGTGTCGAAATGATGTCGAGGGTGCCAATGCTGGCGGACAGGGCGCGCGTCTTCAGCGACCCCGAGTTTGCAGTCGCCTGCAAGATGCTGATGATGGGCAGCGGTGCCGATCTCATCGCCAGTCTGCACGGCGTCAGCCGGGAAGCGGCAGATGCGGTCGCCCTGGCCAGCCAGCAGCGCGCGGCCCGTGCCCGGGAAGCCGGCTATTTTAGCAGGTCCCTTATTCCCATCAGCACGGCGCAGGGCACGGTGGATCAGGATGAGTGCATTCGCGCCGCTATCAGCGCCGATGATCTGGCGGGCCTGCCCCCGGCATTTGCGGAGCTCGGTGCTGCCGGCACCGATGCGCTGCAGCTGCAGGGGCACGATCATCTTGAGAGCATCAGCCATATTCATACCGCCGGCAATTCACCGGCCATGGCCGACGGTGCTGCGCTGGTGCTTGTGGGCGACAACGAACTTGCCAGCCGCTGTGGCGTATCCCCGCGAGCGCGGATCAGCGCCAGTATTACCGTCAGTGCCGATCCTCTCCAGGTATTGTCGGGGTGTGTCGAAGCGGCACGGGCACTGATGCAGCGCCAGGGCCTGAGCAGCGCCGATGTCGATCTGTTCGAGATTCACGAGGCCTTTGCCGCTACCAGCGTCATGTGCCAGCGCACGCTGGGTATCGATGACGACAAGCTGAACGTCAACGGCGGTGTCATTGCGCTGGGTCATCCGATGGGGGCCACCGGAGCAATGATGGCAGGGACCCTGCTGGACGAGCTGGAGCGTCGCGATCTCAGCTGCGGCATCGTCTCTGCAGCGGGCGCGGCGGGAACGGGGAGCGCCCTGTTTATCGAGCGGCTGTGAGGCCCGGAATGTCCGGCGAGTATGCGGTAACGTGCGTTCGCGGTTTGTGGAATTCCCTGCAAGCGTGACCGTCAACAATCCCGGATAGTGACCCTGATTTCCACTAAAAAGGAAACTTTTCTGCTGTCGGTGGCTTTTTCCGCGCCATTGGAGTAAACTATGGGCCAAATTCGCTACGGAGTGTAGTCATTACACCTGATAAAACGAATGGCCCCGACCGGCTCGCGAGCCTCCGGGAGCCCGTTGCGACAGACGGCGCAGCGGTCCACCAACTGATTGCCGATTGTCCGCCCCTGGACACAAATTCCCTCTACTGCAACTTGCTGCAGTGCTCCCATTTTCGCCACACGTCGGTGGTCGCCGAGATTGAGGATGCCATCGTCGGTGCCATCTCTGGCTATCTGATACCCGAGCGGCCCGATACGGTGTTCGTCTGGCAGGTGGCGGTGGGCAGTGCGGCGCGCGGTCAGGGTCTGGCTCTGAGAATGCTCGATCACATCGTTGATCGCCCTGTGTGCCGTGACGTGCGCTTCATGGAGACCACCATCACCGAGGATAACGCCGCCTCCTGGGGCCTGTTCCGCAAATTTGCCGAGGCCCGCGGCGCCGAGCTGACGCACGACGTCGGCTTCGACCGCGACGCACACTTCGGTGGCCAGCACGACACGGAAATGCGAGTCCGGATCGGACCCTTTGCCAGCAGCGGCGGATAGCCGGGCAACTTTCCCTTAATCTTCAGAGGACGAAAGAGGAATACAGCATGAAAATTTTTGACGAAATCGAATCAGAAGTTCAGAGCTATGCCCGGTCTTTCCCGCGCATCTTTACCAAGGCCCGTGGCGAGTTCCTGTACGACGAGGACGGTGTCGAATATCTCGACTTCCTCGCCGGCGCCGGCGCTCTTAACTATGGCCACAACAACCCCGTGTTCAAGGAAGCCCTGCTCGAGTATATCGCTGGCGATGGCGTGACCCACGGTCTCGACATGCACACCCGCGCCAAGGGCGAATTCCTGCAGACCCTGAACGAAAAGATTCTCAAGCCCCGCGGCCTGAGCTACATGGTGCAGTTCACCGGCCCCACCGGCACCAACGCCGTCGAGGCTGCCATGAAGCTGGCGCGCAACGTCACGGGGCGCCAGAACATCATCTCCTTTACCAACGGATTCCACGGCGTGAGTCTTGGCGCACTGTCGGCAACAGGCAACCAGCATCATCGCGGCGCAGCCGGTGTGCAGCTTGGAGGCTCCTCCCGTGTTCCTTATGACGGCTACATGGGCAAGGATGTCGACACGACGACTTACCTCGATAAGGTTCTTTCGGACCCGAGTTCGGGCATCGACAAGCCGGCAGCGGTACTGGTTGAGCCGGTACAGGGCGAAGGCGGCGTAAATGCCGCGTCCGCCCAATGGCTGAGAAACCTCGAAAAAGTCTGCAAAAAGCACGATATCCTGTTGATTGTAGACGACATTCAAGCGGGCTGCGGTCGCACCGGGACCTTCTTCAGCTTTGAAGAAGCGGGCATCAAGCCCGACATCGTCACACTGTCCAAGTCCCTCAGCGGCTATGGTCTCCCGCTCGCGGTGGTGCTGCTGCGTCCGGAACTCGACGAGTGGAAGCCGGGGGAACACAACGGCACTTTCCGCGGCAACAACCTCGCGTTCCTGACGGCGAAGATCGCCATTGATCACTTCTGGTCGGACGACAGCTTCAGTTCCGCGGTCAAGCGCAAGGGTGCCTACGTCGCCAAACGGCTCAACACCATTGCCGACAAATTTGGCGACGGCAATTTCAGCGTTCGCGGTCGCGGCATGTTCCAGGGCCTGAACTGCGTCAGCGGTGAGCTGGCTGACAAGATCACGTCACGCTGCTTCAAGGACAACATGATCATCGAGACCAGCGGCGCGGAAGACCAGGTCATCAAGATCTTCTGCCCCCTCACCATCTCGGATGCCAACCTCAAGCGCGGCCTCGACATTCTCGAGAACGCGGTTGCCGAAATCTGCGCCAACGAGGACGAAATGCCCTCTGTGACGGAGTTGTTCAAAGTGCGCGACGCTTCTTGAGCAACAACCCTGCACGACTACCTCAACTCAGAAAGGAGAAAAGCACATGATCGTCAGAACACTCCAAGAAGCAGAAAAGTCCGACCGCCGCATCGTCTCTCCGGATGGCAACTGGGAGAGTACCCGCCTGTTGTTGAAGAACGACAACATGGGGTACTCGTTCCACATCACGACGATTTACGCCGGCGCGGACTTTCACATGCACTACAAGAATCACCTGGAGTCCGTGTACTGCATCTCCGGCGAGGGCGAAGTGGAAACCATCGCCGATGGCAAGAAGTATCCGATCACGCCCGGCACTCTGTACAACCTGAACCTGCATGACGAGCACTACCTGCGCGCCTTCAAGGAACTGAAGCTGGCCTGCGTCTTCAACCCGCCGGTCACTGGCAAGGAAGTGCACAATGCCGACGGTGCCTACGAGCTTCTCGAAGAATAGGGAGACCCATGAATACCCACACTGTCGAAAAAATCGGCGGTACGTCCATGCTGGACTACGAGGCGGTGCGCGATAACATTATTCTGGCCGGTGCGGGCGATACGCCCTACGGCCGTATTTTTGTCGTCTCCGCCTATGCCGGCATCACCAATCGCCTGCTGGAACACAAGAAGTCCGGACGTCCCGGCGTCTATGCGCTTTTCGCGAGCAGCGAGCACGAGGGCAGCTGGCGGGAAGAGTTTGCCCTGTTGCGCGACGATATCTATGCGCTCAACGAGTCGCTCTTTCCGCAGGCCGACGAACTGGAGCGGGCAAACAGCTTCATCAATCAACGGCTGGCCTCGGCAGAGCGCTGTCTCGAGGACCTGCAGCGGCTGTGCCAGCACGGTCACTTTGCGCTGGAGTCACACCTGGCGACGGTGCGCGAAATGCTGGCGAGCCTCGGCGAGGCGCACAGCGCCTGGAACACCGCAACCCTGCTCCAGCGCGATGGCGTGGACGCCTGCTTTATCGACCTGACAGCCTGGCGTAGCGAAGAGCACCTGCCTCTGGATGAGCGCATCCTGCAGGCCATGACCGGTGTGGACGTCAACACCACCATTCCCATCGTCACCGGCTATGCGCACAGTGATGACGGGTTGATGGCAAGCTTTGACCGTGGCTACAGCGAGATGACCTTCAGCCGCCTCGCGGTCCTGACAGAAGCGCGTGAGGCCATCATCCACAAGGAATACCACCTGAGCAGTGCCGATCCCAAGGTGGTGGGTGAAGAAAATGTGGTGCCTATCGGTCGCACCAACTACGACGTGGCCGATCAGCTTGCCAACCTTGGCATGGAAGCGATCCATCCCAAGGCGGCCAAGGGCCTGCGCAAGTCGGGCATACCGCTGCGCATCAAGAATACCTTTGAGCCGGAGCACACCGGCACCCTGCTGACATCGGATTACGTCAGCAGCAAGCCCTGTGTCGAGATCATCGCGGGCAGCCGCAATGTCTACGCGCTGGAGGTTTTCGACCAGGATATGGTGGGACAGGTGGCTGTTTATGACCGGGAAATTCTCGCGGTCATGCGGCGCTACAAGGCCCACATCGTGTCCAAGGACATCAACGCCAATACGATAACGCACTACCTTGCCTGCAACCTGAAGACGGTGAAGCGCATACGTCGCGCCATCGAGGAAATCTACCCCAGTGCCGAGCTGGATCAGCAGAAAGTGTCTATTGTTTCAGCCATTGGCAGTGATATGCAGATACCCGGCGTCCTGGCACGCACCGTCAGCGCACTGGCCAAGGACGATATTTCCGTACTGGCGATGCATCAGTCGCGACGACAGGTGGATATGCAGTTCGTTGTCCTGCAGGATGATTACGAGAAGGCCATCATGGCCCTGCATCGTGATCTTGTGGAAACGACCGATCACGGTCGTGCGATCTGTCTCGCCGCGGGCTGACACGCCAGATCCTGATTTGCAGGATACACGACAAACCGGGGATGAGAGTCTCCGGTTTTTTTGGGTCCGAAAACCGCTGACCGTCCCGGGCAGGGCTTGAACTGCCCGTTTTCAAGAGAATGCCACCTTCTGCCAATCGGTGGCTTATACTGAAGCCATGCTCCTGATCCAGACCCTGCAGCGCGCGCGTCGACCGATACGGATAAGTCTGTGTGTCCTGGCTTACCTCGTTGCCGCGGCCGTCGTGCCGTCGGGCTACATGGCGGCGCCGCTGGCGTCCGGCACGCCGTTCCACCTCTGCCCGGGCGATACCCGGAGCGCGCTGATTATCAGTGCACTGACAGACTCAGTGTCACTCGCCCATCAGTACGGCGATCCACACGCGGGGCATCACGGCGCTGGCGCTGACATTTCTGTCTCTCCCATTAGCGCAGAACCGGATTGCCAGTTCGCCGGCGTCAGCGCGCTGCCCGCCGGCCTGGCTTTCGCCGACGCCGACGCTCCGGAGTCGATCTCGCGGGTGCAACGTGCACCCGGCGGGCCGGCTACCCGCAATCCAGCCTGGCTGCGCCCCCCCGTTCGCTCACCGCCGGCCTGAGTCTCCCCGCGGCTTCTGACCGCAGCGATAACCCTCGAATTTACCGGGACCGTCTGTGATGGCCCCGCTTTTCAGGCTGTGCTGAGCACAGCCCCTGGAGACGGCTATGCGAACCTCTGTTTTTTTCTGCGCCCTGCTGGGCGCAGCGACCCACTCCGCGCTTGTGGCGCAGGACCTCGAAGAGTTACTGGTGACCGCGAAGCACAACACGCGGGTAATAGATGTGACAACAGCCCTGTCGGTGTCTCCCGATGCCGCCAGGCTTCTGCATGAAGCCCCGGGCGCCAACGTCACCAGCAACGGCCCTCTCACCGGCATCCCGCAATATCGCGGTCTGTTCGGTCCCAGGATCGCCATGACGATGAATGGTTCACAATTGGCGCCCGCCGGTCCCAACTGGATGGATCCCCCAATTTCTTATGCGGTGACGGCCTAGCTCGAGAGCCTGGAGGTCTACCGCGGTATCGCGCCGGTCAGTGTGGCGCAGGAATCCCTGGGTGGTGCCATTGACGCACGAACCCGACGCATCGACTTTGGCAACGGTCCGGGTTTTCAGCGTGAGGGGCGTCTCATGGCGCTTGCTCAGACGGTCAATGCGGGCTACCAGATGGATGCCGATGTTCAGGCGAGCAATGAACACCACCGATTCAAGGTGTCGGCCATGCTGCAGCAGGGTGACGATGCGGACTTTCCCAGCGGGGAGATTCTGCCGTCGAATTACCAGCGGGAGCGCTACGACATCGGTTACGGGACACGATGGGGTGATCACAGCCTGCAGTTCGACTATGGCCGCAACGACACCGGCGATGCCGGGACGCCTGCCCTGGCCATGGACATACGCTATTTCGAAGGCGACCTCTACACACTTACCTACCGCTATTCGCCGAGCGGTATCTACGACGTTGTAGCCTCTTTGTACGGGAGCGAACTCGATCACGGCATGAGCAATTTCCATCTGCGTCCCCCTCCGCCGGCAGGAATGCATCGACGCAATATCGCGACAAGCTCCAATCGCGGTTTTCGCCTCCAGGTGGCGCGTGAGGATGACGCCGGGGTATGGCGGGCCGGCATCGATGGATTCCGTGAAGAGCACGACTCCGATGTCGACAATCCGAATAATCCGATGTTCTTCGTCGACAATTTCAATTCCGCTGAAAGGCGCTTGCTCGGCCTGTTTGTTGAGCGGGAACACAGTATCAGTGCCGGATTGAGCGCTGAATTCGGGCTGCGGATCAACAGTGTCCGGACCGATGCGGGTAGCGTGAACGCGACGCCCGCAATGATCATGCCGCCAGCGCAGTCACTGAGAGACGCCTTTAACGCCGCAGACCGGAAACAGGCGGACACGAATGTGGATCTGGTGGCGAAATTCACGCACCGGCTTGGAGAAACGATGACACTTTACGCAGGCCTGGCGCAGAAGCAGCGTGCCCCCAGCTACCAGGAACGCTACCTCTGGCTGCCGCTGGAGGCCACCGCGGGCCTGGCCGATGGACAGCTGTATGTCGGAGACGTCGATCTCGACCCGGAGCGTTCACGCACTGCCGAAATCGGGTTTGATTACCTGGGCGAGCGTTTGCGTCTGCATCCCAGGCTTTTCTACACGCGTATCGATGACTATATTCAGGGCACTCCCCTGGCTGAAGATGATCCGGGAGCGCAGATGGTGCGCATGATGAACGCCGCCAACAACACCCGGCGCCCTGCCCCTCTGCGCTTCACCAATGTCGAAGCCGAGCTGTACGGACTCGACATGGACTGGTCCTGGCGAGTCGGCGAACGGCTTGAGTTCTCCGGACTGGTGAACTACGTGCGGGCCACGCGCAGGGATGTTGATGACAATCTCTACCGGATTGCACCGCCCAATGTGTCGCTGCGCGCATCGCTGCAGCTGGGCTCGTTGCGCGCCGCCGTGGAGACTGTCGTTTATGCCTCACAGCGCGATATCAGCGCCACCAACCGTGAACAACCATCATCCGGATACGGCGTGGTAAATGTGCATGGCGCATGGCAGGTCAGCCCGGCCCTGCAGTTGGCAGCGGGGGCGGACAATCTACTGGACCGGAAGTATGCGCCGCATCTCGGTGGCTACAACCGGGTGAGCAATCCCGATGTTATCATCGGGGAACGGTTGCCGGCGCAGGGCTTAAACCTGTTCGCCCGGGTGCTGTATACCTTCTGATGGCCCGGTCCCTTTTGTCTAGGTCGCCAATACTGCCGGTGGGTGGCCTTGATCAACCAGGGAGTGGATGAAATGCGTGCAACAATGCTTGTCCCCGGCAACGCGCAGGGCGCCGTCGTTACCTGCAGCGAGGGCCTTAGCTTCTGGGGCGGGGTGGATCCCGACTCGGGCATCATTATCGACGCCCACCATCCCGAGCACGGCACTGCGCTTGCCGGGCGCGTGGTTCTGATGCCGACATCCCGCGGTTCCTGCAGCGGCAGCGGCGTACTGCTGCAGCTTGCGCGCAACGCAAGGGCGCCCGCTGCACTGGTGTTTAGCGAGCCGGAGGACATTCTGACGCTGGGCGCCATGATTGCGGCGCGACTGTTCAACGCGACGGTCGTGGTCCTGCGGGTATCGCCACCCCTCTTCCGTGCGCTGTCACAGGCATCCCACGCGTCCATTGACGGCGGCATTCTGCGCTTCGAGGATCAAGCGGTCCCGCTGGCACCGGTCGGCACAGAGGCTGTCTATCTGACTGACCCAGACCGTGCGATGCTTGATGGTCGCCAGGGGCTGGCACAGCAGGTGGCCATGGAGGTCCTGTGCCTGATGGCCGCTGCGCAGGGAGCGACAGATCTCGTCGACGTCTCGCGGGCACATATCGACGGCTGCATTCTTGCGCATGATGCCAATCTCGACTTCGCCGAAAAGATGCAGCAGATGGGGGCCAGGGTCTGTATCCCTACCACCATCAACGCCATATCCGTCGACCGGGAGAACTGGACGCACCAGGGGGTCGCTGAGGATTTCGGGGACAGGGCGAGCCGCCTTGCAGACGCCTACGTCGCCATGGGCGCCCAGCCCACCTTCACCTGCGCACCCTATCTTCTTGAGGACGCACCCGTCGCCGGAGAGGCCATCGGCTGGTCCGAGTCGAATGCGGTTATCTATGCAAACTCTGTCCTGGGGTCGCGCACCGTGAAACACCCTGACTATCTTGATCTGTTCATTGCCATGACCGGGCGCGCTCCCAACACCGGTGTCTATGCCACTGACAGCCGTCGGCCGGCGCGTGAGATCCACGTGGTTCTGCCCGACACCTTCGATGACGCTCTGTGGCCGATGCTCGGTTGGTTGGCAGGAGCGCTGTCGCCACGGCAGATTCCCGTGCTCACCGGTCTGGAAAGCACCGCTCCTTCACAAGACGATCTCAAAGCCCTGTGCGCGGCGTTCGGCACGACCTCCGCCGCTCCCATGCTGCATGTGAGGGGGCATACCCCCGAGGCACACCTTGCTGTGCTGCCCGGTTCAGAGCGGCTTCCCATTACCCCCGACGATCTGGCGCAGGTCTGGCGGAACTTCAACCGGGCAGATGACAAAGTGGACCTGGTGGCCATCGGCAGCCCACACGCCTCGCTGGCGGAATGTCGCAGGCTTGCCGAACTGCTGCAGGGGCAGCGCTGTCATGCCGGCACGCAGATGATTGTCACCGTAGGGCGCCAGGTGCTCTCGGTGGCGAAGTCAGAAGGCATTCTCGAGAGGCTGCAGCAGTCGGGAGTGCAGGTCATCCCGGATCTCTGCTGGTGTTCCATCACCGAACCCGTTTTTCCTAGCACCGCAAAGGTCCTGATGACCAATTCCGGGAAATACTCGCATTACGCGACCGGGCTCACGGGTCGCGGGGTGCGCTTCGGGAGCCTGTCGGATTGTGTCCGGACTGCAGTGACCGGTCGGGTACCGGATCAGCTCCCGCACTGGCTATTGCAAGCTGGCCAAGTGAGTCAGCAAGGCCGGTAGCGGCAGATGATCAGGCCAGACCTTCTGGGCTCCGTGCGTCGGCCGTTTGTATCAGCGCTCGGAAATCGTGATCAGAGCGTCGCATAGCGCATCGCCACGTAAGGTCGAAAGCTCCGGCGTCAGCAGCTGCCCAAGACGTGCTTCAATGATCTGCAACACGGATTCAAAGGCCGCGGCGCGATCGGCTGACGATCCCTCAGCGCGCGACGGGTCCTGCAGACCCCAGTGCACCTTGACCACCTTACCGAACCAGAGAGGGCACTGCTCTCCCGCTGCGCTGTCGCACACGGTGATCACGGCATCCGGCGACAGATCGGCAAAGTCGTCCCATGACTGGCTGCGAAGCCCCTCGGTCGGTACGCCGCGCAACTTGAGGTGCTGCAGCGTCTCGGGATGCACGTTTCCCGCGGGCTGGCTGCCTGCGCTGAAAGCGGCAATTCTGCCCTGTCCCAGATACCGGGCCAACGCCTCGCACAGGATGCTGCGACAGCGATTGTGTGTGCAGATGAACAACAGCGTCAGTTGGTGCGGCTTTGTTGGGTCTGGCGCTGACTCGGGCATGGATGACATTCCTCCTGGGCCGCTCTGGCGGTGTAAAGGATTGGGTTTCTCTGGAGCGCAGTGCCGGGACTTTCGCGCGGCAGGCATGGCTTTACGATGAACGATGATACAGTAAGCCGCGAGGCGCCACTGGCCCACCTGACTGGTCACCTGAGACGGGGAGAATCTGCTCAATGAATGTGTCTTCGATACTGAATCAGCTGCTGAAACAGGCTGGCGGACAATCCTCCGGCCAGGGCTCCGGCAACGACATGGATATTGGCAAAATTGTAGGCAACCTGACATCGCAACTCGCGGGCAGTCAGGGAGCGGCGGGCGGAATCGATGTGAAAAGCCTTCTCGGGGGCGGGGCCCTGGGCATGCTGGTAGGTTCGAAGCGAGGTCGAAAGCTGGGTGGCAAAGCCCTGAAATACGGCGCGCTTGCGGGGGTCGGCTACCTTGCCTGGAATGCCTACCAGAACCAGCAGAAGGGCTCCTCGCAGGCCAGTTCGCAGGCGCTGGCACAGCAGGAGGGACAGCCGCTGGAGCAACTCCAGGGACATGCGCAGGAACAGCGGGGCCTGGAAATCCTCCAGGCCATGATCATGGCCGCCAGAGCGGACGGCCATGTGGATGCGGATGAGCGCGCGCTCATCACGCGGGAGATTGACAGCCTCGGTGCAGATGCCGAGCTGCATGCATGGGTCGAGCGACAGTTCGATGCCCCTCTCGATGCGGAAGCGCTGGCAGGCCAGGCAGATTCGCCGCAGGCGGCGCGTGAAATGTACCTGGTAAGCGCTGTCATTGTCGATGATCAGAACCCGATGGAGCGCGCATGGCTGGATCAGCTGGCGAAGGCACTGCGGCTTCCTGACGGCATGGCAGCAGAGCTTGACCGACAGATCATGGCGTCCGTTCAGCAAAGATAAACCCGCGCAGCTCACAGGAAATCCTTTATGTTATTGGCCTCACTGGCTATTCTGGCCGGCTTCGTTCTGCTGCTGTGGAGCGCGGATCGCTTCGTGGAGGGGGCGGCGGCAACCGCCACACACGTCGGGATACCGTCACTGGTTATCGGCATGGTAATCGTGGGCTTCGGCACTTCCGCGCCGGAAATGGTGGTCTCCGCCATGGCGGCGCTGGACGGCAATCCTGACCTGGCGATGGGCAATGCGCTAGGCTCCAACATCACCAATACCGGGTTGATTCTCGGAATTACCGCGCTGATCGCGCCGATTGCCGTCCACTCCAGTATCGTTCGCAAAGAGCTGCCGCTGCTGTTCGTCATCGGCCTGGTGCTGGGCGCCCTGCTGTGGAATGGTGCCTTCAGCCGTGGCGAGGCCTTTCTGCTGCTGGCGGGCTTCTTCGCCTTGCTGGGCTGGAGCGTTTTCACGGCGGTGCGCGGACGGGGAGATTCTCTGGAAGCGGAGACCGATGTGGAGCTGGCTGCCCACGCCATGACACGAGGCCGCGCCCTGTTCTGGCTGGTGGCTGGCCTGATCCTGCTGGTCATCAGCTCCCGCATTCTGGTGTGGGGGGCGGTCAACATCGCGGAGGCACTGGGCATCAGCGATCTGGTCATTGGCCTGACGATCGTGGCGCTGGGCACCTCGCTGCCCGAGCTGGC
Source organism: Chromatocurvus halotolerans (assembly GCF_004340525.1). Taxonomy (GTDB): domain Bacteria; phylum Pseudomonadota; class Gammaproteobacteria; order Pseudomonadales; family Halieaceae; genus Chromatocurvus; species Chromatocurvus halotolerans. The sequence goes on along the minus strand of NZ_SLWX01000019.1, from coordinate 10,773 downwards.
GGCCTCCGTCATCGCTGCGCGCAAGGGCGAGCACGACATTGCCATTGGCAACGTCGTGGGTTCCAACATGTTCAACCTGTTGGCGGTGGTGGGCATTGCCGGCAGTATTTCCCCCATGCCCGCCCTCTCCCCCGATCTCTTGCTGCGCGACTGGCCGGTCATGATGGCTTTGACCGCGGGCGTGCTCGTGATGGCCTATCGTCGTCGCGGGCCGGGACGGATCAGTCGGCCAGAGGGTGCGATGCTGCTTCTCGCCTTCGCTGCCTATAACGTCTGGCTCGTTATCAGCGTTATCCAGGGCGCATAGTCTCTGCCGTGATGAGGGCGCTCGCAGACCGCCGACGATGCTGCGATAACAGCGCAGGATGTCCGTTAGACGCCTCTCCGATGGGCTGCTACTCTGAAGACAGTCCATCAGCATTGGCCAACTGACAAAGGAGACTCTAGGTGATGAAACGCTTGGCCATCGGTACCGTTGCGCTCCTTGTTCTGCTGCTGATGGCGATGCTGATCCTGGCGTGGGAGAGCTCGATCGCGCAGCAGGACGCACCGGCAGAGGATACGTTCAGCCAGCGGCAGATCGACAGGGGGGAAGTGATCGCCGGGCTCGGCAACTGCCAGAGCTGTCATACGGTCGATCCCGAGCGTCCCTATGCCGGCGGCCGCGCTTTCCCAACGCCGTTCGGCACACTCTACGCCACCAATATCACTCCCCATCCCGAGAGCGGTATTGGCCGCTGGTCAGAGGCGGCGTTTATCCGTGCCATGCGGGAGGGGGTGGCCCGCGACGGCTCCCATCTGTTCCCTGCCTTCCCTTACACCCACTTCACCAGAGTCAGGGATGAGGACCTGCAGGCGCTCTATGCCTACACCATGACCCGCGAACCGGTCGATGCCCGGGCACCGGAGAACGATCTGACCTTTCCTTTCAATATTCGTCTGCTGCAGGCCGGCTGGAAACTGCTGTTTTTTGAGCCCGGCGTCTGGCAGCCAGACACGGAAAAAAGCGACGCCTGGAACCGCGGCGAATATCTCGCCGAGGGGCTGGCACACTGCTCCGCCTGCCATACACCGCGCAACACGTTTGGCGCCGAAAACCAGGATCGGGACTACGACGGAGCGATGGTGAACAACTGGTATGCCCCTGCAATGTCTGCCGGGAATCCCCCACCGGTGGCCTGGACAGAGAGCGAACTCTACACCTACCTGCGTGAGGGTGCGTCCACCTACCACGGCGTTGCCCTCGGCTCAATGGCGGATGTGGTACACCAGGGTCTGGGTATTGTGGACGATAGCGATATTCGTGCGCTGGCCACCTATTTCAGCGACGTTACCGGGGCGTTGCCAGAGGATCAGACAGCCGCTCAGGCGAGTCGCCGCATCGCCGACGCCCAGCGCGAAAGCATGGCGATGCGCAGCAATGACACGGGTGAGCTGAACCGAGGCGAGCAGCTGTTCAGCAACGGCTGCGCCGCCTGCCATTACAACAGCGCGGATGACCCCAATGTACTGCGCCCGGAGTTGAGCCTGAACAGCGCGTTGAACGCCGATAATCCGGTCAACCTGATCCGCGCCACTCTTCGGGGAGTGAGCAACGAGAGCGGAATCCAGGGTGTGCTCATGCCGGGCTTTGCCTCCTGGAATAATGCCGATCTGGCCGCACTGTTCGCTTTCCTGCGCGCCACCCACACGGATCACCCCGCCTGGAACGATCTGGAGCAGCGTATTGCGCGTCAGCGTTCTGACGTCACCACGAGCACGGAGTAAGGTCATGCCCACATCCTTTGAACTCAATGGTCGGTCCGTAACCCTGCAGGTGGCCGACGACACACCGCTGCTGTGGGGCATTCGCGAGGACGCTGGCCTCACCGGCACCAAGTACGGCTGCGGTATTGGCCTGTGCGGGTCCTGCACCGTGCTGGTTAACGGCCGTGCGACCCGCTCCTGCATCACACCGCTGAGCGAGGTGAAGAATCTTGCGGTAACCACCATCGAAGGACTGCATCCGTCCGGGGAGCACCCCCTGCAGAAAGCCTGGATCAAGACCCAGACGCCGCAGTGCGGCTACTGCCAGTCGGGCCAGATCATGCAGGCTGCTGCCATGCTGGTGGATTTCCCCGATCCGAGTGACGAACAGATCGACAACATCATGAGCGGCAACCTGTGTCGCTGCATGGCCTATGTGCGCATCCGCAAGGCGATCAAGCTTGCCGCTGCCGAGATGCGCGACGATATCGCATCCTCGCCCACAGCGCCGGAGACAGCTGCCCATGAATAAGCTGTTCCAGTCTTTGCTCAACCCCGAAGTCAATGGCGTCCCTGCGACTGGCGACAATCCCGGGAGTGCCAGCGCCGAGGGCCACAAAAAGCGGCCCATCCTCAACCGCCGTGGCTTTCTTATCGGCGCAACCGGAGCCGGGTTCACGCTTGCGTTCTACCGTCCCGGCCTGAGCGTTGCTCAGCCCGGGGATGTGGTGGCCGACAAGACCTTTGATCCCACCATCTGGTATCAGCTGCAGACCGACGGCCGCATCATCGTCAATATTGCCGAGGCGGAGATGGGCCAGCACGTCGGCACCGCCCTCGCCCGTATCGTTGCCGATGAACTGGAGGCAGACTGGTCCCGGGTGGAGCTCAATCACGTCGACAGCGATCCCAAGTGGGGGCTGATGGTCACCGGGGGCAGCTGGTCGGTATGGCAGAATTTCATGCCCCTGAGTCGCGCCGGCGCGGCCGGCCGGCAGGTGCTCATCGAAGAAGGCGCGAAGCTGCTGGGGGTGTCGCCGGATGAATGCCGGGCACGCAACAGCGAGGTACTGGCAGGCGGACAGTCAATCAGCTACGCGGAGATCGTGCAGCGCGGCGATCTGTCGCGCACCTTCAGTGAGTCCGAACTGGAGAACATCCCGGTCAAACCCGCGGCGGAACGGCGACTGATCGGGCAGGAGGCCCTGGCGCTGGATGTCCCGGGCAAAACCAACGGCCGGGCCATGTACGGCATCGACGCCACCGTGGAGAACATGGTGTTTGCGCGGCCGCTAATTCCGCCCACCCGCTATGGCTCGACCATTCAGGCAATTGACGACAGCGACGCCAAAGACATCGATGGCTATCTGCAGACCATCCAGCTGAACGACCCCACGGGTACCGTGCCGGGCTGGGCCGCCGTGATCGCCACCTCCTTTACTGCGGCCAACAAGGCCGCCGAGCGGATCAGGGTGGACTGGGCGGCGGGAGATACCGCCACCGTCAGTGAGCAGGATATTCTCGACCACAGCCTCAGATTAATCGAGGAGACCAGCCAGGGGGCACTGGTGGTAGACGATGAGGGCGTCGATAGCGCCTTCAGCAGCGCTGACTCCCTGCTGACGCAGGATTACATCGCTCACAGTGTGCTGCACTTCCAACTGGAGCCGGTGAATGCGCTGGCCTTTCAGGAAGAGGGTCGATGGGAGATTCACACGGGGAATCAATGGCAGTCCCTGATTCTGCCGGTGCTGGCGAAGGCACTTGATGTGCCGGAAAGCCAGGTGATCATGCGGACCTACATGCTGGGTGGCGGTTTCGGGCGTCGCCTTAACGGTGACTATGCGGTTCCCGCGGCACTCGCCGCCAAGACAATCGGCCGACCGGTAAAGATGATGTTCACGCGTGAGGACGATGTGCGCTTTGATTCCATTCGCTCACCGGCCTATCAACGCCTGCGCATGGCCTTTGACGCAGACGGGCAGCCCATCGGCATGGAGCACCACGCCACTGCAGGCTGGCCGACCCAGGTGATGGTGCCGGCCTTCATGCCGGCTGCCACCAACGAGGTGAAGTACGACCCCTTCGCCATTCAGGGAGCCGCACACTGGTATTCTGTGGGCGCCCACCGCTTGCGCGCCATATCCAACGACCTCGCCAACGACACCTTTCGTCCGGGCTGGCTGCGCTCCGTCGGCTCGGGCTGGGTGAACTGGGCGCTGGAATCCTTTATGGATGAGGCGGCGCACCACGTCGGCCGCGACCCCATCGAGTTTCGCCTCGCGTTATTGAAAGCCGAGGGCAAGAATGCCGGCTCGGCGCCAAACGCAGTGGGCGGGGCTGCCCGTCAGGCGAACGTGCTGCGCCGGGTGCGCGAGATTGCCAACTGGCAGCAAACGATGCCGGAGAACACCGGCCTCGGCGTGGCAACCAGCTATGGCCAGGAACGCAATATGCCGACCTGGACGGCCTGTGTCGCACGGGTGCGGGTGGATCGCGAAACCGGAAAAGTCAACCTGGAAAAGCTCACGCTGGTGACGGATGCAGGGACCGTGGTGCATCCCGATGGTGCGCGGGCCCAGGTGGAAGGCGCCGCCCTGTGGGGTGCCAGCATGGCGCTGCACGAGGGCACACTGATTGAAGACGGCCAGGTGCAGGCGCGCAACCTGAACACCTACACACCGCTGCGAATGCGCGATGTGCCGGAGATCGAATCCGAGTTTATCGACAGCACCGAATTGGCCGTTGGCCTGGGGGAACCGGCGACAACCGTGGTCGGACCCGCCATTGCCAATGCCATTTTTGCTGCCGTGGGTGTGCGCATGCGTGACCTTCCGATCCGTCCGGCCGCGGTATTGGCGGCGCTTCAGGGTTAATCACTTCGCGTCGGATCGTCGGTTAACGCTGGCGAGGGGTTCGCAGCAAATGGACTATCGCCCCTCGCTGCGTCCGGCAATGAACAGGACAGCAAGGAGCGGATTGCGCTAAAAAAGAACACCTGCTCCTTCAGAGCAAGGGCCGATCGTCTCTTGCGTCTCCGTCAGCCCGGTTTGCCATCCGCTCTGGGGGTGGTCAGTATGAAGGCGTACCTCCAGAGAAACAGCACGAATGCGAACGTCCAAAGCAGCGCAGTTGCGCTGACCCCGGCCTGCCACGGCAGGCCCCCGAGCGCCGTGATAACACGAACCAACGCGCCAGCATGAATCAACACGAAAGCGGCCACCATGCCCTGAGGCAACACCAGCGGCCTGCCCGCATGCCCGAGGCTGACCCGGCTGATCACGCCGAGGATAAGCCCGCCCATGGCGCCGATCCCGAGCGCGTGATACCAGACCGTAGCCGGCCACCAACCTGCCTCGGCACCTGCCAACAGTAAAAGGGCGATTGGAATCCAGAGCAAGGACACATGCAGAATCCAAAGCAGCGGCTCTGCGCGCACCAGCCAGCCCCGCCAGGCCAGCAGTCGCCCACCACTTGCCAGCGCCGCGAGCAGCGCGACCGCAATGATCCAGACACTGCCGGCGCCGATCAATGTGAGCGCGAACAGTGCCAGCAGACTTCCCACGGTGACCGTTTCCAGCCACGGGTAGATCCGGATCTGGCTCGGATCCCCGCCGTGCATTCGCATCCACCCTGCCGAAAAGGCCGGCGTGATACGCCCGCCAATCACCAGCATCAACGACGCCGCACCCACCAGAGCTGCTGGCACGGCCGTTACCGGGTTCAACAGGAGGAAGGCTGCCTGCGCCAGCCAGATAGCATCAACCGCAACCAACACGATCACGTGCCGCTTCTGTCGAGCCCGCCAGATGCGCCAGCCAGCATCCAGCATCACCAGTGGCAGGAACAGCAGATTCACAGCAATAACCAAAACGTCCGAAAGGCCCGCGCCAAGCAGCATCAGAAGTCTACCGGCAAGCCACACGAGCGATAGTGCCAGTAGCGGTGACCCGTGCAGCCGCTCGGTGTCGGTCCAGACACACACAGCGGTGAGCAGGAAGCCGGCAATGGCGGGCGAGAGAAAACCGAACAGCATTTCATGCCGATGCCAGGCAAGAGGATCCAGCGCCAGCGGCAGCTGCCACAACCCCATGATTTGCGGCATCCAGAGCAACACGCCTATGACTGCCCACAGCGCGAGGGACAGGAAGAACACCCGGAAGGGACTCGCCAGGATCATGAGTGGCATTTGTCCGTCGGGGCCGTTCCAGCCTGGGATTCCTGCGGATTTGCCGCACTTTCGTTGTTCCGGATCTCGAACGCCTTCCGGGATTGCACGGATTCCGCTTCCGACGCGCGTGTGCCTGGATTGGCCATGCGAAAAATGTTCCCTCCGATCAACCCGCACAACATGAGAGCAGTCTATCGATAAAGTTGGACAACGTCAGTGGCACGGCGGCCAGGGAGTTTGCCAGCGATGGCATCACTGTGAACGCCGACTGCCCCGGCGTTGCCGGCACCGACATATGGGTCGAGATTGATCAGCGCATGGCCGATATTACCGGGGCCGATCGGGAAAATAACGGATGGCCGCAGACCTCACCGCCGCGCCAAAGAATCACCTGCTCTACCCTGCGGGCGCCGCAACCGGTTGTAGGAAAGCGGCCAAAGAAGCGCGAATGCAAAACACAACAGACTGGCGGTAACGGGCCAGGACGCGACGTGCAGTGCGGCCGATCCGTTGTGCGCCACATAAAGCACCACGAGCGTGATCAGGCATCCTCCAAGAAGCAGTGGATAACGCTGCCGTACAAGACCGGCATCGAGGCGTGCACCCAGAGAAGTCGTCACCAGCAGAACAAGCCAGAACACCCATCCGGCGATACCTGCGCCACCCGCCAGCGTGGCGATGGCGGATGTGGCGAGGGCTATCGGCGTACCCCAGACAAATGCGGGCCAGAGGGCATCCATCATGGTGCGACGCTTACGCTTGCCCAGCCAGATTGAGACTCCAGTCGCGCTGACGACGGCGAGCATCATCCCCAAAATGAAATAGAGAACCTTCGTACCCACACCCGCAAAGTCACCGAAATGAATTCGGTAAAGAGAGTAGACAAACTGCTTTCCGCCGGCGCCGTCGCGATAGCCCCCGCGTCCGATCAGTTCACCGTCGGGTGAAAATCGGTAGTTTTCGGAATAGATCAGCCGCCCGGGCTGCTGCACGTAAATCTCCACAAATTCATCGACCGTACCCGGGTCGTGAATGGTGAGGAAAATGGGCCTGCCTTCGGGGTCCTCGCGGAGTACGTGATCGACCGCACGGGCAATATCGGGGAGCTCAGCGCCCTCGACACCGTAACCGGATGGCTCGGGCGCAAATACGGGCGCGGTGACCGCCTGGGTATCGCCATCGAAAAAAGCGTGCGCCGCGAGTGACACAAGCAGGCCTACCAGGCCGTAGTAGGCGCCGGTAACGGCAATCGTCAGGTGAAACGGCAGACCCCACACACTCAGGCGATTATGCAGATCGATGTTGGCCTGGGTGCCGTTGCCGCCTCTGCGAAAGCGGAACGCATCCCGCACTATGCGAGGATGGGCAAGAACCCCTGACACAATCAGAGCCACCAGTAATGCCCCGCAAACACTGACCAGAATCATGCCGACGTTCTTCGGCAGGTGCAGGTAGTAATGCAGGTCGATCAGCATCCGTGTCCATGGAGCTGACTCAACCGCACCCAGGGTCGCGTCGTCGCGAACGAAGTGCGCGATGTCGTCGTTCTCGACCACCAGTCGCGGAATACCGGAAGTCGGAAACACAACGTGAAAGTGGCCCGTATCGCGACCATAGCGCTCCACAAAATGCTCGAGACCCTGCGCCGCGAGTTCCGGCCTGACCCGTGTGTCCTCTTCAACCGCCGGCTGCTCCCAGCGCTCGAACTCCTGATTGAAAACCGCGAGCGCGCCCGACAGGCAAATCAGATACAGGGCCGCGCTGATCATGAGGCCCAACCAGGCATGGGCGTCTAGCGCCGCCGCATCGAGCGCTCTCCCTGAATTTGGGCCCGCCACCATGCGCTTCATAAGTACATCACCGCGGCCAGAACCGATGTGCCGGCCGCCCCCACGAGTAACCATTGCATGCGGCGTCGGCTCGCCAGATACAGAAAGACGTACAGCGCCGTGAGAAAGGGTAGCAACAGAATCCCGATCGCTGCCTGACTGGCCCCCGCCACGGGAAGCTGAAAGCTGACAAAGACCGTAAGGACTCCGGCCATGAGGGGCAGGACAAGGGCGACGACCACTGCAGCCCCGGCATTCACGATCACCTGCGCGACTGACCATTGCGACGCCTCACGGGGGCGCTGCTGGCCGGCACGGGACGGAATCCGGGAAGCCTCTCTGCTGACATAGGGCCACACCAGCAGAGCGGGCGCAAACAGCGCATATACCAGCCCGTACTGCAGGCCTGCAGCGGGGATCCACGCCAGAACAGAAGACGTTATCAGGGCCCAGCCTAGCGCACTGCTCACGCGGTTTGACGCTTTCCAGCCCCAATAAACCCATCCGAGTCCGAAAAAGCAGAGAAAAACGGCAAATGGTGCCAGTATGGACGCAATGAACATCAGCTTCGCTCGACTCAGAAGGCGTAAGTCAGGCTTGCGCTGAGCTGCCGACGCATACCCGGAAAGCAGTCGCCGCGGGTCAGGCAGGAGGTCAGGTACTGTTCGTCGGTCACGTTTCTCACGTTCATTGCCAGGTCGAGGCCATTACCCATGGCATAGCCAAGCATGAGGTCACCAAGAAAATAGTCCTGTGTTACATAGCGCAGGTTATTATTTTCCGAGACACTCTCGCCTACCCAACGTACGCCGCCCCCAGCATGAAATCCCTGCAGCGCGGAAGGTTCCCACGTTACCCAGGCGGATGCCTGTCCGTCCGGTGACGCCGAAAGCGCAAAGCCATTGGGGTCTTTCGCATCCAGCGTCGCGTACGCGACCTGCACGGCAAAATCACCGAGGCGGAACTTGCCTTCCAGCTCAATCCCTCTGAGCGTGGATTCACCCTGTTGCTGGGCCGCATCGCCGGGCAGGCTATTTGGATTCGGTAGATTCGTGATATCAATATCGAAGTACGCCAGCGTGAAATAGCCGGGGAATGCCAGCGACTCATACTTGATGCCCGCTTCAACCTGGGACGCACGCTCCGGCTCCAACGGATCGCCAGCCAGGGTCTGGCCCACCACGGTTTCGAAAGACTCTGCGTAGTTAAGGTAAGGCGACAGGCCATTGTCGAAACTGTACATCACCGCAGCGCTGATCGACGTCTCACTGTCGGTCTGGACCAGCGCGCCGTTAGTGTTCTCGAGCTCGTCGTAACGAACGCCGGCCGTGACGCGCCAGTTTTTCCAGCTGATCTGGTCAGATATGTAGAGCCCCAGGTCATCGATCTGCTGGGCTGGGTTGTCGCTGTAGATGGCGTCGAAGACCGACTGCTCGGGAGCCCCGGTGTACACGGGGTTGGCGAGATCGAGGGCAAAGCGATAATCTCCTGACAACGCGCCACCGCCATACAGAAAGGATACGTTGTTATCCGTCTCGACATCCTGATATTGAACACCGAAGAGCAGCTCGTGCCCCAGCGCTCCCGTGGTGAATGAACCGCTGAGCCGAACATCGAGCGCCTTCTGCTCGGAGGTATTGTCCGCCTGGTAAAACGATCGCGGCACGGTCGTCGGCGTCGCGATAGCGTCGCCCACGATGTCATTGAGGTAGCGGCTGCTGCCTGCGCCCGTAAAGATTGGCCACGCCTGGTGGTAATCAGCCTCGCCGTCGCGCCACAGCGCCGTCGCATTGATATACCAATCCCCCGTCAGCCGATGTTCGGCGAGCAGCGTGATCTGCGTGGACTCGGTATCAAAGCGATTGAAACCAGGCTCACCGGCGTAGACATCCTGGTCCAGGGCAACGCCACCCGGTCCGGGCTGCAGCGTGCCGGCCACCGGCACGAACTGTGAGCCCGTATCGCTCTCGGTTTCCTGGCGCAGGAGGATGCCGGTAATGGCGGTATCGGGTGTCGGTGCGAAAGTCAGGGACGGCATCAGCACGAGTGTGTCGTCGAAAACGTTGTCTACCTGTGTGTCGCTGTCACGGTAGAATGCGACGAAGCGGCCGCGCAGCGCCGCGTCCGCACCAACGGTGCCGTTCAGGTCGATGCCCAACTGCTGTCGGCTGAAGTTTCCAACCTGCGCGGTGACCTCCCCGCCTGTTTCCGTCTTTGGGGTTTTTGAAACGACATTGACAATACCGCCGGGAGAACCCTGACCGTAAAGGACAGACGCCGGGCCGCGCAGGACCTCAACCTGTTCAATGGTATACACCTCGGTGCGCGTGGTGTTGTAGCTGCCGAACAATTCCTGAATCGAATCACGGTACCTCGGAATGTCGAGCCCACGGGATCGTATCCAGTCGCCGCGGGTGGCAAAGCCATAGGTCTCGGCGGTGACGCCCGGCATGTAGGCTGTCGTCTGCGACAGGTTCAAGGCGCCCTTTTCCGTGAATGCATCGGCCGTCTCAATGGACAACGATCGCGCCGTATCGACGATCGGCGTGTTGGACTTGGTAGCGCCAAAGCGATTCATATCGCCATAGACAAATACCTCCTCAATACGGTCGTCGGGATTTGCCGATTTACCCGCGATATTGTCCTGCGCAACCACCGATGAAGTGACGGCCACGGTGGCAGCGACCACCAGCAGACTGCGTTGTGTTCCTACCCTCATACTATCTCCCCTGGATTCTCGGCCGCTTTGACGACCCGACGGGGACGTGATGGTAATACGAATGGTTATCGTTTGCCAGTGATTTAGTGTTACCGATAAATAAAGAGTGGGATTGAGGTCGTGGGGCCCCAGTCGAACATCTACCCGAACCTCTGATCGGGCGCGCCGAAGTCGGGAGTTATCGCGAGGAGGATCACGCTTTTATGAAGTGTCTGTTGGTTGCCGTTTAAAACTGACCCAGGATTTCCATCCAATTCTGACCCGGGTTACGGGTGCCCAGTATATCTAGGCGTCTGTGGATAAGTCTG
>NZ_SLWX01000018.1 GCF_004340525.1 Chromatocurvus halotolerans | reverse complement strand
AAAGCCGACAACAGCTTTGCGGAGAGCATCAACAGTCGCATCAAGACGGTGAAGGTACGTGCCCGCGGATTCCGGAACAAGCAACGATTCCGCAATGCCATTTACTTCCACCTGGGTGGGCTTGAGCTTTATCCTGCCGGAACGGCGCGATGATTACCCACCATGACTGGGGAAGACCCAGTTTTTGAGGGCATTCCATCCATGCCCCATTTCGTGCGCGACAACTTCGTCTAGGTTAGGAGCTCCGCCATCAATGATAATCCCTGCTTTACGATTTAGATTCGGGCCATAGATGTGCGCCTCGTACCACCCGGAGGCAGTACCAAGTGCACTACCGTTTATCTTGATTTCGAGGTCACCGCCGTAAGTAAGATTATTATCCCCAATGAAATTTTGACCAGGGTATAAGTCATTCCACATCGCCTCAACCTTCGCAGCGGTGTCGTAGGCTATTCGGTACGGGCTGCTGGCTGATCCGCAAAGGCTGCTGTTAAGGCACTGTCCCGCGGCATTAATAACGGTGATGCCTCCCTGCTGACAACGGATTCCTGATGTTCCGGCGCCATTGCACACCATTGTTGGACCAGCGCGGGTATTGCCCTCCCTCCATGGCGACACCTTGCCTTCAGGATCTACATAGAACCACTCGTAGGGCTCCTCACCATCCAAGTGCCTTTCCGGAGTGTCTATCTCGACTGCAATGCCAACACCCCACCACAATGAAAGCTGCCTCTCTTCTCCGAATGGACGGTACAAAGGAACCACCTGATGAGCGTGCTTGTTCTTCAAATTCTGTGCGGTAGAATTCGATTCACTGCGGTTAGCCATCAGAGCAGGCCGCTTCTCAATTTGCTCGACTACCAAGTCTATAGCAGCTGCCTCACTCACACGGCTCTTTAATTCAACGCCTACGCCACCGTATAACCAGCCATCGACTCGTATTAAACGAGCCGACGTATTGTCCACGCGCAGACGAAGATCGGCTGAAGTCTCAATTCCGTTTATATACTGTCTGACAATGTAAACAGTGTCGATTTCGTTTGTAGTCTTACCAACCAACCGAAGTTCTTCATTCCCATTAAAGCCATAGTAAGGCGGCAGGCTCCGTAACACCGGTTCAAGGCTCTTCTCGTCATAAATGACCACCGACGAGAGCTCCGCCGGCACGCCAATCATTCTTGTGGTGTAAGCTGTTCCTTTGTCAACGTGCATCACACTCACACCGGCAGTTTCTGCCACCCTGGCTTGCTCCTGCTTTGCTGCTTGACGTTGCGATTGATAGGTATCGCTGGATTCTGCCGCCACATGCGTAGACGCAGCCATAGGAGCGACCAAGACTGCTAACAAGAATCCAGCTTTCAATGATGATTTTTTAGGCATTGTTGTAACCTTATTCGGTTGGGAATTAAACACTTAGTGCACCACTCTTTCTGGTGGCTTGAAGAGCTGAGCCACCCGGTTAACCTTTCGACCGTGACTATTGCGAATTAGCGACCAAATCGATGCCGGTGTCGCGGCCATCCAGCCCCTGTTCTTTGGCCCAATCGGAATATGTCCAAATCCGTTCGTACAAATCACGATAAGTGGCCTCATGACGCAGATGAGTATAAATCAGTTCCTCAAAGTAGGTGCCTTTTTCGCGTTCCGTAACCGAAGCGGCACGATAACTATCAAGAAGTGCTGAAAGGGCTGACATGCTGATTCATCCTCGTGAGTTCGATCAAGCGTGATTCGGCGATCAAATATCACAGCCCCCTTGATAAAGCCGACTGAATCAACCATAACAATCCCACCGCCCCTGATGCTTTATATTGATTAAGACAAGATGGCCTGTGACATGGAGGTGGGTGGTGATATTTTTTCGATTGGCTCAGCCGGCACCGGCTGGCATATCTGCTGGAGTCGATAAGACTTATAAATGCGCCGCCGCTACAAGTCCGGCATAGTATCTAACTTTTAGCGGGGCTTCTGCCACCTTGAGCAATGCCCTCCCAACCAGAGAAACGTTTAACCTGGACTGCCTAGTTGAGGAAAATCTAAACGGTGGCAGAAATGGTGACAGCCTGAGAGAGAAAGCCATCGTAAAAACCAATAACCCATTGATTTTGAACGAGTTATTGAGACTTAACTATGAGCAGGTGCAGAATATCGAGTAAGGTTCGCCTTCTACGCGGCGCTCTGCGATGACCACTTCGGTCCCCGCAATATCTGCTTGGTGAATTCAGTCTGCTTCACCTCAATGCCGCGTTCCGGCGCAACCCTGGCGAAATCGTCGATAATCTCTGCCACATCGTGGTTCAGATACACGCAATTGCTCTGATCGATCACCAGAATGCTGTTGTCCGGGACCTCATCCAGCTGCTTCCTGATAGCACCCTTGTTAAGAAACGTAACTTCCTCTGCCAGGTGCATCGTGAGCACCGGCCTGTGGGCAGCGGTCTCACCCTTTTCCATGTGCAGGAAGTGGGAATTGCGAAAACTCCACTGCAGCAGGATGACCAGCGCAACCGTCATCCCCATGCCCACGCCCAGCAGCAGGTCGGTAAAGACAACACCCGCAACAGTGACAATGAAAGGCGCAAACTGTTCCGGACCGTAGGCCCACATCTTCTTGAACAGCGCCGGCTTGGCAAGCTTGTAGCCAGTAACGAGGAGCACGGCGGCCAATACACCCAGGGGGATGAGATTGAGCCAGTGAGGAACCGTCGCAACGCAGACGAGGAGCAGAACTCCATGACTGATGGCGGACACCTTGGAGCGCGCGCCCGCCTGGACATTGGCGCTGCTGCGCACGATGACCTGAGTGATCGGCAGGCCACCGATCAATCCGGATACGGAGTTGCCGACACCCTGGGCAACCAGTTCGCGGTTGGTGGGAGTGACCCGCTTCTGTGGGTCGAGCCGATCGACGGCCTCAACGGATAGCAGCGTCTCGATGCTCGCAACCGCAGCCAGCGTCAGGGCCACCGTCCAGATAATCGGGTTGCCGATCTGACTGAAGTCAGGCGACACGAAGAGAGAGGCAAATTCACCGAGGCTGGACGCCACGGGCACCGAGACCAGGTGGTCATCCGACAGGGCGAAAGTGGACATACCGGAAAACAGGAGTTGGCAGGCGACGGCGAAAAAGACGGCCAAAACGGGTCCGGGAACCAGACCCAGCCAGCGATGACCGGTGATGCGGGGCGTACTCCAGGCAATCAATATGGCCAGAGAGGCCAGCGAGATCAGCAGTGCCCCCGGGTGGATGTAATCCAGCATCTCGCCAAACGCCGAGAACACGGTACCACCATCAATTTCCGCGTAGCCCATATCTCCCACGGGATTCGTGTCGTAGCCCAGGGCGTGGGGAATCTGCTTGAGAATGATGATGATGCCAATGCCCGTAAGCATTCCCTGGATGACAGCCGCCGGGAAAAAATAGCCGAGTACACCGGCGCGGGCCACCCCCAGCGCTATCTGCAGCAGACCACCCAGCACCACGGCGAGCAGAAACGCCTCGAATGAACCCAGCGTCTCTATCGCCCCGAGAACAACGACCGCGAGTCCCGCCGCAGGCCCTGATACGCCGAGGGGAGATCCACTCAGCACACCCACCAGAATGCCACCGATAATCCCGGCGATCAGTCCCGAAAACAGCGGTGCGCCCGACGCCAGCGCAATACCGAGGCACAGCGGCAGCGCCACGAAAAACACCACGATGCTGGCGGGCAGATCCTTTTTCAAGTCATGCATAGAAACCATAAAACTCTCCTGCAGGCTGCCAGCCTGAGCCTCACCCTGATTTGCTAAGGATGAAGGTCCCTGGGGGCCCTGCTGACCGGGTGGCGATGAGGCGCGCGATGCGCCAGCGTTCAATCTTATAGCGCTAGCCTTTCATCAACCTTTCACCGCCCTGCGCGACCGACGCCACACCGGTGGCGCCACTACCCGGTTTTTCCGTATAGTCTTCGCGCTTCAGTCGCTGATAACCGCACGCCTGCCGGGAGGCCCCACTGCATGAATCTGTTGCTGGTCGAGGACGATGCCCTGCTGGCCAACGGACTACTCACCGCTTTCGGTCGAGAGAACTATCAGGTCGCACACGCGACGGATGGCGCCACGGCGAAGGCCTCCCTGCGGGCCTACGACTTCGACCTGGTGATTCTCGACCTGGGCCTGCCTGACATGGAGGGCATCACCATTCTCAAGGCCATGCGCCATGCGCAGAACAGCATTCCCGTAATGGTGCTGACAGCGCGCGAGGGCGTCGATCAGCAGGTCGCTGCGCTCGACGCTGGCGCCGACGACTACATGGAGAAACCCTTCGACCTCAGAGAGCTGCTGGCGCGAGTTCGGGCGCTGCTGCGCCGAAGCCACACGGATTTCCGGAACGATATTGTGGTTGGCAGCATCAGGCTGAATCCCGTCGACAGAACTCTCTCCACCGGCAGCGGCCGGCTTTCACTGCCGCTGAGGGAATACGAGGTTCTGGAGGCCCTTATGCTCAACTCCCCGCGCGTCGTGCACAAGGAACGTCTCGCGCAGCGCATGGCCATCAGCAATGATGATGTCGGCGACAACGCGGTGGAAGTCTACATTCACCGTCTGCGACGACGCCTGCAGCCCCACGGTGTTGCGATACGGACCATGCGTGGCGTCGGCTACCTGATAGAGGCCGCCTGAGGATGGGGCGCTCGCTGTCACTGAAAACGTTGCTTCTGCTGCTGGTTGCGGGCCCGCTTCTGCTGCTGATGCTGGTGGAGTCCGCAGTGTCCTACCTCATCAGCATGCAGTCCACGAAGCTGCTTTTCGACCGCTGGCTGCTGAATTCGGTCCATTCGATGAGCAAGGAGGTGCATGTTGAGCGCGACCGTCTGCAGTTCACGGCAGACCGCAGCTTCCTGGAGGTGTTCGAATGGGACGAGCTTGACGAGGTGTATTTTCAGGTCGCAACACCGGATGGAGAGATCATCGCCGGCACAGAGGAGCTAGCGCTGCCGCCCCCGGGAACTCTGGAAAGCGGTCCGCTGTTCCGGGATCTGCGCCTGGACGGAAAAAATGTACGTGCCGTCAGCCTGTTCACCCAGGCGGATAACGGGCTGGCGGCGGTTGTCACCATTGCGGAAACCCTGGTGCGGCGCCAGACCATGACGGCTGACCTGCTGCGCGATGTGCTCATCTCCAAGGCGCTCCTGCTTGTGGCGGTGCTGCTTCTCATCGCCACCGCGTTTGATCGGGGCCTCAATCCGCTGATTCGGCTGGGGCGCGCGATCGGGCAACGCAGTCCCCGCGATCTGACCCTCATTGACGTCGGACAGGTGCCCACGGAAGTCCGCGGCCTGGTTGAGAACAGCAACCAGCTGCTCTCCCGCATCGACACCGCAATCAGCGCCCGCGAGCAGTTCATCGGCAATATCGCGCATCAGATCCGGACCCCCCTCGCCGGCATGAAACTGCAGGCGCAGCTGGCGCAGGACGAAACCGATCCGGAAAAGGTTCAAGTCGCGCTGCTGCAAATATCCCATGCCGCTGACCATATGGCACACGTGAATTCCCAGCTGATGAAGCTGGCGAGAGCGGAAGCCGCGTTCGGCCGCGGGTTGCGTACGGAGCGGGTGGACCTCAACGAGGTTGTCGAGCACTGCTGCGCAGACAATGCGCAACTGGCACATGAGCGCGGCATTCATCTGGTTATGCGGCTTCCCGAGCAGAAACTGTTTCTCGATGGCGAGTTCACGCTGCTGGCAGAGATGGTACGTAATCTGGTGGAAAACGCCGTGAAGTATGGCAGCGAAAACGGTCATGTCTGGGTTGAACTGACCGAAACCCTCGACGGAATCAGTCTCGTGGTCGAGGACGATGGACCCGGAATATCACAGGATGACTGGCCACAGATCTTTGACCGCTTTTTCCGTCCGGTAGACAGCAGCGGCGATGGCTGCGGTCTGGGGCTGGCAATTGTCCGCGAAATCGCGCTGGCTCACGGTGCCAGCGTGCAGATACAGGACAGGATGGTGGGATCGGGTGCGCGCTTTGTCGTGCACTTCAACTAGAGGGCGACTCTCGTAGAGGACCGCTGTGGCGTGGCTACGGCCTGGATGCGCCGCTGCGCGCATATTTTGGCAGACGCAGGCCCCAGATCAGGGCAGCGGCGCGCAGCGCGAACGCAGCGGCGATGGCCAGTGGCATCGCCGCCTGCACCGGCACACCCGCGGTTGTCAGTGTCGCATAGCCGACGGCACCCAGCAGGCATGCCGTGACATAGATCTCCGGACCCAGAAGAATCGGAATCCTGTTCATGAGGGTATCGCGGAGCAGCGAGCCAAAGCTTGCCGACATCACCCCCATCACAACCGCAACCACTCCCGCCGCACCGGCATCCAGGGCCTTGGCCGCGCCCAGCACCGAAAATAGGGCGAGACCGGCACCGTCGGCCCAGAGCAGAACACGCTGCGCGGACTGCAGAAAGGGCGCCAGAAACCAGGTCGCGACTGATGCGCCAATACAGACCCAGAGGTATTCAACGCTTGCGATCCAGAACACCGGACCTGACTGGAGCAGCAGATCGCGCACCGTACCGCCGCCAATGCCGGTCAACGTTCCGAACAGAATGAAGCCAAGCATGTCGAGCTTTTCCTCGGCGGCGGCAAGGGCACCGCTGACGGCAAACACAGCGACGGCGATAAGATCAAAATAGCTGACGAGTCCCGGCATTCCTGTCTTTCCCTGACAATTTGTTCATTGCCAGAGCTTAACGCACTTAATACCGTTCACGCCGCCTGGCGAGGCAGTCTATACTGAAAACGGCAACGGATTCCCAGACTTCACGGTGGTGCGTCAATGCAAGACGGTCAGCGCGCGGATGTTCGTCTGCAGGGCACACTGCTGCTCATGCTGGCGGCGCTACTGCTGGCTCTGCCAGCTTCAGGCTTGTCTGCAACCGTTCGCGTCGGTGTCTATGCAAACGAGCCCAAACTCATGCTCGGCACAGACGGGCGATTATCCGGCATTTTTGGTGAACTGCTGCAGGAGATAGCGGATCGTGAGCAGTGGCTGCTGCAGCCTGTGGGATGCGCCTGGGAGGCGTGTCTCGAGCTGCTGGAAGACAGCGCTATCGATCTACTGCCTGATGTCGCTATCAACGCCGACCGCGCCAGCCGCTTCAGCTTTCACCAGCGCCCGGCGCTGCACAGCTGGTCACAGATTTTCAGTGCGACAGCCAGCGTCTACACGTCGCCAACCCAGCTCAGCGGAACCCGCATTGCTGTCCTCGGCAACAGCATCCAGCAGGGCTACCTCGAAGAGCTCGCCTCCGGCTTCGGCCTCGACATCGACATTCTCACGGCGAGCAGCTTCGAGATGGCCTTCGATCTCGTGCGGTCCGGCGCCGCTGACCTGGCAGTCAGCAATCACCTGTACGGCAACCTCCACGCGGTGCGCTACGGCCTGCACCCGACAACCATCATCTTCCAGCCAAGCCGCCTGTTTTTCGCCGCCCCGCCGGACAGCGGGCAGGCCATGCTGGCGCGCATCGATGACTGGCTGGAGCGCTGGACGGCGGCGCCGGAATCCCCCTATTACGCCATCATGCAGCGCTGGGGCAGTTATTCAGCACCGCAGGCGCGTTCTCCGCTGCTGCTGTGGGGCGCGATTGTCCTCGGGATACTGCTACTGCTTGTTCTCGCCATTGCGCTGCGGCTCAACCGCCAGGTAAAGCACCGTAGCGCAGCTCTCGCAGAAAGCCGGTACCGGCTCCGAGAGACACTGAATTTCGACCGGCTGACCGGGCTGCCCAACCGGCATCAGCTGCTCGAGCGCCTGAAGAAATGCCTCATCGCCGCCCGCCATGGGGGCCGCGATGGTGCCGTGCTGCATATTGATCTCGATAATTTCCGCGATCTCAACGATGCCCACGGCCATGAAACCGGTGATCTTCTGCTGAGCGCTGTCGCGGAAAGGCTGCTTGATCTGCCGATCCGCCACTTCACAGCGGCCCGCGTTGACGGCGATTCCTTCATCCTGCTGATCGAGGGCCTGCCGGCCGAAAGGGCCGTGGCTCAGCAGCGGGTGGAGGAGGCGGTGCAGTCGGTGCAGCAGGCCCTTCAGGCATCCTTTCAGCTGCACAACACCGCCTACCATGGCAGCGCCTGTATCGGTGTGGTCATGTTTTCCGACGTGGGCTACGACGCGCGCGAGCTGCTCAAGAGTGCAGAGCTTGCCATGTATGAGGCAAAGGCGGATGGGCGCGACAGCCTGCGTTTCTTCAACGCCGACATGCAGGACCAGGTCCACCAGCGCGCAGAGCTGGCAAGCGCCATTTATCGAGCGCTGGAGAACGATGAATTCACGCTCTGGTACCAGCCCCAGTACGACGCGCAGGGGAAGATCCTGGGTATGGAGTCGCTGGTGCGGTGGGAGCATCCCGTCAAGGGCGTGATCATGCCGGGTGTCTTCATCCCCGCTTCCGAAGCGAACGGCCTGATACTGCGCCTCGGCAACCGGATTCTCTTCAAGGCCTGCACCCAATTGGCGGCGTGGTCGACCCATCCTCTGCTCGGTGGGCTGACCGTAGCGGTCAACGTCAGCGCGAGCCAGCTGCACAATGATGCCTTCGTCGACGATGTCTGCCGTATCCTGGATGAGACCGGCGCCAATGCCAATCTGCTGGAGCTGGAGCTGACGGAAACCCTCCTCGTGCGAAATGTGGAGGAAGCCATTGTGAAAATGGGTCGTCTGCGCGAACGTGGCGTGCGCTTTTCCCTGGACGACTTCGGGACAGGCTATTCCTCCATGAACTATCTCAAGCGGCTGCCGCTGGAGAAACTCAAGATAGACAGGAGCTTTGTCCGCGATCTGCTCACCGACCCCAACGATGCAGCCATCGTCCGCACCATCGTCGCGCTGGGAGAGAGCCTGGGTCTTGCCGTTATCGCCGAGGGCGTGGAAACTGCCGCGCAACGCGATATGCTAGCGACCTCCGGTTGCTGCCTGTACCAGGGTTATCTTTTCAGCCACCCGGTGCCTGCGGCTGAACTGGAGGCAGGCATGACCCACACTCCGTAAAACGATCAGGACACTCCACGCATGCAAAACGGCCTCGGCACCCTTTTTACTGTCTCGGCACCCAGCGGCGCGGGCAAGACCAGCCTGCTCGAGGCGCTGGTCGGGCGCAGCCGAGATCTGCAGGTTTCTGTCTCCCACACCACGCGGCCACAGCGCAACGGCGAACGCGACGGCATCAACTATCACTTCGTTGATCGAGCAACCTTCCAGGCCATGCTGGCGGAAGATGCCTTTCTGGAGCACGCAGAGGTGTTCGGCAACTACTACGGCACATCTGCCAGGTGGGTCAATGACAAGCTGGCCAGCGGGATCGACGTCATCCTCGAAATCGACTGGCAGGGGGCCGGACAGGTCAAGCAACTGCTGCCCGGCACACAGTCGATTTTCATACTGCCCCCATCGCGTGAGACGCTTCACGAGCGCCTGACGGGGCGGGGCCAGGACGATGAAGAAACCATTTCGCGACGAATGTCACAGGCCGTGTCCGAGATGTCGCATTACGTCGACTACGATTACCTGGTGGTAAATGCCGATTTCGAGCAGGCCGTCGAGGATCTGGCGTGTATTATCGCCTCCCAGCGGCTGCGCATGTCCTCCCAGGCGGCGCGCCACACCCGGTTGCTGCAGCGGCTGCTGCAAACCTGAATTCCACTGGACGGATTACCGGCCGCTTCCTGTATAATGGTGAGTTCTCTGGCCGGTTCTGCGGTCGATCCACAGTGAATTCCACCGCAGACACACAACTTATCCACAGGATGACAATATGGCACGCGTAACCGTAGAAGACTGTCTGGACAACGTCGACAACCGCTTTGAGCTCGTGATGGTGGCGAGCAAGCGCGCACGTCAGCTGGCGACCGGCGGCAAGGACCCCATGGTACAGGAAGAGTCCGACAAGCCCACCGTGATCGCACTGCGCGAAATAGCCGAGGGTTTCATTACGCGTGAGCTGCTGACCCGCGAAGAAGAGATGGACGCGGAAGATGAACTCGCAGAGGTCATGGCGCACGACGAGGCGCCAGACCTGTAACGTGAGTCCGGCGGTGTGATATGCAGACCATCGACGCCCTCGACGGTACACTGAAAAGCTACCTCGAGCCGGAGCAGACCAGGCAGATTCGCCGCGCCTATTACTTCGCCGAACAGGCGCATTTCGGGCAGATCCGCCGCAGCGGTGAGCCCTACGTCACCCATCCACTGGCGGTAGCCAGAATTCTCGCCGACATGCACATGGACCATCAGAGCCTGATGGCTGCCATGCTGCATGACGTCATTGAAGACACCGGCATCAACAAGGCGGCCATCGGCAAGCAGTTCGGTGCGCCGGTGGCAGAGCTGGTGGACGGCGTCAGCAAGCTGACGCAGATGGAATTCGACTCCCTCGAAGAAAAGCAGGCCGAAAACTTCCAGAAGATGGCACTGGCCATGGCGAGGGATATCCGCGTCATCCTGGTCAAGCTCGCGGACCGCCTCCACAACATGCGCACCCTGGGTGTGCTGCCTACCAGCAAGGCGCGGCGCATTGCGCGGGAAACCCTGGAAATCTACGCTCCCATCGCCATGCGACTGGGCATGAACGCCGTACGCATGGAGTTCGAGGATCTGGGTTTCAGCGCGCTGTATCCAATGCGCGCGCGCCGCATTGCCGCTGCCACCCGCAAGGCGCGGGGCAATCGCCGGGAACTGGTGGAAAAAATCACCCACCAGATCGAGTCGAGCCTCGCCCAGGAGGGCCACACGGCAGAGGTGATCGGCCGCGAGAAACACCTGTACAGCATCTACAAGAAAATGCGCTCGAAGAAGAAATCCTTCTCCGAGATCATGGATATTTACGCCTTCCGCGTGATCGTCGATTCCGTGGACACCTGCTACCGCGTCCTCGGCTGCATTCACAGCCTCTACAAACCCGTGCCCGGGGAGTTCAAGGACTACATTGCCATCCCCAAGGCGAATGGCTATCAGTCCCTCCACACCGTCACCATGGGCATGCACGGCGTGCCCATCGAGGTACAGATCCGTACGCGGGAAATGGAGGACATGGCGAACAACGGCATTGCCGCGCACTGGCTGTACAAGAGTGATGGCCAGTCGGCGAACGGCAGTCACGCACGGGCCCGCGAGTGGGTTCAGGGACTGCTCGAGATGCAGCAGCGCGCAGGCAACTCGCTGGAGTTCATCGAGAGCGTCAAGATCGACCTGTTTCCCGACGAAATCTACATCTTTACACCGAAGGGCCGCATTCTCGAGCTGCCGCGGGGTGCAACTGCCGTGGATTTTGCCTATGCCGTGCATACCGATGTCGGCAACCGCTGTGTGGCCTGCCGCATCAATCGCCGGCTGGCGCCCCTGTCGGAACCGCTGGAGAGCGGCCAGACCGTGGAAGTGCTCACCGCCAAGGGCGCGCGTCCCAACCCGGCCTGGTTCAATTACACGGTCACCGCCAAGGCACGAACCAATATCCGGCATTTTCTCAAGCACCAGCGCCGCGAGGATTCCGTTGCCCTCGGCAAGCGGCTGCTGGACAAGACCCTGGCGGGATTTGAAACCGCACTGGACGAATTGCCGGTCCACCTTCTGCAGGAGTACCTTCAACGCCTCGGCTACGCCACCAGCGACGACCTCATGGACGATATTGCCCGCGGAGAGCGCCTGCCAAGCGTGGTCGCACAGCAACTTCTCGGCGAGCCTGTGGATGCGCGCGCCATGGAGACCAGCAATTCCGCCCCGCTGGCCATCCGCGGCACCGAGGGCTTCATGGTGACCTACGCCCGCTGTTGCCGGCCGCTTCCCGGCGACGCCATCGCCGGTTACCTGAGCCCGGAGCGCGGCGTCGTGGTGCACCGCGAGTCCTGCCGCAACCTGGCCGAGGTCCGCGCCAAACCCGAGCGGCTGATCGCCCTGCGCTGGGACGACAGCATTACCGGTGAATTCATCGCCCATCTGCGTGTCGAGGTGGAAAACCGTCGCGGCACGATTGCCGTGATCGCCACCCGGATCAACAGTATGGGCGTCAACATCGAGAAGATTTCCACCGAGGACAAGGACTACCAGTTCACCTACGTTGACCTGGAGGTCCAGGTCAACAACCGGGTGCACCTGGCGCGCATCCTGCGCCGGCTGCGCGGCATCGCCAGCGTACGCCGGGTCAGCCGCCTCAAGAACTGATCCCGGCAAATCATCCCACAACCCCAACGCAGATGGAGAAGGCCGCATGACAAATCGCGCCGTGATATCAACCGATGAAGCCCCGGCAGCTATCGGTCCTTATTCGCAGGCCATCAAGGTCGGCAATATTGTCTGGCTGTCCGGGCAGATACCGCTGGTGCCGGAAACCATGGAGATCGTCGCGGGGGACATCAGCGCACAGGCACGCCAGGTCTTCAGCAACCTTGCGGCGGTGGCCAAGGCCGCCGGCGGTAGCCTGGACGACGCGGTAAAGCTGAATATCTCGCTCACCGACATGAACAATTTCGGCGCCGTGAATGCCGTGATGGAAGAGTTTCTCAACGCACCATTCCCGGCGCGCGCCTGTGTTGCGGTCGCCGCCCTACCGAAAGGTGTGTCCATCGAGGTTGAGGCACAGCTCGCGGTCTGACGGCCCTGCCGATGCCCGGCAATCAGTCAGCGTCACCGGTTTTCTCCGAGCGGCCCTTGGTAGACACCAGGGCGTCCATGATCTCGATCGGCAGGGGAAACACAATCGTCGACGCATTGCCGTTGCTCATGTCGGCCAGAGTCTGCAGGTAGCGCAGCTGCATGGAACCGGAGCTCGCCGACATGACCTGCGCGGCCTGCAGCAGTTTTTCCGACGCCTGCAGCTCGCCTTCGGCGTGGATCACCTTGGCACGACGCTCGCGCTCGGCCTCGGCCTGGCGACCGATCGCGCGCACCATGGACTCGTTCAGGTCCACCTGCTTGATCTCGACGTTCACCACCTTGATGCCCCACTCCTCGGTCTGGGCGTCGATGATGTCCTGAATGTCCGAATTCAGCTTGTCTCGCTCGGACAGCATTTCATCCAGATCATGCTTGCCAAGCACCGAGCGCAGAGTGGTCTGCGCCAGCTGGCTGGTCGCCGCGCCGAAATCCTCCACGCGGATGATGGCACGCTCCGGATCGACGACCCGGAAATACAGCACGGCGTTCACATGCACCGTGACGTTATCCCGGGAAATCACGTCCTGACTCGGCACATCCAGTGTGATAACACGCAGGTCCACCCGGGTCATCTGCTGCACCCCGGGGATGATAATGATCAGGCCCGGCCCCTTGACGCCCTGAAAGCGCCCGAGGAAAAACACCACGCCGCGCTGGTATTCCGGGAGGATACGAATGGCGGCCCCGATAATGAAAACCAGAATCAGCAGCGGAGCCAGGTAGGGGATGAACTGTTCCATGGTGATCTCTCCCGTTATCGATAAGTGGATCGCAGAATCATGCCGTTCCGGCATCCGTGCTGACATGCGCCGTCAGGCCATCGACATGGTGCACGTGCACCTCGGCTCCCGCCACTATGGGCACTCTGCTAATTGCCTGCCAGCGTTCACCCGACAGCATGACATGGCCATGATAGTCGCCATCGGCATCAATGCTGAAGGTATCGACGGCGCGTGCACTGTGCCCCGGCAGGGTCTCCATACCCACCACTGGCTGGCGGCGCCGGAAATTCAGCAGACGGGTGACCATCCACAGCAGAAACCCGGCCGCGACCGCAGCGGTGCCGCCGATGGCCGGCAGCGAGACCCCCCGGTTGCTGCCGTCCATGAGAATAACGGAGCCGGCAACAAACGCCGCCAGACCGCCGAAACCCAGGACACCGAAGCTGGGCATAAAGGCTTCCGCAATGATGAAGGCCAGACCGAGGAATATCAGCGCCAGCCCCGCATAGTTGACTGAAAGCACCTGAAAGGCATACAGCGCGAGAATCAGGCAGGTGACACCGATCACGCCAGGGAACAGGCTGCCGGGGCTCGCCAGTTCGAAAATGATGCCATAGAAGCCGATCAACATGAGAAAGAAGGCAATGTTCGGGTCGGTGATGACGGAGAGGAGGCGGGTGCGCCAGTCGGGATCGACGCGGACCAGCCGCAGGTCGCGCGTGTCGAGGGTTGTCGTGCCGCGCTCAAGATCGACCTCGAGACCATGCAGGCGCGCCAGCAGCACCTCCGTGTTCTCCGCGATGACGTCGATGACGTCGATGGCCAGCGCCTCGGACGCCACCAGGTTGGCCGCGTTACGCACGGCCTCCTCGGCCCAGTCGGCATTGCGCCCGTTGCGCTCGGCCAGTGACCGGATAAGGCTGACGGCATCCTCCAGTACCTTGCGTTCGCTGGCGGAACCGCCGCTCTTTCCCGAGGCATCGTCGTCCTCGTCTTCGTCCGAAGACATGCCAGGCAAGCCCCCCATCTGCACCGGGGTCGCGGAGCCCAGGGTGGTTGCCGGCGCCATGGCCGCGACGTGGCTGGCATAGAGAATATAGGTTCCGGCGCTCGCGGCGCGGGCGCCCTGGGGTGCGACGTAGGTCACCACCGGCACCGGCGAGGCAAGAATCGCCTTGATGATGTCACGGGTGGACGCCATGAGTCCGCCCGGCGTATCCATCTGCAGGATCACGAGCCCGGCACGCTCCTCAGCGGCGCGCGCAATGCCGCGCTGCACATAGTCCATCGTCGCCGGGCCAATGGCACCCTCTACCTGCAGTAACAGCGCCGTGCCCGGCTCTTCGCCATCCTGTGCGCCGGTGAGGGCGACCGCGCCACACAGGACAAGACAGGCAGCCACCACCAAACGCAGCCAGCGCCCACCCTGACTGATGGCGGGCATCAGCATGCTGCCGACCGCTCCTGCTGCAGACCCAGCGCGGCGGCATAGCCGCTGCGATAATCCGGGTAGCGAAGCACAAAACCACTGCTGCGCCATCGCCGGTTGCTGACACGCTTGTGTCCCCTCGAGCCTGGATCTGCAGCGCTGCCCGGGTCCTCCCCGACCGGAACGGACAGGGCCGCCGCGAGCCACCGGTCAACCTCATGCTGCGGTGCAGGATTGTCGTCCACCAGGTTGTAGCAGTCGGCCGGAACCTCACCGCGGGCCTCGCGCTTGATCAGCTCGGCGATGAAACCCGCCACGTCGTCGCGGTGCACGCGATTGCCGTAATGCACGGGGCTCGCAGGACTCAGCTCACCACGCGCGATTCGTGCTGTCAGCCTGGCACTGGCACCGCCATAGAGACCGGCGCAGCGCAGGATCGTGGCAGGATGTCCGGCGTTCAGGAGCTGCCGCTCTGCGGCGACAATCATACCGGCAGGCGAATCGTCATCAGCCACGGGCGCCGATTCATCGACCCAGCCACCGTCATTCTCGGTATAGACGCGGGTGGAGGAGACAAAAAGAATCCGCCGTGGCCGGTGATGGCCGAGGGCTGCCAGCAGGTGCTTCACGGGTGTCAGAAAGCCCCGTTGATAGGCCTCTGAGTCGCGTCCACCGACAGGCTTCAGCGTGAAAACAATGGTGTCGGGCGCCAGCTGCGGCAGGCTCGCGAAAGTGCTGCCACAGGTATAGTCCCCCGCCAGGCTCTCGATGTTGTCGGGCAGGCGCTCGGGATGGCGACACAGACCAATACAGCGGACGGAGGCCGGCAGTGCCGCCGCCGCACGTATCGCCAGATCACCGCAACCGACAAACAGAGCGGTCTGCTCTGCGGTCCTGGTCGCCTGCTTTGTTGTACTCTGCGTCACTGTGAACCCTCTCGAACGGGTATCATCCATCACTATAGCGCGATTGCACCCGCGACCCTGCCAGAATACGGCAGTGGGGGCGGCACGCAAACCGCAAACCACCGAGGCGAGCGTGGCACTGATAGCCCACAAACTCACCGAGCTGCGCGGCGTGGGCCCGAAGCTCGCATCGCGACTGCAGGATTATGGTGTCCACGGCGTGGAGGATCTGCTGTTTCACCTGCCGCTGCGCTACCAGGATCGCACCCGGGTGACGCCGGTGGCGGCCCTGCGACCGGGACAGGAAGCCGTGGTGGAGGGCACCATCAAGCTCTGTGATATCGCCTTTGGCCGCCGCCGCAGCCTGGTGGCAGTACTGCAGGACGGCAGTGGCGCCCTGCTGACGCTGCGTTTCTTTCATTTCAATGCGGCGCAGCGCAACGGACTGCAGCCCGGCTGTCGCGTGCGCTGCTTTGGCCAGGCGCGCCCGGGACGCAGCGGGCTGGAGCTGATCCACCCGGAATACCGTCTCACCGGCGATGCGCCAGCTCCTGTCAACGAGACACTGACGCCGATCTACCCGACAACCGAGGGTATCGGCCAGTTACAGTGGCGAAAACTGTGCGGGCAGGCCGTGGCGCTGTTGCGGAAAAACCCACCGGCTGACCTGCTGGACGGCGTCTGCAAGCTGGACTTCACGCTTGTCGATGCGCTCATCTATCTGCATGCGCCGCCTCCGGACGCGCCGCTGGCGCTGCTGCAGGCTGGCGAGCATCCGGCACAGCTGCGCCTCGCGCTCGAGGAGCTGCTGGCACACCACCTCTCGCTGCAGGCACTGCGACAGCGCGAGCGCCGCAGTGCGGCACCCGCCATGCCGGTCGAATCCCGCGCCGTGTCGCAATTCCTCGCACGGCTGCCGTTTCGACCCACCGGGGCCCAGCAACGGGTGATGCACGAGATAGCGTCGGATCTCGCCAGCGCCAGGCCCATGCTGCGTCTGGTTCAGGGTGACGTGGGCTCGGGGAAGACCCTGGTGGCGGCCGGTGCAGCGCTGCAGGCGATGGCCGCGGGCTACCAGGTGGCCATCATGGCGCCCACGGAAATTCTCGCCGAGCAGCACCTGTCCAGTTTCGGCGCCTGGTTTGCAGAGGACGACATCGACATTGTCTGGCTGAGCGGACGCATCAAGGGACGGGCGCGACAGCAGGCACTGGCGCGTATCGCCGGCGGTCACGCCCCGCTGATCATCGGCACCCACGCGCTGTTCCAGGACGATGTCATCTTCGCCCGCCTGGGTCTGCTGATTATCGATGAACAGCATCGCTTCGGCGTCCACCAGCGACTGCAGCTCAAGGCCAAGGCCAGCGACTGGCGCCCGCACCAGCTGGTGATGACGGCGACGCCGATTCCACGCACGCTGTCCATGGTTGCCTACGCCGACCTCGACTGCTCGGTGATTGACGAGCTGCCGCCGGGTCGCCAGCCGGTCACCACCGTGCTGGTCGACAACCAGCGCCGGGAGAGCGTGATCGAGCGGGTCGCCCATGCCTGCAGCGAGGGTCGCCAGGCGTACTGGGTGTGCACCCTGATTGAGGAAAGCGACGCCCTGCAGGCACAGGCGGCAGAGGCAACCCATGCAGAGCTGGGCGAAACACTGCCTGAGCTGCGTATCGGACTGATTCACGGGCGGCTGCCAGCGACGGAAAAAGCTGCCGTCATGCAGCAGTTCAAGGCCGGCGACTACGATCTCCTGGTGGCGACCACCGTGATCGAGGTCGGTGTCGACGTGCCCCGGGCCAGCCTCATGATCATTGAGAACCCTGAGCGTCTCGGTCTCGCCCAGCTGCACCAGTTGCGCGGTCGCGTCGGTCGCGGCAGCACCGCGAGTCACTGCGTGCTGCTCTATCAGGCCCCGCTCAGCGCCAATGGCCGGGAGCGTCTGCAGGCCATGCGAGAGAGCAGCGACGGCTTTTTCATTGCCGAGAAGGACCTCGCCCTGCGCGGCCCCGGTGAAGTGCTGGGCACGCGGCAGACCGGGCTCATGGATTTTCGTATCGCCCGCCTGCCGGAGCACGACCATCTGCTCGACCACGTGCAGGTGGCGGCCGCCGCGCTGCAGGCACAGCACCCAAAGCGGGTGGCCCCCCTGATCCAGCGCTGGACCGGCAGTCGACAGGTATTTGCCGATGTCTAGCCCGCCGTGCAGCGGTCGGGCGGGGTGCTCACGCTCGCCACGCCTTGCATGCGCGGCAAAGTTGTCGCATTCTCGCGCCTTCGCGTTTGAACACAGATACCGTGGCTTCAAGACATCCGACAACGGCCCTTCGCCTGCCCGTGAATGACAAGCAATGGGCACTGCTGCAGCTGATACGCTGGGACAAACCCATCGGCACACTGCTGCTGCTGTGGCCGACGCTCTGGGCGCTGTGGATTGCGTCAGAGGGCGTGCCGCCGCTCAGCCTGCTGCTCATATTCACCCTGGGCACCTTCCTCATGCGCTCTGCCGGCTGCATTATCAACGATCTCGCGGATCGCAATGTCGATGGCGGAGTCAGCCGCACCGAGTCCCGGCCCCTGGTCACCGGGCAGGTCAGTATCAACGAAGCGGTTATCCTGTTCTGCATGCTCTGCCTGCTGGCCTTCGGGCTGGTACTTATGACCAACTGGCTGACCATCGCGCTCTCCATCCCGGCCCTGTTGCTGGCCTCGACCTATCCGTTCATGAAGCGCTATACCCACCTGCCACAGATCGTACTGGGGCTGGCGTTTTCCTGCGCCATTCCCATGGCTTTTGCGGCGCGACTGGAAGCCCTGCCCCACGGACTCTGGCTGCTGTTCACCGCCAATGTGCTGTGGACCGTGGTCTATGACACGAAGTACGCCATGGTCGACCGGCGCGACGACCTCAAGGTCGGCATCAAGTCGCTGGCCGTACTGCTGGGTGACGCCGACCGCTACGTGATTGCATCGCTGCAGCTGCTGTGCCTGACCGCACTCTATCTGGCGGGAAAACATTTTGGTCTGGGGCTCTACTACAACATCAGCCTGCTTGTGACTGCCGTCCTGTTCGGTTATCACCTGTATCTTATTCGTGACCAGGACGAAGCCGCTTGCTTCCGGGCCTTCAAACACAATCGCTGGGTCGGGATGACCATCTTCCTGGGTATCGCCGCGCACTACGGATTCCCGAACCCCACCTTCTGACGTCGGGTGCCACGCATGTCTGAACTGACGCTCGAAGCGGTCAGCACGCTCTCGTCCATCGCACCCGCCCAGTGGGAAACGCTGCGCAGCAATGACTATCCCTTCCTGCGGCATGATTTCCTGCTCGGACTTGAAAGCACGGGCTGCACAACGGCCGCGTCCGGCTGGCAGCCACACCACCTGGCCGTGCGCCGCGGCAGTACACTGCTCGCCGCGGCACCGGCCTACCTGAAATCCCACTCCTACGGCGAATACGTATTCGACTGGGCCTGGGCAGACGCCTGGCGGCGGATCGGTCTTGATTACTATCCCAAGCTGGTGACGGCAATACCCTTCACTCCCGCCACCGGACCACGGGTGATGCATGCGCAGGAACTGGATGCCGCGGAAACCTGGTCCATCCTTCTGCAGGGTGTACAGGCGCTGGCGCAACAGCAGCGGCTGTCATCCTGGCATATCCTGTTTCCCGAGCCGGACGTGGCGGAGCTGCTTGAATCATTGGGTCTGCATACGCGCCACGCCGTGCAATTCCACTGGTTCAACCGAAATTACCGCGATTTCGATGATTTTCTCGCCACTTTCAGCAGCCGCAAGCGCAAGGCCCTGCGGCGGGAGCGGCGGCGGGTCACAGAGCAGGGCATTGCGCTGCGCACGCTCACCGGTGACGAGATCAGCGCCGCTGACTGGCAGACCTTTCACCGCTTCTACCAGCTCACCTACGCCAAGCGCAGTGGTCACGGCGGCTACCTCACCCGGGAATTCTTCACCCGCACCGCCGCGGGCCTCGGTGCCCAGGTGGTCATGGTGCTGGCAGAGCAGGGGGGGCGCGACATTGCCGGCGCACTGTATTTCCGCTCCGGCGATACCCTGTTCGGGCGCTACTGGGGCTGTGAGGAAGAGCTGGACTGTCTGCACTTCGAAGCCTGTTACTACCGCGGCATCGAATACTGCATCGAGCAGGGGCTGCAGCGTTTCGATCCCGGCGCCCAGGGCGAGCACAAGATACAGCGCGGGTTCGAGCCGACGCGCACACTCTCAAGCCACTGGATCGCACACCCGGAGCTGTCCCGGGCCGTTGGCGATTTCACCCGGGAAGAACAGGTTCACGTGGAAACCTATCGTCGCGAGGCCGCGACATTGCTGCCCTTTCGCGCCGAGGGCAGCTAGGCCTGCCTGCGCCGCCAGATGATCAATCGATTGTTTGCCGGCATGGCGTGATCGGCCTGTCGCCTGAAACCCGCCGCCTCAGCGAGACTGTCGACAGCCTCGAAATCGCGGATGCCGCTGTGAGCTGAGCGCGCCCGCAGGGAAGCGTCGAACTGCGCGTTGCTCGGGGACGTAGGCTTCCCGTCGTAATTGAAAGGACCGTACACCACCAGACGACATCCGTCAGGGGCGTGCCGGTGGAGTCCCTGGAAAAACGCCTCCACCGCCGACATCGCCATGATATGCAGGGTGTTGGCGGTAAAGACGGCGTCGGGCACCGGCAGCGGCCAGGGCGCGTCGGAGACGTCCAGGGGTTGTGGCGCCAACAGGTTATCGAGCGCGCTGGCAGCGCAGCGCGGCGCAAGCGTTGCCAGCGACTGCGGGATCTCCGTTGGCTGCCAGGTCAGCCACGGCAGGTGGCTCGCGAACCACAGCGCATGCTGGCCCGTGCCCGAACCGATTTCCAGAACGCCGCGAACGCCGTCGGCAAATTCCTGCCGCAAATGCGCCAGAATGGTGTCCTTGTTGTTTTCGCAGGCGGGGGAAAAGGGCAGGTGGTCCATGCTCACTCGGGGGTATCGCGGGTGAATACCCACTCCTTCGCGGTCGATTCTTTCGCACTGTAGCGATAGCCCCCGACCCGGTATTTCTTCAGGCCCTCGGGGTCATCAAGACCATTCTCGATGATGTATCGCGCCATCTGTCCCCGGGCTTTTTTGGCGTAAAAGCTGATCACCCGATATTTCCCGCTCTTCAGGTCCCGGAACACCGGCGTGATCACCTCGGCATTCAACGCCCCGGTGGAAACCGCCTTGAAATACTCGTTGGACGCCAGATTGAGAAGCACCGCGCTGCCGGTTTTCTTCAGCTGCCGGTTCAAACTCGCGGCGATGGACTCGCCCCAGAACTGGTAAAGATTGGCACCGCCACTGTTGGCAAACTTCAGCCCCATTTCCAGCCGATACGGCTGCATGAGGTCCAGCGGACGCAAAACACCATACAGGCCGGACAGAATTCTCAGGTGTTTCTGCGCAAAAGTGAGCTCTGCGGCGCTAAGGGTTTCTGCTTGAAGCCCGGTGTAGACATCGCCCTTGAACGCCAGCAGCGCCTGCCTGGCGTTGTCGAGATCGAACGGTTGCTGCCAGTTCATGAAGCGCCGATGGTTGAGATCCGCAATGTTCTCACTGACGCCCATGAGTCCACGGATATCGTCCGGCGACAGCTGGCGCGCGTCGTCCACCAACGTTGCCGCCTGCTCAATGAACTCGGGCTGGGTTGCCTTGCGGGTGGTGGGGGGCGTCTCGAAGTCCAGGGTCTTGGCAGGGGAAATCACGGTCAGCATGTCACAGGCTCCTTGTAGCGGACGCCGCGCGTGAGCGCGCATGGCCTTCGGCGGCAACAGCGGTCTATGATAACCTCCGCTCCAATAATCAAAAAGGTCACAGCGCATCATGTCAGCGAGCCGGCGCCTGGTGAGTGCCATCGATACCTTCACCGAATGGACAGGAAAGATCATCGCCTGGCTGGCAGCGGCCATGGCAGTGCTCACCACCGTGGTCGTGGTAATGCGCTACGGCTTCAGCACCGGCTCCATCGCGGGACAGGAAGCGGTGACCTATCTGCATGCAACACTGTTCATGCTCGGTGCTGCCTATGCCCTGAAAACCGACGCCCACGTTCGCGTCGATATCTTTTACCGACGCTTCAGCCCGACCGCACAGGCATGGGTCAACGCTCTGGGTGGCATTGTTTTTCTGCTGCCACTTTGCCTCCTGATCATGATGATCAGCAGCGACTATGTGCGGCAGGCCTGGCGCATCCGGGAAATCTCCATGGATTCCGGCGGCATTCCCGCCGTTTTCCTGCTGAAGTCACTGATACCGGCCATGGCACTGACCCTGCTGCTGCAGGGCATTGCCGAGATTCTGCGCAATCTGGCGCGGCTGCAGCAGGATGCCGCCCGCTGATGGAGGGAACGCTGTCCCTGTGGCTGTTTGCCGCCGTCTGCGTGTTGCTGATGCTCGGCTACCCGGTGGCGTTCACGCTGGCGGGCACCGCCCTTATGTTTGCCGCAGGGGGCATTATCGCCGGCGTTTTCGACGCCAGTTTTCTCAGTGCGCTGCCGTCACGCCTGTTCGGCACCATGAGCAACTCCACGCTGATCGCCGTGCCGCTGTTCGTGCTGATGGGCGTCATCCTGGAACGGTCCCGGGTCGCAGAGGAACTGCTGGACAACATGTCCCGGCTGCTCGGTGGCCTGCGCGGCGGCCTCGCGCTCTCGGTCATCCTCGTGGGCATGCTGCTGGCGGCCAGCACCGGCATCGTCGGCGCCACGGTCGTCACAATGGGGCTGCTGTCACTGCCGATCATGCAGCGCGCGGGCTACAGCCCGGCGGTAGCCACCGGCACCATCTGTGCGACCGGCACCCTGGGCCAGATTATCCCGCCATCCATCGCCCTGGTCCTGCTGGGCGACATCATTTCCAGCGCCTACCAGCAGGCGCAGCTGTCGATGAATGTCTTCAATCCGAAGACAGTTTCGGTCGGCGACCTCTTCATTGGCGCCATCATCCCCGGCATGCTGCTGGTGGCGCTGTATGCATTGTTCATTCTGGGGCTCGCCTGGCTGAGGCCCGGCCTCATGCCCGCCGCAGAACGCCAGAGTTTCGACCTGTGGGCGCTGATCAAGGGGCTGGTGCCGCCGCTGTTGCTTATCGGCGTGGTGCTCGGCTCCATCCTCGCCGGTGCCGCGACGCCGACCGAGGCGGCGGGCGTCGGCGCCTTCGGCGCCTGGCTGCTGGCATCACTGAAGCATGAAATGGGTCTGGCGCGGCTGCGGGAAGTCCTGCAGAGCACCCTCAAGATCACGGCGATGGTGTTTATGATCCTGATTGGCGCCGCCGTCTTTTCCCTCGTTTTCCGCGGCTTCGGCGGTGAGGAACTGATCCACCGTTTTCTGTCCGGGATGCCGGGCGGCGTATTTGGCGCCACGCTTGTCGTCATGCTGATTATCTTCCTGCTGGGTTTCATTCTGGATTTCATAGAGATCACCTTCGTCGTGGTGCCTATCGTCGGCCCGATCCTGCTGGCCATGGGCGTGGACCCGGTGTGGCTTGGCATCATGATCGCAATCAATCTGCAGACATCTTTCCTCACGCCACCCTTCGGCTTTGCCCTTTTCTATCTGCGCGGGGTTGCCGATGACGCCATACCGACCCTGAGCATTTATCGCGGCGTGATACCCTTTATTGTGATTCAATTGCTCGTGATCGCCCTGCTGTGGCGCTGGCCGCAGCTGGCCACCTGGCTGCCAGAGCAGCTGAATCCCTGACAACCTGAGCGACCGCCGTCATGAACGATATTGATTCCACACCGACGCCGCAGGGTGAACTGGCCCTGCAGACCATCGCCATGCCGAAGGATACCAACGCCAGCGGCGATATCTTTGGTGGCTGGCTGCTGTCACAGATGGATCTCGCCGGGGCCATCACCGCCCGGGAGGTCGCCGGCGGTCGCGTCGCGACGGTCGCCATCGAGGGCATGGCCTTTATCACCCCGGTACACGTGGGCGCCGTCGTGACCTGCTACTGCGACGTGATCGAAATCGGTCGCAGCTCCATCCGTATTGTGGTGGAGGTGTGGATAGACTCACCCCACGATGGCGAACCGATCAAGGTCACCGAGGGCGAGTTCATTTTTGTGGCGATTGACGACAAGCGTCGCACGCGCACCATCAGTCGGAAGGGTTGACGCCGGGAATGGTTTCTCCGTAAGCCCGCGACCGGGCGTTGATATAGCCCTGCTCGGAAATGCGGTGGTAGGCGCGCACATCATCGTGAAAGCGATTAAACGACTCATACACCTTGCGCGCCATGCGATCGCTCTCGACCAGCCGCTGCATGACGGTGCGGCTGTTCTGGTACAGCGCATCCAGCACGTCCTCGGGCAGTTCACGCAGGGTGGCACCGTGCTCGTCGATCAGTGTTCGCAGTGATGCGTTGTTGCGCGCCGTTGCCTCATCCAGCATGTCCTGGTTGGTGGCGCGGGCCGCATAGCGCACGATCGCCTGCAGGTCCTCGGGGAGGGAAAGCAGCGCTTCCCGGTTGACGATGAACTCCAGCATCGCGCCAGGCTCGTGCCAGCCGGGATAGTAGTAATATTTCGCGACCTCCTGCAGCCCGAGCGCCGCGTCGTTGTAGGGCCCCACCCATTCCACCGCGTCAATCACCCCGGTCTGCATGGAGGTATAGATCTCGCCACCGGGAATATTGACGGCGGTCCCGCCGGCGGCAGTGAAGACTTCCCCGGCAAGTCCGGGTATGCGCATTTTCAGGCCCTTCAGGTCTTCGGCCGAGTTGAGCTCCCGATTGAACCAGCCGGCCATCTGCACGCCGGTACTGCCACCGGCGAAGGGCACCACGCCAAAGGGCGCATAGGTCTCCCGCCACAGTGCCTCGCCACCGCCGTAGTGCAGCCAGCCGTTCATCTCCTGCGCGGTCATGCCGAAGGGAACCGCCGTGAAGAATACCGCAGCGGGAATCTTGCCCTTCCAGTAGTAGGAAGCGCCGTGCCCCACCTGGGCCACACCGCCGGACACCGCATCGAATACGCCCATCGCGGGCACGATTTCTCCGGCGCCATAGACGCGCACCGTGAGCCGGCCTCCGCTCATTTCCCTGACCATGCGGGCGAAGGTTTCCGGCGCTTTGCCCAGCCCGGGCAGATTCTTAGGCCAGGTGGTCACCAGTTTCCACTGATACTCGCGACCGGCATAGGCACTGCCGCCGTCACCCCCGGCGTCCGGCCGCGTGGCGCGGTCCTTTGCCCACAGGCCGACCACCAGTACCAGGGCGCCGATCAGCGCAAGAATGATCACGGGTTGTAATCGCTGACTTACCATCTGGCTACCGTTGTTGATTGTTATCGAATGGGCGTCCGGCGCCCCGGCGGCTACATGGCTTGCAGCTTTGCGTACTGCAGGACGAGCCACTTGCTGCCCTCGGCATCGAAGTTCACCTCGACCCGCGCGCTGCCGCCTCGGCCCTCGAAGTTTAACACGACACCTTCGCCGAAAGTCGGGTGCAGTACCCGCTGCCCCAGGCTGTAGCCGCTGTCCGGTATGGCTGCGTGGGATAACGCGCTCACCGGCCGGCTCAGCCCCGCCTGTAGACGCACCTCGTGGAGCAGCTCCGGGGGAATCTCACGAATGAAGCGCGACGGCGGATTATACGACTCGCTGCCATGTATACGGCGGGTTTCCGCGTAAGTGATCACCAGCTTTTGCATAGCGCGCGTGATACCGACGTAGCACAGCCGGCGCTCCTCCTCGAGCCGCCCGGGCTCTTCCAGCGACATGCGGTGTGGGAACAGGTTCTCCTCCATGCCGGCCAGGAAAACCAGCGGGAATTCCAGCCCCTTGGCCGAGTGCAGCGTCATCAGCTGGACGCTGTCCTCGTGGGCTTCGGCCTGGTTGTCGCCGGCGTCGAGGGCGGCATTATCGAGAAACTGCTGCAGCGGCGACAGCTCGTCATCCACTGCCATGAACTGCCGCCCGGCGGTCACCAGTTCCTCGAGGTTCTCCACACGTGCCTGGCCCTTTTCGCCCTTTTCCTTCGCGTACAGCTGCAGCAGGCCCGAGGCCTCGATCACGCGCTCGGTGAGTGCCTCCAGCGTCATGTCATCGGTGCCGCTGTCGAGCTCATCCACCAGCACGCGAAAGCCTTCGAGGGCAGCGAGAGCCCGCGCCGGCAGCATCTTCTCCTCGCCCACAATGGCCATGGCCTGCCACAGCGAAACATCGCGCTCTCTGGCCAGGGAACGCAGGGTGTCCAGTGTCTTGCCGCCGATACCGCGGGGCGGGGTGTTGATGACACGCTCCATCGCCGCATCGTCGCCGCGGTTGACCAGCAGGCGCATGTAGGCCATGGCGTTGCGGATTTCCATACGCTCGTAAAAGCGTTGGCCGCCATAAATCCGGTAGGGAACCGCCGCACGGATGAGCGCTTCTTCCAATACCCGTGACTGGGCGTTGGAGCGGTAAAGTATGGCTGCGGAGGAGCGCGCATTGCCCTGCCTCAGCCAGTCCTCCAGCTGGTCGACAATGAAGCGCGCCTCGTCCTGCTCATTGAAGCCCGCGTAGAGCTGCAGCGGGTCACCGCCTTCACCCGCGGTCCACAGCTCCTTGCCGAGGCGGCCGCTGTTGTGGGCGATGACGCCATTGGCGGCCTGCAGAATGGTCTGCGTAGAGCGGTAGTTCTGCTCCAGCCGGACGACCCGCGTGCCGGCGAAATCCTCGCCGAAGCGCTGGATGTTCTCGATGCGCGCACCGCGCCATCCGTAGATGGACTGGTCGTCGTCACCCACCGCTACCACGGGGATGCTGCCGCCGGACAGCACCCGCAGCCAGGCATACTGAATGGTGTTGGTGTCCTGAAACTCGTCCACCAGGATCTGCCGGAAGCGCTGCTGGTAATGCGCCAGAACGTCGGGCTTTTTTAGCCACAGCTCGTGCGCCCGCAGCAGGAGCTCGGCAAAATCCACCAGTCCCCCACGCTCACAGGCAGCCTCGTAGGCCGCGTAGATCTGCCGCATGGTCTGCTGGAAGAGATCACCAGGGGCGGGCTCTATGTGCGCCGCGCGCAGCCCCTCATCCTTCTGTGCATTGATGAACCACTGCGCCTGCCGCGGCGGCCAGCGCGACTCGTCGAGCTGCAGCTCGCGGCAGACGCGCTTGATCAGGCGCAACTGATCGTCACTGTCGAGTATCTGGAAGTTCTGCACGAGACCGGCATCCTGCCAGTGCGCCTTCAATAACCGGTGTGCCAGCCCGTGAAAGGTGCCGACCCACATGCCATGGGCGGGAATGGCCAGCATTTCCTCAATGCGGCCACGCATCTCGCGCGCGGCCTTGTTGGTGAAGGTGACCGCCAGAATGGTCTGCGGCGACAGACCCTCGGCCCGGATCAGCCAGGCGATGCGATGCACCAGAACACGGGTCTTGCCACTGCCGGCGCCCGCCAGCACCAGCAGGTTGCCGCTGTCGGCTGCGACGGCATCGCGCTGTGCATCGTTCAGGGGAGAGAGTATGTCGGTAACGTCCATGCGCGCATTCTAGCCCAGTTGTCCGGCGCGCTCACGGATTCACTGGCATCGCTGCGCAATGCATTGGCGTGGGCAGCGGGAA
The DNA here is from genome assembly GCF_004340525.1 of Chromatocurvus halotolerans. Taxonomy (GTDB): domain Bacteria; phylum Pseudomonadota; class Gammaproteobacteria; order Pseudomonadales; family Halieaceae; genus Chromatocurvus; species Chromatocurvus halotolerans. Next base: position 41,693 of record NZ_SLWX01000018.1, on the reverse strand, counting down.
AACCCTCTGGTACCATCTGACGCCAAGGCGATCCAGGGGTGAGCATCGACATGACAGGCAAAGACGACAGGGGCAAACCGCCTTTCGATGACAATGATGACTGGATTGATCGCGATGATGACGCGGCATCCGGCCCGCTCATCGATCGCGATGACGACGAGATTTTCGGCGCCGACCCGCCCCGGAGTGAACCCGGGTTTCCTGAGGAGCGCGACTACCCGCCTGTGCCGGAATGGGACGATGATGGCAGCGATCCCGGCTCCATGCCCGATTGGGATGCACCCTCGGCAGATAACGACGACCTGAACCGCGTGGCAGCGCGAGAACTGAATGACCTCGGGGATGATCCCTATGCGGCGCCGACCGAGGAGCCGCTTCCCCCGATGAGCGCCGGCCCCGCCACCGGGTCCGTCCCTTCGTCCCTGGAAAGCCACGATTTCCTGGATTCCGACTACGACGACGACTTCGGCGATGCGGATCATCAACATCCCGATGATGCCCACGTCGCACCCCCTGTGAGGGACGACTCCCTGCCGCGGAGAGCGCTTTCCGACGATGCGGATGACGCTGCGCCCCGCTTCGGTGACAGTCGGGAAGACTGGCGCGATGACAGCAGCATGGACTCGGGGGATGATTCCTGGAGTGACGAATCCGTCCCGCCAGCCGCCACGGCGAGAGACAGCGGCCCCGCCTACAGCGCGGGCGATGACGCGCTGCGCGAGATGTCGACAGCCGCAGCGCCGGAAGAAACCGGCGCAAAACGCTGGCCGATCGCCATGCTGGCAATCGCGGCCGTTGCCGTGATTCTACTCGCGGTGGGTGGCTATGGCGTCCTCAGTGAGCGCTCGGCGCTGGAGGGCGAGATACGTCAGCTTCAGGCACAGCTGGCCACCGCCGTGAGCCCGGAGGAGGTCCGCGCCAGCCGTGATGCGCAACAGGCCATCGAGCAGGAAAAAATCGCCCTGGAAGCCGAGGTGAGCGCACTGCAGTCGGAAAATGCCGACCTGCGAACAGCAATGCGCCAGATGGAAGCCAGTCTTGAAGAGCAGGCGAAAGAGACGGAGACCGCGATCGCTGCGGCTGAGGAAGCCGCCCGTACCGCCGCCTCACGCAGCAGCGCTGCAGCCGGCACGTCAGCCGCCGCGGGAGACTGGTTCGTGAACTTTGGATCCTATGCGCGGATTGCGGATGCACGCCGCTGGGCCGGCCGCCTCGAGGTCGACAGCGGCAATGTGGTGGTGCAGGATGCGATTTCACAGGGTCGAACCATACACCGCGTCCGCGTTGTCGGACTCGCCGACAAGTCGACGGCGGATCGCGTCGCAAGCCAGCTTGAGGCGGCGCACAAATTGCCGAAACTCTGGGTCGGTCGGAACTGACGGCCAGCGGCGGCGGACGGCACGACATAATAGGAGACAGCAGGAGAGCCCAATGAGAATTCTGAGGTGTGCAGTTCTGGTAGCGGCCATGGGCGCCGCAGCGTCCCACGCAGATTGCGAGGCGCCGGATGAGCCAAACATACCCGACGGCGCGAACGCCAGCATGCAGGACATGCTCGACGGACAGGAATCGGTAAAGACGTTCCAGGCCGCCAACATGGACTACCTGAGATGCCTCGAGGCGGCGTTTACAGAAGCGGAAAAGACCGCAAAGAACGCTGAGGAGAAGACCGAAGCCGCCCGGGCAATGGTCGCCTACTCGAAAGCGGTGGAAGCCTATAACGCCGCGGTATCGAAGGAAGAGAGCGTCGCCGGCGAGTTCAACACCCAGATTCGTGAATACCAGGCCAGGAGCGCCGACAAGTAGACCGGGCTCTCACGCCTGTGACGAAGACGTCGCGACCACATGACCCGCCGCGATCAGGTCGGCAATACCGTCGGCCATTCGCGCTTGCAGCTGCGCCAACGGCAAGGCTTTCCCCCTCAGGGTGAAAGACCGCGCGCAGAGATGCCGGCTCCCCGAGGTCTACCGCTGCAAAGGTCTGCCCCCGCGTTCGCCAAAGCCCGCTATCCGTCGCAATCAGCAACCCGCCATCGGCCGTTTCCGCGAAATCGTGGACATCCAGGGCATCCGCTGCCCTGTGCTCTATCGCGTGAAAACGGTTGTCCTGCCGGTAAAGCGGACCGCGGGTTGTACCGATCCACAGCCGCCCGACGGAATCGAGGTACAGCGCCTGAATATTCAGCGTGGGGATGGCGGGATTGTCCGCCGGCTCGAAAATCTCGAACCGCTTGCCGTCAAACCGGCTCAGGCCGGCCTGGGTGCCGGTCCACAGGTAGCCTTCCGGACCCTGGGCGATCGCCTGAACGGTAACCTGGGGCAGGCCATCCTGCAGCGTCCAGATCGTGCTCTCGAACTGGTGCAGGCGAAGATCGGGGGACAGGGCCTGGGCGGGCGCAACCAGGGAAAGGACCGCGAGCAGGTGCAGGAGCGATGCCAGGCAAGCCTGCGCCGCTAGGGAGGACACGGCGCCGGGAATGGATCGCTCACCGCTCATGCCCGGCAGTCCACCCTGTGCCGGCGCGGGCTCAGGGCAGGGCACCGACGATAACCGCCGACATGAGCGCGATCGTCGCATAGGCCAGCAGGACCATCAGGCCGTCGTGGGCGACCAGTGCCAGGCCGAAGGCGCAGAGCGCAAAGCCGGCAACAGACGAGGAAAAAGGCACCAGTTCCATCAGAGGCATCAAGGCGGCAACGACCAGGCAGACCAGAGCGATCAACCCCTGTGATGGCCCCCTGACCAGATAAAGCAGCCGCGGCTGCAGATAGCGGTCAATGAAGGCGCAGGGTGTCTGCAGCCAGTCGAGGACCCGCAGCAGCTTTTCCCGCTCCAGCGCGCGCGCAAGCAGCCACGCAGGTAGCCAGAAGTGCTGCCGTCCTACCAGCATCTGCACTGACACCAGCAGCACAATGAAGGCCATCGTTGAGGGAAAGAGAGGAATCCCGCTCAGGGGCGAGACCAGCAGGGTACCCGTCAGCATCAGCAGCGGCGCGAATGAGCGGGTCCCGACTGCCTCGAGTATATCGCCCAGCGTGACCCGGGTATGCTCACCGTGCACCGCCATCGCAATCTGCTCCAGCAGCTCTTCGAGATCCCTGGCGACGTGCTCACCCATGGCGACGGGCTATGACGGCAGTCAACCGGGAAGACATCCTGTCTACTCAACCGTCACCGACTTCGCCAGGTTGCGCGGCTTGTCGACATCCGTGCCTTTCTGCAGGGCAACATGATAGGCCAGCAGCTGCAGCGCCACCGTGTAGATAATCGGGTTCAGGGCCTCGGGCGCATGGGGCATCGACAGCACATGCACCCCGGGCTCATCGGTAAAACCGGCGTTGCGATCGGCAAACACATACAGCTCGCCACCGCGGGAGCGGACTTCCTCCAGGTTGGACTTGAGTTTGTCCAGCAGCTCATCCGTGGGCGCGACAGCGACCACGGGCATGTCGGCATCCACCAGCGCCAGCGGCCCGTGCTTGAGCTCTCCCGCGGGATAGGCCTCGGCATGGATATAGGAGATTTCCTTGAGCTTCAGCGCTCCTTCCATGGCGATGGGGTATTCAATGCCTCGGCCGAGGAACAGCGCATGGTGCTTCTGTATGAAGGCCTCCGCGACCTTCTCAATCTGCGAATCGAGCGCCAGCGTTGCCGTCACCAGGTCCGGAAGACTGTGCAGCTGCTGCAGGAGATCCTGCTGCTTTTCAGGTGTCATTCCGCGACGCCGTCCCAGCACCACCGTCAGCATGAGGAAAGCGACCAGCTGGGTCGTGAACGCCTTGGTTGAGGCAACACCGATTTCCGGACCGGCGCGGGTCAGAAAGGCCAGATCGCTTTCTCGCACCAGTGAGCTGTTATCGACGTTCGCGATCACCAGGCTGGCGATAAACTCCCCCGGCGCGGCGTGGCGCAGGGCCGCGAGCGTATCGGCGGTTTCGCCGCTCTGGGATACAGTCACGAGCAGGGTATCGGGGTGCTGCACGCGCTTGCGATAGCGAAACTCCGACGCCACTTCCACCTGGCAGGGAATACCGGCGAGCTCCTCTAGCCAGTAGCGTGCCACCATGCCGGCATGGTAGCTGGTGCCACAGGCAACAATCTGGACGGCGCGGGTGCGATCGAAGATTTCCATAGCTTCAGCGCCAAAGGCCGACTCATCCAGCTCACCGGCGCCGTCGCGGGTAAACGTGGCGGCAAGCGCCCGGGGCTGCTCGTAGATCTCCTTGAGCATGAAGTGCTCGTAATCGCCCAGCTCGGCCGCCTCAATGCCGGTGGAGATGCGCTTTACCGGGCGCTCCACTGGAACGCGTTCAGCATCCCAGACCTGGAGCTGCCCCGCAGACAGCAGCACACTGTCACCCTCTTCAAGATAGATGAAGCGGTCGGTGACCTGGCGCAACGCGAGGGTATCGGATGCGAGAAAGTTCTCACCGATACCCACGCCGATGACCAGCGGGCTGCCGATGCGGGCCGCAACCACCTGTTCCGGGTGTGCGGTATCCACCGCGGCCAGCGCGAAGGCGCCGGTGAGTCTCGGAATCACCGCGTGCAAAGCATCGATCAGCGATAGCCCCCCCTGAAGCTCGCGATGCATCAGGTGCACCACGACCTCCGTGTCTGTGGCGGAGACAAATTCGAAACCCTCACTTTTGAGCTCCTCGCGCAGTGCCGCGTGATTCTCGATAATGCCGTTATGCACCAGCGCGATGCGCTGTCCCGACAGGTGGGGATGCGCATTCACCGCGGAGGGCGGCCCGTGGGTGGCCCAGCGCGTATGGGCGACGCCGACGCAGCCGAGAATGGGATTCATAGCCTGTGCGTCTTCAAGGCGCGCGACTTTGCCCTGGTGCTTGTGCAATTGCAGGCGCTGCTCGTTATCGATCAGCGCCATACCGGCGGAGTCGTAGCCGCGGTATTCCAGCCGCCGCAGTCCCTCAAGGAGGATTTCCGAGACTTCCCGCCGCGCACAGGCAGCTACAATGCCACACATGGTCTAACTCTCCGATTTGTCGTTGCGAGGCGCGTTGCGCGCCTCGCCGTCACTGCCGGGTCGGCGCCAGCCGCTGATATTGCGCTGCCTGCCGCGCGCAACAGCCAGTTCCTCGACACCGATATCGCGGGTGACCGTGGAACCGGCGGCGACAAAACCACCCTCGGCAACGGTGAGCGGGGCTACGAGCGTGGCATTGGAGCCCACGAAGGCGCCATCACCAATGGTCGTCTGGTGCTTGTTGACGCCATCGTAATTGCAGGTGATGGTTCCGGCACCGATGTTTACACCCTCGCCGAGGACAGAGTCACCGAGGTAGCTAAGGTGGTTGACCTTGCTGCCGTTGCCGACATGCGTTTTTTTCGTCTCGACAAAATTGCCGACACGGGCGTCATTGCCCAGTCGTGTCCCCGGGCGCAGGCGGGCGAAGGGGCCGACGCTACAGCGCTCGCCGACTTCCGCCTGCTCCAGATGACTCATGGCATGGACAACACTGCCCGCGCCGATCACGCAGTCGCGCAGGACGCAGTTTGCGCCGATACTGGCACCGTCACCGATCTGCACATCGCCCTCGAACACCGCATTGACGTCGATGAAAACGTCGCTGCCACAGCGCAGATCGCCGCGGATATCAATCCGTGCCGGATCCGCAAGACCGACACCGGCCAGCATGAGTGCCCCGGCCCGGCGGCGCTGCAGCTCTCTTTCAAGCGCCGCGAGCTGTGCGCGATCATTGACGCCGAGAATGTCCATTTCGTTGGCTGCCAGCACGCTGCCGATCTGGCGACCGGCGGCCAGCGCCAGTGGCAGCACGTCGGGCAGGTAATACTCTCCCTGGCTGTTGGCATTCCCCACCTGCGGCAGGAAAGCCTTGAGGTCGGCGGCGGACATGGCCAGAACACCGGTATTCACCTCGGCAATCGCCTGCTGCGCCTCGCTGGCATCCTTGTGTTCCACAACACCGAGCAGATGATCCGCGGCATCGCGAAGAATACGGCCGTAGCCGGCGGGATCCGCCAGTTTTGCCGTCAGCAGGGCAGGGCCGCTGGCAACCAGGGTTCGCAAGGTGTCTGCCGTCAGCAGCGGCACGTCACCGTACAGGACGAGCACGTCGCTGCCATCATCCACTGCGGGAAGCGCCTGCAGAACGGCATGCCCGGTCCCGAGCTGCTTGGCCTGCTGCACCCACTGGATATCGTCCGCGTGAAGTGCGGACTGCACCTCGTCGCCTCCATGGCCGACAACAACATGCAGTGCCTTTGGCTGCAGTGCGCGCGCAGTTGCCAGCACGTGTGCGAGCAGCGGCTGGCCGGCGAGGCTGTGCAACACTTTCGGCTTTCGGGAGCGCATCCGCGTGCCCCGGCCGGCGGCGAGTACGATAATCTCAAGCGACATGCGTCGGCCCTTCACCAGATTTGAACTGAAACAACGGAAACAGCGTGCATCTTAGCGTCAGTGCCGGGCATTACAACGACGGAATGACCGGGTCTGTGACCCGATACACAGGTGGCGGGCAGTCGTCGGACACAAAAAAGCCGGGAACCTGTCCCGGCTTTTCCGATGTTGCGTACTGCGAAGCGCCGCCGCAGTGATAACACTGCGCGCGGGACGCGCTCAGCCGCGACCCGCGCGATTGCGCATCTTGCGCAGGGTTGCCAGCTGTGCCGCTGCCTCGGCGAGCTGCGCAGAAGCGCGACCGTAATCGAAGTCACCGGTCTGGTTGGCCAGCGCATGTTCCGCCTCGCGGCGCGCACTTTCAGCAGCGGCTTCATCGACATCATCGGCGCGCAGCGCGGTGTCTGCCAGAATGGACACCACGCCCGGCTGCACTTCCAGGAAGCCACCGGAGACGTAATACACGGCTTCCTCGCCCTTCTGCGTGACGATCCGCACCGGACCGGGGCGCAGCGCCGTCAGCAGTGGTGCGTGCCCGTAGGTGATGCCAAGTTCGCCCATGTCCCCCGTGGCGACCAGCGTTTCCACGAGCCCGGAGTAAATGGATTCCTCAGCGCTGACAATGTCGCAATGGATCGTCATAGCCATGTTGTCGTCCCGTTCTCAGGTAAGAAGCCGAATGAAGGTTCGATAAAACGCCGCTTACAGTTTTTTCGCCTTTTCAACGGCTTCTTCGATGCCGCCGACCATGTAGAAGGCCTGCTCCGGCAGGTGATCGTATTCCCCCGCGAGAATGCCCTTGAAGCCGGTAATCGTGTCCTTCAGCGACACATATTTGCCCGGCGCCCCGGTAAAGATCTCCGCGACGTGGAAGGGCTGGGACAGGAAGCGCTCGATCTTCCGTGCTCGGGCGACCGTCTGCTTGTCTTCTTCCGAGAGCTCGTCCATGCCGAGAATGGCGATGATGTCCTTCAGCTCCTTGTAACGCTGCAGCACCGTCTGCACACCGCGGGCGGTATCGTAGTGATCATTGCCGATCAGCAGCGGATCGAGCTGGCGCGAGGTGGAGTCCAGCGGATCGACCGCCGGATAGATACCCTTGGCGGCAATATCCCGCGCCAGAACCACCGTGGAGTCGAGGTGGGCGAAAGTTGTTGCCGGCGATGGGTCCGTCAGGTCGTCCGCCGGAACGTATACCGCCTGGATTGACGTGATCGAGCCGACTTTGGTGGAGGTAATACGCTCCTGCAGAACACCCATTTCCTCGGCCAGTGTCGGCTGATAGCCCACCGCAGAGGGCATGCGACCGAGCAGTGCCGACACCTCGGTTCCCGCGAGGGTATAACGATAAATGTTGTCGATAAACAGCAGGACGTCACGACCCTCGTCGCGGAACTTCTCGGCCATGGTCAGGCCGGTCAGGGCCACGCGCAGGCGGTTGCCGGGCGGCTCGTTCATCTGGCCATAGACCATGGCCACTTTCGAATTACTGAAGTTCTCGACGTCGACAACCTTGGACTCCTGCATTTCGTAGTAGAAGTCGTTGCCCTCCCGGGTGCGCTCACCAACGCCGGCGAACACGGACAGGCCGGAGTGCTCGGTCGCGATATTGTTGATCAGCTCCATCATGTTCACGGTCTTGCCCACACCGGCGCCGCCGAACAGGCCCACCTTGCCGCCCTTGGCAAACGGGCACACCAGGTCGATCACCTTGATTCCCGTTTCGAGCAGTTCGTTGGATGCAGCCAGGTCCTCGTAGGCGGGGGCATCGCGATGGATGGACGCGCGCTCGTTTTCACCGATGGGGCCACACTCGTCAATCGGGTTACCAAGCACATCCATGATGCGGCCCAGCGTCTCGATCCCCACCGGCACAGAAATGGGTGCCCCGGTGTTGGTGACCGCGAGGCCACGGCTGATGCCCTCGGAGGAGCCCATGGCAATCGTGCGCACAACGCCGTCACCAAGCTGCTGCTGCACTTCCAGGGTCAGTTCCTTGTCACTGACCACCAGCGCGTCATAGATCCGCGGGACGTTTTCGCGTGGAAATTCCACGTCGATTACCGCGCCGATAATTTGTACGACTCGTCCGCTACTCATGTCCGGATCCTCTGTTGCTGTTGCGTTCGTTCTGGTCGCGGCGCCGATTCCCGGCACCGCCCATTGTCTGTGTCGTTATCCGGGCGTCAGCTGATTGCCGCTGCGCCGCTAACGATTTCCGACAGTTCCTGCGTAATCGACGCCTGCCGTGCCTTGTTATAGACAAGCTGCAGATCATCAATCAGGTCGCCGGCATTGTCGGTCGCGTTCTTCATCGCGAGCATGCGGGCCGCCTGCTCACAGGCGCCATTCTCCACCACAGCCTGGTACACCTGTGATTCGATATAGCGGGTAAGCAGCCGCTCCAGCAGCTCTTTGGCATCGGGCTCGTAGATATAATCCCAGTGGTGTGCCATGTCGTCGCTTTCTTCCGCTTCCAGCGGCAATAACTGCTCGACGACAGGATTCTGCGTCATGGTGTTGACGAACTCATTGCCCACCAGGAACAAGCGGTCGATGCGGCCATCCTCGTACGCATCCAGCATGGTCTTGATGGCGCCGATCAGGTCCGACAGGCTAGGCGCCTCGCCGATGTCCCGCACCGCAGCAACGACGTTGCCGCCGTAGGCGTTGAAGAACGCGGAGGCCTTGGCACCAATCAGCGACAGGTCGATTTCCGCACCGGCATCCGCCCACTCCTTCATCGACCGGATGGTAGCCTTGAACAGGTTGACGTTGAGACCGCCACACAGACCGCGGTCCGTCGCGATCACGATGAAGCCGACCCGCCGTGCCGCTCGCTCCTGCATGTAGACATGCCGGTACTCCGGCGCCGAATTGGCGATGTGGCCAACAACGGAGCGCATGCGCCGCGCGTAGGGCTTGCCGACCTGCATACGCTCCTGCGCCTTGCGCATCTTGCTTGCGGCGACCATTTCCATCGCACTGGTGATCTTCTGCGTGCTCTTGATGCTCGAGATCTTGGTGCGAATTTCCTTGCCAACTGCCATCAGTCTCTCCGGTGCTTACCAGGTTTGCGTGGCCTTGAATTTCTCGATCGCTGCCTTGAACGTGGCAGCGACGTTATCGCCGTAGTTGCCGGACTCCGCCAGCTCCTTCATCAGGTCACCGTGCTCCGCGTGCATGTAGGACAGCAGGGCGCTTTCGAAATCGCCTATCTTGTTGACCTCGACGTCGTTGAGGAAGCCTTCATTGGCGGCATAAAGCATGATGCCCATTTCGGACACGCTCTGCGGCGCATACTGCCCCTGTTTCATGAGCTCGGTCACGCGCTCACCGTGGTCCAGCTGGGCCTTGGTGGCGTCATCGAGGTCCGATGCAAACTGGGAGAAGGCCGCCAGTTCCCGATACTGGGCGAGGGCAGTACGTACGCCCCCGGCAAGCTTCTTGATGATCTTGGTCTGCGCAGCACCACCAACCCGGGAGACCGAGATGCCGGCGTTCATTGCGGGACGGATGCCGGCGTTGAACATGTCCGCCTCAAGGAAGATCTGGCCATCGGTAATGGAGATCACGTTGGTCGGTACGAAGGCAGACACGTCGCCGGCCTGGGTCTCGATCACCGGCAGGGCGGTCAGCGATCCTGTCTTGCCCTTGACTTCGCCATTGGTGAACTTCTCGACGTAATCCGGATTCACCCGGGCGGCACGCTCGAGCAGACGCGAGTGCAGGTAGAATACGTCACCGGGATAGGCTTCGCGGCCCGGCGGACGGCGCAGCAGCAGCGAGATCTGACGGTAGGCCCAGGCCTGCTTGGTCAGGTCATCGTAAATGATGAGGGCATCTTCACCACGGTCGCGGTAGTACTCACCCATGGTGCAGCCGGCAAACGGCGCCAGATACTGCATGGCCGCGGGGTCTGAGGCGGTTGCAGCAACCACGATGGTGTGGTCCATGGCACCGTGCTCTTCCAGTTTGCGCACGACCGCGGCGACGGAGGACGCCTTCTGGCCCACCGCCACATAGATACACTTGATGCCGGTATTCTTCTGGTTGATGATGGCGTCGACCGCGATGGCGGTCTTGCCGATCTGGCGGTCACCGATGATCAGTTCGCGCTGTCCGCGGCCGATCGGCACCATGGCGTCAATGGCCTTGAGGCCGATCTGCACCGGCTGGTCAACCGACTGACGAGCAATAACGCCGGGCGCCACCTTTTCCAGCGCATCGGTCATTTTCGCGTTGATCGGGCCCTTGCCATCTATCGGTGTTCCGAGGGCATCGACGACGCGACCCTGCAGCTCAGGTCCAACAGGGACTTCAAGGATACGGCCGGTACAGCGGCAGGACTGGCCTTCGGCAATACCCTTGTAGTCACCGAGGACCACGGCGCCGACGGAGTCACGCTCGAGGTTGAGCGCCATCCCGTAGGTACCGCCATCAAACTCGATCATTTCACCGTACATGACCTCATTCAGGCCGTGTATGCGGATAATACCGTCGGTGACCGAGACAACGGTGCCCTCATTCTTGGCTTCACTGCCGACCTCCAGCTGGTCAATACGCTGGCGGATGATGTCACTGATTTCCGAAGGGTTCAGTTGCTGCATGCTCTGTTCCTCAAATTCTAGTTTGTCAGTGCTTCGGCAAGCTTGTTCAGCCTGCCGCGCACGGAGCCATCGATAACGGTATCGCCGGCCCTGATAAGGAGCCCACCGAGCAGGCTGCTGTCTGTTTCACTGCTGAGCCGTACCTCGCGCTCGAGTCGCTTGCCAAGGACATCGGACAAACGGTCACGCGCTTCCTGCGAGAGCTCATAGGCTGAAATGACGTGCACGTCGATGGATTTCTCTCGCGCTGCTCGCAGCTCGGCAAACTGCGCACTGATCTCGGGCAATAGCGTCAGGCGACGATTGGCTGCCAGTACGCGAACGAAATTGGCCATCGGTGCCGATATCGCCTCGCCGCACAGCTCGATGAACAGCTCTGCCTGCTTTTCGGTCGTCAGCGCCGGCCGCGAGAGTACCTCGCGCACCCGCGCTTCCGCTGCGATAGCGGCGGCGGTCGCAAGCTCCTCCAGCCAGGCATCCAGTGCCGAATGGCCATCGGCGTATTCAAACGCGGCCCGGGCGTAGGGACGTGCCAGCGTGCTTAATTCAGCCATGGAACCCTCTCAATTACAGCTCGGCGACAAGCTTGTCCACCAGCTCACTGTGTGCCTGCTGGTCTATGGAAGCACCCAGGATCTTCTCCGCACCCGCCAGCGACAGGGCACCGACCTGGCCACGCAGCTTCTCGCGTGCCCGATTGACCTCCTGCTCGATTTCAGCCTGCGCAGAAGCCTTGACACGATCGGCTTCAACGACGGCAGTCTGCTTCGCCTCGTCGACGATCTGACTGGCGCGCTTGTTTGCGGACTCGACGATAGACGCCGCTTCCTGCTTGGCTTCCTTCAGGCGTTCGACCGACTTTTCCTTGGCCAGCTCCAGATCGTGCTCGGCTTTCTCTGCGGCTGCCAGACCATCGGCAATCTTGCGCTCGCGCTCCTGCATGGCGCCCATGATCGGTGGCCACACATACTTCATGCAGAACACGACAAAGGCGACAAAGGCCAGCATTTGCCCGATCAGCGTAAGGTTAATATTCACACCTTGCTCCTCACGAATCCTGGGGGTGGACAAGCCACCCCGTTGAAATGGTTACCGCTGTTGTTCAGCCGGCAACCACGAAGATCAGGTACATCGCGATACCGACACCGATAATCGGGATAGCGTCCACGAGGCCGGCGCCAAGGAAGAACGTGGTTTGCAGCTTGGGTGCCAGCTCCGGCTGACGCGCAGAGCCTTCGATCAGCTTTCCGCCGAGCAGTCCAACACCGATAGCGGCGCCAAGACCACCGAGACCCATCATTATTGCGGCAGCAACGTAAATCAGTTCCATCATTTTCTCCTAGGGGTTGATTACCTGACAGTGGGGTAATTAATGATCTTCATGAGCCATGCTGAGATACACGATCGTCAGCACCATGAAGATGAAAGCTTGCAGTGTAATAATCAGAACGTGGAATATTGCCCAGCCGATCTGCATGAGCGCAGCGGGCAGCAACCACATGATACCGGCGCTGAACAACGCTGCAATCAGAATGAAGATCATCTCACCGGCATACATGTTGCCAAACAGCCGCAGCCCGAGCGAGAACGGCTTGGCCAGAAGACCCACAACCTCCATGAACAGGTTGATGGGAATGAACACCGGGTGGTTGAACGGTGTCAGCGTCAGTTCCTTGAGAAAACCCACGCCCTTGATCGTGATTGAGTAGTAGAGCATCAGAATGAAGACACCCAGCGCCATGCCCATGGTGATATTCGGATCGGTGGAGGGCACGATTTTCTGGTATTCAACGCCAAGCAGCATGAGGGTATGCGGGATAAGATCGACCGGCACCAGGTCCATGAGGTTCATGAAGAACACCCAGACAAAGATAGTCAGCGCCAGTGGGGCAATCATGCTGTTGCGCGCGTGAAAGCTGTCCTTGACGGTGTTGTCGACGAAACCGACGATCATTTCAACGGCGTTCACCACGCCGGAGGGCACGCCCGAGCTCGCCTTTCTGGCCACGGAACGGAACAGCAGGCAGAAGACGACGCCAAGGCCGATTGACCAGATCATGGAGTCGACGTGAATCGCGGAGAACCCCATGGCCGCCGCTTCGTCACCGCCGTGGGCCATGACCCATGCACCGCCGTCTGCTACCACAGAGCCATCATAACGCTCGTACCCGCCGGGCAACTTGCCATAGGTCAGGTTGGTGAGGTGGTGGACAATGTATTCTGAAACCGTCTGGTTTTCGCCTGCCATGAAACTCACTCTCTGCGCTTTGTATTTCCTGCTACCCAGGTCTGTGCGGGACCCCGCCCCGCAGCCTACTCAGTAGCCCGCTCTCAGCAACCGTGCTGATCCCACCGTCTGCAGCGTCCACATGATGCCGAACCCGGCGAACACTGCCGGCGCACTGACCGGCCTTAGCAGCGCAAACACCAGGGCAAACCCCGCTGCGCTCAACAAAAACTTGCCGGCGTGTGCCGCGTAAGCACCCCGCGCAGCCCGCAGCAGGGATCGACGCTGCCGGAAACCGAACACCAGCACGGCAAACCACGCCTGGGGCAGGATACTGACCGCTGCCCCGGCAGCAAACGACACGGCACTGGTACGGTCGAACAACCAGGCGACGACGGCGAAAGAAGGGAGGAGGACAGCCAGCTGCGTCAGTGTAATGTTGTGCACTGGCGGCGGCCTTAACCGGACTCTGTTCCCATTGTCACCGGCACTTTTCTGCTTGCCGTCAGCCACGCGAGTGTGTCCTCGTTTCGGCGCGCGCATTATAGGGATAAAGTGGACTACGTTCAACTTTATCCCGGACAGCAGCGGAAGTTCACCGCGTGCTGAGGCGTGAGGGTACTACATATGGAAACCCCGGCAGGATAACGGCATAGATATGGTATGCAGCTGCGCAGGATTTGTTTACTTGATATGCGCCAGTATACCGTCGAGTTCATCCAGGCTGCTGTAGTTAAGAACCAGCCGACCCTTGCCGCCCGCACCGTGCTGAATGCTGACCCGGGCACCCAGTTTATCCGACAGCTCGTCCTGCAGCTGCCGGATGTTCGGATCTATCGTCGGCGCTGCCTTGTCATCGCCCTGCGGGCTGGCCAGCCATTGCCGCACCAGTGCTTCCGTCTGTCGCACGGAGAGCCCGCGTCCCACAACCGTCCGCGCGGCATGCGACTGGGTCTCGCCCTCAAGCGCCAGCAGGCAGCGCGCATGGCCCATATCGAGGTCCCCATGCTCAAGCAGTCGGCGCACATCCGGCTGCAGAGCCATCAGGCGCAGAAGGTTGGCAACCGTGGAACGGGACTTGCCAACCGCTTCCGCCACCTGTTGCTGAGTCAGTTCGAATTCTGTCTGCAGCCGCTGAAGTGCTGCGGCTTCCTCGATCGGATTCAGGTCCTCCCGCTGGATATTCTCGATCAGCGCCATTGCGATGGCCGCATCATCGCCGACATCCCTGACCATTGCCGGAATCGCATCCAGACCTGCCAGCTGGGCGGCACGCCAGCGACGCTCACCGGCAATGATCTCGTAGCGCTTGTCGGATATCGGTCGAATCACAATGGGCTGCATCAGCCCCTGCGCACGTATGCTGTCGGCCAGCTCCTGCAGGCTTTCCGGCTCGATGTCGCGTCGCGGTTGATACTTGCCACGCTGTATAAGATCCACCGGTACCGATTTCAGCTGCCCGTCCACCGCAGTCTCGTCCACAAGCGGCTCGTCGGTACGCACGGATGCCGTGTTGGCAGATGCCAACAAGGCGTCCAGACCACGTCCCAGGCCGCGTTTTCGACTGCTCATGGCATCGCCTCGTCTGTTGCTACCCCGGTAGCCGCCGCAACCCGCTGCTCCTCACGCCGGATGATCTCGCCCGCCAGGGCCATGTAGGCGCGGGAGCCGCGCGAGTAACGGTCGTAATACATGGCGGGCAAGCCGTGGCTGGGGGCCTCGGCGAGGCGGACATTGCGCGGAATTACCGTGCGATAGACCTTGTCGCCAAAATAGCCATGAAGCTGGGACGACACATCGTTGGTCAGGCTGTTGCGCGGGTCGTACATGGTGCGCAGTATACCTTCGACCTGCAGTGAGGTGTTGACGCTGTCCGCCACCCGGCGAATCGTGTCCATGAGAGCAGACAGGCCTTCGAGGGCGTAGTACTCGCACTGCATGGCGATGATCACGCCGTCTGCAGCCACCAGTCCATTCAGCGTCAGCATGTTCAGTGATGGCGGACAGTCAATGAGAATGTAATCGAAATCCTGGGCGGCGGTCGCAAGACTGGCCCGCAGTCGTCGTTCGCGACCCTCCACCTGCATCAGCTCCACCTCGGCAGCGGTCAGATCCCCGTTGGCAGGCAGTACGTGGAAGCCCGACTCACCGGCCGGCTGCGCTACCTCGCTGACCGGGGTGCGATGAACCAGAACATCGTAAATACTCTGCTCAACCGCATATTTGTCGACACCGCTGCCCATGGTCGCATTGCCCTGGGGATCGAGATCCACCAGCAGCACCCGCTGTTTCATCGCTGCCAGCGACGCCGCGAGATTGACACAGGTCGTCGTCTTGCCGACGCCGCCCTTCTGGTTCGCTATCGCTATGATGCGTGGCAACTGTCTATCCCCGAGTTTTCATGTGGTCGCTGCCACGTCGGCCGGCATCTCGCTTGCCCGGCGGGTAAATTGTCACGAGACTTCTCGGCTCATCCAATCCCGGTACATGCAGTGGTTCGCAATGCGCCGGCATCCCGGACTGCTGGAGGCCATGGGTCTCATCCTCGCCGGCTGCCCCCCTCATGGCATACAGGTGGGCACCGTCTAGCATGAGGTGATCGCACAGAGTAACCATGTCAGGGAGGGATGCAAAGGCACGCGACAGAACCCCGTCAAACGGCTGCGCTGGACGATAGTTTTCAATGCGGGAATCGACGATCTCGACGTTGGCCAGCGACAGTGCCAGGCGCACCTGAAAGAGAAAGCGGGTTTTCTTGCCATTGCTGTCGAGCAGCACGAACTGCCGCTGGGGCTCGAGAATGGAAAGGGGGATACCCGGAAGCCCCGCGCCCGTGCCGATATCCAGAAATCGGCTGCCCCGAAGATGAGGCAGCACCGACAGACTGTCGAGGAGGTGGCGTACCAGCATGTCGCTGCGCTCGCGAATCGCCGTCAGGTTATAGGCACGGTTCCACTTTTCCAGAAGATCCAGATAATCTAGGAGCGTATCGAGTGCGCCGGGCGGTGTCGACACCCCAAGCTGCCGGCATCCGTCCCTCAGGATCCCGACTTCTTCGCCACGACTCACGTCAGGCGCTTTTACGCGTGTCGGATGCGCCCCTGGCAGCGTCACCACCCGCCTTTTTCAGGTGCACCAGCAGGAGTGACACGGCAGCCGGCGTGACACCGGGCAGACGCCCGGCGTGGCCGAGGGTCTCCGGTCGTGCCGCGGCCAGCTTGAGACGGACTTCGTGGGAGAGTCCTTCCACGATATCGTAATCCAGCGTATCCGGCAGGCGGAGGGACTCGAATCGCACCATGCGCTCTATTTCAGCCTGCTGCCGCTCGATATAACCGGCGTATTTGGCCTGGATAGCGACCTGCTCTGCCACCTGCGGGTCAGCGCTTGCTCCTTCGAACAGGGGCGCTATGTCCGCGTACTCGATTTCCGGTCGCTTCAACAGATCAGCCAGAGAATATTCGCGCGACAGGTCGCTGCCGAGACGCGCTCTCAATTGCTGGGCCTGTGGGCTACCCGCCTGCACATAGTGCTGGCGCAGCCGCGCCTGTTCCCGCTCGATCCCCTCGCGTTTTTCCTCGAAGGTCTGCCAGCGGGCATCAGTCACAAGCCCCAGGCGCCGCCCATGGTCAGTAAGCCGCAGGTCGGCATTGTCCTCACGTAACAGCAGGCGGTACTCGGCCCGGGAGGTGAACATGCGATAGGGTTCAAGGGTGCCCATACTGATGAGATCATCCACCAGCACCCCGATGTAGGCCTCGTCGCGTCGTGGACACCAGGGTTGCTCGCCGCGTGATGCCAGCGCTGCGTTGATGCCGGCGAGCAGACCCTGCGCCGCCGCCTCCTCGTAACCGGTAGTGCCATTGATCTGGCCGGCAAAGTAGAGCCCCCGCACCGCCCGGGTCTCGAGGGAGTGTCGCAGATCGCGCGGATCGAAAAAATCGTACTCGATCGCATATCCCGGTCGAGTAATAACCGCGGACTCCAACCCGGCAATGGAGCGCACCAGAGCCACCTGGATGTCGAAAGGCAGGCTGGTGGAAATGCCGTTTGGATACAGTTCGTTGGTGGTAAGGCCCTCGGGTTCCAGAAAAATCTGGTGGGAAGTCTTGTCGGCGAAGCGGTGTATCTTGTCTTCGATACTCGGGCAGTACCGCGGCCCCACACCCTCGATAACGCCGGAGTACATGGGCGACCGGTCAAGTCCAGTGCGAATGATGTCGTGAGTCTGCTCGTTGGTATGGGCGATCCAGCAACAGCGTTGCTCGGGATGCATGCCGGTGTTACCGAGGAAGGACATCACCGGCTCAGGCTGGTCACCCCATTGCTCCTGAAGCCGCTGGAAATCCACCGATCGCGCGTCAATGCGCGGCGGCGTGCCGGTTTTCAATCGGGCGACGCGGAATGGCAGAGCGCGAAGTCGCTGAGCGAGCGCGTTGGCGGGCGCGTCGCCAGCTCGGCCACCGGCCGAGGTTTCCAGACCGATGTGAATCTTGCCACCGAGGAATGTCCCGGTAGTGAGAATGACGCGATCCGCCAGGAAATCGACCCCCATCTGCGTGCGTGCACCGATGACACGGTCACCGCTGATCATCAGGTCATCGACAGACTGCTGGAAAATGTGCAGATTTTCCTGACGTTCCAGCGTCTCCCGAATGGCGCTGCGGTAGAGCACGCGATCGGCCTGGGCGCGAGTCGCGCGGACTGCAGGTCCCTTGCGCGCATTGAGGACGCGGAACTGTATTCCGGCGCGGTCGGTGGCCAGTCCCATCGCTCCACCAAGAGCGTCAATTTCGCGGACCAGATGGCTTTTGCCAATACCACCAATCGCCGGGTTGCAGGACATCTGCCCCAGGGTGTCAATGCTGTGAGTGAGCAGGAGCGTGCTACAACCCATACGGGCCGCGGCCAGGGCCGCTTCCGTACCGGCGTGCCCGCCGCCAATCACAATGACATCGAATGTTTCCGGAAACTGCATGCACCCAACCCGTATTTACATTTTCCCCGTACCGGGGGCGACGCAGTATACGCCCGCAGTGAACAGTCAGCAAAGCGCTGCGTGGCGAAATTTTAACCAGTCACAGGTTTAAAAGATTTATAGATTAGAAATATAGTTTAAAAGATATATAAAGGATTACTACTGTTACTGATGGTCAAGCGACTGTCTGTTGAAAACCCCGACTATGTTATATAAAACAATGATTTACGCCAATAATATCCCTGTTCAGCAAGAGGCCCCGACTCCGGTATTGACGGTGCACGCCGTGTTGATGGATCTCGGGGCAAGCACGCGTTGCAACGGTATATCCATGATTGTCCACAGGGGCACACCGGATACCCAGTGGTTTTACCCGACTTCTCCAGTGCAGATTTCTATGGTCCCGCAGACGTTTTTTTAAACGCCTGCAGGATTGATACACGCGTTGATGGAGCCAGCTGCCTCACTTGCCAATACAGAAACTGCTGAAAATCTCCCCCAGCAACTGATCGCTGGTCACCCTGCCAGTGATGTCTCCGAGCTGATCCTGGCAGCAGCGCAGGTCCTCTGCCACCAGCTCTCCTGCACCGGCGTCGCGCAGCTGGGCAATGGCGGAAACCAGATAGCGTCGCGCTCTGGCGAGGGATTCCAGGTGCCGGCGACGTGCACTGAAAGGGGTTTCCACGACACTGGCATCGAGTCCCGCGACGTCACGTAGATGCTGTCGAAGCGTCTCTACACCGAATCCTGATCGTGCGCACAAGGTGATTTCAGCGCCTGTTTCCGTAGCAACGATTCCCGATGGACGGCCGCTCAGATCGCACTTGTTGCGGATCAGGGTAAGGCCAGTACCGTCGGGGAGTGGCACGATGCCGGGAGGCCAGAGCATGGCCTGGTCAACGGTGTCGGGAAGATGACTGTCGTCCACAACCAGTAATACCCGATCGGCCTCCTGGATTTCCGCCAGAGCCCGTCGAATTCCCTCCTTTTCAACGGCATCCGCGCTGTCCCGCAGGCCCGCGGTATCCACGATATGCAGTGGCAGGCCATCGATGTCGATATTCTCATGCAGGAGGTCGCGCGTAGTTCCGGCCACGTCCGTCACGATGGCCGTATCGCGGCCCGCCAGGGCGTTGAGCAAGCTGGATTTACCGGCATTGGGCGCACCCGCAATCACCAGCTTCATGCCCTCACGGATACGACTGCCCTGCCGGGCGGCAGTCATCACTGCGTCCAGCTGCGTCAGCAGATCCTCGAGCCGGGCGCCGACGTCACCCTCAGCAAGGAAATCGACTTCCTCCTCCGGGAAGTCCATGGCGGCTTCCACGTAGACGCGCAGACCGATGACTGCCTCTACCAGGGCATCGATCCGCGCAGAAAACACGCCGGTAAGGGAACGGCTGGCATTGCGCGCAGCGGCGGCGGTGGTGCTGTTGATCAGATCGGCGATCGCCTCGGCCTGTGTCAGGTCGATCTTGTCATTCAGGAAAGCCCTGCGGGAAAATTCACCCGGCAGCGCAGTGCGGGCGCCGGCGTGACAGGCCGCCTGTACCACCAGGTCAAGCAGTATGGGCCCCCCGTGACAGTGCAGCTCAACCACATCCTCACCGGTGAAGGAGTGCGGCCCCGGGAAGCGCAGCGCCAGCCCGTCGTCCAGCAGCTCGCCGTTGGCATCGTGCACGGTGACGCGGGTCGCGTGGCGCGGTTTCAGCGCTGTGCCCTGGGTAAGCCTGGCGGTGATCGTGTCGGATTGCGGACCGGAAAGACGGACAATACCCACACCGCCCCGTCCCGGTGCGGTGGCGATCGCGACTATCGTGTCGTCGGGCAATCCTGTGAGCGTCATTCCATGCCTTGCCGATAGAGACCGAGCCCGAAGGCCCGGCTCAGGCGGGTTTCTGGGCCGCGTTCTCTATCTGTCGGGTGATATACCACTGCTGCGCCATCGACAGCAGGTTGTTGACCACCCAGTAAAGGACAAGCCCCGCCGGGAACCAGAGGAAGAAGAAGGTAAACACAACGGGCAGCCACTGCATGATCTTGGCCTGCATTGGGTCCGGTGGTGGCGGGTTGAGTTTCTGCATGAACCACATGCTGGCACCCATCATCAGAGGCAGCACGAAGTAGGGGTCCATGACCGACAGGTCGTCAATCCAGAGCACGAAGGGAGCGTGGCGTAACTCGACACTTTCCATCAATACCCAGTAAAGGGCGATGAACACTGGCATCTGCACGAGAATCGGCAGACAGCCACCGAGAGGATTGATCTTCTCCTTGCGATAAAGCTCCATCATGGCCTGCGACTGTTTCTGCTTGTCGTCGCCGTACTGTTCCCGGATATCCTGCATTTTCGGCTGCACGCGACGCATGTTCGCCATTGAGCGATAGCTGGTGGCGGACAGCTTGTAAAATGCCGCCTTGATAACCACCGTAAGGAGAATAATGGAAAGTCCCCAGTTCACGACAATGTTCTGTATTTGCGTCAACAGCCAGAACAGCGGCTGCGCAATCCACCACAGCCAGCCATAGTCGACGCTCAGCTCCAGGTAGGGCGAGATTTCCTCGAGTCGATACTGGTTCTTGGGGCCGGCATAGAACTGGGCCGCGGTGGAGCCGGTGCTACCGGGATCGACCACCAGGGCCGGGCTGGTAAAGCCAGCAATGTTGAAGCCGTCGGCGGTCACCCGGGTGCTGTAGCTGTGGGTCTGCTGCGGATTGGGAATCCAGGCGCTGAGAAAATAGTGCTGGATCATGGCCATCCAGCCACCCGTGAGCTGGCGCTTGAACGGTTCCTCCGCCATGTCATCAAAAGAGAACTTGGTAAAGCGATCATCCGGTTGAGTCGTCGCGGCGCCCAGGAATGGCTGCATTCCCATGCCGGCATCGCTACTGGGTGCCGGCGAACTGTCGCGCTTGATCTGTCCGAACAGGTTGGCCTGCCAGCGCTGGTCGGTATTGTTTTCGACCAGATATTTGACGTCCACGACATACAGATCCCGGCGAAGGGTGTAGCGCTTGGTAACGCGGATGCCGTTGTTGCCTTGCCACTGCAGATCGACAGTGAGTGTGTCTTCGCCGGGCGCCAGTTCATAGCGTCGCGAATCGCTGGTAAAGCGCGCCCGCTGCTGTGAATCGATACCGTCTTTGCCGATGAGACCACTCTGGGCGACGTAGGTGCGTCGACTGTTTCGCTCCAGCAGAACAAACGGGGTGTCCGGGTCATCAATTTCTGCCAGGTGCTTGGGCAGGGCAACTTCCACAATGTCGCCGCCGTTCAGATCAATCGCGAGCTGCAGTGTTCCCGTAAAGACCTGGATAATGTCGTCGTTCGTTTCACTCGTGTTGCGCTCCTCGACCGATTCGCCGGTGTTGTCGGGCGCCGGGGGCAGATCCTGGGGCAGGTCGTTGACCGTGCTCTGTGCTGTAGCGGTGTCGGTGATGGCCGCGGATCTGGCTGAGCCAGGCTCGCTGACAGAGGGAGTGTCCCGCGTCTGTGTGTCGCCATTGGCGGTCAGGCGCTCCGCGCCCTGCTCGAGGACGCTCCTCCTTTCGTCCTTGAATGCGACCCACTCCGTGAGCAACATGAAAGACAGAAGAACGATGGCACCAATCAGAAGCGTGCGTTGTATATCCATAGAAGCGTCAACAATTATCCGGGCAGGGTGGAACGGGATCGACACCGCCTTCGTGCCACGGATGGCATTTCAGCAGGCGGCGCAACGCGAGCCAGGAGCCACGCAGACTGCCATGCGTGGCAATGGCTTCACAGGCATAGGTAGAACAGGTTGGGTAGAAGCGGCAGTGGTGACCGACGAAAGGGCTGACACACCACTTGTATAGCTTGATGATGAAGATCAGCACCTGCTTCATGACGGGGTGTCTGCCTGCACGGCGGCCTTACTGCACAGGCGTTGAAGCTGGCGCGGCAAATCCCTGGTGTAGACGTCATTGCTGGTTTTCGCGGCACCCGGTCGGGTCAGGAAAATAATGTCCAGCCCCGGCTCACTGTCGGGCAGATGGCGAAAGGCCTCGCGAGCGCCGCGCTTGATGCGGTTGCGCTGCGTGGCGTGGCGCACGTGTTTTTTTGCCACGGCAAGCCCCAGTCGGTGATGACCGCAGTTATTGGATCGCGCGAGGAGCAGAAATTCGTTTTGTCCTGCCCGCAGAGAGGCACCGCTGAATACCACACGGTAATCGCTCGCACTGAGCAGTCGCTTGTGCCTGCCAAAATGATTTGACATCGGACACGGCAGAGAGGAGCGGATACCCGCTCGCTACCGTTACCCGGGCGTCAGGCCGAGAGGCGCTTGCGGCCCTTGGCGCGACGGCGGTTGATCAGGGCGCGTCCTCCCCGAGTGGCCATTCGCGCGCGAAAGCCGTGTGTGCGCTTGCGCTTGAGGACGCTGGGCTGGAAGGTTCTTTTCATGACGGAATCTCGTGGTTGCGTAAAGGCCGCGTCGGTGTACAGGGTCGCTTGGCGACCGACCCAGCGGACGGTAAAAAAGGAGGTGCATTCTAGAGAAAGCCTCCGGGCAATTCAATGACTTGCAGGCTTTTCTTTGTCGCTGGCTGCCTGCCAGGCTGCTGGCAAAGCCGTTCGCGTTAGCTTCACGTTGTTTTCAGGTCAGTTGAGCGAGTAATGTTCGGGCGTCGCGGTGTATTACCGATGCCCTGACCCCGCCCTCCCGTCGGCGGTGTTGCCGAGTAGTGGTGGCTGACACACGTCACTGGCATCGCCCCCCGAACATGCCGCGGCGCGCCGACGGGAGGCCCTGTGAACACGTGACCTGTGGCCATCGACAAACAGTTTCCCCCAAAGAAATTAACAGGTTATCCACAGAAAACCGTGTGCTCACGCGGAATTGGGTTATTTCTCAGAAATGGGCGATAAAACCGGTAAGTAACTGAAATTAATAAGAAATAAAAATAAAAAATATTGAGTAAATGTGTGGATAAGTCAGTTTGCGGCGGTTATGATGACGTTTTTCGGGGAGAGCCCGCCGGGTTCGTCAACAGAGCCGATCGAAGCACATCAGCTGATAACAAGAAGTCACGGTTTGAGCCCTGGTGGTTCAATCGGAAGAGGGTAGGTTTTGTCTCAGGTATCATGGTCACAGTGTAAAACCCGGCTGCAGGACGAGCTGCCGGCCCAGCAGTTCAATACGTGGATTCGCCCCCTGCAGGCGAGCGAGGAAAGTGGGCTTCTGCGTCTGTTTGCCCCCAATCGTTTCATCCGCGATTTCGTGACGGATAAATTCGCCGGGCGAATATCGGAGCTGGTCAGAGAGTATCCCGGGGGCGCGGGGGTTGATGTTGTTCTGGAAATCGGCAACGCACAGGCGACCTCGGGAACACAGGCATCGTTTGCCACCTTTTCAGCCAGTCCCTCCACGCACACGGCACCGGCGGGTGATTCGCTGTCCTATGCGTCGCCTGCGCCATCTGCGCTCTCGTCCAGGAATGCAGACGAGAGCGCACCGGCAGCGCGCGCTATGCCGTCAGCGCCGACAGCCAGCTTTGGCCGCGCCAATGATTCCGAGGTGCACGAAGCACTGCAGCATCAGCACAATCTTGTCAGCAACTATACCTTCCAGAATTTTGTCGAGGGTAAGTCCAACCAGCTCGCGCTCGCGGCGGCACAGCAGGTCGCAGAGAATCCCGGGGATGCCTACAACCCGCTGTTCCTGTACGGCGGCGTGGGTCTTGGCAAAACACACTTGATGCATGCTGTGGGTAACGCGCTGAAAGTCAACAATCCTGAGGCGCGTATTGTCTATCTGCATTCCGAGCGCTTTGTCGCCGATATGGTCAAGGCGCTGCAGCTCAACGCCATCACGGATTTCAAGCGCTATTACCGCTCGGTGGATGCACTGCTGATCGACGATATCCAGTTTTTCGCGAAAAAGGACCGGTCGCAGGAAGAGTTCTTCCATACGTTCAATGCCCTGCTTGAGGGTGGACAGCAGATGATTCTTACCTGTGATCGCTATCCGAAGGAAATCGATGGCCTTGAGGAACGTCTGAAATCCCGGTTTGGCTGGGGTCTGACGGTTGCTGTCGAGCCACCCGACCTGGAGACACGGGTGGCGATTCTCATGAAAAAAGCGCAGCAATCACAGGTTGACCTGCCCCCTGAGTCGGCCTTCTTTATCGCCCAGAGGATCCGATCCAATGTGCGCGAGCTCGAGGGAGCGCTGAAGAGAGTGATAGCAAGTGCTAACTTCACTCGGCGCGCCGTGGACGTTGACCTGGTCAAGGAAAGCCTGAAGGATCTGCTGGCGCTGCAGGACAAGCAGGTCAGCCTGGACAACATCCAGCGCACGGTGGCGGAATATTACAAGATCAAGGTGGCAGACATGATGTCACGCCGTCGCAGTCGCTCCGTGGCGCGTCCTCGGCAAGTCGCGATGGCACTGGCCAAGGAGCTGACTAATTACAGTTTGCCGGAGATCGGCGACAGTTTTGGTGGACGCGATCACACCACAGTTCTTCACGCCTGTCGAAAAATCAAGGAATTGCGAGAAACAAGCTCGGATATACACGAAGATTACAAGAACTTGTTGCGATCTCTAACGACTTGAGCACAATGTCAGGGTCGGCCGTAGGCGTGCCGATCATCAGACCCGTGACTGCAGCTGCGAAGGAAAATCCATGAAATTCAGTGTTCCGCGAGACGCCCTTATCAAGCCCCTTAGCCTCGTTGCGGGTGTCGTGGAGCGTAGAAATACCCTTCCCGTGTTGGCCAACGTTCTGCTGCAGATTGATGGCGAGCAGCTTTCGTTAACCGGTACCGATCTGGAAGTTGAGCTGGTGGGGCGCGTGGCGTTGCCCGCCGGCGCAGAGCCGGGTGAAATCACGGTTCCGGCCCGCAAGCTTCTCGATATCTGCAAGTCGCTCCCAGAGGGCGGCGACATCCAGTTTCACGTCCAGGATGGAAAAGCGGTATTGACTTGCGGGCGCAGCCGCTTTTCGTTGCTGACCTTGCCAGCCAGGGAGTTTCCGAACATAGAAGACAGTATCGGCAGTCATCATTTCGTGCTGTCAGCGCATCAGTTGCGGCGATTGATTGACCGGACATCGTTTGCGATGGCGCAGCAGGACGTGCGCTACTATCTGAACGGTATGCTCTGGGAAATACGAGGTGGGCGATTGCGTTTCGTGGCCACCGACGGGCATCGCCTGGCGATATGTACATTACCTGACGCGCTCGAGTCGGTGGACGATATCCAGGTCATTCTGCCACGTAAAGGTGTTCTTGAGCTGGGCCGACTGCTAGGCGATGACACAGACGAAGTTACGGTCATTCTCGGCGATAATCATTTTCGTGCGACCACGCCGGGCTTCAGTTTCACCTCCAAGCTTGTGGATGGGAAATTTCCGGATTATGAACGCGTGCTGCCACGATCGGCCGAGAAGGTCGTTGTTGCTGATCGGCTGCAGCTTCGTCAGGCTTTTACCCGCACGGCCATCCTGTCCAACGAAAAATACCGCGGTGTACGACTGAAGCTGTCGCAGGACACGCTGGAAATCGAGGCAAATAATCCCGAGCAGGAACAGGCGGAGGAAGTCGTACCGGTCGAGTATACCGGCGACGCCCTGGAAGTCGGGTTCAATGTTGGTTATCTCCTGGATGTGCTCGGTGTCCTGTCTGGCGAAGCGGTGCGTTTTTCCCTTTCTGATCCCAACAGCAGTGCGGTCCTTGAAGAGTCGGATGCCGGTGACTCGCTGTATGTCGTCATGCCCATGCGGCTGTAAAGCGAATATTTCTCCGCTGATTCATTTTTGTCCAAGACAGCAGTCTACGGCTTCTATTACGGAGAGATTGCTGGATTCGGCAGCACCGACGCGGTTTCCATGCTGACACGTCTGGATATTCACAATGTCCGCAACCTCGCGCAGGTGCGGCTTACCGATCTGTCGCCGGCAAATATACTCTATGGCGCTAACGGTAGTGGCAAGACGAGTGTACTGGAGAGTATCCACCTGCTGTCTGCCGCACGCTCTTTTCGTTCATACACCGCTCGCTCTGTCATCAGTCATGGTGCAGGCAATCTCACTGTCTACGGTGAAGTTTCGTCAGGCAACGAGGAACGGGACGCGCGAGAGCGCTCATTGGGGGTTCAGCGACATAGAAACGGCGACGCTGACATAAGGATTTCCGGGCTACCGGTTCGATCTGCCGCTCACCTTGCCGCAGAGCTGCCGGTATTGGTGCTTAACAGCGACAGCTTTGATCTGCTGACTGGCTCTCCTCGTGACCGCCGTCGCTTTCTCGATTGGGGCGTGTTCCACGTGGAACACACCTTCTTTACGGTTTGGCAGCGCTATCAACGTTGCATCAGGCAACGCAATACCCTTCTGCGGCGTGGTAATATACGGGATGCTGAGTTGATGTCGTGGACTCACGAACTCGCGGCCGCTGGCGAGTCGTTGACGCTGAGCCGACAGGTTTACTTCAGCAGGCTCAGCACGCGATTTGCGCAGGTCGTCGCGTCAGTACTTCCGGACAGTTTGCCGGTTACGCTGCAGTTCAGACGGGGCTGGGACCGAGAGAGATCATTGCTTGAAGTCCTGAATGCCGGTTTGGTGGTGGACCTTGAGCAGGGCTTCACCCACAGCGGGCCGCAGAGAGCCGACATTCGGATTCTCGCCGGTGATGCTTCCGCGTCGGACACTTTGTCGCGTGGACAGCAGAAGCTGGTGGTAAGTGCGCTCAAGCTTGCTCAGGGGCACTTGTTCGCCGAAGACGGGGGCGGAGACAGGTGCATTTTCCTGCTGGATGATCTGCCGTCAGAGCTGGATGATGAACATTTGCGTTTGGTCTGCGAGGAGGTAGAGCAAACCCGCGCGCAAGTTTTCATCAGCTGTATTGATCTGGCTGATCTACACGACGTCTGGAGGCCGCCAGATCCGTTGTCAGTGTTCCACGTGGAACATGGGCAGATAGTGAAAGAGAAATGATACGCATGGGGACGCATTTCTGTTGCGGAAGACGCTTCTTCCCGGCCGCGCCTATTGAAACAAAGAGATCAGACATATGACCGATCACGACAACGACCACGCCTACGATTCTTCGAGTATCAAGGTCCTTAAAGGCCTGGATGCAGTACGCAAGCGACCGGGTATGTATATCGGCGATACGGATGATGGCACCGGCCTGCATCATATGGTGTTCGAGATCGTTGATAACTCCATCGACGAGGCTCTGGCCGGCCACTGCAGCACGGTCGACATCGTGATTCACCCGGATGAATCGGTCACTGTCAGTGATGATGGGCGCGGCATACCGACGGAAATGCATGACGAGGGTGTTTCCGCCGCGGAAGTCATTATGACGGTACTGCACGCCGGCGGAAAGTTCGACGATAACAGCTACAAGGTATCCGGTGGTCTCCACGGCGTTGGTGTATCAGTGGTCAATGCGCTCTCAGAGAGTCTGACGTTGAGAATCTGGCGCGAAGGGAAGGTGTTCGAGCAGGAATATCGCCACGGTGTTCCCCAGGCGCCGCTCGCCGAGGTTGGAACCACCGAAAAATCCGGCACGCTGATTCATTTCAAGCCCTCTTCGGAAACCTTCAGCAATATCAAGTTTCATTTTGACCAGTTGGCCAAACGCCTGCGTGAACTGGCATTTCTGAATTCCGGCATCAACATCAACCTCAAGGACGAGCGTTCTGGCAAAACCGATAATTTTCACTACGAAGGCGGCCTTCAGGAGTTTGTTCGATACCTCAACCAGAACAAGACACCGGTCAACCAGGCATTTCACTTTCTGCTGGAAACGCCCGACGGTATCGCTGTTGAGGTCGCCATGCAGTGGAATGATTCTTTCCAGGAGAACATCTTCTGTTACACCAACAATATTCCCCAGCGGGATGGTGGAACCCACCTGGCCGGCTTTCGCGCAGCGCTGACGCGAAGCCTGAACAACTACATAGAGCGGGAAGGTCTTGCCAAGAAGGCCAAGGTGAACACAACCGGCGATGATGCGCGGGAGGGGCTGACCGCGGTGATTTCCGTGAAGGTCCCCGACCCCAAGTTCTCCTCGCAAACCAAGGACAAGCTGGTCTCGTCTGAGGTGAAGACCGCCGTGGAGCAGGCGATGGGCCAGCATTTTGGTGACTACCTGCTGGAGAACCCCCAGGAGGCCAAGGCCGTAGTCGGCAAGATGCTGGATGCTGCCCGCGCCCGCGAGGCGGCCCGAAAGGCCAGGGATATGACCCGGCGCAAGGGCGCACTCGATATCGCTGGCCTGCCCGGGAAGCTCGCGGATTGCCAGGAGAAAGATCCCGCGCTTTCAGAACTGTATCTGGTGGAGGGTGATTCGGCCGGTGGTTCCGCCAAGCAGGGCAGAAACCGTAAATACCAGGCGATTCTGCCCCTGAAGGGCAAGATTCTGAATGTGGAAAAGGCCCGGTTTGACAAGATGTTGAGCTCGGTGGAAGTTGGCACCATGGTGACCGCCCTTGGCTGTGGCGTTGGAAAAGAAGAGTTCAATGCGGACAAATTGCGTTACCACAGTATCATTATCATGACTGACGCCGACGTAGATGGGTCCCATATTAGAACCCTCCTGCTGACCTTCTTTTTCCGACAGATGCGAGAGCTGATTGACCGTGGGCATGTGTTTATTGCGCAGCCACCGCTGTTCAAGATCAGTCGCGGCAAGCAGCACCAGTACCTGAAAGATGAAGCTGCCCTGACAGACTATTTGACCTCCTCCGCGCTCGACGGCGCCGCGCTGTACGTCAACCCCGACGCCCCGCCGATTACAGGCGAGGGGCTGTCAGAGCTGGTAGCAAAGTATCGTGCCGTGGCCGCTACCATCGATCGTCTCTCCCGGGTCTATGCGCCTCCCGTGCTGTGGCAGATGGTTGATGGTCTGCACCTGACCGTCGAAGACATGAAGGACGAATCTGCGGTGACCGGCTTTGCAGAAGCGCTTCGCGATCGCCTGCAAACGGCGACGGAAAAAGGCTTCCGCTACACGGTTCTGGTACGCCGTGAGCCGGAGCAGGGCTATTTCTACCCGGTGGTGCGCCTGTTGGCCCACGGCGTAGAGACAGACACCGAAATCCGTCGGGATTTCTTTACCTCCGGCGAATATCGCAGCCTGCGTTCACTGGGTGACGAGCTGAATAACCTGATCGAGGCCGAAGGCTACTTCCGGCGTGGCGACAAGACGCTCGCGACGCAGGATTTCGCTGAAGGTCTGACATGGCTCATGGCAGAGGCACGCAAGGGCTATAGTATTCAGCGTTATAAAGGCCTGGGCGAGATGAATCCAGATCAGCTCTGGGAAACCACCATGGATCCTGAAACCCGTCGTATGCTGCAGGTCACGGTTGAGGACGCGATCAAGGCCGACCAGATTTTCACGACACTGATGGGTGACCAGGTTGATCCACGGCGGGAGTTTATCGAGCAGAATGCTCTGTCGGTAGCTAACCTCGACGTCTGATTGCGAGTTTTGTTCGCGTTGAAAAGTAATGGGCGATCATGTGACTCCAGCGCCATAGCCACCGTGCTATACTGCACCAATAGTATGAAGCGAGTGCAGGGATTCAGCGATGGCCACGGTACGTAAGACGATTACTTTGACGGATGCCCAGGACGACTGGATCAAGGCGCAGGTCGTCAGTGGCGATTACACCAACGACAGCGAGTACCTGCGAGACCTGATTCGGCGCGAGCAGGAAAAGGCCAGCGCGCTCAAAGCCGCCATCGATGAAGGCCTTGCCAGCGGGCCGAGTGATCAGATTCTTGACGATATCTGGGCCAGCGCGGAGGCCCGATACCGTTCGTCGGATGGCTGAGTATCGCTTTTCACGTCGCGCGGCAGTGGATCTTGAGGCGATCGCCGACTACACCATCAAGCGCCACGGGATTGAACAGTCGCGGTGCTATCGCGATGAGCTCGGCGCATGTTTCGATCGACTTGCAGACAATCCCAGGCTGGGGCGTCGCGCCGAACACCTCGGAGCGGGACTGCGCCGATACGAACACCGCTCGCACATCATCTTCTACCAACAGACTGGTACGCACCTTCAGATAGTGCGCGTACTGCACTACCGCATGGAGGCCCCCCGGCACCTTTGGTAGTTTCAACCTGAGCGATCGAAATCGAACAGCGCAGTGCCGTTATCCGCTCGCGACAATTCAGATTATCGCCGCACCGAGCCCCGGTATTCGGTGGCGGTCAGCTTCCGGCCGATAGACCGCGCGCCCACAGTCACGTGCAGTCTTTCGCAGCGTCAATATGCTGCCGCATGGCGATACCGGTAGCACCAAACTTCTCCACCCGGGCAATCAGCTCATGGCTCTCCGGGATCGGCGCATCGGATAGCAGCAGCACATCATTGAGGCTGGGTGTACTGCGCATTTGCAGACAGTGATCGTAGTAGCCGGAGAGCTTTCCGATTAATTTACGTGTTTTGTAGTCGCTGCTTATCGCGATGTTTACCACAACAACCCCGCCGGGGGCGAGGTTCGCCCTTATGTCCCGGAAAAAGCGGTGTGTTGTCAGGGACATCGGAAGCTCGTCGGCATCGTAGGCATCGAGAAAGATGTAGTCATAGAGCGTGTTGCGCTGCTTTACAAATTCCACCGCGTCCACAACGTGGACTCGCAGCTTTTCTGCCTCCTTAAGCGAGAAGTATTTTTTGGCGATTCGGGCAACTACAGGATCGATCTCAACGGCATCCACGTAAACTTCGGGTAGCCGTGCCTGCACGAAACTGGGGAAGGCACCGCCGCCCAGCCCGATCATCAATAGCCTTTCCAGCCTAAGGGGCACGGCCAGGCCAACGGCCGCGCTGCGGAGATAGGGCATGGGCAATTGCTCCGGATGGCCAAGCCGGATCCGGCTCTGATCTTCGCCAGACAGGTTGCCAAAGCGCATGGAGCGGAAGCCGTCCTTGTCCACGACAAAAACGCGGCGGTTGAAGTCACTGGGCGCCTCGAAAACGACCTGTGCTGGCGCCGGCGACTGGATCTGTAACGGTGGCGCGGCTTGCGACCGCGCAGTAGTCGCCAAACAGCATGTGTACAGGGCGAACGCCAGGGAAAAGCAGATTCCGGTGCTGCCGCCGCGCAGGATTTTCATAGCTTCAGTCTCGCATTGAGGCTGCACTTGCCCATGCAACCGGTCGATCAAGCGCTCACGAATCCCGTAATCAGCGCAGCTTCCGCTTCCGGTACAGCTCAGAATCTGCGCGCGCCACGAGGTCCTCGCTCGAGTCCTCTGGTCTCAGCTCAGCGAATCCGGCGGTCACAGAGGCTGGCGACGGGCAACGCGCCAATTCCTCATTCACCTGCGCCAGCCGTAGCTCACCAAAGGAGCTGTCCGAGTCAGGGAAAATGCAAACGAACTCGTCACCACCGTAACGGAAGATAAGGTCGGAAGCCCGCAGTCGGCTGCGCAACGTGCTGGCTACGTTCAGCAACATCTGGTCGCCTGCGGCGTGGCCCTGCCCGTCATTGACAGTTTTCAGATGATCGACGTCGATGAAGCAGACCACGAGAGGAATGTTCGTACGCCGGGCCCGGGCGATATCGCGGCTCAGCGCTGCGAAGCCTGCTCTGCGGAGAAGGACCCCTGTGAGTGGGTCGATGGAGGCGTCCTCGCGATCTACCGCTGATACTTCGCGGTCAATGCGGGCGCTTGACCGGTCAAGTTGCGCATTGGCGCGTTCGGACAGCCCTGCGGCTCGGTCGCTGGATGCGGTGTTGCGATCGGCTTCGGCGAGCCTACGCTGCCGGGCACCGACGTGCCGGTCTGCCAGTGCTGCCCGGCGATCGCGTTGGGCCTCTGTCCTCTCCTGTGCACTTGCGCTGCGATCCTGAAATGCGGCCTCTCGGTCGGATGCCGCCTCATGGCGAGCAAGTTCTGAACGGAGAATCCGATTTGGAGATCGGCTCCGGTTCCGCGAATCAAACTCCTCGGCAGTCCGGTCACGCTGTTCAGCGGCAGAATCGCGCAGTCCGGCCACATGATCGCGGACGTCCCCGGCATTATCCCGCTCATCCCCAGCGCCGTCTCGTGCCTGACCCGCCAGATCAGACATGTCCAATTTATCGTCCCGTGCCTGACCGGCCAGATCACGCTGATCTGCACGCCGGTCTCGCCTGTTGGAGGCATCATCCCGCGCACCGCCAGCAGTCTGCCGCTTATTTGCGAGATCATCCCGGGTCTCACTAGATTTTTTCATCGGAGCGATTGCCTGAGGTTTGGGGCCGAGGGTCGGCTGGAGGGCACCATGAATGCTCAGTCTAGCACTTGACCAGCCATTGACATGGAAAGCTGATGGGGTGGGTCCGTGTACGAGCACAGCTCCCGTCCCGTAAATTGAACAAGGGTGCGATCCACCAGCGGCTTTCAGGGTAGTTCTGCTCCCTCGCCAGGTCATGTCTCTGCACAGTCCCGAGTCAGCCTATTTTCACCAGGTGATGGTTTTTCTGCGCCTCGGGGACTGATTTAGCTGACCGAAAGCCCCGATGAGCCCAGCTACCGCGTATGCTATGGACTGCAAACACTGAGAGGTGTGATGGGTTCATCGCGTGCCTCGAAAATCATCGTCAGGTAAAGTAGGTACAGCATCATGGCCAAGAAGAAAGAGGAGCTCTCGCGCCGGGAGCTTGATCAGCAAATTCAGACTTACAAGCGAGATGGCGGGAAAATCACGGCAGTCCCCTCCGGGGTCAGCGGCGTTCAACCCAAAGAGAAGAAGGCGACTCCTGCCTGACGTGTAGAACATGGGCGCAGTCAGCGCCGGGTGATGGATGGTTAATGGGCAGTTTGTCGCCACAGATCAGGCGCTGCGTTGCAGTAAGGCGAAAGCCCTCTGGTTCCCGTCAGGGGAATATGGGTCCGAGCGTTCCTTGCCTACGGTCCGGTATTTCACGACGTCCCATCCGCTGCGCTTGAACAGACGATGGAGGGCAGTTTCGCTGAACACCCAGAAGTTCGTAGGATCGTTATTCGCTTCTCGTGAATCGAGGAAGTAAGCGAGCGGCAGATCGGCAATGCAAACGGCATCTGCCTCGGGACCTGCGTGGGACGCAACCTTCGTAGACAGAAGCAGGGTGTTTACGCGCTTGCCGATCTGCTTTAACGCGTAAACCGGATTCTCCAGATGGTAAAGCACGCCCAGAAGCAGGCCGACGTCATAGTCTTCGGGTAGCTCGAAGGAGCCGTTGAGATCAATCTCGTGAATCGGCACCTTCGACTGAAGCGCATCCTTCATGGCCCGGATGCCCTGCATTCCATTGTGATTGGTGGGCGGGTTATCGATAGCCGTGCAGTTGATCCCCAGGCTTTCGTAAAAGAAAGCGTTGTCGCCGTCCTGCGCACCAAGGTCAACCAATGACTTCCCCTTGAGCAGGTCCATCAACTCTTCGTCGGGGAACATGGCATCGAGGTGCCACAGGCTGCTCAAGGTCCCATAGGGATACCACTTGAAGGCGGTTATCTGCTCCTTCTCGACATCGAAGCGTTTCTTCGTCGCCATTGCGGCTTCTTTTAGCTCATCGATATTCACTGCGTGTCGTTACACCGGCAATTCATGGGACATCAACGGTACCGGTCTGTGGTGACGGCGTAAACAGTGCCAGACCCCCCTAACGCATGGTGCCCCGCCGCGCGCTGCTTACGCCTGTCTTGCCGTGCAGTGAGCGGTACAGCGGCACGCGAGTCCGTTTTTCATCAACTGTCTTCATCGCTGCCATCCAGCCGCCGGGCCTGCATGGCGAGATCGATTCGCTCGCCTTCGCTGTCCAGGTGCAGCGACTCCATGTCGGGCAGAGTCTTGCTGGCGCGCGCCGAGAGTCCCTTGAAGCGATCAACCTTGCCATGTAACCCCTGGTTTCCCACGAGAGCGGTGACGGTACTGTTGTAGTGATTGCTTGCGGCGGTGAGAGACTTTCCGAGTCCGGAAAGTCGCTTTGACAGGGTGCTTACCTGATTATAGATATCGCCGGCGGCGTCGGCGATTTCGCGGACTTCACGATGGCTGCGGTCAACCATCCACAGGTTTGCCACCGTTCGCAGTACCGGCATCAGGGTCGTGTGCGACACCAGCACCACATTGCGCTGATAGCCGTAGTCGAAGAGTCCGCGGTCGGCTTTCAGGGCTTCGATGTAAGCCGGTTCCACGGGCATGAACATCAGCACGAAGCTGGGGCTTCCCAGTTCAGCGAGGTTGCCGTAATCCTTGGCCGCCAGATCATCAATGTGCCGTTTCACAGACTTTGCGTGAGAAGTCAGCGCTTCCTTACGTTCGGTTTCGCCGGGAGCGGACACTGCGCGGCTGTAGTCGAGCAGAGATACCTTGCTGTCGATGACCAGGTGTTTGCCGTCGGGAAGCTTGATGAGAAAATCCGGCAAGCGTCGACGCCCATCCGGGTCGGTGAAAGCGCGCTGGCTGTCGTAGTGATCGCCGCGCAGCAGTCCCGACAGCTCCAGCGTGCGCTCCAGCTGCGCTTCACCCCAGTTGCCCATGGCCTTGTTGTCGCCTTTCAGGGCCTGTGCCAGATTGCTCGCCTGCACGTTCATCTGCAGGCCGGTCTCGAGGACCTTGCGGATTTCCCCCTCCAGCAGGGTATTGCCGCGCAGAGCCTCGGCGTGCACCTCGTTGACGCGCGACTGGAAGCTGTGAATCTGCTCCCGGAAGGGCCGCAGCAGTGCCTCGAGGGATTCACGACTGCTGGCGTTGAAACGCCGTCCCTTGTCGTCGAAGATGCGGTTGGCGAGATTTTCGAAATCGCGCGTCAGCTGTTCCCGGCTGTCACGCAGAAACTTTACCTGCTCGCGATAGCGTCGATCACGCTCCTGCAGCGTCGCCTCGCTACCGGCAAGACGCCGGGAAAGGTCGGCGTGCTGTTTCTGCAGTCTCTCCAGCCG
This sequence comes from Chromatocurvus halotolerans, assembly GCF_004340525.1. GTDB lineage: Bacteria > Pseudomonadota > Gammaproteobacteria > Pseudomonadales > Halieaceae > Chromatocurvus > Chromatocurvus halotolerans. The sequence goes on along the minus strand of NZ_SLWX01000018.1, from coordinate 6,592 downwards.
GCGCAGGCGCGGCCAGACGAGGGCGAGGCACAGCAGGACCCCGGCGACGGCACCCGATACCAGACAGGTGGCAATCAGCGGATACAGCGATGCGTCGATAGCGGGCATACGCAGAGCGTATCCGTATCAGCGTGACACCACCAGCTGTGAGATATCCGCTACCTGCATGAACACCTGCCGAAGCTCGTGCAGAAGATTCAGCCGGTTGCGGCGCAGGGACTCGTCCTCTGCATTGACCATGACCCTGTCAAAAAAGGCGTCGACGGGATCGCGCAGTGCTGCAAGCTCAGCCAGCGCCTCGGTGTACGCACCGGCAGCGAGCTGTTGTCGGGCGGCATCGCCGGACTGCGCCAGGGATTGCCATAGCGCGCCCTCTTCTGTTTCAACAAAGCGTGTCGGATCGACGCTGGCAAAGCTGTGTTCGCGATCGAGCTTGCCCAGGATATTGGCAACGCGCTTGTTCGCCGCGGCGAGAGCCGCGGATTCCGGAAGCTGGCTGAAGCGATGCACGGCATGCACCCGCTGCTGGAACTCCAGCGGCCGGGTGAGACCCAGCGCGGCCACAGCGCGGAAGTGCTCAGCCGGAATGCCCTCGTCCTCGAACCAGGCGCGGAAGCGCTCCAGCATGTAATCGAGCACGGGGTCGATACTGTCGGTGCCTAGCACGCCCTGCGGATACTGGTCCCGCGCCAGCTCTAGGCAGACGCGCAGGTCGGTATCGATGGCTTTCTCCACCAGGATGCGCAGCACCGCGAGGGAGGCGCGGCGCAGTGCAAAGGGGTCACGTGATCCGGTGGGTGGCTGTCCGATCCCGAATATCCCCACGAGCGTATCGAGGCGATCCGCCAGTGCCAGGCAGGTCGCCACCGGTTCCGATGGCAGCCGGTCGCCGGAAAAGCGCGGCCAGTACTGTTGCTGCAGCGCGGTAGCTACCGCCTCCGGTTCACCGTCGTTGCGAGCGTAGTAAGCGCCCGCTATCCCTTGCAGGTCAGCAAACTCAAGCACCATCTCGCTGACAAGATCGGTCTTGGCCAGCCTGGCTGCACGCTCGCAGTGCGCGGGATCGGCGCCCAGGGTGCCCGCCAGCCCGCGAGCCAGTCCCGTCAACCGCAGGGTCTTGTCGTAGAGCGTGCCGAGTGCTTTCTGGAACACGACCTGCTCGAGTGAGTCCACGCGACTGTCGAGGGTTTTCCGGCGATCCTGCTCATAGAAGAACGCGGCATCGCTCAGGCGCGGTCGGATGACGCGCTCGTTGCCCGCGATCACCTGAATCGGGTCCTTGCTCTCGATATTGCTGATGGTGATGAAATTCGGCAGCAGCTTGCCGCCGTCATCCACCAGGTGAAAATACTTCTGATGTTCCTTCATGGAAGAGATAAGCGCTTCGGCGGGCACGTCGAGGAAGCGCGCTTCAAACGCGCCGGTGAGGGCGACAGGCCATTCCACCAGGCCGGTGACCTCGTCCAGCAGATCGTCGTCGATGACGGCGTGCGCGCCGATGGCGCTGGCTTCCACCTTTACCTGATCGAGAATCATCTGGCGGCGACGGGCAACCTCAGGCACCACGCGTGCCGCTTCCAGTGTTGACACGTAATCGCCGGGGGCAGACAGCTCAATGTCGTGATTGCTGTGCACGCGATGGCCGCGCGTCGTCCTGCCAGTGGCGATACCGAGTACCTCGCCCTGAACGACGTCTTCATCGACGAGAGCCACCACCCAGTGCGCGGGGCGGACAAATTCAACGCGGCTGCTGCCCCAGCGCATGCGCTTCGCGATGGGCAGGTTGGATATGCTGCTGTTGATCGCATCGATCAGTACGTCGCGGAGACTGGCGCCGGCCTGCTCCTGCTGCAGGCCCAGTCGAAGACCTTTCTCCGTATCGATTTCCTGCAGCTGTGCAGGCTCAATGCCCTGTTTGCGCGCGAAACCGAGTGCGGCCGGGCTCCAGTCGCCGGTGTTCGTGCGTGCCCTGTCTGCCGGTGGCCCCAGCAGGGTGATGGTGGTCGCCGCCGCCTGTGTCTCCACGGCGTCAATCACCACGGCAAGACGTCGGGGCGTGGCATACCACTGCGCATCGCCGTGAATGACCAGCCCCTGCTCTTTCAGCGCAGCGACGATACCGTCGCGGAACGCCAGGCCCAGTGCTGCCAGCGACGTTGGCGGCAGTTCTTCAGTGCCCAGCTCTACCAGTACGGCCGCGGTGCTCATGATTTCGCCTCCGCTGCCTGCCACTGTGACAGGGCCTGCTCACGGTGGGCGTCGGATGCCATGGGGAAGCCCAGGCGCGCGCGGGCGTCGACATAGGCACCGGCAACTGCCCTGGCCAGGGTTCGCACCCGCAGGATGAATCGCTGGCGCTCGGTGACCGATATGGCGTGGCGCGCGTCGAGCAGGTTGAACGTGTGTGATGCCTTCATGACCAGCTCATAGGCCGGCAGGGGCAGCGCTGCCTGAACCAGCCGCTGCGCCTCTTTCTCGCAGTGGTCAAACTGCTGGAACAGGAAATCGACATCCGCCTCCTGAAAATTGTAGCGCGACATTTCCACTTCATTCTGATGGTAGACGTCGCCGTAGGTGACAGGCCCCGCTGGCGTCTGCGCCCAGACCAGGTCGTACACGCTATCGACGCCCTGCAGATACATCGCGATCCGCTCCAGGCCGTAGGTAATTTCACCCGTGACCGGGAAACACTCAAGGCCGCCGGCCTGCTGGAAGTAGGTGAACTGCGTGACTTCCATGCCGTTGAGCCACACTTCCCAGCCCAGACCCCAGGCACCCAGAGTGGGCGACTCCCAGTTATCCTCGACAAAGCGGACGTCGTGGATTTCCATGTCCACCCCGAGGGCAGTGAGGGATTGCAGGTACAGCTCCTGGAAATCCGGCGGTGACGGCTTCATGACCACCTGGAACTGGTAATAATGCTGCAGGCGGTTCGGATTCTCGCCGTAGCGGCCGTCGGTCGGTCGACGGCTGGGCTGGACGTAGGCGGCATTCCAGTTTTCCGGTCCCAGAGCGCGCAGGAAGGTTGCCGGGTGGAAGGTGCCAGCGCCGACTTCCATGTCCAGAGGCTGCAGTATCACGCAGCCATGTTCGCCCCAGAAGGCCTGCAGGCGCAGGATCAGGTCCTGAAAGGTGAGGGTCTGTTGCATAGGGTTGCGCGTGCCTTTGCCTGTCCTGTTGCGATCACTGGAAGTCAGTGGCGCAAAAAGGGCGCTATTATACAGTGTCTTTTGGCGGCATAATATGCGGCGATGTCGCGTCGCTCTCCCCCGTTAACACCCTCAACATTGCCCCGATCCGTCAGGGCTGGCGCAGTGCGCCTCCTGCTGGGTATTTGCGCCTGGCTGCCGCTGTCTGCAGCCCGCGCGCTGGGGCGCGTCGCGGCGCGGGTCGCATGGCTGCGGTCCCCGCCCAGTCGCCGCATCACCGAGCGCAATGTCCGCCTGGCTTTTCCGGAACTTGGCCCGCCTGAGCAGCATCGACTGGCTCGTGGGAGTTTTTCCGCCACCGCACAGGCTGCCTGTGAAATGGGGCATGTGTGGCTCAGAGACATCGGGCACGTAAAGGGACTGATTCGCGAAGTCTCTGGAGAAGACGCCGTGCGTGCCGCCTTGGCTTCAGGCCGTGGCGTAGTCGTTCTCGGACCGCACCTCGGCAATTGGGAGGTGCTTGGCCTGCATGTTGCGTTGTTGGGTCCCCTGGTATCGCTTTACGAGCCGCCTCACATGCGGGAACTGGACGGACTGCTGCGCAGCGCCAGGGAGCGCAGCGGGGCCCGGCTGGTGCCGACGACTCCCCGCGGCCTGGCGGCCCTGGTGCGCAGCGTGCGCGAGGGGCAGATTTCCGGCATTCTTCCGGATCAGGTGCCACGGGCGATGACGGCGGGTCTCAATGTGCCATTCATGAACATTCCATGTTTTACCGGTACGCTGGCGAGCAAGGTCATACAGCGTAGCGGCGCGCTGGCCGTTTTCGGCTTTGCGCAGCGAGTGAAGGGCGGGTTCCACATCCGCTTTCTGCCCGCCGAGGAGGATATCTACTCTGCCGACCTTGAGCGCTCTCTGGCGGCCCTGAACCGAGGCGTCGAGGCCTGTCTGCGCCATTGTCCCGAGCAGTACCAGTGGGAGTACAAGCGTTTTCGACAGCGGCCCGCCGTGTACCCGGATCATTACAGAAACCTTTAGGATGCTTCCATCCATGATGCCTCCATCCATGACCGATTCAGGCAACGCTTATGTTCTACGGTAAGCTCGTAGCCGGCCTCATCGGTCTTCTGGTCGCCGGCCCGGTGGGACTTATTCTCGGTCTTCTCCTCGGCCACGCGTTTGATCGCGGGCTGCTGAAAACGCTGCACTACGGCTCCCCCGAGCAGATAGCCAGGACGCAAAAAAGCTTTTTTGACACCTGTTTCCTGTTGCTGGGCCATGTTGCCAAGGCCGATGGTCGGGTGTCAGAGAAAGAAGTTGCGCACACCGAGGCCCTGTTCCGGCAAATGGGTCTCGATGCGCACCAGCGTCAGGAGGCCATCAGCCTGTTCAAGCGGGGCTCTGCGGCGGGTTTCGACCCTGAGCCGGTGGTTGCCGAGTTCCTCAGGGCCTGCCACGGTCAGCGCCGCCTCAGGCAGACGCTGCTGCTCTTCCTGATTTCGCTGGCGCTCGCGGATCATGCGCTGGAGCCCGCGGAGCGTGCCGTGCTCGGTCGCCTGGCCGGCCTGCTGGGTTACAGCGATGCCCAGCTGGAGCAGCTGCTCAACATGACCCGGGCGCAGGAGCACTTCCACGGCGACCGCGGTGCCTCGGGGGGCGTGCAGCCGGGGACGAGCCTCAAGGATGCCTATGCGGCACTGGGCGTCAGCGAGAAGGTGGATGACCGTGCGCTCAAGCGCGCCTATCGCAAACTGATGAGTGAGCACCATCCCGACAAGCTGATCGCCCGCGGCGTGCCCGAGGACATGCTCAAGGTCGCGACGGAGCGGGCCCAGGAGATACAGGTGGCCTACGACATGATCCGCAAGTCGCGTGGCCTGAAGTAGGCCGTCGCGATCAGCGTCGCCAGAATGCCGGCGTGAACAGCACCAGCAGCGTAAAGATTTCGAGTCGCCCCAGCAGCATCGCAAGGCATAGGACGCCCTTGCTGAAATCCGTGATCCCCGCATAGTTGGCGGCGACCTCGCCGAGACCGGGGCCGAGATTGTTCAGCGTTGCTGCCATGGCAGAGAACGCGGTCAGAAAATCCAGTCCCGTGGCCATGATCGCAAGCATCAGGACAATAAACACAAAGGTATACACCGCGAAAAAACTCCACACGGCACTGATCACGTTGGCCTCAACCCGCCGGTTGCCCACCTTGAGCGGAATCACCGCATGCGGGTGGACCAGCTGCTTCATCTCGCGTATTCCCTGTTTATAGATGAGCATCAGCCGCATGGCCTTGATGCCCCCGGCGGTGGAGCCCACGCAGCCACCCATAAAGGAAAACATGATCAGCATGATGGGCAGGAACAGCGGCCAGATACTGAAATCCTGTGTGGCAAACCCGCTTGTCGTGACAATGGAAATGGTCTGGAAAAGACCGTGCACCAGGCTGTCCTCAAGATCCAGCGTGGCACTGGCGAGCAGAAAACCGCAGGTGATGATCGTGCAGATGGCGATGGCGTTAAGATAAAAGCGCGTCTCCGAGTCGCTGCGGTAGCCGCTGAAGTTGCGCCGGCTCCAGGCAATGTAGTGCATGCCGAAGCTGATACCCGAGATCAGCATGAACAGGCTACAGATCAGAAGAATCACGTTGCTGTCGAAGAAACCCATGCTCGCGTCATGCGTGCTGAAGCCACCGATGGCAACCGTGGACATGGCATGGCAGAGGGCATCGAAGGCGCTCATGCCGGCGGCATAGTAGGCCGCACCGCACAGCACCGTCAGCGAAAGATAGACGGCGGACAGCGCCTTTGCGGTGCCCGCGATGCGCGGCGTCAGCTTGGTGTCCTTGGACGGCCCGGGTATTTCTGTTCGGTACAGCTGCATGCCCCCGATGCCTAGCATCGGCAGAATGGCCACCGCGATGACGATGATGCCGATGCCGCCGAGCCACTGCAGCAGTTGCCGGTAAAGCAGAATGGAGGCGGGCATATCGTCAAGGCCGGTGAGTACCGTGGCGCCGGTCGTGGTCAGTCCGGAAATGGACTCGAACACGGCATCCATCGGGTCGACGCCGAGGGACTCCGTCAGCGCGAAGGGCAGCGACCCGAACAGCCCCAGGATGGTCCAGAACAGGGATGTCACGAGGAAGCCGTCGCGTATGCGCAGCTCGCGCTGACGCGAGCGGAAAGGCAGCCAGAGCGTCAGACCGCTGGTGAGGGTGAGCGCGAAGGCGTAGGAGAATCCGGTGACTGTGGCGTCGTCGGCAATCACCGCCACGGTGAGTGGAACCAGCAGCGTACTGCTGAACAGGGTCAGCAGCACGCCGAGTATCTTGGCGATGATCGAGAAGTGCACGGCTACCGCCTAGCAGTCTGTCGGACTCACGTCCGACAGACACGGTTTAAAGTCGTGGTAACGGTTCAAAGCTGTTAGTTTTGCTTCTGGTGGTTCTGAGT
>NZ_SLWX01000017.1 GCF_004340525.1 Chromatocurvus halotolerans | reverse complement strand
CGAGCTTTGAATGTCTTGCTGTAACGTGCCATGCGTCACCTCGTTGCCCTCTGCCTCCATTGTAAGGGAGGCGGCAACTATCTTGACGCAGAGGGTGCTGCAGCAGGCGACGGCTGCGGTGAGCACAGGATAGCGACTGCGGCTCTGTCTTCGCCATGCGCTACCCGCCAGGCAGTGCTCCGATCGGCTGGCAGCTCTCTCGTGCTGGTCTCCGGACGACGAAAAGGGCGCAGTACACCCATCAGTGTGATTGGGTTCAGTTGTGAGGCTCAAGCGCGAGTCTCAGCGACCCTTTCAGACCTTTGCTACTTGCCACCGGTACCACGCAGGAACCATCGACCAGACTCAACTCGGTGCCCAGCTTTTCGCCCCATTCATCATCGATGTAATTGCAGCGCACCCGCCAACCCTCATCGCTGATGGTGGCACGCACGCAGATGGTCTGACGGTAGAGGTTCTCACCGGGTATCGTGCGGTCGAAAAACAGGACACCATCGATGACGTAATCCGTCGCGCTCACAATAAGTTCTATTGTGAAGACCACCGTACTTCCACGGGTAATCCTCGCAGTATCGAGGCAGGTGGAAAACAGGACAGGCCAACGCGGCTTATCCAGGCCTGCCTGCGCCGGCTTCATCATCTCGTCGTACTTTCGCATGATTGCCGAATAATTCGTCTTGCGTCGTTCGGTCAGATAGAACACACCGCCACCGCCGCCTGCTGGCCTTGGCGAGACACTGGCCTCGAACCAGTAGGATGCCTTCACGTCTTTTTTCTCATTCAGCGCTTTCTGGATCGATGGCGGAAGGGGAAGGCTGTCCAACTGCAGGATGCCAGTAATACGAACGTCGCCGAACAGGAACCGAGCAAGATTCTGGTAACCCTCTTCGGAGTTGACGATACCGAACGGACCACCATGACAGCGATGGACGAATGCCCTCGGGGAACCGGCGACAACAGCATTCTCAATATTCACCAGGCCATCACTCATGTCGCCAGCCAGTCGGCTTGAGAGCCCGGCGGCAACACCGTAATCCTTGTGATTGGTGCCGACCAGACAGAAGAACCGGTCTGGGTCGAAATGGCCGTCCAGCGTGCCGACGTGCCGGTGGTCATCAAGGCTGAGGTACTTTTTCATTTCGCGGCGGTTGAAGTTGTTGATGTCCCACAAACCCAGAAAGCGCGGCACGTTGAAGCCGGCCATTTCGATTCCGTTGTGCGGTGTCGCATAGGTAAATACCTTGTTCACCTGCTTCGCTTCTGTCGAGTCGCGCAGATCCTTGTTCTGTAGAAGGGCGCGACAGATAAGCCCGCCCATGGAATGGGCAACCAGGTTTACCCGGAAGTTCCGTCTTGCTGCGGCGTTGTCACCGCAGATAGCTTGCTTTATCTGCCTGATCAGATCGCGCAGATCTATTGCGGCATCGAGGATGGCAGGGCGCTTGCCGTCGCCGAAATGTGGATCCGCCTGATCGTAATAGCGATGAATAACGATGGAGCGAGGGGGAAGCTTTTCACGCTGCATGCCCCCATCGAGATAGGCATCTGTATAACCGTATTCTTTCATTAGCCGGATGAGCGGCGACTCAAAATAGTGGCGCTGTACCCGGCCATCCCATAGCTGGCGCAATTTGGTAGAGCCCAGATTGAATCCCATGTAAGGCGTGGCAGTCGTGGCCTCGATTTCGCCCTGGGTCATGGCAAAGCCGCGAACATAAATGATTGGATAGAACGGTGCCTCTACGGACATGGCGAACCTCCATGATGTTATTTTTCTTGAATGAATTCCCTGTTGGAGCGACCGTCAACGCCGGCGCCACTTTTTTCTTTTCTGCTTGAGTATTTATCCGAATGCAGTGTCTCGCAAGCCATTTGCGTCATCCATCTGCGTTGGTCTGGTTTCGAATCAGGCCAAGGTTACGCAGGAGCACGGGGAACAGCCGACGGATAGCTGCGCCAATCTCCTGTTTTGTTTCTTACTTCGAGTGTAGCCTACGGACAACGCGCTACAGGAATAAGCGCGAAACACAATGTCTCGCCGGCTGCTCATGATAGAAGACGTTGCCTAGCTGACTGACCAGAGCTACCGGCTTTTTGGTCCCCGGCAGGAGGAATTCTTCCTGATCCCGTGAGGGACCCGACGGGATACACGGAAATGATAATCGTCAATCGCTGGCTCGGGTGAACATCAGGCCCATGCTGTCGTGCAGCACAATCTCGCCGCCTCTGTAGTCGGCGTCAATGGATGGCGTGCGCAACAGCAGTTCCCAACCGTCACCAGCAAGCTGGGGGATCGGCAGCGACAGGGGATCAAGCGACTCTGCGGCATCGCCCTCCATGTGGGTCAGGGTGAAATATTGCCGTCCGTCAGGCGCGTGGCGCACCGCCGCAAACACGGTCCGGCCATTGATCGGCTGCAGGTAGTCGAAATAATCCTTCGCCATGAGCGTATCGCGCAACCAGGGGTTGGCGCGGCGGAAGCGTCGCAGGGAAAACATGAAGTTGGCCTGAGCGGAGTCCAGCGTGGCCAGCGAATGCACCACGTTGCAGTACTCGTGCATATCATCCATCCACGCGCGCGCCACTTCTTTCAAGGCCGCTGGCGTTACGGGAGCGGGACCCGCCAGCGGCGGCTCAACCGCACTCAATAGCGACGCAATCTCACCGAGCGCGTAGTCGGTGACCTCCACCAGCGCTGGCAGGAACTCCATGAAACGCACCAGTTCCTCACGCGTCTCAAAGCCCAGTGCTTTCAGGCGTTGAAAGTTGGCTGGAATCGAATACGCGTAGTCATCTACCTGCCATTTCAGGGAGATCGCTTCCTCGGCCACAACCTTGACGCCGTACTGGTCATCCTGATTGCGGATGAAGCCCCAGCTGGCACGCGCGGAGGCGTTGAGAAAATCCATCGGCACCCCCGGCAGCACTGCGTAGGTGAGCAGGCCGACAGAAGGATTGTCATAGGCCTTGTCGAGGATATCCATGCGCGTACTGCCAAGGCGCGTATTCACGTTGAGCTTTGGATTGACCTGAGTGCCGCGACGCAGTGTGTCGTGATTGGCTGTGCCCGAAATCCAGCGGTCACCGTGCGCCAGTATCTCCTTGATACGCCAGTACTTTGACAGCCAGAAGGTATACAGGAAGGGGGTATTGTGCGCGAAGGTGAGCGGACCCCACTGGAACACGTCGTTGTCGCGCTGGTGCTCAATGACGGACCGGTAAGAGGAGCTGAGCTCCCAGTCTTCGTTTGGCCATGGCCTGCCATCCTCGAAGATGAACCAGGGCCTGTAGCGAAGGCCCGCGACCTCCTGTTCAATGTCTGCCATCAGCTGCAGGTAGTCGTCGTCATGGCGCAGCTGCTGCGTGCTGTTGTCCCACCACTTGAAGTCCTGGGCGCCATCCACGCGTACACCATCTGCACCGAAGTTGACCTTGCGCCGCTGCATCTCGAGCAGGATGGCGCGGACCGCAGGATTGCGATACTCGAGGTTCTGCCCATACATGTTCGGTCCGGCGAAGTAATGGTGATTCAGCGCCTTCAGACCCTGATTGTCGGCGTGGCCATACACCACGTCGAGTATCAGCATTTTCGGTTTTTCCGGGAAATTGTGCAGCACCGCGGCGAGGTCGACGAGCTCATCGGGTCGGCCGCTCTCGAGCAGGACAGGGTTTACCGTGGCCATGCCGGAGATGACCACGTCGTAGCCCCAGTTGGTGGTATCCGGCCGCATGAGCGTCACGCTGACACGGCCATCGCCGCGGTCATGCTCGTGCCAGAAGTCCGGACCCGTTTCATACACGGTTGTTGGCTCAACCGGCAGCAGCTGCACCGCATCGTAGCCAAGGTAGACAGCATCGCTATCCTCCGTCGGGAGGTTATTGCGCAGCCGCTCGCCGAGACGCTCGAACTGCCGCGCCAGACTGGCCAGGGTGCCACCGGCAGTGCCCGTGGGCACGTGGATCTGCAGAATGTTTGTGGGTGGTCCGAACTTGTGCGGTTCGCTGTTCCTGCGCGCCGCGTAGTAATCCCTGTCCGTCCGCGCCGCCTGCATGGCATCGAGATCGTAAAGTTCTGCAGGCGCAAAGGCGCCGAAGGGCAGGGAAGCGGCCAGCGGATCGAGTATGCGCTGCCACTGATCATCGCAGTCGCGCCAGACCAGCGCATAGAAATCGCCGATCCGATCGCGCCGGCCGGCGCGCAGTCCCGTCGCCACGGCAAAGGTATGCGCCTCATAGCGGCGCACAGGCAGGTACACGCGCTCGAAGTCGATCTCCTGATGAGAGCGCGTCAGGTCTATCGGCGCAAGCGGCGACAGAATCTCGAGAAAGACATCGCCTTCAGGCACCCGATGGTCGAGCAGTTCGGGTGTCCAGAACCCGAACGTGGCGCTGTCGCCGCTGACATGGGCGCCGAGATATCGCGCAATTGCACGCTCCGCGTCGAACGACGTTGGCAACGACAGGTAGCGCTCGCGGCACCAGGCAACAAGTGCCTCGCTGGCTTTTGCATCAACGGCGACGCGATCGCAAAGACTCATGAGCGGGCCTCCCCGGGCTGTGCCGATGATGTTCGCGGCGCAGCGGGATCATCGTCAGCATCGTGAACGAACATCAGGGTGCTAAGTGGCGGCAAGGTGATCTCGGCACTTGCCGGCTGGTCCGGGAACGGACTGTCCGTTGCGAGAACCGCACCCAGGTTGCCGCGACCGCCACCCCCGTAAATTCCGGCATCGCTGTTGATGAGTTCCCGCCATCGCCCGGCGCGGGGCAGACCACAGCGCCAGTCGCGTCGCTCGACAGGGGTGAAGTTGCAGACAACGACCACCGGCGCGTCGCCGTCGTCACCGCGGCGCAGCCAGGCAAAGATTGATGTATCTGACTCAAGCGGAGCGATCCACTGGAATCCCGAATGCTCACAGTCCCGTCGATGCAGCGCAGGCTGCGACCGATAAGTGGCGTTGAGGTCTCTCACCAGCCGCTGCAGGCCCGCATTCGCCGGACGCCGGGACTCATCCCAGGCCAGTTCGCCGCTCTGGCGCCACTCTCCCGACTGACCAAACTCGCAGCCCATGAACAACAGCTTCTTGCCAGGATGTCCCCACATGAAGCCATAGTAGGCGCGCAGGTTCGCAAAGCGTTCCGCCGCGCTGCCCGGCATGCGCTGCAGCATGGAGCCCTTGCCGTGAACGACTTCATCGTGACTGATGGGAAGCACGAAATTTTCCGAGAATGCATAGTGCAGGCCAAAGGTCATCAGGCTGTGGTGGTATTTGCGGTTTACCGGGTCTTCGGCCATGTAGCGCAGCGTGTCGTTCATCCAGCCCATGTTCCATTTATAGCCAAAGCCCAGGCCGTCCTGGTCGACGCGTCGCGACACACCCGGAAAACTGGTGCTCTCTTCGGCAATCATCATTGCATCCGGTTCGGCGGCGTAGACCTCGGTGTTGGTGCGACGCAGGAAGTCGATCGCCTCAAGGTTTTCCCGACCGCCGTGCACGTTCGGCACCCATTCACCCGCCTTGCGCGAGTAATCGCGATACAGCATGGAAGCCACCGCATCCACGCGCAAGCCGTCGATGTGGTACTCGCGCAGCCAGTACAGTGCGTTGGCCAGCAGGTAGTTACTTACCTCGACGCGGCCATAGTTATAGATCAGGGTGTTCCAGTCCGGGTGATAGCCCTCGCGAGGATCCGCGTGCTCGTAGAGTGCCGTGCCATCAAACTGTCCCAGGCCGTGCGCATCCGAGGGAAAGTGACCCGGCACCCAGTCGAGAATGACGCCGAGGCCAGCTTGATGAGCGGCGTCCACCAGGTCGCGAAACTCGTGGGCCGGTCCGTGACGGATGGTGGGTGCAAACAGGCCGACCGGCTGGTAACCCCAGGACCCGTCGAACGGGTGTTCCGACAGGGGCATGAATTCAATATGCGTGAAGCCGAGCTCGCAGACATAGTCCACGAGCTCTACCGCGGCCTCGCGGTACGAGAGCATGCGATCGTCCTCGGCGGCGCGGCGACGCCAGGAGCCGAGATGAACCTCATAAATGCTGATGGGTGCATTGGTTCGGTTGTGCGCGCCGCGCCGTTCCATCCAGTCATTGTCATGCCAGCCGTAGCCGTTGATATCGCGGACGACAGACGCCTGCTGGGGGGGGTGCTGGGCGCCAAAGCCCACCGGGTCCGACTTGCGACGCACGACAGCATCGCAGCCGGTCACGTCGTACATGTAGCTCGCACCTTCTCCCACGCCGGGGACGAAGGTCTCCCAAACGCCTGTATCTCCCAGCCTCTGCAGAGGATGGCTGTTGGTGTCCCAATGATTGAAGTCGCCGACGACAGTCACACGACCCGCATTCGGGGCCCAGACAGCGAAGTGCGTCCCGCGCTCGCCGTCAGTTTCCAGAACATGAGCACCGAGAGCCCGCCACAGCTCCCTGTGCGTTCCCTCGCCGAGCAGATGCTCATCAATGTCCCCGAGAATTCCCCGTGCCTGTCCTGTTGCACGCGCCACTGTTGATAAAGCCCTCTATAGCCAGGAAGCGAATGTCAGTGCCATAGACTAACGGGACCGACTGAGATAGCAAACCGGTGCGGCGAAAAGGTAGGGTGTTCATGCCTGAGTGTAAGTGTTAATTTGAATAAGACTTAAAGGGTGGAATGAGCACAAGCAGCGTGCAATGGTGACCTTGTGCGACGCCGTCCCGACGACCGACTGTGAGAGAAGGGGCAAGCATGCGATTGACCAGTTACACGAACTATTCTCTGCGAATACTGATGTACTGCGGGGTTCACCCGGAGAGGCTGGTCACCATTCCCGAGATCGCCACCGCCTTTGGCCTGTCGAGGGCGCACCTGCTGAAGTCGGCCCGTCAGCTCGGGCAGCTCGGTTACCTGCAAACTGTCCGCGGCCGCAACGGCGGCATCCGGCTCGCACGGTTACCAGAGCAGATGATCGTCGGCGATATCGTTCGGGCCCTGGAAGATACCAGTGAGTTCGTAGAGTGCTTCAACCCTGCCAGGAATCAGTGCCGTATTGCCGGTGTTTGCGAGCTTTCCGGTCTTTTACGACGAGGGCTGCAACGCTTCTATGAAGAGCTCGATACCGCAACGCTCGCCGACCTGGTTGGCGATGGCAGGGAACTGCGGCTACGACTGCCGGTGGTAGAGGTCGCCTGAGCATGGCAGGGCAGTTCCGCCATCACGCAAGCGCTTGGGCAAAGTACTTCTGGCTGGCGCCGATCCCGAATCCCGCGCCGTGCGGCGTTAGGCGACCGAGTCGTCTTTGCCTATCTCTACCACATCGGTATCGAGATACTGATGAGGGGGGATCACAAGGTTGGTGGGGGCGGGTACGTTTTTGAACACGCGGCCGGCGAGGTCGAATTTCGACCCATGGCAGGGACAATAATACAGGGCATGCTCCACGTCGTCTCTACCCTGTGGGTAGTAACCCGGAATGCAGCCCAGGTGTGTACAAACCGCCATCGCGACCAGGATATCCTCCCGGATACTGCGATAGTGATTCCTGGCATATTCCGGTTGCTGGTTGATCTCGGAATCAGGGTCACGCAATTCCTGAAGAAGTGATGGCTGTCGCAGCGTTTCCAGATTCTGCCGTGTTCGTCGCAGTACCCATACGGGTTTTCCGCGCCATTCAACAGTGACCATGGCCCCGGGCTCGATTCTGCTGACATCGACCCTGACTGGAGCACCGCCGGCTTCAGCCTTGGCGCTTGGGTTCCAGGATCCGACGAATGGAATACCGACACCGATCAAGCCGACGCCGGCCGTCACTGACGTCGCGGCAATCAGGAAGCGGCGACGCGGTTCATTGATTTCAGTCATCTCAAAAATTTCCCTGAGTGATTATTTCAGCCATGTCGGCCAATCTGGCCCGCGCAACTGCCTGGTGTATCGGTCCCGCGACAGGGCTTACTGCCCTGGGTCAGGTTGTCGTCGGCCTTGATGACTATTGGGGTCTGGAAGGCGATGTGCTGATGAAACACTTTAACTGTTAAATAATATAATACTTTAAATCGCAATGCGTTGCAAAAAAAAGCCCCGGTAGGTGGCCGGGGCTTTTTGTGACGTTTGAGGTTCAGATCGCCTTTTGACAGAAGTAGAAGTCAACGCAGTCGTACTCACCGCTGGACATGCGCTCGGCAGCCTCAGCAGCCGTTTTGGCTGGCGGCACGATGACCTTCTCACCGGGGTGCCAATTTTCGGGCGTTGCAACGCCGTGCTCGTCGGAGGTCTGCAGTGCATCAAGGAGCCGAAGGAATTCGTCGATTGAGCGACCATTGCTCATCGGGTAGTAGACCATGGCGCGAAGTACCCCCTTCGGATCAATTATGAAGGTTGCCCGCACAGCAGAGGTATCCGCGGCCCCCGGATGGATCATGCCGTAGGCCCGAGCAACGTCCATTTTCAGGTCAGCAATGATCGGGAAAGGGATCCTGACGCCGAATTTCTCCTCGATATTGCGTATCCAGGCGATGTGCGAATGCGTGCTGTCGATGGACAGCCCCAGCAATTCGGCACCGCGCGTGTTGAAGTCCTGCGCACGCCGGGCGAAAGCAATGAACTCGGTGGTGCATACCGGCGTAAAATCCGCCGGGTGCGAGAAAAGAACCAGCCATCTGCCTTCGTAATCCTCGAGGCTGCGCGGTCCATCCGTGGTTGGGGCGTTGAAGGCTGGTGCCCGCTCGTTGAGGCGGGGGAGGCCAATCGTTTGATTGCTTGCTTCCATGGTCCTGCTCCTTGCTTGGGTGGTTGCGCTGTTTGAGCGCGGATTTCAAAAACGGCGCGTGGCCGCGGTTTTACAGGGTGTTGAGAGGCACGCGCAGGTAACGGGTGCCGTTCACGTCTTCTGCGGGCAGTAGGCCGGCTTTCATGTTGACCTGCAGCGAGGGAATGATGAGCCGTGGCATGGCCAGGCTGCGATCCCGTTCTTCGCGCAGGTGGGTGAAGGTCTCTTCGTCAATGCCGTCCCCGGCGTGGATATTTGCCGCACGCTGTTCTGCGACGGTGCTCATGAACTGCAGCTCGCGTCCGCCTGGGGCGTAATCGTGGCACATGAACAGGCGAGTCTCGCCTGGCAGGCTCAGTACCTTGCGAATGGAGCGGTACAGCGTGGCTGCGTCGCCGCCCGGAAAGTCGGCGCGGGCAGAGCCGGCATCAGGCATGAAAATTGTGTCACCGACAAAAGCAGCATCACCGATCAGGTGCGTGGTGCAGGCCGGTGTGTGTCCGGGTGTGTGCAGCACCCGTGCGTTCAGTGCCCCGATCTCGTAGCGATCGCTGTCACTGAATAGCCGGTCGAACTGTGAACCGTCACGCTGGAATTCCGTGCCTTCATTGAAAATCTTGCCAAATGTCTGCTGCACCACACCGATATGCTCGCCAATGCCCGTTTTTCCTCCGAGCGCCGCCTGCAGGTAAGGTGCGGCAGAGAGGTGATCGGCATGCACATGGGTCTCCACGATCCACTCTACGGTGAGCTGCCGCTCGCGCACAAAATCGATAATGCGCTCGGCGCTGGTGTAGCC
Organism: Chromatocurvus halotolerans; assembly: GCF_004340525.1. Classification (GTDB taxonomy): domain Bacteria; phylum Pseudomonadota; class Gammaproteobacteria; order Pseudomonadales; family Halieaceae; genus Chromatocurvus; species Chromatocurvus halotolerans. The sequence goes on along the minus strand of NZ_SLWX01000017.1, from coordinate 62,017 downwards.
AATGCGCCCAGCGGCATAGTCGAAATCGAGCACCGAGTCGACGATGGCGCAGGCGCCGCTGGTCGGGTCCTCGACCACGTAGCTGAAGGTGTTGGTCGGCGCGTTGAAAAAGGGCGTCACGACCGGTTTCAGGGTGTTGCGGTTGACGATTTCCATGATCTTCTTCCTGCTGCCTGTTTTGTTGCGACAGGGTCAGAATAGGGCAGGAATCATAAAAGGAGAAATCGATAATAAGACTGAAAATGATCGGAAAAGCCAATCATTAGCCTTGTGGATCAGCTGCGCCTAAATCGGCCGGTGACTGCCGCCTTGACATTCTGCTGCTCGCCTTGCGCGTTCTTCTGGAGCACAACTGCGGTAGACTGGCTGATCAAGCCCGCGAAGCGATCCTGACAGTGACCGACCGACGCAGTGCCTCCCTCTCCCTGAAGCAGCTGGCTTACCTCCTGGCGGTGCGCGATAGCCTGAATTTCACCCGCGCCGCGGAGCAGTGCTTCGTTACCCAGTCTTCCCTGTCCGGCGGCCTCGCCGAGCTCGAGCGTAGCCTTGACCTCAAGCTGGTTGAGCGCAGCCGTCAGCGCGTGTCCATGACCCCGGTCGGCGAAGCGGTTTGCGTCAGGGCAGAGCAGATTCTCGCCGCCAGCGAGGATCTTTTCGCCTTTGCGCGCGCCCAGTCAGAGCCGGGAACCGGAAGCCTGCGACTGGGCATCATCCCGACTATCGCCCCCTACGTTCTGCAATACTTTCTAGCGGCATGCGCAGAGCACTTCCCCGCGCTCGAACTGTTTTTGCACGAGCGTCAGACCGAGAGCCTCCTCGATCAGGTCAGCGGCGGGGAACTCGACGCCGCAGTGCTCGCCCTGCCCATGGATACCCGGACCCTGGCGGTAACCCACCTGTTTGATGATCCGCTGCGTTTGCTGGCGGCGCCCGGGCACCCGGTGGTCCGGCGTGATGCGCCGCTGCGGTTGTCGGCGATAGACACCAGCCAGATCATTCTCCTCGAGCCAGGTCACTGCCTACGGGAGCATATTCTCTCCGCCTGTGGCGTGGGTGCCCAGGCCAGCCGCCGCTTCGAGGCCAGCAACATTGATACTCTGGTGCAGCTGGCCGAGGCGGGCTTCGGCCTCGCGCTGGTGCCTGCCATGGCGATAGCACACGGTTTGTTACGGGATACGTCGCTCATCGAGATCTCCCTGCAGACGCCACCACTCCGTGGCATTGCCCTGGTGACCAGACCCAGCCACCCGCTCCGTGAGTTTCTCGAACGCGAGGTGGCTGCCCTCCTGTGTCGCTGAAGCCTCCGCGCGACAGGAGCAGGCAAGGTACTGGACGTTCCGCCATGTAAGTTCAGCGGAAAGTTTCAGGCGCGAGTCTCCGCGGAGATTCACCAAACGCTGTCCAGGCTAAGTGCGATATCAGCCGCGAGTGCACCACACTACGCGAGAGAGGTGGGGATGGGCAGGCTATGGGCCGACTTCCGGCGAACGAGACTTGCGATCACTAAATGCATGGAGCGCGTATGACCAACGCTGCGTTTACGATGGACGGGTCTGTGGGTTTGCTTTAAGTAAAAGCCTCAACCCATCGATAAATAAAGAAAAGTGGCGGTGGGCCAGGGATTCGAACCCCGGGAGGGTTGCCCCTCAACGGTTTTCAAGACCGCCGCTTTCGACCACTCAGCCAGCCCACCGTGTTGTTAGCTCCCCTGGGAGCAAGCCGCGATTATACGCATCCCGGCGCAGCAAACAAGCCAAAAACCGGCGGTGGTGGCGTTTTTCCCTCTGCCAACACCGCCTGTTGATTCCCTTGCTTAACCGGATGCGCTGTGACTGCTGCCGGGGCCACGTGGATCGTTGCTGGCTCGCACGACGCTGCGCTTTGTCGGGGTAACCGCCGGAGCCGGTTCGTCGTTAAACAGTGACAGACGCGCGGTTTCTATCTTCACCTCGCGCACCGGTGACGGATTCACGCGCGGGTCATTGGTCGCGCGCCCCTGGGAGGTGAGCCCCGTCTTATCGCCGGCTTCTGCGGGGTGAGTCTCTGCCGCCATCGGCGTTGCCTCGCTGGGAGCGACGTCTGTGCTCGCATCCGGGTTTGCCTCGGCGGGCGTGCTGGTCTGCGAATTGATGACCGGATCCGAGGCTGGCTCTGGCTCCTGTTCCGCCGTCACAGAATCCTCTGCCGGATCGTCATGTGCCTTGTGGTCGGCATCAGGCGTCGTATCAAACGGCTCTTGATGCGCCTCTTGCGGGTTATACGGTTCATCAACTGCCGATATTTCTTCAACGTCCACAGTGCCGGTGACGTCTGCATTCTCGTCACGCACGGTATCTGTCTGCTTACTGTCCGCGTCTTCCTCCGCCGTCCCGGCCAGTGACTCCAGCGCACTGGCGCCGCCCGCAACTGCGGATGACGGGACATCGGGCTCACCATTGCCGAGCTCACTCACCGCGGCAATTTCCTCTACGGGAACCGGCTTGCGCCGGCGACGCCGTGGTTCACCGCGCTTCTGGCCACTCGGACGCCGGCGCGGTTTGTTGCCCGCATCGCCTGAACTCTCGTCGTCACTGCCATCTTCGGCATTTCCGACGGCTTCCAGGGACGATTCCTCCAGGGCGGCTTCCAGTGAAGAGTCCTCCAGGTCATCGCGATCCGCTGGCCGACGATTACTACCGGAACTGCTACCGCCATCGTCGCGACGCGGGCGCCGACGTCGACGTCGATTGCTGCTGCGCGCCGGCGTCTCGCTGTCGCCGTCACTGGCTTCGACGCTGCTGCCTTCGTTCTCCGCTGAGCCAGTCTGTGGATTTCCGTTGCTCGGCTCTTCACGGGACTGGCGCTGGTCCTCACGTCGATTACGCGAACGATTCGGCCGCCGTCGACCCCGGCTTCGCTCACGATCACCCGTTTCTGATGCGGGCTCGGCTGCCGATTCTGCGCTGCCCTTGTCGGCCTCCTGCTTGGTGTGGGGCTCGGCTTGCATCGGCGCGGCCGCGCTTGCAACAACGTCCGCGGGTCCGAACAGATTGACCCAGAGTCGTGTCAGCACACCGGGCTTGTCACCGGCGCCCGTCTGCGAAACTGCGGTCTGCGTCGGGGGTGTTGCAACGTCGGTTGGTCGGGTCTCCTGTACCGCGTCGTCCGCAATTTCGGCGGGCGCTTCGGGCTCCACTCGCCTCGGCGGCATCTGCGGCGCTATGGGACCAACCACGGCTCGCTGCTGCGGCAGCTGCGCTGTGTGGGGATCGCTGATCTGCTCGGCTTCAGGTACGGCAATGTCGATTTTGTAGCTGGTCTCGTGATCACCGATTACCTCATCATCACGCAGACGCTGGACTTCAAAGTGCGGCGTTTCGAGGTTGGGGTTCGGCACGACCAGCACCCGGGCACCGGTCACCTGTTCTATTTCTGTCAGCGTGGCGCGCTTTTCGTTGAGCAGGTAAGCCGCAACGTCAACGGGAACGATGGCCCGGACCTCCGCACTGCGATCCTTCGTGGCTTCCTCCTCCATCAGACGAAGAATCGACAGGGCCAGTGATTTGGTGTCGCGAATTGTGCCCTGGCCGGTGCATCGGGGGCAGACAATCGCACTGGTCTCTCCAAGAGAGGGACGCAGGCGCTGGCGGGACATTTCAAGCAGCCCGAATCGGGAAATCTTGCCGACCTGCACCCGCGCTCGGTCAATGGCCAGTGCATCGCGGATGCGATTCTCCACCGCCCGCTGGTTGCGCGCCGCCAGCATGTCGATAAAGTCGATGACCACGAGTCCGCCCATGTCGCGCAGGCGCAGCTGACGGGCTATCTCGTCTGCCGCCTCGAGATTGGTCTGCAGCGCGGTGTCTTCAATGTTGCTGCCCTTGGTGGCGCGGGATGAGTTGATGTCGATGGAAACCAGGGCCTCGGTCGGGTCGATCACGATCGAGCCGCCGGATGGCAATCGGACTTCCCGCTGGAACGCGGTCTCTATCTGGCTTTCAATCTGGAAGCGATTGAACAGCGGGATGCTATCTTCATACATCTTGATGCGGTTGGCATACTTGGGCATCACCATCGTGACGAAATCGGTGGCCTGCCTGTAGGCCTCGGGCGCGTCGATGAGCACCTGGTCGACATCGTCGCGCAGATAATCGCGCACCGCGCGGATGATGACGTTGCTCTCCTGGTACAGCAGCACCGGATCACTGTGCTCCTTGCTGGCATCACAGATCGCTGTCCACAACTGGAGAAGATAGCTGAGATCCCACTGGAGTTCCTCCGGACTGCGACCCACGCCGGCCGTGCGGATAATAACGCCCATGCCTTCGGGAATCTCCAGTACGCTCAGGGCTTCACGCAATTCTGCCCGGTCATCCCCCTCAATGCGGCGGGATATGCCACCGGCGCGGGGGTTGTTGGGCATCAGCACCATGTAGCGACCGGCAAGACTGATAAACGTTGTCAGCGCGGCTCCTTTACTGCCTCGCTCTTCCTTGTCGACCTGAACAACAACCTTGGTGCCTTCCTTGACGACATCGCGGATTTTCGCGCGGCCGTCGGCATCGCCGGGACTGCGGTAGAAGTATTCTCTGGCGATCTCCTTCAGCGGTAGAAACCCGTGACGTTCCGCGCCGAAGTCGACAAACGCCGCCTCCAGGCTGGGTTCCACGCGGGTGATTTTACCGATATAGATATTGGATTTTTTCTGCAGGCGGGTGCGGTTCTCGATATCCAGATCGTAGAGACGCTGACCATCCACCAGTGCGACACGCATCTCTTCAGGCTGCGTGGCATTGATAAGCATTTTCTTCATAGGGTGACTCACCTTGTTTTCAGGCGAGCCGGAAAGCCAGGACCAGTTCTGCTAACACAGAAGTCCTGCATCAATAATGCAGGCCCCGTTTCGATAATCTACCGCTTATCCGACGCCGTTCCGCGACGTCCTCACTACTTTTTTGCAAAAACTGCTTGGTATTTTCGCGCAGTGAACGCCCGCTGGCGATCCTGCGTTGCCATATCCCGATGGCCAACCCGGGTTCCCGCGTCGAACTGCGGAACCCGGGTGATCATGTCTGCGTAATTCCGGCCTACCTGTAACCTTTTCTCAATCCCGTGCGCTATCCGGGGTTTCAAGGCGGGGGAGGGAAGCAGTAAAGTCTTGGTTCTCGCCGTCCCCGGCCAACCCCTGGACCAGGGCCAGGTGCTTCGCATCGACACCGTCTGTGGGTAGGGCACACGATAACTGGCCGTACCTGCAATGACGGGTTGTCCGGCTGTGCCGTGATGTATACAGTGACGCGCCGACGCTAGGCGCGGAGAATAGCAGCAAAGCCCGACCCACTCAAATATAAGAGGTAAGAGTTTTGACCGAAGGCCCCGCCACTGATGCGCCCCGCGTCCGCCATCGCACCGTCGATGAGCGCAGTGACGGTCAGCGACTCGATAATTTCCTCATCCGGGAAATGCACGGCGTTCCCAAGACTCGCCTTTATCGCGCTCTGCGCAAGGGTGAAATCCGGGTAAACAAGGGCCGCGCCCGGGCCGACTATCGTCTGGTGGCCGGTGACGTCGTCAGGCTGCCACCCCTGCACCAGGCCAGCCGCAGGGAGGCGGCAGTCGTACCTTATTACTGGTCTGAACGCCTCGCCGACCGCATCATCCGGCGGGATGAACGACTGCTTGTCGTCAACAAGCCCTCCGGCCTGGCGGTGCACGGTGGCAGCGGGCTCGACTTCGGTCTGATCGAGTGCCTGCGGCAGATCTACCCCGAGGACCGCCATCTCGAGCTGGTTCATCGCCTTGATCGCGATACCTCAGGACTCATTCTGGTTTCCCGACAGCCCGCGGCTCTGCGGGAGCTTCACGGTCTGCTTCGCGGTACGGGTGTCACCAAGGATTACCTCGCGCTGGCAGCCGGCCACTGGCCACGACATCTCACGCTTATCGAGGCGCCACTGGAAAAGAATACGCTGCAGTCGGGTGAGCGAATGGTGCGTGTCGCCAAGGGCGGCAAGCCATCACAGACGGCGTTCTCGGTGGTGCGCTATGTCGGCAATGCGACACTGCTCCGGGCGAGCCCGATAACCGGACGCACGCATCAGATCCGTATACACGCCCGGCACGCCGGCTTTCCACTTCTCGGCGATGACAAATATCAGAACGAGGACAGTGCGGCGCTGACCCGCGCGCTGGGGCTGCAGCGACTGTTTCTGCACGCAGAGCGACTGCGCTTTCGCCTCGGTGATGAGATGTATGACCTCAACGCGGCGCTTGACGACGAGCTCGTGGCCCTGCTCGATCGGGCACCACAGCAATAGCTGGCAGCCTGTTTTGCCGGCAGCCTCGGCAGAGAGTTTGAACTACTTGTATTGCCTCGTTTTTTTTTGACAAAGGCCGGGACTGCCCCTATAGTGCGCGCCTATGTCGGCGACCCCCCTTCCGCGCACGCTGGATCTGCGTAAACCAGCCATGCACAAGGCGTACTTTGAAGGTAGCGTAATGCCTGCAGATCTTCAGCGATTGCGGGGATTGCTCGCGGCCGACGAAGGGCATATTCACGCTGTGATCAGCTGCGACCTCGACGACGAGGGCAGAACCGTGCTGTCTGTGAGCGTGAACGCCAGTATCAGTGTGCGCTGCCAGCGCTGCCTTGAAGTATTCCAGCGGCCACTCGATGCGAATAGCAGGTTGGCCGTGGTCAGGACGGACGAGCAGGCGGCGGGGTTACCTGAAGGCCTCGAACCCGTGCTGGCCGCACGGGAGATCGATTTGTGGGCGGTGGTAGAAGATGAACTGGTGCTGGCAATACCCGTCTATAGCTATCACGAGGAAAAGACCTGTATCGAAAAGCTGACAGGGGCTGAACATACCGCCGCGGCGGCGGACGATGACAAACCGGCGCAGAAAGCCGAGACAGATGGCCCGTTCAACATATTGGCGCAATTGAAGCGCGATCTTGATCATTAATCCAGGCAGGAGAAGACCATGGCAGTACAGCAGAACAAAAAGACGCGCTCGCGTCGCGGTATGCGTCGTTCGCATGACAGTCTGACCGGCAGCACGCTGAGTGTCGATCCGGTATCCGGAGAAAGCCACCGCAGGCACCACGTGACAGCAGACGGCTTCTACCGTGGCAAGAAGGTTGTCGACACCGGCAGCGAAGACTGAACCGATCCCGGCCTGCTCTTTCGCCAGAGCGGGCACCGCGGGATCAGCAAACCACCGCCAGGCTCTGGACGAGCTCGCCGGTGGTTTTTTTATGGTGACATGATAAGAAAAGGATCGGCATATGACGCACGGCTCTCTCGCCTTTGTTTTTCCCGGGCAGGGATCGCAGAAAACCGGAATGCTGGCAGCTGCCTACACGCTGAGCGACGACGTCAGGGCCACGTTCGAGGAGGCGTCGCAGGCTCTGGGTTACGATGTCTGGGCGCTCATCGCGGGGGACGACCAGGACGCGCTGAACCTGACGGAGACCACACAGCCGGTGCTCCTCGCCAGTAGCGTTGCCGTCTGGCGTCTGTGGCATGCCCAGGGCGGCGAAGCGCCGGCCATGTTGGCGGGCCACAGCCTGGGGGAGTTCTCAGCACTGACCTGCGCCGGCAGTCTCGAGTTTGCGGACGCACTGCAACTCGTGCGCGAGCGCGGGAGATTCATGCAATCCGCCGTACCGGTGGGGGAGGGAGCCATGGCTGCGGTTCTCGGCATGGATGATGCCGACATAAAGCGCATCTGCGATGAAGCCGCTGCAGCCCATGACAGCGTCGTTGCACCGGTCAATTTCAACGCCCCGGGTCAGGTCGTCATTGCCGGACACGCCGGCGCGGTGAAGGCCGCCTCTGAGGCGCTCAAGGCTGCGGGTGCAAGGCGCGTGATGCCGCTGCCTGTCAGCGCGCCTTTCCACACCACGCTGATGCAGCCGGCCGGAGAGAAGCTTGCCGACATCCTCGCGGACCTGCCCATCACGTCGCCGAAGATTCCTGTCATCCATAATGTCCATGCCCGCAGCGAGCCGGACCCCGATCGTATTCGTGAACTGCTGACCACGCAGATCGCATCGCCGGTCATGTGGACCGACTGTGTGCGGGCGCTGGTCGACGCGGGGATGACCCGATTCGGCGAGTGCGGGCCAGGCAGTGTTCTCTGTGGCCTTAACCGGCGCATTGACAAGACCATCGACAGCTTCCCCCTGGATACGCCAGAGGGTATTCAGTCACTGATCGACAAAAACAACTCGCACCCGGGAGAGTAAAATGACGGACGCGGAAACCCTAGCAAGAGTTGCACTGGTGACAGGTGCCAGCAGAGGTATCGGCCGCGCGATTGCCGAACAGCTCGCCGCAAGTGGACACACAGTAGTCGGCACCGCAACCTCGGAGGACGGCGCCGCGGCAATCTCCGAATTTCTGGGCGTGGCAGAAACCCCCGGGCTTGGCATGGCGCTCGACGTCACCGATGCCGACGCAGTCAGCCACCTGGTTTCGCGAATAACGGCAGATCAGGGCGCCCCCCTGGTGCTGGTCAACAACGCCGGCATCACGCGCGACAATCTGCTGATGCGCATGAAGGCTGACGAGTGGGACGACGTGATCAGCACCAACCTGAGTGCGCTGTATCGTGTCAGCAAGGCGTGCATGAAAGGCATGACCCGGGCGCGCTGGGGACGGATCGTCAACGTGACTTCAGTGGTCGGTGCCATGGGCAACGCAGGCCAGAGTAACTACGCGGCAAGCAAGGCCGGCGCCGGCGGTTTCAGCCGGGCACTGGCACGGGAACTCGGCGGCAGGAATGTTACCGTCAACTGTGTTGCACCCGGGTTCATCGATACTGACATGACCCGCGGGTTGACCGAGTCGCAAAGAGACGCGATGCTCGGTCAGATCCCGCTGGGACGACTGGGAACACCGGACGAAATCGCCGCTCTCGTCGGGTTTCTGTGCAGCGACGCAGCAGCCTATATCACCGGTGAGACAATCCACATCAACGGCGGCATGTATATGGCGTGACACGCACGCCCTGAAAAGTAGTACTACTACCCGAAAAAAACTTGTAAAATCGACGCTCGAACCGGGTGAGGTTTGGGTTCCCAACAGAAGCAGGAGTAATCTACGATCATGAGCAGCATTGAAGAACGCGTGAAAAAAATCGTCGCCGAGCAGCTTGGCGTCAAAGAGGACGAAGTTCAGACAGAAGCCTCTTTCGTCGAGGACCTCGGTGCAGACTCCCTCGACACGGTAGAGCTGGTCATGGCACTCGAGGAAGAGTTTGAGACCGAAATTCCGGACGAGGAAGCCGAGAAGATCACGACGGTCAAGCTCGCTATCGACTACATCAACGCCAATCTCGCCTGAAAGATGTAATCACCTGTCGGAAAGCCGCCTCTGCATCATGAGGCGGCTTTTTTTATGAAAGGCGATTGTGCTTCACATCAGGATAGAGGCATCACCGGGCAAGGAGCGAACCTGTGATCGGCAGAAGAGTCGTTGTGACGGGCATGGGTGCGGTGACATCAGTCGGGCACACGGTCGAGGCAAGTTGGGACAGCATACTGGCAGGGAAGAGTGGAGCGGCGGACATCACGGCTTTCGATGTCAGCGCCTACAGTACCCGCTTCAGTGCAAGCGTCCGTGATTTCGACGTATCCCCCTACCTGTCTCCCAAGGAGGCGCGGAAGCTGGACGTGTTTGTCCAGTATGGAATGGCCGCGGGCATTCAGGCCATGCAGGATGCGGGTCTTGAAATCAGCGACGCCAACGCGACGCGAATCGGTTGTGCCATCGGTTCGGGCATCGGCGGTATCGGCCAGATTGAAAAAAACACGGAAATCGTCAACAGCTTCGGCCCACGAAAAATCTCCCCTTTCTTCGTGCCGGGCTCAATCATCAACATGATCAGCGGCAACCTGTCTGTCAAGTACGGCATGCAGGGACCGAACCTGGCGATTGTTACCGCATGCACCACCGGCACGCACAACATCGGCCTTGGTGCGCGGCTGATTGCGCAGGGCGATGCCGACGTCATGCTGGTGGGCGGCGCGGAAATGGCAACAACGCCAGTGGGTCTGGGGGGCTTTGCCGCCGCGCGCGCCCTGTCCACGCGCAACGACGATCCTGCGGCGGCCTCGAGACCCTGGGACCGGGACCGGGATGGCTTTGTCCTCGGCGACGGCGCCGGCGTTCTGTTGCTGGAGGAATTCGAATCCGCAAAAGCGCGAGGCGCCCACATTTATGCCGAGGTCAGCGGTTTTGGTATGAGTGGCGATGCCTATCATATGACCCTGCCGCCAGAAGACGGACGCGGCGCTGCCCGCGCCATGACAAATGCCCTGAGCGATGCCGGTCTGGCGCCGGACGCCATCGACTACATCAATGCCCATGGCACATCCACGCAGGCGGGCGACCTTGCCGAGAGTCGCGCGATAGAATCTGTGCTGGGCAGCGCGGCCCAGTCCGTCGCGGTGAGTTCCACCAAATCGATGATCGGTCACCTGCTGGGTGCTGCCGGTGCGGTTGAAGCTATCTACACGATTCTGGCATTGCGCGACCAGGTCGCACCCCCTACGATCAACCTTGATAATGCTGATGAAGGCTGTCGACTCAATTACGTGCCAAACACCGCGCAGCAACGCTCCATCAGGCACGCGCTGTCAAATTCATTCGGTTTCGGCGGTACCAATGGCTCACTCGTTTTCAGTCGGGTGAGCTAGTGGCCTCCTAGACGGCTATCCGGTTTGTCCGCGGCCACACGCACATGGATCAACGGCGAGGTGGTGACCGCCTTGCCCCTTCCGGATCGGGGGCTCGATTACGGTGACGGTCTGTTCGAGACCATGCCGATTATCGACGGAAACATTCCCTGGCTCAGCTATCACCTGGAGCGCCTGCATCAGGGATTGCAGCAGCTGGAGTTTCACAGTGAGGCACACAGCCCCGTGCGGGATTACATCGGAACAGCGCTGGATGACTGTCCGGTCACCGGCGTTATGCGCCTGACGCTTACCCGGGGAACGGGAATGCGAGGCTACGCCCCGCCGGAGCCGGCGTGGCCGACCTGCATCGTGCAGACATCCTGTGCAGACAGCGCCGGGCAGCCCGCCCTGGCACCCGCGAATGTCGGTCTCTGCAGCGTCACACTGGCGAAACAGCCCCTGCTTGCCGGTATCAAGCACCTCAACCGTCTGGAGCAGGTTCTGGCAGCTCGTGAAAGGCAGCAGAAGGGGCTCGATGAGATGCTCATGACGGACACGAGCGGCAGTGCAATCTCTGTCATCAGCGGCAATATTTTCCTGGTCAAGGACAATCAGCTGCTGACGCCCACACTCGCCGACTGCGGCATCCTGGGCACGCGCAGGCGTCTGGTCCTGGATGAACTCGCTCCGGCACTCGGGCTTGACTGCCTGCAGGTGACAATAACGGCGGCCGAGGTTGCCTCTGCCGATGAGGCTTTCTACTGCAACAGTCTGCGTGGCTACCAGCCCATCGGGCGTTATGGCGACCGGCGCTGGCGTCGGTACCCCACCATCGAGCGCCTGCAGGCGCTGTACCGGGAGCGTCTGCTGACATGCGCCGCCTGATCCTGCTCTGTATTGTCGCGTCACTGGTACTCGGTGCCGCCGGCTATGCAGTGTGGACCCAGTGGCAGCAGCCGGTTGCGATGCCGGAGGAGGGCTACTACCTTGAGGTGACCCCCGGAGATACGCTGTCATCCCTGTCACGTCGCCTGGCGGAGGATGGCATCATTCGCAGCAGGCTCTTGCTGAACTGGTATGGACGTCTCACGGGACTCGACGCACGCCTGCAGAGCGGCGAGTATCGACTTGAGGGCAGCCTGACGACGCCGCAGGTGCTGGCGCATATCGGCCGCGGCAACGTAATTTCCTACACCGTAACCCTGCCCGAGGGTATTACCCTCGACCGGGCGCTGGCCATCCTCCGTCATGCGCCCGGCCTGACAAGCATCCTCTCCGGGCCTGCGGACGACCGCCTGCTGGCGCTTGCAGAAGGCAGAGAATCCGCGGAGGGGCTGTTCCTTCCGGAAACCTATCGCTATGAGCGCGGGACGACGGACTGGGAAGTCCTGCGCCGAGCGCACGAGGACCTCATGGCGGCACTCCACCGGCTGTGGAATGAGCGCAGCCTCCCGCTGCCTTATGACCAACCTTATGACGCACTGATCATGGCATCCATTGTGGAGCGGGAAACCGGCGTGTCGCGGGAGCGCCGACAGGTGGCCGGTGTGTTTGTCCGTCGGCTTCAGAGCGGCATGCGTCTGCAGACCGACCCCACCGTCATCTACGGACTTGGCGCCGGCTTCGACGGCAATCTCACCCGGGCCCACCTGAGGGATATCGACAATCCCTACAACAGCTATCGCCACGGCGGTCTGCCACCGACGCCGATCGCACTGCCCGGGCTAGCTGCGCTGTACGCGGCACTCAACCCGGAAGAGGGCAGCGCCCTGTATTTCGTCGCCCGAGGCGATGGCACGCACGTGTTCAGTGACACGCTGGAAGAGCACCAGCGCGCGGTGCAGCAGTACCAGCTGCAGCGACGCTCCGACTACCGCTCACAGCCGCCACGGGGGTGACATGACAACACGGGGCCTTTTCATTACGTTTGAGGGTGGCGAGGGAGTCGGAAAATCGACTGCGCTGGAGTATCTGCAGCGTTACCTTGGTGCCGCAGGCATTCCGGTTCAGGTGACTCGGGAACCTGGGGGCACGCCACTCGGGGAGGAGATCCGACAGGTACTGCTGTCCGTTCGCGACTCGCCGGTGGACCCGCTGGCAGAACTCCTGCTCATGTTCGCTGCCCGGTCGCAGCATCTGACAGAAAAAATCTGCCCGTCCCTGGAGCAGGGGATATGGGTTCTTTGCGACCGCTTCACCGATGCCTCCTACGCGTATCAGGCCGGCGGCCGACAGTTGCCCATGCAGTGGGTCCAGCAGCTTGAGGAACTGGTACAGGGTGATCTGCACCCGGACTGTACCCTGCTGCTGGATGCCCCCGTGGAAACCGGCATTGAGCGGGCGCGGGGTCGCGGAGAGCTTGACCGTTTCGAGCGCGAGCAGCAGGCTTTTTTCCAGCGTGTCCGGGATACCTACCTGCGTCTTGCCCGGGAAAGCTCCGGGCGCTATCGGCTTGTCGATGCGTCGCAACCTTTGGAGTCGGTAACCTCGCAGCTTGAGGAAATCGGACGGGATCTGGTGCGCTGCTGGAGCGAGGAGAGCGGAACATGACGCCCGCCGACACTTCGGGACACGATGCGATCAGTACGCCCCTGCCGTGGCAGCGAGATGCCTGGGAGGGCCTGACGGCTCTGGCGGAGAATGACCGCCTTCCTCATGCGCTGCTGGTCAGCGGCGAGGAGGGCACTGGCCGGCGGCGCTTTGTCACGGCACTGTCGCGTTATCTTCTGTGCCAGGCGCCGGTTCAGGGATCCAATTGCGGCCAGTGCAAGACCTGCCTGCTCAGTCAGGGTAACGGTCACAGCGACTGGCGCTGGGTGGGGCCCGCAGGCAAAGCCAGGGGGGTGGGAATTGACCAGATCCGCGATGTTATCCGCTTCAGTGCGCAGACCAGCGCGCTTGGCAGATACAAGATTCTGGTGATCCATCCCGCCGATGGCATGACTCTGGCTGCCGCCAACGCCTTTCTGAAATGCCTGGAGGAGCCTGCGGAGAACACCCTCATCCTCCTGATCACGCGCTCGCCAGCCGGCGTGCCTGCAACGATACGATCACGCTGTCAGCATGTGCGCCTGCCAGCGCCGGCCTACGAGCCCGCACTCACCTGGCTGGCGATGCTCAGTGGCGACCGGCAGCTGGCGAAGAGCGCGCTGGCGGCGGCGGACGGGATTCCGCTGCAGGCGGATCTCCTGCTGAGAGTTGACGGCGCGCTGGATCAGGCAGAAGCGCAAGAGCAGATGTTTTCCCGACTGTTCGACGGCGAGGGAGAGCCGACAGACGTGGCAACCATGCTCAGCGGAATGGATCCCGGTGCGGCAGTCAGTGGGCTGCTTGTCCGTCTGCATCGCCATCTCCGGGAGTTGCCCTGTGACGAACTGCGCGGACAACGGGCACACGCGTTGTTTGCGCTCGACAGTCGATTGCGTGATCTGCAGCGCGCGATAGCGGGCGGGGCAACGCCACAGAAGGAACTGCTGGGCGCTGCGCTGGCGAGCGAGTTGGCGGGTATTTTGGGGTCGGGTCCATCCAGGTGCTAGACTGACGTCCCTTGCATGACAGGTGATAATTGACGTGAACGAGCCACACAACAGTCGTCAGGGTATCCTGTCACTGACCATCAAGGACAAGGCGGTTCTCTATTCCGCCTATATGCCATTCGTGAAGAACGGCGGCCTCTTCGTCCCCACCAACAAAAGCTATGACATCGGTGACGAAGTCTTCATGCTGTTGACCCTGATGGAAGAGCCGGAAAAAATCCCGATTGCCGGTCGCGTTGTCTGGGTTACCCCGCGCGGCGCTCAAGGCAATCGCACAGCCGGCATTGGTGTGCAGTTTTCCGAGCAGGACGCTGCCGCGAACGCCAAGATAGAGGAGCACCTGGCGGGAGCCCTGAAGTCGGAAAAACCGACACACACCATGTAGTCGCAGCTTACAATTGGCTGCAGATAAAGCTCGCAACCTATTAATTATCCGGATTTTTTTGATTAAAAAAATGGGCTCCAAGAAGGAGCCCAACAAGACCATTAGGAGTGAAACATAAAGGAATTTCTCCCTTCGCAGAGTCATTGGGTGGACTCTGGCGACCAGGAAACCCACAGGAAATCCGGTCACAATGCAAGTATCGCTCAATTCAGGTAATTTTCCACAGGTTTCAGCGCAAAAAACTAGCACTATTAGTTATATAAAACCAACGTTAATCAAACCCAGGAATATTTGGTATGGCCGCGACCGCCAACCTACCGCCCCTGCGAGGCGTGATCGAAGGTTTCTACGGTACCGCCTGGCCGACGGAACTCAGGTCGTTATATGCCACATGGCTCGCTGAGCTCGGTCTCAACTGCTATCTGTATGCTCCAAAGGCAGACCGCTATCTCCGCCGGGCCTGGACCGGGCACTGGCCGGACGGTGAGTGGCGCCTGCTGCGCAGTCTTGCGGAACAGCACCGCAAGGCCGGCATCACCTTCGGTATCGGGTTGTCGCCTTTTTCCCTGTACGCCGATTACAGCCCGGTTCAGCGCGGCCGCCTGCAGGAAAAAATAGAGCGTCTCAATACGCTCGAAGCGCCGTTTCTGGCCATTTTGTTCGACGACATGCCGGGTGACCAGACGGATCTGGCAGCGCGACAGGCAGATATTGTTGCCGATTGCCTGGCATGGAGCTGCGCCGAGCGCGTGGCGGTCTGCCCGACATACTACTCCAGTGACCCTGTGCTGGAGCGCGTTTTTGGCGCACGGCCTCGGGGATACTGGCGCGATCTGGGCGCCGCGCTACCAGAGCAGGTCGATATTTTCTGGACGGGTGACCGGGTCTGCGCGGATGCACTGCACGCGGCAGAGCTCGACGCCATCAACGCTGAACTTCGGCGTCCTGTCACGCTGTGGGACAATTATCCGGTCAACGATGGGGCAGCCCGATCACGCCATCTTTATCTGGAGCCACCGCCGATGCGGGACGCCGATAATCTGCGCGGCGTCACGCGAGGTCATCTGTGTAACGGCATGAATCAGCCCAGGCTGACATTGCCGGCTCTCGCGGGACTGGCCAGCCTCTATGATGCCTCGCTCGACAGGCATGGCTGGCTGGCCGAAACCCTCGGTAACGCCACTTACGCGAGCCTGCAGCGCGATGCAAGGCTGTTTCGCGAACGCGACCGCGAGCAGCTTCTCGAACATAACGGACAGGCACTGCTGCAGGAATACGATGCCCTGGCCACCCCGGCGGCCCGCGAGGTGGTGGCCTGGCTGCGAGGAGACTACACGTTCGACCCCGCCTGCCTTACCGATTGAGGGCATCCGGAGCCGGCCAAAAGCCGGTTGAATGGCAACCGGCCTTGTGGCAGAATTCACGCCCTTGAAAAGCACCCGCCAGCACGCAATCCAGCTTTGTCTGAACACGATCCTTGTCGGGGTTGCGGCCCTGCCGGTTGTGGGTAGCAGGACAATGTGCCGGTGGGTCAGGCAGATCATGCGGGAGTGGCGGAATTGGTAGACGCGCTGGATTTAGGTTCCAGTGCCGCAAGGCGTGAGAGTTCGAGTCTCTCCTTCCGCACCATTAAACAGCAGCAGTCCGCGGGCATCGCGGCTCAATAACAGCGCGCAGGTCTGCAGGGATCTGCGCTGTTTACGTGAGGAAACACCATGCAGGTCTCTATAGAAACGACGTCGGGCCTCGAGCGCCGTCTGACCGTGGGCGTGCCGGCAGAGCGCGTGGACGCGGAAGTCGACAATCGTCTGAAAAAGGCCGTCAAGAACGTGCGACTGCCCGGCTTCAGACCCGGCAAAGTGCCGCTGAAAGTGATGCGTCAACGTTTCGGCCAGGGCGTACGCCAGGAAGTTCTGGGTGAAGTGATGAGCCAGACCTTCCAGGATGCCGTCGTTCAGGAGAATCTGCGACCGGCGGGGCAGCCGGCGATCGAGGCCCGCAGTATTGAAGCCGGTCGCGACCTCGAGTACGTCGCCACGTTTGAGGTCTTCCCCGAAATCGCGGTCAAGGACATCGAGGGTTTTGCCGTAGAGAAGCCGGCTGCCGATGTCTCCGATGAAGATGTCGACACCATCATCGACATTTTCCGCAAGCAACAGGGCTCCTGGGAGAGCGTCGAGCGTCCCGCAGCGGCGGAAGACAAGGTCATCATCGATTACACGGGAACTCGCGACGGCGAGGAGTTCGAGGGTGGCAGCGCCACGGACGCGGAGCTCGAGCTGGGCTCGGGCCGCATGATTCCCGGGTTCGAGGAAGGGGTCGAGGGGATGCAGGCGGGTGACGAGAAAACCCTGTCGCTGACCTTCCCCGACGACTATCACGCCGAGGAATTAAAAGGTGCCGCCGTGGAGTTCAAGATCGCGGTCAAGGATGTCAAGGCGCTGCAACCGGCGCCGCTGGATGAGAAGCTGTTTGCCAGCTATGGAGTTGAAAGCAACGACGAGGCCGCGTTTCGCCAGGAGGTCGCTGACAACATGCGACGCGAATTGCGCAATGCGGTGGAGGCGCGGGTCAAGCAGCAGGTGATGGATGCGCTGCTGGAGGCCCACACCGATCTGGACATACCGAAGGCGCTCATCAAGCAGGAGGTCGGGACGCTGCGACAGCAGATGTTCCAGCAGTTTGGCGGCGCGGCGGGGCAGGACCTCGACCTGGAGTCACTGCTGCCTGACGACATGTTCAGCGAGCGCGCGGAGCGACGGGTCAAGCTGGGTCTGTTGCTGTCAGAACTGATAAATAAGCTCGAGGTGACGGCAGACGCTGATCGCGTTCGCCAGGAGATCGAGGAAATGGCCTCCACCTACCAGGATCCCGAAGAGGTGATCAACTGGTATTACGCAAACCAAGAGCAGCTGGCCAACGTAGAATCCAAAGTTCTGGAAGACCAGGTGGTGGAAAAACTGCTTGAGCAGGCGACGATTACGGAACAGCCCTGCACTTACCAGGAAGCCATCAGCCAGGGCCAGCAGGCAAACGGCTGATCCCTAGCACTCTTCAACCCGGCCAGAGCGAGACTCCGGCCCGCCAAGGACACGTCAACATGTCGCAACAAACAGGCGCAACAGTGGACACAATTACCAACATCGGCTTGATTCCCATGGTCGTGGAGCAAACCGCGCGTGGTGAGCGCTCCTACGACATTTACTCCCGTCTGCTCAAGGAACGTGTGATCTTCCTGGTGGGTGCGGTGGATGACCACATGGCCAACCTCATCGTCGCTCAGCTTCTCTTTCTCGAATCGGAGAACCCTGACAAGGACGTGCACCTGTATATCAATTCACCGGGCGGGTCAGTGACCGCGGGACTCTCCGTCTACGACACCATGCAGTTCATCAAGCCCGATGTCAGCACCATGTGTATCGGCCAGGCCGCGTCAATGGGCGCCTTTCTGCTCGGCGGTGGCGCCAAGGGCAAGCGGTTCATACTGCCCAATGCCCGAACGATGATTCATCAGCCCATGGGCGGCGCCCAGGGCCAGGCGAGTGACATCGAGATCCACGCCCGCGAAATCCTGCTCATCCGCGAGCGACTCAATCGGCTCATGGCGGATCACACCGGACAGCCGCTGGAGACGATTCAGCGCGATACCGAACGGGACCGTTTCATGAGTGCCGAGGAAAGCCGCGATTATGGCCTGGTGGATTCCGTTGTCAGCTCACGGGACGCGGCCAAGGCCTGAGCCCTCACACTTGCAAAGCCCGGTGAAAAACTTCAACCTTAGGGCGACAAGAGACACATCCAGCACGTGGCAATAGGCGGATAAATGAGTAAGGAATCCTCCGGATCCGGAGACGACAGCGGAAAACTCCTCTACTGCTCCTTCTGTGGCAAGAGCCAGCATGAAGTGCGCAAGCTGATCGCGGGGCCGTCGGTATTTATTTGCGACGAGTGCGTCGATCTGTGCAACGATATTATCCGGGAAGAGGTGCAGGAGGCGAATGCTGACGACAAGCAGGACCGGCTGCCCGTGCCCCAGGAAATCAATGCCATTCTTGATGAATACGTCATCGGACAGCAGCGCGCGAAGAAGGTGCTCTCGGTAGCGGTTTACAACCACTACAAGCGGTTGCGTTACGGTACCTCCCGCGGCGAGGACGTCGAACTGGGCAAGAGCAACATACTGCTCGTCGGACCCACTGGCTCCGGCAAAACGCTCCTGGCCGAAACGCTGGCGCGACTGCTGGACGTTCCGTTCACGATAGCGGACGCCACGACGCTCACAGAAGCAGGGTATGTTGGTGAGGATGTCGAAAACATCATCCAGAAACTCCTGCAAAAGTGTGATTATGACGTCGAAAAAGCGCAGGTCGGCATCGTCTATATTGATGAGATCGACAAGATTTCACGCAAGTCGGACAATCCGTCGATCACTCGCGATGTCTCTGGTGAGGGCGTGCAGCAGGCGCTTCTGAAACTTATCGAAGGCACCGTCGCATCGGTGCCACCCCAGGGGGGTCGCAAGCACCCCCAGCAGGAGTTTCTGCAGGTCGACACGGCCAACATCCTGTTCATCTGTGGCGGGGCATTCGCCGGTCTTGACAAGGTCATCCGCAACCGCTCGGAAAAGGGTGGCATTGGCTTTGGCGCCGAGGTCAAAAGCAAGGATAATAAGCGCAACGTGGGCGAGCTGCTGTTCGAGCTTGAGCCAGATGACCTGGTGCAGTATGGGTTGATTCCCGAGTTTGTGGGCCGCCTGCCGGTCATTGCAACTCTTGAGGAACTGGACGTCGCTGCCCTGATGCAGATTCTGACCGAGCCCAAGAATTCTCTGACACGACAGTACAGCAAGCTCTTCGAAATGGAGGGTGTTGAGGTTGATTTCCGGGAAGACGGTCTGCGGGCCATCGCCGAGCGTGCCATGGAGCGCAAGACGGGAGCCCGTGGTCTGCGCTCGATACTCGAAGGGGTATTGCTCGACTCCATGTACAACATTCCGTCCCGCGACGACGTTGCCAAGGTTGTCATTGACGAGTCCGTCATACACGGCGACTCCGAGCCACTGCTGGTCTACCAGAACAGCGAGCCCGCCAGGGCAGCGTCCACAGACGACTGACGCCGCCGCCCGGCGGCGTCCCAGCCTGCAACCCCGGTCATCTTGTTTTCTCACAATATGGCCCCATCTCAGTAGCAATGCTGACAGACCCGGAGACATCTATGGGTGACACCACCGTAATTGAATTGCCACTGTTGCCACTGCGCGACGTGGTTGTGTATCCACATATGGTCCTGCCGCTGTTCGTCGGTCGGGAAAAGTCCATCGATGCGCTTGAAGAAGCCATGGCGAGCGACAAGCAGGTGCTGCTTGTGGCACAGCGCAACGCCTCAGAAGACAATCCTGGCGTCGATGACATCTATCAGGTTGGCACGGTCTCGAACATCCTGCAGCTGCTCAAGCTCCCGGATGGCACTATCAAGGTGCTGGTCGAGGGCGGCTATCGTGCAGCGGTCGATTTCATCAACGATGACGGTCCGTTTGCGATCGCCGGTGTTCGTGAAATAGAGAGCGACGAACCCGCAGGAACGGAGGGTGAAGGGCTTCTGCGCTCCACGGCGGGGCAGTTCGAAAAGTACGTCAACCTGAGCAAGAAGGTTCCGGCAGAGGTGCTCACCTCGCTGTCAGGCATAGATGACCCCGGCCGTCTCGCAGACACTATCGCGGCCCACATGGGGGTCGACCTGGAGGAAAAACAGCGCATTCTTGAAATCTCCAACGTCAAGGAGCGGCTGGAGCATCTGATGGGCCTGATGGAAGCCGAAATCGACCTCTTCCAGGTCGAGAAGCGCATCCGTGGTCGGGTCAAGAAACAGATGGAGAAAAGCCAGCGCGAGTACTACCTGAATGAGCAGATGAAGGCCATCCAGAAAGAGCTCGGTGACATGGACGATGTGCCGAACGAGGCAGACGACCTGGAGGCACGCATTCAGGAAGCGAAAATGCCCGATGAGGCCCGTGAAAAGGCCATGGGCGAATTGAGCAAGCTGAAAATGATGTCGCCGATGTCCGCTGAAGCATCGGTGGTCCGCAGCTATATCGACTGGATGGTGAGCGTACCCTGGTCAAAGCGAAGCAAGGTAAAACATGACCTCAAGCGCGCCAGTGATATCCTGGAGAAGGATCACTACGGTCTTGAGGAGGTGAAGGAACGCATTCTCGAGTACCTCGCTGTGCAAAAGCGCGTTCGCAAGCTGAAAGGCCCTGTACTCTGCCTCGTCGGTCCTCCCGGGGTCGGCAAGACCTCTCTCGGGGAGTCACTGGCGAGGGCGACGAACCGGAAGTTCGTGCGCATGGCGCTGGGTGGGGTGCGCGACGAAGCCGAGATTCGCGGGCATCGTCGGACTTACATCGGTTCGATGCCAGGAAAACTCCTGCAGAAAATGGCCAAGGCTGGCGTTCGCAACCCGCTGTTTCTCCTGGATGAAGTGGACAAGATGGGGATGGATCACCGGGGTGATCCCGCGTCCGCAATGCTGGAAGTCCTGGATCCCGAGCAGAACCACGCCTTCAATGATCACTACCTGGAGGTCGACTACGACCTGTCCGACGTGATGTTTGTCTGTACGTCGAATACCATGAATATTCCGACGCCGCTGCTCGACCGTATGGAGGTCATACGGATACCCGGCTATACGGAGGATGAAAAGCTCAACATCGCGCAGCGCTACCTGATTCCCAAGCAGACCAGGCTCAACGGACTCAAGACCGACGAGGTGACGCTGGCAGCGGAAGCGGTTATCGACATTATCCGCTATTACACGAGAGAGGCGGGTGTTCGCTCACTGGAGCGCCAGATCGCGAAAGTCTGTCGCAAGATGGTCAAGGCAATTGCCACGGGTGAGGCCGAAAGCGGCAAGACGGTGGCACCGGACGACCTTGAGGATCTGCTGGGCGTACGCAAGTACAACTACGGCATTGCCGAAGAGGAGAACAAGATAGGGCAGGTGACAGGGCTTGCCTGGACCTCGGTCGGCGGCGAACTTCTCACGATTGAAGCCGCATCCGTTGCGGGCAAGGGACGCTACGTCAAGACCGGGTCACTTGGTGACGTCATGCAGGAGTCGATACAGGCAGCGGGAACCGTCGTCCGCAGTCGATCGCAGATGCTGGGCATACCGGCAAATTACCACGATCAGCACGATATCCACATACACGTGCCCGAGGGCGCAACACCGAAGGACGGACCGAGCGCCGGTGTCGCCATGTGCACGGCGCTGGTCTCTGTCGCAACGCACATTGCGGTGCGCGCTGATGTTGCCATGACTGGAGAAATCACGCTCCGTGGCGAGGTGTTGCCCATCGGCGGTCTCAAGGAAAAACTTCTCGCGGCGCGCCGCGGCGGTATCAAGACAGTGATTATTCCGAAGGAAAACGAGCGCGACCTGAAGGAAGTGCCGGATAACATCAAACAGGATCTTGAAATCATTGCCGTGAAATGGATCGATGAAGTGCTGGCGATCGCACTGGAGAAGACGCCAGAACCCCTCAGCGACAAGGAGTATCTGGCAGGTGCTGTGCAGCCGGGCAAGGATGCCTCGTCAGACGCCGACGAAGCCCGCATAAACACACATTAAGCAGGGCTTTCTGTTGACCATTCCGGGTGCCGTGTTATAGAGTTCGTGGCTCTTCGCGGTACCCGTAAATCTTCCCAGAGCAGCGCAGGCCCTGCCTGCATAACAGTATGAATCAAAGGGGATCATAGTGAACAAATCAGAACTTATTGACGCCATCGCCTCCGATGCAGACATCAACAAATCGGATGCAGGCCGGGCACTCGATGCCGTGATCGACAACATCACCAAGGCTCTCGTGAAGGGTGACCAGGTGGCACTAGTCGGTTTCGGTACCTTTTCGGTCAAGGCGCGCGCGGGTCGAGAGGGACGCAATCCGCAAACCGGTGCCACCATTCAGATTGCACCCTCCAACGTGCCGGGTTTCAAGGCCGGCAAGGCACTCAAGGACGCCGTCAACTCCTGAGCCCGGCGGCCAGGCAGGTTGACGAATCGCCTCTCAGCCCCGCCATCACAAGTCTCACACAGTGATCATCGGCAGTCTCTTGAAAAGCGTGCTGGAAAGGCACGCTTTTTTTGTTTAGGCTCCGGCGACGCCATATCAACCACTGAACCCGGAAAACACGATTCCTCATGCTGCAAAACATCCGCGCCAACAGTAAAGGCACACTGGCCAAGATCATCATCGGTCTGATCGTCGTCTCTTTTTCCATTTTTGGTATCGAGTCACTTCTGGTCGGTGGTGGGTCGGATGCCGTGGCCGAGGTAAACGGCGAGGAACTCAGCCCAGCGGAAGTGCAGCAGACGGTCAACCTGCAGAAGCGTCGCCTGCTGTCGATGTTGGGCGACAACGCCGACCCGGCGCTGCTGGACGACGAGCGCCTCGTTGCGCAGGCAATCGACGGCCTGATAGAACGCAAACTGCTGGTGCAGGCTGCAAGGAAGCAGGGACTGGTGGTGGCTGACAGTGACGTCGGAGCCATTATTGCGAGCATGGAACAGTTCCAGATGGACGGGCAGTTTTCCGCACCGCTTTACCAGAACACGCTTGCCAGCGCGGGTTATACGCCGGCGCTATTTCAACGCAGCCTGCGCGAGGACCTGTTGCTGGCACAACTTCGGGCGGGCCTGTCGGCAAGCGAGTTCGCAACGCCAACCGAGCTCGGCGCCAGCGCTACCGTTACCGCGGAACAGCGTGATATTCGCTACATCATGCTGCCGCTAAATGCCTTCAACCAGATCGACCAGGTCAGTGACGACGACATACAGGCCTACTACGACGCCAACAGTGATGAGTTCATGTCGCCGGAGAGCGTCGATATCAGCTTTATCGAACTCAACGCTGACGCGTTCCGTGAGCCGGTCAGTGAAAAGGAGCTGCGTGAGGCGTTCGAGCTGGCGAAGCAGGATGCGCAATACCAGACAGAGAGCCGGGTCGCGCACATTCTCCTGGAGCAGGGCAGCGACGAGTCGGAATCCGCCTTCAGCACGCGAATCGAGGAGGCGCAGAAGGCCATCAATGATGGCATGCCGTTTGACGAGGCCGCCGCCATGTATTCTGACGATGTCGGCTCGGCGGATTTCGGTGGAGATCTTGGGTTCACTGCCGGGGATACATTCCCCGAGCCGATGGAAGAGGCCATTGCGGCGCTGGAGCCCGGACAGATTTCCGCACCGGTGGAAACCGATGCCGGCATTCACCTGATCAAGGTTGTTGAGCGCCGCGCCGGCGAGAGCATTCAGTTTGAAGACATGCGCGCAGAGCTCGAGCAGCAGATACAAAGCGGTGATGCACGCAGGGAACTGTTGCTGGCCGTCGAGCAGCTTCGGGACCTCGTTTTCAACGCCGAGGACCTGAGTGGACCGGCAGAGGAAATGGACCTCGAGGTCGAGACGGCGGACAACGTCCTGCGCGGCAATCAGGAAGGTATCTTCGGCGACCCGGCGCTGCAGTCTGCGATCTTTTCCGAGGACGTCCTCGAATTTCGACATAACAGTGAAGTGGTGGAAATGGATTCCGACCGCTTTATCGTCGTCCACGTTGACGACTACAGCGCGCCGGAGGCCCTGCCTCTCGAGCAGGTTCGCGAGCGCATCGCATCACGCATCGCCGCCGAGCGGGCCAGGGAGCTGTCGTCGCGTGAAGCGCGCGCTATTATTGCGCGTCTCGAGGCTGGCGAGACCATGGAGCAGGTAGCTCAGGATCTCGACTACGAATGGCAGGTGGAACTGGGTACCACCCGCAGCAGCGGGAGGCTCCCGGCGGTCGTGAGTCAACGTGGGTTCGCGCTGCCCGGCCCGCAGGGTCAGCCACTTCGTGACAGCGCCAGGGCGGACAATGGTGATCTCTACGTCGTTGAACTGTCGCGCGTCAAGCCCGGTCAACTAGCGGCACTGGACACAGAACAGCGTACCCGACTCGCCGATCGCATAGCAGGAGAATATGCCGGCATGGTGCAGCGCCAATTCGAGAAGCGGCTGAGGGACCAGGCAGAGGTTACCGTTTACTGAAGGGTCAGCCGCGCCATCGCCCCACTCGTTCTTCCCTATCGCGACGGTATTTGCGTCATTGAGAGAGGCATCAGGGATTTTACAGTATGGCCGATCCGTTGGACGACATCGGTAGACAGCTTAAGGATGCGGGGCACCGCGCCGCGCCGCCGCTGCAGCAATGGGACCCGCCGCTGTCGGGAGATATTGATATCGTGATCAGGGCCGACGGTGAGTGGCTGCACGAGGGCACCACCTTCAAGCGCAGTGCGATCGTTGATCTGTTCAGCAGCATTCTGAGACGTGAGGCAGACGGGCAGTATTATCTGGTCACGCCAGTGGAAAAATGGCGTATACGGGTCGAAGCGCATGCACTGCAGGTGATCGACATCACCCGAAATGCGTCGGACGGTACCCTCGTCGCCAGCTGCAATCATGGTCCCGACATCGTCATCGGGAAAGATCATCCTTTGTGCGCCTCAGCACACAGCGACGTTCCCTGGCTTGTCTGTCACCATGGCCTCAGCGCGAGCCTGGCCAGAAGTGTCTGGTACCGACTGGTAGAGACTGCGGAAGAAAGTGGCGCCAACCTCGTGATACGCAGTGGCGGCTTGTCCTACGTGCTTGGCCCGTCGGCCGGATGACCGACAGGCAGTAAACATCGCCGCCCCGGCTTACATGTTCGGGTAGTTGGGCCCTCCAAAGCCTTCCGGCGTCACCCACACGATATTCTGGGTCGGGTCCTTGATATCACAGGTCTTGCAGTGGACACAGTTCTGCGCATTGATCTGGAAGCGGTGCCCGTCCCCGTCTTCTACCACTTCGTAAACGCCGGCTGGGCAGTAGCGCTGCGCAGGTTCGTCGTACATGGGCAGGTTGTGCTGGATCGGGACCGCTGCATCCTTCAGCGTCAGGTGACAGGGCTGGTCTTCCTCATGATTGGTATTGGACAGGAATACCGAGGACAACTTGTCGAAACTCAGCACATTGTCGGGCTTGCGGTAGGTGATTTTCGGGCACTCCGCTGCGGGCTTGAGTGTCGCGTGATCCGGGACGGAATCGTTCAAGGTGAACGGCAGCCTGCCGCCGAACAGGTTCTGGTCGATCCAGACCATGGCGGAGCCCAACAGAAAACCGAACTTGTGCATGAAGCCGGAGAAATTGCGCGTCGTGTAAAGCTCCCTGTAAAGCCAGGACGCTTCCAGTTTCGTGGCAAAAGCAGTCAGGTCCTGCGGTGCATCGTCGCCCTGCAGCAGTCCCTCGACAACCGCCTCCGCGGCAATAAGTCCGCTCTTCATGGCCGTGTGATTGCCCTTGATCTTCACCGCGTTCAAGGTTCCCGCATCACAGCCAATCAGCAGACCGCCGGGGAAATGCATCTTCGGCAGGGAGTTCAGCCCGCCCTTCGTGATGGCGCGGGCACCATAGCCCAGCCGGCTACCGCCCTTGAGATACTTCTCGGTTTCCGGGTGATGCTTCCAGCGCTGGAATTCGTCGTAGGGGGATACATGGGGGTTGCTGTAGTTCAGGTCCGTGATGAAGCCAAGGTAGACCTGGTTGTTCTCCGCATGATACATGAACGCGCCACCAGAAGAGCCGCTCTCCTTCAGCGGCCAGCCGAGGCCGTGGGTAACGAGCCCCTCCTGGTGCTGCTCTGCCGGAATTTCCCAGATCTCCTTGATGCCCAGACCATAGTGCTGCGGATCCTTTCCGGCATCCAGCTCGAAATGGCGGATCAGTTCCTTGCCCAGATGGCCGCGACAGCCCTCGGCGAAGAGAGTGTAGCGGGCATGCAGTTCCATACCGGGCGTAAAGCTGGGTTTGTGTTCGCCGTCGGCGCTGATCCCCATATCTCCCGTGGCGATACCCTTCACCGAGCCGTCCTCGTGATAAAGGACTTCAGCCGCGGCAAATCCCGGATAGACTTCTACACCGAGATTCTCGGCCTGTTCTGCCAGCCAGCGGCACACGTTGCCCATCGAGACAATATAATTGCCGTCGTTGTGGGTAGGTTTCGGGATCAGGAAGTGGGGCAGCCGCGTGGCTTTCTGATCGCTGGTGTAGAAATAGAAATGGTCCTCGCTGACCCGGGTGGAAATGGGCGCATTCATTGACTGCCAGTCGGGAAACAGCTCATCCAGCGCGTGCGGCTCCAGCACGGCGCCGGAGAGAATATGGGCACCTACCTCAGAACCTTTTTCGACGACGCAAACCGACACTTCCCGCTCGTTCTCCTGCGCCAGTTGCATGATGCGACAGGCGGCGGACAGGCCGGCCGGGCCTGCGCCCACCACTACAACATCAAACTCCATCGACTCTCGCTCAACCGTCATGTACGTTTCCTTGCATCAGTGTGACTGGTGTCGGGTAGACCGCCGCGTGATAAGGGTAAATCATTGATTGGAATAACAATTATAGGGAGTGCGGAGGTCAAAAACCAGTGTCAGCCCGCGTCGAAAGCGCGCCGCACCTCGCGCGCCACCAGGGCCAGGCCGGCCTCGACCACGCGTGGATCCTGCGCATAGGATAGTCTCATGCATTCCCGGGTGTGCGCCCAGCCAGGATCGAGTCCTATGAAAAAGCGCTCTCCCGGAATCGCCAGCACACCTGCCCGCTTAAGGCGCTCGTACAACTCGGCGCTGCTGATCGGCAGGCCCTCGAACCAGCACCAGAGAAAAAACGCACCCTGTGGTCGATGCAGGCGGTAGGGCAGGCCAGCGAGCGCGCGCTGCGCAGTGGCGACCGCGTGCTGCATGCGATCGCGGTAGAAGGGCTTGATCGTCGCATCCGTCAAGTCCTGCAGCGCTCCGCTGCTTATCAGATCCTCGGCCAGCGCTGGTCCCAAAGCGCCGCTGGCCAGGGTAAGAATGGTGTTCGTGCTGTTGAATGCAGCCACCACGGGCTCGCTCGCAACGATAATGCCCGTGCGCAGACCCGGGAGTCCGAGCTTTGACAGACTCAGCGTCAGGATCGTTCCCGGATTCCAGCGCGGCGCGGCTTCGGTAAACGTGATATCCGGGAACGGCGCACCGTAGGCGCCATCGACGATGAGAGGGATGTCCCGCGCCGCCGCCAGAGCTTCCAGAGCGGCAAGTTCGTCAGTGTCCAGGACATTGCCTGACGGATTGGTCGGTCGCGACACGCACAGTGCGCCCACGGTCTCGTCAATGTCCAGGCGCGAAGTGTCCAGGCGATACTCGAATTCATGCGCCCCGGTCAGCGCAATGCGGGGCGGTGTCGCCGAGAAGAAATCAACACCGATTCCGGCATCTGCATAGCCGATGTATTCCGGTGACAGCGGCAGGTGTATCTTGCGGTGACTGCCATCCGGCATCTGCCCGGCAAACAGGTTGTACAGGACAAAATAGGCGGACTGACTGCCGTTGGTAACGGCAATATTGTCAGGGCCCAGCGTCCATCCGTAGCGCCGTTGAAGGTGGTTTGCCAGGGCTTCACGAAAGCCGCGATCGCCCCCGGGTGACTGGTAGCTGCCGGCCAGACGCTGCCACTGGCAAGGGTCATCGAGCAATGCGCGCAGGCGGTCGCGATAGACGGCTTCTACAGCCGGAAGGCGCGCGGGATTGCCACCTCCCATAAACAGCATATCGGGGTTGTCGTGCAGCGCATCACCGAGGTCGCGCATGAGATCAACCACACCGGAGCGCGCGGAAAACTTTTCGCCAAAGGCGCTCAGCTTCATGCGCTGGCCCTCTCGCCCGGGCAGGGATCTTCGCCGGGCAGATCCCGGTAGGGCATGGATGACCAGCCGAGCGCCAGAATGGCGCGCAACTGTGCGCCCAGGAACAAGCGGTGGTCCGCCGGATGCAGCGCAATCCGCGGCGGGCGACCGAAACGCCGGGACAGGCGCAGCTGCAGCCGGTTCCAGTGGGTCAGAAACCGGGCCCGGGTCACCGAGTCCGCTTCGAAGCCCAGCAACGGCATGTGCTGCAGGGTAAAAAGGCCATCGCTCTGCCTGACATGCACACCGCTTAGAGTCTCTATCCGCGAATAGGGAAGGGACGCCATAACGGAGCGGCTGAGTCCCCCAAGCGCCCAGGCCGGGGGTATATAGGTGTCCGGCACCTGCACCGAGTGCGTTTCGAACCAGCGCCGACTGCGGCACATCAAGCGCGCGACGTCGTCCGGGGTGAGCGCCAGATGTTCGGCAGCATTGCGCGAAATCAGCACGGCGTGTAGCCGGTGCAGAGGACGTCTCGGGCTCGTCTCGTGCTGCCAGCCGTGGGCAACGAGTTCGTGCCCCTCGGCGTCGAGCGCACGCAGGGCCTCAAGATCTGTCTTCGACCAGGGCAACCCGGGCACCACCAGCAGTGACACCCTGAAAATCCCCAGCGTCGCCAGCAGATCCAGCGTCGCTCGCACGTCGGCCAATGTGTGAGGCATCACGTCATGCAGGGATATCAGCGCTCGCGGTTTCACGAATTCACCATGGCATCGTCCTGGGCATTGTCTGTTGGTGTTGCGTCCTGGCCCTTCAGGATGCGCGACCAGCTGGCGACTGTTGCGTCGTTCAGTGCCATGGCCGCCTGGCGTGCTGCACTGGAGCGCTGGCGCCATTCCTCCGGCGTCGCACTGGCGAGATCCCTGAGACACTGCGCCAGGTCCCTATCTGGCTCCAGCGGCAACACGCCACCACGCAACTCATCCCAGGCGCAGATTCCTGCCGCCGCCGACACCAGCGCAGGTCGGCCGCGCGCAAGTGCTTCCAGCGCGACTGAGCCGAAGGTCTCAAACTCGGACGGCAACAGCAACAGACTACAGGAATCCAGGGCGCTTATCAGTGCCTGTCTCGACAGCCAGCCCGTGAAATGCACATTGGCGAGTCCGCGGGCGCGGAGCTCAAGCGCACTGCGCAGAGGGCCATCACCGATCAGCAGAAACTCGATCTCGGGAAGGCATGCCGCTGCGTCGATGATGCGCCCGATATTCTTTTCCGGCGCCATGCGACCAGCAAAGCAGACACGGGTGAGCGTGTCCGGTATGGCAGCGGGCAAATGCAGACACTCGCCGGGCAGCGGGGTACCGATCACCCGTGCATCGCGAGCGCCGAGGTCCCTGACAAGCGGCAGCAGCGCCTCGTTATTCACAAGCACGCAGTCGGCAGCGCGGCACACCACGCGATTGGCCCAGCGCAGCACAGAAGCGAAGAAAAGGCGTGGCAGTGGCGTCCAGTACATGGTCGCCAGGCGCTCAAAATCCGTATGGAATGCGGCGAGGAGACGCAGCCGACGGCGCCGCGCAACCCAGATGCCGTAGAGGCCGAACAGCCCCGGGGTAGCGACAATCACGACCTGTGGCTGCAGCTGCCGCAAGGATCGCTGGATAGCGGTGATCGGCGGCACGGCCAGTCTCTGCTGTCGATCGCCGGGCATACGCATCGATAGCAGACGAGGTTGTCCATCGGTGTCTGTCTGGTAGATCCGGGGACAGACACCTTGCGCGGCCAGCTGGGGCAGAAGGTCGTGATAGTAGGCCCCGGTTCCGTTGCGCTCTGGCAGTGCGTCCGAGAAAAACGCGGCTCGGACCGAAGAACCGCGGTTTGTCGGTATACGACTCACAGTGGAATCCTGAGTCGCAGCGGCGAGCCGAGCATTTGCCGGAAGGCGAGGTGAGCGTCGTCGTGGGTCGCGCTGTCAGGGATGAACGATGCCGCGGCGACTGTCGCCGACGACAGGCTGTCTGGAGCCAACCCACCCCTGACAAAGTCCCTTACCCCGCGGAGCACGGCTGCCGAATCGGCTCGCATGTCCTCCTGAATGACAAGACGCACGCTGGCCGCGGGAGCCGCCTCGAGAAAACTGGCAATGGCTCGATAAAAATCGCCATAAAGATCGGTAAACAGCGCCCGGGTCGTCTCGCCACCGGCATCCGTACCGAAAATCGCCCGGGCCGGCGCCAGTGCCCTGAGCTGCGAAGCCAGCGCGGCCTCAGGGTGCCTTGCACAGATAATGATGCACGCATCGGGATATTGCGCCAGCAGGTAGGGTGGCCAGCCCGCGAACGCCGCGTTCTTTGACAGCAGTCTTCGCGGTTCTGGCGCCCCATACAGATGCCGTTGCAGAAGGCAGTGGTAAAAGCCCAAAAGGCGCTGCCTGCCGTTCTCCGTCAGCCGCTCCGGTGTCGGCAGCCGGCTTAACCAGGGATCGAAGGGAAATGCCAGCAACAGGAAGAAACAGGAAGCAGCGGGTAGCAGCAGCAGGTAATCCTCCTCGGGTGCGGCAAGCGATACCGGGTGAATGTCATCAAGGTCTTTGCCGAAACGGCGCATCAGCGTGTTCAGCAGCCGGAGCCCCGGCGAACCCAGCCAGCGGTCAACGGCAGCCATGGCCTGCACGCAGCGACGCTGCACGACGGATGGGGCCAGCAGTACCTCCCAGGTGGTGAATACGCAGAACTCATCCTCGGCAGCGAGGGCGCGGTGCAGGTAGGTGGTGCCGCTGCGCGGAATGCCGGTAATAAAGATCGGTGCCGTGACGGGGGTACGGCGATAGCCGGGGAATAACAGCTCGTCCAGTGCAAGACATAGCCAGTGCATCAACTGGACGGCGAAAAATAGCGGCAGGGCCAGCAGGAACAGCAGGCGTCGGCCGGTCAGTGCCGCGCCAGCGTGGCGCCCGGGAAGGAAGGCCAGCGCGTACCAGCGGCCATAGCGTTGCAAACTCTCAAGGAATAGCTGTCTCACTGCCTTCATTCGTCCCAACTGGAGGGCGCAGTGTACGCGGGTTGGGCGGTCGCCTGTACCCCGGGATGGCAGGCAGTGGGCATTGCACGCCACTTCCCGCTAGTATTGACCAGCGTAGGGAAACTCGGCACCATGTGTCGCCAATTTTGTGCTCCTTCCGGTTACGACCCGGTCTGGCGATCGTGAGAGGGCGCGCCATCCCAATTATCCCGACCAAGCAATAAATGGAGACTGCATGAAGGTTCTAGTCGCTGTTAAACGCGTCGTTGACTACAACGTCAAGGTCCGCGCCAAAGCCGATGGCACAGATGTTGACCTGAATAATGTCAAGATGTCCATCAACCCCTTCTGCGAAATCGCCGTGGAAGAAGCCGTCCGGCTCAAGGAAGCCGGCGTGGCAACCGAGATCGTCGCCGTCTCCATTGGCGAAAAAGCCTGCCAGGAGCAGATTCGCACTGCACTCGCCCTGGGCGCCGACCGCGGCATTCAGGTGGAGACTGAGGGCGGGGTCGAGCCGCTGGTGGTTGCCAAGCTCCTGAAAGGCGTTATCGACAAGGAAGAACCGCAGCTTGTCATCCTCGGCAAGCAGTCGATTGACGGTGACAATAACCAGACGGGGCAGATGCTCGCGGCACTCGCCAACATGGCCCAGGGCACCTTTGCCTCGGTGGTCGAGGTAGACGGTGACCGTCTGAAAGTCACACGGGAAATCGACGGTGGACTGCAGACGCTCAGCCTCAGTCTGCCCGCCATCATCACAACCGACCTGCGCCTCAATGAGCCTCGCTATGCCTCGCTACCCAACATCATGAAGGCCAAGAAGAAACCGCTGGATGTCCTCACGCCCGGTGATCTCGGCGTCGAGGTGAGCAAGCACCTGACGCTGGTCAAGGTCGAGCCACCGGCAGAGCGCAAGGCGGGCATCAAGGTCGAAGATGTCGACCAGCTGGTCGACAAACTCAAGAACGAAGCAAAGGTGATCGGATGAGCACACTGGTAATTGCAGAACACGACAACGAATCTTTGAGCCCCGCCACGCTCAACGCCATGGCGGCAGCCCAGGCACTGGGTGCTGACATCGATATTCTTGTTGCAGGTGCCGGTTGCTCGGCCGCTGCCGAAGCGGCCGCGGCGATCGGCGGCGTGGGCAAGGTGCTGTGTGCCGACAATGCCGTATATGGCAATCAGCTGGCGGAGAACGTCAGTCTGCTGATAGCGGAAGTTGCAGCGCCCTACGACAACATCGTTGCGGCGGCGACGACCAACGGCAAGAACATCATGCCGCGGGTTGCGGCACTGCTGGACGTCGCGCAGATCTCCGACGTTATCGCCGTGGAGTCTGCGGACACCTTCAAGCGGCCCATCTACGCCGGCAACGTGATCGCCACGGTTCAGAGTTCCGACGCCAAGAAAGTCATCACCGTGCGCACCACCGCTTTTGATCCCGCGCCGGCAGACGGCGGCTCGGCGAGCGTGGAAGCGGTTGACGCAGTGCACGACGCAGGTCTGTCCGAGTTCATCAGTCAGGAAATTGCACAGTCTGACCGACCGGAGTTGACGGCAGCGCCCATCGTCATCTCAGGCGGGCGCGGCATGCAGAACGGCGAGAACTTCAAGATGCTCGAGGGCATTGCCGACAAGCTGGGTGCCGCCATCGGCGCCTCCCGCGCCGCCGTCGATGCCGGCTTTGTGCCGAATGACATGCAGGTAGGGCAGACGGGCAAGATTGTCGCGCCGGACCTCTACATCGCGGTCGGCATTTCCGGCGCGATACAGCACCTGGCGGGCATGAAGGACTCGAAAACCATTGTGGCGATCAACAAGGATGATGATGCCCCCATTTTCCAGGTGGCGGATTACGGGCTGGTTGCTGATCTCTTCACGGCGCTGCCGGAGCTCGAGTCCAAACTCTGACCTGGAGCGCCGCCGGGTGGCGGCCCTCCGCGGGTCACCCGCGGCGTCGGAAAAGCGGCAGGGGCTGGTCGACAGCTGCCTGGTAGTGCTCCGAGAACCCCTGCAGTCGTTCCAGAGAGGCCCCCAGCCGTGAGCTGTCATCGGGCTGGAAGGCATCAAAGCCACAGCGGTGCAGAAAGTGCATCTGGTCCGGCAATATGTGGCCACGTGCCCTGAGTTCTCCGCGGTACCCCAGATCACGCAGTTCGCGTGCCATCGAAAAACCACGCCCGTCCGTGAACGCCGGGAAGTGAACGGCAATCAACTCCAGCCGTGGCAATGCCTCCGCGAGCTCCCGGCAGTCGTCTCCGGGCTCCATCTGCACCCCTGCATGGGCGGGACGACCATCTTCTTTCCACTCAGACAGTGAGTACGCCCGCCTGCGGCCGATGCCGTCGCTGTCCGAGGCATCAAAGCACCACTCGTCACTGACGATCGTGTTATTGCGGATCAACGCGGGCATAGACACGCTCCTTGAACGGTTGCATGCCAATCCGGCGGAAGGCCTGCAGGAAGGTTTCGTCCTCAAGGCGTTCGGCCACGTAGACTGACAGGATCGTCTCGATCACGTCCGGCATCTCTGAACGGCTGAAAGATGGTCCGAGAATCTTGCCAATGCTGGCATCCTTTGACTGGCTGCCGCCAAGGGACACCTGGTAGAACTCCTCACCTTTCTTGTCGACACCGAGGATGCCGATATGGCCGATGTGGTGGTGTCCGCAGGCGTTCATGCATCCGCTGATATTCAGTTCGAGTGGTCCCATGTCATACAGGTAATCGAGATCATCGAAGCGCTCCTGTATGGCCTCGGCCACCGGTATGGATTTGGCGTTGGCCAGCGAGCAGAAGTCACCGCCAGGGCAGCAGATGATGTCGGTGAGATAACCCGCATTGGGGCTCGCCAGTCCGCCGGCCTGCAGCGACCGCCACAGCGCGTGCAGATCGCGCTCGCGGACATCGGCCAGGACAATGTTCTGCTGATGGGTGGTTCGTAGCTCGCCAAAGCTGAACTGCTCACAGAGGTCGGCCAGCAGGTCAAGCTGGCTGTCGGATACGTCCCCGGGCGGGTTCCCGGTTGCCTTCAAGGATACCGTGACCGCGCGGTAGCCATCCACCCGGTGAGCCACCGTATTGCGCCGGAGCCAGTTGGCAAACAGCGGCTCTGCCGCCGCAGCCGCGGCGACGGCAGCCTTGTCGGACATCGCGTCAGGTTGCTCATAGGGCGGCGGGGTGAAGAACGTCGCCATGCGTGCCATTTCGCTCTCGGTCAGTGTTGTCGGGCCGTCCTTGAGCGATGCCCATTCCGTCTCGACCGCACGACGGAACGCGTCGACGCCCATCGCCTTGACCAGAATCTTGATGCGAGCCTTGTACTTGTTGTCGCGGCGTCCGTGCTTGTTGTAGACGCGAAGGATCGCCTCCAGGTAGCTCAGGAGGTGGCGCCTCTCCAGCCACTGGCAGATTTCGCTGCCGATAACCGGTGTCCTGCCAAGGCCGCCTCCCACAAGGACACGAAAGCCCATTTCCCCGGCGCTATTGGCGTGCAGCTCCAGCCCGATATCGTGAGCGTGGATGGCAGCGCGATCTTCGTGGCTGCCACATACGGCGATCTTGAATTTGCGCGGAAGAAAGGCGAATTCCGGGTGCAGCGTTGACCATTGCCGGATGATTTCACAATAAGGACGCGGATCCTCGATTTCATCCGCAGCCACGCCCGCGAACTGGTCCGTGGTGGTGTTGCGAATACAGTTGCCGCTCGTCTGTATGGCGTGCATCTGAACACTTGCAAGCTCCGCAAGAATGTCAGGCACGTCCTCAAGCCTTGGCCAGTTGATCTGGATATTCTGTCGGGTGCTGATATGCGCATAACCCTTGTCGTAGTCGCGGGTGATCTGCGCGAGCTTGCGTACCTGTACCGCACTGAGGAGACCGTAGGGCACGGCGATACGCAGCATGGGTGCCAGACGCTGCACGTAGAGGCCGTTCTGCAGACGCAGCGGCAGGAACTCGGCATCCGTAAGGTCACCGGCGAGATAGCGCGAGGTCTGATCACGGAACTGTGCAACACGCTCATCCACGAGTTGCTGGTCATAGTGGTCGTAGGCGTACATCGGGTATCCGGCGCTTCAATCGGGAAAGTGCGGCACTGTAACAGAATAAAAGAATCACCAGATATTCTATTTTTTCCTAACGATAGAACCCACCGGAGAGGTCTTCTGCAGCGCGCTGCGGCTGGTATACTTGCGCCGTTTGACCCTTGTCGGGGCATGTCGCGTCGACAGCACGATGAATCCGGAGAAAGACAGTCATG
This sequence comes from Chromatocurvus halotolerans, assembly GCF_004340525.1. Lineage (GTDB taxonomy): Bacteria > Pseudomonadota > Gammaproteobacteria > Pseudomonadales > Halieaceae > Chromatocurvus > Chromatocurvus halotolerans. The sequence goes on along the minus strand of NZ_SLWX01000017.1, from coordinate 26,410 downwards.
GCACAACAGGATAACGGCTCGAGAGATGGCACCGCCGATGCCATCGCCGCAACCGCCATCATCACCATTGTCGTGGTGGGCATGGCGATATGGCTCGGTGGCATGCCCACCTGAGCCTGGGTATCGGGTGGTGTCTGGCAGAACGCTACACGGCGGTCTTCAATACCACCTGCACCACCAGATAGACACCGCCGATAAACAGCGCGGTAAATACCAGGCCCGCAATGATGAAGAGGCCGGCGTTCCCTTCCGTGAAATCGCGCTCGCGATTCTTGCTGCTTTGTACGCCCAGACCCGCAGCAAACACACTGCTGATGATCTGCCGCGGTTTCAGGCTTCTGGGCGGTTCCTCAGGTGACTCTTCATCGCGCTTGTGAGGCTCCGGCGCATCACCGTCGGTGTGTCGTTTATCCTGCATCTGTGAGTGACCTTATTCGAGATTCGGTGACAGCCAGCGTGCAAGCTCTTCACGTGGCATGTTCTTGCGCTCCGCGAGGCTTTCCAGCTGATCGTTGCCGATTTTTCCGACGGCGAAGTAGCGCGAGTCGGGATGGGAGTAGTACCAGCCGCTGACGGACGAGGCGGGGTCCATGGCGTAACTTTCCGACAGCGTAACGCCGCAGTTCGCCTCTGCGTCCAGCAGGCGGAACAGGGTGGCTTTTTCCGTGTGGTCCGGACAGGCAGGGTAGCCGGGGGCGGGCCGGATGCCGCGATAACGTTCACGTATCAGGTCGTTGGTTTCCAGCGCCTCGTCCGGCGCATAGCCCCAGAGCTCCCGGCGCACCTCACGGTGCAGACACTCGGCGAATGACTCCGCCAGGCGATCTGCGAGCGACTTCAGCAGAATGCTGTTGTAATCATCGTTGGCGGCCTCGAACTCGGCCGCGCGACTGGCGACACCGTGTCCGGTCGTCACGCAGAATCCGCCGATGAAGTCCGGCGTCCCCATGGGGGCAATATAGTCCGCGAGACTCAGGTTGGGATCGCCACCGGGTTTCTCCACCTGCTGGCGGAGGGGATGCAGCCGGGCGCATTCGCTGTCGCGCTGGTCACTGTCGAACAGCACAATATCACCATCCCGCTCATTGGCAGGCCAGAATCCGACAACCCCACGCGCCGTCAGCCACTTTTCACGGACAATCCTGTCCAGCATCTCGCGGGCGTCGCGGTAGAGGTCGCGTGCCTGTGCACCCACCACTGCATCCTCGAGGATTGCCGGGTATTTGCCGGCAAGCTCCCAGGTGATGAAGAACGGGGTCCAGTCGATGGTCTCTACCAGGCTCTCCAGGGGGTAGTCCTCGATGACTTTGAGTCCCGACAGTTGCGGCACCGGTGGCTGGTATGCGCTCCAGTCCAGTGTCAGGCGGTGATCGACGGCGGCGCCAAAAGACAGGCGACGGGCACGTGGCTTGCGATTGGCCACGCGTTCACGTACCTCGACATATTCCTGCCGGCGCGCCTCGACAAACTCTGCCTTGTGGTCACTCACAAGATGTGTGGCCACAGAGACACTGCGCGAGGCGTCGGGGACGTACACCACACAGTCGTTGCTGTACTGTGGGGCAATCTTGACCGCAGTGTGTGCCTTCGAGGTTGTCGCCCCGCCAATCATCAGCGGAACGTGGAAGTCCTGCCGCTGCATCTCCGCCGCCACGTGCGCCATCTCGTCCAGTGACGGCGTGATGAGGCCACTGAGGCCGATCATGTCGACGTTTTTTTCCTTTGCCACGGTGAGAATTTTCTCACAGTGCACCATGACGCCGAGATCTATCACCTCGAAGTTGTTGCACTGGAGAACGATGCCGACGATGTTCTTGCCGATGTCGTGCACATCGCCCTTCACGGTGGCCATCAGAATGCGGCCGTTGGTCTGCGCGCCCTCGGATTTCTCTTCTTCGATATAGGGCTGCAGGTAGGCCACGGCCTGCTTCATCACGCGGGCACTCTTGACCACCTGTGGGAGGAACATCTTGCCCTCGCCGAAGAGGTCACCAACGATGTTCATGCCGTCCATGAGCGGCCCCTCGATCACCTCGATAGGGCGGTCAAAAAGCTGCCTGGCGGCTTCCGCGTCTTCCTCGATATAGCCGTTGATGCCTTTTACCAGAGAGTGCTCAAGTCGCTTTGCAACCGGCCACTCGCGCCAGGACAGGTCCTCCTTGCGCACCGCCGTCTTGCCATCGTCGCGATATTTTTCCGCGAGCTCCAGCAGCCGCTCGGTCGCGTCATCGCGACGGTTCAGGATGACGTCCTCGACAGCGTCGCGCAGTTCCACCGGCAACTCGTCGTACACCGCCAGCTGGCCGGCGTTAACAATACCGATGTTCATGCCCGCGCGGATGGCGTGGTACAGAAATACGGAATGGATCGCTTCGCGTACCGTGTTATTGCCGCGGAAGGAGAACGACACATTGGATACACCCCCGGAGACCAGCGCCCCCGGGAACTCGCTGCGGATGTAGCGGGCGGCCTCAATGAAGTCGACGGCGTAATTGTTGTGCTCGTCGATACCGGTGGCGACCGCAAAAATGTTCGGATCGAAGATGATGTCGTTGGGGTTGAAGTCCAGGCGCTCGCGCAGCAGGGTGTGACAGCGCCTGCAGATATCCTTGCGGCGCTGCAGCGTATCTGCCTGACCGTCCTCGTCAAAGGCCATGACCACCACTGCCGCGCCATAGCGCTGACACAGACGCGCCTGATGCAGGAACTCCTCCTCACCCGCCTTGAGGCTGATGGAGTTGACGATGGCCTTGCCCTGGATGCACTTGAGGCCCGCCTCGATAATGCTCCACTTGGAGGAATCCACCATGATGGGTACGCGGGAGATATCCGGTTCAGAGGCAACGAGGTTAAGGAATGTCACCATCGCCTCCTCAGAGTCGAGCATGCCCTCATCCATGTTGATGTCGATGATCTGGGCGCCATCCTCGACCTGTATGCGGGCGACGTCGAGGGCGGCCTCGAAGTCGCCGTTCATGATCAGGCGCTTGAAGCGTGCAGATCCGGTGACATTGCAGCGCTCACCGACATTGACGAACAGGCTGTCGGCATCGATGTTGAAGGCTTCCAGCCCACTCAGTCGACAGGCAGGTGCACGCTGCGGAATTCCCCGCGGCGGCACATCTGCCACCGCTCTCGCCACCGCGGCAATGTGGGCGGGGGTGGTGCCGCAGCAGCCACCGGCGAGATTGAGGAAGCCGCGCCGGGCGAAGCCCTGAAAATCCTCGAACATTTCCTCGGGCTGCTCGTCGTACTCGCCAAAGGCATTGGGTAACCCTGCGTTCAGGTGGGCGCTGAAATAGCATTCGGCGGCATTGGACAGCTCTTCGAGAAAGGGTCGCACTTCCTTGAAGCGGCGGCCGCAGTTGCTGCCGATGATCAGCGGACGGGCGTGGGCAATGGCATTGTAGAACGCCTCGGCGTTCTGCCCGGACAGCAGTCGACCGCTGGTGTCCGGAAACGTCACCGTGATCATCAGCGGCAGGCTGTAGCCAAGACCATCGAAAACCTGCTGGCAGGCAAACACGGCTGCCTTGGCGTTGAGGGTGTCGAAGATGGTTTCGATCAGCAGGAGATCGACACCGCCCTCGATCAGCGCTGCAGCGGCTTCGGCGTAGTCCGCCACCAGCGTATCGAAATCAATATTGCGTGCACCGGGATTATTGACATCCGGCGAAATTGACGCGGTACGGGGTGTCGGTCCGAGAACCCCGGCGACAAAGCGGGGTCGGGACGCGTCCTCTGCCATCGCTTCATCGGCAACCTGCCGCGCAATACGCGCCGCCGCCAGATTCAGCTCCGTCACAAGCTCGGACAGCCCGTAATCTGCTTGTGCCACCGCGGTCGAGTTGAAGCTGTTGGTCTCAATGATATCGGCACCCGCGTCGATGAAATCGCGATGAATGCGTGCGATAAGGTCCGGGCGCGTCAGCACCAGAAGGTCGTTGTTGCCCTTGAGATCGCCGGCAAAACTGGCAAAGCGCTCACCGCGATAATCATCGTCGGAGAGGCCTTCTGCCTGAATCATCGTGCCCATGGCACCGTCGATTACCAGAATGCGTTGTTCGAGCGCATCGCGCAGCTGTTGCTCCGCATGGCGTCCAGGGGAAATGTCGGGACTCTGGGCAGCCGTCATAATAAGTGTCATCTGTGTTAAAAAGTGTGCAAGTTTAGCAGACCCCGAGACAAAAAGTTGTCGGGCAGGGCACGCAGGTAGAGACAGCGGCCCTGCCTTTGCTATAATACCCGAGTAATTTAGTCAGGAAGCAGGGGCTTATGATCACGATCACCGATTCGGCACAGGAATATCTCGCAGAATTGCTGTCAAAGCAGGACGATGCACTAGGGGTACGCGTGTTTATCAACCAGCCGGGAACGCCGCGCGCCGAGACCTGCATTGCCTATTGTCGCGAGGGGGAGATCAAGGACGAGGATACGGTTCACGAGTTCGACCGCATCAAGGCCTGGTTCGATCCTCGCAGCGTACCTTTTCTCGAGGACGCACTGGTCGACTACGCCAAGGACCGCATGGGTGGCCAGCTCACCATCAAGGCACCCAACGCCAAAATGCCGCGGGTTGACGAAAACAGCACCATGGAAGATCGCATCAATTATCTGCTGTACAACGAGGTCAACCCATCACTCGCAGCCCACGGCGGTGAGGTGTCACTGATCAAGGTGACCGATGACAATTTCGCTGTGCTTCAGTTCGGCGGCGGCTGTCAGGGCTGCAGCGCAGTGGACATCACACTGAAAAACGGCGTGGAGCGGACGCTCATGGATCAGATCCCCGACCTTTCGGGTGTTCGCGACATGACCGACCACACGGATCGTTCCCAGGCCTATTATTGATCCGGAGACAGCGCGGCGGTACGGGTCCTGGCCGCCGCGATCAATCAACCGGCTTTACGCGCCTCGTCAGGGGATCGGCGTCCAGGAAGAACATCCTTCAGTTTGTCTGCCGCATCCCGCAGGCAGCGAGCTGTCTCTTCCCAGCTGATACAGGCGTCTGTCACGGAAACGCCATACTTCAGTGTGTCCGGAAGGCCGGAAATGGCCTGTGAACCGGCGTTGATATTGCTCTCCAGCATCAGGCCGACAATAGACCGGTTCCCCTCTTTTATCTGGTTGACCACATCCTCCACCACCAGCGGCTGCAACTCCGGCTGCTTGTTGGAGTTGGCATGGCTGCAGTCCACCATGATGTTGGACGGGCATCCTGCGGCTGACAGCGCGTCCTCGCAAAGCTTGATGTTCACCGAGTCATAATTGGGACCATTACTGCCACCGCGCAGCACGACGTGACCGTAGCGGTTACCGCGGGTCGTGAATACCGACACCTGCCCCTGGCGATTGATGCCCAGAAAGCGGTGCGGTCTGGCGGCAGACTTCAGTGCATTCGTCGCCACATCGAGGTTGCCGTCTGTGCCGTTCTTGAAACCGACCGGTGAGGATAATCCACTGGCCATTTCCCGGTGCGTCTGTGACTCGGCAGTTCGCGCACCGATCGCAGACCAGGTGATCAGGTCCTGCAGGTACTGGGGTGAGATGGGGTCCAGAGCCTCCGTGGAGGTTGGCAGACCCAGCTCTAGAATCTCGAGGAGCAGCCTGCGGCCAATGTGCAGACCCTCCTCGATCTTGAACGAATCATCCATGTGCGGGTCATTGATCAGACCTTTCCAACCCACCGTGGTGCGTGGTTTTTCAAAATAGACCCGCATCACGATGTACAGCGTGTCTGAGAGCTCCTCAGCCAGCGCCTTCAGTCGACGCGCGTAATCCATGGCCGCCAGCGGGTCGTGGATGGAGCAGGGCCCCACCACAATGAACAGTCGCTGATCGCGACCGTCAAGAATATCCCATATTGCCTCACGGCTGGATGTCACGACACTTCTGCCTGCATCACTGAGCGGCAGCGCTGCCTTGAGCTTTTCCGGCGTGATAAGAACTTCCTGGGATGCGACGTTGATGTTGTGGACGGGCGAACTGTCGCTCATATGGCACTTCCTGAGGGCTCTTTGCCGACTGATAACTCTTTCGGTGGGCATGGTAACAGGGCAGGGTGGACCTTGACAGCGCAGACGTTGACGACAATTTAACCGCCACTGACAAAAAGCGTCAGCGTCTGACCCGGCCGAAGATAGTCTGACGGATCGATCTTGTTCCAGTTCACCAGCTCATCAATGGTCACGTTGAAGCGGTTGGCAATGCGATACAGGGAGTCTCCGCTGCGCACGCGGTAGGCGCGCTCGCGTTCGATATCGGGTCTTCGGGCAATGTCCAGACTGCCGCGCCAGTTGCCACCGCGCGGGATGAGAAGGGTATCGCCTGCGCGGATGAAGTGGCCCTCGATCCCGTTGACCTCCCGCAGCAGCTCTACCTGTGTGCCGAAGCGGCGCGCTATCACACCGAGGTTGTCACCGGAGCGGATGCGATAGTGCGACCAGCTTACCCGTTCATCCACGGGAAGTGTGGCCAGGGCCCTGCTGAAACGCTCTGCATGCAGCTCGGGTAGCAGTATTTCGTCGCGCTCGGGTGCTGTCGCCCAGCGCAGGTGTCCCGGGTTGTAGTTGCGCAATGTCGCGATTTCCACACCGGCGAGCTGTGCCGCTCGCTGCAGCTCGATCTGTCCACCGGTTGAAACGGCAATGAAGGCAGGCGCGTTGGCCACCGGTGGGAGCTCCAGGTCGAGGTCGTCAGCGTTGCGTATGATCTCGCTCAGTGCCAGCAATCGCGGCACATAGTGACGGGTTTCCCGCGGCAGCGAGAGTGACCAGTAGTCGGTGGGTTGGCCGCGGGCGGCGTTGCGCCGAACGGCGCTGGAGACCCGGCCTTTGCCCGCGTTGTAGGCGGCCAGCGCAAGCAGCCAGTCACCGTCAAAGTCTGCATGCAGGCCCTCCAGATAGTCCAGCGCCACCTGTGTTGAATCGCGAAGGTCGAAACGATCGTCATACCACCAGTCGGTTTGCATACCGAGATACTTCGCGGTCGCGGGCATGATCTGCCACAGGCCCGCTGCCTGCTGCGGCGATACGGCAAAGGGATCAAGCGTACTCTCCACCAGTGGCAGCAGTGCCAGCTCCATTGGCATGCCGCGGGATTCGACTTGTTCCACGATGTAATGAAGGTAGCGCTGAGCCCGCTGACCGACCACCTGAAGATACAGTGGCTGCGCCAGATAGGCATCGCGTGCACTGCGCACCGCGGGATTGTCCTCATGACGCCAGTCCAGACCGCGACGCATGCGTTCCCAAAGGTCCTCTGGCGGTGCCTCCGGGGTTGCCGGCACCAGCAGCGTATCCACAACGGCGACCCGCGTGCTCACGGTATCCTCTTCCCGTTCAGACTCGGACACCATCGGGCCAAGCCCCTGGCAGGCCGAGAGCAGCAGTGCTGGCAGAAAACTACCGACTCGCCCGAACGACGGCATTAGCCTCATCGGAAATTATCCTTCCATTGCCGCAGCTCGGCAAAGCAATCCTCCGGTGCTCCGTCCGCGGGCCGGCCAGAGGCCGCCAGGCCCTGCATGACACTCGTTTGCGAACATCGCATGAAGGGATTAGTCGCAAGCTCAGTGGCAAGCAGCGACGGCACAGTGGGCTGGCCATCGTCCCGCAGCTCGTCGACACGGGCAATCCTCTCTGCGAGCTCAGCATTGTGCGGCTCGACAGCTTTGGCAAAGGCGAGATTGGCCCGGGTATATTCGTGGGCACAGTAAACCCGGGTCTCGTCCGGCAGCATCGCCAGCCGCTGCAATGACTCGAACATCATCGGGTAAGTGCCCTCGAAGACGCGTCCGCAGCCCCCTGCAAAGAGCGTGTCGCCGCAGAACAGCAGCGGTTCTTCTCCGGCCTCGAAGTAGGCGATGTGATCCAGTGTATGGCCGGGGACGGCAATGACCTCAAACCGGTAATTGAGGACCTCGACCTGATCTCCCGCGGCAACCGGGTGAGTGATTGCCGCAATTGCCGGATTTGCAGGGCCGTATACCGGGCAACCCCAGGCGGTGGCGAGCTCGGCCACCCCCCCGGTGTGATCAAAATGATGATGCGTGACGAGAATTGCAGAGAGCGTGAGCTGCCGTGAGGAAAGCTCGTCGGCTACCGGGTCGGCATCGCCCGGGTCCACGACGACGACCCGGCCGTCGTCTGCCTCGAGGAGCCAGATGTAATTGTCGCTGAAGGCCCTGATCGGGCGAACGGTTCTCAAAGCTTGAACTCCAGTGGTTGCATTGCAGGCTCATTGCTGGCTAATCTGATACACCGATCAGCGTCGAGCAGCAAATGGCACAAGAGTTTAGCGAGATTTCGCAGCAACTGGAAACCTGGTACGCCAGAGACGCCGGAGAGCGTCTGTTTGCAGAGATCCGCGCACGCAGCCGCCCGCTCCTGGAAACGGCTTTCGGATACCACATCCTGCAGCTCGGCCCTCTGCCGGGACGCAGCCTGCTGAATGACAGTCGTATACACCACAAGATCATCGCCGGCGCTGAAGGTCTGGGCGGCGTGACACTGCCCTGCGAATGCGCGGAGCTGCCGCTGGAGTCCGACAGTATTGATATCGTCGTCGCGCTGCACACGCTTGATTTCTGCCACAATCCGCATAACTGCCTGCGTGAAATGCAGCGCGTACTGACGCCGAATGGGCACCTGCTGATCGTGGGCTTCAACCCCTACAGTCTGAAGGGTGCCTCGCAACGACTGCGTGGCGCATTAGGGAACTCGCTGTGGCGCACCCGCCGTCCCGTCAGCCAGTATCGCCTGACCGACTGGCTGCATCTAGTTGGCTGCAAAGTCGAATGCTTTGATCATCTGTATCCGCTGCCACCCTGGGGAAGTGGACGCTTTCATCGAACGGCCGCTGCGCTGAATGCAGCGCTCAATCGCCACCAGCTGCCGATTGGCTCGGTGTACCTGGCACATGCGATAAAGCAGGTGCCGAATATACGCCGCCCCGTGCAGCGGCTGGCGCGGCGGCGGTCACTGATCGGTCTGGGTGTCGCCAACCCGGCACCGACACCCTCGGGCATGCCAAATCGCCAAAGCAGCAAGAATCGCGCTGCCTGAACGTCACCGGATACTCACGCTCACAACACGACGGAAACCCATGCGACAGATTGTTCTGGATACGGAAACCACTGGCCTTGAGGTCAGCCAGGGGCATCGGATTATCGAAATAGGCTGCGTTGAGCTGGTCAATCGGCGCCTGACGGGCCGTCACTACCATCAGTACATCAACCCCGACCGCGACATCGATGCAGGCGCCATGGAAGTCCATGGCATAACCCCGGAATTCCTTGCCGACAAGCCGGTTTTTGCGCGTATCGCTGAAGCCTTCCTGACCTTCATCGGCGATGCCGAGCTGATCATTCACAATGCACCCTTTGACGTCGGCTTTCTGGACAGTGAGCTGCAGCGTTATCGCTCGGGCTACACCGGCATCGAGTCACACTGCCATATTATTGATACGCTGCAGATGGCAAGGCACAAGCACCCCGGTCAGCGCAACAACCTGGACGTGCTGTGCTCGCGTTATGCGGTTGATAACTCGACCCGCGACCTGCACGGCGCGCTGCTGGATGCCGAGATACTGGCGGACGTCTATCTGGCGATGACTGGGGGGCAAACCACCCTGCATCTTTCGGATGACGCGGAGAGTCGCAGCGAGGGCGGCAGTGAGAGCCGGGTCAGGCCCCTGTCAGAACAGCGGCCGAGACTCACGGTTATCCGCCCGACAGACGCGGAAGTGTCCGCCCACATTGCAACGCTGGCCGCCATTGAAAAAAGCAGTGGCGTCACGCTGCAATGGCATACCGGTGGATCAGCGCAGAGCCATACCGTCGCCGACAGCAAATAACAGCAGGTAGACTGCAAGGATTGCCACCACCCAGAAAACAGCGCTGCCCGTGGACCACGTGCGCGCAAGAAAACCGCCGGGGCTGTGATGTCGATTGACCAGCTGGGCGGCACGCACCAGTACGAGTCTGCCTGAGCTCCGCATTCCCGCATCCCACCTCGCCACCATTGAGGCTGTATGGCCTATCACCGACGGCGCGAGGCGCCGATACAGCCAGTCGGCGTCCAGGTTCGTGGACGGCAGCTCGGGCGGATACATGCCACGCAGGTTGAGCCAGACGAATGCCAGTGCCGAGAAAAACAGCAACTGGGTCTGTGCAAGGACGTGCGTCGCGTCATACGGATTATAGCCGGTGTCGTAGGGCAGCAGGCGGTAGAGGAAATCCGGGAAAACACCAATGGTTATGCACAGCGCGGCAGCAAGCGACATGGCTACCAGCATGTTGGTGGGCGCTTCCTGGGTGCGGATTCCAGAGTCGTGGGCAAAGAACGCAAAATAAGGAATCTTGATGCCCGCATGGTGAAATACCCCTGCCGACGCAAAAAGAAGCAGCAGCCAGACGATATGAAAATCGTTGGCCAGCGCCGCACTCATTACCATGGACTTGCTGACAAACCCGCTGAACAGCGGAAATGCCGATATAGAGGCCGCGCCTACGATGCACAGCACGGTCGTTTTCGGCATGGTCTTGTAAAGGCCGCCAAGCTCGGAACCATTGATCTTGCCGGTGCGGTACAGGACCGCGCCCATGGACATGAACAGCAGCCCCTTGAATATGACGTCATTGAAGGCGTGCGACACCGCGCCGTTGATCGCCAGTGCGGTCCCGATGCCAATACCGACTACCATGAAACCCACCTGGTTGATGAGACTGTAAGCCAGCACCCGGCGCAGATCGTTTTCGATCACCGCGAAGAAGATCGGGAACGTTGCCATGGTCGCACCGACATAGACCAGCAGTTCAGTGCCCGGGAACGCTCGGGCCAGGGCGTACACCGCCACCTTGGTCGTGAATGCGCTCAGGAAAACGGTACCGGTAGGGGTAGACTCGGGATAGGCATCGGTCAGCCAGTTGTGCATGAAAGGGAAGGCGCACTTGATCCCGAATGCCAGCAGTATCAGCCAGCTGGCGAAACCCTCGAGGCCGATGTAATCAAACGACAGTGAATTTCCGTCAGCGGCATAGGCGATAACGCCCCCGAGCAGCAGCAGCCCGGACAGGACCTGAATAATCAGGTAGCGCATGCCGGAGCGGTACGCACGATCGGTGCGCCGCGCCCAGACCAGGAAAACCGAGGTCAACGCCAGCATCTCCCAGAAAACGAACAGCGTTATGAGGTCGCCGGCGTAGACCGCCCCGAGAGCGCTTCCCGCGTAAAGTATGCTGGCCGTCTGCTGAACCCGGTCGCGCACGTGCAGTGCGTAGACGAAGGCAATAAAGGCGGCAAGATTGAACAGGTAACCGAACAGGGTCGCCAGCCGATCCACGCGGTGCAGCGTGAGTTCGAACTGCAGCACCTGAAGAACGCCATAGCTGCCCTCGGGTGTCTGCCAGACGCACCAGGCACCCAGAACCGGGGCTGACAGCATAAGCACAGTGCGCAGAATGCCGCGCGCAGGCAGTGCAAGCAGGGCCACAACATAGAATATGAGGAACGGTGGCAAGGACTCAGGCATCACGCGAATCTCCCGAGGAATCCGTTCTCGCCCGCTCAAGATCCTCGTAATAGGACTCGTCGCGCATCAGGAAGGTGCGCATCCACTTCGCGACCAGCACGAGCAGAACGCAGCCGACGAAGCCGTAGATCGGATAGAACAGCCAGAGATTTTCCCACGCATGATACACATGGCGATGAATCACGAAGTCCAGCACAGCCAGGATGATGCAGACCCCGTAGAATACCCGAAGGAGGCGCGCCACGTTTTCCGGCCGATCGAAGAAATACGTTTTTTCATCTTTCATTATGCTCACCCTCCGACGGCGCTGGCCAGGTCATACAGGCGCTGCGGGAACAGAAACAGCAGAAGACACATCAGGCTGGTAATTCCAATGGCGATCAGGGACGGCAGCGGTGCCTCGCGAATACCCACCGGACCCTCAACCGGGTGTGCCTCTCCCGGGAAGAAAGCGCGCAGTGGAATCGGCAGCAGGTAAGCAATATTCAGAAGGGAGCTAAGCATGAGAACAATCACCAGAGCCAGCTGATCGGCCTCCAGGCTCCCCGTAATAAGGTACCACTTGCTCCAGGTGCCGCCAGTGGGCGGCAGACCGATAATACTGAGGCTGCCAACGAAGAAGGCCATCATGGTAAACGGCATCTGTCGACCGAGGCCACGCATCTGGCTGATATCACTCTTGTGCGCCGCCACCAGGATGGCGCCCGCACAGAAAAACAGGGTGATCTTGCCCAAGGCGTGCATGGCGATGTGCATACTGCTGCCGAGCAGACCGGTGCTTGTCGCGAGAAGAACCCCAGCCGTCATGTAGCTCAGCTGGCTTACCGTGGAATACGCCAGACGGGCCTTGAGATTGTCCTGGCGCATTGCCACCAGAGAAGCGACGATAACCGTGAATGCGCAGAGGTAGAGCAGCAGGTCAGTAGACCAGAGACCAGCCAGCGTATCGAGGCCAAAGATAAGCGCGCCGACCTTGATCACGGAAAAAACGCCCGCCTTGACCACCGCGACTGCGTGCAGCAGCGAGCTCACCGGCGTCGGGGCTACCATCGCAGCGGGTAACCAGCGATGGAATGGCATGATCGCAGCCTTGCCGATACCAAATATGAACAGTACCAGCAGCGCACCCAGCAGAACCGGCGACGTGTCGGCGGCGAAAACGCCACCGGGTGTGAACGTGAGAGACCCGCTGATGGCATAGGTGGCAATAATGGCCGGCAGGAAAAAAACAATCGACGTTCCCACCAGAATAGTCAGGTAGGTACGCCCGCCGGCGCGTGCCTTTGCCGTGCCCGCATGGGTCACCAGCGGGTAGGTGGCCAGGGTCAGCATTTCGTAGAAAATGAACAGCGTGAACAGGTTCGCCGAAAACGCGATAGCCATGACAGACGCAATGGAAACGGCAAAAAAGACGTAAAAGCGAGTCTGGTTGTCCTCGGCGTGGGCCCGCATGTAGCCAATGGCATAAAGCGTAGTGACGATCCAGAGAAAGCTGGCGACCAGCGCAAACAGCACACCCAGCGCATCGACCCTGAAGCTGATTTCGAGGCCAGGCATGATGGCTATCCAGACAGCTTCGGCACTGCCACCGGCGGTGAAATCACGGTACAGCATCGTCACCAGGGCGAACAGCGTGATTGAGGCCAGCAGTGACACGCCTTCGCGAATGTTGGGGTAGTGACGCGCCAGCAGCAGGAGTGGTATCGCCATCGCCGGCAGCAGAACAACCCATTGAAGCACCTGTTGCGCCCCCATCATGGCTGGCCTCCCATCAGGTGTTGTGCGGCAAGTTCGCTGGTTTGCCGGGTCAGCTCAGTATCGATACCAAAGTAGATGTTCGCGCCGACAAGTACCCACGTCGCCAGCAACATGCCCAGCGGGGCCTCGCGGGCGCTCTCGGTGAGCGCGGTCGGGGACTCAAAATAGGCCACCTCGACGATCCGCCAGACATAGAACAGTGCGAGAACGGAGGCAATCAGCACCAGTCCGGCAACGGGCCAGAGTCCAGCCTCAATGGCGCCCAGAACAAGATACCACTTGCTGATGAAGCCCACCGTCAGCGGAACACCAATCAGGCTGAGACCGCCGATGACTATGGCTGCCATGGTCCACGGCATCAGCCGGCCGAGACCCGCAAAGTGGGCGAGGTCCGAGCCGCCAACGCGGTAGACCACGCCGGCGATCGCCAGAAACAGTGCGCCCTTCATGAGCGCGTGGTTGAACAGATGCAGCAGGGTTGCCTGCAGTCCGATCACCGTCCCCAGCCCCAGGCCTACGATCATGTAGCCAATCTGGGCGATACTGGAATACGCAAACAGCCGCTTGACGTTTGGTTGCTGCACAGCCACCAGAGACGCCGCAAACACGCCCGCCAGTCCGAGTATGAGAAACAGCAGGTTGAGCGGCAGGACATCCAGTGCGAAATTGGCGCCAAAAATCGAGTAATGCAGACGTATAAGCAGGTATACCGCAACCTTTGTCGATGTCGCGGCGAGAAATGCCGTGACGATCGACGGTGCGTAGGTATACGCGTTCGGCAGCCAGAAGTGCAGCGGAAAGAGGGCCAGTTTCAGACAGACCCCGACAACGATAAATGCAAACGCCGTGTGCACCGTGCGGTCTGCATCGACCAGGGGCAGCCGCGCGGCGATATCCTGCATGTTGAGCGTGCCCGTGAGGCTGTAAATAAAGCCAATGCCGATCAGCAGGAATGTGGCGCCGATTGTGCCCACCACGAGGTACTGGTAGGAAGCCCACAGGGCGCGTCGGTGTGGGCCCATGGCGATCAGGGCATAGGTGGACAGCGATGAGATCTCGAGAAAAACGAACACATTGAACAGATCGCCGGTAGCGACAATACCCAGCAAACCGGCAAGGCACAGACAATAAAGCACGTACAGTGTGGGCTGCTTGTCGGTCGCAACGTCGGCATCCAGACCCTGCCGCGATGCCACCGCGACCAGTGCCGCAACACCTGACACGATGAGAAGCACATAGGCCGACAGCAGATCAATACGGTATTCAATCCCCCAGGGCGGCTCCCAGCCGCCCAGCTCGTAGCTGATGGTTCCCGTGCTGTAGACGGTCCCCAGCAGGGAAACGCTGATGGCGAAGGCCGTGATGGTGACAAGACACGTCAGCAGCCACGATTGCCAGGGTCGATTGAGCAATAGCAGGGCCGGAGCGGCCATCAGCGGAATGACGACCTGCAGGACTGGAAGGTGCACCATCACTGTTCGTCGATCTCCCGGATTTCTTCTTCTTCAACGGTGCCGTAGGCGTCCTTGATGCGAACAACCAGGGCGAGCGCGAGTGCCAGGGTGGCGATGCCGACCACGATCGCCGTCAATATGAGGACGTGGGGCAGGGGGTTTGAATATAGCGTGACGCCATCCACGAGAATCGGCGCCGTCCCACCATCGACCTTTCCCACGCTGATATAGAAAATGAACACGGACGTCTGGAAGATGTTCAGGCCGATGAGCTTCTTGATCAGATTCCCGCGCACGATAACGCTGTAGAAACCGACCATCATCAGGGCGATGACAACCCAGTAATTATAGAGATCCAGGATCACCGCGAGGTCTCCGGGTGCGCGGCATCCGACCGCGAGGTAAAGGCAAAGAAGATCAGAATCATGGTCGACGCCACCGTGACACCGACGCCCAGCTCAATGACGATAATTCCCAGATGCTGCCCACTCACGGGGTCTTCACTGAGGACCGAATAATCAAGGAAGGTGCCGCCGGACAGCATGCTGACAACACCAACGCTGCCATAGACGAGAACGCCGAGGGCAGCGAGCGCACGCAGCACGGGAGGACGGGCGACCCGCTGTGCTGGCTGCAAGCCGAACAGCATACTGTGCAGAATGATCGCCGCAGCGAAGATCACGCCCGCCTGGAAACCTCCGCCGGGCCCGTATTCTCCGTGGAACTGTACGTAGAGCGCGAACAGCAGTATCAGCGGGATTAGCATTTCACTGACCAGTCGCAGCACCAGGTGATCTCCCATACGCACCGGACTCTCGCCACCCTCGCGCGGTCCTGACAGCAGACCGAGGAGGGACAGCACCCCGACTGCAGCGGTAAAGATCACGACGGCTTCACCGAACGTATCGTAACCGCGATAGCTGGCAAGCACGGATGTGACCACGTTCGGGATATCGATTTCCCGCCCGGACTCTTCAAGGTAGCGCACCGCGACATGGCTGCTGGCAGGACTGTCAGGATCACCGAAGGCGGGCATGTCCAGAGTACCCACCACCAGAGCGAGTCCGGTGACCACAACCAGCACCAGTGCAAATATCGCGTGAGAGTGGGAACCGTTCTCGTAGCGCCCGGTCAGCTTGAGGACGGAGAGAAACAGCAGAGGCGAGATACCGGCGCCGACGGCGGCCTCGGTGAATGCAACATCGACGGCGTCGAGTGACACGAAGAACGCAGCGGAGAGCAGCCCGTATATGCCCGACAGCATGACAATGGCAAACAGATCCTTCATTCGGGCAATCGCCACTGCGGTGACCAGCAGCAGCGCCAGAACGACGATATCCACGACAAACGCAAAATCAATCATGAAGAACCCGCCTCCGGATCGTCGCCATGGGCGCGAAGACGACCGTGCCGGGCCGCCTTGGCCAGCGCGTGACTCGCCGTCGGACTGGTAATCAACACAAACAGCATGATGAACAGCAGCTTGAAGAAGCCGATTCCCCAACCAACCTCCAGCATGAGCGCTACCACGATAAAAAACGCCGCCAGCGTTTCCGTGACCCCCGCCGCGTGCATGCGCGTGTAAAAATCGGGCAGGCGCATGACGCCCAGACCCCCGGTAAGAATCAGCACGATGCCGAGCACCGCAAAAATTCCGCCGGCAATGGCGATGACGCTATCCATAACTCACTGCCCTTCCGTCGGCTTGCCGCCGTACTCGAAATAGCGGAGTACACCGATGATGCTGATAAAATTAATAAGGGCGTAGACCAGGGCAATGTCGAGATAATCGGGCCTGCCCGCAAAGACGCTGACCACGGCAATGAGCAGAACCGTCTTGGTACCGAACAGGTTGACGGCAAGAATGCGATCATAAATTGTCGGCCCGGTCAGCGCCCGGGCGATGGCGATCGCCATGACAACGAGGAGGGAGATGGCGATGGCTGCGAGCATGGCCATTCAGCGCTCAAGGCCCTGGACACGTCGGGCCATTTCTCCTGACTCGAGATCGGCGATGCCGTCCCGGCTAAGCGCGTGCACCAGCAATGTGCCGCCCGGTGCATCTACATCCATGGCAACTGTGCCCGGCGTCAGCGTGATCGAGTTGGCGTAGATGACCTTGCCCGCATCACTCAGTGCCGGCAGCGGAACGCGTGCAACGGTCGGTGAAATTGCTGCACGACCGGTCCAGACGCGGCGTACGACATCAATATTGCTTTGCACCACCTGTATCGCAAGCCAGGCAAAGTAACGTGGCAGACGGACCATACTGATAGGGCGCTTGCCGCCGCCGAGGATACCCAGGCGCCACGTCAGCCAGGCGGTCAGGGCAATCGACGCCACGCCCAGGCACAGCAGCAAGGGCTTGAACATCCCCGAGTTGCTGACCCAGAAAACAACCAGCACCGTAATCAATGTCAGGAGTGATCTCATGGCAATTTGAGGTTCCGTCCGTCGTGCCTGTTATTGGAAGGTTGGGGAGATTACACGCAGTGCCATACGCAGGTCCAGCACCTACCCGATCATATGTGGAAGAAAAAAGCATGATAGGGGCGCGTTGGCGGCTGCGGCTTGCCCGCCGGGGGCCGCGCACCTACCATGTCCGGTCCGTCAGATGAAAGGCTCGTAACAGAGATATGTTCGACCTCGACAAGCAACCACCCGATTCCAGGCACAACGCTTTGCACGTGGTTTTTCAGGGCGGCAAGCTGATCAGCGACATGCGATCCCGGCAACCCTGCGTGCTCACTGACGCCGACCTCACCGCCAATGGCTGGCAGATCCGGCGTGAACAATTCATTGGCCACTGGCAGAATCAGCCCTGTTTCGCGCTGGAAATCGACGATCTGCAGGAAGTCGATCCGCTGCGCCATCAGGTAGGCACGCTGTATGAGCTGCTCGGGCGCGTCGATGATGCCCTGTTCGCCCTTGCCGGACGCGCACTGCAGCTGCTTGAGTGGGAGCGCGACCATCAGTACTGCGGACGCTGCGGCAATCCTACCGAGATCCTGCCCGCCGAGCGTGCCATGCGGTGTCAGCGGTGTGAAATGTCGGTTTACCCGCGCATCTCGCCCTGCATTATTGTCCTGGTCACGCGCGGCGAGTATCTTCTCCTCGCGCGGCACACCCGGTTTCGACGTCCCATGTACAGTACTCTGGCCGGGTTTATTGAAGCCGGGGAGAGTGCAGAGCAGTGTCTGCGGCGCGAGGTCAGGGAGGAAGTGGGCATCGACGTCGACGATATTCGCTACTTCGACTCCCAGTCCTGGCCGTTCCCCAGTCAGCTGATGCTTGGCTACTTCGCCGACTACCGAAGCGGCGATATATGCTGTGATCCGCGGGAAATCGCCGAGGCAGACTGGTATCATTATAGTGATTTGCCGCCTGTCCCGCCGGAAACCTCCATTGCGGGGCAATTGATTCGTTACCACGTTACCCGAGTATCAACCCGGTAAGCACCGTCTTAATGCCCTTGCGGCAGGAGCTCATTGCATGGAGTTTTTATCCGAATTGGGATTGTTCGCGGCGCAGGCTGTCACACTCCTTGTCCTCATTCTCTTACTGGCGCTGGGTCTCGTGGCCATTTCGCAGCGGCAGCGCGGCGACCATGATGGTCATATCGAGATAACCCGGATCAACCAGCGCGCCGAACATGTCAGCGACACGCTCAACCACGCCATCAACGACCCACAGACCTGGAAAGCTGCCACCAAGGCCCGAAAAAAAGCCGAAAAAGTGAAGGTCAAACAACGCAAGAAGGCGCTGAAGGCAAAAAAAGGGGGCAGTGGTCAGGAGTCGCCGGCGGATGAGCCCCAGCGCGAACGCCCGGTGCTCTTCGTACTCGACTTCGACGGCGATATCCACGCCTCTGCCACGGACAACCTGAGAGAGGAAATATCGGCCATCGTGCCACAACTCAAGAAGGGGGATGAGGTCCTGGTGCGTCTGGAGAGCCCCGGCGGTGTCGTGCATGGTTATGGCCTGGCTGCCAGCCAGCTGCGTCGTATCCGTGACGCCGGGACTCCCCTGACAGTCTGCGTGGACAAGGTCGCTGCCAGTGGCGGCTACATGATGGCCTGCGTTGCCGATCGCATCATCGCAGCGCCATTCGCCGTTATCGGCTCCATCGGCGTTCTTGCGCAGCTGCCGAACTTTCATCGCTTGCTGAAAAAGAACGATATCGATTTTGAGTTACTCACCGCCGGAGAATACAAGCGCACGCTGACGCTGTTCGGTGAAAACACCGACAAGGGCCGGGAAAAATTCGTTGAGGAACTGGAAGAGACCCACGCGCTGTTCAAGCATTTCGTGAAGGACAACCGTCCGGCACTGGATATCGACCGCGTGGCCACCGGCGAGATCTGGTACGGACAGCAGGCCCTTGACGAGGGCCTGGTCGATGAGCTGGCGACGTCAGATGCCACGATACAGGCGCGGCTTGAGGGCAGTGACGTTTTCGAGATCCGCTTTGTTCGCAAGCGCAACTGGCAGGAGAAACTTGGCATGGCTGCCGGGTCAGCCGTGGAGCGCAGTCTGCTGCGGCTTTGGCAGTACGGCGTCTCCCGCCGTTTGCACTGATTACTCCACCGCCACCCCCCCGAGCGGACGCAGCGATTCCACGGCCTGGTGCTGTGACAGGTAAACCTGGCCGCTGAGGGAATCGATGAAGTCCGTGCGACGCAGCGCGTCCATGACAGGTCCCTTCACTTCGCTCAGATGCAGGGCAATACCCTGCTCGCGGAGGCGGTGATCAATCTGCTCCAGGGTTTCCAGCGCACTCAGGTCTATCTCGTTTACGGCGGTGCACTGCAGAATGATATGCCGAAGGTCCTGCCGACCAGCCACGATGGCGTAGACCGTGTTTTCCAGATAGCTGGCATTGGCAAAATACAGGCTCTCGTCAACGCGTATCGACACGATGGAGGGGTAAGTAATGACATCGTGGCGCATGACGTTGCGGAAATGCTCCGTGCCGGGAACCTCTCCAACAATGGCGATATGCGGACGCGTGGTCTTGTGCAGGTGCAGCGCTACCGACACCACAATGCCGGCGAGGACACCAAGCTCCACGCCAAGAGCCAGCGTCGCGGCGATCGTCACGGTCACCGCGATAAAGTCGCGCCGAGAGTACCGCCAGGCGCGACGCAGCAGCGCAACATCAATGAGCGAGGTCACCGCGACGATAATGGTGGCCGCAAGGGTTGCCTGCGGCAGGTAATACAGAACCGGCGTCAGAAACAGCGTGGCCAGGGCAATGCCAAGTGCTGCCATGACACCGGCCATCTGGGTCTGCGCGCCCGCGTCAAAATTCACTACAGAGCGGGAGAACCCACCCGTTACCGGAAATCCTGAAGACAGGGAGGACGCTACGTTTGCCGCACCCAGCGCCACCAACTCCTGATTGGGGTTGATATTCTGCCGGCGTTTCGCGCCCAGGGTCTTGCCCACAGACACCGATTCGACAAACCCGATCAGGCTGATCAGCAATGCCGACACCGCCAGCTCCGACCACAGCGCCACACTGAATACCGGCGTGCTGAACGCGGGCAGGCCGCTCGGTACAACGCCGACCACGGCAACACCCTGCGCCTCCAGGCCGGCGCTATAGCTGATCCAGGTGGTGACGGCGATCACCAGAACGGGCCCCGCCTTGGCAAAGATGTCAGCGACCGCCGCCGGAACGCCGACGGCCTGCAGAAGCCTGGCGAGATCCCGCCGTATCCACAGTAATACCAGCAGGGCGCCCACACCGACCAGAAGCGTGGGCAGACTGAACCCTGAAAGTTCGCCCAGCATACTGCCGAACAGGGCAGGGAGGTTGTCACCGTGTCCGGAGATGCCGGCAATGTGCCGGATCTGGCTGACCGCGATGATGATCCCCGATGCCGTGATGAAGCCACTGACCACGGAGTGGGAAAGCAGGTTGGCCAGTTCGCCGAAACGGAGTAGCCCCATGCCGATCAGCATGAGTCCGGATATCATCGCCATGGCAACTGCCGCGCTGGCGTAATCGGCACTACCGCCGGCAGCCACCTTTCCGACCGCGGTGGCCGTCATCAGCGAGATGACCGCCACGGGGCCCACCGAAAGGGTGCGACTGGTTCCGAAGATGGCGTAGAGCACCAGCGGCAGGATGCTGGCATACAGGCCCATCTCCGCCGGCAGGCCGGCGAGCAGGGCGTAGGCCAGTGACTGCGGTATCAGCATCACCGTAACGATGACAGCAGCCAGCAGGTCGTTCGCGGCCATCCCGCGGTGATAGCTGCGAAGCCATTCCATTGGCGGCAGCCACCGCCCGGGATTGAGCTTCATGCGTCAGAGGAGACCGGCTTGCTTCGCTCTGGGTTTACCATCCATTCCCGTCCTTTCAGCATGGCTTTCCAGTAGACCGGCGGCAGGATCCGCTCCTTCAGCAGCCACGCCATCCGAGACGGTCTCTGCCCGTTGATGATCCAGCGCGGAAAACTGGGCAGCAACTTGCCGCCGTAGCCGAATTCCGCGAGCACTATCTTGCCACGCTCAACGGTCAACGGACAGGACCCGTAGCCATTGTAGTGAGAGACACCCGCCGCAAAGCCGGCGTGCTGCAGCAGGTTGTTGGCAACAATTGGCGCCTGCATTCGCGCTGCGGCGGCGGTCTTTGCGTTCGGGGCATTCATGGCATCGCCCACGCCCCAGACGTTTTCGTAGGTTTTATGCTGCAGCGTGTTCTGATCGACATCGATCCAGCCCGCCGCATCGGCTAGCGGACTCTCACGCACCACGTCGGGGGCAACCTGGGGGGGGCAGACGTGCAGCATATCAAACTCGGTGCATACCTCTACGGTCTCGCCCGCGTCGTTCGTTGTTTCAAACCAGGCCGTGCGCCCGGGCCCGTCAACGCGGACAAGGCGGAAGCCAAAGTTAAGCTCTGCGTTGTAGGCTTCCATATATTCCATCAGGGCCGGTACGTATTCCTTCACCCCGAAAAGAACCTGGCCAGCATTATAGAAGGCGATTTCCATATCCTGCAGCGCACCGCTGCGCTTCCAGTGGTCCGCGGACAGATAAAGCGCCTTCTGCGGTGCGCCGGCGCACTTGATCGGCATCGGCGGCTGCGTGAACACTGCACGACCGCGGCGCAGTGAACTCACCAGCTCCCAGGTATAGGGCGCCAGATCAAAGCGGTAATTGGAGGTGACACCGTTCTGCCCCAGGGTTTCCACCAGTCCGTCAATGCCGTTCCAGTCGAGCTTGATTCCCGGTGCGGCAACCAGGCGGTCGTAGTAAATAGGACGGGCATCCTCGAGCAGAACCCGGTTCTCCTCCGGCTCGAAGTTCCCCACTGCAGCCTGTATCCAGGTGACGCCATGGGGAATCAGCGATGCCGTGGTCTTGACGGTTTCCTCCTGGGTGAACACCCCGGCGCCGACCAGCGTCCAGCCCGGCTGGTAGTAGTGCACCTGCGCGGGGTCGATAATGGCAATGGACAGGTCCTGGGTTCGGGCACGCAGACTGGAGGCGACAGAAATCCCTGCGGCGCCGGCTCCCACGATGACCACATCGAAATGATCCCTGCGTCGACCGACACCCTCGGCCGATGGCGCATCTACGGCAATACCCAGAGCTTCGGCAAGGTCAAAGCCATGGTCACGGGCACGCGAGAGCAGCACCTCGTCGCTAACGCCAAGACGTCGCTGATAGAGACTCCAGAGGGTCATGGAGCGCGTTCCGGTCCGGCAGAATGCATGCACGGGCTTGTCGAGCGCTTCGAACGCCGACAGGAATTCATCCACATTCTCCTCGTTGACCTTGCCGGAAATGACCGGCACGTGCGCCACCTCAAGACCGAACCTGCGTGCCGCCGACTCGACCTCGGCGAAGGTGGGCTGGTCGTTGGCCTCCCCGTCGGGTCGACTGCACAGCAGTGATTTGACGCCCATGGACGCCAGTGTCTCGATGTCCTGCAGCTGGATTTGCGGGGATACGGAAAACTCGTCACTGACCTTGATAACGTTCATGCTCATACGCCTGTCTCCTGATCCGGGGCGAGCCTGGACAGTGCCGGACCGCCGAAGGCATTCAGCGGTACTTTAAGGAAAAACCGACCATCCGTCTCCGGTGGCGGCATATGCCCCGCTCGCATGTTGACCTGCAATGACGGCAGTATGAGCTTTGGCATGCCAAGTGTCGCATCGCGTTTTTCCCGCATGTCGACAAACTCTGCCTCGCTTATCCCATCCCTGACGTGGATATTGCTCTCCCGCTCTGCCGCCACCGTTGTCTCGAATTCCAGCTCGCGCCCGTTGGGCAGGTAGTCATGGCAGACAAAGATGCGCGTTTCCGGGGGTAGCGCCAGTATGCGCTTGATGGAGCGATACAGCGTCCCGGCATCACCCCCCGGGAAATCGCAGCGCGCGGTCCCGTAGTCAGGCATGAAGAGGGTATCGCCGACAAAAACCGCATCACCGATCACATAGCTCATGCAGGCCGGCGTGTGTCCAGGCGTGTGCATGGCATACCCGGTAACCCCCCCAATCTCGATCGCATCACCTTCAGCGAGCAGCACATCGAACTGGGAACCGTCATCCCGAAAACCTGGCCCCGCATCAAAAATATTGCCAAAAGTCTCCTGTACTGTGCAGATGTGGTTGCCGATCGCGATGCGTCCACCGAGTTCCTGCTTGACATAGGGTGCGGCGGAGAGGTGGTCCGCGTGAACGTGGGTCTCGAGAATCCAGTCCAGTGTCAGCTGGTGTTCACGGACGTAGGCGATAACACGGTCCGCTCCCTCGTAGTTGATCGTGCCTGACGCGTAATCGAGGTCCAGCACGGAATCGATCAGCGCACAGTGCTTGCTGCCCGGGTCGCGTACGATATAGGTGAGCGTGTTGGTCGGTTCATCAAAGAAGGGAATCACGGCGGGAATCCCGGTAGCGCTTGCGTGTGTCTGAGTCATGGACATCTGTCTCCTCTGTGGGCAGCCATCATGTCTCGATCTCAACAACGGGCTGCATATGCAAAAGTGCTCATAGTGAGCACCTGCAACCTCTGTGCCAGCGGACAAAAGAAAGCCCGTAATCGATCGTATCCCATTGTAATATCGCTGGTTATTTCAGAATCCCCGGGGCTGTCCGGGGGGCTGGTGGGTCACGATTGTGGCGACTCCCGGCGTTTCCCGCCATAATTGACAGCCACGCTTGCCAGTAATGACAAGATGAATCTGATTGCCAGTGACATAGATCCCACTTATGCCCGAATGCTCGATGGCTACGAGAGCCCGGCAATTCTGGTAAGTCGCAACTATGAGATCCTGGCGACCAATGACCTGTACCGCGAGGCTTTCGGGCTTCCCGAAACCGCCGCCACACTGCCACGTTGCTATGCGGTTTCCCATGGCTACGACCGTCCCTGCGACGAGGCGGGAGAGACCTGCCCACTGGCCGCCGCGACCGCCTCGGGCGAGCGGGAGCGGGTGCTTCATATTCACGAAACACCGAAAGGGCGCGAGCATGTCGATGTCGAGATGCTCCCCATCGCGGACGAAACGGGAGAGCTGGCGTTCTTCATTGAGCTGCTGCGGCCACTGCCCACGGCGGGCGAACAGGCAGCCAGCCAGGATATGGCCGGACAATCGCCGGCGTTCAATGCCATGCTTTCCGTGATTTCCCGGGTTGCACGTTCGGACGTAGCAGTGCTGCTGGCGGGCGAGTCCGGGGCAGGGAAGGAGCTTGCAGCGCACACGCTGCATCGCAACAGCCTTCGCCATCGGGCACAGATGGTCACGCTGGAATGTGCCGGCCTCACGGAAACCCTGTTTGAAAGCGAGCTCTTCGGCCATGTCCGCGGCGCCTTCACCGGGGCCAACTATCACAAGGCAGGACTGGTTGAAGCGGCCAACGGCGGTACCCTTTTCCTGGACGAAATCGGAGATGTCCCACTGCCGCTGCAGGTAAAGCTGCTCCGCCTGATAGAAACGGGCACCTATCGGCAAGTGGGAAGCACCGATGTGCGTCACGCAGATTTTCGTCTGGTGTGCGCCACCCACAAGGACCTCGACGGCATGGTTGCGGAAGGACGCTTTCGCCAGGACCTGTACTACCGCATCAATGTTTTTCCGGTACGGGTACCCGCATTACGGGAGCGACCTGAAGACATACCGCTGCTGGCCAACACGTTTCTGAGGGCGACGGGGCAGGGTATCGGCATGCACTTCACCGAATCGGCAATCCAGCGCTTGCGCAGCCACGATTACCCAGGAAACGTCCGGGAACTGCGCAACATCGTCACCCGCTGCTCCATTATTGGCAACTCGAACGTGATCGATCGCAGCGTGGTAGAGCGGGCAATTACTGGCCAGGCGCTGCAGGCCGACGCCGTTGCATCCGGCGCCGCATCGCTACAGCAGGCACCGGACTCCGGAGCTGGCGTGAAGACGCTTCAAGAAGTCGAAAGTCAGCACCTCGATTTTCTGATGCGACAGTTTGCCGGCAACAAGGATGCCGTGGCACAGGCCGCGGGGATCAGCGTAAGAAGCCTTTATCGCAGACTGGCGGCCAAGGGCTAGCGGGAGGATGCGCTCATTCTTTACGCTATCTATTTAACATATTGTTATTATTAACGGCGCAGACAGCAGCTCGACGATGGAGCGGCAGGTCATGGGCCGGCGAAGGCTTATCTAGATAGCACATCACCTATAATCGCCAACCCTCTGTTAAATACCTTTTTTATAAAGCTCATCAAGGTTCTCAGGCGGCGCTGGTTGACGACTGCTCGAAGAGCAACCAGCACCCCTTCGATGCAGCATTTAATTGCCGAGCCCGGTCATTCATAGCGAGAGCCGTGCGCATCGCCTTGCCTTCGCGTGGGATCCAGATCCATCACTGGGAACGCCGCACGGGACAGAGGAGCCGCGGAGACTCGAATTATGGATGCCAGCAACGACATCGGTCAGCGCGCTGCACGTCCCAGCGATAGCATCGCTCAGCGCGATAACGTTTGCAGCAGTTCCGAGCGCCTGCGCGGCCTCTGAATACGGCCTTGAGGACAGCACGGTCCTGACCGGGGAATAGACGCAGCAGACCTGTTTGATGATTTCCCCTATGGGCATAGGCTCCAGGCTAATCCGCTGTCTTATCCACAAGTGCGTATAATATATATTATGTTAAATATGAGATTTATCACGAAAGTATCCACAGCCTGTGTGTCAAACAGCAGTTATTGTGGGACTACATGCAACGGTGAGATTCAGCAGAACCCACCCATGAAACGACGGGAAAACCCCCTATCCTATTGATTTTTTTACGCATCTTCTTTTCCCGGCCGACGTCCAGCCTGCCCCGGCGAGACTAAGAAAATTTCGGATTGGTCATTTCTTTGCCGGCAGTTTCCGCGCTTTTTTTACAACATTTTGCCGCACGACAAAGCTCAACTCTGCTCAAATCGGAATCGGTGCATCGCCGGGTAACTTCGCCACCGCTCATGACGCGCTTCGCCGCGCTGGTGTGTCTGATGTCAGGGTAAGTACTTCTAGGTTGGGTTTGTTTGGTGTTCCGCCATAGCAGGCAGTGGCGGCGCTGCACCTCGCACCGTTGCGTATTCCGGACCAACGTGACCACTCATTCCGTTTCATCGTGACCGCCTGTTCCGGGTGATCGTGACCGCCCATTCCGTTTTATCGTGACCGA
>NZ_SLWX01000016.1 GCF_004340525.1 Chromatocurvus halotolerans | reverse complement strand
CGCACTCAGAACCACCAGAAGCAAAACTAACAGCTTTGAACCGTTACCACGACTTTAAACCGTGTCTGTCGGACGTGAGTCCGACAGACTGCTAGATAATTTCCAATAGTTTTTGAGGGGTCAGAAATCGATTTTGAAGAGGGTCTCGGTCCAGGACTGATTCCCCAGGTCGATAGTTTGTCCGGCGACAGACTGCTTGCCGTAACCCACCTGCGTGCTCACCTGGGCGCCCACATTTCCGGTCGGTTTTCCTGTGGCGACATTCTTCGCATCGACGAACATGCATACATCCCCGGCGACCGGAAGACCGCTGCTGGGCAGGCCATCAGCAATATTGCATGACACCGCGTCGGAGGACACCTGCACACTCGTGGGCTCGAGCAGGTCGACACAGGCCTTGAACTTCACGTCTGTCTTGACCTCACAGGACACCGTAAAGTGCGTTTTCCAGCCGAGAACATCACTGTAGACCGTATTGTGAACCTGTACGGAGGAACCCGTAGTGGCGAGAGCCCCGTCAGCCTTGACACTCACAGTTCCCAGGTTCGCCGATGCGCACTCCTTGCTCGACTTGACACCCGGAACCGCTGGCGTACATGGGCCTTTTACGGTCTTGTGGCACGTCTTGCTCGGGTGGTTCCATGTCGGGCAGGGATAGGGCACTTTCGTATCCCCGGCACACTGGGCCGGTACGCCCGGCGTTCCCGGGATAGTGATGCACTGCTACGCCTTGAAGTCCTGTTCGGCGACCTCACTCCAGGTCGCAAGGTCCTCGGACCATGCCTGCGAGGCTGTTATCACCAGACCGGCTGCTATGAGCGATGAAACTTTTGGAGTAGTCATTCTATGTATTCCCTGTTGTTGCCGTGCATATCACATGAGTGTGATTGTCGTAGCTGTGTGTGGGAAAAGCCGACGCGTGCGCGCCGGGAACGCCGGGACAATAGACGCTTCTGGTTTTCTCTTCGAAGGTAGTGGTGAGACGCCGGGGGCCCCGCAGTTCATCGCCCTGCATGACTCCACCGAAATAGGCATGCGCTGCAGCATACACCCTATTCGGCAGACTTCGTCCATTATTTGTCTAATTTTCGACTGTCGGCCGAAAGCGGTAACTATCGGCCGGGCAAAGCGCGTACGCTGAGCTGATCCCTGGGTGCTGACTGTCATGGTTGAGCCGCCACCCATGTCCGCCAAGCAGCCAGAGTGAGTGGATTTATGTTACGTATCAGTAGCCAGCGTCTGCGTGACGCGGTCCTGTCGGCAGCGTTTCTTCTGGCCACGCTTACCGCCTGCTCGGACAGCTCCGACTCGACCCCCACTGTGCCCGCAACGGCTCCTGTGTTGCCCGCGGACCCCGAACGGGAGCCTGCCAGCACGCCGAATATTCTCTTCATCGTCATGGACGACCTCGGGGTCGATCAGCTGCCGGCATTCGGCTATGGCGGCCAGACGCCCGCCCGGACGCCCAACATCGACAGTATCGCGGAGTCGGGAGTCCGATTCCGCAATGCCTGGTCGATGCCGACCTGCTCGCCATCCCGCGCCGCGTTTTTCGAGGGCCGCTTTCCGTTCCGCACGGATGTGCGTAATGCCATTGTCTCTACTGACCTTGCCAATTCGCAGGTTTCCCCCTTTGAGGTCACCATTCCCAAGGTGCTGAAGCAGCAGGGTTACCTCAATGCCGTCGTGGGCAAGATGCACATTTCCGGATCTGACCTGAATCCCGCGAATCATCCCCTGGGTGACAGCGTCATGCGGGAACTGGGGTGGGACTATTTTGAAGGCTACCTCGATGGCGGCCCCTTTCCCATCGATTCAACGGCCGGCGGCGTCGCCGACGCGGATATTCATCGCTGCGGTTTTGTCCCCAATGTCCAGGACGATCCACTGCACGGGGCTGATGCGGGCGCCTGTTATCAGCCGGACGGCACGTGTTCCTCGCTGGGCCTGGCTGACTACCACACCCCGGGGCGCCTGTGTCTCGAGCGCGGTGGCATCCTCGACCCCGGGGCGAGTTGCCAGTCCTCCGTGCCTGCGCATATCAATTTCAACAAGCAGAACGGCTACTACACCGCTGAGTGGGTCATCAACAGTGAGGATGGCTCGGACACGGTGATTCCCGCCTCGGACGGACGCAGCCGCGGCTACCGCACCACCATGGAAACTGACCGCGCCGTTGGCTGGATCCGGCGCCAGCCCGTGGATCAGCCGTGGATGCTCTCCGTCGGCTACTCTGCGATACATACACCCATCCAGCCTCCGCCTGAGGCGCTGTTGCCTCAGGATGCCGAGCCTGCAGGCGGATTCGATTGTGAAACTGTGGCGCAGCAACGCGTGCTCTCCAACCAGATGCTCGAAGCCATGGACCGCGAGATCGGACGCCTGCTGGTGGAAACTGGCCTGGCGCAGGAGAATAGCGATGGAACCCTGCGCTATCGCCCCGAGGAAACCAATACCGCCATCGTCGTTGTCGGCGACAACGGCACCTACGGACCCAGCGTAAAGGGGCCCTTCAACCCCACCCTGGCCAAGGGCTTTCCCTACCAGACGGGCATCTGGGTACCCGTGCTGGTCGCTGGCCCCATGGTGGTTGAACCGGACCGCGATGTCCCCCACATGGTTAACCTGACCGACCTGTTCAGCCTGTTCGCCGAGCTGGGAGAGGCCAATATCCGCGACGAACTGCCGGCGTCCAGGCAGATCGATGCAGTATCGATGCTGCCCTACCTGACCGAACCCGGCCGCGAATCGATTCGCGAGGTCAATTACTCTGCGCTCGGCACCAACCTGAGCTCGACCGAGGCCGCTCTGCCGCCGCCCTGCGTTATCGCCGCCTACAACATGTGTGTGCAGCTGTTCCCCCAGCAGGGGGTGTGCGCCGACCAGGGTGGCACCTGGTACGGGCCGGATGGCGCTGCCGGTCCTGAAGGGGTGTCATCCTGCTGCTGAACGCCCAGCTTTCCGAGCAGCAGGCGCAGGCCTACCAGTCTCTCGGCGCCGCGCTCGAGAAACTGGAGGCCAGCGAAATCGCCTGCCCTGGCGATGGCAACAATGATGGCGTTGTCGACCAGGAAGACCTGGCCAACTGGGAGCGTTTCAGCCAGCTGAACGAGGGCCGCTCCAGCTGGTACGACTTCAATCTGGACGGTCGGACTGACGAAGCGGACCTGGCGATCGTAGAGGCCAATATGGGCCGACATTGCCTGAGTCAGTAGGTGCCGATACTGGTCTGTCTGATTGCATGCCAGGGAACTCATGGATGCCGGGGCGCTTGCCCGCCAGCGTACCCAAAGACTGCGCGCCTCCGACCTCATCTTCCGATACGGCGGCGATGAGTTCATAGCTGCATGTGTTAGGCTTTTGGTGATGAAGCCGATGCATAATCTCTTTGACAAGGTCGACATTCCCACCGGGGGCGAGCGCGTCGACACACTGCTGTCTCACCGCAACCTGGTCATTGAGCGCATCGTCAGTGGCACCGATATCCAGCCAAAGGATTACGTCCAGCCTCAGGATGAGTGGGTGATTCTGCTGCGCGGTGGTGCCGACATGGACATCGCCGGCAAACCCGCCACACTGGTCCCCGGCGACCCTGTGTTCTTGCCGGCGGGAACACCGCATCGGGTAGAACGCTGCGAACCCGGCACGCTGTGGCTGGCAGTGCACCTCTTTCCCGAAAAGCCGTAATCTGCGATTCCGCAGATGCAGCAACCGCCGGCGTTGGCGGTACCTGGTAGGCCACTAGGCACTATTACACCTGTTCCGGGTGCGCTCTCGCACAGACTACCGCTGGCTCAGAGTCCGATCATGAGGGTTCCAGGCAGCCTGCCCAAAATCATCTCTGGCGCGGACTGAAAACCGGCGACAGCCCTCCAGCAAGGAACATCTCATGAACAGATTCAACGTTACGGCGCTTACGCTGTGCATCGTCGGTGCACTGCCGATGGTCGCGTCCGCACAGCCCTCGGATTTCGGCCCGGATAAAGGCGAGCGGGAATTCTCCCTCTCGGGAACCGGCAGTAGCGACCGGAAATTTGACAGCGGCAATTTCGGCGCGACCGGCGATGTGGGCTGGTATCTCGAGGATCACCTGGTCACCGGTGTGCGGCAAAGCATCAACTACGCCAGCATCGACGGCGAGAGCATCGTCGACGATTTCTGGAACGGCTCAACCCGCGGCTACGTGAACTATCAGTTCCTTGACGACCGCGCGCGTCCCTTTATCGGCGCCAGCCTCGGCGGCATCTATGGCGATGGCGTCAAGGACAGTGCCTTCGCCGGCCTCGAAGCCGGCATGAAGTACTACATGCTGCCCAAGACCTATTTTCTCGCCCGCGCCGAGTACCAGTTTCTGTTCAGCAGCACCAGTGACGCGACGGATGCGTTCCAGGACGACGGCGCCTGGGCCTTCACCATCGGTCTGGGTTACAACTTCTAGACCGCGTTTTCACGCACCCGGCGCGCGACCCGGGCATGGGGCCAAACCGGGCCCCATGCCCAGTGAGCGCATCCTTTTCCGTGAGGCATACAGACTTTACTGGCATGGGTGGATAAACTGGCCTGACCCTGGGATACCAGACCCCCGACAAGGCCAAGCATGGCACTGAAATCCTCCGTCTTCCGCCTCACACTGCAGCTCGCCGATCTCGACCGACAGCTCTATCGCGACTTTCCCCTGACAGTGGCACAACATCCCTCGGAAACGGGGGCACGCATGATGCTGCGTGTGCTCGCCTTTGCGCTGCACGCCGATGAGCAGCTGGCCTTCGGACGCGGCATCAGCACGGACGACGAGCCAGACCTCTGGCTGCGTGCGCTGGATGGCACCATCGAAACCTGGATTGAACTGGGCGTGCCGGACCCGGACCGGCTGCGCAAGGCCTGCGGACGCGCGGAGCGGGTTGTGCTGTACGCCTATGGAGACCGGGCCCTGCCGGTGTGGCTGAAGAAGCATGAAACGACGCTCGCGCGACTCGACAGGCTGCAGATTCTGCAGGTGAGGGATGTCGACATGCAGGCGCTTGCAGGGATTTTCGCGCCCGGCGTAACCCTGCAGTGCACGGTTGCCGAAGGCGAGGCGCTGCTTGTCAGCGGCGATACCTCGTTCACCGTTGCGCCTCAAAAGCTGCCCTGACTCAACGGGAAGTACGACTCTCGTCAGTCCAGCCGCGGATATTCCGCGCCGAGGGCATGGTAGTTTTTCCTTTTTTATTGGCTGTGGCGTCCCCACTCCGCCCAGGACCCGTCATACACCGGCGCGTCCAGCCCCGAGGCCTGCGCCATCGCCAGAGACAACACACAGGCCGAAACGCCGCTGCCACAGGTGGTGATCACAGGCTGCTGCAGGTCTATCCCGGCCTCGACGAAACGCGCCGTCAGCTGTTCGGGCGGGAGCAGGCATTTCGTGTCGGGATCAAGTACCTGCGCATAGGGCAGGTTGAGCGCGCCGGGCATGTGCCCCGAACGCAATCCCGGGCGCGGCTCCGGCACGTCGCCGCGAAAGCGCGGCGCCGAGCGCGCGTCGAGAATCTGTTCCTTGCCGCTGCCGATGGCCTCGCGAACCTGCTGCAGTGAACGCAGCAGCGCGGGATCCGGGGCGCTGGCCGTGAAGTCACCGGAAGGGCGATCTGCGCCGCGCTCGTCTGCAGCGCTCGCGAGCCGACCACCGGCGGCGCGCCACGCGGGCAGGCCGCCGTCCAGGACGGATACGTGCCTATGTCCGAATACCCGAAGCATCCACCACGCCCGCGGCGCCGAGAACAGGCCGGCGCTGTCGTACACCACGACGCGATCGTCGCCATTCAAGCCGAGCCTGCGCATGGCCGCGGTGAATTCATCGGGCGGCGGCAGCATGTGGGGCAGGTCGCTGCGGCTGTCGACCAGTGTGTCGATATCGAAGAACAGCGCACCCGGGATGTGCGTTTTTTCGAACTCTGCCCGGCAATCACGATCATCGCCGGGCAGATACCAGGAGGCGTCCAGGATCACCAGACCCGGCGAGGCGACGTGCTCCTGCAGCCAGCTGACGCTGACAACCGGCGTTGTGTCGACCGCCATCCGCGGCGCCTACCGCTTCTTCGGCTCGACACCCGAGGGCTGGGTGTACTGATCATTCAGCGCCTGCACCATGCGGTCGGTTTCCCCGATCAGCTTGTCCAGTTTCTTCTGCACACGCGCAGACCAGCCCGCAAGCTTGCCTGGCAAGAGCGGCGAGAAAACCGCGCCCAGCTGCGTTTCGAAGGCCCGGACCAGGGATGCCTTGTCGGACCCCAGGCTGTCGTCGCGCTGCAGCCGCCGCAGTACGCTCTGTCCGGCGAGGCGGCGCAGGCGTGAATACACAAACAGCACCAGAACGGCTACCCCGAGTCCCACGAGCAGCTGCAGGGTTGTGTCCAGCCCCGCCAGCGGCAGGAACGTGAAGCCATCCCAGGCGTCACCGGTAATCGTCACATACAGGAACAGACCGATCGCCAGGCCGAAGACAATGACGTTGGTCCACAGGTTGCGCGACATCCAGACATTCCGCGCCTCAATCAGTCGTGGAATCATGACGTCACGCAGATGCTTGCAGCTGTGTTCCAGCATACCCGTAACGCGGTAGGCCCGCTCGATGTTGAGCTGCTCGATTCGCCGGCGGATTTCTCCCAGGTCCTCGTCGCGCTTGGCCTGCATGCGCAGGCGCTTCTGTTCGTCCTCTATCGGCACCACCGCGCTTTCGGAGTAGGTGCGGTAGAAGCGCCCCGCGGTGAGGCCAGACTGCGCCAGAGCCCGCTGCCAGGCCGCTACCACCTCCTCGGGGTTGTCCTCGCGGGCGGTATTGTCGATCTGGTTGAGAATGTAAAGAAACTTGTCGCTGTCGCTGCGATCAATGGTCTCCACCACCAGGTGCTTGAGCGTGTCCATCATGGCGCCGGGCTCGGGGTGGCGAGCGTCGAAGAACACCAGCACAAGGTCGGACAGGCCGATGATGTGGTCGGTGATCAGAAGGGTGGAGCTGCGCTGCTCGTCCGCATCAAAGCCGGGTGAGTCGATCATTATCTTGCCGCGCAGGGACTCGGCCCGGCAGGTCTTCAGCTGCAGGAAGGAATCCACCCGCTTGCCCTCGCCCTTTGACGCCGCCTCCACCTGCTCACTGATCTGGTAGAACGGAAACCGCGGGTCTGCGTCCAGGGCCAGACCCGGCAGCTGGCGCGGCTGGTCGGTGTCGCCGTAGCAGATCACGGTGAACTTGTCGTCAATCGCCTGGTTGCCGGTGCGCTGGAGGTCGATGCCCAGATACTCATTCAGGAAAGTGGATTTACCGGCGGAGAAGGTCCCCAGCACGGCCACCACGGGCCACCACGAGATCTGCGTGGCATAGGAATCGTCATGGCTGATAAAGCCGATGCGGCGGGCGATCGCGTCCAGCTCCTGAAAATATTGCACGGCCTGGGACAGCGCCGGATTCTCCAGCTCCAGGTGATGTTTAAGGCGCTTGATGCGCTCTTCGGTTGCTGTCGTTGCCAAGGGGACGTCCTCACATGACTGAAAGTTGTGAGGATGTCACCAGTGTGGCGCTTGTGTCTACCTGTTGCCTAACGTTGCAGGGAGAAACATCACAGCACAGGCTCTTGCGCACGTCGCGCTGGCGCGTGCCGCGTTTTCTCGATGCGCCCCAAAACGGGTATGCTACCGCCGGTCCACTCCCCGAAGACCGACAGGCGCTCCCCGAGATGATCAAGACCTTTTTCCTGCTCAGCGCCGTTATTGCACTGGTTGTGATGATTCACTACGAGTTTCTTTTTCGCTTTACGGCGGTCATGCCCATACTCAAGGTCAAGCACCGTTTCCGCATCGTCCTTGGGGTCCTCGCCGCACTCGTGGCACACTCTGTCGAGGTGTGGGTCTTTGCGGTCGTTTTTTACATCATGCACCACGCGGATGGGTGGGGCTCGTTCGGCGGCAACTTCGATGGGTCACTGGCAGCCTGCGTCTACTTTTCGTTCGCGTCATACACCACGCTCGGCCTCGGGGACATCGAGCCCTTCGGCGAAATCCGCTTTGTCACCGGCCTTGAATCCCTTGTCGGGCTGGTTTTAATCACCTGGACGGCGTCTTTTCTCTATCTGGAAATGACCCAGTACTGGAACCGTGAATAATGATACCCGACACCAGCATCAATATCCGGCCCGCGACCGTCGAGGACATCGACACCATTCTGCGCTTCATTCGTGAGCTGGCCGACTACGAGCGGGCGCTCGATGCCGTGGAGGCCACGCCGGAACGCCTGCGCGCCACGCTGTTCTGCAACCGGCCCCGGGTACACTGCAGCATTGCCGAACTGGCAGGGGAGCCGGCGGGCTTTGCGGTGTGGTTTTTCAATTATTCCACCTGGCTCGGCCTGCACGGGCTGTTTCTCGAGGACCTTTACGTCACGGATGCCATGCGTGGCCGCGGACTGGGCAAAGCCCTGCTGCAGCATCTGGCGAAGCTTGCGGTGGCCAGCGGCTGCGGCCGCTTCGAATGGAATGTGCTGGACTGGAATCGGCCGGCCATCGACTTTTACGAATCCTTCGGTGCGCAGCCACAGAGCGAATGGGTAGGATATCGGCTCAGCGGTGAGGCGTTGCGTGCATTTGCGGCGTCAGGGGTGGAGTCAGATCCCGATGGGTCCTGAGCCCACACGAATCACCTCTTCACGGCTGCCAGTCATCAGGCGGCGGCCCGAACGCTGGCTCATCTGATAGTCATACATCGGGTCGTAGTAGTCGCGCAGCAGTAGCGTGATCCACTCGCGATGACCCTCCAGCGCGCCACGGGTTTCCTGGGCGTCGAACGCAGCTTCCATGAGCGAGCTCACTGTCTGATACCGC
This sequence comes from Chromatocurvus halotolerans, assembly GCF_004340525.1. Classification (GTDB taxonomy): domain Bacteria; phylum Pseudomonadota; class Gammaproteobacteria; order Pseudomonadales; family Halieaceae; genus Chromatocurvus; species Chromatocurvus halotolerans. The sequence goes on along the minus strand of NZ_SLWX01000016.1, from coordinate 68,239 downwards.
GAGCCACCCAGCCTTTTCTGCGTCCGCGCCAGATCCGCCTGCAGGCGCTCGCGATGCTGCTGCGGGCCGGCATCGCCAGAAGCCTCGCGATAGCGCCGACCCAGATCGACGACATAGTCCTCCAGGACCACAGTCACCCGCTCCTCCAGGGGAACGTCCAGCTCGAGCCGTGGGGCGTCCTGCATGCGTTCACGAAGGGATTGCGGCAGGGCGAGACGCCCGATCAGCCTGCCTTCGTCTTCCAGAATGACCAGATCATCCTCCCCGGCGAGGCGCTTCATCAGGGCGATGGCCAGCCGGTTCTCGAAGTCGATCTGGCTCGGCTGGGGCGACAGCAGGGCACCGAATGTCGAGCCCCGATGGTTCGCCAGGCCCTCCAGATCAATGGCTCTGGGCAGCGCCTGAATGACCCGGGTCTTGCCGCAGCCCGTCCTGCCGGACACCAGAACAACACGCGCAGCCGCGATACAGCGCTCCAGCTCCGCGAGCAGATACTGCCGCATGGCCTTGTAACCACCCCGTATGCGGGGATAGTGAACGCCCGCTTCGGCCAGCCACTGCTGAACAATCTGCGAGCGCAGACCGCCGCGGAAGCAGTACAGATAGCCCTCGGGGTTGGCCTGTGTAAAGGCGACCCACGCGGCCAGCCGCTGCGCCTTCACGCTGCCCTGCACCAGCGAGTGGCCGAGGGCAATCGCGGCGTCCTGCCCGTCGTTCTTGTAGCAGGTGCCAACCCGGGCACGCTCATCGTCCGTCATCAGCGGCAGGCTGACCGCGGCCGGGAAGGCGCCCCGGGCAAATTCGGTCGGGGCACGGGTATCCATCAATGGCAGGTCATTGAGAAACAGCTGCCGGTAGTCGTCGGTATCCGGGCGCATCGACATCAGCCCCGGTTCAACCTTCGGCAACGCCGCCAAAGACACGCATGACCTCGGCATACAGCTCGCCGATGGCCTCAGACATCAGCACAAAGTCCGCGTCGAGGCGCGCAAGCGCATCGTCTTCCGGCAGGTCATCATTCTCCTTGATCAGTTCATCGGCAAAGCGCAGCCGGCGCAGGCACAGGTCCTCCGCCAGCACGAAGGACACCCGCTCATCCCAGTCCAGTGCAATTCTGACCACCTGACGGCCCGCCTGCAGGTGGCTTTCCACCTCCTCGCTGAAAAGATCGACGCCGCGCACGCGCACCACGCCGCCGTCATCGCCCGGCTCGCGCAGTTCGCATTCACCGGCAGCGCTGAAGGCATCCGGCAGATTGTTGTGCACCAGCCAGTGGGTCATCGTGGCAAGGGGTGCATCATTCACCTGCGGCAGCAATACCGGGAAGGTGCCGATGGATTCGCGCAGCAGGTTCAGCAGCTCCTCGGCACGGGCGGCGCTGGACGCATCCACCATCACCCAGCCAGCGGCTGGGTCAATGTAGGCGTACAGGTGAGTGGTTCGGGAAAACGCCCGCGGCAGGCAGTCCTGAACAATCTCATCCTTCAGCGTCAGGCGCTCCTTGCGGTAGACCTTGCGTCCCTGCGCGGATTCGATGGCCTCGATACGCTCCTCGAGATGCTCACGCACCACCGTCGACGGCAGCAGCTTTTCCTCACGACGCAGGCGGATAAGCAGGCGTCCACTGGCGCTGTGCACCAGCGGGGCGCCGTCGTCACCGACGGGCGCGGCCCAGCCGATCGACAGCGCCTGAGAGGGCGCACAGGGCGTGAAGCTGTGGGCCGCCAGCTGTTCATCGAGACGATCTGCTGTCAGGGCGAACGGTTGCGTCAGGCGGTAGGCACGAAGGTTCTTGAACCACATGAAAAAACGACTCCTGGAAAATTCCGGCATTGTACCGGACGGGGTGTGCCGCTACGATGTGAATTGATTATCTTGCCGCGATAGCCGCTGCGGCACAGCCAGGGATGGTGACGACGACACATGGAAAACGCCGACTACAGCGCGCGCGTCGCGGCATTTATGACAGGTATTGCCCACCGCATCGGCAGCCCCCTCGCGGAGCGTGAACGCGCCACCATCAACCAGCTTGCCCACGCCATGCTCGACCCGTCGCCACCGGTGGCAGAGCCGGAGTCGCGCCTCATCACTGTGCTGATCGTCGATCTTCGCGGATTCTCTGTCCTCGCTGACAGCTGTGAACCCGCCGTTCTTCTGGCCGTGCTGAAACCGTTTTTCGAGCGCATGACAGAGCTGGTCCACGAGCACGGCGGTTTTGTCGACAAGTTCCTGGGGGATGGCGTGATGGCCCTGTTCGGCGCGCCCGAACACCGGGAAGACCACCTGCCCCTGGCGCTGGCCTGTGCGGCGCGCATGCAGCAGGCCATGCTCGATCTGAACGCCGGCAATATCGCAAACGGCATCCCGGAAATCCACGCCGGCATCGGCATCAACACTGGCGAGGTCATGGTCGGCAGTTTTGGACCACAGCAGTATCGCGAATACACGGCCATTGGCGACGAGGTAAATTTTGCCGCAAGAGTGGAGTCCTTCAGCCTGCGCGGCCAGGTTCTGCTCAGCGAACGCAGCTACCGCGCAGCTCGCGGCTGCATTGAGACCGGAGCCATCAGGCAGCTGCGCGTGAAAGGGAGAAGCGGCCCGGTAAACCTTTATGAAATGACGGCGGTCACCGCACCCGTGAGAACGATCGTGCCGCAAGTGGAGATGCGGGCCTCACCCAGGGTGCCTGTGCAGCTGCCGCTGCGCTTCTACCGCGTGCACGACAAGCAGGTCATCGACGAGCCCTACCGCGGCAGCATCATGAACCTTGGCTATGATGGCATGTTGGCGCGGCTGCCGCTGGACCTGCCCTCCCTGAGCGAGATCAGTTTCACCGTCAACCCCGATCTTGCATCCGACGGTGCCAGCGACCTGTACGCGCGGGCGCTGCATTCACGACGTGATGACGATGCCTACCAGACGGCCTTCGCTTTCACCAGTGGCGGCACCCCCGGACACGAGGCCGTCCGCAACTATGTCGACCGGCTGCTCTGGGGCGCAGCAGGCTGAACCGGCGCCGGATTACCGCCCGCCAGCGAAGGTCGCCAGTAGCAGTACAAGGCTCTGCTGCTGCTCCAGCAGGTCAAGCCAGGATTTCCCGCCGACAATGTTCAAGCTGGCTCCAAACTGTCACTGCTCATCTACGCCGCCTTGCAGAAGAATTTCATAACCGGTCATAAGACAGCGCCGCCGACCCAGCACCGTAGGCTAGCCCATGCCCATGCGCAGGCGATGTCAAACCCCATTCCCGCTATGACTTGCGTGCGCCGCGCGCGAAGCCTACCGTTATCCTTGTATATAGCTGGAGGAACCCTCATGAAATACCTGCACACCATGGTCCGCGCCAGCAACCTCGACGACAGCATGGATTTTTATTGCAACAAGCTCGGGCTGGTAGAGGTCAACCGGCACGACAGCGAAAAGGGTCGCTTCACGCTGGTCTATCTGGCGGCGCCGGGAGACGTCGAGAAGGCGCGCGCGGGAAGCAGTCCGCTGCTGGAAATCACCTGGAACTGGGACCCGGAAGACTACGACGGCGGGCGCAACTTCGGCCACCTGGCCTATCGCGTCGACGACATCTATGCCCTCTGCCAGTCGCTCATGGACGCCGGCGTGACCATCAACCGCCCGCCGCGGGACGGTCATATGGCGTTTGTGCGCTCACCCGACGGTATTTCCATTGAGCTGCTGCAGGCGGGCGATCACCTCGAGCCCCGCGAGCCATGGGCAAGCATGCCCAACAGCGGCACGTGGTAGAAGACAACCAGGAGTTCGCGGACATGCCCAGAGAACCTAGGCAGGCGCCATTGCCGGTGCCAGTAAAGGCAGAGACGGCCTATTCCGCCGCCTACTCGGAAGAGCGGCTGCGCGACAAGCTGTCGCGACATGCGCGCACCGCGGGCCGCGACGCGGTGGAAAAAGCCCTGCTGCTGTATTATGCGCTGCAGCGGGAGGAAACGCCGGCCTGGGCGAAGGCGACCATCATTGGCGCGCTGGGCTATTTCATTACTCCCATAGATGCGATTCTCGACATCAGCCCCGGTATCGGCTATGTCGACGACCTCGGCGTCCTGGCGTTCGCCCTGGCCACGGTCAGCGCCAGCGTTGACGACGCCGTGCGACAGCGCGCTGCAGCGCGACTGCGGGCCTGGTTCGGTGACGCAGAGCGGCCGCCACAACCGGAAAAAGCCGCCGAGAACGTCGCCGAGTGAAGGCGCAACCCGCACGCATCGCCATCGTCGGCGCGAACTTTGCCGGCATCGCCGCCGCGCGACAGCTCTCCGGACGCCACGCTGTGACCCTGCTCGACCCGAAGCCAGCCTTCGAATTCCTGCCGAACATTCACGAGCTGGTCTCTGGCGTGAAGTGTCCGGCGCATCTGCAGCTGTCGCGGGACACGCTGAGCCGGCGCGCCGGCCATCACCTGCGGCAGGAGGCCGTCACGCGGCTGCATACTGCCATCGGACAGCTGGAGCTCGCAGGTGGCGACAGACTCGCCTATGACGCCTGTGTGGTCGCCTGTGGCGGCGTCAATACCGATTTCGGCATACCCGGCGTGCAGAAGCATACGCTGCCTTTCAAGAGTGTGGACGAGTGCGCCGAGATCGGCGATCAACTGGCCTTGGTCACAGCGCGCGGGCGACCGTCAAGCGTTGTCATCATCGGTGGCAGCTTCGAGGGCGTTGAATGTCTCGGTGAAATCCTGCGCCGCTACCGGGGCGTCGAATCGCTCAGGATTCATCTTGTGGAAGCCGCCAGCCGGCTCATGCCCCAGTCCCCCGCGTGCATCGATGCCGCGGTGCGCGAACACTGCGCGAACCTCCCGGTCAGCCTGCACTGCGGCGTAGCGGTCTCCCGCGTGAGCAGGACCCGGGTGACCCTGGCTGACGGCACCAGCCTGCGCAGCGACCTGACGTTGTGGACAGCCGGCGCGGCACCCGCGCCCCTGCTGTTCGAGTCCGGGCTGGCGCCGGACAGACGCTCATGGGCACCGGTAAATAACTGTCTGCAGAGCATGGCGGCACCGAACGTCTTTATTGCCGGCGATGCCGCCGCAACGCCCAAACCCCTGTGGAAACAGGCCTACAATGCCCTGGCCATGGGCAGCTGCGCCGCGGACAATGTTGAGCGCTGGCTCGCGGACCGCCCCCTGCGACCCCTGCGCCCCGGGCCCGAGGTCAGGGTGACCGCCTTCGGCGACATCGACACTTTTCTGGAGTTAGGGGAGCGTGTCTTTGCCGGACCCGCCCTTGCAGCGCTGAAAGAAAGCATTTTCCAATTGCAGATGGCCTATCAGGACAACCCGCTTCGCAGCGCGGGCTTCCTGCGCGGACAGCGGCGCTATCTTGATGCGCTGGGCCACCTGGGCGTCCCGGCGCTCATACAGTCGGGCTATCTGCTGCGGCGCGGCGTGCGCCGCCTGGGGGGCTGAGCTCAGGGGGCTGACCTCAGGCAACGGCCCGGTCCCGCTTATGCAGGAAGGCCAGCAGCCAGCGGCCGATACGCTCTGTCTCCGGCTGCTCGTCAAGGGAGTCCATTCCCGCCTGGTAGGTCTCCTCGCCGATGGTTTCACGGCGCAGCTGCATGATTTCGCGGGCATAATCGGGCTCGAACTCGGGATGCCCCTGGAAGGTGAGGATGTGATCGCCGATCTGGCACACCGCATTCTCACAGAAATCGCTGCCCGCCAGCACCTCCGTACCCGGTGCCACGCGCTCCACCTGATCCTGGTGGCTGACCAGAATCCGGAACTGCGCGTCACCATCATCAGACCAGTCCGGACGGCCGTGAAGCCGATGACGATGCAACCCCACGCCCCAGCCGCGATGCGACTTGCGCGTCTCACCGCCCAGGGCGTGGGCAATCATCTGGTGACCGAAGCAGATACCGATCATCGTCTTGCGTCTTGCGTGCAGTTCCCGCACGAAGTCCGCAAGACGATAAATCCAGGGCTCGTCATCGTAGACACTGAACTTGCTGCCGGTAATCAGGTAGGCATCCACCTCATCGATATCGTCGGGATACTCCTGGCGCTCCACGTGGTACACCCGGAACTCCAGCGACGGATCCAGCCGACCCAGTAGCCGCATGAACATGTCCGGATACTCGCCGAAGCGGGCGGACCACTCCGGCCGTACGGTATCGGTGCGCAAAATGCCAAGCTTCATGACTGTCCTCTGTCGTGGCGATGTGTCGGTCTACAGGGTAAACCGCTGTCGCTTGCTGTCCATAGCGCCCGCGGGGGATGATGCCCTGCGATACATCCCGTCCTGGAGGATAACCCTGACCACACCATCACACCTGCTGATCGCTCTGCTGGTCGCGCTGACCTTGCCTGTCGCCGTTCCGATCGAGGCCAGGGAGGCGGCGCCGGCGGAAGCCTTTGTTGGCAGTGAGCGCTGCGCGGGATGTCATGTCGATGCCTATGAGCAGTGGCAGGGATCACATCATCAGCTGGCGATGCAGGAGGCCTCCGAGGAAACCGTGCTCGGCGACTTCAGCGACGTGAGCGTTACCCATCAGGGCGTAACGACCCGATTCTACCGCGACGGCGAGCACTTCATGGTGCACACCGACGGCGCCGACGGCGCGCTGCGCGACTTCCCCGTGCGCCAGGTCTTTGGCGTCTATCCGCTGCAGCAGTACCTGCTGCCACTGGACGACGGCCGACTGCAGGCGCTGGGCATTGCCTGGGATGCACGGCCAGCCGAGGACGGTGGCCAGCGCTGGTACTCCCTCTACCCGGATGAGGCCATCGACCACACTGACCCGCTGCACTGGACAGGCCCTTACCAGAACTGGAATTCGCGCTGTGCAGAGTGCCACAGCACGCAGGTAGATAAAGGCTACAGCGCTAGCGAGCGCCGCTACGCCACCACCTACCGCGAGATCAGCGTCGGCTGCGAGGCCTGTCACGGCCCGGGCGCGAACCACGTGAGGCAGATGCAAAGCGTAGTGCCATCAGGGGCACGCAAACCCGGCGCCGGGCTCGATGTGGATCTGGGCCAACGCGGTCACTGGCAGTTCGCCGGGGACGCCGCGATAGCCACCCGTGACAAGCCACTGCAGGCGGATACCCAGATCAATGCCTGCGCGCGCTGCCACTCCCGGCGTGGGCCGCTTGGCGACTACCACTACGGCGCTGATCTCCTCGACACCCACCGCCTGGCGCTGCCTCAGCCGCCCCTGTATCACCCGGACGGACAGATCGACGATGAAGTGTTTGTCCACGGTTCCTTCCTGCAGAGCCGCATGCAGCGCGCCGGCGTCGTGTGCAGCAACTGCCACGAACCCCACAACAACCGGCTGCGTGCCGAGGGCAACGCGCTGTGTGCCCAGTGCCACAGCCCCGCCGCCTACGACAGTCAGCAGCACCACCGTCATCCTACGGGCAGCGGCGCGCAGTGTGTGAACTGCCACATGCCGGCAAAGCGCTACATGGGTGTTGATGACCGCCGCGATCACAGCATGCGGATTCCGCGGCCTGACCTGACCCTCGTGCTCGGGACTCCGAACGCCTGCACGCAGTGCCACAGCGAACGCGACAGCGAGTGGGCGCTGGAATCCCTGCGCGCCTGGGAGATGGCGCCGGATACCGACGGCCCGCACCCGGCGCTGGCCGTGCAGCAACTCCGCGAAGGTGACGCCCGCGCCCGCGGAGAGGTGCTTGCCCAGATCGCGGATCCCGCGCTTGCAAACATTTGGCGTGCAACGGCACTCGAAACCCTTGCGGGCCAGAACGCCGCGCCCACGGCGACGCCGATGCTGCGCTCCGCCGACCCCTTGCTGAGAAGCAGTGCCGTACGCAGCCTCGCTGGCGCCGATCCGCGCCAGCGACTCGAGCTGCTGTATCCGCTGCGGGATGATCCGGTCGCCGCCGTGCGCATGGCCCTGGCCGAAAATCTTGCGGACATTCCGCTCGGCCGCGTCAGCCCGGCGCAGCGCGAGCATCTTCTGCAGCTGTTCGATGAGTACCTCGCGGTGCAGGCGCGGCATGCCGACATGCCGGAAACACAGCTGCAGCTGGGCGTGTTCCACCACGCACGCAACGACCTGCCGCGGGCGGAGTCGGCCTATCGCGAGGCGCTGGCGCTCGACCCGTCACTGGCGGCTGCGCGCCTCAACCTCGCCGACCTGCAGCGACAGCGGGGCGACGAAGACGCCGCTCGACGGGAACTGGAGACATTGCTGGATCAGTCGCCGGACGACGGCAATGCCCTGCATGCACTGGGGCTGCTGGAGATTCGCACGGGCAACCGCGACCGGGGCTCAGAGCTGCTGCAGGCAGCCGCAGAGCGCGAAAGCGCGGGCTGGCGGCATCGCTATGTCAACGCCGTGGCGCTTTACAGCAGCGGGATGCAGGAAAAAGGCCGGGAAGCCCTGCGAGCGCTGGACCGTGCGCGACCGGGTAACCCGGCCGTGGTCATGGCGCTGAGTGAGTACGCGGCTGCGGCGGGTGATCTGGACGATGCCATCGTTCATGCACGCTCTCTGGTAACGCTGGTGCCTGACAACCCCGCTTATCCACAGTGGCTGCAGCGCCTGCGGCAGCTTGCCGCCAGCCGCCAGCCTCAGCCTGGATCGAATACCAGATAGGCAGAAACGGGAACCGACGTGCTGATGGACGTCAATCCGGCGACCTCCTTCAGGGCTGTCACACCCGCTCCCAGCGCGAAGTCACCGGCATCCACGACAATCGGCTCGCGAGTCGCCACGTGCAGACTGCCGTCCTCGGCAACGCTCACCAGCATTGCGGCGTCATAGCTTGCGCTGCTGCCGTGCAGTTCCACCGTCAGCGGCAGGGTCACTTCGATGGGCCCTTTCCTCGCCTTTTCAATGACCGCGGGGTCGACGCTGGCCGTGATGCTGGCGGCGGGGAAGCTAGCCGTTTCGAACAGCATTTCCCGCATGCGCTCATTGCGGATGGGGATGGCGGTCTCGACGCTGTCGAGATCGATCCCGACCTTGGCGCTGCCATCGTCGCTGACAGAGCCCTCGAGTGTCTTGAACGTGTGCGCCTCACCGACGGAGGCGTTCTTCACCGAAATGAAGCTCAGTCGGGAGCGATCGCCATCGAGTTCCCACTCTGCACTGGCGGCGCCGGTAAAGACTGCCAGTGCAACGCCCAGACATGCCGTCAGCCACCTGTTATGTGCCGTCGTTTTCATGGTCTGCTTCTCCTGTTGTGATTGCGGGCTGCGGTTGCGCTGCCCCGGCCGCCGGAGTCAGGCCAGTACCTCGGCAAGATCCCCCTTGGATTCCAGCCAGGTCTTGCGGTCACCCGACCGTTTCTTCGCCAGCAGCATATCCAGCATCTTACTGGTCCCGTCGCCGGCATCCAACACGAGGCGCACCAGGCGACGCGTGTCCGGCGCCATGGTGGTCTCGCGCAGCTGCAGGGGGTTCATCTCACCGAGGCCCTTGAAGCGCTGCACGTTAACCTTGCCGCGCTTCTTCTCCGCCTCGATGCGCGCCAGTACCCCCTGCTTCTCACTCTCGTCCAGGGCGTAGAACACTTCCTTGCCGACGTCGATGCGGTACAGCGGCGGCATGGCGACGAAGACATGACCGGCACTCACCAGCGGCCGGAAATGACGCACGAACAGCGCACAGACCAGCGTGGCGATGTGCAGGCCGTCGGAATCCGCATCGGCCAGGATGCAGACCTTGCCGTAGCGCAGGCCGCTAAGATCGTCACTGCCCGGATCGATGCCCAGGGCGATGGAAATATTGTGCACTTCCTGCGAGGCGAGCACCTCCTGGGAATCGACTTCCCAGGTGTTGAGGATCTTGCCGCGCAGCGGAAGAATCGCCTGGAACTCGCGGTCCCTCGCCTGTTTGGCCGAGCCGCCGGCCGAATCGCCCTCCACCAGGAAAAGCTCGGAGCGCGCCGGATCCTCACCCGAGCAGTCCGCCAGCTTGCCGGGGAGCGCCGGTCCCGCGCTGATCTTCTTGCGCGCGACTTTCTTCGAGGAGCGCAGGCGCCGCTGGGCAGTATTGATGCACAGCTCCGCGAGACGCTCGGCATCACCCGTGTGCTGGTTGAGCCAGAGACTGAATGCATCCTTGGCAATGCCGGCAATAAAGCCCGCCGCCTCACGGGAAGACAGTCGCTCCTTGGTCTGCCCGGAAAACTGCGGGTCGCTCAGTTTGGCGGACAGCACATAGCAGCAGCGCTCCCAGATATCCTCCGGCGTCAGCTTCACCCCCCGGGGCAGCAGATTGCGCAACTCGCAGAAATCGCGCATCGCCTCCAGCAGTCCGCTGCGCAGACCGTTGACATGGGTGCCGCCCTGGGCCGTGGGAATGAGGTTGACGTAGGACTCGGCCACCAGCTCGCCACCCTCGGGCAGCCACTGCACGGCCCAGTCCACGGCGGCATCGGCGCCGCTGAAAGATCCCGTGAACGGCTCCTCAGGGACACAGGGAAAGCCCCGGGTAGCGTCCGCGAGATAGTCGGTCAGGCCATCCTCGAAGTACCATTCCTCGCTCTCGCCTTTTTTTTCATCCGTGAAGCGCACCCGGAGTCCCGGGCAGAGGACGGCCTTGGCGCGAAGCACGTGCACCAGACGCGGCACGGAAAAATTGATGGAGTCGAAGTACTGGGGATCCGGCAGAAAGCGCAGGCTGGTGCCCGTGTTGCGCCGCCCACAGGTATCGACCACCTCGAGATCACTGACCTTGTGGCCGCCGGCAAACTGCATGCGATAGACATTGCCGTCGCGGCGCACCGTCACCGTCAGCTCCTGCGACAGCGCATTCACCACGGAAACGCCCACGCCGTGCAGACCACCGCTGAAGGCGTAGCTCTTGGACGAAAACTTGCCGCCCGCGTGCAGTGTGGACAGGATGACCTCGACACCGGGCCGCCCCTCCCCCGTATGCAGGTCCACGGGCATGCCGCGACCGTTATCGGTCACCGTGACGCTGCCGTCGGCGTGCAGGACAAGGTCGATCTCGCTGGCGTGGCCGGCCAGCGCTTCATCCACGCTGTTGTCGATGACCTCCTGCGCCAGGTGATTGGGACGGCTGGTATCGGTATACATCCCGGGACGCTTGCGCACCGGGTCCAGCCCTGTCAGGACTTCAATGTCTTGCGCGGTATAGTCGCTCATAATCAGGTCATTTAGGGAGAATTACAGATAACCGTTGGAGCCGAGATCGACTGCAAAGGTGACGTCGCGGACGCGCGATACCTCGCTGAGCACGCGGCCATCCGCGTGCAGCTCCAGCCAGCGATAGCCGGGGGCGCAGTCGTCCAGGGAGAAATTGCGCTGCCCGGGACGGAACTGTATGCAGGTGGAGGGGGTGCTCATCAGCCGCACGGCACCGCGCTGGCGCTCATATTGCTGGTGGACGTGCCCCCAGATGACGGCTTTCACCGCAGGGCTGGCATCGACGATACGGAAAAAATCCGCCGCGTCGTCTACCTTCTGCTGGTCGAGCCAGGTACAGCCGATCGGTACCGGCTGATGATGCAGACAGATGAGGCTGTGAAGGCCCTCTGCACGTCCCGCCGCGAGCCCGCTTTCGAGACGGGCGAGCTCCTCGTTGCCGAGGTGGCCGCCAACCTGGCCAGGCAGCTGTGAATCGAGCAGCATAATCTGCCAGCCGCCAAGGCGGATCTCGCCGGCAAGCCGCTTTTCGCCGGCTACCTCGAGCATGACGCTACGGTCATCGTGGTTGCCCGGAAGCCATACGTGCCGGCTACCGAGTCCGGCAAAATACTCGAGCAGGCGTTCGTAGGCGCCACGCTCGCCGTGGTTGGACAGGTCACCGGTGCCCAAAACCAGGTCGATGACCGGCTGCTCGCTTCGCACCAGGTCGAGCACCGCCTGCAGCGAGCGGTCCGTATCCATGCCGAGCAGCTTGCCATTGGCCTCGCCCTGCAGGTGGGTATCCGTTATCTGCACCAGCCGTACAACGTCACCGCTGTGCTCGAGCTCTCGTGCGCGCCCGGACATGGAGGCCACCTGCGTTATACCTGAGGTGTGCGGCGGAGGCTGTCGGGCAGGCTCGCGAGGCCGTTGGCAAGGCAGTGCTCCAGCCAGTCCGCCAGAAAGCGGTTCTGCTGATTTTTTTCATCCTGCTGGTGCATGGCGGGATTCGGGTAGGCGTAGCGTGCCTGGACAGTGCCGCTTGCCTGAAAGGAGCCGACCTCAAGCATTGCCGCGTCGTGGTAGGCGCGGACTTCCATCTGCAGCGGTGCGAGCCAGGCCCGGGCCACAGGGCGCGAGGCGATGCGGAATATCGTGGTGTAGCGACTGCGCTCGATCACGTCGATCGACACGCGCTCGTCAAGCAGCGCGAACTCGGTCCGGTTGCTGACTTCGTAGGCCGGGAAAACACGCATCATGCGGGCGTAGTTCGCCTCGCAGACCGCATGCAATCCGGTCAGGTCCACAGTGTAGCGCTGTCTATGCATAACAGGTGCAGATATGAGCTCTCTCCCGAGATAGGCCGCAGAAGTGTAACACCTGTCATGGGCAGCGCCAGCGGCACCCCCGGTTTTGTTAATTGCGGCACATGCGCGGCATGGCCGGTCCTGCTACACTCGGCTTCCGGATTTTTTCAGAACTCACAGGACGCACTACCGATGCCTATCCGCGCGGCGATTTTCCTTTTCCTGGGGCTGGCGAGCCTTACCCTGACAGCCCGCGGAGACTCACTGCGGGACATCTACGAAACGGCGCTGGAAAACGACGCCCAGCTCCGTGCCGAGCAGGCGCAGTACCGGGCCACTCTGGAAACCGAGAAATCGGCGCTGTCCGCGCTGCTTCCGCAGATCTCGGGCACGTACGAGATCACCAACAACGAACGGATTGCCCAGCAGGAGAACTTCTCCGTCAACCAGGATACCGGGGAGGTCGGCGTTATCGATACCGAGACCACGGTCAATACCGACGTCAAAGGCTATACCTTCTCACTGCAGCAGGCCATTTTCGATCTGCCTGCCTGGTTCATTTTCCAGTCGGGCAAGGAAATCACGCGGCAGGCGGAAGCCACATTCGCCGCCAATCAGCAGAACCTGATCCTGCGGGTGGTCGAAGCCTACCTTGCGGTCCTGCGCGCGCAGGACAACCTGGAAGCCACGAAAGCACAGGAACGTGCCTTCGAGCGCCAGCTGGAGCAGACCCAGCAGCGCTTCGAAGTGGGTCTGATCGCCATTACCGACGTGCATGAGGCCGAGGCCGCCTACGATCTGGCCCAGGTCAACCGGATCGTTGACGAGAACAACGTCGACGTGGCGCTGGAGAGGCTGTCCGTTCTCACCGGTCGCGAGCACAACAACCTTGACGTACTCGATGAGGATTTCGAGATCAAGAAGCCCGAGCCGCTCGACCGCTCGGCGTGGGTCGAGTTTGCCCTGGCCAACAACTTCAACCTGAAGGCGGCGAAGTACGCCGAGGAAGCGGCACGCCAGAGCGCAAGGGCGAGCCAGATGGCGCACGCACCCACCCTGCGCGGCCGTGCGAGCTACTCGGACCAGGAAACCACGGGTTCGCTGAATCGGGTGCCGGCGACGCCCTTCGACGCCGCGCCGGACAGCCAGGTAGAGAACACCTCGTTCGGGTTGGTTCTTGAGGTGCCGCTGTTCTCCGGCGGCGCCGTCAGCGCGGAGCGACGTCGCGCCGCGCAGGAATTCATCGGCGCACGCGAGGAGCGCATCAACCTGTCACGCAATACGGTAACCAATGCCCGCTCCCTGCACATGACGGTGCTGAGCGATGTGGCGCGGGTTGCCGCCCGGCGCCAGAGCATCGTCTCCTCACAGAGCGCCCTCGATGCCACCCAGGCTGGCTACGAAGTGGGCACGCGCAATATCGTTGACGTTCTCAACGCGCAGAACACGCTGTTCGCGGCGCAGCGGGACTACGCCAATTCCCGCTACGACTACGTACTCAACATGCTGCGCCTGAAGGAACAGGCAGGCCTGCTGAGTCCGGAGGACATCTACGCGCTCGACAGTGAACTGGAAAGCCCACCCCCACCCACCGCCTCGTCGGGAAACTGATCGCCCTTTAGACCCCTAGCGTGGCGGCAGCAGGCGCCGCACCTGGGCCTCAATCTGCGCCCGGGCGCCGCGATTGCCCGCTACCGCCAGAGACCCTGCATTGCCCATCGCCTGTCTCCGGGCCGGGTCTCGCGCCAGTTCGCACAGAACCTTCCCCAGATCTTCAGCGTCCTCCACCAGCGCCAGGGCACCGCTGGCCAACAGTAGATCGCGCACCGCGGTGAAGTTGAACAGTGATTCCCCGGACAGCACGGGCACGCCCAGCGCGGCGGGTTCCAGCAGGTTGTGTCCACCCCGCGGCACCAGACTACCACCGACAAAGGCGACATCCGCGGCACCGAGCAGCAGCAGCAGCTCACCCACCGTGTCACCCAGCAACACGGCGGTATCCGCGCCCGGCGACTCGCCAAGACTGCGACGACAGGTCTGCCAGCCGGCGGCGGTGCACAGGCCGTGAACCGCCTCGAACCGCTCGGGATGCCGGGGCACCAGTAGCAGCAGGGCATCCGGTACCTGCCGGCGCAGGGCGGCAAAGGCCCTCAGCACGGCTTCATCCTCCCCGGCATGCGTGCTCGCTGCAGCAAAAATGAAGCGCCCGGCGCAGTGCCACTCGGCCAGCAGTGCCTGAATCCGCCCCGGCAGGCTGCCGCCGACATCCAGGTCAAACTTGATATTGCCGCACACGCTGAGACGATCGGCAGGCACGCCCAGGGCCGCGAAACGGCTGGCATCGTCCTGCGTCTGACAGGCCACATGGCTGACACACGACAGCAGTCTGCGGCCGAACTGACCCAGCCGGGCATAGCCGCGAAAAGAGCGCTCGGACAGACGGGCATTGGCCAGCAGCACCGGACAATGCCGCTGACGGCAGCCATGCAGCAGGTTGGGCCACAGTTCGGTCTCGATCAGCAGCAGAAGCTGCGGCCGGTGCCGGGCCAGGAATCGACCGACGGCGCCGGGTGTATCCAGGGGTGCATAGACATGCAGCACGCGCTCGCCGAACAGTGCACGCACCTGATGCGAGCCGGTGGGCGTTGTCGTGGTGACCAGCACGGGGGTGCCGGAATATTCGGCAAGCAGGAACTCCACCAGCGGACGGGCGGCAAGTGTCTCGCCCAGCGACACAGCGTGCAGCCACAGCACGGGGCCCGGATCAGGGCGCGCCGCACGACTCTCGTTGCCGGGCGCCAGCCCGAGACGCTCACCCCAGCGCCGCCGATAGGCGGGGGTCGCACGCGAGCGCCACAGCAGACGCAGAAACACCAGGGGCAGAAGCAGGCGGAAAACCGTGCTGTACACAAGGCGCATGGGGCTTACCGGGAAACAACGTCGGGCAGCCAGCATAACGAGGCGCTGTCGCGCTTGCCAGCCTTCCGCAAAGGCGCTAGCGTGCGCCGCTTTCCGGACTTGCTGTGGACCGCCAGATGACCGTAGAACTGCCCATACCCGTCGACAGCGTCAAGGGCTTCCTGTCGATCGATGAAGGCGAGGCCCTGTATCACCACGGCAAGGCCGCCTGCGCACACGGGCCGCTGCTGGAAATCGGCAGCTATTGCGGCCGTTCGACGCTGTATCTTGCCCTGGCCTGTCGCGACGCGGGCGGCCACGTTTTCGCCGTGGATCATCATCGCGGGTCCGAGGAACACCAGCCCGGTGAAATGTTTCACGACAGCGGGCTGGTCGATCCGCGCAGCGGAACGCTGGATACCTTCCATGAATTTCGCAGCAATCTGCAGCGCGCGGGCCTTGAGGACGTGGTCATACCGGTGGTGGCTCCCGCCGGACGCTTCGCCGCGTGCTTCCAGGGATCGCTCGGGCTCGTTTTCATCGATGGCGGCCACAGCCTGGACGCCGCGCTGGCGGACTACCGGGCATGGTCAACCCGACTCAGCACCGGCGGGCTCCTTGCCATCCACGACGTCTATCCCGATGCCGCGGAGGGTGGGCAGGCACCGATCACCGTGTACCGGCTGGCGCTGGCCTCGGGGCTGTTCGAGTCTGTCGACAGCAGCGGCAGTCTGCGGATTCTGCGCCGCCACTGAGGGAATCAGAGGATTGGCTTGCTGCGGTTGGCGCGATGCCTCGCGGCGTCAGACGCCGGCAGGTCCACCCGGGTAAAGAGTGTCGAGGCCGCGGTGTGTCCGGTCAGCGCATCGGCGGCGAGCAGGATTGCAGCGGCAGTCCAGGTCGGCTTCTCCTCCGGCCAGAGCAGATCCTCGACGAACTGATAGCCGGTCCAGTAGGCACCGTCGCTGCTGCGCCAGCGGTGCAGCCAGCTGTAGAGTTCGACCGCGCGGGCATGATCACCCGCCGCCAGCAGGGCCATGACCAGCTCGCAGGATTCCGCCACCGTGACCCAGGGCTCTTCCACGACGCAGCGACAGCCAAGGCCGGTCTCGACAAAGGCCTCCCAGCGCGCGGCAAGACGCGTGCGGGCGGCGCCGCCCTGCAGGACCCCCGTCAGAATCGGGTAGAACCAGTCCATCGAGTAGCGGGACTTGGACGCCCAGGTGCGATCGAAACGTTCGGGGGCCTCACGCAGCGCCGCACCGAGGCGGCTGCGCGCCAGAACCCAGTCGGGCCGGGGGCTGCGCACGGCGTGGGCAATATTGATGGCACACTCGAGGCTTTTGTAGATGGAGCTGCAGCCGGTAATGAGGGCATCCTCGAGGGACCGGCCGGCGGCGTCCACGGCCCAGTGGATCTCACCGTATTCTGTCTGCTGTGCCAAAACGAAAGCGACGGCCCGCTGCACCATCGGCCAGCAACGCAGGAGGAACTCGCGGTCCTCGCTGATCAGGTAATGATGCCAGACGCCCGCGGCAACATAGGCGACAAAATTGGTTTCCCGGCGTCCCCGATTTTCGGCAATGTCGCCGCGATAGGCTGCCCACCAGCTGCCGTCGTCCAGCTGTCGCGCCTGCAGCCAGGCATAGGCCCGCTCTGCCGCCGCGAGCTCGCCACCGATGGACAGGCCCATCGCCGCCTCCACGTGATCCCAGGGGTCGGTATGACCGCCTTCGAACCAGGGAATATCGCCGCTGCCGCGCTGGCTTTGCAGCAGGAACTCGACCGTGGGGCGCAGGAATTGCTCGGGATAAAGACCGGGCCCGAGGTAGAGGCCACTCATGTGGCAACACGCTTGTGGAAATACATGACCACACTCTTGCCCATCCAGGGATTCAGCAGGCGTTCGAGGGTTCTCGTGACCCTGGGCTTATCGAGCATGTCCCAGACCAGTAGTCGATGATACTGGCGTATCAGGGCATTCGTCCCGCGGGTACGCCAGAACAGGCACTGCAGCCACCAGTAGGGGGCATGCAGCGCATGGGCGCCATGCCGGTAATAGCAGGCAAAGCCCATCCCCGTGATTTCCGCCTGCAGGCGACGTCTGCTGAAAATACGCAGGTGGCCGCCGGGGACGTCATGATAGGCGCGGCTCAACCACCAGCAGATACGCTCAGGCCAGGCGCGGGGAACGCTGATACACAGCAGGCCGCCAGGGCGCAGCACCCGGCGTATCTCCTGCAGCACAGCGCGGTAATCTTCGATGTGCTCCAGCACTTCACTGCAGATAACGGCGTCGAGACTGTCGTCCGCCAGAGGCAGAGCCAGCGCACTGGCATTGGCCAGCGCGAACATCGCATCATCGCTGTTACGCCGGAATTCCCCGTGCCTGCTGCGCGCCGTGAGAAGGTCGGGGAGGGACAGATCGATACCGAGAACATCGGCCCCATCGTGCAGGTGCGCCGCTACGGCGTGGCGACCCTCTCCACAGCCCAGATCGAGCACCCGCTGCCCGGGGAGCAGGGGAAAGTGGCATCGGTCAACGGTTTGCAAGGGACAGCACCCGGCGGTAATAGGCGACCATGTCGCGGGCACACACATCCCAGCTGAAGGTCTCGACAATCCGTCGGCGCGCCGCGTCACCGAGTGCACGGCGACGGGCGGGATCGCGCAGCAGGGCATTGATGGCCTGCGCCAGCGCACCGGCATCTGCTGCAGGGACCAGCAGGCCCGCATCGCCGACAATCTCGGGCAGGGCCCCGGCGTCCGTCGCCACTACGGGAACACCGCAGGCCATGGCCTCTCCCGCGGGTAGGCCGAATCCCTCGTAAAGCGAGGGTACTACCGCAACCGTGGCCCGGGCATAGTGCGTTACCAGGTCCTCCGTGCTGATGTGACTGACGAAGGTAATGGCCTGGCGCAGCCCCAGTTCATCGACAAGCCTTTCCGTCTTTCCCCCCGGCTTCGGCCGGCTGACCAGCAGCAGCTCCAGGCCGGGGTACTGTCGCCGCAGGTCGGCAAAGGCCAGCAGCAGGTAGCGCAGGCCCTTGAGTGGCGCGTCGGCGGAGGCTGTCGCCATGATGCGCAGTGGCTCGCGCTTCACCTGCTCGAGCGGGCGGAACGTTGCCGTATCAATCCCGTTGTAAACGACATCCACCTGCTCCACCGGTCGGCCGAAATCACGCGCAATATCCCGTCGCGAGCACTCCGAGACCGTAATGACGTGCTGCAGCCTGCGTGCGACACGGGTCTGCATGGTAAGAAAACGGTGCCAGCGGCGCACGAGCAGGCGCTCGGTGACGCTGTTGGCCGCATCCAGCGCAATACGCAGGTCGTTGGTAATGGGATGATGCACTGTGGTTACCAGCGGCAGGCCCGCCGCCTGCAGCGCCAGCATGCCATAGCTCAGGCTCTGGTTATCATGGATCAGATCGTACTCATGGCCGTGGCGACGCAGGTACTTCAGGGCGCGTCGGCCGAAGGTGTACGGTTCGGCGAATCCGCCGGTGAGCTTGCTCAGCCATTCCACCGTGTCAGTGTAGGAGAGCAGATGTCGCGGGCGCAGGGACTGCAGGCCGTTTTCAAACAGGTCCAGGCTCGGCAACGGTATCAGCCGCACCCGGGGATCCAGGTGCGGGTAGGGCGGGCCCGAGATCACATCGACGCGATGCCCCGCATCAACCAGCGCCTTGCTGAGATACTTCAGGTAAATGCCCTGCCCGCCGCCAAAGGGCTGTGAGCGGTAACCGAGCAGTGCGATGGACAGCGCGCTGAAACCGGCAACCGCGAGGGCACCGCCTGGCGTTGAACCCGGCATCGGTGCCGCGGTGTCGCGCCGCAGCACAGCCGCAGAAACCCCGTCCACCGGCAGGCTTGCGTCCTGAATGGGTTCAATCTGTGTGATGACAACGTCTCCGAAGGGCCCGGCGAAAGGGGTTTTTCACGAGGCGCACAATATTATCAATCGCGGTAACGGAATTCACGCACAACGCAGTTCGGGTGATCGCAGCACGGACAAGCAGAAGATATACTCTGACCACGGCGAGACAGGTTGACAGCGCAATGGCGGTATAAATGGCAGTACAAACAGCATACAAGGGCATTATTCTCGCGGGTGGCTCCGGCACCCGGCTACACCCGCTCACGAGCACCGTGAGCAAGCAGCTAATGCCGGTGTACGACAAGCCCATGATCTACTACCCCCTCGCCACGCTCATGCTCGCGGGGATACGCGACATACTGATCATTACCACGCCCCGGGACCAGCGCGCCTTTGCAGATCTTCTCGGGGATGGCTCCCAGTGGGGAATCTCCCTGCAATACACGGTGCAGCCGAGCCCCGACGGCCTCGCCCAGGCATTCATTCTGGGCGCGGACTTTATCGACAAGGCCCCCTGCGCCCTGGTTCTTGGCGACAACATCTTTTACGGCGGCGGCTTCACGCAGTGCCTGAAAAGCGCCGCGGCGCGCGATCGGGGAGCCTCGGTATTCGCCTACTACGTGCAGGATCCCGAGCGCTACGGCGTGGTGGAATTCAGCAGCGACGGTACCGCCGTGGACATCGAGGAAAAGCCGGCACAGCCGCGTTCCAACTACGCCGTTACCGGGCTGTATTTCTATGACAACGACGTACTCGATATCGCCGCGGGTATCACACCCTCGCGGCGGGGCGAGCTGGAAATTACCGACGTCAACAAGGCGTATCTTGCCCGCGGCGATCTGCAGGTCGAGGTTATGAGTCGCGGCACGGCGTGGCTCGACACCGGAACCCACAACTCGCTGCTCGACGCCGCCAACTTCATCCGTGTGGTCGAGGAGCGACAGGGGCTGAAAATTGCCTGTCCGGAGGAAATCGCCTTCCGCATGGGTTATATCAACGCGGCACAGCTGGAGAGGCTGGCCGCTCCCCTCGAGAAAAGCGGTTATGGCCTGTATCTGCAGGGTCTGCTGCGCGACGACGGCGTGATGCTGAATGAATTTTGAAGCCACAACGCTGCCCGGCGTTTATCTGCTGAAACCCCGGGTGTTCGGCGACGCGCGGGGGTTCTTCCTCGAAAGCTGGAACGCCGACACCTTCCGCAATGCCGGTTTCGAGCTGTCATTCGTACAGGACAACCACAGCCGCTCCGAGGGCGGCACGCTTCGGGGCCTGCACTACCAGACCCGACACACCCAGGGAAAACTGGTGCGCGTCACAGCGGGCAGCGTCTTTGACGTTGCCGTTGACGTACGCCGCGACTCACCGACCTTCGGCCAGTGGTTCGGCACTGTACTCGACGATATCGAGCATCACCTGCTGTGGATACCCCCGGGCTTCGCGCACGGGTTTTACGTGATATCAGACAGCGCCGACTTCCAGTACAAGTGCACCGATCGCTACCATCCCGACAGCGAGATCACCCTGGCCTGGGACGATCCGGCGATCGCTATCGACTGGCCACTGATAAACGGCCGGGGCCCGACACTCTCGGACAAGGACCGCCATGGACTGGCCCTCGCCGAGGCGCCGCTCCTTGGCTGATGAGCCGCCAGTTGGCGGCAGATGTGGACACGCGTCACACCGGGGAACAGGTCCCTGTTCAGCAACACCCGACCATGGTATGAACGGAGGATGAGGGGAACATCGCCGGAAGCAACATTCACGATGCGGCGCGGCAGTCTGGCCGCCCTGCTGCTTTTACTGTTGCTGTCGGGATGCGCCGAGGAGCCGCTCAAGGTCGGTATCCGCAGCTGGATAGGTTACGACGTCATTCCCATGGCAAGGCAGTGGGGGTGGATTGGTCCGGAAGTGGAACTGATCCCCCGGGAATCCGCTGCGGAATCGCTGTCGGGGCTCGCCAGCGGCGAACTGCAGGCGGCCTGCCTGACCCTTGACGAAGTCATACGCGGCCTCGACCAGGGGCTGTCGCTGACCATCGTCGCCGTCATGAATGTCTCCTCAGGCGCCGACTCCCTGCTGGTGCGGCCGGGCATCAACTCGGTGGCGGACCTGCGCGGCGCGCGCATCGCGCTGCAGACATCCGGCGCCAATATGCTCATGCTGACCGCGGCCCTGGCTTCCGGCGGCCTCGCGCTCTCGGACATCGAGCTGGTGGAAGCAACGCCCGCGGATCTCCCGGGCCTCTGGGAGGCAGGGGATATCGCCGCGGTGGCGACCTACGAGCCCCACGCCCGCGCCCTGCGCAACATCGGTGCCGTGACACTGCTGTCGAGCCGGGACACCCCGGAACTCATTTTCGATGTGATTGCGGTTCGCAGTGATGCGGTGAAAACGCGGAAAAAGGCGCTGGCGAACCTGGTCAGCGCGATTCTGAGAGCGCAGTCACACGTCCACGACAACCCGGTCGATACGGTCTATCGCCTGGCGAGCCTGCGGGGGAATCCCGTATGGGTCACCGAGGAAGAACTGCGCCATGTGGTGATCCCCACTCTCGACAGGCAGCATGGCTATTTCGACCGAGATTCCCCGCTGTCTGCCGCCGTAGGTCGCATCAATGAACTGTTCGTCAACGCCGGAGTGACAAACTCACCACAGGGCAACGCCGGCCTGCTGGATCCAGCGTATCTACCGGAGCTGCCAGAGTGATCGGGATGCGTCGCATCATCGCCATGCTGCTCCTTGTGACCGCGCAGGTCACGGTGGCCGCCGCGCAGGACGCACCCGGGACGCACATTCGCCTCGGCATCAGCATGGAACGCTCGTCCTCCGCGTTCAGGGAACAGATTGCCGCCATGCGTGGATTTTTTCAGGCCTCGGGGATTGACTGGATCAGCCTGCATCCGCTGCCGCCCGACGAGTTGATGCAGGCAATCCGCAACCGTCAGCTGGACGCGGCCCTGCTGAATCCCTACCAGACAGCCCAGGCCCAGCAAATCGATCAGCGGACACGTCCCCTCGTGGCTTTCCAGGCCAAGGTTCCGGGCGGCCGCGTCGGCGGCGTTGGCGGCGTGATACTGGCCCGTGCTGACGCGACGGACATCCGCGAACTCGCAGATTTGCGCGGGCGGCGGGTGGGCATCACCAGTCGCGACTCCTTTGGTGGCTATGCTGCCCCGCTCTATGAGCTGCATCTGCTGGATCCACAGCTGCCGGGTTCCCTGCAGATCACGGAGACCGGCTCGCACCGCAACGCCATTGCATCACTGCTCGCGGGAGAGGTCGATGTCGCTTTCATCGAGACCGTGATCCTCGAACAGCTGATCGCCGAAGAGGCATTTGGTGCAGACGCCCTGCGAGTGATCAATGCGCAGAACCTGTCTGCCTATCCCGTGGCAACGTCCACACAGCTGTACCCCGGCTGGGCGCTTGTCGGTCTGCCCAGCCTCACGGGCAGCCAGACCGATGCGCTTCTGCAGATACTACTGGATGTGCGTCGGCGCGAGATCAGTGGTCTGTACGGCGATTTTTCCCTCGCACCGAACTACGCGCCAGTGCATCGCATTCTCACCGAACTGGGTCTGCCCCCCTACCATCGCACTTCCGGCATTTCCTGGCTCGACATCTGGAGAAACGAACCCCTGACCATGCTGCTGTGGGTCAGCATCACTATCGCGGCGTTCCTGTTTGCGGGCTTCCTGATGGTCTACACGCGGCGCATACGCGCTCTTTTTCAGCAGGAAAAACTCAACGCGCGGCGCGAGCGCGCCCTGCGCGACATGCCCACCGACATTGATCCGGTGGACATCCGCGCCTTCGTGCGCACTCAGCTTAGCGTGATCCGCCAGCTGACCGGCAGTCACTTCGCCGGCATTTACACAATAGACCGTGAAAGTCAGCAGATCGAAGCCTATGCGCTGGACGCCGAAACACTCGACGGCAGCGCGTCAGCGTCTTTACAGAGTGAACCGCTGCTGGCCGGTGGCGGGTGGGCAGAGAGCAGCGATTGCGCACAGTCACTGATACTCAATGACTATCACCGCACCGCTCACAGGCAGGTGTTGCCCGGTGCGGATAGGGCAATGGAACGGCTGCTGCTATCGCCGGTAGAGCCCGGTTCCGGCGATATCATCATGGGCGTGGGCAACAAACGCACGACCTACTCTGCGCAGGACCTGAAGACGGTCGAACTCCTGTCGGCACAGCTCTGGCGCACGGTACGACGCAGCGAAGCCGAAGCGCTGCTCGAGGCCAAGGACCGTGAGGCACGCGCCAGCGCGGAGCTGCTGCAGGGCGTATTCGACAGTTTTGCCGGCGGTATCATTGTCTATGGCGGTGCCGGCGGCATACAGCTTATGAACCCCATGGCTTCGGAGTTCTTCGGTGTCAGCGCCAGGGATGTCATTGGCCGCGAGCTCCGGGACTTCGGCTGGACATTCTGTGACAAGGATGGCGCTCAGGTGAGCAGGGATTCCGACCCGGTGTCACAGGTTCTGGGACAACGCCGCGCTGTCAGCAACCTGACGCTCGGCGTGTCTCGCGAGGGAACCCGTGCGACCGCCTGGGTACTGATGAATATCCGTCCGCTGCTGGACAGTGCAGGCAGTATTTCCCGGATTGTCGTCTCCTTTGCCGATGTCAGCAGCATGAAGAACGCGGAAAACGAACTGCAGCTGGCAGCAGAAGTCTTCGAGACCGCGGCCGAGGGCATCATTATTGCGGATGCCGAGTGGCGCATTATCAACGTCAACCGCGCCTTCAGCGAAATCACCGGCTATACCCCCGACGAGGTGAAAGGGAAGACGCCGGCCATTCTGCGCTCCAGTGCGCACGATCAGGACTTCTACGAGCGGATGCTCGATGAGCTGCGCACCGCCGGCAAGTGGCGCGGCGAACGCACCAGCCGGCGCAAGGACGGCGCGCACTTCCACGAGATGCTCTCGGTGAATACCGTCACCGACGGCAGAGGTGAGGTGGCGCGCTACATTGCGGTATTTTCCGACATCAGCCTGCTCAAGCACCAGCAGGCGGAGCTGGAGCACCAGGCCTACTACGATGCGCTGACCGGTGTTCCCAACCGGGCGCTGGGCGTGGAATCGCTGAAGCTGGCCATGCAGCAGTGCCAGCGGCGGGGCCGCCTGGTGGCAGTCGCGTACATCGATCTCGACAACTTCAAGGAGGTCAACGACACCCACGGCCACGACGTGGGTGACAAGCTGCTGAAAATGCTCGCGGCGCGCATGCACGTCGCGCTGCGGGAGGGGGACACACTGGCGAGAATCGGAGGCGATGAATTTGTCGCCATTCTCAGTGATCTGCAGCGGGAAACCGACTGCCTGCCCATTGTTGAGCGCCTGCTGGCGCTGTCGACCGAGCCTGTCACTATCGATGGCCAGGTGCTCAGTCCCACAGCGAGTATTGGCATCAGCCACTATCCCCTGGGAGAAAACGAGCTGGACGCCGAACAGCTGCTGCGTCAGGCAGACCACGCCATGTACCAGGCCAAGACGGAGGGTCGCAATTGCTTCCGTCTGTTCGACCAGGCCAGCAACCAGCTGCTGGAAGACAAGCACCAGCTGGTCAACGAGGTGCGGCGGGGGATTGCCGCCAACGAATTCCGGCTTCACTACCAGCCCAAGGTTGACCTCAACACCGGAAGGATCCACGGTGCCGAGGCCCTCATACGCTGGCAGCATCCCGATCGGGGTTTTCTGCCACCCAACCGCTTCCTGATACCCCTGGAAAACCACAGCGTACTGATCGAGCTTGGCGACTGGGTCATCGACCAGGCCCTGCGCGACCTCAGCCTGCTTGCAGAGTCGGGTACCGACCTCTCGGTCAGCGTGAACATTTCACCGCCGCAACTGCTGGTGGAGGGCTTTGCCGAGAGCATCCGCCGCCGCCTGCTGGCGCACCCGATGCTGGAAGGACGGCAGCTCGAGCTGGAGATACTGGAGACCAGTGCACTGGAGAATACCCGCGATGTCGCCGAGGTCATCAGCGCCTGTGCCGAGTTCGGCGTGCACTTTGCCCTGGACGACTTTGGCTCAGGCTATTCGTCACTGGTCTATCTGCAGGCGCTGCCCATCGACACCCTGAAAATCGACCAGACCTTCGTTCGCAACATGACCAGTGAGAGCGCGGACATCGCCATCCTGCGCGCCATCGTGTCGCTGGCGAGGGCGCTGGACATCAAGATCGTCGCGGAAGGCGCCGAAACCGAAGAGCACTGCCGCCTGCTGCGCGCCCTCGGCTGTGAAGTCGCCCAGGGCTATGCCTTCGCCAGGCCGATGCCGCTGGAGGAACTCATCAACTGGCTGAAGGACTGGCAACCGTCACGGGCCTTCCCGGCGGACACCGCTTCCGGTCGGGATGCGGCGATGGGGTCAGGCTGACGCTCAGGCCTGCAGCAGTGGCTGCCACCATGCCGTGTGGTCGAGGTACCAGTCGATCGTGCGCGCGATGCCGCTCTCGAAGGTCTCCCGCGGCGAGTAATCCAGCTCCCTGGCCGCTTTGCCGGCGTCGATGGCATAGCGCCAGTCGTGGCCGGCACGGTCCGGCACAAAGGTGACCAGGTCACGGGCGGCGCCACCGCGTGCTGCCGGAGCATCGGGAAAGCGCTGAGCCAGCTGACTGTCTGCGAAGAAGCGCGCGTCCAATGCGTCACACAGCAGCCGCACGATATCCAGGTTGTTCCACTCGTTATTGCCGCCAATGTTGTAGACCTCGCCGACACGGCCGCTTTCCAGCACGCTATCGATACCGCGGCAGTGATCCTCGACGTAAAGCCAGTCGCGGATGTTGCTGCCGTCGCCATAGACCGGCAGCGCGCGTCCGCGAAGGATATTGGTCAGGCACAGAGGAATCAGCTTCTCGGGATAGTGATAGGGGCCGTAATTGTTCGAGCAGTTGCTGGTGGTCACCTGCAGGCCGTAGGTGTGGTGGCTGGCGCGCACCAGATGATCAGACGCCGCCTTGCTCGCCGAATAGGGCGAATTGGGCGCATAGCGATGCCCTTCGTGGAAGGCGGCCTCGCCCGCCGCAAGAGAGCCATAGACCTCATCGGTAGACACGTGGTGAAAGCGGTGTGGCCTGCCATCGCCCGCCAGCCAGACAGCTCTGGCCGCTTCCAGCAGCGTATGGGTGCCGAGGATATTGGTGCGCATGAAATCATCCGGCCCGGTAATGGAGCGATCGACGTGGCTCTCCGCCGCGAAGTGCACGATCGTGTCCACCGCGTGGGTTTTCAGGCAATCCACCACCCGCTCCCGATCGCAGATATCCGCGTGAATGAAATGAAAGTTGTCGGCCGGCTCCAGCGCGGCCAGGCTGGCACGGTTGCCCGCATAGGTCAGTGCATCATAGACAATGACCGTGTCCTCCGGGTGGGCCGTCATCCAGTAGTGGGCAAAGTTGGCGCCGATGAAGCCGGCCCCACCCGTGACCATCAGCGTTCTAGTGGCGGTCATGGGAACTGTCCTCGGGATTCCGGTTTTTGAGATCCTGCAGCATCCTGCGCAGCTGCGCGCGCCAGTGCAGCGGCTGCAGCGACAGGTCGCGCCAGGTATCGCGCTTGTCCAGAACGCTGCAGGCCGGGCGCCGTGCCGCTGTCGGGTAATCCGTCGTGGCGATGGGCAGGATGTACGGCGCCCGCTGCAGCAGTCCGAGGGCACAGGCCTCTTCTGCGATGGCAACGGCAAAATCGTACCAGCTGCAGACGCCGGCATCGCTCCAGTGGTAAATGCCACAGAGATCGGGATTTTCCGCAAAAGCCCACAGCGTCGTGGCCAGGCCGCGCGCCCAGGTGGGCGTCCCGACCTGATCTGCCACCACGCCGAGCTCGCTCTTGTCGGCCATCAGGCGAAGCATGGTCAGCACGAAATTACCGCCGTGGCGTGAGTATACCCAGCCGGTGCGAAGCACCAGGCCACCCGCATCACCGCTGCGCAGGCGCGTCTCACCGGCCAGCTTGCTGGCGCCATAGACGCCCAGGGGGCCGGTGGTGTCTGTGGGCTGGTAGGGCCGGCCTGAGGCCCCATCGAAAACAAAGTCCGTGGAGACATGCAGCATCCGGATATCGCGCTCGCGGCAGGCGGTCGCCAGCAGCCCCACGGCGACATCGTTGACCGCATGGGCAGCCTCGCGATCCGTTTCCGCGCGATCGACCGCGGTATAGGCAGCGGCGTTGATCAACGCCGCTGGGCGTACCCGCGACAGCGCATCGGCAATGCTCGCGGCATCGGTGATATCCAGCGCGTCACGCTCGAGGGCGACACATTCGACACCCTGCGGCACGCTGAAACCCAGTTCGCGCCCGAGCTGGCCGTGGGCCCCGGTAACGAGAACGCGCAACATGTCAGCCGTCGACGCCGTGCGCCCGCAGCCAGTCGTACAGATCGTCGAGGACGGCCTCACGTTCGGGCTCGTTGAATATCTCGTGGTAGAGGCCCGGATAGATTCTCAGCGTCACATCGCTGCTGCCCACCCCGTCAGCGAAATGCCGCGAGCCGTCCACGGCGGTCATGACGTCGGCGTCGCCGTGCATGACCAGCAGTGGCAGGCGGATAGTGTCCCGTCCGCGCACGACATCCTGCATGGCGCCGAAGAGCTCCGTCACCAGGCGCGCGCTGAACTTGCCGCTGTGCACCAGTGGGTCGGCACGATAATCCGCAACCACCTGCGCGTCGCGGCTGATACCGGACGCATCCAGCTGCATCACGCCAAGGGTCGGCCACACGAGGGAAATGAGGCGGTTCACCCAGATCGCGATCGGTGAGGGGGGATCCGGCACCTCCAGCGCCGGCGCGGACAGCACCGCACCGGCGAAATTGGCCTGACGCGACAGCAGATACCGGGCCGCAATCAGCCCCCCCATGCTGTGGCCGACAAGAAATACGGGCAACGACGGATACTGGCGCCGTATCTGCTCGAACAGGACGTCCAGCGGTGCAAAAAACTCACTGAAGCGGCGGATGTGGGCCCTCGGGCCCGGCGACTCGCCGTGACCGCGGTGATCCGGTGCCACAACGGCTATGTTGCGAGCGCAAAAATACTCGGCAAACGCCCGGTAGCGGCCACAGTGCTCACCGGCACCGTGGGCCAGCAGAAGAACTGCCACGGGGGCCGGCGGGGACCAGTGGCGATAAAAAATACCGTCCTGCAGGCGGTTCTCCACCAGCCTCGCCGCTGTGCCCTCTCCCGACGAGGTTTCGCCGCCCGTGGCCGGAGAGTCGCCGGACATCATTTGACCGGCGTCAGCCATTCGCTGTTCTGCCGTCGGTTGCCACGCACGGAGTCAAAATACATGGCCTGCAGCTTTTCCGTGAGTGGTCCCCGCGACCCACTGCCGACAACCCGGCCGTCCAGCTCACGGATGGGAACGACCTCGGCCGCGGTGCCGGTGAAGAAAGCCTCGTCCGCGATATACAGCTCATCGCGGGTGATGCGTCGCTCCTCGATGGCATACCCCAGCTCGGCGGCCAGCGTGAAGATCGTATCGCGGGTGATACCATCCAGGCAGGATGTCAGGTCCGGCGTGAAAATGCGGCCCTTGCGCACCACGAAGACGTTCTCCCCACTGCCCTCGGCGACATAGCCCTCGTTGTCGAGCATCAGCGCCTCCTCGGCGCCGGAATCCAGGGCCTCGCGCAGGGCCAGCATGGAGTTGATGTAATTGCCGTTGGCCTTGGCCTTGCACATGGTGATGTTGACGTGGTGTCGCGTGTACGAGGAGGTGCGCACCTTGATGCCGTGGTCACGGGCCTCCGGGTTCATGTACGAGGGCCACTCCCAGGCCGCCACCATGACATGGGTTTTCAGGCTGTCGGCACGCAGTCCCATGCCTTCCGAGCCGTAAAAGGCCATGGGGCGCAGATACGCTTCATCAAGATTATTCTCCCGCACCACCGCGCGCTGTGCCTCAAGCAGCGTGGTCTTATCGAAAGGCATGGGCATGCGCAGGATTTTTGCCGAGTTGAACAGGCGGTCGGTATGCTCGCGCAGACGGAATATGCAGGCACCGCGATCGGCTGTGGCGTAGGCGCGCACGCCCTCGAAAACACCGAGCCCGTAATGCAGCGTGTGCGTGAGCACGTGCACTTTCGCTTCTCGCCAGGGGACCATTTCCCCGTCCAGCCAGATTGTTCCGTCGCGATCCGCGAAACTCATGCCCGCACTCCTACTTGTTCTCGTCGCTGGATGATAACGCGGTTACGCCGCCAAAAACCGTCTGCCACTGGGCCTGAACGGTATCGATATGCTGCCGGTAATCCGCCGCTGCAACAATTCCCTTCGCCTGCTGCAGCGCAAGCTGATGAGACGCAGAGCGGAACGCTATATAGGCCTTGATCAGCGCGTCACAGACGGACTGCGAGAACAGGCCCTGCTCTCCGAGGCTCTCGAGAATACGGATGTTGTCTGACCAGCGGGTAAGACCCGGCATCTGATGCGACCACGCGAGCACGGCGTATTGCACCATAAATTCGATATCAACGATACCGCCGGGTGACTGTTTGAGCTCGAACCGGTCCTCGCCGAGAGACGTCGGCAACAGGTGTTCGCGCATTTTTTCCCGCATGGCGACTACCTCACCGGCCAGCGTCGCCGCATCCCGGGGCTGGCAGAGAATGTCGCGTCGAACCTCGTCCAGCGCCTCGGCCACCCGGCGATCCCCCGCGACCGATCGGGCCCGCACCAGGGCCTGGTGCTCCCAGGTCCACGCCGTGTCACGCTGGTAGGCAGCAAAGGCCTTCAGCGTGGACACCAGCAGACCGGATGCCCCCGAGGGGCGCAGGCGCATGTCTATCTCGTACAGCTTGCCCAGCGGCATGCGGGTCTCGAGGATGTGTATCACCTTCTGCCCGAGGCGGGTATAGAACACGCTGTTGTCGATGCTGCGTTCACCGCTGGTCACGCCGCTGGCGTCGGCATCGTAGATGAAGACCAGATCCAGATCCGAGGCATAGCTGAGCTCAATGCCACCCAGCTTGCCGTAGCTGTAGATGACAAAGCCGGAATCCTCGCCGTCGCGGGCGGGCTCACCGTAGCGGGATACCAGCTGCGCCCAGGCCACCCGCAGCACCTGCTCAAGGACCACCTCGGCGATGAAGGTGAGCTTGTCGCTGACCTTCATCAGCGGCAGCCGGCCAAGGCGCTCGCTGGCGGCGACCCGCAGCACGTGCGCCGCCTTGAAGTAGCGCAGTGCATCCATCTGCGCCTCGAGATCCGTAAGCGGCAGGCGATCGACCTGACGTCGCAGCTCTTCCTGGAGGCGTTCACGATCCGGGGCGGAGTAGAGACTGGAGCGGTCAAGCAGTTCATCCAGCAGGACGGGCTGCGCCGCCAGCAATTCGGCAACCCAGGGGCTCGCCTCACACAGGGCGACCAGCTCTGCCAGTGCCGGTGGATTCTCCATCAACAGCATCAGGTAGGCGCTGCGCCGGAGCACGGCACGCACCAGGGGGAGAATGCGCTGCAGCGCCAGGTCGGGCTGCCCGACGCCGGCACAGGCCTCAAGCAGCAGCGGCATGAACTGCTCCAGGCGCTCCCGGCTTTCCCGCTGCAGGCCGCGCAGGCGCGTCACATCCCGCAGGTCCGCCAGGCGCTCCAGGGCGTCCTCAGCCTCGGCGTAGCCCAGCCTGCTCAGGACACTGGCATCGAGGGCATTCCACGGTGCCAGCGCCGGTTCGGCCTCGGCGTCCTCGGGAGCCGCAATCAGATCGTTGAAGTGAGCGGCCACTCGCTGCCGGTGCCCTGCCAGAGCCGCGCTGAAGCTCTCCCAGTCGGGGTAAGCCATGACCTCGGCCAGCGCCGCACGACCCAGGGCGTCGTCGGGCAGCTCCTGGGTCTGCCGATCGGCGTAGCCCTGTATCGCGTGTTCGGTATCGCGCAGGAAACAATAGGCCTGGCGCAGCTCCTCGACGACATCAGCGGGCAGACAGCCGAGTTCAGCGCAGCTTGGCAACACCTGCAGCAGCTCTCGCTGCTGCAGAGCCCTATCCCGACCCCCGCGTATCAGCTGCAGACACTGGGCGATGAATTCGATCTCGCGAATACCGCCGGAGCCCAGCTTGACGTTGTCGTCAAGTCCCCGACGCGCCACCTCCGCCACAAGCATGCGCTTCATCCCGCGCAGACTGTCGATCACGCCAAAGTCCACATAGCGGCGGAACACGAAGGGGCGCAGCATGCGCATGAGCGCGGCACTGTGACCCGCTCCGCCGGTGATCGGCCGCGCCTTGACCAGGGCATAGCGCTCCCAGTCACGACCCTGCTCCTGGTAGTAGGCTTCCAGCGCGGCAAAATTGTGCACCAGAGCCCCACTCTCGCCGTAGGGCCGCAGCCGCATGTCCACCCGGAACACGAAGCCATCAGCGGTCACGGTATCGAGTGTGTTGATCAGTGCCCGCCCCAGCCGCGTGAAAAACTCTTCATTACTCAACGGCCTGCGCTCGCCGTCGGTCTGTCCCGCCTCGGGGAAGGCAAAGATCAGGTCGATGTCCGAGGACACGTTGAGCTCACGCGCTCCCAGCTTGCCCATGGCGATCACGATCAGCGGCTGCCGCTCACCGGAACGCCGGCCGATCGGTCGGCCAAAGCGCTCCACCAGCTGCGCTTCGCACACCTGGAGCGCGTGATGCACACAGGCCTCGGCGAGCAGCGAGGTATCGCGCACGGTCTCCAGGGTATCGGCGAGGCGGTTGAAGTCGCGCCAGAGAATACGCAGCATGTGGTACTGGCGGAAGCGACGCAGGGTCACGGCAAGATCGGCGGCAGGTTCTGCAAGGTCAGCCCCGAGGCGCTGCAGCCAGGACCCTTCGGGCAGCGATGCATCCAGATCGCCACTGTGCGCTGCTCGCAGCAGCAGACCCGGACGACGGCGCAGCAGTGCCGCCACATACTGGCTGCAGGCGAGCATTCGGGCGAGCTGCGGTCCGCGTCGGGCATCCGCAGCCAGGGCCTCGAGGGGCGCACGCTCATGGCTCTCCGCGTTTTCCAGCACCGCGTCCCAGGCCGTCCCGGCGGCCTGGGCCAGGCCCGCAGGCAGTGTCTGCACCTGTTGGCTCAGGTCATGCAATTCCTGTACTCCATCGCCCGCTGCCGTGGCGGGTTGATCAGCGGTTACCCGCCGGCGCAACGCGCAGGACCTCTTCTATGGTGGTCTCACCCCTCAGCACGCGCTGTGCACCCGACTCGCGCAGGGACTGCATACCCTCGGCTGCGGCAGCGCGGCGTACCGCCGCGGTATCGATGCGGGTCACAATGGTTTCTTCCACCGCGGGACTGTTGAGCAATACCTCGTAAATTCCACGGCGCCCGACGAACCCGGTCTGGCGGCAGGCGCGGCAGCCCACCGGCGCGAAAACCTGCGCGGGGGCGGGTCCGGCGTGGCCCACCAGCGCCGCCCAGGCCTGGGGATCTGCCGCCTCCGGCACCTTGCAGTTTTCGCACAGGATACGCACCAGACGCTGGGACATGACACCGCGTACCGTTGCCCGAATCAGGTAGGCCGGCACCCCAAGCTCGAGCAGGCGTGACAGTGACGAGGGCGAGTCATTCGTGTGCAGGGTGGACAGCACCAGGTGTCCCGTGAGCGCCGCCTGCACCGCCATGTTGGCGGTTTCCAGATCGCGGATCTCGCCAACCATGATGATGTCCGGGTCCTGGCGCAACAGCGTGCGCACGCCGGTGGAGAAATCCAGGTCGATGCCATGATTGACCTGCATCTGGTTGAAGCGGTCCTCCACCATCTCGATCGGATCCTCGATGGTGCAGACATTCACCTCGTCGGTGGCGAGCTGACGCAGCGTGGAATACAGGGTGGTGGTCTTGCCGGAGCCAGTCGGTCCGGTCACCAGCGCGATGCCGTTACCGGCACCGGTCATGCTGTTCCAGCGCACGAGATCATCTGCCTCAAGCCCGAGCTCAGCAAAGCCCTTGTGCAGTACTTCGGGGTCAAATATTCGCATCACCAGCTTTTCGCCGAAGGCGGTGGGCAGGGTGGACAGGCGCAGCTCGACCTCGCCGCCGGCCGGGGTGCGGGTTTTCAGGCGGCCATCCTGGGGCCGGCGCTTCTCGGCAACGTCCATGCGGCCGAGAATCTTGATGCGGCTAGTCATGGCCGCACACACGGCCTGCGGCAGCTCGTAGACAGGATGCAGGACACCATCGATGCGAAAACGCACCTTGCCCACCTCCCGCCGGGGCTCGACGTGGATGTCACTGGCGCGCTGCTCAAAGGCATACTGCAGCAGCCAGTCGACGATGCTGACCACGTGCTGATCGTTGGCGTCGAGCTCCTGGCGCGAGCCCATGTCGAGCAGCTGCTCGAGGTTGTTGACCGCCGGCGGCTGACTGCGGCCCGTGTTGCCGGCACCGGCGCCGCGCACAGAGCGTGCCATGGTGTAGAACTCGGCGGTGAAGCGCACGATGTCCCGTGGATCGGCAAGGACCCGCGTTACCGGCCGCCGCGCCACGTGTTCCAGATTGCCCTGCCAGCCATACAGAAACGGTTCCGCGCTGGCCACAACCACGCTGTCGCGATTGGCCTCGACGGCCAGGATCCGGTGACGTTCGGCAAAGGCGCGGGACATGACCTCGGCGACAGCGCCGACGTTGATACGCAGCGGATCGATCTCGTAAACCGCCTGGCCGACCCGATTGCCCAGCCAGGACAGCAGCCGGTCCATGGTCAGCGCCGTTCCCGGTCGCGACGCATCCGCCAGCCGCTGCTCGGCGAGAAACACCAGCGGATGAACCGAACCGATAGTGACGCCGCCCAGACGGCGCGCCTCCGCCTCGGACAGGCAGCCGTCCCGGCGCAGCAGCGCGACGAGTTCTGGCAGGCTGAGCTTGCGCTCGCGCTGCAGTGCGGCATCCGGCGCGGTCATTGACGTATCCTGCTCGGGTAGCATGAAACAGACTTCATGCTAACACAGGCCCACGTCCTCTAGCCCTTCAGGAGCGCGCAGGCGTGGAAGAAATTGGCGCCGTTTTTGGTTAACCTTGGCGATCACAACCGACAGGATTGACACGTGACCGAGCACGGCAGCGGAGACTTCGACTGGTTCCGCAATACAGCCCCCTACATCAACTCACACCGCGGCAAGCGCTTCGTGCTCATGATCGGTGGGGAGGTTGCCAGCGAAGGTGCACTGGCGGGCCTCATTCACGACATTGCGCTGCTCAGCAGCCTCGGCGTGCACCTGGTGCTGGTTCACGGCAGCCGTCCGCAGATCGAAATCCGTCTGCAGCGCGCCGGCATTCGCACCGATTTCCATCGCGGCATGCGCATCTGCGACAGCGAGGCAATGGCCAGCGTCCGCGACGCGGCGGGTGCACTGCGCGTGGACATAGAGGCACTGCTTTCCATGGGGCTGCCGAACTCACCGATGCAGGGCGCGGATCTGCGCATCTGCTCCGGCAACTTCGTCACCGGTCGTCCGATCGGCGTGCTCGACGGCGTCGATCATCACCTGACCGGTCGCGTTCGCAGCATCGACGGCGATGGCATCCGCCAGCAGCTCAGCGCCGGATCCCTGGTACTGCTCTCACCCCTTGGCTACTCACCCACCGGGGAGGTCTTCAACCTGTCACTGGACGATATCGCCGTCCACACGGCGGTCGCCATTGGCGCCGAGAAGCTGATCATGTTCGGCGCCGGCGCCGGCGTTCATGACGGGGAAGGCAGGCTGGTAAGGCAGTGCGCGGTGGAGGAAATTCCACAGCTGGCAGTGGCCGACGCGACCCAGAAAGCACTGGTGGACACTGCCGGGCGCGCCTGCCGCCAGGGCGTGCCGCGCTGCCACATCATCAGCTACCGGGAAGACGGGGCCCTGCTGCGTGAGCTGTTCACCCACGACGGCAGCGGCACACTGATCACGCGCCGCCCCTGGGAGCAGTCGCGGCGGGCGCGCATCGACGACGTCGGCGGCATACTGGAGCTGATACAGCCGCTCGAGGAGGAGGGCGTACTGGTGAAGCGCTCACGCGAGATGCTGGAGGCCGAGATCGAGCGCTTTCGCCTGCTTGAGCGCGACGGCCGCATCATCGCCTGCGCAGCGCTGTATCCCTGCCCCCCGGATGACTGTGGCGAAATTGCCTGTATTGTCTCGCACCCCGACTACCGCGGCGAGAGCCGAGGCCGGCGACTGCTGGGGGAGCTTGAGCAGGAGGCGAGGAGCATCGGACTGAACCGCGTGTTCGTCCTGACCACCCAGACCGCACACTGGTTCATCGAGCAGGGCTTTGAGGAGGCCTCCCGGGATGCACTACCGCCGCAGCGTCGCGACCTTTACAACCTGCAGCGCAATTCCAAGGTCTTCTTCAAGCGCCTGCGCAGCCCCTCAGGGCGCTGACAGCCGGGTGAAATCCTCTCGCAGGCCCGACAGCTTGCGTCTCAGGTAGCGGTCCTGTCGCTCGCTGCGAGCCTCCACCGCCGCGGCCACGGCGCGGTAGATCAGCGTCGAGTTGTGCGCGTAGATGCTGAGGTAGTCCGGGGACACCGTGTCTTCCCAACCCGTCACGCGCTGGCGGAGTTCTGTCTGCCACCCTGGGCGGCGCTGCAGCACCTCCTCCAGCCAGTCGATCCAGCGCTGGCGCTCCGAGAGCCAGGCGACATCGGCGCGGCGCAGGTCTGTCAGCATGGCACAGATCTCACGCTGCCTGCCTCGACCCAAGCGCCCCAGGTAGTCTTCCAGGTTATCGGTCAGGCTGTCGCAGGCCTCTTGCCGGTATTCGTCGCTGTCGCGATCGAGATATTTTTCTTCGTACTCGCGCTGGCGCTCGCGAAGATTGCCGATAAACTCCGCTAATTGTTCGTCGTCCAGTGCCTCGCCCACCACCATCAGCTCGTCGAGCGCGCGGTCGCGCAGGCGCAGCCATTCCTCCTCTGCCGACAGCGCCAGCTCCTCTACCGTCGCCGCGGTAACCGGACTGTCCAGCGACGCTTCTGCACGCGCCAGCAGCGCGGCGTAGCGCGGCAGCTCCGAGCGACGGTGCCAGCCAAGAAAGGCGTCCACCTGGTCCTTGAGAAGCTGGCGCTGATCGCGCTCGAGATCCACGTAGCCCGACAGATACCAGGGAATGAGGAAATCCAGTCGATTGTAGAAGAACTGCGTGCTGCTGCAGGCGGCGATCAGCGCGAGCAGCAGACAGGCAATTACCGCACGGCATCGGCGCACAGGCGGCGCAGCGGACGTCAGGGGTAATCCAGCCCGTCGGTGGCAAACAGCATCTCCGGATTGCGGAAGCACTTGAATTCGAGGTAGTTGCCCGCCGGGTCGCGCACAAAGCAGGTGCGCTGTTCGCCGCGGCGCCCGGCAAAGCGCGTATGCGGTCCTATGGCGTAATCGATGCTGTTGGACTGCAGGCGGGACAGGAGCGCGTCGAAGTCATCCCAGGGCAGCACCAGGCCGAAGTGCGACGCGGGTACCTGCTCGTCATCCACCGGGTTGGTGGCGACCACGGGCATGTCGCGCGTCTCCACCTTGTGTACCACCAGCTGGTGACTGCCGAAATCGTAGTCTATCCAGCGCGAGGACGAACGGCCGCGCCGACAGCCGAGCACGTCACCGTAGAAAATGGCGGCGGCGTCGAGATCGTCCACCGGCAGGGCAAGATGAAAAATACCGCTTTGCATGGTTCAGGCTCCGAGTTTCAGACAACGGCCTGCCGCGCTCCGGCGGTGGCGTCAGGCCGCCGCGATGGCGTCCTGTCCGACCGCGCGGTTGATGGCGCAGAGAATGCCGTTCAACGACGCCTGTACTATATCGTGACTGACGCCGACACCACAGTGGCGCCCGCCATCAATATTGAGCTGTATGTAGCACACCGCTTCAGCGTCGGCACTCTGGCTCAATGCGTGCTCGCTGTATTCCACGAGCACCAGCTGCCTGCCGGTAAAGCGCTGCATGGCATCCACGAACGCGGCGACCACGCCGTTGCCGCTCCCGGTGAGGGAATGGCGCTGCCCGCCACGGGCAAGAATCACCTGCAGCTGGTCGACGGCGGCGGCCCGGCTGATCTGGTAGTCCCCCAGCGTCCAGCCCCCGGACACATTCAGGTAGGTATCTCGAAACAGGCCGAGAATGGCCTCCGAGTCGACTTCACCCTCGGCGGCCTCGGCGTGAGCCTGCACCGCGGCACTGAAGTCGATCTGCAGCCAGCGCGGCAGGTCGTAACCGTGGTCACGCTGCAGCACGTAAGCGATGCCACCCTTGCCGGACTGACTGTTGATGCGGATGACTTCCTGATAGGAGCGACCGATGTCAGCAGGATCGATCGGCAGGTAGGCCACCTGCCAGGGCTCGGCATCGTCGCGCCGCGCCAGGCACTTCTTGATCGCGTCCTGGTGACTGCCCGAAAACGCCGTGAACACCAGCTCGCCGGCATAGGGATGTCGCGGGTGCACCGGCAGCTGGGTGCAGTCGCGCACCGTCTGGATGATTTCGTCCATGTGTCCCAGCTGCAGTTCGGGATCAATGCCCTGGCTGTACAGATTCATGGCCATGGTCACGATATCCATATTGCCGGTGCGCTCCCCGTTGCCCATCAGGGTACCTTCCACCCGGTCGGCGCCGGCGAGCACACCGAGCTCGGCGGCGGCGACGGCACAGCCGCGATCGTTGTGCGTGTGCAGCGAGACGATCAGACCCTCGCGACGGCGCACATGGCGGCAGAACCACTCGATCTGGTCAGCGTAGACGTTGGGCGTGCTCATCTCGACCGTCGCCGGGAGATTGACGATGGCCGGTTTCTCAGGCGTCGGCTCCCAGACATCCATGACCGCATCGCAGACCTCCACGGCAAAATCGAGCTCGGTACCGCTGAAGCTCTCCGGGGAATACTCGAACAGCCACTCGGTATCCGGATAGCGCGCGGCACAGTCGAGCACCAGCCGGGCACCGCTGCGGGCGATGTCGACGATTCCACTGCGCTCCATGGCGAACACCCGCTCGCGCTGTACCGTGGACGTGGAGTTGTAGACATGCACGATGGCCCGGTGGACGCCCTCAAGCGCAGCGAAGGTTTTCTCGATCAGGTCTTCCCGGGCCGGTGTGAGTACCTGAATGGTGACATCTGCGGGGATACGATCATTCTCGATCAGATCGCGCACGAAATTGTAGTCGTGGCTGGACGCCGAAGGGAAGCCGACCTCGATCTCCCGGAAGCCGATCTTCACCAGCTGATCCCACAGCAGGGACTTCTGCTGCGCGGTCATGGGCTCGATCAGCGCCTGGTTGCCATCCCGGAGGTCGACGCTGCACCAGCGTGGCGCACGTTGCAGGCGACGATCCGGCCACTGCCGGTCAGGAAGACTGACGGTCGGGAACGCCGGATACCTGCGATGATCAAACTTGCCCATGTCGACTGACTGCCTGTGCCATTCACCTGAGTGAAAGTGTAACGCCCCGTGCCGGGTGAAAGGCTGCAAAGTCACCCATTATTCAGTCACTAATTAGAGGTTTTTATTAATAATTTGCCTATTATTGGCTATTATCTTCAAAAAGATACAAAAGGCTCTCTCTGCACTCACTTCAATCACGGGCACCGGACATGCCAAAACTGGATCGCATCGATCGTCGAATACTGCAGGCGCTGCAGCGCAACGGGCGCATCAGCAATCTGGACCTCGCCGATGCCGTGGGCCTGTCGCCCACGCCCTGCGCACGCCGACTGAAACGTCTGGAGGACAGCGGCATTATTCGCAACCACGTCGCGCTGCTGGACCAGGAGGCACTGGGGTTGAAGCTGACCGCATATATCGGCATCAGCATGGACCGCCACACCCCGGACCGTTTTGCCGCCTTCGAGGAGGAAATCGCCAGCTACCCCGAGGTGATCGAGTGCTCGGTGGTCACCGGTCAGTCGGCGGATTACCTGCTGAAGGCCGTGCTTGTAGACATGCAGCACTACGAGCGCTTTCTGCTTGGCAGATTGACCCGTATTCCCGGGGTCACCGGCGTGCACTCCAGCTTCGAACTGCGCCGGGTGATCCAGCGCACCGACCTGCCGCTGTCCCATCTGACCGGGAACTGAGCGCTCTCTGGTTAGCTGCGAGACCCATCAGACGCTGCCGCCGAGCAGGGCCCAGGGCAGGAAGCCCTCACAGCCGAGGTCACGGTAGTCGCGGCGCGAGAAAAAGTCCGCGTTGCCGCTGTTGTCGAGAAACAGATCCACGTAAAGCGCGCAGCGAAAGCGGCCAGGCTCCAGCGCCGGGTCAGCGATCAGCCGCTGCCGGATTCCCTCTGCGGAGAGCGTTTGTCGAACAGTACCGACGCCGCCGTCATCCGGGCTGTCCAGCAGCATCAACGAGGGAGCCTCTGCGCTGTGCGCGGACCACAGGGGATAACTTCCGCCATGGCCACGCCCGGGGTCGCCGGTATGGGCAAAAGCCCCCCAGTAGCTGCGCATGGCCTTGCCCAGCGCCTCGCGACCAGCGGCGTTCTCCTCGGTCTGAAGCCCCGGCAGGAGCCTGCTGAATACCGGGCGAAACAGGAAATCGAGTTCAAGCCCGTGGGCAGCGCCCAGCAGCGTCGGCAGATCCACCCACAGGTCATCGCGACTGTCATCCCAGTCGAAGCGGTACAGGTACACCGGCGGCGCATCCGGCGCCGCCTGCACCCTCGCGGCCACCTCATCGACAGCGAGCGCCTTCCAGCGGTCACTGTGATAGCTCGCCAGCAATTCATAGCGCCGGGGATCCCGGACACGCGGCAGAACACCGAACCAGCGCTTGACGTGATCGGGGTTCAAGGCGAGAAACAGCTTCATCTCGTCGCGGTTACTGCGCAGCAGCTGTGGCGCGCGGTACATACCTCCGCTGTCTGCGGCCGGCGCCAGAATGGTCTCTACCGGGAGCGAGCGCATGAAGGTGGCCAGCGCATCGCCAGAGAGGTCTTCGACGAGGCGGCGTGCGGCATCGCGGTCCCGGGCGCGACCCTCCGCCTGCAGCCAGTCAACCAGCAATTCCGCCGAGCTGAAAGCCGCACCGGGTTCCGGCGCGTCGCGATAGTGCTCCGCCCGCTCTTCGGTAAAGGTGGCAATCGATCCGCTCTGCACAATGGCCCGGTGGAACAGTCCACCGGCCAGCGGGGAAGCCAGCAGTCCCATGACGTTGCGTCCACCCGCCGACTCGCCGAACAGGGTGACGCGGTCCGGATCGCCGGCAAAACTGGCGATATTGTTCTGCGTCCAGTGCAGGGCGCGTATCATGTCGAGCAGCGCAAAGTTCCCGGATGCTTCGGCAGGGTTTTCTGCCCCAGCGCGCAGGGCTTCATGCCCCAGCCATCCGAGAAAGCCCAGCCGGTAGTTGATGCTGACAACAACCACGTTCTGCTCCAGCGCCAGCCGGGAGGCGTCGTAGCTGCTGCCACTGCCGATGCTGTTGCCGCCACCGTGAATCCAGAACATGACCGGAAGCAGCGGTTCGTCCAGCGGACGTGGCGGCGCGTAGACATCCAGCGTCAGACAGTCCTCGTTGCCGATACTGGGACGGCTGCCTGCGTCCACGCCCGACAACAGACTGGGTAACTGGGGACACACGTCGCCGTGCGTTACCGAGACCCGCGGCTCGGACCAGGGCTCCGGGAGGTGGGGCGCGCGCCAGCGACGCTCGCCGACCGGTGCGGCGGCATAGGGTATGCCCAGCCAGGCGTAGGCGCCGCTTGCAGCCACGCCGCCCACCACAGGGCCTGCGGTGGTGACGCGGACAGTCGCGGGGGCGGGCTCGAGCTCGGGCACTTCCTCCGGCGCTTCGTCGCCCAGCCACTGCATCGAGACACCTGACACGACGAGCAGGCACCCGAGAATCAACAACCACCGCGCCATGCGGACTCTCCCGTGGACAAAGAGGCTGTCACTTTACGCAAGGCTCGCAGGAAACACACGCTGGCGCCGACAGTGGTGTACCATGACGCCGCCATGTCCGCCACGCCACATCCCAACGATTCCACCAGAATGCTGGTGTTCCTCGCCGCCCTGGTTGCTCTCGGGCCGCTGAGCATCGATATGTACCTGCCCGCCATGCCGTCGATGCAGCGTGCTTTTGCCACCGATATCGCCAGCATGCATCTGACGGTTAGCGCCTACCTCTGGGGGTTCGCCCTGTTTCACCTCGCCTGCGGCCCGCTGGCGGACCGTTTCGGGCGACGTCCGGTACTTCTCGCGGGAACCGTGCTGTTCATTCTCGCTTCCATCGGTTGCGCGCTCTCCACGGATGTGTCGCAGCTCAGCACCTTCCGCTTCGTGCAGGGCATTGGTGCCTGCGTGGGTCCCACCCTCGCGCGCACGATCACCCGCGACGTCTTCGGGCCCACCCGCGCGGCACGGGCGCTGTCGCTGATCGCCATGTTCATGGCGCTGGCCCCCGCAGTCGCGCCAGGACTTGGCGGCATCATGCTGCGCTACGTTCCCTGGCCCAGCATTTTCCTTTTCCTGGCTGTTTACGGCGCCGCCATCGGTCTGCTGGCCTGGCGCTTTCTTCCGGAAACGCTGCCGCTGCGCCAGAGCCTTCGGCCGCGGCATATCGCTGCCAACTACCTGACGCTGCTGCGGCACCCGTCATTCCTCGCGGTCTGCAGCGCCGGCGCACTCATGTATGCCGGGCTGATGGTATACCTGGCTTCCTCGGGATTCGTCTTCATCACCATGCTCGGCGTGCCCACGGAATACTTCGGCCTGATTTTCCTCACCTCGGTAGCGGGCTACATGGCCGGCAGCGCCTGGAGCGCCAACCTCGCGAACCGGCTGACCTCCGAACAAGTAATGTTCCTCGGTACCGCAGTCGCACTCACCAGCACGGTGGTCATGCTCGGCGCGCATCGCTGGCAGCCATCGAGCGTGCTCGCACTGGTGCTGCCGATGACCTTTTTCGCGCTGGCGCTGGGGCTGGTGATGCCACATGCCATGGCGATTGCGCTGAAACCCTTCCCGACACTCGCGGGCACGGCATCGTCGCTGCTGGGCTTCATCCAGATGAGCCTGTCAGCGCTCATCACCGGCGCAGTGGGCCATTTGCTGGCTGACTCGCCCGAGCCGCTCATGGTGAGCATGCTGGCAATCACCGCGGCGGCCGCGGCAGTGGCCGGATGGGTGCTGTTGAGACAGCGTCAATCAGACCCCGCCGTGCTGCAGGACACATAACTCATTGACAACGCAAAGGGAGACCTTGAGATGAAGACAGGAATTATCAGCGGCAGCCATCGCCCACAGTCGCAGAGCGAGAAGGTAGCGCGCTACATCGACCGCCAGCTTGAGGACAGTGCGTGGTGCGAAAATCGCTGGCTGCTGACGCTGGCCGACAATCCGCTGCCATTCTGGGACGAAAGCGTCTGGTCTGGCGGCGGCGCATGGCAGGAGCACCTGCCCGCTCTGCGGGAGCAGGTCAATTCCTGTGATGCCTTTGTTGTGGTCACTCCGGAATGGCACGGCATGGTGCCTTCAGGTCTGAAAAACTTTTTCCTGCTGTGGGCCGCGGGAGGAGAGCTGGCACACAAGCCCGCTCTGATCGTCTCGGTGTCAGCCAGCGACAATGGCGCCTATCCCATCGCCGAACTGCGCATGAGCAGCTACAAGAACAGCCGTCTGTGCTATCTGCCAGAACATTTGATTGTCAGGAACGTGGCGCAGGTATTCAACAGCGACGCTGCCGACAACGATGC
Source organism: Chromatocurvus halotolerans (assembly GCF_004340525.1). Taxonomy (GTDB): domain Bacteria; phylum Pseudomonadota; class Gammaproteobacteria; order Pseudomonadales; family Halieaceae; genus Chromatocurvus; species Chromatocurvus halotolerans. Next base: position 25,401 of record NZ_SLWX01000016.1, on the reverse strand, counting down.
CGAAGCACACAGCTACCTGGCGGGCCGACTGACCTACTGCCTTGACATGCTGGGTGAATATGGCAATGCATTCCGACAGATCAGGGCGAGCGGAAAAGTGTCGCTGGAAACCTACAGTAACGGCATGTAAGCAAAGCGAATCAACCGGACAGCGGCAGGATGCCCGTCCGGTTGAAAGAGGAAAGCCTGGAAGTCAGGAACCGGCGTTGCTGGCGGTGAGTACGGAACGTTCCTTTTCTATGAGAAAGTCGGCGATTTTCAGCATGTTTGCCTGACTGCCCGCCTTTCGCGTGGTGATGCGGTACTTGCCGTTTACCATCATCTCCGGCGTACCGGTTATCTTTGCGGCTCGCGCGCGGGCATTGGCCTGACGCGTCATGCTGCCAACGCCAAACGAATTGAAGGCCTTGGAAAAGTCCTCCCGATCAACGCCGTGCTTTTCAAACAGATTGCCGATTTCCTTTTCCGACTGCAGTCGCTTGCCATCGACATTCAGGGCCTGGAACAGGGGCAGATGCACATCATCCAGCACACCGAGAACCTCCGCGGTGTAAAAAGCCTGTGCATGAAGCTCCATCGGCTTGTTCCATATTGCCGGCGACCCCTTCACCACGACATCTTCAGGCAATGTCTTCTTCCACTGCACCACCAGGGGCTCAAAGTTATAGCAGTGGCCACAGCCGTACCAGAAGAACTCGTGCACCTCGACCTTGTCGGGCTCGGACGTTCGGATGGCCGGGGAAATCACATCATAGTCTTCACCGGCTTTCCAGGTGTCCTGTGCCAGTGCAGAGGCAGTGACCGCCAGTACCAGGACCACGGTAGAAACACATTGCTTGAACATAGTTACTCTCTCTGATTGCGCCGTTGGCTTGTTATCGCGTGTACTCTGACAGCAGGAAGAGGCACGAGTTCGGCGTCACGGGCCGCACGCACGCGGCGTTTGTGGATTTTCATACGCCATAAAAAAGGTGGCCAGCAATGGCCACCTTCCCAGACGGGCACCCGACACGCTGTCAGCGCAGGCCGGAAGCGTAGCTGGATACCGCCTCGATTTCCATGTCGCTCAGACCGAAGGCATTGCTGCGCATGATCTTGATGTCACCATCGGTCACGCGCCCTTCAGGATCCTCGTAGCCCTTGCGGTACATCTCCAGCTGCTGGGCGATGTATTCCGCGTGCTGACCGCCCAGGGCAGGAAAGCCTGCAGGGTCGTTTCCGGCGCCGTTGGGTGAATGGCAGGCGATACAGGCAGCTACGTTGCGCTCGGGAATGCCTGCGCGGTAGACCTGCTCTCCCAGCTCGACGAGATCCGGGTCTGCGGTGCTGCCGGAACGCGTCTTGCTGTCGTAATACGCGGCAAGATCGGCAAGATCCTGATCGCTCATGTTGTCGACCTGGCCCGCCATCTGGGCCACGGGGCGCACACCGTCACGGATATACTGCAGCTGCTGGAAAAGATACTTTTCGCCCAGCCCCGCCAGCTTGGGAAAACTCGGGACCGCACTGTTTCCGTCCTCCGCGTGACACGCGGCGCAGGTTGCGGCCTTGGTTTTTCCCGCATCGGCATCACCACGGGGAGCCGTGGCGGCAGTGGCTACCTGTGCTGTGCACAGCAGGCCAAACGCTAGAATCGCATATTTCATGTCAGTTCCCAGTCTGCTGCCAAGCGCGGACTATTCTGCCGGCTTGGACATGTAGTTGATGAGCTCCATGTACTCTTCGTCGCTGCAGTCAAAGCACATGCCTTTGGGCGGCATCGCATTGAGACCGCCCTTGACGGAAGCGACCAGCGCGTCCATGCCCTTTTCCAGGCGGGGCGCCCAGGCTTCGGCATTGCCTGTCTTCGGAGCACCGGCCACACCTGCCGCATGACAGACAGCACAGCTCTTGTTGTACTTGTCCATGTTCGGCTCGGCGACAACACCGTGAGTAGCACCAGCGGCCAGAAGGGCTGCAAACAATACTTTTTTCATGTCGTACCTCGTTTTTAAAAGTAGGCTTGATGCCACACCGTTTATGGGAGGCAAAAAACGTGTGGCATTATATACGAGATACGCAGCCCGACAAAGCAGGACAACAAAATGTCAGAAGCGCCCGGCGACACCGCCATGGCAGCACCGGATTATCGCAAAGCCACATTCCTGCAGAGTGCGGGCAAGGTGTCACAGTGCCCGACAGATACCGGTTGGGAAGTGGCATTTGCCGGTCGCTCCAACGCGGGGAAATCCAGCGCCATCAACAGCCTTACGGGGCAGCCGAAGCTGGCGCGCACCTCGAAAACGCCCGGGCGCACGCAGCTGCTCAATTTTTTTGCGCTGAGTGACCGGCAGCGTCTGGTAGACCTCCCGGGCTATGGCTTCGCGCGGGTGCCGAAGGCCGTCAAGGACGCCTGGACGCGTCAGCTGGAGAAATACCTGCAGGAACGGCAGAGCCTGCGCGGGCTGATTTTGCTGATGGATATCCGCCGCCCGTTTCAACCTTTCGACCTGCAGATGCTGGAATGGGGGAGCGCGGCGGGTATGCCGGTACACATGCTGCTGACGAAGGCCGACAAGCTAAAGCGTGGTCCCGCCGAAGCCACATTGCTGCAGGCGCGCAAGCGTGCGGAAACCTACCCCGAAGGGATGTCCGTTCAGCTCTTCTCGTCCCTCAAGCATACCGGCCACAAGACACTGGTGGGGGTTCTCGATGCCTGGCTCACGGACACCAGTGTGCTGTATGACAGTGAGGGCGATGAAGAAAGGCCGTAATCCCCAGGCCAAAAAAAAGCCCGACCAACGCAGAGGGGGAGCGCGAGTCGGGCACATGGCTTTCTCAGGGGAAGAGAAAGTGATGTCGCACCGGGGAAGTGCAGACATCATGCGTGGCAATTGCCACACGTAAGTAGACCGGGTGCTGACATGCGAGTTCCATAACCGTGGAAATTTTTTTCCCCACGCCGCACACCCGCTGATCAGTGCGCCTCGTCCCAGTTGCTGCCAGTGCCCGCCTCTACCAGCAGAGGCACGGCAAGCTCGGCTGCGGCGGACATGCGCTCGCAGACCGCCGCACTGATCTCTTCCACCACATCCTCTCGAACCTCAAGCACCAGTTCGTCGTGCACTTGCATCACAAGGTAAGCGGGCACTGACTCCGCGTCCAGCCATTTGCTCACGGTAAGCATCGCCTTCTTGATAATGTCCGCCGCGCTGCCCTGCATGGGCGCATTGATGGCCGTACGCTCCGCGCCCTGCTGTCGCATCTTGTTGCGCGCATTGATCTCGGGCAGATACAGCCGTCGACCAAACAGCGTCTCGACGTAGCCCTGCTCGTGGGCCAGCGCACGCGTACGATCCATGTAGTCCTGCACCCCGGGATAGCGCTCGAAATAGCGGTCGATATAGGCCTGGGCCTCCTGACGACCCAGGTGGAGCTGGCGCGCCAGACCAAAGGCCGACATGCCGTAGATCAGGCCAAAATTGATCGCCTTGGCCTTGCGCCGCTGCTCGGATGACACCGAATCCAGCGCCACATCAAACACCTCGGACGCCGTGGCAGCATGCACGTCCAGGCCTTCGTTGAAAGCATCCAGCAGCCCGGCGTCGCCAGACAGGTGCGCCATGATGCGCAGCTCAATCTGAGAGTAATCCGCCGCCAGCACCCTCCAGCCCTCAGGGGCAATGAAGGCGCGGCGAATGCGCCTGCCGTCCTCGCTGCGGATGGGAATGTTCTGCAGATTGGGGTCGGAGGAAGACAGTCGGCCGGTGGCGGTAACCGCCTGGTGGTAGGACGTATGCAGGCGCCCGGTCTCGGGATTGACCATGGTCGGCAGCTTGTCGGTGTAGGTGGACTTCAGCTTGCTCAGGCCACGGTATTCCAGCAGCACCCTGGGCAGCGGGTAATCCAGCGCCAGCTCTGCGAGCACTTCTTCTGCAGTGGACGGTGCGCCTTTGGGTGTCTTGCGGATGACAGGCAGGCCCAGCTTGTCGAACAGGATCTCGCCCAGCTGCTTGGTGGAACCGAGGTTGAACACCTGGCCCGCAAGATCATGGGCCTCCCTCTCCAGCATGCCGAGCCGCTCGCCCAGTTCCTCGCTCTGGCGCCCGAGCAGGTCGCAATCGAGCAGGGCACCCTGGCGCTCTATTTTCGACAGCACCGACACCAGCGGCAGCTCGATGTCCTCGAACACCGAGCGCAATCCCGGCTCCGCCTCGAGCCGGGGCCACAGCACCTCGTGAAGTCGCAGGCAGATATCCGCATCCTCGGCCGCATAGGGTCCCGCCTGCTCGAGCGCCACCTGATCAAAGGTAATCTGTTTTACTCCCTTTCCCGCCACGTCCTCGAAGTGAATGGTCTTGTGCCCGAGATATTTCAGGGCCAGGCTGTCCATATCATGGCGGGTGGCCGTGGAATCCAGCACATAGGACTCCAGCATGGTATCGAAGCGGATGCCGCGCAAGGTGATGCCGTAGCGCGCCAGAACGCTGCTATCGTACTTCAGGTTCTGACCGATCTTGTCCCGGGCCGGGTCCTCCAGCAGGGGGCGCAGCTGCTCCAGCACCGACTCGCGATCAAGTTGCTCCGGCGCGCCGGCGTAGCTGTGGGCCAGCGGCACATAGGCGGCTTCGCCGGGTGTTACCGCAAACGAAACGCCGACGATGTCCGCCAGCATGTAGTTGAGGCTTGTGGTCTCGGTATCAAAGGCAAACAGCTCCGCCTCCTTGAGGCGGGCGATCCAGCTGTCCAGCTCGGGCTGTGTGGTCACCAGGGCATAGGCGTCGCGGTTGATGCCCGACGCGTCATCCCCTTCAGCCAAGGCACCGGCGACCAGCAGCTCTTCCAGCCAGGCCTTGAATTCCATGCGCTGGAACAGTTCCACCAGGCTGTCCGTATCCGGCTCCCCGGGTGCCAGGTCCTGCGCCGCGAAGGGCAGTTCGACATCGGTCTTGATCGTCGCCAGCTGGTAGGAAAGACGGGCCGACGCCTCCTCCGCCTCAAGCTTTGCAGCCATGGTTTTTGCGCCGCGAAAAGACAGGCCTGCCACACGGTCGAGTGAGCGATAGATATCGTCCACGCCGCCGAGCCCCTGCAGCAGCGCCAGGGCCGTCTTTTCGCCCACGCCGGGTACGCCGGGAATGTTGTCGACCTTGTCACCCATCAGCGCGAGGAAGTCGATGATGAGCGAGGGTGGCAGACCAAATTTCTCGCGCACACCCGCTTCGTCGAGCACGGTATCCGTCATGGTATTGACCAGCGTCACATGGGCGTTGACGAGCTGCGCCATGTCCTTGTCGCCGGTAGATACCACCACGTGCTGCCCGGCACCTGCGGCCTGACGCGCCAGGGTGCCGATCACGTCATCCGCCTCTACACCCTCGACGCACAGCAGCGGCAGCCCCATGGCGCGCACAATGTTGTGGATCGGCGCCACCTGCTCGCGCAGATCGTCGGGCATCGGTGGCCGCTGGGCTTTATAGGACTCGAACAGCTCATCGCGGAAGGTCTTGCCCGGCGCGTCAAACACCACGGCAACGGTGCTTCCCGGATAATCCTTGTACAGTCGGCGAATCATGCTGATCACGCCCTTGACCGCGCCCGTGGGTTCACCGCGGGAATTGTTCAGAGGCGGCAGGGCATGAAAGGCACGGTAGAGATAGGATGAGCCATCTACCAGGACCAGCGGCGCGGTATCGGACATGGTGCGTGGTTCTCCGGCGTGTCAGTGATCCCAGCGGTAGCGGGCGGATCGATACGTCACTTTCATCTTTGCCATATCCAGCGGCGCCTTGAAGAAGCCGTGGTAATCGCCGCGGGGATTGATCAGGATGACATTGGCACTGTGGTCCACCACGTAATCGTCGTCCTGCCCGGGGACCTTGCGAAAGGGCGTATTGAGGTTGGTGGCAAAGCGGAACAGATCGAGAAACTCGCCGGTCACGCCGGTGAAATCCTCGTTGAAATAGGGCACATAGGACGCCAGCTGCTCCACGGTATCGCGCGCCGGATCCACCGATATCATCACCACCTCGGTATCCTCGGCTTCGGTGCCGTCGAGCTCGCCGATAAAGCGATCAAGGAAGGCCATGGTGGTGGGGCAGATATCGGGGCAGTGGGTGAAACCGAAAAATACCAGGGTCCACTCACCCTCAAGGCGCGCCGGGGTAAACGGCTCGCCGCGATGGTCGACCAGTGAAAACTCACCGACGTCCCGCGGCGTGTCCATGAGATACAGGCCGTTCGCCTGCATCTCCGAGGTCGTCATGATACGCGGCTGCTGTACGCGATACACGAAGCCCGCCACAATAATGAAAATGAAGACCAGCACGCCGATGATCGTGTAGCGCACACCGGCAGGCCTCGAAGATCCGTCGCGTCCACTCATCGTCAATCAGCCCTGTATCGGAAACACGTAGTGATCAACCAGCATGACCACAAAGAGCAGCATGAGATAGTTGATGGAATATTTGAAGGTCATGATGGCGGCCCTTTCCTGGGTGCCGCGCATCAGGACAATGGCCCAGTACAGGAAGCGACCGCCGAGAATCACGGCACCCGCAAGATACAGCGGGCCCGAAAGCCGCGTCACAAAGGGCATCAACGTGATAAGAAACATGATGATGGTGTATAGCAGTATGTGCAGCTTGGTGAACTCATCACCGTGGGTCACGGGCAGCATGGGTACATCCACCAGCGCGTATTCCGCCTTGCGGTGGATGGCAAGGGCCCAGAAGTGCGGCGGTGTCCAGGCAAAAATGATCAACACCAGTAACAGCGCATGTCCGTGAATTTCTCCCGTGACCGCGGTCCAGCCCAGGAGCGGCGGCGCAGCGCCGGCCAGTCCGCCAATGACAATGTTCTGGGGCGTGGCCCGCTTCAGGAACAGCGTGTAAATGAAGGCATAACCCACCAGCGATGCCAGGGTCAGCCAGGCGGTCAGCGCGTTCACCCAGATCAGTAATATCAGCATGCCGGACACGCCGAGCGTCGCTGCAAACAGGCCGGCCTGCAGAGGTGACACGCGACCCTGTGCCATGGGTCGGTTTCGCGTGCGCGCCATGCGCTGGTCGATCTGCTGGTCAACCAGATGATTGACGGCCGCGGCGGCGCCGGCACAGAGTGCAATCCCGAGGTTGCCCAGAATCAGGGCATCCAGGGGCACCATACCGGGCACGGCCATGCACATTCCGATCACCGAGGTGAGGATCATCAGTGCCACGACACCGGGCTTGGTCAGTTCCCGATAATCCCGCCATGTCGCCCGACCGGGCTGAATCCTGTCTGTCACCGCAGCATCACCCATTGGAGTTCTTCAGCAGAAACTTGAGGTCGGAGATGACGTTCTTGTAAGAGATGTCCGGTGAATAGGACATCATGATCCAGCCGGCGGGGTCCACCAGATACCAGGTTCCGGGTTCCTGCGCGAGCTCGGGGAACAGCGTCTGCATCGCGGCAGGGGTAGTGGTTACCGCGGCAAGTCCCGGGTGCTCCGCGCGCAGGTAGGTTTCGAAGCCCTCTGGCACAGGTTTGTCGTCGCTCAGTGCCGGCACGGTCAGGCGTATCTCTGGCATCGCCGCATCGGCAATGAAGACACGACGAATGCGATTCATTTCCTTGCCCATGGCGATGTGAATCTGCCGGGTCAGGTACAGCCGCTCCTCGCAGGACTCTGCGCAAGTCGCCCCGGCCTGGGGCACGAGGAAGGTCCACTTGGGATTACTCACGGGAAAAGCCAGCGTCGCACCCAGGGCGTCCGCTGCGTCTACGGCAGCGAGATCCCGCGGCGGCTGCACCAGTTCGCCCTGGTTGGCAGTGCCGAGTGCGCCCACCACATCGAGATCGCCTTTGACCACGAAGTACCACAGCCAGCTGGCGGCGAGGATCATGGTCACCGGAATACCGGCGATCAGCAGCAGGATGAGGCGTCCATTGCGCGCACCGCCGGTCACCGCTTCGGCATTGCTGGCTCTGTCTGGCGTCGACCTTGTCACTTCAACTCTCCCGTCGCGCTCGATGACGCAGCACGTCCCACAGGTTACTGCTGCGGAACACAAAAAATAACAGTAGCACAGCGGCCATGGTGAACCACTGCACGGCGTAGCCACGATGGGTCTGGGGACTGAGATTCACCACCTGCCAGTCAATCGACAGCGCGCCGGGCTGATTGGCGTCCAGTCTCACCGCGTGCGGAAACACGGGGGCATCCAGTCGACGCTCCAGCGCCGGTACCAGCGGCCCCGTCTCCAGCGCCTGTATGACGCTCGGCCAGTTGTCCGCGGGCACTGCCTGCTCCGCCAGCAGGTAAGGTGGGTCCGGGGGAATGTAGACCTGGCCGCGCAGGTCAACAACCCCCGGGGGCTGCGTAACCTCCGGCAGCGTCCGCCTGGCAGCGTCACCGGCGATCCATCCCCGGTTGACCAGCGCATAGCCTGCGCCACCGGCCAGGCGGAACAGTCCGATAATCTCGTAACCGAACTGGCCACGCTGTATGCGGTTGTCCTGCAGCAGGTACTGTCCAGGCACGAACTGCCCGCGCAACTCGACCGGCAGGTAAGCGAGATCATCACGGTCCGGGTCGAGGCCGGCAAGGTCCGTCGCGGGTCTTGCCTGTCGTTCCGCAAAGCGCGCCGCCAGGTCACGTTTTTCCGCCTCGCGATCCAGCTGCCAGAGCCCCAGACTGACCAGCAGCGGCAGCAACAGCAGGGTGAGCGCCGTCATGCGCCACTCGAGATCGAAGGTCAGCCTCATATCCGCAACAGACGGAGGTGATCGACAGGGCGTCGGCTTCCCCGCGGGTTGTGCAAGGCAACTGCGCTATACTCGACGCAAACACACCGGGGGGAGTCCGCTTTGCTGAAAATCCTGATTGTCATACTCATGGTCTGCCTCGTTGCCAGCCTCGGCAGCGGTTTTTACTTCCTGATGAAAGACCAGGGAGACAAGAACAGTCGTCGCACCTTCCACTCACTGGGCGTGCGCCTGGGCCTGGCGCTGGGCCTGGCGCTGCTGATTGTATACGGCGTGGCGTCAGGCCAGCTCGGCCATCGCAACCCCTGGGATGCCGGGCCAGTTGGCCAGACATCCCTGGAGAGCTGACGCGTCAGAGAATATAGACAAACAGGAAGAGGAAGACCCAGACCACGTCAACAAAGTGCCAGTACCAGCTCGACGCCTCGAAACCGAAATGGTCATCCGACGTGAAGTGGCCACCGCGCATGGACCGCAGCAGTTGAATCCCCAGCATCGTGGTGCCCATCAGTACGTGAAAACCGTGGAAACCGGTAAGCATGAAGAACGTCGAGCCGTAGATGCCCGAGTTCAGCGTCAGACCGAAGTGTGCGTAGGCCTCGTAATACTCGGCAATCTGCAGGGACAGGAAGATGACGCCCAGCAGGACCGTCAGCCCGAGCCACTTGTGGAATTTCCGGCGATCGCCATCCAGGATGCCCATATGGGCGATGTGCACCGTGACGCTGGATGACAGCAGGATGATGGTGTTCCACAGCGGCAGCCAGGCGTACCAGGCTGAGGCCTCAGCGAATGCCATACTGGTCCTGGCGCTGGTAAAGGAGCCGTTATTGGCTATCACCTGGCTCCCGGCGCCACCGACCGCTTCCTGGGGCGTCTGTGTCATCGGCCAGGAGAACTGGAAGCCCTCCCAGAGCAGCCCATTCATGCGCCCCCCGTCACCCTCACCGCCGAGCCACGGGCCTGCGAGGTTGCGCACGTAGAACAGGGCGCCGAAGAACGCCACGAAGAACATGAACTCCGAAAAGATGAACCAGAACATGCCCAGCACGTAGGATTTTTTCAGCTGAGCGCTGTTCATGCCGGCAATGTTTTCCCGGATCGCCATGCGGAACCAGATAAACAGCGTCGCGATGAAGACGAGCAGGCCGATATTCATGACTGTCCAGGACGCGGGCTGATCCGGTTCGCCGAACGTCAGATCGTTGATGCCCGTGGCGGCGCCGAATACGCTGAGGACAAGACCGATGGTGGCAAAGACCGCCATCTTGCTTTGCTCAGGAACGTAATAGGGTTCGTGGCCGGGCGAGGATTGAGCTGTCATCGTTGTTCTCCGTAAAAAGCGCAAGCAGGCCGAGCCGGCCCCGTCAGTCGCCTAGCGTGCTGCGACGGCATCGCCAGCCATCGCAGTCACGTCAAACAAGGTATAGGAAAGCGTGATTGTGCGGATGTCCCTGGGCAGATCACGATCGATGATGAACTGCAGCGGCATCTCCGCGGAGGTCTCGCCGTCGAGTGGCTGCTGGTTGAAGCAGAAACACTCTGTCTTGTGGAAATATTCCGCCGCCCGGGATGGCGATACGCTGGGTATCGCCTGGGCAACCATTGCCTTCGGCAACGGGTTCCGGGCGTGGAAAATGGTGGTGTTGGAGGCGCCGGGGTGAACCTTCATGATGCGGTCTTCGGGGCCGAACTCCCAGGGCATGCCTTCATTGTTCGTTGCCACGAACTGAATCGTGATCTCCCGTGACTCGTCAACCCCGGCCTGCACCGCCGTGTAGGCCTGTCCGCTGGTCTTGCCGTTGATGCCAAGGGCGTCGCAAAGCACATTGTACAGTGGCACCATGATCACGAACACAAAGGCGAACATGGCCACCGCAACGACAACCAGCTTGGCTGTCGTATCGATGGCGGGGTTACGGCTGACACGGAACATGGCGTCTGACCTCAGGTATGTGCGTGGGCCGGATCGATCTTCGGCGGCACTTCAAAGGTGTGGTAAGGCGCAGGTGTCGGCACCGTCCACTCGAGTCCCTCGGCACCGTCCCAGACCTTGTCATCGCTGACCGGCTTGCCGGAGACGATGGTCGCGACAACATTGTAGAGGAACAGGATCTGGGACGCGCCATAAATGAACGCACCGATGCTGGACATCATGTTGAAGTCGGCGAACTGCAGAGCGTAGTCGGGAATGCGGCGCGGCATGCCCGCCAGACCCACGAAGTGCTGCGGGAAGAACGTGATGTTGAAGCCGATAAACGAGATCCAGAAGTGGGTCTTGCCCATGGTCTCGTTGTACATGCGGCCGCACCACTTCGGCAGCCAGTAGTAGACCGCCGCGCTCATGCTGAACACCGCACCGGCAACCATCACGTAGTGAAAGTGGGCTACCACGAAGTAGCTGTCGTGGTACTGGAAGTCCGCCGGGGCGATAGACAGCATCAGGCCCGTGAATCCACCAATGGTGAACAGGATAAGAAAGCCAACGCAGAACAGCATGGGCGTTTCGAAGGACAATGACCCGCGCCACATGGTGGTGACCCAGTTGAACACCTTCACGCCGGTGGGAACAGCGATCAGCATGGTTGCGTACATAAAGAACAGCTCGCCCGCGATCGGCATGCCCACGGTATACATGTGATGGGCCCAGACGATGAACGACAGGAAGGCGATCGCTGCGGTCGCGTAGACCATGGAATCGTAGCCAAACAGCGGCTTGCGTGAAAACGCGGGGATGATCTGGGAGACCACGCCGAAGGCCGGCAGGATGATTATGTAGACCTCGGGGTGCCCGAAGAACCAGAAGATATGCTGGAACAGCACCGGGTCACCGCCACCGGCAGCCGAGAAGAAGCTCGTGCCGAAGTGGATATCCATAAGCATCATGGTCACCGCACCCGCAAGCACGGGCATCACTGCCACCAGCAGGAAGGCCGTGATCAGCCAGGTCCAGACGAACAGCGGCATCTTCATGTAGCTCATGCCGGGGGCGCGCATGTTCATTACCGTGGCAATGATGTTGATGGAGCCCATGATGGATGACAGGCCGAGAATGTGGATCGCGAAGATGAAGAAGGTCACCGACGGCGGCGCGTAGGTGGTTGAAAGCGGCGCGTAGAAGGTCCAGCCGAAGCCCGGCGCGCCCCCCTCCATGAAGAGGGTGGAGGCGAGCATCAGGAATGCCGGCGGCAGTATCCAGAAGCTCCAGTTGTTCATGCGCGGCAGGGCCATGTCCGGCGCGCCGATCATCATCGGGATCATCCAGTTAGCCAGGCCGACGAATGACGGCATAATTGCGCCGAACACCATGACCAGGCCGTGCAGGGTGGTCATCTGGTTGAAGAAGCCGGGCTCGACCAGCTGCATGCCAGGCTGGAACAGCTCGGCACGGATAATCATGGCGAAGCTGCCGCCAAGAATGAACATCGCGAAAGAGAACCACAGGTACATGGTTCCGATGTCTTTGTGGTTGGTGGTGAAAAGCCACCGCGAAAGGCCCTTGGCCGGACCGTGAGCGTGATCTCCCATCGTAAACTCCCCCTCAGCCTTTCTTGTGATTGAAGACGTCAATGGGCTGCACCATGTCGCCCATGTTGTTACCGAATGCGTTGCGCTGGTAGGTGATGACCGCCGCCATCTCGACGTCGTTCAACTGACCGCCGAAGGCCTGCATCGCCGAACCCGGCACGCCGTTGATGCCGATGTTGAGGTGACCGGCGATTTCGCCCGTCGCCACGTCGCTACCCGCAATGGCCGTGCCCACGCCACCTTCGCCGCTGGCGCCGTGACAGGCCTGGCAGGCGCGCTGGTATACCGCCTTGCCGCGGCTCATCAGTTCATCCATGCTGAAATTCTGTGCCATCAGGGACTTGATCTCTTCGGCCTCCGCCTGCTTTTCCGACATCCAGCTGGCGTAGTCTTCCTTGCTGACCACCTCGACGACGACCGGCATGAAGCCGTGATCCTTGCCACAGAGCTCCGCGCACTGGCCGCGGTAGGTGCCGATTTCGTTGGCCATGGCCCAGGTCTCGTTGATGAAGCCGGGAATCGCATCTTTCTTGACCGCCAGTTCCGGCACCCACCACGAGTGAATGACGTCATTGGCGGTAACCAGGAAACGCACCTTGGTGCCGACCGGAATCACGACCGGCTCGTCCACTTCCAGCAGGTAGTTGCTGTTCTTGGTCTGAGTGTTGTAAATCTCGCTCTGCGGCGTGCTCATATTGCTGAAAAAGCTGACATTCTCACCGTCTTCATTGAGATATTCGTACTTCCACTTCCACTGATAGCCGGTAATGAGAATGTCCATTTCGGCGTCGTCGAAATCGTAGATATCAATCAGGGTGGATGTCGCAGGGACCGCCATGCCGATAAGAATGACGAAAGGCACCACGGTCCAGGCAATTTCGACCTTGGTGCTCTCATGGAAGGAGGCGGCTTTCGCACCGCGCGACTTGCGATGGTAAATAATGGAGTAGAACATCACGCCGAAGACCAGTGCGCCAATCACGACGCAGATCCAGAGGATGATCATGTGCAGATCGTAGATGGACTTGCCCACGTCCGTCACACCCACCGGCATGTTGAGCTGATTCATCTTGTCGTCAGCCGCCAGCGCCAGCCGCCCGGACATTGCCATCACCAGGGCAGCGAAGCCAGGTGCAGCTCTCATCAGCCGTTTCGTTTGCAAAGACATTTACCGCGTCTCCAATCCGTCACTTTGTAGGGTCGAAACCGCCCCGATGGTGATCCTGATAGCCGTTACGCAACGTATGGACTTGGGCGTGTTGGATCAGGGTGGGCCTACTTTATCCTGGCACCATCAGCAGGTTGTCACGTGCGCTGCCTCCGCGGGAATCTGACGCGGAAAAAGCGGAGCGGATTATAACGAATCCGCACTGCAAAACAATCTAAGACCCTGATATCGCAGAGTTTCATCTGCTCTCACAGACAGCCGGAAATGCGGCAAATGCCTACATATGGATGCCATACGTAACCTCGACCGCAACATATGGATGATTGCCTGGCCGGCCATCCTGTCAAATATATCGATTCCCATTCTCGGCCTTGTCGATGCCGCGATGCTTGGCCACCTGCAGGACACCCGCTATCTTGCTGCCGTGGCACTGGGCGGGGCGATTCTCTCTTTTCTTTACTGGGGCTTCGGCTTTCTGCGGATGGGTACTACCGGACATGTCGCCCGGGCCCGCGGCGCAGGCGATGACAGCCTCGCATTTCTGGTGCTGGCACGTTCTGCTGCACTCGGACTCGCCATCGCCCTCGTCGTCATGCTGCTGGGGCCCGCCTGGATCCGGCTCGGGCTAGCGGTCATGCAACCCGCGGAGTCACTGTCAGGGCACGCCAGCGCCTACATGGGAATCCGGCTGCTGAGCGCCCCGGCGGTACTCATCACCTACGCCATTGTCGGCTGGTTCATCGGCTGCCAGAACACGCGCTGGCCGATGGTGATCCTGCTCCTGACCAATACGGTGAACATTCTGCTGGATTCCCTGTTCATCATCGGCATGGGCCTCAACAGCGATGGCGCAGCCATGGCGACGGTCTGCGCCGAGTACTGCGGACTGTTGCTGGGCCTGTTTGCGGTGTATCGGGCGGCCCCGCAGTTCCCGGGCATCCGCGAACTGCGCGCCGGCATGACCGACCGGCGAGCCTATGGCACCCTCTGGCGCAGCAATCGCAACCTTCTGGTGCGCACGCTGTCCCTGCTCGCGTGTTTCGCGTTCTTTACCGCGATGGGCGAAAAACTGGGTCAGGACGTGGTGGCCGCGAATGCGTTGATGCTGCAGTTCCTGCTGTTCGCGGCCTTTGCCCTCGATGGTGTTGCCTACGCCGCCGAAGGCATGGCGGGAAGCCGGCTGGGGGCGCGGGACCTCGCGGGCTTCTACCGCGTCGTATCGCGCTGCGCCCTGTGGAGTGCCGCCGGTGCCGGTATCATCAGTCTGGTGGTTGCCATGGCTCAGCCTGTCCTGCTGCCCTTATTGAGCGATATCGACGGGGTCCGGCAGATTCTCGCCGACGTGCATGTCTGGCTGATACTGCTGCCCTTGCTGGCAGCGCCGAGTTATCTGCTGGATGGCGTGTTTATCGGTGCTGCCGAGACTCGCCCCTTGATGACGACCATGCTGTTCAGTGCACTAATGGTATACCTGCCTGTCTGGTACTTCACCCGTGAATTTGGCAATCACGGGCTCTGGCTGGCGTTCGCCCTTTTCAATGCCGCTCGCGGCGTGTCACTTGCCTGGGTCTTCAGGCGCTTTTCCCGGCGCGGGCGCTGGCTCGCGGGCACCGATGCCGCGCGATCCGTCACCCCCCTCACGGGGTGAGGGATCAATCAGCGTGACCGCCTCAGCTGCGGTCTCCGTGCGGCGGGCCGACGCGCGCGTGACCCGGGTTCCCGGCTCACTCGGCGCCGGCCCCGCCGGTCTGGCATCGCTGAAGCCGCAGGCGACACATTCGCGCTGGTCGCTGTCAAGATCGACGACAATCCTGTCCATGGCCGCGCAGCGCGGGCACACTGCACCGGCAATGAAGCGGCGGGTAGTCTTGAAAGGGGGTTGCATGATGCCGACTTGTACCTCGCTGGCGATTCGCGTTTACACTAGTGTAACAAGTTCACAGAGACCGCCGGCATGCACCACTACACTGCGACCAGCCTGAGAGCCTTCGGCAACCATCGTCCGGTTGTCGGCGCACGAGTACTGATAGATCCCTCGGCCGTGGTGCTGGGCGACGTTACCCTCGGTGACGATGTTTCCGTGTGGCCCACCGCGGTTGTGCGGGGTGACATGCACTGGATCCGGATTGGCGATCGCACGAGCGTGCAGGACGGCAGTGTCCTTCACATTACCCACGCAGGCCCCTTCAACACCGATGGCTGGCCACTCGATATCGGTGCCGAGGTCACCATTGGCCACAACGCCACCCTCCACGGCTGTCGCATCGGCAATCGCGTTCTCATCGGCATGGGGGCAACGGTGATGGATGGCGCTGTCGTGGAGGACGACGTGGTGATTGCCGCGGGGGCACTGGTCACCCCGGGCAAGCGCCTCGAGTCAGGTTATCTGTATGCCGGTTCACCCGCGCGCCAGCTGCGGGAACTGTCAGAGCGGGAAATGGACTTCTTCAGCTACAGCGCCAACAACTATGTGCGCCTGAAGGATCAACATATCCAGGAGCTGGAACCTGCCGTTGACACGCCGCGAGGACAGATGACGACCTGAACGAGACCCCCTCCCGCCCGCCACGATGAGGCTCAGGCCGCAACGCCGAGGGCATCGCGCACGCGACGTATCACGGGGGCGGTCTCCGGTCTGGCACCGTACCAGCGGAAATAGGACTCGGCGGCCTGCTCAACCAGCATGCCGGCGCCGTCCGCCACTGCCCACGCCGCATGCTGCGCCGCCCAGCGCATGAAAGGCGTGGGCTCTGGACCGTAAACCATGTCGTAGCAGCAGCTGCGCTCATTGAGCAAGGCTGGCGCCAGCGAGAGCGTCTCACCGCTCAGGCCGGTGCTGGTGGCGTTGATCACGATATCGAAGGTCCGCTCCTCAATCCCGCTGATATCACCACCGCGGACATCACCCAGTCCGCCAAACTCCTGCGCGAGCTGCGCTGCCTTGTGCGCAGTGCGGTTGGCAATGAACAGGCTGTGAGGCCTTTCCTGCAGCAGGGGGCCAGCCACGCCGCGCGCTGCGCCACCAGCGCCAAGCAGGAGAATTCGCGCGCCCTGCAGCAACCAGCCCTGATTGACCACCATATCGCGCACCAGGCCAAGGCCATCAGTGTTGTCTGCGGCGATCCGGCCCTGCTCGTCGAGGACGAGGAAGTTTGCAGCGCCTGCCAGACGTGAGTGCTCACTCTGGATGTCCGCAAGGTCGCTGGCCTGGGTCTTGAAGGGAACCGTCACGTTGAGGCCGCTGCCCCCCGAGGCGAAGAAGCCGCGCACCGCCCGTTCAAAGCCATCGAGTTCCACGCGTACAGCGCGATACTCCAGGCTGTGGCCGAACTGCTCGGCAAACGCGGCATGAATCAACGGCGACTTGCTGTGCTTGATCGGATTGCCAAATACCGCGAATTTCCGGGTTTGCGCCATACTCAGACCTCCGTGAGTCGCGGTGCCCTTGCGGGCCTGCAGGCGTAACGCCCCGCCATCGTGCTGTTCGCTACGGCGTCAGCCAGTCGCGATCAACAAGGTAGTTTGTCATCAACGCCTCTTCGGGAGTTCCCGGCTGCGGATGATAATCGTACTCCCAGCGCACCAGCGGCGGCAGGGACATGAGGATGGCCTCGGTACGGCCCTCTGACTGCAGGCCGAACAGCGTCCCCCGGTCGAACACCAGATTGAACTCGACATAGCGTCCACGTCGGTACAGCTGCCACTGCTTTTCCCGCTCGCCCCAGGGCGTATCCTTGCGCCGCGCCAGAATCGGGCGGTAAGCGGCAAGGTAGGAATCGCCCACCGACCGCATGAAGGCAAAGCAGGTATCGAAGTCCCAGGTGTTAAGATCATCATAGAACAGACCACCGACACCGCGCGGCTCCGCGCGGTGTCGCAGGTAGAAATACTCGTCGCACCAGCGCTTGTAGCGAGGATAGACATCATCGCCGAAGGGAGCGCAGGCATCGGCGGCGGTCTGGTGCCAGTGACGGCAGTCTTCCTCGAAGCCGTAATAGGGCGTCAGGTCGTAGCCGCCGCCGAACCACCATACCGGTTCCTCGCCAGGTTTCTCAGCGATAAAAAGCCGGACATTCGCATGCGACGTCGGCGCGTAGGGATTCTCCGGATGGATGACCAGAGAGACGCCCATGGCCTGAAAACTGCGGCCAGCCAGTTCCGGTCGTGCCGCTGTCGCCGAGGGTGGAAGGCCCGTCCCCATGACATGGGAGAAATTCACCCCGGCCTTCTCGAGCACGGCGCCCCCGGCCAGCACGCGACTGCGTCCGCCGCCACCCTGGGGGCGATCCCACTCGTCGACAATGAAATCGGCGCTACCGTCTTCAGCGGCGAGTTCTCGGCAGATACTGTCCTGCAGATCCAGCAGGTAGGCTTTAACGGCGTCTATGGAAACTGTCACGGGTAATGGCATCCTCGGTTGGGGTCATGAGCGTAGCACGCGATCACTGTGGACATCTCGGATCACCGAGGGTCGAGCGGCGCGGTTCACAGTGCCAGGTACGACCGCATCCAGGCCTGTGGGAAAATAACGTCTCACCTGGAACAGATCACGCGGCGCCTGCCGGCCGGCCCGGTTCGCCGACGTGGAGACCAGCGGCCCGCCCCAGGCGCGGCACAGGGCAGCAAGCATCGGGTGCGCGGTCACGCGTATCGCAACCGTGTCATGCTCACCCGTTACAAGCTCTGGCAGGAGATTGCGGTGCGGCAACAGCCAGGTATTGGGACCCGGCCAGGACAGCATCACCTTGCGCTGCAGCGCGGGTGCCAGCGACTGCAGGAACGGCGCTATCTGTACCACATCACCCGCCACCAGAATCAGCCCCTTGTGTTCCGGTCGCCGCTTCAGCGCCAGCACCCGCTCGACCGCGTCGACATTCCAGGGATCGCAACTGAGACCCCAGACAGCCTCAGCAGGACAGGCAATGACGCCGCCGTCTGTCAGAGCCTCGATAGCAAGGCGCAGGCGAAATGGGATCACCGCCCTGCGCTCCGGACGGGGATACCTGCTTCTGACTGTGTGACCGGCGTTAGCATTAGGAAATATCGAGGACGGCATTGATGAAAGTGCGGGGATTCTAGCAACTGCGCCGGAGGTGGCAAGTGGCATCTGCCGGCTTGCGTCACAGCGGGAGATACAGAGGGCGTCAGCGCTTGCGCACATAGCCGCCGGCACAGCGCTGTACGCTGCCCGCCATTTCAAGCTCGGTCAACGCCGCGATCACCGACTGCAGAGGCAGGCCGACAACGGCGGCGAGACTGTCGGCGTCAATCGCGACTTCGTCCAGCCGGGCGACAAGCTGGCGGGCGCAGGCGGAAAGCTCCTCATTCTCTGCGTCGGCGGACGCAGGCTGCACCTCGGGCGGCGGCAGCCTGCCCAGGGCGTCCGTGATATCCCGGGATGTCTGCACCAGGACGGCACCATCATGCAGCAGCTGCAGACAGCCGCGGCCATTGCCGTGATAGATGGACCAGGGCAGCGTTAGCACTTCCCGACCCTGGTTGAGCGCGGTATTGGCGGTGATCAGTGACCCGGATGGCAGGCCGGCCTCGACAACCAGGGTACCGAGCGCGAGTCCACTGATCAGCCGGTTGCGGCGCGGAAAATGATCGCGCCGGGGCGGCGTACCCGGCGCGAATTCGGACACCAGGCAGCCGGATTCACAGATGGCGTCAGCGAGGTCCCGATGCTGCGCCGGGTAGAGCCGATCTATGCCGGTTGCCATCACCGCCACCGTCCGGCCGCCCGCATGTATCGCACCCCGATGCGCTGCGCCGTCGATACCGAGCGCGAGACCACTGGTGACACACAGGCCTGCCGCAGCCACGTCGCCGGCCAGGTCACGCGCGGCGCGAACGCCCAGCGCACTCGCCCGGCGGCTGCCGACAACGGCAAGCTGCGGGCACTCAAGCGTATCGGGCGCGCCGCGCACATAAAGAAACGGGGGAGGGCTGTCGATGCTGCGCAGCAACGCGGGATAACCGGGGTCACAGAGTGACACGGCAGAGACGTCCAGCGACGCAAGATGTTGCCGCAGGGCGAGCAGTGGCGTGCCGGGCCCACCCTGCAGATCATCCCGTGCCCGCTGCAGTGCATCGACGGCGATGGATTCGAGACCTGCACGGCGCCAGGCCCGGGCGTCCGCTGCGATACAGGCGTGTGTCGAGGAAAAGGCCGACAGCAGGCGACAGCTCTCGGCGCGCGAGAGGCCCGCGGCAACCTGCAGCAGCAGGCAGTGGGTAACGACGTCGGCATCCATGCACTCACCCTGCAAGCCCTGTCGGTGTGCCGCAGGGTATCGGCGCCACATCCGTGTGGCACCGGCAAGTGTAGCTCAGGGATTCTTGACTTTGTCCATCACTTTCAGCGCGCGGTCAGCCTTGAGCACAACGGCATAGCTGGCCTTCTCGGCGACCTCGAACACCATGCACAGCCCGGCGCGACTATCGGGCAAACGCACATTGTCACCGGCGACCTCATCGAAGACCAGCTCGCCCGCCTGGTAGATCGCCAGGACATGACCGATTTCAAGGCCGTCCCGGGCGCCGCGGTTGAGGACCACAATGTCCATGGTCCCGATCTGGCTGACGCCGCCGTCAACCGCGATCATGTAGCCGTTTCGAATTTCCTGGTCCGGGGCCCGGGGCTGGAAAGTGGCGTCAAGAATGCGTTCTTCCGGCGGCAGCAGGCGGTCAGCAATACGCACTTCTTCCGTGACCCGCGTGACCTCGAGCTCAACCACATCGGCCCGATTGCTCCCGAGCAGCTGTGCGTTACCGATATCCTGTGCCTGATAGCCCAGGACTTCCTGCGTCACTGGATCCCGGTAGATCTCACCGGCACGGAATATGCCGTAGGTGGGCTCATCGTCGGGAAAGCGCCCCCGACCGTACACGGTGTCGCCGGCGCCGGAGACGAGGTGGCTCTGGGCGGCGGCGACAATGTAGGCGGATTGATTGATATCATCGGCGGACAGAATACGGTGCCGGCGCAGGAAAGCGCCGATTTCATCCAGCGGAATCATGGGAATCGCGAGGTCCAGGGGCGAAACGCGCATCTTCGGGGTCAAGGTGACGTCGCGGCTGCGCTGCACCCCGAGACGTGGCTCACCCTCGACCCAGGACAGGGTCAGGCGATCGCCCGGGAAGATCAGGTGCGGGTTATCGATCTGTGGGTTGACGTCCCAGAGTTCCGGCCAGCGCCAGGGCTGTTCGAGATACATCCCGGCAATTCCCCACAGGGTGTCGCCCTTCTTGACCACATAGGTATCAGGCGCGCCTTCCCGGACCTCCAGCGAAAGCGCCGGCAGTGCCAGCAGCATGGAAAGCCCGATGACGGCGACCGCGCAACGCAGAGCGCGGCTGTGAATACTGGATAAACCCTGCTGCTGCATGCTCATCATCTGTTCCGCCCGCCTCCGGATTGCCTGCCCTGTTATTCGTAGCGCGTCAAAGCTTACCACCATTCAGCAGCGACAGCGCAGCGCGAAAACATCCACCGCCCGCAAACATCGCTGCAGACGCACCGGACCAGTATAATGCCGGGTTTGCGGCGGTGCCGCGGCGCTGGCAATAGCCCGTCATCGCTACGGCGGCACCACGCCTGCGCATTGCCGCAGCTCATTTTTCAAGGCAGGGAAGACACGACAGTCATGGCTATTCTGGAAATACTCGAATTCCCGGATCCCCGCCTGCGCAAACAGGCGCAGGCAGTGACGCGGGTGGATGACGCGCTGCGAACGCTGATCGACGACATGCTCGAAACCATGTATGACGCGTCGGGTATCGGTCTCGCCGCAACGCAGGTCAACGAGCATCGCCGGCTACTGGTGATGGACACCTCGACAGAGAGAAATCAGCCGCGCGTCTACATCAATCCTGAGGTCGACGTGCTGGACCCGGAGCTGGGCGAATACGACGAGGGCTGTCTTTCCGTGCCGGGCTTCTACGAAACCGTGCATCGCCCGCGGCGGGTTCGCGTCACCGCCCTTGACCGCAACGGCGAGACCTTCAGTGAAGAACTCGACGAACTGGCAGCAATCTGTCTGCAGCACGAGATCGATCACCTCGACGGCAAGCTGTTTGTCGACTACCTGTCCCCATTGAAGCGTCAGCGCATCCGCAAAAAGCTCGAAAAATCGCAGCGTCAGCACGCATGATGGCTCCGGGTAAGCCGGCATGAGGGTCGTCTTCGCCGGCACGCCGGAGTTTGCGGCCGCGCATCTCTCGGCCCTGCTGGAGGCCGGGCAGCAGGTGGTGGGTGTGTTTACCCAACCCGATCGCCCGGCGGGCCGCGGCAAGCGCCTGCAGGCAAGTCCGGTCAAGCAGCGCGCACTCGCGGCAGATCTCCCGGTCTTCCAGCCCGCGTCGCTGCGCAACAAGGCGGCCCGGGAGTCGCTGGCGGCACTGCAGCCGGAGGTGATGGTCGTTGTCGCCTACGGACTGATTCTGCCAGCGACGGTACTGGAGATACCGGCACAGGGCTGCCTCAACGTGCACGCCTCACTGTTGCCGCGCTGGCGCGGCGCCGCCCCGATACAGAGGGCAATCGAGGCGGGAGACACGCGCAGCGGCATCACCATCATGCAGATGGACGCCGGCCTCGACACTGGCGACATGCTGGCAACGGCAGGCTGCGAGATCGATGCGCAAACCACCGCCGGGGCCCTGCACGACCGGCTCGCGGCGCTCGGTGCGCCGCTGCTGCTGTCTGTCCTGAATGACCTCCCCGCGGCGCGTGGGCGTGCCGCAAGGCAGGACGATGCCGATGCGACCTACGCCGCAAAGATCGACAAGGACGAGGCTCGCATCGACTGGTCCCTCCCGGCCATTATCGTTGCGCGGCGTGTGCGTGCCTTCAATCCGTTCCCCGTGGCCTACACCTTTATCAACGGAGAGCGGATCAAGGTTTGGGGGGCTCACTCCCTCGACATCCGTCACCACGCCGCTCCGGGAACACTGCTTGAAAGCAGCGAAAACGGTCTGTGGGTGGCCTGCGGCAGCGGCGCACTGGCGGTGGATGAACTGCAATTCCCCGGCGGCCGGCCTCTGCCGGCGGTCGAGATCATGAAGTCCCGCAGCAGCCTGCTGGCGCCGGGGCAGTGCTTCGCGAACACCGCCGCGTGACCGCACCCTCGGCTTGCGGGGTCCGCGCCACCGCCGCTACCGTCCTCGCCCAGGTGCTTGCGGGCAGCACGCTGGACGGGCCACTGGCCCAGGCCATGCCGGGGCTTGCAGAGCGCGACCGACCACTGCTGGCACAGCTCTGCTACGGCAGCCTGCGCCTGGCTCCGCGCCTGCAGGCATTGCTAACACAGCTGCTCGACAAACCCCTGCGCGAACGCGATAGCGACGTACAGGCACTGCTGATGCTGGGTCTCTACCAGCTGAGCGACAGCCGCATCCCCGACCACGCAGCGGTGGCGGCCACTGTCGAAGCCACCCGCGAACTGGGCAAACCCTGGGCAAAAGGCCTGGTAAATGCCGTGCTGCGGCGTTACGGGAGGGAGGCCGAGGCGCTTGCCGGCAGTCTGTCCCCGGCGGCGGCCGCCGCTCATCCGCAGTGGCTTTATGAGGCGCTTCACGCCGCCTGGCCGGATTACGCCATTTCGCTGCTGGCGACAAACAATCAGCAGCCGCCCATGGTACTGCGGGTCAATCGGCTCAAGGTCAGCCGCGACGACTGGATTGCACAGCTCGCCGCATGCGGCATCCCCGCAAGGGCCGGAATACTCACCCGCGAAGCGGTTTATCTCGCGCAGCCGGTGGGCGTGGATCAGCTGCCGGACTTCGCTGCGGGCGCCGCCAGTGTTCAGGACGAGGCCGCGCAACTCGCCGCACAACTGCTGGGAGCGAGACCCGGGGATCACGTACTCGACGCCTGCGCGGCGCCCGGTGGCAAAACCTGCCATCTGCTGGAAGCCGTACCCGACATCGGCAGTGTGACCGCGATGGATATCGATGCCGAGCGACTGCGCCGGGTTCGCGAGAACCTGAACCGACTTCAGCTGGATGCAAAACTGGTGACGGCGAACGCCGCCGAGGCGACCACCGTCCTGGCAGACAGGCAGTTCGACCGCATCCTGGTGGATGCCCCCTGTTCGGCGACGGGCGTTATCCGGCGCCATCCGGACATCAAGCTTCTGCGCAGGGCGCAGGACATAGCACAGTTCGCCGCGCAGCAGCTGCAGATCCTGAGCGGCGTCTGGCCGCACCTGCGCCCGGGGGGTAGACTGCTCTACGTCACCTGCTCCGTGCTGCCTGAGGAGAATCAGGCGGTAGTGGCTGGCTTTCTGGCGCGGCAGGACAACGCCGGTGAAGTGTCCCTGCCCGACATAGGTCTCCCCTGCATGCACGGCCGACAGATCATGCCCCGGCACGATGGACCCGACGGCCTGTACTTCGCCCTTCTGGAAAAACACCGCTGAGTCAGCGCCCAATAGCGACGAACAGGCTTACAATCCCTGCGTGAATTCTTTACTGTGCGCACTCGCAGGACTGACGGGCGTGCGAACATGAAGATCATCATTCTCGGGGCGGGCCAGGTCGGCGGCACGCTTGCCGAGCATCTGGCAAACGAAAAGAACGATATCGTTGTTGTCGACACCGACAGCGATCGTCTGCGCAACCTCAAGGACAGGCTGGATATCGCCGTGATTACCGGTCAGGCATCCCACCCGGATGTGCTTGCCCGAGCCGGTGCCGATGACGCGGAAATGATTGTCGCGGTGACCAACAGCGACGAGATCAACATGATGGCCTGCCAGATTGCGCACACGCTGTTCCACACGCCGCGCAAGATCTCGCGGGTGAGGTCACCCTCCTATCTGGTGCACCAGGAGCTCCTGTTCCAGCGGGACAACATTCCGGTGGACGTGATCATCGGCCCAGAGCAGCTCATCACCGACAGTATCCGCCAGCTGATCATCAATCCCGGCGCGCTGCAGGTCATGGACTTTGCCGAGGGCCGCGTGCAGCTCGTCGCCGTGCGCACCATTCACGGCGGCCCGATGCTAGGCCAGGCGCTCAGCGAGATACGCAAGCACATGCCGCGGGTAGACACCCGCGTGGCGGCCATTTTTCGCCGCAACCGCCCGATCATTCCGGAAGGCGACACCGTTGTGGAAGCCGACGACGAGGTTTTCTTCATTGCGGCGCGCGGCAATATCCGCAAGGTCATGTCAGAGCTGCGGCGCATCGACAAACCCTACCGCAACGTCATGATCGCGGGCGGCGGCAACATCGGTGCCCGACTTGCCCAGACCATCGAGGGTGACTACGCGGTCAAGCTGATCGAAAACAGTTACCTGCGCTGTCGGGATCTCGCCGAACAGCTGCGTCATACGCTGGTTATCGAAGGCAGCGCGGCGGAACCGCAGCTGCTGCACGAGGAAAACATCGAGACGATGGACGTTTTCTGCGCGCTCACGGCCAATGACGAATCCAACATCATGATGTCCATGCTGGCGAAGCGACTGGGCGCCAAGAAAGTCATCACCCTGATTACCAACCCTGCTTATGCGGAGCTGGTGGGCGATGAGATCGACATCGCCATTTCTCCGCAGCAGATCACGATCAGCAGCCTGCTGGCGCACGTCCGCAGAGGCGACATCAGCAGCGTTCACTCCCTGCGTCGGGGGGCCGCCGAGGCTATCGAGGTGATCGCGCGTGGCGATGCGTATTCCTCCCGCGTCATCGGCAGGGAACTGGACCAGATCAGCCTGCCGCCGGGCGTGACCATCGGCGCCATCGTTCGCGGCGACAAGGTCCTCATCGCCCACGGCAATGTCGTGGTGGAGCCCGACGATCATATTATCCTGTTCCTTGTCGACAAGACGAAGCTCGCGGCGGTAGAGAAACTGTTCGCCGTTGGCTTCGGATTTTTCTCCTAGCAGCCTGTCGGACTTAACCGAATAGTATCGACGTGGGATAATCCATGTCACGTGCAGTGATCGGGGCGCAATGATGGCAAACTTCGTAAA
>NZ_SLWX01000015.1 GCF_004340525.1 Chromatocurvus halotolerans | reverse complement strand
TCACGATAAAACGGAATGGGCGGTCACGATCACCCGGAACAGGCGGTCACGATGAAACGGAATGAGTGGTCACGTTGGTCCGGAATACGCAGGTGTCAGGTCGCGCGCTTTGACAGCTCTCGGTTCATGGCTATGAGGCGGTCCAATGCTGCCTGGGCGCTCTCCTCCACTACCTCGCCTGTCTCAATATCCTCGTGTGAGAATACCGTTGCGTCATCTTCCCTTTTGCCGACAATGCCGAAGAACCCTATCTGAGCGGCCTGCTCGTTGACCTGAATGCTGAAGCCGCCTTCCACCCACTGCACACCTACCCCGAGCACCCGGAATGCAGCAAGCAATTTGTCCACGGTATCTGTGCGGACCGAGTCTGTCTTACCAGTTTCAATGCGAGCAATTGTTGGCTTGGACACCCCAGACAGCCAAGCGAGATCCGCCTGGCTCATGCCGAGAATATTTCTACAGCCTCGAACAGCAAGGCATACGAGCACGCCATGGGCGGGCACCCCCTGGAACTCAAGCACAAACGAGCCTTGCGACATACGCTTACCTACGCCATACTGATACTGTGAGTATCGTTTCTAATATTGATGGAATCATTAAAGGATCTCATTATGGCAAAGCAAAGGCTGACCCAAAAATTTGTTGACCGCGAGTCTCTGTCTAAAGAGTGCCACAAGAAGGAATTTTACGATACCGACTGCATCGGGCTCTTCCTTGAAGTACGCTCTGGGAGAAAGTCCTATTACCTGAGGTATCGCGACGAGCGCGGTAAAAATCGCAGGAAGGTGCTTGGGCGAGCAGACGTGCTGCAGCTGACTGATGCGCGGAACATGGCGCGCCGGTACCTTCGCGACATTCAGCTCGGCCAGAATCCCTTTGAGGAAAAAGCCGCCCTCAAGGACGTCCCCACCTTCAACGCCTTCGTACACGGCGCCTTCATGCCCCACATCAAGGGCTATAAGCGCAGTTGGCGTTCAGATGAGTCCCTGCTGCGCAACCACATCTTGCCGGCGGTGGGACACCTGCACCTGGATGAGATCAAACGCCACCACCTGGTCAGCCTGTTCGCCAAGCACCGCGAAGACCACAAGCCAGGCTCCACCAACCGGGTGATGATCCTGTGCCGTTACATCCTCAACTGTGCCATCAACTGGGAGACACCCGGGATTGAGGCTAACCCCAGCAAGGGCATCGCCCTACTGCCGGAGAATAACAAGCGGGAGCGGTACCTGTCGCAGGATGAGTCAAAGCGGCTGTTCACGGCGCTGGAGCACTCCGATAACCCGTCCCTCAAGTACATCGTCGCCCTGCTGCTGCTGACCGGTGCGCGCAAGCGCGAGGTACTGGACGCACGGTGGGAGGACTTCGACCTGCAGCGGCGCATCTGGACCATTGAGTTCAACAAGCTCGGCCGCCCGCGCTACATTCCCATCGCAGACGGTGTGGCGCGAGTGCTGGAGCAGGTATCGCGCCACGAGGGCTGCCCGTGGGTATTCGCCAACCCGAAAACCGGCAAGCCATTCGTGAGCATCTACTACAGCTGGAACACGGCGCGTGTCGAGGCCGGGTTGCCCGAGGTGCGGATGCATGACCTGCGTCACAGCTTTGCCAGCTTCCTGATCAATAGCGGGCGCAGCCTTTACGAGGTACAGAAAATACTCGGCCACACGCAGGTTAAGACCACGCAGCGGTATGCACACCTGTCGCAGGAGTCGCTGATTGCCGCAGCCAACACCGCTGGCGCGTCGGTGCCTTTCTCGGGCGTTCCAACGCCCCCTGCCCTGCCGCCTGCGCCTATCGCCGGGTGATTGCCGGCATTGTTTTTCAGGCGTAACGTTTCCGAGCCGCGACGGGGGACCACATGACAGAACATAGACAACGGCGCATCGGTGGTGCCAGGCCAGGCGCCGGCCGCAAGCCGGGTATCCGCAACCGGCTGACGCAGGAGAGCGTGGCGTTTGCACGGGAGACCGGAGAGACGCCGCTAGCGTTCCTGCTGCGGGTCATGCGCGACGAGGATGCCGAGCTCGAGCGCAGGCTGGAGGCAGCCAAGGCCGCAGCGCCCTACTGTCATGCACGGCTGAGTGCAGTGCAGGTATCAGGGCAGGTGGCGGTGTCGCATGAGGAGGCGCTCGCTCAGCTGGCGTAGCCCGCGGCGCCCGGCGGCAGCTGAAACGGATGTCGGGATTGCTGCCGCCTACCGGAGGACTAGCTGCTTCGACTTCCGTCGTTCTGCCAGCCACTTCTTCGCGTAAGCCGAAGCGGCGGGCATCTCTTGCCTCAAGGATTCGAGTTCATAGGGCGTCAGGGGTCGCTTTTGACGATGCATCGAGCTTCTGACTGTGTGAGACGGGCGAAGTCATAACCAAACCTGGAGGTGAACCACGGCTCGATGTCCGCGTACTTGTCCCCAACCGCGCTAGCGCATTTTAGGAGCGAACGCCAGCCTAGTTGCCCGCATGTAGTTTCCAATCGCGCGCGCAATGTGATTGTCCTGCTACTGCAGGTACGTCAGGCAGTCGGGCTCCTTGAAGCGGTTGCGCTCGTAGTCAAACGTCAGCCAATACTTGCGCTGGTCCGTCCTTATGCTTGAGCCAGTCACCACCACATTGTGGGAAAACGCCCGCGGGGCCGCTGGTGATCTGCCATTGGTCGTTGATTTTCATGCTTTGGCCTCCTAGTGACGTGTGGTGACACATGTGACGCGTTTTTCTATTGTGTCCCTATATGAAAAAAAACACTGTTTTGAAGAAATACGTTTTTTCCGTTACTGCAAAGCAATAAGGAAATCTGTCATATGTGTCACCACCCGTCATCGCCCCCGCTGAATGGGGACAAAAGAGCGATGCCGGTGTGCCATCGCGCATACTTATCGCGCCGTTCCCCGATGCCCGCTGTCTTTAAACGCCCCCCAAAAGACTTTTGCGTGAGCGTGCGGTTAATACCGGCATCCATCGCCCAATCTTTATAGGCCCGGTACAGGGTGCCCTTCTGGACCTCACCACGCCCCCGCTGGCAACGCTCCTCGAGGAACTGCAATATTTGATCAGCCTCGAGGCGCCATTCCCGCCGCGCTTCCAGCATTGAAGATGGCTCTGCAAACGATCTGCCTTTGAGCACGTCGCCAATAGCACCCAGGGCGAGATTCAAAATACCGGGCAGCTCGTTCAGCAATTTGGATTTAAGATTGACGTCCTTTTTCGCACCCTCGAACTTGTTGTTGAACGTAATCACGCACGCACGCCGGAACAACGCATCAGAGAAGTCGCGGGTGTGTGGCATGTGGTTGGTGCCAAACCAGCACGTCGAGTAGGGCCGGAACGTGAACGGCTGGCGGTGCTTGTGATCGGCGGTGACGAGTTCGCCCGATGTGATGGCTTTGAGCGCCGCATCATTGATGACAGCGCCCTCTGCGATCTCGGTAACGATGTTGGCCAGCTTACCGTGCAGATAGGCGCGCTTGAAGTTGTTGTCCAGCTCATGGGGCGCAACGCCGGCGGTGTTTTCCAGCCCGAGTAGCTCCGCGAGCACTTCCAGCAGCACGCTCTTCCCGTTGCCGCCACTGCCAATCAGCATTGCGAACTTTTCGTGCCGTGCCGATGGCAACAGCGTGTAGCCGATCAGCTCCAGCAGCAGTCGTATCTTTTCCGCCCCGTCTTGGTCTCCCGCGAACACCTCCATAAGGAACTGCTCGAACCGCGGGCACTGGGCAGCCGGGTCATATTCCACAGGCAGTTTGGCCAGCAAGTACAGCTCTCTGCGGTGAGGCTCCAGCATCCATTGCGCGCCGTCATGCACAAGTAATCCGTTTTCAACATTGACACCCTCGAAGGGCCGCCCGAACTGCGCACCAGGCTGGAAGCACTCAGTGCGGCATAGCTTCAGTACTGATTCGACAACGCCGCCTGCGAGCTCTTCATCCGGCATTGCCGCGTGGATCTTCTGCTTGACCCCCTCGGGATGTTCCTCCGTCCACACACCCCGGCCAGGGTAGTGCCAAAAAGCATCCGACGCGAATGCAATATTGCCTGGGCCGTATTCGGCCAAGGCCTTGCGGGCATATTCGATCGGCGGCGTTTCCTCAGCCTGGAACTCCTGCGCCACAGCCTTGCGAAGGTCGCCAAGGGTGATGCCCGTGTGCTTTTTAATGGCGTTGAATACTTGCCGGCGCTCGATGACTGATAGTTTCGTGGTCTGCGTGATGATGGCTTCGATGACATCCGGCGCGGACTCCGGCGAGAGCTCCGCCGCTGCTTCGACCAGATCATCGAACGATACCGGCGCGAATTTATCGAATGCCCCGTCGATCATTCTGCGGAGCTCGCCGCGGTACAGGGCCTCGACGCGGTCGGCGCCGCGCGCCCGGGTTAGCTGATCCTCGAACGCGAGAAACACCGCCCAAATAGTTTCGGCGTCCAGGCCCCGGGCCACCATGCTGGCAATGGTGCTACACGCACTGCCATGCAGATCATCCCCGACGAGCAGGTCTTGGAGCCAGTCCTTGTATTCGCCCTCGCGGCGCTTGCTTTTGCCCTTCGCCTTGCTGACCCGCGACTCGCTCGCTTCTTCCTTTGCCCCATCGAGGAACTTCAAAGGATGCAGCAGCGGGTCCGCGTCGAGCGTGTGGAAGGCCATGCGCGGGGCGCCTTTTGGGCAGGCTGGAAGGTAGAAGAATTGCAATTCCTTTTCGGAGCAGGTGTCTACCTCGCCGACCAGCGTATTCAACTTGTTGCTGATTTGCTGATGCAGTTTGAACGGCACGGGCTGACTGTACGGCACCACCACGCGCGCACGTCCCGGGCTGTATGTGCTGTGTGCGATATAGGCAATGCCGCGTAGCTTCTGCCTGATTTCTTTCTCGTCGGTGTCGCGGTCTATGTCTACCACTGCGCCAGTATATGTGGCGATGTTCTCCGCCTTGCGGTATGGCGCATTGAATTTCGCCAGCACACAATAACGCCCGTCCTTGCCCCCCTCACGATGCGTGGTGAACAGCGGCACCAGCTCTGCGAGTGTCAATTCATCGCAGGACAGATGCGTATCTTTCTTGTGCGCGCCAAAAGCGATGTGCAAAGTCAAATCCGGTATGTTCATAACAGCCTCATGGTGGGGGCTTTTCTGTGCGGTTGCTTTCGTGCGCCGCCCTTGGTTGCCGGTCCTGCTTTGTCCGCGAGGTGGACCGCGATCTCGCGGAGCAGCGGCGCGTCGCTGTCCATCGAGTCGGGGGATGCCCTGTCGGTCGCGTCCAGGGAAGTGTACTTAGGACAGGTGCCGATCAGCCCCGGCGCATAAAATCCCTGCTGAATGCGCGCCGCGGCCGGATCGCAACCGACCAGTGCGGTGAGTGCTTCCCGCATCGACAGCCAAGCATCGGCATCAACCGCTCGGCTAAGAGGAATTACCCCCCACCATCGCGGGGCCGGCGGTTTGTCACCCTTTGGCCAGTTGTGGTGCGCCGTAGCATAGATCAGCAAGCCGCAGCCCCATGCGCGGTACAGCGCTTTGATCTCCGCGAGCGATCGATTGTCGTCGTGATCGACGATCAAGAGCGCGAATTGCGCCGGTTCGGCTGCCGCCTTGACCTTAGCGAAGTCGGAGAAGGGCGTGATCAGTTCAGCGCGAGACTTGCAATCACGGGCCGACGGAGCTCGTGACATTGCCACCAGCTCGCGCATAGTTGTCTGGGCTCTCGGGCGGCGAGCATCATGGTCGCGGTAAATCGAGTACGTGGGCAGTGCGGGGCCAGATTCTATGCCGCGGGCATTCATCGCTCTGGCGCTCACGCTGAGTCCGGCGCCGACGCATCGACACCCCCTGGCCGGGCGGCAGCTGCCTTTAGTGCGTCGAGGTCCGCGCGGCCGTAGTACGTCCGTCTGCGAATGACCAGTGGTTTGGTTTCCGGGTAGACGATGGCGCCGAACACGACGAGTCGCAGCGATCTTTTTCCGGTTACGTGGAATGGGCTGATACCCCCCCACTGCGGAGGCCCTGGTGGGTTCTGGGTAGGCTGGGAGCCTCCGCGGGACGCTCATGCTTCCACCTCGGGTGCGTCGCCCTTCAATGCCTCGATTACGCTTGCCCGCCAGTACAGACGCCCACGCAGCGCCACAGGCTCTGGTAGTAATCCCTCTTGCCGCCAGCGCCATAACGTAACGCGGGTAATGCCGCCGAGTTCGCGGCGGACTTCGTTTGCAGATAGCAGTGGGTCAGTTGCAGGGGTGTAGCTGATGGTGTGTTTCGCCATGTCTGCCTCCAGTCACAAACGCTTCATTGCGTTGCTCGAGGCATAAGAACACTCGTGGGGGCAGGCGCGAATCCGCCCTACGCGTAGCGGTTACAGCTTACGCGTAGCGTGCAGGGGGAGATTACTCGGGGTCGGGCGTGTTCATCAGGTCATTACGTGCGCGACGGAAACTCTTGTAACCGAGCGTCTCATATTCTTCTTGCGCGCATTCGTCCCGAGATTGGTAGACGCCGGTCGCCCACCGGGCATGAATTTTCATCTTGCGCTCGACTCGCTCTTGCTCAGTCTTTCTGTGCCGTGTGTTGACGGCTTTACGCGCATCCTCCGACCGGAAGGATTTGCGAAGCTTTTCCCGAACCTCGGCTGGAACCTGTACGTAGCAGTGCTCGATTAGTATCTCTGTCCACTCTGCGGCCACCCGAAGCTTCTGAGCGTAGTTGCGTGCGCCTTCCTTTAGCCTTTCGTCGGCGTCTTCGCTTTCAGCGTAGGCCTCCAATTCGCCGATGGCCGCGTAGGTATCAAAGTACCAGCCGTACCAGTCTGTGTCGTCTCCGTCTTCGACGGGCAGTGGAATAGGGGTAGTGGTCTGCTCCCGGACGCTCTCTGGGCTTGGAACGTAAGGGGCAGGGGCCCCCTTCCTGCTCGACATCTCCTTACCTCCCTACGGCACCCCTGGTAAAAAGAGCAGCACCAGCCCGCCAGGGACGCGGGTGTTCGGGGATCAGCCTAGGCGCTGCAGAGCGATTATCGCGCAGTTTGCACGCTCGGCACAGCCACCATGCTTTAAACCAGTCCACGAGCCGACCCACCAGACTGCGCTGCTCCTCGATCTTGTCCCGCGCTGGTTTGGCTTGCCCTTAGAGCGCGAATCACCCGCCTTCTTCGCCGGCCAAATCTCCCGTCGTGCGGCGACTGGCTTTCTTACGGCTGACATGCATGGCTTCTCTTCGGCGATCGGCGCCTCTGCACTGGATCTCCTCTGCGAGCGGAACATGCTCTCTCTTGCCCCTGGACCACGCTGCTTTGAGCATGACTGATAGTCGCGCAAGCCCGCCGGACAAATAAGCGCTCAAGAGTTACTTTTGGCACTACGAAATCAGGATCACCGAGCGACAGATTGATCGCAACCCGCTCACCATTGCCGCACCCAGGCCACGACCACCCGCGCCACCAGCGTAATCAGCCCGGCCTCCTTCTGCGCCGGCGGTTTCACCAGCAACAGGTTCGGCTTCTTCTGCGGCCGCCGCCTGGCCGCACGCTGCCCACGTCCCATCGCCTTCGCATGCTCAGCCTTCAGCATCCTGGATCGCTCCGGTACAGGCATAGGCCGGTCACGCTCGTGCTCTGTCCGCAAAGGCCGCCGTATACCTGGGTTTTGCAGACATGAGCCACGGCAGGTTCAATCGCCTTCACCTCTGCTGTCTTGCTCCAACCACGGCGCGTCCTTCTTCGTCCAGATGTGCCAATGAAGCTTCCACCAGGGGGTGGTCTCGATGTAGTCGCGGAAGTTGTCGGCCAGCTCCAGCAGCAACCCATCCAACGCTTCGCTTGGTGAGAATGTTCGCCCGCCCAAGGTCACCGGTGTGTTGTTGAGCCTCTCTATCTTATCCATCGCTTCAAATCGATCAGGGCACTTGCGGATCAGCTTCAGTGCCTTTTGATAGCGTTTGGCAACGTGCTCGGGCATCTTGGTGAGCGTGTGCCAAGTGATGTCGTCTGGATTGAAGCTCACGCTGACATTGTCTTCCTCGCGGTCATAGGGCAGGTGGGACTCGATGGCATCGAGCGCGCTCTCCTCGATGTCGGCAGCGCTCCCCGACTCGACCAGATTACAGTAAGCAAACTCGACATTGATGAGCAGCCATCCCTGATCATCAGCCAAGGTCCATGGGCACAGTTGCCATGAGAATCCAAACCGGCGCTCATAGGGCATAATCGGTTTGTCCACGGCAAACTGACTAACGATGTCAGGGTGCAATACCAGCTGGTGTTTCAATAGCGCCACTGCTGATAACCTCAAACTCTGGTATCAAACGGTCATATATATCGCTTGCGTGTGATGCTACCGCAGCGCATGGCCGCTGTCCTCCTGCCCCATAACGAAAAAACCCCCGACCCGTGAGGGTCGAGGGTGAGTGCTAGTAGTTCAGGAGTGAGCGCCCGAGGGCGCTCGGGTTGAGCTTAGCCGAGTTCCAGCGTCGCATTCGTTCCGTTGAACGAAGCAGCTGAGAGATCCACCAGACCGGTGAGCATCACCACAAAGTCTGTGCCGTCCACGAAGGCGTTAGCGCTGTCGCCACCAACATCACCCGCAATGTAGGTATTGCCATTGAACTGGAACCAACCAAAGCCATTGTCACCAAGGTTCGTCATGGCTTGATCAAGGAATGCCTGAGTAGACTCAGTCGCGCCCTGGGACAAAGTGATCTGCGCCTGCCTGAACGAGGCATCACCACCGGTAATTCCGTCGAAGTCAAAGATGTCCCCTGTATTGACGCCTTGTACAACGGCAAAATTGCTCTTGTTGGATGATACGCCGTTAAAATCGAACGTATCGGTGCCGTCACCGCCGTCGAGTTTCAAAAGATCAACGGCAGCGCCGACTACAAATGTATCTTTACCTGCGCCGCCTATCAGCGTATCGCCAGAGCCAGCCCCAGTGAGATGGTCATCGCCACTGCCACCCGTTACCGTCTGAGCAAGTGTGCCATCAGCTACATAAGTCAGAGCACCTGTCATTGCTGAGGCATTGACCGTGGTGAGGACCGCATCATCCGTGACAGTCAAATCAAGATCAGCGCTACCAGTCAGGTTCAGACTGGTAGCAGAGTCAACAGAGACACTCAGAGTATGCTCGTCGATATCTGCTGTTCCGTTGGCCAAAACTGGCACCGAATCGATAGCGTCAATATTTACCGTCTCTACGTTAGCAATGGTTGCAGATCCAAAGTCAGTGTCACCATTCTGAGACACTTGAAGGTTGACTACGTCAGAAGCGCCGGTTGCCGCATCTTTGACGTTTACTACCACGTTACCCGTTGCAGTGAGTACGACCGTGCCGTCATTTGCCAGGTTGTCAAGCTGCAAGACATCCCTCGTTGCGACGGTGTCGGCTGTCGCAACCGGATCAGAAACCGTTCCTGACGTCGTGATGTAACTAAAGCCCAAAGCCGCGGTGTCTATCACTATTGTGTCAACTTGGTCGACCGTATCATCATTAACCACCGTATCGGTGATAGTCAGACGCTCAAAACCAGAGATCGCCGTTGCGAAGTTGGTGTTGTTGTCCAGCGCCTGGGCACTGGCCGAGGTCATCGCAACCGTGTCGACACCGTCACCACCATCAACTGTTCCAGCTGTCGGCACATTAGCCGTCGCTTCAGAGAATGTCAGGGTATCGTTACCACCGCCCAGCGAAATATTCTTGCTGAGACCAGCAGTGTCAACCGTGATTGAGTCGTTGCCAGAGGACGTAGTAACGGTTGCCGTGGTGCCGTCGACCGTGGCGGAGATGTTACCCGTAGCACCAGACGCGTCCAGCGTTTTGGTAGCGCCGGAAATGTCGCCAAGAGTGACGTTACCAGCGCCCGAGACAACAGCAGATTCCAGAACTGTTAGCGTGGAGCCGGTCAGGTTGAGTGCAGCGTTTGCAGTGACGTTCAGGGTTTTGGTGGCCTCTGACGTGAGTGCGAAAGTTGACGCATCGCCTGAAGCAGTCAAGTTCAATGTCTCAACAGTCGCGGCAGTCCCATCTAAGCTAACCGCGTCGTCCACGTCATCGACGTTCAGAGCCAGCGTAGTCGCGGCGGTCGTCACGGTTGCCTCGTCAGCACTGTTGGCCAGAGATAGCGTAGTTAGAGCGTCAAGACTACCTCCGGCGCCAAGAGTAGCGGCTTTGTAAGTATCAAGAGTGATTTCAGTAATGCTATCCGAACCACCCTCGTTTACAACTACATCACCTATAGTGACAGTATTTGTAGAAGTGTCCGCGTCGACAGAAGCCGCTCCGGCGCTCTTGACCTGAGTGGGTGCACGGGCGCCAGCGTCGTTAGTCGTGGCCGTTCCGGTGAAAACGAGGTCGGCTTCATCCTCGTCATTCGCGGTGAACGTAACCGTAGCACCATCTCTGGCGCCAGAGGTCCAAACTGCCGTATTAAAAGTGCCGGTGTATATACCATTCGCGGTTGGCCCTGTCGCCGACTGAGTATCAGCAGCTGCGAGATCTGCAAAGGCCCCGGCAACTTGCTCGGCAGTCAGTGCCTTGCTAGCCGTAAATGTCAAGCCATTCACGATGAGCGTTTCATTCGCACTCATTGCCTTGAACGTAACGACGCTAGTTTCTTTGATGACCGCGACCGCAGGCTTGGTGAACGTTGTGGCGGAATTGTTCTGAACCACAGACACAGACTTAGTGGCATCATCTCCAGTCACAGTGACGGTACCGTTGAGGATATCGTTGTCTGAGTCTTGATCTTTTGCAGTCGATGTTGCGTTAACGGTAACGTCCACTGTAGTGCCACCAGTGACAGAAATATCCGCCTGAGCAACGTTACCGCCCTCGCCGTTATGCTTGACATTTTGCACGACGACGACATCGCCTGAAGCAGCTTTAGTCGCGCCAATCACAACATCACCGGCGTCAGCAATCGCCGCAGCGGCGTCAGTCGTGGCATTAACAGTAACATCGGTACCACCATCGATTGTGATGTCGCCGTCACCCTGCTTGCTGTCAGTCACGCTGATGGTGCCTGCTGCGTTGGTAGAACCTGCACCAGATTCACCAACATTGATGTTCTGGTTGTCGGCTGCGTCATTGACGGTGATATTATTACCGCCTTCGACATCAATCGCGCCCGTTGCTCCAGACACAGAGATGTCCTGAGTCGCAGAGCCAGTCAGTTCCGCAGCAGCGGATTGTGTGGACGCCAGGGATACAACATCGGCGAAGTCGCTCGTGTCGAATTTTGCTGTACCAGCCGCGCGTGCTGTCACATTTTCGATAGACGAAAGCGTAAGGCCAGCGGGGAAGCCAGAGCCAGCAGGATCGGTATCGGCAACACGCAGCGTGTCGATGCCAGCTCCGCCGTCGAGGCTGTCAAGGCCGTTCAAGGTTGCATCTGCCGGCGTTGCATCATCAACCGTGCCCACGAACAAATCGTTGCTAGAGGTACCGGTGAAGCTGTCCAGATCCGTAGTAAGCGTAAAAGTCTGCCCTGAAGAGCCAACTCCTGCATCACCCGGATTAGAAAAGTCGTCTTCAATATTGGTGAGCGTTTCGGACGCAGTGGGCACTGAGCTGGGGGCTGAAGACACAGCCTCAAGCCACTCGCGTGCGGCAACGATATCGTCAGCATCATAGGTGAATTGCGGATCGCGCTGACCAAACTCTTCGTCGCGTGCGCCACCGTCAATCGCGTTGGTGAAACGATCTGCGGCAATGACCTTGTTGTTGATGACGGCAAGGTCGCCACCAGAAGCGCCATCCAGAATGTTCAGGGCGATTGAAGCGGGTGTGAAGGTGCCATCGTTAAAGCCGTTAACGTAGAAGGCAAGACCTTCAGCATCTGCAGCTCGCCCAAACGCTGCCTGGTAGAAATTTTCAACAACAGATTCAATGTTGTCTGCGGTGATATCACCGTACAGCTCCTGCGCCTCTACTGAATTGGCAAACGAGCTTAACGCGACCTCAAGTGAGCCGCCGGCATTTTCAATTTGATCCGCCCAAAAACGCAATCCTTCGGGATCGGCGGGCCTTTGATAGTACGCAATGTACAGTTTTTGAGCAGTTTCGTAGCTACTAGCATTAGCCATGTTGTTCTCCTGAGGTCACTCCTGAACGGGTCTTCGGTCGCCATGTTTCAGACATGAGAACGCAACTATCCTGCCGCCTCTCACCGAAACAGAACATTAGGCCCTGCATAAAACCTTGTCAACACGGAACTCGCCATTCCGCACCGTTAAGGCTTTACACCTGCCATATTTACTGTTTTTCATGCAACCGATCACTTAAGCACTGTGCAACGTTCCACTTGTTTTTAGTTGCAGCTTCTTAAAGTAAACGAAATACATCCGCAAAATCAATCTGTTTACACGATTTCTTAAGGTTTTTCATGCAACCCTACACACTAAGCAGCCTGTCCACTGTGCGCTCCCAGCTGAGATTCAGCGCCTGGTAGGCTTCCCGGCCGGCGCGACCGTAATTTGCGGCCCGAGCGGTCTCTCTGTGCATGGCATCTATTGCCTCTGCCACCACCGGAGGCTCGGGGGCCAGCACTCGCCCGGTAACCCCCTCCTCCACGTAGGCCAGGGGTCCCCCCGAGTCCGTACAGGTAATGACGGGCTTCCCGGAGAGCATCGCCTCCAGCGTCACATAGCCATAGTCTTCATCATAGGGAGCAAAGAACACCGCGAGGGCATGGGCGTAAAAGGCGATTTTCTCGCGCTCACTCAATTCGCCGACGAAGCGCACACGGCCTTCTACGCCGCGCGCCGCGGCGAGCTCGCGATAGCGTGCTGCCTGCCCGCCGCTGCCGGCGATAACAATACCCACCGGGCTGCGCATGAGTGCTGCGGCTTCTATTAACAGATCCTGACGTTTCAGGCTCTCGAGCCGGCTGGGGCAGAAAATGTAGGGCTGTGCCGGCGCACAGCGGTACAAATTTGCAAATGGCGGTGGATGCGACAGCGGCTCGGCGTCCAGGCCATTGTAGTGCCTGAGCCTCTCCGCCACTCGCGGCGAATTGGCGAAGCGGTGCTGCACCCGGGACAGTGCGCGATCATCGAAGGAGAGAACAGCATCCCGCAGCGCGATCGTCTCGCTGTCCGCCCCGGCCTGATCGAACAGTTCGTAGGCGGCACGGTACTGATGCATCAACCAGACCACATGGTGTGGATGCTGAATACCGTAACCCGGAAACTGCAGGCTGATGACCCGGTCCACCGGCTGGCCATTGGGGTGGCTGAGATCAAGCTGCTCGGCAAAGGTCATCACCCCGCGAACCGCGCTTGCGGGGGCAAACTGGAAGGGCAGCCGCAACAGCTCAACGCGGTGCCCGGCCTCGCGCAGCGCGGCCACCAGCCCTGAAACATGATAAGACGCGCCGCCACCGATAAAAGGCACCTGGCAGGCAGTCACAATAATGTTCACGGCACGGGCTTGCGGGCGACCATGCCCAGGTCCTGCGGCCCGTATAAATGCCCGTTGAGGCGCGCCGCTGCCAGCGTCGGCTCTTCAATCCGGGCCTCGGGCGGATAGGGATTGAGGCGCAGGGTGACACGATCCACCAGCCCGAAGTAACCCAGCAAAAAGTCGAGCGAGCTGTGCGTCACCGGATTGCGGTGGCTGAAGTCATGGTAGAACGTATGACTGCCGACCAGCACATTCTCGGCGTTAGGCGTCTCCACCAGAAGCATACCGCCAGGCGCCAGTGCCCTGGCGGCTTCCTCTAACAGCCGAAAAAGCACCGGGAACGGCAAATGCTCCACCAGGTGAAACGCGCTGACCGCCGCCAGACTCCCTTCTTTATATTCCTCCAGCGCGCTGACAGCGTCACCCTGGGCCACCGATAAACCGTGGCGCTGGCAGTGATTCACCATGGCGGTGCTGCTGTCGATGCCCCGCCCCTGGAAGCCATGCTCGCGCAGCAGCGCCAGCCACTCGCCGCGTCCACAGCCGAGGTCCAGCACGGGCAGCGCCAGCAGCGATGACGGCAGCTGGCTGATTTCATTGAGATAGGGCATTTGCGCGGCGCGGATCTCGGCCTCGGTGCCTCTGTGGGTCGCCTCGAAGGCGAGGTAATAGGTGTCGAGACGTGTGGCGAGGGCGTTATCGACAACACCCTCCTGCGCAGGCGGCGAGCGCTCCGCGCTGGAGGCCTGCCGGCGCATTGCCGGCGCGCCGCCGGCAGGCGACTGCTGGAGGCGGAACGCCTGCACACTGGCCTGCAGTATGCGCTGCTCTTGCATCAGGCGCTCCAGGGTGTGGCGCAGTTCACTGCTGACGCTCTCGCTGTCCGCAAGCGAACTTGCGGTGGTCTGAACATGCCGTCCCAGCGCGTCGGTCACCGCCTTCAGCTGGCTGCGGGCATCGTCGTCGAGCTGCGCCAGCTGGTGCTGTTGCGTGGACTGCCACTGCTGCAGCGTGGCCAGCCACTGGGGGTCGACCAGAAGCCGCCATTGCCGCCACTGTGCGTAAGCCCGATTGCACCAGCGACCCAGCCACTCAAGACCAATGCGCCGGCTCACCCGCCACAGGTTATACAGCAGCGGCGCCAGGCCCAGTCCCTGTATGCGACGTCGCCGGGGGCCGGCTTCGGGCGCTGCGGCGAGCGCCGCAAGCACGAAGGGACGACCGTAGCCCGCATCGAGCCGGCTGCCGTAGTCGCGCAGACCCACCGGATCGGCGCTGCGTTCAAACAGGCACTGGTAGGCCTGCTCGATGAAGCGTGCATCGTCTCCAATGACGAGAAACGCGTCGAGACTGCGCGGCGGGGAGCCGCTCCCGGCGTATTCCGCGTGGCCCCCCTCGAAAGATCGCCCGCCGCGTTCGGCGCCCGAGACCGCCCACTCGCGGGTTTGCGCAGCGAGAGGCTGCAGCGGCGTCGCCTCGGGGACCTGATACTCCGGGCGCCGGGCCTCTTCGCGCACATGGGCAATCACAGCATCCAGGTCGGGCGCATTGCTCATCGCGCGATCACTCCTTGTTGACACGGGTTTTCCGTCATGCTCTCGAGCGCGTGTATCAGATCAGAGGCAACAGCCTCCCAGGTGCGCACCCGGCAACCCGCCTTTCGGGGAGTCGCCGGTGTTGCCTGCCGCAGCGCCGCGCACAAACGCTGGGGGCATGACGAATCGACATAGCGCGGCCAGTCGCCGCCAGCCTCGCGCAAGGGGGCAATGTCGCTGGCAATCACGGGACAGCCAGCCTCCCGGGCTTCCAGCACCGGCAGGCCGAAGCCCTCATCGCGCGAAAGATACACCATCGCCAGCGCCTCACGATAGAGCGCGGACAGCTCGGCATCGCTGACGCCGCGAAGCCAGTACAGCCGCCCGCCCTGCTCCGGGTGAGTGCGAACACGCTCCAGCACCGTATCGTTGCGCCAGCCCGAGGCACCCACCAGCAGCAACCCAGCGCGCCCGCCGTCACGCCAGTACGTCTCCATGGCATCGAGC
The DNA here is from genome assembly GCF_004340525.1 of Chromatocurvus halotolerans. GTDB lineage: Bacteria > Pseudomonadota > Gammaproteobacteria > Pseudomonadales > Halieaceae > Chromatocurvus > Chromatocurvus halotolerans. The sequence continues at coordinate 65,818 of NZ_SLWX01000015.1, read as the reverse complement.
AGCTGATGATGCTGTTTGCGCGGCTCCAGGGTAGCCACGCACAGAAACCAGGGGCGATCCCGCGACAATGCCAGTGGCACCGCGCCGCCCGCCGCGGGTAGCACGCCCGACAGCGGCGTACAGACAAGCGGCAGGTGCGACGCTGACTGTGCCTGGACCTGACTGCGAACATGCTCGCTGGCGGTAAAGAGCAGCGAACTTCGCGCAAGCAAGGCACGGAAATGCCGGGCAAAGCGCTGCCCGACACCCGGGGGAAACCACTGCGGGTGCCGCAGTGGCAGCAGGTCATGTACAAACCCCGTCAACCGGCCGCCAGCCCGAAGCAAAGCATCCACGGCCGGCCAGGGCTGGCCATACCAGCTGGCATCCGCCAGCAGCAGGACGTCGCCCGGGCGCGGCTGCAGGCGCAACGACAGTTCGCGCTCGGGGCCCGGCGGCGCAGCACAGGCGCCGGAGGCCTCCAGCGGATGGGAAGGCAGTGTCCCGATATCAAACCACTGCGTGCCGGCATAGCGCACAGCATGCACGCGGATACCATGCGAACCACTCGCCGCGCTGGCGCCGCGAACCAGGCCGCGCACCACACGCTGTATGCCCGTATGCAGCCCGCTGTCCAGCGTACGGGTGACGTCGATAAACAGGCGCCCAGGAGGATGCTGTCCGGTAGCCGCGCTCGGATTTTTGTCAGAGGCCATGGCGGCGCTATACCCCGTTACCCGGGATCGCTCGCACTGTGGTGGGCAGTCGACACACCCCGGTGAAGCGAGGCCCGTGCACCCCGGCCACCTCAAAGCCGCCAGCCAGGTCACGCCAGTGGTGACAGGTATCGAGGTGATTTTCCTCGGTATGCAGGGCCACACTCAGCGAGTAGCGGCCCGGCGCAATCGCCATATCCACGGTGAAATCCAGTACCCACTCGCCTGCACCGCTGGCTGCGGTCACGCCAAGCTGGTAGGTGTTGGTGCCGAATATATCCTGGCCAAAGCGGTCGCGCACCAGTATGCCGACCGTGAGCTCCGGCAATGCCTGGTTCACCTGATAGCGCACACGGATGCGCGTTGTCTCCCCCGCACTGACCGTGCTGCCTCTGGAATCATTGCCGGCCACGGACAGCGCGACAATCTGCGCCCTGCCGTCGCCATAATCTGCACCCTGGTGGCCATGGGCGCCGGTGCCGTCTTCACTACCGCTGTCGCTGCGCATCACGACATCGGCGTCGCCCTGCTGCGCCACCAGGAAGTTGTAGCTGTTGACCACCGCCTCCGGCTCGCCCAGCTCGAATACCCGACCGTGATCCAGCAGCAGCGCCTGGTCGCTCAGTCGCTTGATGGCGTTGAGGTCATGGGATACCAGCAGAATGCTGCCCCCACCCTCGCGGAAAGCGCGGATGGCGCGGTAGCACTTCTGCTGGAAATGCGCGTCACCCACCGCCAGCGCCTCGTCAACCAGAAAGGTATCCGGCTGCGCATGGATGGCGATGGCAAAGCCCAGGCGCATCACCATGCCGGAGGAATAGGTGCGCAGTGGCTCGTGAATAAAGTCGCCAAGCTCGGAAAAATCGATAATGGCCTCGCGCCGGGCGTTGACTTCCTCACGGCTCATGCCAATCAGCAGGCCATTATTCTCGATGTTCGCCAGTCCGCTGAGATCGACGTTGAACCCGGTGCCCAGCTCCAGCAGTCCAGTAATGCGCCCGCCGGCATGAATGCGACCACTGTCTGGCAGCAAGACACCGTTTAACAGCTTCAGCAGCGTGGATTTACCGGCACCGTTATGGCCGATAATGCCTAGCGTCTGGCCGGAGGGCACGCTGAAGCTGACGTTATCCAGCGCCTGGTGCACGCTGTGAAAAGAGCGGCGGAATAGCCGCTCCTTGACACGATCCACCGGGCGACGGTAAAGGCGGAACTGCTTGCACACGTTATCGACCTGAATCATAGCGTGTCCCGAATTTCCCGCTCCAGCCAGCGCACCGTAAACCAGCCCAGCGCGAGCGCTGCCAGCGCCAGCGCAGCGACGCCGGCGAGCGCCTTCAGCGGCAGCACGGCCTCGCCGATAAACATGGCGTGGTAGGACTCGGTAAGCGGCAGCAGGGGGTTTAGGCGGTAAAGCCTGCTGTAAAGGCCCGTGTCCACAATGCCGGGCACCCACACAATGGGCGTCAGCCAGAACCACAGCTGCGTGAGCACGGCCACGAACTCGCGCACATCGCGCAGGAACACGTTCAGCGTTGCCAGCAACAGCCCCAGGCCCAGCGCCAGCGCCTGCTGCACCGCAAACACCAGCGGCAGCGCCAGCACCTGCAACCGCCAGGGGTGATCAATACTCACCAGCAGCAGCGCAAACAGTCCGAGGGCGATCGCAAAGGTGACTGTCTCGGCGATCACGATGAACAGCGGCAGCACCGGCAGCGACAGGCCCACCTTGGACAGCACGCCCTGTTTGTCCACAAACACCGTGGATGTGCGCATCAGCGTGGCGGAAAACGCCAGCCACGGCAGCATGCCGGCCACCAGATAAATGCTGTAGGCCCAGCCGCCCTCCACCCCGGGCAGGCGCGCGCCCATGATGCCGCCGAAAATCACGACAAAAATAAACAGCAGCACCAGCGGCTGAATGAATGCCCAGGCGAAACCGAGAGAGGAGCCGGCGTATCGGTCCACCAGTTCCTGGCGGGTGAAGTTCCAGACCAGTGACGGATTCATGCCGACAGGCTCCGATATACCGCCAGTGTTCGGGCAACGCACTGCGGCCAACTGCGCTCCGCGGCCCGCGCCAGGCCGCGCTCGCGCGCCACACCGCGCCAGCCCTCATCCTCCAGGCCGCGCGCCAGTGCGGCACGAAGCGCATCGGTGTCCAGAGGATTGACCAGCAGCGCCGCATCGCCCGCCACCTCCGGCAACGAGGAGCAGTCACTGGTCACCACGGGCACTCCACTGGCCATCGCCTCCAGTACCGGCAGACCGAAACCCTCATACAGGGCGGGAAAGGCAAACAGGCGCGCGCCGGCATACAGCGCAGGCAGTTGCGCCTGGGACACATAGCCAAGCTGGCGCACCTGGCCGCCCTGCGCCAGGTCGCGGATGCGCCGGTTCAGGGCTTCGCCATGCCAGCCGGGTGCACCCGCCAGCACCAGCGGGTAGCGCTGCCGCAGCGCCTGCGGCAGATCCTGGTAGGCATCCAGTAAGCGCCCGATGTTCTTGCGCGGCTCCAGCGTGGCGACACAAAGAAGGTAGGTGCCCGCTTGCAGCCCGAGCGTCCGCAGGTCGGAGGCCAGATCCGTGGCACACCGCGGCGCAAATACAGGATCAACCCCCAGCGGCGTCGCCACCACGCGGCCCGCCGCCAGACCGAAGTGGGCAATCACCTCCCGGCGCACAGACTCGGACGGCGTGATCAGCCGCGTGGCGCGTGCCACCGTTTGCGGCATGGCCCGCTGCATCAGCGCGACCCGCGCCGCCGGGTGAAACTGCGGATACATGACGGTGGATAAATCGTGCACGGTGGCCACTGAGGGTCCGGCAAAGGGCGGCAGGATGAAATTGGGCGAGTGAAAAACATGATCGCGGTAGCGGCGCAGTCGCAGGCTGGCCACGCGCGGCGCCAGCGCCGCATAGACACGCACCGCCAGGGGAACCTGCGCCAGCTGCACCCGGGCTTTGGCCAGTATACCGGGCCGGCCGCCGTCGGCGATGGCGCTGTTGTCCTCGGGCGAGGCACCCGGCGCTGCGGTCAACCAGCGGCCGTGCAGATAATAGCGCAGCGAGTCGAATTCACCGCTCGCCGCCAGCCCCTGCGCCAGCTCAAGCGCATAGCGCCCAATACCGGTGAGGGGTGGAAAAATGGCATCGACGGCGAGGATCAGTCGCACAGCACCGGCTCCAGGACGCGCCAGAAGGATTTGGCGATATGCCTCCAGTCACCCGCCCCCCGGGCTTGCCGCCGCGCCGCGTCAGCGCGGGCTGAGCGTTCGGGCGCCGCCGGCGCTGCGAGCAAGGTGCGCAGCGCATCAGCGAAACCTTCCGGCTCGGCGGTCATGAAATGCTCATCGGCCCGCAGCAGGCCGCCGCGCCCGCCAAACGGTGTGCTCAGTATCGGCAGACCCGCGGCAGCGTACTCCAGCAGTTTGAGATTGGTGCCCGAGCCGCTTCGCACCGGGTTCAAGCCGACATCTGCCGCCGCCAGCCACACGCGAAGCTCGGCATGACTGACCCGACCTGTCCGCCAGAGATTCCCGGGCAGTGGCGCCAGATCACCCAGCTCAGGGGCCTCGCAAACACTGCCGATCAGGCAAATCACGGTGTCCGGGCATGCACGGGCAAGGGCGGGCAGCGCCAGTGCAGCTTCAACATTCGGGCCGTGCAGGCTGCCGACAAACACGGCCAGCGACTGCGCGGGCGCAAGGCCGAGGCGCTCCCGCAGCGCCTCGCGGCTTGCCGTCTCCGGCGCCGTATAGCTGTGTGCCGCCACGCCATTGGCCACCACCTCCGGGCATTGCGGCAGGTCGTAGAGTTCCTGCATGCGCGCCGCGTCCTGCACGCTGCAGCACACAACGGCCTGTGCCGTGCGAGCACAGCTGCCCTCTATCCGGCGCACCGCCGCCAGCTCCGGCGCGTCAGCCGTGAATAGTGAGGCCTTCAGATCTGCCTCGACATTGTGCGCCTCATAAACGGTAGGAAGGCTCACGTCACAGGCCTGCAGCGCTGGCCAGCCATAGGGATGGCTCAGTATCACCATATCCGCGGTGTCGGCCGCACGCGCAATCGCCGTGAGCCACTCGGGGCTGAGCTCCGGATGAAGCGCCGCCGCCATATCCACGCTGGATGCCCCCAGACGCGCGCTCAGCGCACGCTCACAGGCACGATGCTCCGCGCTCATGGGCACGCGTGTTTCGCGCAGTCCCGGGGCCAGCCACCGGGTCTGCGCTTCAGTCGCGTTGTGATCCAGATTGACCAGGTGCACATCCGCCAGACGCGCCAGCTCACTGTACAGATGAAACAGCCTGAGCTGGCCACCGCTCATCGCCGGCAGGGCACTGAAGGTATTCACCACCAGGAGCCGACGCGGACACCCGGTAAACGCCTTCACTAAAGGCGGCCACTGAATGTGTGCCACACTGCCTTTTGCCGAACGCGCCAGCCGCGCCTGCAAGCCGGGCTCCGTCGCCAGGCGACGCATGGCGCCCGCCAGGGCCGCCGGCTCCGGCGCGCTTACCAGCCCATTTTCGCCATCGCGCACAAGTTCCAGTACGCCGCCGCTGTCGCTGCAGGTCAGCACCGGGCGGCCCGCCTGCAGCGCTTCAAGCGTGATCAGGCCATAATCTTCACGCTGTGGCACAAAAACCACAAAAGCCGCCTGGCGGTACGCCGCAGCCAGTGCCGCATCGTCCAGCCGCCCGAGCAGCCGTACATCACAGCCCTGCTCCGCCAGCGCTTCCAGCTCTGCCCGTTGCGGTCCCTCACCGGCGATCACCAGCGGCTGCCCCAGATCCGACTGCTGATAGGCGCGGATAATCAGGTCCAGTCGCTTCGGCGCGTCCAGCCGACTGGCGGTAAAAATGGCGCCCGCCGGCAGACGCATATCAGGATCCGGGGGTGGCCGGGTCAGCGTGGGGTGATGCCACACCTCCACCTCGGACTCCCGATCGACTTCCGGCGGGAAGTAGGCCGGGCGCGCGGCAACCTCATGCGAAATGGCGGCATAGCGACGCACGGCCTGGCGCGCGAGCCCGATGCTGTCCAGCGTGTGCACTACCTGTCGCAGTAGCGCTCCCGGCAGGGTGAACAGCTCAAGTGGCAGGGTCTCACGCGCTGCCCGCAGCGCCGCCAGGCTGGCAAAGATGTCCGGCAGCGCGTCGCGTGAGCCCCGCGCGCGCGCCAGCAGGGAGAGCAGCGCCGCGACAGGCGCTGCGTCCGCGGCCGGCACCTCAGGGGACAGATCCGCCGGCCAGCTATCGTAGAGTCCGCGCAAGGTGTGCTGCAGATACACATGGTGATCCGGATGAGCCACCATCCACGCCGGGTATTTCGTGCTGATCACGCGATCAAAATGCTGCAGATCGAGTTCGCAGAACTGCCGGTAGCTATCGATAATGGACCAGAAGTCGGCCTCGGGAGAGGGCAGCTTGATCAGATCTGCCTGCACGCCGGGGGCGGCATTGAACGCCGCGAGCCAGGACGCCCAGAGATTTTCGGCGCCACCAATAGCAAACGGGACGGGACTGGGCGCGACGAGGGCAATTTTCATGGCTACGGGGAGGCTCTGCCTTGCTGGAGCTGCGCGAAAGCGCGGCAGTGTAACATGGCGTTCAACTATGCCTAGAGACGCAGCCGCCACGGGAATAAAGATCACGCAGCCCTGACGACTGGCTGTTACTGGCGCTCGCAAGAAGGCGAGAGTCCCGATACCATCTGGGGTTTTGGTGGCCGGCGGATCGCGCCCACGCCCTGTGCAAAGAGGCGTGCCATGATGCTCAAGGGAGACACGGTTGGAATCGGCGACAGATTACCTGGCACGGCTGCAAAAGCAGGCCCCGAACGCGCAGCACTGGGATTGGGAAGCCACGCTGGCGCGAAGCTACAGCCAGCTTCTTCAGCCCGGCGCCGTTGTGATTGATGTTGGCGCCCATACCGGCAGGCATGTCGACTGCTTTCGGCACCCCGTTCGCTGTGCCCGTATCTACGCCGTGGAACCCCAGCCTGAACAGGCCAGCTACTTGCAGACGCGTTACCGAGATGCCGTGGATGTACAGGTAGTGACCCGTGCACTGGGGGCGGAGGCCGGCACGGCACGCTTTACCGTCAACAGCGCCGCACCGGAAGAGAGTGGACTGCGTCGACGCCACTACAACGATGAATCCTCGGCGAGGATACGGGAAATCGATGTCGACGTCGGCACCGTCGACCAGCTGGTGGCGGACGAACAGCTGAGCGCCCTGCACTTTATCAAGGTTGACGTTGAGGGCGCCGAGATTGACGTTCTGCAGGGGGGCAACGCCGCTATACAGCGGTTCCGGCCTCTTCTGGCCGTCGAGTATGGCTCACCCTCCTTCAGCGTGTACGGGCGCCAGCCGGGAGACCTGTTCGAGCTCGCGGCATCCATGGACTACTGCATCATGGACCTGCTGGGCCACCGCTGTGTCGACCGTGCCGATTGGCTGTCGTTGGTGGACGCGTATTACTGGGACTTCCTGCTGGTGCCCAGTGAAAAGGCAGAGCAGGTGAGCCGGCGTCTCGACTCGCACGCCTGGCCCGTGCCCGCCGCCGCGCAACACCGTCATGCGACAGGCGAGGGTACGCGGTGGTGGCAGCGCCTGCGCCACGCACTGCGCCCCGGGCGGGGTCGAGCGGACATTGAGGCGGCCTACCGTGAGGTGCTGAGTCGGGCGCCTGACGCAGCTGGCCTTGAGCACTACCATGCGCGGCTGCTGGCTGGGCAGCTGGATATTCGGGGCATCAAGGCAGAACTTCGCGCATCGGATGAGTACGCGGCGCGGCAACAACACTCAGCGCACTGACAGAAAGGTTACCTATTCATGAATGATTGGACCGCCGGGTATCGGGCAGACATTACCTATACCCATGGCTATTACCCCGAGCTCAATCCTGCGCGCATGGCCCTGCCCTTGCTGAAAGCGGGAATTGTGCCACCGTCAGTCACCAACGCCTGCGAGCTGGGGTTTGGCCAGGGAGTCAGCATCAATGTACACGCAGCCGCCGGCGCTGCCCGCTGGTACGGCACAGACTTCAACCCGGCACAGGCCGGCTACGCCCGATCGCTAGCGGCAGCCGCAGGTAGCCCCGCAGCGCTGCATGACGAGGCGTTCGAGCAATTCTGTCAGCGGGATGACCTGCCCGAGTTCGACTTCATTGCGCTGCATGGCATCTGGAGCTGGATCTCGGACACCAACCGTCAACACATCGTGGATTTGCTGGCCCGCCGGCTGCGGGTGGGCGGCGTGCTTTACATCAGTTACAACACCCAGCCGGGATGGGCCGCCTTCGCGCCCCTGCGTCATCTGCTCCACGCGCATGCAGAAACGCTGGCGGCCCCGGGGCGCAACATCGAGGATCGCATTGGCGATGCCATCGGCTTTGCCGAGCGACTGATGGACACCAACCCGGCCTACGCCCGGGCCAACCCGCAAATCGCGGAGCGCCTGAAAAAGCTCAGGGAACAGAACCGGCAATACCTGGCCCACGAATACTTCAACGCCAGCTGGCAGCCGATGCATGTCGACACGCTGGCCGACTGGCTGGCACCGGCCAGGCTCACCTTCGCCTGCTCCGCCCATCCACTTGACACCGTTGACAGCATCAACCTCACCGACGATCAGCAGCAACTGCTGCGGGATATCCCCGACCCGCTTCTGCGCGAGAGCACCCGCGATTTCATGGTGAATCAGCAGTTTCGGCGCGACTACTGGATAAAGGGCAGGCGTGAGCTGGACGCGCTGACCCGGCTGGAGGCTCTGCGTGACCTGTCGGTGGTGCTGGTAACCCCCGCCGACGACGTGCCGCTCAAGGTCAATGGAGCCCTCGGCGAGGCAACGCTCACGGAATCCGTGTACGCCCCCGTCCTTCGCCAGCTGGGTGATCATCGGCCGCGCCGCCTCGGCGAGCTGGAAACCTCACTGGCGGATCATGGCCTTAACCTGCCGCAGCTGGTGGAGGTGGCAACGATACTGTCGGGCGCGGGGCATCTTCATCTGGTGCAGCCCGACACCCGTGCCACGACAGATAGCTGCGGCAAGCTCAACCGGGCATTGATGAAGCAGGCACGCGGCGCTGGCAGCGTGGCGCATCTGGCAAGCCCGGTCACCGGCGGCGGATTGAGCGTCGGTCGCTTCGCCCAGCTGTTCCTGCTGGCTCGTGAGGCCGGCTACCAGACGCCCAAAGACTGGGCTCATTACGCCTGGGATCTGCTCAACGCGCAGGGACAGCGGCTGGTCAGAGACGGCGCACCGATTGAATCGGCGCAGGACAATCTGGCGGAACTGGAGGCACAGGCGCTCACCTTTGACGAGAAAGCCCTGCCGGCGCTGCTGGCACTCGGGGTGGCGGTATGAGCGAGTGGACAGCGGTTTCCCGATCAGCGCATGCCGACGCGGCGTACCTGGCGCGCAGCGATTATGCCTTCGCTGCGGCGCAGAAAGTGGTCCCGGTGCTGATGGCGGAGCTGCCGCGGCTTATGCCGCATTATGTACTGGCCTTCATCCGCGATGCCGAAGTCATGACGCCGGTCGCATTGCTGACTTTGCCGGGGGCCGGCAACCTGTACGTCAACACCGATGGCCAGTGGCTGGCCGAGTATGTGCCCGCGGCGCTGCGCGGTTATCCGTTCCGCCTGCTGCCAACGACGGAGGGCCAGGGCGAGGAGGTGTTCTGCATTGAAAAAACGCACCTTTGCAGCCCCGATGAGGGCACCGCGCTTTTTGATGCCAGTGGCAACCTTACCGCCAAGGCGCAGGAGACCCTGGATTTTCTCACCCAGTGCGCCGCCAACCGGAAAGCCACACTGGCCGCCGCCGCGGCACTGGCGTCCGCTGGCGTGCTCGCGCCCTGGCCGCTCAAGGTCGCCGCGGATGAAAACGCCGACCCGGTGATGCTCGAGGGGCTGTGGCGCGTCGATGAGACCGCGCTGAATCAACTGCCGGCGGATGCCTTTGCAGCGCTGCGCGACGGCGGCGCACTCGCACTCGCCTACACGCAGATGCTGGCCGGGCAGCAGTTCCGGCACCTCAAAGACCGCGCGCGTTTTCATGCCGCCCGGACGCAGCCGGCAGAAGTCGACCTCGAATCGCTGTTTGGCGACGGCGACGACGAGCTCAGTTTTTCCTGACGCGGGCCGCGCGCCCCCTGGCGTGGGGGTGTTTACCCACCTGGCTTCGCGATACACTGCGTCCCCGGTGCCACCACCATTCAAAGCCAGTCCGAGGCCGTTTTGACCGAGAAGCCAAAAACCGACCTGCAGAAGGCGTTGCAGCAGTGCCGCGATTCCTTTTTTGCGGTTGGCGTGTTCAGCATGTTCAGCAACCTGCTCATGCTCGTGCCCGCGTTTTACATGCTGCAGGTATACGACCGCGTGGTCACGAGCGGCAGCCTGCCCACCCTCACGATGCTGACCCTGATCGCCATGTTCCTGCTCGGCACGATGGGCGCGCTGGAGTGGGTGCGCTCGCGCATTCTGGTGCGCGTCAGCGCCCGGCTGGAGGCATCCCTGAGCCCGCGGCTCTACGATCTGTGTTTCAAGCGCGCCCTGATGAGCGGCACAGAAACCGGCAGCACGCAGCCTTTGCAGGATCTGAATGGGCTGCGGCAGTTCCTCAGCGGCAACGGCCCCTACGCGTTTTTTGATGCCCCCTGGCTTCCCGTTTATCTGCTGATCATGTTCCTGTTCCACCCGTTGATTGGCGTACTCGGCGTGGTCGCGGCCATGCTGCTGATAACCCTGGCCATCGCCAACGAGCGCCTGACATCGCCACCGCTGTCCGAGGCAAACCGCGAACACAGCACAACCTCGGCCGCCACCACCACCAACCTGCGCAACGCCGAAGTCATCGCCTCCATGGGCATGCTGGAGCGCCTGAGAAGCCGCTGGTCCGAGCGCAACCAGAGCGTGGTCTATTACCAGGGGCTGGCCAGCGACCGCGCCGGCATCTTCACCGCCGCGTCCAAAACCCTGCGGCTTGCCGTGCAGTCGCTGGCGCTTGGTCTTGGCGCCTATCTCGCCGTGCAGCAGGAAATCTCCCCGGGCACCATGATTGCGGGTGCCATCCTGCTGGGTCGGGCGCTGGCGCCGGTGGACCAGATGATCGGTGCCTGGAAAGGCTTTGTCTCCGCCCGCGGCCAGTACCAGCGTCTGAATGAGCTTCTCGACAAATTTCCGGCAACGGAGTCCGGCCTCACGCTGCCCGCGCCCGAGGGCGCCATCAGCGCTGAAGGTGCCGCCATCGTCCCGCCGGGGGCGCGTACGCCAGTGGTGATGGGAGCCACGTTTGCCATTGCGCCGGGCGACGCCGTGGGCGTCATCGGGCCAAGCGCGGCCGGCAAGTCCACGCTTATCCGCGCCATTATCGGCATCTGGCCAACCGCTGCCGGGGCCGTACGCATCGATGGGGCCGAGTCCACGTCTTACAACCGGGAGCAGCTGGGCCCACACATCGGCTATCTGCCCCAGGACATTGAGCTGTTCGACGGCACGGTGGGCGAGAACATTGCCCGCTTTGGTGAGCTGGATGCCGAGCGCATTGTGCAGGCGGCTCGCGATGCCGGTGTGCACGAGATGATTCTGCAGTTGCCCAACGGCTATGACACGGTCATCGGCCAGAGTGGCGGCGTACTGTCAGGTGGCCAGCGCCAGCGCATTGGCCTGGCACGGGCGCTGTATGGCGAGCCCGCCATCGTGATTCTGGATGAGCCCAACTCCAACCTTGATGACCAGGGCAATGCCGCGCTGCAGCAGGCGCTGCGCAAACTGAAGGAACGCGGCTGCACGCTCCTGATTATCAGCCATCGCACGGCAATTCTCAGTGAGGTCGACAAACTGCTGCTGATGCGCGAGGGACGCGTCGCCGATTTTGGCCCTCGTGATACGGTATTGACCCGCCTGAAGGGGCAGACCGAGGGCCTGAAACTGGCAAGCCCGGCGCCCCGCCCGGGCGCAAACACAGCGCCGCCATCGACCACGGGGCAGGGCTAAGGGCATGAGCGAACCCACACAGCAAGAGCAGTTACCCAGCACCACCACGGACGCCCCGGCCAACCTCCCGGTCGCCGAGACCTCGGACGCCAGCCCACGGCGCATTGGCACAATAATCGTGCTGCTGGTGTTCGGCGTTTTCGGCCTGTGGTCCGTGCTCGCCCCGCTGGACAGTGCGGCACTGGCACCGGGCGTTGTCGCCGTACAGGGCCATCGCAAGGCCGTGCAGCACCTTGAGGGCGGCATTGTTAAACAGATTCATGTCCAGGAAGGCGAGCGCGTCCAGGAAGGACAGCCGCTACTGGAGCTTGATGCAACGCAGTCACGGGCAGAACTCGGCATTGTGATGGGGCAGTATTATGCCGCCCGGGCACTCTCCGACCGGCTTGCCGCTGAACGCGCTGGCGTGGACGACATTACCTTTTCGCTGGAGCTTGAGGTCGACGATGAGCGGGCGCGCGAAGCCAGGCTGAATGAGCGCAGCATTTTCGATGCACGACGGGATGAGCGGCTCGGACAGATCAACGTGTTTGAACTCCAGATAGAGCAGCTGGAGGCCCAGATTGAAGGGCTGCAGGCGCAGCTCGAGGGCAAGCGCACCGTTGCCAGGCTTCTCGACGAGGAAATTGTCGACCTCACCGCCATGCTGGAAGAGGGCTTTGTCGACAAACAGCGCCTGCGGGAATTGCAGCGCACGCGCTCCACCGTCCTTGGCGAAATTGCCAATCATGAGTCATCCATCGCGGCTTCACGCGTCCGCATCGGTGAGGCGCGGCTGGAAATTCTGCAGCTTAACCGCACCTTTGTGAAAGACGTGGCCGATGAAGCCTCGGAGACGCAGGCAAAGCTCTTTGACCTCACGCAGCGACGCATCGCACTGGAGGATCGCACACGCCGCGTGATACTGCGGGCGCCCGTCTCTGGCCTGGCCTTCGGCATGAACACCCATACCATCGGCGGCGTCGTGAAACCCGGCGACACGCTTCTGGAAATTGTCCCGGAGAACGATGAGCTGATTGTGGATGCCAGAGTATCGCCGGCAGACATTGACCGGGTAGAAATTGGCACACAGGCGGAAATCCGCTTCAGCGCGTTCAAAAACACGTATACGGTGCAGGGAACACTGGTCAAGATCTCCGCAGACCGCCTTGTTGATGAGCAGACCGGCAATCCCTATTACGCCGCCGATGTCGCCATAGAGCGCGCGGGACTCAGCGAGCGCCTGAACGGTGGTCAACTGCTTCCGGGCATGCCCGCCGAAGTGCTGATCAAGACCGGCGAACGCACACTGCTGCAATACCTGATAACGCCTGCCAGCAATATGCTGGCACGCTCCCTGAACGAGGACTGACGCGCCATATGGTTCTTCGCCTCGCGCTGTTTTTTCTGGCGCTGCAAACCAGCGTTGCCGCCACCGCCATGGATACGCTGCTCGACGTGTACGGACTGGCGCTGGAAAATGACCCCAACATCAACATTGCGCGCCTGCGCGTCGAGGGCGGCGAGGCGGGCAGTCAGATTGCGCGAGGTAGCCTGCTGCCACAGGTCACTGCCAGCGGCCAGTGGACAGACAACCAGGTCGCGTTTGATGATGCCCAGGGCACCCGACAGAATTTCCCGGGCGAGCGGCGCAATATCCAGCTGCGGCAGATGCTGTTCAACTGGCAAAGCATTTCCGCCAGTCGGCGCGCCAGTCGCGTTGTCGATCAGCGGGAGAATGAACTGCTCGAGGCACTCGGTCAGCTCTCCATCGACGTGTCTGAACGTTACCTCAATGTGTTGCTGGCCGATCGCAACGTCGAGCTGCTGCAGGCCGAAAAGACGCTGGTTGAAGAGCAGCTTGAAGAGGCAACTGCGCTTTACGAGCGCAAGCTTGCCCGCATTACCGACCTGCTGGAAACCCGTGCCCGCGTCGACACCGTGCGCACAGAACTGATCGACGCTGAAAACGAGGCCGCGCTGGCGCGGGAGGAAATTACCGCACTCACCGGCACGGGGGTAGCGGCGCTCGCAGATGTGAGGGAATCGGCGGAGTTACCGCCACTGTCGGGCGATATAAAAACCTGGGAAGCCCGTGCGGTGTCTGATAATGCGCTGCTGCTGAGCAAGCAGGACGCGATAGAGGCCTCGCGCATGAGCGTTGAAGAGCAGCGCGGTGGACACCTGCCAACCGCAGATCTGGTGCTCAGTTACCAGGAAGCCGACGTTGGCTTTGATAACCTGCAGTCGCCGCCGCGTGAAGTGGAATACATTGGCATTGAAGTAAGCATACCGCTGTTTCGCGGCGGTGCCACGCGCGGACGCATGCGCGAGGCCTGGTCCAATTACTACATTGCACAAGAGGAAGAAACGGCCGTGCGGCGCGAAGTGCTCAAACGCGTGCGCAGCGCCTGGCTTACCACCACGGCGGCGAAGCGCCGCGTGGAGGCAAGCAAGCTCAGCGTCGAATCCGCCAACACCTCCTATGAGGCCATGCGCAAGGCGCGTGGCCTGGGAAGCGCCACGTCAGCCGCCGTGCTCGAGGCCCTACACAACCGCACTCGGGCCCAGCGTGACTACTGGCAGGCCGTGTATGGCTATCTCTTCAACTGGTTGAGCCTTCAGCGCGAGGCCGGTGCCCTGGATGCCGACGTTTTGCAGCAGCTCGACGTGCTGCTGTCGCAATGACCAGAGAGCTGGCAAGCCTTATGCGAGATCAGGCGGGCGCAGTCCCCGAGGGCTGGGCATACACGTCCAGCACCCCGTCAACCTCCCCCTCAGCCGCTACCCGCGCCTCCTCCAACAACACCGCCCGCCCACACAGCTGCCGCACCTGCTCCGCCATATGCGACACCAGCACCACCGTCTGATCCCCACCCACCTTGTCGCGCATGGCCGTTGACGCCTTCTGCCGGAAAGCGGCATCGCCCACCCCCAGCACTTCATCAATCAGCAACACATCCACATGGGTCATCAATGCGGTGGTGAACCCCAACCGCGCACGCATGCCTGCAGAATAGGTTTTCACCGGCTCGTCAAAGGAATGTCCGAGCTCGGAAAACTCCTGAATATCAGCAAGATACCCCTCAGCCTCACGCTTCGTCGCGCCCTGCAACATCGCGGAAAGCAGCGCATTATCCCGCCCGGACAGCGAGGGCTGAAAGCCCAGTCCAATGGTGAGCAAGGAACAGCTGATGCCCGGCCGGCGCCACACGGTTCCCCGCGAGGGCGCCAGAATACCCGCCATCAGCCGCAGCAGGGTGGTCTTGCCGGCGCCGTTGCGACCAATAATGCCCAGGGTCTCGCCGCGGTGCAGCTTGAGGGACACGCCATCGAGCACCCGGTGCACGCCGTGCTCGAAGTTGTCCTTGCGGGCATGGTAACTGTGGTAGACATCCACCAGCTCCAGCATTACCTCGCCACGGGCGACGCCAGCGCCAGCGCTGGAGACGCACCTGTCGCCAGGCGCGTCCCCGACAGCGCCCGCCACCCTTTGCTGGCCCTTCTCTACGCTCACGCCGTAATCGCCTTCAGTGCCATGCGGGCCTTCGAGTCGATAAGGCGGCTGAGATTCTGGCTGAGGGTTTGTCTGAGCGGCATGCGGCTGTCTGCGTCGATTATAAAGCGCATGTTACCAGCCTCAACTGCACTTCCCACCCCTACATCGTACAAACAAGGCCGTACAACTGTCGTGGAGCAATTTGAGACGCTGCCTGGGAATGCAAAATAGGTGACAGAAAGGCTGAGCCGGCTTTCACGCTGGCAAATAACGTTTCCGTGGAGGTGCACTTTCCATCAGATGCGGCCATCGGCTTGCCGGGGGCCTCTTCTCTGTTCCATGCTCTGATTTCGAGCGCCCAAAAAACGCCGACCAGCACCGCCACGGAGGGCGCGATGGCCAGCCAGCACCACGATAC
This sequence comes from Chromatocurvus halotolerans, assembly GCF_004340525.1. GTDB lineage: Bacteria > Pseudomonadota > Gammaproteobacteria > Pseudomonadales > Halieaceae > Chromatocurvus > Chromatocurvus halotolerans. The sequence goes on along the minus strand of NZ_SLWX01000015.1, from coordinate 50,222 downwards.
CGGCTACAAGGAGCTCTTCAGTCACCCGGAGTTTGTGCAGCAGTTGGTTGAGGAATTTGCCCCGCCCAGGATCGCCGCGCTAATGGACTTTACAACGCTGCAGATCCACTCCGGCAACTACATCACACCGCTATTTGAGGAGAAGTTCGAGGACGTGGTGTGGTCGGTGGCGATCCACTCGCAGGGAATGGAAACCAGGGTGTACCTCTACATGCTGTTGGAATTCCAGTCCAGCCTGGACCGGCGCATGCCGCTCCGGCTGTTGCACTACGTGGCCTGTTTCTACGACAACCTGCTGAAGTCAGGCGCCACCACCGCCGGCAAGGGACTGCCGCCGGTACTGCCGATTGTGCTCTACAACGGCTCGCGGCGCTGGACCGCCCACCAGGACATCTACAACATGATCCGGCCGGAACCACCGGAGTTCCTGCGAGTGTATCAGCCCCACCTGCGCTATTATCTAATCGATGAGGGGAGCTATACTGGCGAAGAGTTACGTGCCCGACATTCGCCCTTGAGCGGCGTGTTTGGCATCGAAAACGCCTCGCAGGACCTGGATTCGCTGCAGCAGGCTGTGGATCGGGTAATTGCCATCATCCGCGCAGACCCGAACAAGGAGCGCACAGACGCGATAATCACCCGCTGGCTGAAGCGTCACCTGCAGCGGCTGGGGGTGAGTGTAGACCTGGATCAACTGAACAGTGTCGTGGAGCAAAAAGATATGCTGGCGAAAAAATGGGGGTACCTGGGTGAGAAGGAGCGGCGGGAAGGTCGCCTTGAAGGTGAGCGACGCGTTCTGCAGCGGCAGCTGGCCCGCCGCTTCGGCGAGCTGCCGGACTGGGCTGCGAAGCGGCTGGAAACCGCTTCCGCCGAGCAGCTGGAGGCCTGGGCCGATGAAATTCTGGTGACGGCGAGTGTTGAGGAGCTGCTTGGGAATGCAAAATAGGCTATCGAAAGGCTGACCCGGCTTTTACGCTGGCAAAAAAATCTCCGCGGAGTCGTTTTTTGGTGATCAAGAACGCCAGACAGTGACCAAAAAACCGCCCAGATCGCATGGCGCCTGCAGCTGCGGCAAATTGCGAGAGTGCGACGAGAGTGCGACGAGAGTGCAGCGAGAATCTTTCCGACAGCCTGCACGTGTTACACGTTTAGTGGAGCTGCGTAAAAACCTCGGGGTGTTGCTCCGCAATACGCAACAGAGCCACGGCCGGGCCTTGCGGTTCACGGCGACCTTGCTCCCAATCCTGGAGCGTACGCATACTGACACCCAGTAAACCAGCAAATGCCGATTGCGACATGTTGAGTTTTGAGCGAATGACTTGCGGAGCTGAGGGTTCCGAAAGCTCCGTGGCTTTTAATTCAACCTTGCCCTTCTTGTACTGCTGGATTTCTCTGATGCCATCCAATATCTCAGCACCGATATCTCGTTTAACCGGGACCTGTAACAGCTATATTGGGTCGTCCCTGCCCTGGCTTGCACATTGCATTGGCGTTTCCGCGGAGGTGCACTTTCCATCAGATGTGGCCATCGGCTTGCCGGGGCCTCTGCTCTGTCCCATATTCTGATTCTGAGCGCCCACAAACACTGACCAGCAGGCGCCAGGGCACCCTTGGATACCGCTCGCGCACTTCAGTAGGAACATGTGTTGCCGCTTCGCCGATTAGCTCGAGGTTTCGCAATGTTGCATCGTACGTGATGCCACTCGACACGAAGCCTGTTTTGTCGTAGCCCTCAGTGTATGTAAGGACTCGCTCTGTAAAACCAATCATATCGTCAAGATAGAACATCCAGGCTCGACTGCTCTCATCCGACACGGATCAGCTCTCGTTCAATATAGGGGCGGAGCTCTGCTCTCAAGGCCTTGTCCGTCACCAGGTCAACCGGACACCCCAAAAGATCCTCCAGGTAGAACAACAGACCGAAATAACGCGCCGAAGTCGCCGGCCCATCAAAGGCCACAAGGACATCCACATCGCTGCGTTCACCGGCCTCATCGCGAGCGGTAGACCCAAACAGGCTGAGCCTGGTGACACCGAAGTCGTCACGCACCTCGCCCATGCTTTTCTTGAGCAACGAAAGTACTCTGCGTTTTTCCATGCCTTGCTCCCAAGCCCCACCCAAAGAGGCGCCAAAGAGATGTCAGGCGATTTGTGCAGTATACCCTTGCAACTGCTTGCTTAACGAGGAGGGACACAGGACTTTCGGTAATGCCCAGTTCCCGCTGCGTCATGTGCCGAGACTATCACCGCCGTCAGCGGCTTCCGCGGAGGCGCACTTTCCAACAGATGTGGCCATCGGCTTGCCGGGGCCCGCTCTCTGTTCCATATTTCCTGTAGCAGTTGGTTGAGTGATTTGCCCCGCCCAGGATCGCCGCGCCAATGGACCGTACAACGTTGCAGATCCACTTCGGCAACCACATCACACCGCTATTTGACGACATCTAGAAGATGATCCGGCCGGAACCACCGGAGTTCCTGCGAATGTATCAGCCCCACCTGCGCTATTATCTAATCGATGAGGGACGCTATACTGACGCGCAGCTGGCTGCCCGACATTCGCCCTTGAGCGGCGTGTTTGGCATCGAAAACGCCTCGCAGGACCTGGATTCGCTGCAGCAGGCTGGGCCCGCCGGATGGCCCATCCATTCGCCGTAATCTGCGTGAATGCGACAAAGGCGCGTATGTCGCTTGTGGGCTCAGGTCACGCCGTAATCGCCTTCAGCGCCAGAAACTGCCCACGCCGCTGCATTACGCGAACCATCAGCAGCGCCACCGCCAGGGAACCCAGGCCAATCGCAAGCAGATGCCCGCCCGCCGGCGCCACACCATGCATCAGCACCTGCCGGTACGCATCCAGCATGAACGCCAGCGGATTCACGGTCAGCACGGTCTGGATCATCGCCGGATCGGTGAGGCTGCGCACGTCCCAGAACACCCCCGAAGTAAACATCAGAAAGATCATCCCCAGACTGATGAACATGCTGAAATCAAACGCCAGACACACCAGAAATGCGCCGATCAGCGACCCCGCCACAATCATCAGGTAGCTCACCAGCATCAGCGGCAGCAGCCACAGCCAGCTGGCGCTGACGCCGTAGCCGTTCATCCACAGCACAACAACCAGCAGCAGGAATACCGAGGCCTGTTTGTATAGCCCTTCATGAATGGTGGCGAGCGGAAACAGCGCCTTGGGAATGTCGATCTTGGCGATCAGCCCCTGCGCCAGCACGATGCTGCGGGAGGCCTGGTTGATGGACTTGGAGAACCAGATGAACACCAGCTTGCCGCACATCAGGAACACCAGGAAGTTTTCCTGCCGGTTCTGCAGAATGATCTCGAACACCACGTAGAACACGGCCACATAGAGCAGCGGCTCCAGCACCCACCAGATATACCCCAGGAAATAGCGGGACGCGTCGGCCTTGAGCGACATGCGGGCCATGGTGTCCATCAGGCTGAGGGTGTGGCGGAGTGTCATGCGGGCATCTGCGGCAATGGAGGCGCAATGTTACCAGCCCGCGCTGTACTTCCCACCCCCACGCCGTACAATTGCCGGCATGAGAGCCGCACGCCCCAGAAAGCGCTTTGGCCAGAATTTTCTGGAAGATGGTGCCATTGTCAGCCGCATTGAAAGTGCGGTAGCGCCGCGCACCGATGATCGCGTGGTGGAAATCGGTCCCGGACGCGGCGCACTCACCGAGGCGCTGGTCAGCAGCGGCTGCTACCTGGACGCCATCGAGCTGGATCGCGACCTCACCGCCGGCCTGCTGGCGGCCTTCAGCATTTACCCCCGCTTCAAGCTGCACAGTGCCGATGCGCTCGAGTTCGACTACGCGGCGTTGCTGAATGACGGGCGCAACGGCGAACGCGACGAGCGCCTGCGCGTGGTCGGCAACCTGCCCTACAACATCTCCACCCCGCTGATTTTCCGGCTGCTGGAGAACACCGCCATCATCGAGGACATGCACTTCATGCTGCAGCTTGAGGTGGTGAAGCGCCTCGCGGCCCAGCCCGGCGGCGGGGACTGGGGGCGCCTGGGCATCATGGCGCAGTATCACTGCTATGTGGAGCACCTGTTTGACGTGCCACCCAGCGCCTTCAACCCACCGCCCAAAGTGCAGTCCGCCATCGTGCGACTCACACCCTGGCGCCACTCGCCCTACCCCGCAGTGGATGTGGAGACGCTGCGCAGCACGGTGCAGGCCGCCTTTGCCCAGCGCCGCAAGACACTGCGTAACAACCTGAAGGGCATCGCCACGGATGCGCAGCTCAAGGACCTGGATATAGACCCGGGCGCCCGCGCCGAAACACTGCAACTCACTGATTTCATTGCCATAGCGAACCAACTTCATGACTGAGAAAGCCTTCGACCCTGACAACGTCACCGTCGACGTCCGCACCACCTACCTGCCCTCGCACTCCAGCCCGGAGAGTGGCCAGTTCACCTTTGCCTACACCATCGACATCACCAATTTCGGCAGGCAGCCGGTGCAGCTGCTGTCCCGGCACTGGCAGATCACCGATGGCAACGGCGACGTACAGGAAGTGCGCGGCGACGGCGTGGTGGGCGAGCAGCCGGTGATCGAGCCCGGCACCCACTTTCGCTACACCAGCGGCGCCACGCTGCCGACGCCAGTGGGCTATATGCAGGGGGAATACACGATGATCGTGCACGATGGCGGCGAGATGGACCCGAAAGAGCAGCCCGCCTTCGAGGTGCCCATCCGCGCTTTCACCCTGCACACGCCCACGGCGCTGAACTGAGCAGCTGGGTTGAGCGGCTAGGCTGAGAGAGACGCGGGCGTGAGCACCTGGGCCGTTGGTGATCTCCAGGGCTGTCTGCAGCCGCTGCAGTGCCTGCTGGAGCGGGTGAACTTCAACACCGACCGGGACATGCTGTGGTCGGTGGGGGATATCGTCAATCGCGGTCCGAGCTGCCTCGACACCCTGCGCTGGTTCCACGAGCGCCGGGACAATATCCGCATGGTGCTGGGCAATCACGATCTGCACCTGCTGGCCGCCGCCGCGGGGCACAAGACGCTGTCCCGTAGCGATACCCTGGCGCCGATTCTGGCCGCGCCCGATCGCGACACCCTCCTTGACTGGCTGCGCCAGCGGCCGCTGCTATGGCAGGAGCACGGCGTGACGATGGTGCACGCAGGGATTCCGCCGCAGTGGTCGGTGGCTGAGTCGGCGGCGCGGGCGCGGGAAGTGGAGGCGGTGCTGCGCGGTGACTGTTATGAAGACTTCTTTGCCGCCATGTACGGCAACTCACCGGATATCTGGAACGACGCCCTGACCGGCAACGACCGCCTGCGAGTGATTACCAACTACTTCACTCGCATGCGCTACTGCACGGCCGAGGGCCGGCTGGACCTGGTGAGCAAGGGCCCGCTGCACGACCCCGGTGAGCCCGCGGCCAGCGATCCCGGCCTGCGCGCCTGGTTCCAGCACCCGCAGCGCCGCGCCGCGAAGGACCGCATCGTCTTCGGCCACTGGGCGTCCATTCAGGGCCAGACCGGTGACCCCAACGCGATCGCGCTGGATACCGGCTGCGTGTGGGGCGGACACATGACCCTGTACTGCCTGGAGACGGGGGAGCGGGAGAGCTGTCGGTGTCGGGATGGGGTGGCTGGCTAAGCGCTGTCAGGTTCAGACAGCGGTTACTGAAGCGAGCTGGCGATGCCGTGAATCCAGGCTGACGGAGAGATGACAGAGATTCCCGCAGGCGGTTTCTCCTGCAGCAGGCGATCTCCGGTGATCAAGGCACTCCCCGGAAAATCATGGAGCAGTTCCCAAAGATGATCATCATTGCGATCCGGCGCGTGTGGTGCGGCAGCCGGCTCGCGCCATATTCCGTTGGCGGTAAGCTCGACCAGTAGCTGATCGACGTCGGCTACCACCAGCCCGTGCAGCGCGGTCAGCTTTGGCCGCAGTAACACAGCGCGATACTCCGCAAGCAATGCTGGCGATAGCAGATAGAGCAACTGGCCGGACAACATTGCATCCAGAATAACCACCACCGGACTCTCTTTTGCGCCCGTAATCAGCCCGGCGACCACTACGTTGGTATCAACGACTACAGGCGGCCTCACCGGTCGCGCGCTACATGCGTCTCGTCGACCGCCACCGCCATTGCCTCATCGTCACTCAACTGCGAACGCTCACGGGCCTGTGCGACCAGGACCCGCGCGCTCGCCGAACCCTGAATGCCACGCAGACGCAAGCTTTCATCAATAATCGACGCAATTGAACGCCCCTGCCGCGCCGCTGTTTCCTTGAGGGCACGATGCATCTCATCATCAAGGGTGATTGTCAGACGGCTCATGTTGACGACTTCCAGCTAAACACCAAACAAGCATAGCAGCTTATCACCAAAGCACCAAAGCATCATATGCCCCGGACAAGACCGATGGCGGCACGGCTCACGCTGTGCGCCCGGAAGCACGGCGAGCACAGCGTCAGGATCAGGTTCCGCCCGATACCCCCTCGCAAATGCTGCCATCGGGCTTCACAATGGCATCATTACCCGGGACACGACCCGACTGCCAGAGGACAACGCCGTGAAAACGCGTCTTACCCCACTACTGCTATTCTTTTTCTCCGTCTCGGCCTTCGGCTGGGGCGCAACGGGGCACCGGGCTGCGGCCGGGATAGCCGAGCGCTACCTGTCGCCGGAAGCGCGCCTCGCGATAGCGGACATCCTGGGCCAGGAGACCCTGGTGGAGGCGTCCACCTGGCCGGACTTCATGCGCTCGGACCCCTCCGAATTCTGGCAGCGAACCGCCAGCCCCTGGCATTACGTGACGGTGCCGGAAGGCAAGACCTATGAGGAAGTGGGAGCGCCGAGGGAAGGGGATGCCTACAGCGCCTTACAGAAGTTCTCGGACGATCTGCGCGCGAAGGGCACCTCGGCGCAGGACCGGGCCCTGGCGCTGCGTTTCATCGTGCACATCATTGGCGATCTGCATCAGCCGCTGCACGCGGGCAACGGCACCGACCGCGGCGGCAATGACGCGCGGGTCACGTATTTCGGGCAGTCCACCAACCTGCACCGGTTGTGGGACAGTCAGATCATTGACAGTGAGCAGCTCGCCTACAGCGAGTGGGTGGAGTGGCTGGACAGAAAACTCTCGAGCGAGGAGTTTCGCGCATGGAACGACCCGGACCCGCTGGTGTGGATTGCCGAAAGCGCCGCGCTACGTGACCGCATCTACCCCGAGGACCCTGACCTGGGCTGGGATTATCGCTATGCCTGGACCAGCACGATCCAGCGCAGGATCTCCCAGGCTGGTGTGCGCACTGCCGCTTATCTCAATGCCTTATTTGACGGTGGTGCTGTGGGCTCAGGTCCTGGTAGGAGCTGATCTCGAGATAGAGCGCCAGAATTGATCAACAAATGCGATTTGCTACGCCTCTTTTACTCCTGAATAACAAGTGCACACGAAGGCCACGAAAGAGCGTCCTTCACGTATACTTAAATCCATGGACACCCTCACCGCGCTCAAACGACTTGATCTCTGGGACAGACAGGGACGTTACGTGTTTGCTCGCGCAGACCTCGCGAAGATTTTTCACGAAGACCACCCTCGCGCCCTGAAGGCCGGCCTGCAACGACTGGTAACAAAGGAAATTCTGCTGCGCCCGGTGCGTGGGGTGTATGTTTACGCGCGCAGCCGCAGCGCGGGCAGCGACACCATAGAGCACGTTGCCAGGGCGCTGCGTCGGGGCGACTACAATTATGTCAGCCTGGAATCGGCCTTGAGTGAATACGGGGCGATTTCCCAGATTCCGGTAGACCGGTTAACCGTAATGACCACGGGACGCAAGGGCGAGTACCGGACGCCCTTTGGTACTATCGAATTTACCCACACCAAGCGTGAGCCGATCGACATCCTGCCGGGCATTCGTGACGTTGGCAGGCCTCTGAAGTTGGCGACCCCGGCGGCAGCCTGGCGCGACCTGAAGAGAGTGGGCAGGAACACCCATCTGGTGAATGAGCAGGAGTTGTCAGCCCGTGGCTGAACCCGTCAACAAAGCGGACCTGGAGCGCCTGACCGCATTGGCCATGAGCGAGCCTGGCCGCGGCCACATGCGGCCAGTGATTCAGAAAGAGTTGCTGCACTACGATATTCTCTACTGCCTGGACAATGCCGGCCTGCTGGACCGGCTGACCTTTCAGGGAGGAACTGCGTTACGTCTGTGCCACAATTCTCCCCGATTCAGTGAGGATCTGGACTTCGTCGGCGGCAGTGGCTTTAACAGGCAACAGCTAGAGCCAATAAAGGACTGTATCGAACATTACATTGGGCAGCGCTATGGGCTGGAAGTCAGCGTCAGAGAACCGCAGGACCTGAGATATGAGCGTGAATATGCCGATCTGAAAATCGACAAATGGCAGATCGCCGTCACCACCTCCCCGGCGCGGAGGGATATTCCCCGACAGCGCATCAAGCTGGAGGTCGCCAATATCAACGCCTACTCACGCGAACCTAAAGCCTTGCAGCTTAACTACAGATTCCTGCCAGACGGCTACAGTGACACCCTTGTACTGACGGAAACTCTGGACGAGGTAATGGCCGACAAGCTGGTATCCCTGGTCAATACCACCGGCTACGTGCGCCACCGCGATATCTGGGATTTACGCTGGCTGAAACAGCAGGGCGCGAAAGTGCGCGCTGACTGGGTCGCGAACAAGATTGCCGATTACCGCATTGAAGACTACCCGGATAAGCTCGCGCAGATGTCTGACCGACTACCTGCGATCGTTGAGGACGCGGTATTTCAACGGGAGATCTCTCGCTTCGTTCCCCAGGAGGTGTTGCAGCGCACGTTGCAGAAACCGAAGTTCAAGCAGCACCTGATCGCCGAAGTCTCTGCCTTATTGCAGCAGGTGCAGGACTCTCCTGCGGTCAAACCAGTCCGTTGAGCTGTCGACGCCAAGCCGGAAGACACCCCCGCCGAACTGGATCCCCAGGTGGCTGCTCATGTCATTGCGATAGCCGGACCGTTTTCACCGCTGGCTGTCATACTGCCAGCTTTAACTCCATCAACGCTGCCAGCTGGTAGACTCCCCTCATGCAAACCTACCTGGTCGGCGGCGCGGTCCGCGATGCACTCCTCGGCGTCCCCTTCCACGAGCGGGACTGGGTTGTCGTTGGCGCCACACCCCAGGACCTCCTCGATCAGGGCTTCACACCTGTCGGCAAGGACTTTCCGGTCTTTCTGCATCCGGAGACAAAGGAGGAATACGCCCTCGCGCGCACCGAGCGCAAGCAGGGCCACGGCTACACGGGCTTTGCGGTGCACTTCGAGCCCTCGGTCACGCTGGAGGAGGACCTGCGCCGGCGCGATCTCACCATCAATGCGATTGCCCAGCATCCCGACGGCACCCTGATCGACCCCTACGGTGGCCGCCGCGATCTGGAACAGCGGGTACTGCGCCACGTCAGCGAGGCCTTCGTGGAAGACCCGCTGCGCGTCCTGCGCACGGCCCGCTTTGCCGCCCGCTACGCGCCACTCGGCTTTCGCGTCGCGCCGGAAACCCTCGAGCTCATGGCCACCATCACCGAGCAGGGCGAGCTGGCACACCTGGCGATGGAGCGGGTCTGGGTGGAGACAGAGCGCGCCCTGCGCGAGGACGATCCCGCCACCTATTTCCGCGTGCTGCGCGACTGTGGCGCTCTCGCTGCGCTGTTCCCGGAAGTCGACGCGCTGTTCGGTGTGCCGCAGCGGGCGGAATACCATCCCGAAGTCGACAGCGGCGTGCACACCCTGATGGTACTGACCCAAGCCGCGCGCCTGTCGGACAGAAGCGAGGTACGCTGGGCCGCCCTGCTGCACGATCTCGGCAAGGCCGACACCCCCAGAGACGAACTGCCACGGCACATTGGCCACGAAAAGCGCGGCCTGCGGCGGGTCAATACCCTGTGCGATCGCATCAAGGCCCCCAATGCTCACCGGGAGCTCGCCCTCACTGCCTGCGAATACCACCTGCTCGCCCATCGCTGCCGTGAACTGACCGGCAAGACCCTGCTCAGGCTGCTCACCGCGACCGGCGCCCTGCGTCCGGAAGGGCGCTTCGACGCCTTTCTCGCGGTCTGCGAGGCCGATGCCCGCGGACGGATGGGCAAGGAAGACGCGCCCTACCCGCAGGCCGACTACCTGCGCGAGGCACGAGATATTGCGGTGGGCATTACGGCGAAGTCTTTTGTCGAGCGGGGTTTGCAGGGCAAGGACATCGGGGAAGGCATTGCTCGGGAGCGTGTGCGGAGGCTGGAAGCGTTTCGGCGCAGGTAAACGTTGAGCTAAGTCAAACCAGACAAAACACAGCCCGCCTCGAGAGGCCGCTTCTCAGAGCGGAGCGCGCCGGGAATCCAGGTAGGCAAGGTCATGCGTCAAACCCGAAATCGTCTGAATCTGGTCGATGGGCCTACCCCCTAACGCTCGGTTCTCATTCCGTAGCCAGGCACGCGCCACCTTCGAATCACCCGCTGTGATGGCGTCAAGCGAGACACCGAAGGTTCGGAAACGCCGAGCACCCGGCCTAATTCTTTACCAGAGAGACCCAGCGTTTCAGACGCACGCAACACGGCAACGGTGATGACGCGTCCCCGCTCCTGGCTTTTGGCGACCTTTACCTGTGACATTTTCCCTACCTCCGAAGAAATAATCGCTAGTCGTTATTTCCATAGAAAGCAAGCGAATTTGACGCAAGGGTGCATGTTTTCGAAATCCGCACTCCTCACAACGGTAGCATCCGCCCTCGGCAGGGCCGGCCATGGCAAACACGGCAGCCAAAGTCTATACTTAGTTTAAACATCGATACTGGAGCGACCATGACCGAGACCGTTCTTGACATCAAGCACTGGGGTAACAATCTCGGCGTGCGCCTCCCTGCGGCCATCGCCCGCGCAGCGCACCTGCATGCCGACCAGCGGGTGCGCATTACCGTGGAAGGCGAACGGATCATCATCACCCCAATACATGATGAAGCCCTGAGCCTGGAGCAGCGCCTCGCGAGATTCGATCCCGAACGTCACGGCGGAGAGGCCATGCCTGTCGATGAGAGTCTGGGCGCGGAACGGTGGTAAAACCGGCAAAGGGCTGGGTACCCGACCGCCAGGACATCATCTGGATTGATTGTAGCCCCCAGCGCGGCAAGGAAATGCGAGATGTGCATCCTTTCCTCGTCCTGTCGCCACGAGCGTTCAACGAGCACACCTCACTCGTGGTGGGGCTACCCATGACCACCGCCGCCTACAACGCTGACAACCCTTTTGCCGTGGCGGCGGGTGTTGCCGGCGGGCGCAAAGCGGGGCGCACGAGCTATGTGCTTTGCCACCAGCCGAAGTCCTTCGACTGGCGACAGCGTAATGGCGCACCTCACCCGATGAAGAAAATCAGTGATGCACGCTTTGCCGAAACACTGGCTCTTCTCAATCAGATCGTGCAACTGGCCTGACACAGCGCCACGTTGACAACCGCCACTCAGCGCGAAGAGCTCTACAACAGCGGCAACTCCCGGCCCCGCCAGGAAAATTCCACGGCCTTGAGCCGCTGCGCCCTATGGTCATAGTCCGCCCACAGCGCCGCGTAGCTTTTGCCTTCCGCGGGGTGCAGCCGCTGCGGCGCCAGCTCCGCCAGCGGGCGCAGCACAAAGGCATTGGTGAGAATCTCCGGGCGCGGCAGAATCACCCCGTCCACCACGGCCACCCGGTTGTCATAGGTGAGGATGTCGATATCCAGCTGGCGCGGGCTGTTGCGGGTGGCGTTCTCGGGACGGCCGTGGGCGTACTCCAGCTGGCGCAGCTGCCGGGCAAGTTCGCCGACGGGAAGGTCGGTCTCGATGCGCGCCACGAGGTTGAGGAAGGGCTCGCCGCTGAAGCCGATAGCATCGCCGTCGTACACAGAGGAAGTGCAAGGCTCACCGAAAAGCGCTGCCAGCGCGTCCAGCCCCACGCCGATGTAATGCTCGCGGCGAATATTGCTGCCGAGCCCGAGAAACACCGTTGCCATCAGGGGCGCTCGCCGCGCTCGATGATCACGCCCACATCCCGGGCGCCCGCCACGGCGCCGGGCTTGCACAGGCGCAGGCGCAGCCAGCTGACCCGGAATTCCTCCCGCACCAGGCTGGCAAAGCGCTCGGCCAGGGTTTCCACCAGCTGCACGCTGTTTTCTGCGGCGTATTGCCGCAGGCGATCGGATACGGCGCTGTAATCCAGGGCGTCTTCCACCTTGTCGGTAGCGGCGCCCGCGGCGACGTCCGCGCACATGTCGATATCCAGCAGCAGCGTCTGCTGCACCTGCCGCTCCCACTCGTACACGCCGATCACGGTGTCGATGCGCAACTCGCGGATAAACACGGTATCGCTCATGCGGCGCGCTCGCCCGTCAGCGGCGGCAGTTCGTGCATGGGCCATCTTGGGCGCACGGCGGTCTCAAAGGCGTCCACCTGCCCGACCGCCAGTCGCCGGGCGCCGGCATAGGCAATCATGGCGCCGTTATCGGTGCAGAACTCCGGCGCCGGGTAGAACACCTGCATGCCGCGCTTGCCCAGATCGGCATCCAGCCGTGCGCGCAGGTTGCGGTTGGCGCTCACCCCGCCCGCCATGACCAGGGTAGAGAGCTGTTCCTGCTCCAGGGCGCGGCGACACTTGATCACCAGGGTCGCCACCACCGCCTCCTCAAAGGCGCGCGCGATATCGCAGCGATCCTGCTCCGGCAGCACGCCATCCACCGAGCACTCGCGCACCGTGGTGAGGGTGTGGGTCTTCAATCCGCTGAAGCTGAAGTCGAGCCCGGGGCGGTTGACCATGGGACGGGGGAAATCAAAGCGGCCCGGCGTGCCGGCCTCGGCCAGGCGCGCCACGTGCGGACCGCCGGGGTACGGCAGGTTGAGCATTTTCGCCACCTTGTCGAAGGCCTCCCCGGCGGCGTCATCCACCGACTCACCGAGCACCCGGTACTCACCAATGTCGTCCACGCGCACCAGCTGCGTGTGGCCGCCAGACACCAGGAGAGCAATGAACGGAAAGTCGGGGGCGCGCGCTTCGAGCATCGGCGCCAGCAGATGGCCTTCCATATGATGCACGCCCAGCGAGGGGATGCCCCAGCCCAGCGCGAGCGAGCGCGCCAGCGTGGCACCCACCATCAGGGCGCCCACCAGGCCGGGGCCTGCCGTGTAGGCAATACCGTCGATATCGGTGGCTGCGCAGTCCGCCTCGTCCAGAACCTGCTGTATTAAAGGAAGCGTCTTGCGGATGTGATCGCGGGACGCCAGCTCCGGCACCACGCCGCCGTACTCGGCGTGCACCGCGATCTGGCTGTACAGCGCGTGCGCGAGCAGGCCCCGATCCGTGTCGTAGATCGCCACGCCGGTTTCGTCGCATGAGGTTTCCAGTCCGAGAACGCGCATCGTTTCTGCTTCCGGGAAAGTCTGAGGGCGGCATGATACCGCACCGATGGAGTGAGGTCCCTCTTTCGGGTCAGGTCCGATCGCGGCCTGACCCGAAAAGGGCACCGCAAAACGGGGCTTTGCAAACCGCGCGTCTTGCGTTTAGAATGCGCGCCCTTTCTGGCGATGTGGCCTGCTTGCCCATTTGCCGTGGATTAATTGACAGGAATTGTGAATGCCTCAGATCAAGGTAAAAGACAACGAGCCCTTTGACGTCGCCCTGCGCCGTTTCAAGCGCTCCTGTGAAAAGGCCGGCGTACTGTCGGAAGTGCGTCGTCGCGAGCATTACGAAAAGCCGACCACTGTGCGCAAGCGCGCTGCTGCCGCTGCCGTGAAGCGTCACCTGAAGAAGCTCTCCCGGGAAAACCGCAAGCGCGTCCGTCTGTACTGATCGCGCCTTTCCCGCCCTCGCACCATGAGTGACACCTCCCTCGTAGACACCATCAAGGCGGCCATGAAGGACGCCATGCGGGCGCGGGACAAGGACAGGCTGGGCACCATCCGGCTGATTCAGTCAGAGTTCAAGCGCATTGAAGTGGACGAGCGTGTCGACGTTGATGATGCAAGGGCGCTTGCCGTTCTCGACAAGATGGTCAAGCAGCGCCGGGATTCCCAGTCCCAGTACGAAGACGCCGGGCGCCAGGAGCTGGCCGACAAGGAAGCGGCGGAAATAGCCGTGATCCAGGAATTCCTGCCCCGCCAGCTCTCGGACGCCGAACTCGACACCCTGATTGACGAGGCTATTGCCAGCAGCGGCGCCAGCGGTATGCAGGCGATGGGTACAGTGATGGCAGAACTCAAGCCAAAACTGCAGGGCCGCGCCGACATGGGCACTGTCAGCCAGCGGGTCAAGGCCAGACTGAACGCCTGACCCCGGCAATCCGTCCAGCGGCGACTCCTTCCGCGGCAGTCACCTCGACAGCGTCGCCGGATTTTGCGTTACCATCCGCCGGCTGAGCCACTCCGGCCCGCGCAGCGCAGAGACCCCATGGCAGGACGCATTCCACAAAGCTTTCTCGACGATCTGCTGGAGCGGGTTGACCTGGTCGATATCGTCGACCGGCGGGTCAAGCTGAAGAAGACCGGCAAGAACTACAGCGCCCGCTGTCCCTTCCACGACGAAAAAACGCCCTCCTTCACGGTCAATCCTGACAAGCAGTTCTTCTACTGCTTTGGCTGCGGCGCCGGCGGCAACGCCCTCGGCTTTATCATGGATTACGACAACGTGGACTTCCCCCAGGCCGTGGAAACCCTGGCCAATGGGCTGGGCCTGGCCATTCCCCGGGAAGACAGCGGCCGCGGCGGGCAGACGGCATCCGCCGAATCACAGCACCGACCCCTGTATGCCCTGCTGGAGAAGACCGCGCGCTTTTACCAGCACGCCCTGCGCACACACGCCCAGGCCAGCCGGGCGGTCGACTACCTGAAAGGGCGCGGCCTGTCCGGCGAAATTGCCCGCAGCTTTGGCCTGGGCTTTGCCCCCCCGGGCTGGGACAACCTGCTCAAGGCCCTGGGCGACGGCGACGAACCGCGGCGACAGCTGCTGGACACGGGCATGCTGGTCAGGAACGACGCCGGCCGCCTGTACGACCGCTTCCGCGATCGCATCGTCTTTCCCATCCGCGACCAGCGCGGACGCATCGTTGCCTTCGGCGGCCGCGTACTTGGCGATGACAAGCCGAAATACCTGAATTCGCCGGAAACCCCCATCTTCAACAAGGGCCGCGAGCTCTACGGCCTTTACGAGGCACGCCAGGCCAACCGCAAACTCGACCGCCTGCTGGTGGTCGAGGGCTATATGGACGTGATTGCCCTGGCTCAGAGCGGCATCAGCAACGCCACCGCCACCCTCGGCACCGCCACCAGCAAGACCCACCTCGAGCGCATTTTTCGCCTGAGTCCGGAAGTGGTGTTTTGTTTTGATGGCGATGAGGCCGGACGCAAGGCGGCCTTTCGCGCGCTGGAAGCCACACTGCCCTGCATGACCGATGGTCGCCAGGCGCGATTCCTGTTCCTGCCCGAAGGGGATGACCCGGATACCATGGTCCGCCGCGAGGGGGCGGATGCCTTCAGCCACCAGGTTGCCAGCGCCCGGCCACTGGAGCAGTTCCTGTTCGAGAATCTCGCCGAGGGTCTGGATACCGCAACGCTGGACGGTCGCGCCCGCTACAGCCAGCAGGTGCTGCCGTACCTGCGCCAGCTGCCGGTCGGGGTGTACCGCGAACTGATGTTCCGTGAGCTGGCAGAGCGCACCGGCCTGGAACTGGCCAGCCTCATGAAGCTGGAGGTACCGCCGTTGCCAGCCCGTCCGGCGGACGGCGACGCCAAAGCGCACGATCCGCGGTTTGATGCCGCCGGGCAGCAGACTGCGGAGCACAGGGAAGCCGGAGACCCCGGTCCTGAGTACGACGGACCCTACGGCCCGGACCCGGCCGACGACTACCCATCCGCAGACTCCCCGCGCAAGCGCCAGCCCCTGCGCGCCGCCAACGGCGGCCACGCCAACCTGGCGCAAAGCGCCATTGCCCTGCTGCTGCACAAGCCGGAGGCGGCGGCCATCGCCGACCCGGGTGAACTGGCGGATCTGCAGGGCGACGATGCGGCGCTGCTGCGCGACATTCTCACGCTGCTGCAGCGCCGGCCCGAGTCCAGCACCGCGATGCTGCTGGGCCACTGGTATGGCACGCCCGAGGGCGAATTGCTGAACCGCCTTGCTGGTCAGGAGCGCCTGATTCCGGCCGACGGCATTGAAGAGCAGTTCCGGGACACCATGTCGCGCCTCGTACTGCTGCCCCAGCGCGCACGCCTTGAAGCACAAGTCGACAAATTGCGAAGTACCGACTACGCTCTCATGGGCGTGGAACAAAAACAGGAATTGAAAGAGCTATTGCACCAACTGCAACAACTCGACAAGAGACACAGAGGGGGATAATCCCTTCTCTGGCGCAGCTGCAACGCTGCCACTGCAAAGTTCGCGCCCTGCTTTCGCCCCTTTGCGGGCAGCTGCCAGGCCAGGCCGTTACAGCATGCATCTCGCGACGCCCGGCAGAGCCAGTGCAAGGTGCACAGAGCAAGAAGGGACACCTGACAGAGCACCTGAGCACAAAGCGCAAAAAGCACGCAAAACGCACGCAAAAAAAGTGCAACGAAATATTTCCCGGACACATTGTGGGCATATTCTGCCGTTTCACGCTATAATGGCCGGCTGACTTTTTTGTATTTTACATATTGACGTAGGGTTTATTAATGGCCAATGTCGTTAAACAGCAGTCTCGCCTGAGATCCCTGATCGCCAAGGGCAAAGAACAGGGTTATCTGACGTACGCGGAAGTCAACGATCACCTGCCGGAAGACATTTCCGATCCGGATCAGGTCGAAGACATCATACAGATGATCAACGACATGGGTATCCATGTCTACGAGCAGGCGCCGGACACCGACGAGCTGATCATGACCGAGGGCGACAGCTCTGCGGATGACATCGCCGCCGCCGAAGCCGCCGCCGCCCTCGCCGCCGTCGAGACCGAAGCCGGTCGCACCACCGACCCGGTGCGCATGTACATGCGCGAAATGGGCACCGTCGAGCTGCTCACCCGGGAAGGCGAGATCGTTATCGCCAAGCGCATTGAAGAAGGCATCCGTGAATTAATGGCTGCCCTCGCGTTCTATCCCGGCGCCGTGAAGACCATCCTCGACGAGTACGCCCTCGTCACCAAGGAAGAGCGTCGCCTGAGTGACATTCTTGTTGGCTACCTCGACCCCGCAGACCACGTCCCCTCGGCGGCACAGATCGCCGAAGCCGCCGCTGCCGCCAGCGAAGACACCGAGGAAGAGACCGAAACCGGACCTGACCCCGTCGAGGCAAAAAAGCGCTTCACGGCGCTCAAGCGCCAGTACAACAAGGTCGAGAAGGCGATTGCCGACAAGGGCCGCAGCGACAAGACCACCATTGCCGAAATGGAAAAGCTCGGCGAGCTGTTCAAGTTCTTCAAGTTCACGCCAAAAACCTTCGAGCCGCTGAACGAAGCGGCGCGCAGCTCACTGAACATGGTTCGCGATCAGGAACGCGAGATCATGGCCATCGCGGTGCGTGATTGCGGCATGCCGCGCAAGGACTTCATCCAGTCGTTCCAGGGCAGCGAAGCCGACGTCAAGTGGGTTACCCGCCTCGCCCGTAAAAAGGATTACGGTGCAAAGCTGACGGCACGCAAGGAAGACATTCAGCGGGCACAGCGGCGCATTCAGCAGATAGAAGAGCAGGCCGGGCTCAGCGTCCTGGAAATCAAGGAAATCAACCGCCGCATGTCGATGGGTGAGGCCCGCGCGCGTCGCGCCAAGAAGGAAATGGTCGAGGCCAACCTGCGCCTGGTGATCTCCATCGCCAAGAAGTACACCAACCGCGGCCTGCAGTTCCTCGACCTCATCCAGGAAGGCAACATCGGCCTGATGAAGGCGGTGGACAAGTTCGAGTACCGCCGCGGCTACAAGTTCTCCACATACGCCACCTGGTGGATTCGCCAGGCGATCACCCGCTCCATTGCCGACCAGGCGCGCACCATCCGTATTCCCGTGCACATGATCGAGACGATCAACAAGCTGAACCGCATTTCCCGCCAGATGCTGCAGGAAATGGGCCGCGAGCCGACGCCGGAAGAACTGGGCGAACGCATGGACATGCCGGAAGACAAGGTGCGCAAGGTGCTGAAGATCGCCAAAGAGCCCATTTCCATGGAGACACCCATCGGCGACGACGAAGATTCGCACCTGGGCGATTTCATTGAGGATCACACCATCCACTCACCGGTGGATTCGGCAACCGGCCAGGGCCTGCAGGAAGCCACCAAGGATGTGCTGGGTGGCCTTACCGCGCGCGAAGCGAAAGTGCTGCGCATGCGCTTTGGCATCGACATGAACACGGATCACACGCTGGAGGAGGTCGGCAAACAGTTCGACGTCACCCGCGAGCGTATCCGGCAGATCGAAGCCAAGGCACTGCGCAAGCTGCGCCATCCCACGCGCTCCGACTACCTGCGCAGTTTCCTCGATGAATAAGCCGCAGCGTGAAAGGCAGTCGCCGGCAGCCATCTGACCCCATCGCGGCCCCGGGACTCGCAGCACCCTGATCAGCGCACCGTTCACATCTCCCTGGCGGCCTTTGGCCGCCTGGCCGAAGCGTCAGCTGCAGCCCGTCAGCCATTGGCTGCTGGATACCGATTCGCTGACGCAGCGGCTGCAGCTCGGTGGCGCGCCCTTCAGCGTGCAGCGACGCAGCCAGGGCTGGCACAAGCCGACGCTCAGCGAACGCAAGGCGCTCAACCTGCCGTCGAAACAGATGGCGTTGATCCGGGAAGTGGTTCTGCTACGCGATGGACAGCCCGTGGTCTTTGCCCGCAGTGTGTTTCCCAGCACTACCCTCACCGGGGAACTGCGCTGGCTGCGACAGCTGCAGAATCGCTCCCTGGGCAGCATCCTGTTCAGCAGCCCGGGGCTACGGCGCAGGCCCTTTGAAGTTGCCCGGTTGCCCGGCTCGACGCCGCTGATACCCGAGGACCTGCACCAGGATCAGCCCGCCTGGGGTCGACGGTCTGTCTTTCTGCTCAACCGGCGCCCGCTGCTGGTGGCCGAGATTTTTCTCGAGTCCTTCCGTCCCTGGTGTGATCACCGCTCGCTGCAGCGCAGCCAGCGCCGCTGGTCGTCCCGGACACTGTCCGGCGCATCACCTGCCAGGTAGCATATCTTCCAAAAAGAAGGCGGATAGCGCGGTCCGACCGGGCAGCGATGCTTTCCGATACGCCGCCTGGGCCTGGTGGCTTACCGTGCGCTCGCTAGTGTCGCGCAAGCTCGCGATTTCGCGATGACTCAGCCCCTTTATCAGCAGCAGAGCGACGTCTGACTCGGCCTCCGTATACCCCCAGACGGCAAATTGCGCCTTGATCGACTGGGCGATTCCCTGCACTTGCTTTTCGTTCTCACGCTGCCAGTGCACCGCCCGGCGTTGAGCATGCTGTAGATCGTTGCGCAGCGTCGCCAGCGAACGCCGCGCCTGGTATGTACGAATCACTACAACGCCACAGCCGATCCCCGCCAACAACAGCACAACGCTTTCGACAAGCAGATGCGCCACACTCACGCCCTCCCGGTAATCGGTCACGACGTCAAACAGCATCACACCGCCGATCAGGAAAAAAAGGCCAAACATCAAGGTCATTGCAGCCCTGTCCGATAGGTCATTCGACATAAAAACCCCTCCCTAGGCGGCGATCCCGCGGCATGGGCCATTTGGCGCATGGACGCAGGCGCCAGTAACACCAACACTCACTCGTCGGTACAAGATCACGACAAGGAGTGAAAACAATGTTAGAGACACCGAAAACAGTTTACGTGTGGGATCCGATTGTACGCGTCGGACACTGGGTTTTGGCCATTGGC
Organism: Chromatocurvus halotolerans; assembly: GCF_004340525.1. GTDB lineage: Bacteria > Pseudomonadota > Gammaproteobacteria > Pseudomonadales > Halieaceae > Chromatocurvus > Chromatocurvus halotolerans. The sequence continues at coordinate 30,337 of NZ_SLWX01000015.1, read as the reverse complement.
TTTCTGGTCGCCTGGCTGAGTGCAGAGGAGTGGGATCTTGTCCACGTCTGGTCCGGCTACGCTATCGCAGCGGCGATAGCCATTCGTCTTGTCTGGGGCATCGTTGGACCCCGGCGCGCGCGATTCACCGATTTCGTTCGCAGTCCACGCACCGTTATTGCTTACCTGAAGGCGCTCCCCCGCGGCAAGGCGCCGCGCTACCTCGGTCACAACCCCGCAGGCGGCGCCATGACGATAGCGCTCCTGCTGGCGCTCAGTGTGACCGCCGGCTCGGGAATGGTGCTGTACGCCATAGAGGAGAACGCAGGTCCACTGGCAGCTTACATAAATCCGGTGGAGGATCGATCGACGGCGTCCTCGATGACTCGAGAAAAGCATGATGATGAGTCAGCGTCAGAGGAGCGCTGGGAAGACATCCACGAGGTCGCAGCAACGTCGACACTGTGGCTGGTAGGCCTGCACATCCTGGGTGTACTCGCGTCAAGCCTGGCACACCGCGAAAACCTGCCGCGCGCGATGATCACTGGCCGCAAGCGTGAAGAGTAATCCGGGAGGGGCCATCGCGACATGTCGCATGACGACACCGGGCGATTTACGGATATACTTGACCGATGAGCGACTCTTCCCAGAAAAGCGTATCCGACAGGCCGGGCGGCGCACTGCCCGATCGCTTCACCGCGCTGCTGGCATCGCTGCTGCGCCAGCCCTCGGTTGTCGGCGCCGAGCATGCGTTTTTCCGCTGCCTGCAGCGCGAACTGGAAGAGCGCGGCGCCAATGTCACCTGGTACGAGGGTCTGCTGGTGGCCCAGGGGCGCAAGCCGAACAGCATCATGTTCTCGGCTCACGCCGACCGTCACGGCCTGGTCTGCACCGGGCCCAACGAATTCCAGTACGCCGCCTTCGTGGCCGGCGCGCGCTCCGACCTGCTCGGCAATTCCGTCTCGGAGCAGCTGATGCGCAAGATTGTCGGCCGCTTCACCCAGATGCCCGTGTTCGCCTACGATCCCTGGTCCGGCGCCTACCTGGGTCGTGGCGATACCCGCAGCAGCTATATCTGTGAATTCCGCAACAATCTCATCTTCGAGATCAACGGCCTGAACCACCTGATTGCGGGCACGCCGGTCGCCTTCACCGATCACCTGAAGATCACGCCGCAGGCGCTTCAGGGCCAGCTGGACAACGTCATTACCATTGCCGCCCTCGTGTATCTGTTCGAGTGCGGGTTCGAAGGCACAGCATTCTTCACCGCCCAGGAAGAGGCCGGCAAGAGCTGGCGCTATCTGCTGGAGTGGTTCCGGCGCTTCGGCGGCTCCACCAACCAGCTGATTGTGGTGGATACCAGTCCCTTCCCGACGCTGGAAGCCGCCGCCGCACAGCATCTGGTGTTGCGCAACCGTGATGCCAATGCCAGCTTCAATCGCGCGCTGACGCAACGCCTTGCTGCCTCCTGCAGGGAAGCCGGCTATGGCGTGCTCTACAAGGATACCTGGGTGGAAGACCAGAACAGGCGCGCCGCCGAACGCGGCGAGCCACCAGCCAGCCTGGGCTCTACCGAGCTCGGTCGGATTATTGCCGCATCCAGCGGCCTGGTGGATGGGACCACCCTGCAGATACCCACCTCCGGCTATCACACCATGCTGGAATCGGCGCCGATCACCTCCGTCAACGCCTTCCTCGACGTGCTTGGACGCCTGTCGGCCCAGTCTGCCGCGGAAGCCGCCTAGACCGCCGGCGCCACGGGTATCGGATAGCCACGCCAAGTCTTGACCGGGCGCAGGGTGAAAATGGTCTGCATGCTCGAGACGTGGGGCAGCCGCGCCAGGCAGTTGCGGTGGATGTCGGCGTAGTCTTCCATGTCCCTGGCAACCACCCGCAGGATGTAGTCGGCATCGCCGCTGGTGAGATGGCACTCCAGAATGTCATCGAATCCCTGCACGGCATTTTCGAAGGCCTCAAGCACCTCCAGCGCCTGGGAGTTCAGACTGATCTCGACAAACACCAGCAGTGACAGCCCAAGCGCCGCCCGGTTGATACGCGCCGCGTAGCCGACAATCACCCCCGCCTCTTCCAGCGATCGTATGCGCCGGTGACAGGCCGAGGTGGACAGGCCGATAGCATCAGCGAGGGCGGCAATCGGCTGGGCAGAATCCTGCTGCAGCGCGGCAATTATCCTGCGATCAAAGCGATCCATGCGTTTTTTTCCTGCTATTTTGCATCTGCGCGCCATTAAAACGCATAACTCGGCCCTTTTCAGTCAAAAAACCGGAAAATTTTCACGCGGAGTAATGTCACACTCGCAGGGCGAGATATGTACTGCTCACGCAGCCAACGGCAGCGGAGTGACAGGCAATCTGCGGACACTTACCAGCCCAGACACCACCGGAGACTCCCATGATCGTAGGTACCCCTAAAGAAATAAAAAATCACGAATACCGCGTGGGCCTGACACCAGAAAGCACACAGGAGCTCACGGCCCGCGGCCATGAGGTTCTCGTGCAGACGGGCGCGGGCCTGGGTATCGATGCCACCGATGACGCCTATCGCGCCGCCGGGGCGGAAGTGGTGGACACCGCGGCAGAGATTTTTGAACGCTGCGACATGGTCGTGAAGGTGAAAGAGCCGCAGGCGGACGAGCGCAAGATGCTGCGCGAAGGCCAGATTCTGTATACCTACCTGCACCTGGCGCCCGACCCGGACCAGACCCGCGACCTGATCGCTTCCGGCGCCGTCTGCATTGCCTACGAAACCGTGACCGACGAGGACGGTGGCCTGCCGCTGCTCAAGCCCATGAGCCAGGTGGCCGGGCGCATGTCGGCCCAGGCCGGCGCCGGCGCGCTGGAAAAAGCCCGCGGCGGACGCGGCGTACTGCTGGGTGGCGTTCCCGGCGTTGCACCGGGCAAAGTGGCGATTATCGGCGGTGGCGTGGTTGGCTTCAATGCGGCGCAGATGGCGGTCGGCCTGGGTGCCGATGTCACCATTCTCGACCGCTCACCCACGGTGCTGGAGCGCCTGGGCATTTATTTCGAGGCCCGCGCCAAGACGCGCTTCTCGAACACCGCCAATCTCGCCGAATGCGTGGCCGAGGCCGACCTGGTGATCGGCGCCGTTCTGGTACCTGGCGCCGCCGCGCCCAAACTGGTGACCCGGGACATGCTCAAGACCATGCATCGTGGAGCGGTCGTCGTCGATGTCGCCATCGACCAGGGCGGCTGCTTTGAGACCTCCCACGCCACCACGCACGACGACCCCACCTATGTTGAGGAAGGCGTCGTGCACTACTGCGTTGCCAATATGCCCGGCGCCGTCGCCCGCACCTCCACTTACGCGCTGAACAACGTGACACTGCCCCGCGCACTGCGCATTGCAGACCTCGGATGGCGCGGCGCCCTGGCCGAGGACAAGCACCTCGCCAATGGCCTCAACGTCTGCCACGGCAAGGTCACCTACAAGGCTGTCGCTGACGCACTCGGCCACGCGTACACCCCTGTGGCTGACATACTCCGCGGCTGACGGTACGGCAGACCCGGCGGGTGCCCTGGCACCTGCCGGGACCGACACTGCGGCAAACACCTCTGCACGGGCCTTCTGAGCGGGCGCTTCTCCAGGCGGGAAACCGGGCGTACACTGGTGTGCATCATGCGATGACAGCCAGCGAGGCAACCGCGATGACTTCCGTACTCCCCGAGACACACAGTCCCCTCACCCGTGACGAACTGGAAGCCCACTGGATGCCCTACACGGGCAACCGCCAGTTCAAGAACGACCCGCGTATGCTGGTGGGCGCACAGGGCATCTACTACATTGACGATCGCGGAAGGCGCATTCTGGACGGACTCTCCGGCCTCTGGACCTGCGGCCTTGGGCACAATCGCCCCGAAATCGCCGAGGCGGTCTACCGGCAGCTGAAGACCCTGGACTACTCCCCCGCCTTCCAGGTCGGCCAGCCCCTGTCTTTCCAGCTGGCCAACCGCCTGCGGGATCTGACCCCAGCGGGTCTGGATCATGTGTTTTTCACCAATTCCGGTTCTGAATCCACCGACACCTCCCTGAAAATGGCCCGGGCCTACTGGCGTTTGCGCGGCCGGCCGGAAAAGACCCGTCTCATCGGTCGCGCCAGGGGCTACCACGGCGTGAACTTCGGCGGCATTTCCGTGGGCGGCATCGGCGCCAACCGCAAGATGTTCGGCCAGGCCGTGGAGGCCGATCACCTGCGCCACACGCTGCTGCCCGAAAACCTCTTCAGTCGCGGCATGCCCGAGCACGGCGCCCACCTCGCCGACGAACTGCTCGAGCTCATCGCCCTGCACGACGCCAGTAACATTGCCGCGGTGATCGTTGAGCCCATGGCCGGCTCCACCGGCGTACTGCCGCCCCCGGTGGGCTACCTGCAGCGCCTGCGCGACATCTGCAGCGCACACGACATCCTGCTGATTTTCGACGAGGTGATTACCGCGTTCGGTCGCTGCGGTGCCATGACCGGCGCCGATGCCTTCGGGGTCGTCCCCGACATCATGAACATTGCCAAGCAGATGACCAACGGCGCCGTACCCATGGGTGCGGTGATCGCCTCCAGCGAGATCTACCAGACCTTCATGGCGCAGGATACGCCGGAACACCTGCTGGAATTTGCCCACGGCTACACCTATTCCGCGCATCCGGTGGCCTGCGCCGCTGGGCTTGCTGCGCTGGACCTGTTGGTAAAAGAAGAACTGCCGGCGCAGGTCGCGGACCTGGCGCCGCATTTCGAAGATGCCGTGCACCAGCTGAAATGCTGCCCGCATGTTGCGGATATCCGCAACTACGGCTTCGCCGCAGCACTGACGCTTGAGGCGAAAGACGGGGACCCCACGCGACGTCCCTTCGAGGTGGCCATGCGCCTGTGGGACAAGGGGTTCTACGTGCGCTACGGCGGCGACACCCTGCAGATGGGGCTGCCTTTCGTGATAGAGCGGGAGGAAATTGACAGTCTGGTGAATGCGCTGGGGGAGGCGTTGGTTGAGAATGGGTAAAGGGCGTTACTCTCCTCGGTAGCCAGCCGGGCAGGCGAAAGGAGACTTGCCTGCGAGACCATTTTCCCCTGTAATCGCGCTCCCGAACTTTCAATAGCGCAATACTCGATGAATATTGACCGAAATACTGTCGTCACCTTCCATTACACGCTCCGCAACGCCGCCGGCGATCAACTGGAAACCTCCCGGGGCGGCGATCCATCCGCCTACCTTCACGGCGCCGGCAACATTCTCCCGGGGCTCGAAAAAGACATGGAGGGCAGAACCGCAGGGGATATCTTCAGCGTCAGCCTCACCGCCCAGGATGCCTACGGTGAACGCGACCCAGAGCGCCAGCAGCGGGTACCGGTAAAACACCTGGTGTTCAAGGGTCGACTAAGACCCGGCATGCTGGTGCAGATCAACACTGACAAGGGCCGCCGCGCAGCGACCGTGATCAAGGCGGGGAAATTCAGCGCCGATCTCGACACCAACCACCCCCTGGCCGGGCAGGACCTCGTGTTCGATATCGAGATCGTGGACGTGCGTGCCGCCTCACGTGAAGAGATAGCCCACCGGCACGTGCATGGGCCGGGTGGGCATCAACATTAATGGCATGAGCGGGCGACCACCGGGCGATGCAAACGTAAGTTAACGCGCTCGTCCGGTGCTTTGGTTTTTTCTCTGGCCCCCTATTGAACCGTTGCCAGCAAACTCGCCCGAATCCCGTCAGTTACAGGAAATGTACCAGCAGGTACACGACAGCCGTGAGCGCAAGACTCATGTGGATAACGCCTTTCACGGACGCCATGGGACCCAGCTTGCCGACCAGCGCGTTCACTTCCAACGCGACGATCAACAGGAGGGGAATGAGAAAACCCATATCGGCGAAACTGATCCCGCCAAGACCCGCAGCACTGTAGCCGCCGTGCTTCGAGGCGAGCATGCCCCAGAGCATCGGGGCCGAAAACAGCGTGTTTGTGCGCGATGCCAACAGCGCTTTGGGCGCCGCCTTTGCCTTATCCCCCTCGACAAGGCCGACCACAATCTTCTGGGCCGGCCAGATAACCAGCCAGACGTTGAGGAACATGAGGATGCCCATGACCGCACCTAGCGCGATGTACTGGTTGATGCCGCCACCAAGGGCATAGAGAAGATACAGCCCCGTAAGGAAGGTGAACATAGCTCCCCAGCGAAACCACCATAAGGCACGTGGCGCGAGCTTACGCGTGGCGTCAGCCTTGGCGTCCGCCTCTGCTTCCTTGAAGTACTCACCCTGTACAAAATTGAAATAGTAGAGCATGCCAATCCAGGTGATACCGAACAGCACGTGCCCCCAGCGGAAAAGAAATTCAACAAACATCATAACCTAGCCCCCTGTTATGGATAGTCCACGATCTGCGTCATCGACGCCTCGCCAGCTTACGTTATCACTTTGTCGGAGAAACATCAGGCTCATGACACAAAGCCAGCGCGACTAAACCGGCCACTACCGTGACATGACGACTGGATATTGAACAACGTGGTGTCTGGCCACGCCAGGGCGGCCGGTTTATACTTCGCGCTGATCGCGCGTGTCTGGCGACATCTCTGAAGGGCCCATAGCTCAGTTGGTCAGAGCAGTCGACTCATAATCGATTGGTCGTAGGTTCAAGTCCTACTGGGCCCACCAATACTTTCAATAAGTTACGATCAATTGCCTTCTTACGTAGAGCCCTCGTGCTACCAATGTGCTACTTTTTAGATGAATTGCCGGGGTCACTGCAGCTTCTCGGGCCAAGGGCGCCCGGACATTGCTTACCTTTCAATTTCCTCTTCCAGCCTACGCCATAAGGGTTTAAGTTGACGCTTTATCGCAGGGGAGTTCATCCTTCTTGCGGCTCTATACCCGTAGCTAAGAAAATTTCGCCTTCCGACGTGGGAGTAAAGTCGATACAAACTTTTGCGATAAAGAGGCTTTACCGGCTCCCCCCGTAAAACCCTTAGGCCGTTCCTTTTCCGCATCGTGGCTTTGGCGAATTTAACCCCCCGTTTCATTTTGTCAGAATATCGAGCTAGCGCCGCCGAGCGTATAAGTATCCGCTCGCCATCAAATGTGAACCCAAGGTATTGAAGGGGGTAATCGGCTCTTTGGATATTCCCGCGCTGAGTAAAGCTTCTAACCGCTATTTTCTTTTTATTTATTTCTAACTTGAGACCTCTGATCATGGTCTTCGCTTTGTTTGCTATGCGGTCCTTTTGGTCAATTGGAACAATGAACAAAATGTCATCGCAATACCGATAATACTTTCCGTTTATAGAGCGCGCGAGTTTGGACGCCTCTTCATCAAATTCAACCATATAAATATTCGAAAGCAGCGCACTGATCGGTGAGCCCTGCGGAATTCCATAAGCATTCTCATTAGTTGTAATGAGGTTCCCACCTCGCACTATTTCGCGAAATATCCGCGGCTCGCAAACTCTTTTCCGGTTATTTTTTGGGTTATGTTGCGATATTCCCAACTGGCGATAAAGCGCAAGCTTGGGGACATAAGAGTAAGCGGTAAGGGACTTGAAGATTGCGAAGTGGTCGCCCGGCAGCCGAGCTTCGCCCAACAAATCGCACCACGCATCTTTAAGAATAGCGTGATCTATATTGTCGAAAAATCCGGTGATATCGAGAGCTACTGCAGCACAAGTCCCCATGACTCGTATGTCTTCGAATGCTTCGGCCGCAAAATCTATATTATTTTTTCCCAGCGGCCTGAACGCCAGAACATGCTCTGATAGCGCTTTGTCTCTAAGTAGATCTTCGTATTTTTGCGAAAGGATTGTTGAGTAGAAGCTATATATATGACTGTCTGCGTGGGCAGCATAACGGATAGGCCGCGGCTTCTTTTTCTTTTCAATACTACCTGATGCCGCATCCTTGGCGATCTTGATTGACTCAATTTCGTAGGAAATCAGGGGGTAGAAAGAATGAGATTTAACTCTTAGCGGATTTTTAACAAGCGCTTCTGCCGATTTTTTACCTAACGGGTTATCGAAGTGCAGATAGTTACGATGGCGATACCAGCTGAAGTCGTCTGTTGCCATCTTTTCCTCTTAGCAAAACCGGAGAGGGTAAAGGACTGCGGCGATCCAAACCCCTCTCCGGCTTAACCAAGTGGACTTTCTCTCACCATCCCACCCAGAGCATAACTCGGGGCCGCGCCGCTTCTGTTAGCAATGATATATAATGTCTATATCACAAAGGAGGTATCCATGCGGATTACCGTCGCAATGCTCGCGTCAATCATGACAGGCTGCCGTGAAGGCTGCCTGGAATGGCTTGACATTCTGTGACATTCCCTAGCGCCCGAGCCGCCAGGCCTAAGTATGGTAGCATACTTTTCGAGTGCTGGAGATTCTCGTGGTTTTCGCGTAATTGATCAGGATCTCGCTGCGTTTATCTTACGAGGTTTTGAAAACCTCGATTTCATCAGCATCCCTTTCTGAGTAGTCTATCTTTGGGTCAGCAATCTAGTGCGAGAACGCCCATTCAATTCCGAGTCCGAGCGCCTGACCGCGCCTCAACAGAGCTACTCAGCAAACTGTAGGTTATTCTCCTACAACCGGCCGCGTTGGCGTTTTATTGTTCAATCGGCACTCTTGCCGGGAATTCAAAAATAAACTTAAGTAGCATTTCCGAAAAGGAAATGAGTTCTGCAGCACCCTCACGTTCCATTAAGACAATTTCGTGGGTGGCTTCATTTCCCTTGGTTCTAATGTGGTCAACCCAGCCCCTTCCGTTTGGAGGAATAAAGCCCCCATCCGCAAGAAAATCTACATATTCGATGAACCGAAGTTTTTCGGGGGCTCCTTGCGAGACCGCAATGTTCATCAGCAACTTCCGGCTCGCGAGCACGGAGGCCGTGTAGGCGTTAGCGGCTGCGGCATTCCTCGCCTCCTGGTATAACGCGTACACCCCATCTGGAACGTGGTCGACCTCATTCCCGGGAGCTACGTCAGGGCATCTGCTCTGCCCGTGGAAAAATGTCGGCTTGGCGCAATGAGAGCAAAGGCGAATTTCGGCATAGCGCCCCTCGATCGAGTCGGCAGCGACGAACCCCAGGCTTGAGGCAACATTGATTCCGCAGTAGCCGCAACGATAACCTTTTGAACCGAGATTGGACGCGTTGGCCCATGGAACACCCTGATATTTCGACATACCCAATCTCTTTTGTGAGGGGCGGGAAGGCTTTGCACGGAGATGCTAGCAACTATACGGCTTGATGTAATGTAGTTAGTCGCTAAGGAATCAGGCCCGGAAGTAAATGCCGCGAACTATCCCGAATCAAGACCAGCACGGATGAAACAATGAAAAGTGAAATTGCTCGGATAGCAAACTTGCAACGCGAGTACACCAGCGAAAACACCCCCGCGATGAAGCAACGAGGGGAATTAATTCGCCAAACTTTGCCTAACCTTTTCAGGAGCGCCTGGCCGGCCCTCACAGCGCGAATGGGGCAGTTCGCTGCCACCCTAGCTGTGCACGGTAAAGACGGCATAGGGCGCAAAACAGAAGCTCCCTGGGTGCGCTTCCATTGCCGAGAGCGCTCGCCGAACGCGACCGATGGCTACTACGTCGTTATTCATTTTTCTCGGGATGGTCGGCGCGTATACGTCACCCTGGGGTGCAGCTCTTCGACCTGGGATGCGGAGCGCGGAGACCTTCGGACAACATCCGGCGAAGAACTCGATGCCCGCATCTTATGGATGCTTCAAGAATTGGAGGAAGCCGGCGCCGATGTTTCCGGCTTCCCGGACCAAATAGAGCTAGGTGCGACCGCCGCACTGCCGAAGTCTTTTGAACGCGCTACGGCGCTGGCTCGGGCGTTTGACCCCGAGAACCTAGACGAGCAGGCGTTTCTCGACGCCATAGCGGAGGCGCTGGGGCTGCTCGCGATCATATACGCGTCCGTTGATCGCGGGCGCAACTTGAACGCCCGAGAAATCGATTTAAGCGCTATAGAGGCGATTACGAACCCAACCCGCCAGACGGCAGCCAACCGCCAGGGATTCGCGCTTACCGGCGACGAGAGGCGTGCAGTCGAGCTGTGCGCAATGGCGGTTGCCAAGCGCCAGCTTGAGCTTGAAGGGTATGCCGTGGAGGACACATCGGCTAGCAAGCCCTATGACTTCCTGGCGGAACGCGACGGCGTCGCGATCAAAGTCGAGGTCAAGGGAACGACCAGCGCACTCCTGGACGCAGTATTGATGACCGCCAACGAAGTCGCGTTGCACACCGAGCAAGCCGGCAAAACCGCTCTCGCCCTGGTAAGTAACATAGAGCTCGATAAATCGGTCTCACCGCCAGCGGCGGCGGGGGGCAAGCTCGAACTTTTCAATCCCTGGGATATTGCCGATTGGGATTCGCGGGCCGTCACGTTTCAGGTTTCGCGCTCGCGTCAAAGATAATTCAGCATTCACTCAAAGGCATTGGCGGTGCCACATGAGTGACCCGGGCGGCTTCTTAGCGAGGGCGCAAAGTACATTCAGCGCGCTCTAATTCGCGCTCCGAAAGCATCGTGGCGCATTGTTCATACTCGTCCCGAGCTTGCATCCATTCCCAGTCTGTCCACTTGCGTCGCTCAGCCTCCCTACACTGCCGGCGCCAGCCGATACAGCGGCGCATCTCGGCTACATCGGCCGGCGGCGGTTTCTTGGTCACTTCCCAGTATTCACCCGCCGGCTTTTCCGGCAGATACGAAACCACGCCCGAGGGGTAGTGTCTCGCTTGGCCCAGCCAAGTACGGACCTCGCGGAACGCATCACGCCCCCGGCAAATTATCCGGTAACGGTTCGCAACGATCGGCCTCGCGCGGTCGTGGCGGCGACACCTCTCAAGCCGGCGCCGGGCACGCTCAAGGATAGCCCGGCGCTCCTTTGAGGGCTCTCGACCCTGTTCGCGGATCTTCCTCGAGGCGTCTCTTGCGGCCTCACATTCCTCACGCGAGCGGCGCAGCTCGGCCTGTTGCCGGGCATAGACATGCTGACAATGGTCCGCGATATCGGCGATGAGGGCGCCAAGGGCCCGCAGCTCCCTTTTTTCGATGGTCACCCAGGGCGGTGCGTGCGCGCCTTGCGAGATTGCATAACGGTTGCCCCGTATCGGCCCTTGGTCGGCAGCCTGCGCGCCTTTCGTCATATAACCCAACGCCTTGAGCAGGTAGCCAGTCGCGGCCTGGGCCTCGCGAATTTTCTCGAGATGGGCAAAGCCCTGCCCCCACAATTTCTCGAGGCGTACCGCCCAATCCTTGAATAGATGATATGGGACGCCCCAATCCATCAGTACATGAACGTGGGGGTTCTGCTCGCCCGATGCGTTTACCGGGTTCTCCGCCACCCAGCAGTACCTCAGCGGCCGACGCGGGACTTCCGGGAAATAGTCGCGCGTCGCCTCCACCGCCCGCATAGGCGCCCGTTTGCTGCGTGGCCAGGGTGACACCATGCCTGCCGCCTCTTTTCGTTTATTCGCGAGAGCAGCGCGGGTTACGGCGTCGTCGTGGCAGGGCGGCGAGCCCGGGACACGGCGGCCTTTCCGCGTTACCCAGCCTCGGTAATGCATCTTTCGCGCGCCGTCGAAGAATCGCGACACCTCGCTCTGTATCGTGGTCGGCGTGGCGGTCCGGAGACAGGACGCGGGGCGATCAATGATCCGCGGGAACGGCGACCAGGGCCCGCTGATGTCCGAATTCTTCGGTAAGGCCAGGCGAGCGCGGCTAACTGCGTCAAACGTTAGGGTCAGGAAAGTCCTAAAGCCACCGTGGCAGCTCGCCATATAACGCCCCGCCTCCGCGAGCTTCATCGCCGCGCGCTCGGTGAGCATCGCCGAGCGGCGGCCGCCTGCCTGTGGGGGCGGTGCGGGCCCGCAATCTGCCTCTGTGCGGATTCGATATTCGTCGCACCACGCCCGATATTCGACCACGCCGTAAACGCCTGGCGCGCCTGCCGCGCTTCTGGGGCGTGGCGCGATCCATGGGTCGGGCGCAGAGGCTAGAGTCGACCGCCAGGCCCGCCCATCGTCCAAAATTTGCTCGCTGTTGGGGCATGTCTGACTTTTGGACTCCCGGACTAGCCTATGGTCCCGGCTATCGCCGGGACCCAAAAAAGCCGGCTTTGCCGGCTTATTAGAATATAAAATTTCGGAAGGGGGCTCGCCAACAGGCGGACGGCCTGGGTCATGAAAATAATAGGCCAGCAAATCCGCTGGTGCTTTACGACAGTCCTGGGGGGTCACCCCAGGCTTGCGCTGCACTATATGGGGCGCATCAGCCATATAGCCTCCAATATTGATCGATTTCCGTGCGAGCAAACTCGACTGTCCTGTGTCGATTCGTACTCATCTCCCTTGGTGGCGCCGCTATATAGCACCAGCGGCCATAGGCAGGACCCCACAAGATCCAGAAACCCCGATACTTCTCTTCACGCAAACCTTCCCGCGCCAAACCCTCGGCCACCGTTTCACATGGCTTGCTGGGGCCAACCAATGCCATATCGCTATGGAGCGGGCATAGATGCCGGCCGAGGCTGCATACGCAAACCGCACTGGGAAGTACTGGGTCGTTCCCAGCGGATCGACCCGCCTCACCCGCATTGGAGCTACCCGATGCTTCCGGATTCCCAGCGAAATCCCGATGTGCGGGCCCGGGATTACCCGGGGGAACCATTTTCCGACGTAAATAGGCGGTCACCTTAGAAACCCCACCAACGCCGCTTTTTTGGGAATACATTGCCTCCTGATCCCCTAGCGAATTGTTGGGATTATCCATCGCTCTTCCCCCCAGCACCGATGCAACGACGCTGCACAAAAGCCGATACATCATCGCGGCGATACCGGACGTAGCGGCCGACTTTCACATAAGGCAAGTCATAGCGGCCATTACAACGCCACACCGCGAGCGTCTGTTGGCTGATGCCGAGCAGTTCAGCCACGTCGCCGGGGGTGATTAGGTCAAGTGAACTCACAGGCAATCCTCCTCAATGCCAAGCGCCTCGTTGGCGCGTTCGGGAGGAAAGATCGATCAGAATCAATCAGAAAAAAATTGCGGCTTTAGAAAAAGCATCTTTTCCCATATGGGAAATATGTATAGTTTTGGCTTCAGTTTGTATATTTTATGACTCGCGCTTTCTTGGACGTCCAGGCTTATTGGATGGCGCGAGATTCTTTATCCATCTGCGGCGCTGGCTATGCGTGGTGTCCATTTCCGGGCAGCCGAACCGTCGAAGCTCATCCCGGTCTGCCATCTCTCGAATATTGACCTTGGGCTCGAGCGACCAAAAGTAGGCGGCTAAACCGCGGCACCGATATTTCGCTTCTTGCCGGCTGTCAGGCTTCCTGCCCTCATCCTCGGCGATCAGGTTTGAATCAACCAAGCTCTCCGTATGACTCAGAAAATCGGCGTGCAACAAATCAGGGACATATTTACTAGCCCAGTGTGCGAACTGGCGCGGCTCGACTCGCAACGGTAAATGCGGACGTTCATCATCATTCACGACCGAGAGCCCTTCCCCAACGCATCCGAGCGCAACCTCGCGTATGAGTAAAACCGCCTCTTGGTGAGCCCCCCCGGTGTCCGGAGTGCCCGGCAGCCGCCCTACTGCGAGGTCACACGCGGCGCGCAGTGTCCAGCTAGGCAAACCCACGAACAGCGCCAAGGTCTCCGTGTAGGTCGGCGCGCTCATCACAGGGCCTCACTGACACGTTGCTGCGCCGAAAGGTCAAAGATCAGGCGCCGCTTATCCGCCTCGGACAGCCCCGCAACGAGCGCCTCCAAGGCGGCATCCATGCCACCGCTTGCGGCATCAAAGCGCCCTGCGTGGGTCATGATGGCGTCAGCGATGCGCTGGGCCGGCTGCCGCAGTTCTTCCGGCGTCAAGACCAAGTAGCCGGCGGTTACGTCATCGCGCCGCGTCCGATGATTCAGCAATCGTTTGATGGTGTAGGTACCCACGTTAAGACTCTCGGCGGTCGTCGTGAACGTGCGACGCAAGTCATGCAGGGTAAAGCCGACGCCAGCGTGTTCGGCTATCTTCGATAGCGCCTTACGCGGGTCTTGGAGCCTTCCAAGCGCATTCGGAGCATTGAACACGAAGCCAAGGTGGTCGAACGAGGCGTCACGGCGCCGTCTTAAGATTGCGTCCAAGTGCGTCGTGATCGGAAGCTCGAGCGGTTCGCCATTTTTCGTGCGACTGATAAAAAAGCGGCCCTCGTCGAGATTCACTTGCGCCCAGGTGAGTTCCATCAACTCGCTCCGACGCAAGCCGGTGAGCAGCGCCACCTCCGCGAGATCGCACACTGCGCATTGATAAGGCCCAAGGCCACGCAATGCGTCCAGGGCATCAAACCAGCCTGGCAACTGCCCGCGAGTCAGGCAGGTGTTGCGCCTCGGTACCCGGTTCCAGAGCTTCTGGTGATTAAGGATCGCGATGGGGTTGTGCTCGAACAAGAAGCGCCCATTGGGACCGCGATATTCGTACTTGGCGAAGTTAAAAAGCGCCCGCGCGAAGCGCATCACCAGATCCGCCTGGGCGGGGCTGCGCCGGCTGATCGATTGGTGCAGACGCTTCACTGCCGATTCATCCAACGCCGACAGCGGGCGATCCGCGAATTCATTGAGATAGGTGCGAACGTTTGTGTCGTAGCCCCGGCGGGTACTCTCCTTTAGCCCCTTGCAGTTCGCGTAATCCGCGTACACCTCTCTGAGCGTGATTCGCGCCTTCCGCCGGACTCGAGCCTCCTCGTTAGGGTTTGCGCCGCTGTTGAGCTCCTTTAGGGCTTCGATTGCGGCCTTGCGCGCTTGCTCGATAGTCATGCCCGGATATCGGCCCAGCGTGACGCTGATCGCCGTCGTGTCGCCCTTGCGCTTCTTGTATACGCGGAATGTCCGAGTGCCTGAAGGGGACAGCTCCAGGATCAGTCCGGGGAGTGCCTCGTCCCGAATCCGGGTGCGCTTGTCAGGTGTTGGCCATCGATCAATGGCTGCCTTGGTAAACCGAAACCGGGTCGAGTGCGTCACGCCGTGCTACCTCTGTGCTACTTTGTAGAGGAATTGTAGCGCATTAAGGGCAACCGACGTAAACCCGAGAAACCATATAAATGATTGTATCTACGGCATTTATTAATCTAGCGGTATCTTGAAGAATGTAGAGAAATCAACGCCCAATATGACTCATAATCGATTGGTCGTAGGTTCAAGTCCTACTGGGCCCACCATCTTTTTGAGGCTCTACCCACTTAACGGGGGATGCACCGGTTTTCATTAAACGCGGTTAATAATGGGCTCTACCCACTTAACGGGGGATGCACCGGTTTTCACTAAACCCGGTTGATGATGCCATCCCATCCACAATGGGTTAACACCCTCAGTCGATAGTTCTCGAAATTCCTGAATCCGTATGCCCTCCTGGTCATCATTTCCATCTTGGTATGGTAACCCTCAGTGACTCCATTGCTCTTCGAGAAACGCCACATAGCGGCGATGGGCTCCAGCCAGGATGTCAGTGTCTTTGCCAGCGCGTGAAGCGGGCTGGCATGTAGCGGTTCTACCCACTTAACGTATTCGTCTGTGCTACGGCGGTAGCTTGTCTGAGCGCTGGACTCAACCCCGAGAAGTACGGGTCCAGCAAAGACCAACGCCCACAACTTCCAGAACATCGCTCGCATAAACTTTCCATCAGCGTAAACGGCACGATCCGCCTCCGCCTCCGCCTCCGCCATGCTAACGAATCGTTCATTCCTTGGGTCTGATATCGGCAGTTCCAGGTTTAGGTGCCACGAGCCCGCCGATAGCCTTATTCAAGGAAGGGCGGGGTTTGTGGATCCATTACGAACAATCCCCGCAAAACCAGATCAATGATCAATCTGACTGTCTTGAATTAAGTGTCTAGATTTTTTACACGATGTAAGAAACACCACGAAACTAATGTACACGAAATTTTTATCACATTGGTTTTCCTTACCTTTATGGGTTTCGGCATGAACTCTGCATCTAGGCTGCCCACGTAATTTATACGTGGATAACTCAGAAGGTAGCAACTTAATTTCAGAGCAAAGCTAGGAGCAAAGCTAAATGATGAAATTCTCAATACGACCTTTAATTCCTATATTTTGTGCTATGGCCACCGTAGCTTACGCGGGCAGCGCTTTAGGAGCGGCCATACTAACCGGCGACTCTGCCGCTGATGGTTGGACTCTGATTGGCAACTCGCGCGACTCTGAAAATGTCATTTTTTCACGCTTAGCCAATGGTAGCGAACCGACAGACTTCGACACCTATTTCACTACCTTTGTTTTGTCAGCGAGCGACAGTTTCAATGCCAATTCGACGGATGACGTCCGAGGAAGCGACACTGGAACCCTTGTGACTGGCAGTTGGATGACTGGCGACCGAATCATAGGTTTAGGCATCAATGATGCCTCCCCGGACACACAGGAACTGACGACCGCTTTTTTTAAACTCGATTTCGGTGGTACAGGCAATTGGACTCCGGCCTCGACGCTTGACGGCAATGATGGCAGTGCTAGTACTTCTGGCGGCGGACCGGGATCAATAGGTGCCTCGACGCGCTCGTCGGGCCAGTTTGCTCCTCAGGGCCAAACGTTTACCCCTGCCTTGCGCAGTTTTGCTGTAGTGTCTGGTGATACAAGCGACGCACTTGACCGGCGCTACAGCAGCCTGCAGTTTCTTGTGAACTATGACGCGCTGCTTCGAATTGACACGTCTAGTATCACAGGTTTCGTCTCCCCAGAATTCGGTGACGTTTCGAAGTTTGTAGTGAATGCCAGCGGTAAGGGTAAAGGTACCGACGTTGTTTTTTCTCAAGCAGCGCTCTTTTCAACTGTGCCAACGCCCGGCACCTTAGCTTTACTGCTGTTGGGTTTGGTCGGAACAAGTATAGCGCGCGAGCGTCGTTGACACTGTTTGCGCTATGGTTGGAATAGCCTGGCTAGCTACGGGGTTTTTGGCGATGTAAAAAAGATTGCGCAAGTCAACACCAAGGATCCATCGCTTTTAGCCTCGCTGGCCAGGCGAACAGAGACCTGCTCAAATTATTATCACGAGCGACGCACGCAAGCCATGGAACTGCGCATGGAGGGTAAAACCTTCGACCGCATGTGCTGAGGTGGGAGTATCGCGTCAGCGCGCGTATCAGCTCGTTCACGGCGCCTTGGGCAAGCTGCAGCGAGAAACGGGTTCTACCCCGCTTCTACGGACGTTTCTAAAACGGCTGAGTACTCAAGATCGAGCTTGGCCACTCTTCGCCGCTTTCGCGGATTGTGAAAACGCTCAATGTAGTCGAACACATCAGACCTGGCGATATCCCGTGTGCGATATTTTTTCCGGTTTACACGCTCACGCTTGAGCACGCCGAAGAAACCTTCACAGGCCGCGTTGTCGCCGCAGTGACCGACTGCGCTCATGGAACTGATTAACGCGTTCTGTTTCAGGAACCGCTGGTAATCACCGCTTCGAAATTGACTGCCCCTGTCCGAATGTAGAACGACAGAGCCCTTGTCCTGGCGTTGCCACACGGCCATCTCGACCGCGCGTATTACCATTTGTCGATCCTGCCGGTGGTGCATTGACCAACCGACCACCAGTTTGTTGAACAGATCAATGACGACGCATAGAAACCGTTTGCCCTCGCCCGTAGGGATCTCCGTAATGTCAGTCACCCACTTGGTTTCAGGCTCCAGCGCACTGAAGTCACGATTCAGCCGATTCTCGATCCCCGGCGGCGACAGCGCCGGCTTTGCCCTCTGGCCGCGCTTCTTTCGTCGTGGCCAACCCTGAAGCCCTTCAGACGCCATCAGGCGAGCGATGCGGTTCCTGCTCGCTGTTTCTCCTTCATGCGTAAGGTCGTCGTGCATGCGCGGCACGCCGATCGCACCCTGGCTATCCTCGTGGATCTGGCGAATACGCGACATCAAGCGCGCATTGTCCGACTGCCGGTCACTGGGTAACCGTGATTCCCAATCATAGTAACCACTCGGTGATACCTTGAGGCATCGACACATCATGCTTAGAGGAAACTCGCTGCGACAACGTTGAATCGCCTGATACTTCAGGACGACTCCTTTGCAAAGAACGTTGCCGCTTCGCGCAAAAAATCGCGTTCCTTCTCTACCCGTGAGAGTTCCCGCTTGAGCTGGGCGACTTCTTCATCCCTGGGAGTTCCGGTACCGCCGAATACTTGCCGGCCTGCGGAGTCTGCTTCACGGACCCAGCGGGTCAGGACATTGCCGCCAATTCCCAGTTCCCGGGCAACCTGGGCGCAGCTGACGCCCGGTTGCCGCGTCTGTTCAACGGCGCCGCGCTTGAACTCGGGGCTATACTTTCTTCGCTTGGACATAAACACTCCTTTTGCCCATTATGGGCTTCTTTGAAGTGTCCGTAAAAGCGGGGTAGAACCCAATCAATGCAGCCTGTCCCCGCCATCTGCACCACTGAGCACCTCTTCGGCAATAGATCGGCACATGACTGCTATATCTGTTGGGTTTGTGGGAAGCCGCTCAGCATAAAACCGCACGGCAGTGCATAACATCAAATCAACCGCGCGTTCTTCGTCGATACCCTCCTCCTCACGGGCAGCGCGAATCATGCGCTCAAGGAATAGGTGCATCTTCGCGCCAATCCGGCTGTCGTGTTCTTGCTCTTCTTCTGAAATCGCATCGGGATCGGGGTATGTACGGTTAACACTCATGGGTCGTGGCTACACATCAGAATGAGATGTAAGGCTACCCGTTCTGGGGCTGCAGAGCACGTTCACGAGTTGCCAGGCTCGTGAAAGCCGTTACTCGCAAGGTAGGCCTGGATGGTTCTGGAACCGTCATTGAGGAAAACCGGATGCCTCAAAAGCATCGCACTGCTGAAACGAAATTGTAAAAAATCTTCCGGAAACTGACCACAGGCGTTTCATAAGCGCTGCATTCGGTGGTTGCTGTATTGCTGCCGTAAATAGGCCACGGTAGAAAAACCAAATGCCACCTGTTTTCTATTACCGTCTGGACTGCAGAGACAGTCGCCGTTATTTCCACAAGAGCGAGGGCTACTGACTCGAAGACATGCCTACTATATCGTGGGCATAGATTTACCAAGCCTATAAATGCTCTTGTGCAAACCCGCACACCGCGCCCGGACGCACGCCCAAGATTTGCCGGAATCTCAGAATTCTTGCTAGAAGCGGAATCGTTGACTGCAACGCAGCAGCCTATGCCAGCCGCAGAAACCCTCGAATATATTGAATGCACCGCCTAATGGCTTCACGCACGCGAGTCCAGAGACTACGCGGTGTGTCGACTCCAACAGCATCCCGCAACCGGGCCAGCTGAACACGTTCACTCTGCGTAACACGGCCATCGCTCTCAGCCACATCTTCCGCTATGCGCACCAGCTCTCTCGCAAAGCCAGAGACTTTGACATCTTTCGTTGACCTCAGGCCGGCAATAGCCTCGCCCAGCTGACTCCAGTCCCAGTCAGCGACATGCTTTGCGTCGAAAACCAGTAGGGATTTCACATACTTCTCGTCGTATCCCCATTCATCACAAAGATACGATTCCACCCGCGAAATCTCTTGGTCCGCTACTTCACCGTCAGCCAACACAATCTTGCAGAGAACCGGTGCGAGGATTTCGCTGATACTTACTCCCAGCACGTCGAGTGGTGTATTGATAAACCGAGGTATCTCTTCGGTTGTTGCTTGACGCATCTTCCTAAGCAGCCGATGTGTTAACAGGAACGTGCCAGCACCGACAGCGCCTGCTGCCCCCACCCAACCAACGGGTGTAGATACCATGCCGATCCCCGCGCCGATCTTGCCAAGCACACCAAGCGACGACCACCAGGCGGCATAAGTCGCCCCCGCAGCACCGGCGCCACCGGAAAGCGCGTTGACGTAGCTGCTGGTGTTTTCGGCCCTGGTGAGCAGGGCGAATGCTTCACCACCAATCTCTAGTTTTCGTCGGAAACGATCTGAATCGGCAACAACGGTCTGAATATCAGCGGCGAAGAAATCTTCCAGCTCAGCATCAATCGTCATTGTCTACGGTCACCCAGCCAACGGCTGAAAGACTTCTTCCGAGGCGAGGATGTCACCAGCGAGACGAGGTTCCTGGGCTTTTACATCATCCCAGAGGCCTTTCGCTAGGCCGAAGAGCATTAACAATGGCCCCAGGAAAGCTGCCAACGGGGGACCCAGTAGCGGTATGGCGCCGATCAGGCTGGCGATAAGGGCACCCAGAATCACACCCAAGCCAGCGTGCGGATACTTGTTGACCAACAGCATCGCTATTTCAAGCAGGCGCTTACCAAATCGTATGATCGCGTTACCCACGGTTATCGTGAATTTGGTTATTCGAAAGAGTAGCGCCTTGATTTCAGCGGACACGGGCAGACTCTCGAGGTAGTCCTTTATCTGCACGTCCTTGGCGTACTCCTGTTTCATTCGTTCAAGGTGCTGCTCCGTGAGCGTGGGGATATCCACGGTGTAGCGCTCTCCGGTGTCGGGATGAACAATTTCTGCGATCACGGCAACTGCCTCTCTGTTCGAAACTTGCCCTTTTTTACCACAGGCACGCTGGCCGTGGCTAAGACCAGAATCTACGTCCGCGGTTCTCCCGCCTCACGCCCGCAAGGCGGTATTTAAAAGAGCGGTTTCGTGTGTATCTAAATAGGAATGATTCTTATTCCCATATCGTTTATTAAACGGAGGTCGCTATGAATACTACCCCTCGCTCTGCTGCAACACCCCCCAACAACCCTGAAGACCCGATTGACCCTGATGGTCTGTCCACAGAGACCTTTCTACCCGATGCCTGGACCCCAGCGCAACAACGCATCATCGACAAGGCCCTCGTCCTGCTGGAATCCCGCCTGATCCGCAGCGATGCCCTGACGTCCCCAAACCGTGTCCGGCAGTACTGTCAGCTACAACTCGGTCGCGAGCCTGATGAGCAGTTCGCCTGCCTGTTCCTGACAGCCCAGCACCATGTCATTGCTTTCGAGCGACTCTTCCAGGGCACCATTGATGGCGCAGCGGTGTATCCCCGTGTCGTTGTCCGTCGCTGCCTGGAGCTCAATGCCGCAGCGGTGATCCTGGTACACAACCATCCCTCCGGCGTCAGTGAGCCCAGCGCTGCCGATCGCCGCATCACAGAACGCCTGCAACGGGCGTTACAGCTCATGGATGTCCGCGTACTGGATCACGTCATTGTCTCGACGGGTGGCACCACGTCCTTCGCAGAAATGGGGCTGCTGTAGCTCGACGGACTCCCCCAGGCCAGGTCTGGCCTTCCCACCTATCGCATCATTCTCGGCAGACCGGTAACGGCTTGCCAGCACAACCCTGCGCGACAATCGCGCTCACACAACCCACAACCTCAACTATCAGGAGGCCTCTATGGCAACTCAATCTCGCACGACCGAAAAGAACCCCAATAACCCCGAAACCCCCACCGTCAAAACCGACGAAACCCCGACCGTCACCTTGTTGCGCAAGAGCAGCTGTAAATCCCTGGAGGGCAAGGCCACCCTGGGCTACCACCTTGGCACTGATGCCGATGGTGCCCTGCACTGGCGCCTGGCCAGCAATAGCGGCGGCGGATTTTTCAGTGATGAGTGGGTGCCCTTCCAGGCCATCCAGAACGCTCTGGAGGCGTGGCCACAGGACAAGCCGATCACATCCATGGCCCTGCGCCAGTTGTTCGTCGGCAGGTCGGCCAACAACCCCAGCTTTCTCCTGGCCACTCTGGTTGCCGAGAAAGTCCTGGACCGCGTCCCGGAATCAAAGCGGCACTACCAGCTTGGTGATGTCGCCGGTTTCCTGTCCGTCATGGAGGGATCGAAGGCTGGCCATAGCAAACCGGCCAAGCCTCGCGCCAAGGCAAGGGGTAAAGCAGGCACCGGTATGACTAAGGCAAAAGCCGGGACCTCCGGTGAGAAGTGATCGGTCACTTACCCCACGATCAACAAGAGCTCTCTAGTCGGTTGGTCTGGCTTTTGAAGAACCCATAACCCCAGGTGGCGCAAGGCCTCCAGCTCGCAGGCAAACCCTCACCCCCTGAAAACCGACCCTATACCGACCCGGCTGGCGCAATGCCTTCCGTCGAGCCGCCGTGCTCGCTCTGTACGTCGCAAACCCTCAACTCAACACAAGGAAAACCCATGCTGTCACTACTGCTGTTCGCCGCCGTGGTCCTCGGCTTCATGTCGGGATCGCTGTGGTTCTTCACCGTCGCCTTTAGCGCTCTGCTGATGTCGATGTATCCCGTCCTGGTTCTGCTGGCTGCCCTGGGCGGCCTGTCCTACCTCGCCTACCGCTACTACGAAAGGAAGCAATGACTATGAACTATGAAACCTACATCCCCGAAGCCCTGGAAATCGTGTCTGCCTGGGAAATTGATCCAGAGGATTTTGCTCAGGTGGTCAATGATCAGGCCCGCATTATGGCCGCTAGCGATCTGGACCTGATCGCAAACGCTGAATTCGATAACCCCTACTACCCCCTGCAGTTCTGACCCTCCCTGCCCGTCCTGGGCATTGAAAGACTCAACCACCCACCGTTAATCAAGGAGGACCCTATGACTATCCGCTCATTGGCGGAGGTCGGCGCTCGCCTGGAGGAAGCTGTTGCGCTTCTTCCGGGGGAACCCGATTCACCGCAAGACCTATATGACCGCTACGAAGAGATGGCGATTGCCATTCTGGATTCGGAGCACGCGGACTGGCCGGCCGGGCTGCTCGAGGAGTACCTGATGCTATGGCTCCAAATCCGGCGGCTGGAGCTGGGGGTAAGCGAAGTTGAAGTGGAAGCGCCGCCAGTATCCGCGAGGCATTTACCCTGAGGAGGGGGGCTGCCAGTCTGAAAATCTGCCGGACTCGTGAATGAAAAAGACAAAGGCGTCGACGGTTTGGCGCCCCTAACCATTCAGTTTTTTATACCTGTTTATATTAATCTGAAGTGATAAGGGCGGCAGTTCGGCAGTTCTTCAGATTTGCAGATCTGCCACTCCTAGAGCTACCCCTAATGCCCCGCATTGAGTACGATTTCTGCTCTACATGATCGGAGATAGAAAATGCTGGAATTAACGCTGCAAGAGGGGCGGGACGCGCTCATTCGTGACCACGCCTTGAGGCGATGCGGACTCAATTCGGAACTGCTGAAACAGTTACTACCTCAGCACGCGCAGTACAGTATCGCGATGGCCACACCCGGTCACACAAAAGAACCGCTGGAGCCAATCAGCGTCGAGGGTGCTCTTGAATCGACTGCCTCAGAGAGCGACATCATCAACGCCGTGCGTAGTGAGCTCGAGCGCCTCGATCACGAATTCTGGCAAGAGGTAGCACTCGACCTTGATCGAGCAAGCAACGGTGAAAAGACGGTGCTCACGTTCATCGGAGCTATCCCCGAAGATCCGTATCAGGCTCGAGTCACCTCCACATCGCTAGCAAAAATGATCAACGGAATACTCGGGCAAGAAGACTCACCGGCAGAAAGCGCGCCACCGCAAGAACTCGACCCCACCCAGATGCCCGCCAGAGACCGCACACTGCTGCGCATGCTCGCACTCGCTGCTCGTGATCTCGCAGCCAACAACCCCAGGCTCATTAAGCAGACCGGCAAACTGAATCTTAGCTCTATCGCGGCTAGCTGGCTTGGGCACTTGCGATCCGACGAGTATGAAATCGGCTTATCCACAGACAATGTATCTCGTGCCATAGGAGAGGGGCTTAAGCAG
The DNA here is from genome assembly GCF_004340525.1 of Chromatocurvus halotolerans. Lineage (GTDB taxonomy): Bacteria > Pseudomonadota > Gammaproteobacteria > Pseudomonadales > Halieaceae > Chromatocurvus > Chromatocurvus halotolerans. The sequence goes on along the minus strand of NZ_SLWX01000015.1, from coordinate 6,586 downwards.
CTCGACAAGATATAGAAGGTTTTTTTCGGGAATCCCGTTGGGATTTTCCCGATGTGCAAGGCGCGCTGGTGAACTGTGTGGCGAATGATCCAACAACACAGGAGAACTGCCATGCAAATCAGCGCAACGTGCCAAGCGGCACTCGATCTCTTTCGCCGGGGCTTCTGCCCTATCCCCATCATCCCGAGCACCAAGCACCCCGCCTGCAAATGGGATCCGTGGAAGCAAGACCTTGACGAGGAAAAGATACGACACCATTTCGAACGGCACCCCGAGCATTGGCTGGGCGTCCTGACCGAGGGGGGATTGTTTGTCATCGACGCCGACACGCCGGAGGGGGTCGCCGCCCTACATCAGCTCAGCGACAGCCTCGACATAAGGCCCGGCATTATCGTCCAGACCCGGCGCGGGGAGCATCACTATTATCGACTTGCCGATGGGGTGTTCGCGAAGTCCGCCACGCCTGACACGAAGCAGTTTCCAACACGGTGCGACATAAAAACTGGCCGTGCGTTGGTAATAGTGCCGCCATCACCGGGTAAGAGCATCGAGATCGATGAGATCGACCACTTCAACGACCTGCAGGCGCTCACACAGGACCAGGTCGACGCAATCTTCCGCCATAACGGCCAGGAACCGCCGAGAGAGCACATGGCCCCGACGCCGGGCAGTGACCACGAGCTACCCGCGTTCGGTGAGCCATCCGAAGATTTTCTTCACGCGATACCACGCGTCAACGCCCTTTTGTCGGCCATTGACGCCGACTGTGGGTACCAGGACTGGTTCCGCGTGTGTGCCGCGCTGTACTCAGAGAGCAATGGCAGTGAGGAGGCGTTCGTCCTCTTCGATGAATGGTCGTCAAGAGGCTCCAAGTATCCGGGTCGGGCGGAAATCATGCGGCAGTGGGTGCATTGTCGTCGCTATGCAGGCGGCCGCCTCACGCTCGCCACGGTGGCCTACATCGCCCGCAACCACGGTGCTGATTTGTCGGTCATTGCTCGTGAGTTCCCTGACCCATCGGAACCGGCGGCCACGACAATCACCGCTGCCGAGCTCTCAGAGGCTGCCCAGACCTCAGACTCCGTGCAGAACAGAGAACCTGTGCCGCTCGCGCAGTTTTCATTACGCGGAAACAGCGAAATCATGCGGGCTGATCTGAAGGACCATGTTTTCTTCATCGACGGGCTAGCCAGTGTGGGACAGCTAACGGTCTGGTTCGGCAAACCCAATTCTGGGAAGACGCTTCTGGCAATGCATGGGTGCATCGACGCGATTAACGCGAAGCGTGTTGACCCAGACAACGTGTACTACGTCAACGCAGACGACTCCTTCTCAGGCCTGACGAGCAAGGTCGAATTCGCGGAAGAACATGGCTTCCACGTGCTCGCCCCTGGGCACCACGATTTCCGGCCGGAGATGCTGCTCAGGCTACTGCGCACAATGGCGGCGAAGGACCAGGCACGGGATATTGTCGTGGTGCTCGACACCCTGAAGAAGTTTACCAGTCTCATGGACAAAACCGCCGCGCGCGAGTTCGGCACTGCATCGAGGGAATTCGTCCTCAAGGGCGGCACGATCCTCGCTTTATCGCATACAAACAAGAATCGCGGCGACGATGGCCGGCTCGTACCTGCTGGTACGTCTGATTTCGTCGACGATGCCGACTGCGCCTTCGTGATCGATCATCTCAACGAGACAGAGGATTACCGTACCGTCCGCTTCGAGAACATCAAGAACCGGGGTCCAGCTGACCGCGTCGCCGCATTCCAGTACAGCATTGCAGGTGATGATCTATCCTACGCCCAACTGCTCGAATCCGTGGAACGCATCCCCAAGGCCGACATCGCAGCATTACAGGCCGATGTGTCCACACGAGCAGAGCACCCTGAAGATCTTGTGAACGCGATCATTGAGCATATACAGCGCGGCAGGACCTCCAAGCAAGCTCTCATCGAAGCGGTCGCGATCGATACGCAATATGGGCAGAAGAAGGTGCGGGCGACGATCGATGCGCTGCAAGGTACCGACCCCACGCGGCATCGATGGACCGTGACCAAGGGGGAGCGCGGACTTCAGACCTACGCCGTGCTGAAGCCCGACGATACCACGGGCGGCACCGGCAGCAACTAGCACACACCCAACACGCTATCCATGGCCGGCACGTCCCGGCCGATCACTAGACCAACCCGGCAATACGGAGGAATCCTCATGCCTAAAATCCGCCTGACCCAGAAACACCTCGACAAGCCGCCACCCTGCCCGACAGGTAAACGGCGCGTCGAGTACTGCGACATCGCCATCCCCGGACTCTATCTGGAGGTGCGCGATACCTGCCCCGACCAGGGTACGCTGTACCTGCGCTACAAAAATCCTGAGGCCAAGACTTGTCATCGAAAGCTGGGTAACTCCCAGGAACTGTCCCTCAAGGAGGCCCGACATCGTGCAACGCGATTGAAAGCCGAAATCGCTCTGGGGGCTGACCCGCAAGCAGAAACGCGCCAGCGCAAGGCGGTACCTACCTGGAACCGGTTCTTCGAGGACAGCTACCTGCCGCATGCAAAGCAGGCCAAACGCACCTGGAAGAACGACGCCGACATGCAGCGCCTGCGTCTCAGTGACCGATTTGGTGTAACGCCCATCAACAAGATCACCCGGCATGCGGTTCAGCAGTTCCACGATGAGCTACTTGATGAGGGCATGAAACCGGCGACGGCGGATCACCACCTCAAGCTGCTCCGCCACGCGCTGAATCTGGCCGTGGACTGGGGGCTATTGGGAGAGAACCCGGCCGCCAAGGTGAAGCAGTTCAATGCAGACAACCAGATCGAGCGCTATCTCACCCAGGACGAGCTGCAACGGCTCTTGACGGTCTTGAAGCAGCATCCGAACCGGCCTGTCTGCTGCGCCATACTGTGGTTACTGGCCACGGGAGCCCGTGTAGGTGAAGCCCTGTCTGCGCAATGGTCGGATATCGATCGTGACCGCGGTACGTGGCTGATTCAGGCAACGAACAGCAAGTCGAAAAAGCGACGGTCGGTAGCGCTCAATAGCATCGCTCTGGGTGTTCTCGATGAGCTTGAGGCCCTCCCGAAACGCCGCACGAGCGATCGGTTGTTCGTCGGCAAATGTGGTCCCCTTGGCACCATCAACAAGGTCTGGTGCGGAATCCGCACGCAGGCTGGCCTGGAGAACTTCAGGCTCCACGATCTGCGGCACTCTTATGCCTCCATGCTGATCAACTCCGGGCATTCGCTGTTCGAGGTGCAACAGTCCCTGGGTCACTCAGACCCGAAGGTGACGATGCGCTATGCCCACCTATCGAATGACAGCCTGCAACGGGCTGCGAACAGCGCTGGCGACTTGATCAGTCAGTCCATGCCGAAGTAGTCACACCGGGCCTCGCAATGGGGCCCCTATCCTCCCCCCTGGCCAATCTTGCATAGTTGATTGCACGCGGCAAATGCCTATCGCGGGCGGGAGACCCTTCTTTTCCAACCCCTCACGGAGGTATTCATGAACGGATCTACCCATCAAATGCAACGCTGCGGTCGCGGCATGATCGCCTGGCTGCGTCGTATCGGCATTCTCGCCAGCGCAATCATTGCGGTGGAACTGGTCGCGGCAGTGGGGATCGCCTTACTCGGCCCAGACGCCCTGAGGGTCATTATCGACTTCTACAACCCAACGCCAGAGGCAGGGGTAGTGGTGGCGGGCCACCTTCCCAATGGCGGAAGAACGAAGTGCTCCATATACCGGGGTGAGGCCTTCTGTATAGACGATTCTGACCCGACTGCCAGCCACGACCCGTCAGCTTCAGCCCGGCGCTGTGCTGTCTTTCACGGACAACCTGTTTGCATAGAGGAGGAAATCTGATGCCAGCATTGTGGATACTGCTGACCCTGCTCGCCACGGCGGGCGCTTCAGCGACGGGCTACTACCTGCTAGGACCTGATGCGTCTAAGCAACGGACGGAATGCGTGGAAAAAATGACGGAGGCGCTGGATCCGTCAACCGTCAATAGTGTAAAGGCCATTGTGCGCCAGTGTCGGGAGCGTTTTCCTGACTGAAGCTTCAGCGCAATCAAAAGCGGTCATTCGTTGCTTCCGGCCGCGGATGATCAATTTCGGCCTGAGGTATACTGTCGGAATCCTTTAAAGCCATTTCCGCTTTCGCCATAAGTGGCCGGCCGCGAAGCCGTGGAAACCACGGGATCGTTGCGTAACCGCACGAATTTCGTCGCTCTGAAAACTTGCTTCGTCGGCCCGGAAAGTGGTCCACTGATGAGTCCTCGTAGGCGCCAGCAAAGTCTTGGAAATGTCCGAAATAAAACGCAACCCTCCGTGGGACTACGATGAAATCATTCTCGCCTTAGATTTCTACTTTGAACACTCCCCATCGATTCCTGACAAGCAATCGTCGGAAGTCGCTGAACTTTCCTCAACACTGCGCAAGCTGGCGAAGCGCTTGGGAAATGCCGTCAGTGGCGATTACCGGAACCCTAACGGCGTTTACATGAAGCTCATGAATTTCAAGTCACTCGACCCGGCATATGACGGTGCGGGACTGGCGTCAGCTTCAGCAAAGGACCGAGAGGTTTTTGAGGCCTATGGTGATGATCTCAAGTCGCTACGCGAAGCCGCAGCCGCAATTTATGACGGAGCTATGTCAGACGAGCCGATCGCTGTTACAGATGAACCTGATGACCTTGACCACGAGGCGGTGGAAGGGAAGCTACTTATTCGGACGCATCGAACGCGAGAGCGGAACGTGGGGATCATAAACAAGAAAAAAGAAGCAGTAAGGAAGGCTACTGGCAAGCTTGCCTGCGAAGCGTGTGGTTTTGACTACGAGGAAAAATACGGTGAGCGAGGTCGGAGCTTCATTGAATGTCATCACACAGTCCCGGTGAGCCAGCTGCGTCCAGGGCAGAAGACAAAATTGTCTGATCTCGTGGTGCTCTGTGCCAACTGTCATCGTATGGTGCATAGGGGCAAGCACTGGCTGTCAATCGACGAGCTACAGGAAGTCGTGCTCGGGTAGCCATTTACGTTCCTCTGCTACAACGCCGTCCGATCATGGCGCGAGGTAGATGTTCGCAAAATGACATGAGATGTCCGCTTCCGACCCAAGTCTGCCATTCGTGTTGCGTTCACGGAGGGGATCCGTATTTTCGATTCATGCAGTGTATTCGGTCACCGGCTCATCGACAGCCCCAGGGGAAAACTCTATCGAACAACCCTGAAGGCGTCCGCCCGTTGTGCGTAGATTGATTCGGTATAGCGTTACGCCGTAGAAAACTGAGGCGCCGATTGCTGTCATGATCCCTTTCTCATCTTCGATTGGTGTGAATCGCAGGGGCATCCAATCAATTAGAGGCATATCTACGCATACAACGACCGCCTCCCTTATCAGACTTATTTCGCGATCAGATAGGGCATTGAACGGGCGAACGTAAAACACGTAGTAGTGCACAAACGCGACAAGCGTCAAGATCATTCCCACGACAAGCGTAGGTATACGCCGATTTCCTCTTCCACTTCTAGTCATGTGTTCCCAGGGTCGTATGTGTCCTCACCTAGCGGCATCGTACTCCAATATGCACTCCCTTGATCCAGCCGCATTTTTGCACACGACACTCCGGCGAGCACGGAGCAATGCAAAGGCAGAATGTCTGTCAATGGCCGAAAGCGGACATACGGTCTCGCCCATTCGGATCTGGTTCGGTGTTCGGTTTTGAGAACGCCTTACCCGTCTTCGGCTTACGGCTACAGCAGCGGAAAACCGATCCAGGCCAGGTTCGGTATACGTTCGGTTTCGGACCGCGAGGCTGGGAGTGCCAGAAGAATCCCTTACGTTTCTTGGTCTTTCAGAGGCCGCTCGGGCATCTCCCCCATCCTCATAATCGATTGGTCGTAGGTTCAAGTCCTACTGGGCCCACCATCTTATTGATTTTTATAGCGATCACCCGCCGACTCCGGAGCATGGGCTCTACCCACTTAACGGGGGATGCACCGGTTTTCACTAAACGCGGTTAATGATGCCATCGGGACGCCGCACCGCCCATCCACAATGGGTTAAGACTCTCAATCGATAGTTCTCAAAATTCCTGAATCCGTAAGCCCTCCTGGTCATCATTTCCATCTTGGTATGGTAGCCCTCAGTCACCCCATTGCTCTTCGAGAAACGCCACATGGCGGCGATTGGCTCCAGCCAGGATGTCAGTGTCTTTGCCAGCGCGTGAAGCGGGCTGGCATGTAGCTGGTCGATCAATGTGAGCAGCTTGGGCAGTGCCTTTTTCGCCCGTTTTCTCGTCAAGGTTTTCAGGAGCAGCAGCCGGTTGAGGCGTTGCTTGGCGTCGTACAGGGCGTTCAGCACCGGAAACTCTTCGAGGTATTTACCGAGGTTCTCGATTGGCGTCGAAGCGAGGGAGTGTCGCCCATCGCGGGCCAGCAACCCACTGACAGTGTTGTCGTCAGTGCGGCCCCCGAACCGTAACCGGTCATTCCAAGACGTCGTTGCCAGCGTGACTATTTTGCCTTGGGCGGTACCAACGCACGGACGGTTGCAACGATTTCCCGCAAGTCAC
>NZ_SLWX01000014.1 GCF_004340525.1 Chromatocurvus halotolerans | reverse complement strand
GACCGGTCAGTGTAAAACTACGGTCGCCAGCGAGCACTGGTGTGCAAGTCGGTCACGATGCCCGGAACGGGCGGTCACGTTCGCCGGAATACGCAGCGTACGTTAAATAGAGCGTTTAACAGGGTGATACTCATGCATGCACTCACTGCCAATGACCTGAAAACCCGCGGGGTCACCGCCGTCGAAGAAGGCATGGAGCAAAATGAAGAGGTGCTGATCTCCGTGCGCGGCAGGGATCGCTATGTGGTCATGGTGATTGAAACCTACAACCGCTTGCGCGAGCTGGAGCTGGCTGCTGCCGTTACCGAAGCCAAAGCCGATTACGCAGCGGGGCGTTACAGCAGGGACAGCGTGGAAGACCACATCCAGCGAATCAGCGATGATCTATAGGCTGGTTTACACTGACAGCTATGTCCGCCGCGCGAAGAAATTCCCCAGGCGTCACCCGCGGATATTGGGGCAATACGAAAAAACGCTGCAGTTGCTGGAACTGAATCCCCGTCGTCCTTCCCCGCGGCTGCGTAGCCTGGAAGGCGCTCTCAGCGGCTTGTCGTCGGTGTCGATCAACCTGAGCTATCGCATTGTGCTGGAATTATTGATTCAGGATCGCGACATTATTCTGGGCGGTTTCACTCGATTCGGATCAACGACCAATGGCGGCTGGTTTTCCGCTGGAGCGGTGGACAGTCACATGATGTACAGATAGTGGACTAACACAGATAGGTGAAGGCCTTGGACAGGCAACCAAAGAATCCATTCCATCCCGGCGAAATATTGCTTGAGGAGTTTCTCGAACCCCAGGGCATGAGCCAGGCTGCGTTCGCCCGGAAGATTGGCTGGACCAAGGCGCGACTCAACGAATTGATTTGCGGAAAGCGCGGCGTCACGGCAGAGGCTGCATTGGACCTCGCGGATGCGCTGGGGACGTCGCCAAAACTCTGGATGAACCTTCAGGCGACCTATGATCTCTATCGGGCGGCTGCGGCCAGAAAGGTAGCGTAGCAGGATATGGGTATAGGACAGATAAAGGTCCTATCGGGATTAAGCGCCCTCGCTAATTGAGTCGACTGGACCTGTAGGCCTGTCAAACATTTCCATCCAAAAGCCACGGATCTGAACGATTCTTCAGGAATCCACGTCGTCACGATTACCATAGCCGGCCTCACGCTGGCTTCGTACCGCCAGCACGAACGCGGTGTCGATTTCCGGAACGTATTTGTAGAGGATGACGTAGCCTTCTGCGGCGCGCCCGATGATCAGCTCCCGCAGACCGTGACGCACTGGGCGCCCCATCAGGGGGCTGTGCGTCAAAACGTCAATGGCGTCGATCAGTCCGGCGATTCGCTCATCGATGCGCGACGCATCGTGCTGAGTCAAGTGATCGACGATCCGGTCTAGATCGTAAGCGACCTCGGACGCGAACTCGATCTTCGCCAAAGTCTCACTCCGCTAGTGGACGGGCCGCCGGTGGATCGATGGCCTCGCCGGCGACCCGGCGATCGAGGTAACGGCGCATCTCTGACCAGGGAACGGTCTGCCCCGTTTCGGCGATCGCAGCGTAGCGCCGATCTGCCTCGTCGAGTAGGCGGTTATGTGCCTCATCGGCCTCAACGCGGTCCGAAATTGCCTGGAGGATCAACGCGTGAGAAGTCATTCCCACCCGCTCGGCGACATCGGCAAGGCGTTTTTTCAGGTCGCTGGGCAGGCGAACGGTCGTCGTGGACATGGTGGTGCACTCCGCATTCAAGTCTATGCGCCAATGTAGCACAATTGTGCTATGTCGCTGAAATCGGGGAACTGATCGACGCGGTGGAAAAAGTGAGCTGGTCCGGTAGCTCTGCGCCACCCCTGACCTTGATCAACAATGAACACTCCCGCAAATCTCCCGCTATCGGAAGGAGGGAGAACCGGTGCATCCCCCGTTAAGTGGGTAGAGCCAGTTTTTGTAAGCTGCTGAATTAAAAAGGGAAGGTGGTAGCTACGGCTGGACTTGAACCAGCGACCCCAGCATTATGAATGCTGTGCTCTAACCAGCTGAGCTACGTAGCCACGGAACTGCGGTTCGCCTTGCGACGAGAGGCGCGAATTTTGTCCATTTCCTGACGGCAAGTCAAGCGTGCAGCGGCATTTCAGCGCCTCATGCGGCCCGCCGATCTCCCTTGCGACGGTCGTGCAGCACCAGCTCACCATTCACCCGCAGCGGGAACTGCACCTTGGCGCGGTTCTGGCGACGATCCTCTCGATTTCGCGGAATCCAGCTGTCATTGCTGGCACTGGCAGCGCTGAAGGGTGGCGTTTTCCTTTCATCGTCCGAGACAAACTTGCGCGCGGCGACGGCGAACACATAGATCGAGATGAGCAGTGCGCCCAACCCCAATATACCCACTAAGGTAAGAATGGCTTCCATTATCTGTGTGTTCTCCCGGCCATCGTTGCCCCGATGTTGTGCGTTTCCCAGATATGCACAGCAATAAACAGGCCAGCGAAATTTCTACTTGTGGCTCAGAAGGTTACAGAACTGTGACAAACGCCACAATCCGAACGGCGGGGGGGGGTGTAAAAAAACCTGACAGGAAAAACCCGCCCCTGAAGGGCGGGAAGCGAGAGGCTAGCGCTAGCGAGCTCCCTTACCGAAAAGGATGACTTCCACGGTTTGCAGCAGAATCGTGAGGTCGAGAAACAGGCTCTGGTTCTTGACGTAATACAGGTCAAACTCCAGCTTGGCCTTCGCGTCTTTTTCACTCGCCCCGTAAGGATAGTTAAGCTGGGCCCAGCCGGTAATACCCGGCTTCACGCAATGGCGCTTTTCGAAGTGAGGAATCTTTTCCGCCAGGTCGCGCACGAACTCCGGTCGCTCCGGGCGTGGCCCCACAAAGGCCATGTCACCTTTCAGGACATTGAGGATTTGCGGCAGCTCGTCAATGCGCAGCTTGCGGATAATCTTGCCGACCCGGGTAACGCGCTGATCATCCGGCGTCGCCCAGCGCGCCTTGCCGTCGCCCTCGGCATCCACCGTCATGCTGCGAAACTTCATCACGTCGAATATCTGGCCCTGCAGTCCCACCCGGCGCTGCCGAAAAATCACCGGCGCACCGATGCCGTCCTCGAGCCAGATAGCCAGAACCGCCAGCAGCATGAAAGGCCAGGTGACGGTGAGCAGCGCGAAGGACGCCGCAATATCGAACAGGCGTCGCAGGCCGAAGGTTGACGAGTCGCACTTGAAGCCGTTGGAAAAAATGAACCACTCGGGATGCGCTTCGTCGGTCAGCACCTTGCTGGCCTCGCTCTCGAAGAAATCGAGAATATCGACCACGGCGACACCCTGCATGCGGCAGCGCATCAGTTCGTCTGCCTGCATGTACTTCTCGCGGTCGTCCACGGCGACAACAATTTTTTCAATGCCGTGGCTGCGCACGTATTCCGAGAGCGGGATATCCAGGGTGATCACGTTGCCGGTATCGAGCTGCGTGTCTTCCCCCTGCTGGCGCACATAGCCGTAAATGCGGAATCCGCGACGGTCGGACTTGCGACGCATCTTGCTGGCGATGTTGGCGGCGGTGCGGCCGGAGCCGAGCACGAGCACCCGACGCTTGAGCTGCTCCAGCTCCACGGTTCGCGAGAAAATCAGTCGAGTCGTCAGGCTGCCGACAAAGGCCAGTAGGGCAGCGTACACGAAGATCCCGCGCCACAGGTGCAGCGAGGGCAGGAAGTAGAAGATGGCCGTCATGCCCAGGGTCATGATGGCGATGGCGCCCGCCACACGCAGCAGGACGCCGTTCGGCCCCTCACGCAGGCGCGGCTGGTAGAGCCCGAGACTGAACATGGCGAGCACCGTGATGGCCGAAAAGACCATCGCTCTCGCGGGTAGCTGGGCCAGGTGCACTTCCAGGCCAGCGGGCTGGTTCAGGAAATACAGCCAGGTGGCGGCGTAGCAGGCCCCGAAAAACAGCAGGGCGTCCACCAGTGCCAGCCAGTAATAGGCCACGTGAACGTGGTGATTGAAAATGCGTGTGGTACCCAAAAGACTGCCCGCCATCATGCCCATAACTCCCGCACTGCGCCCGTGCATTGGCTCGCCGGGCGTGTGACTTCCGGTTGATCGAATCGGATTACGAGTCTGGAGAATAGCAGGGGAATGTGACATGTCATGTTGCGGGTAAGATTCTGTGACAGAGGTCGCAGGGGCCGTCAGTGCAGCATTTTTCGTGGGCAAAGGTACGGCGGAAAGTCGTGGTGAGCTGTCCACCTCCGGGTCTTTTGCGGTTGACAATTCGGGGGCCAGGGCCGGGTCAGGCGTGTCTGGCGGGCTTGTGGGTAGTGTTATTAGCGTTTTCACAACGCAAGACTGTGGTAAAGCGCCGACTCCTGTCTGTTAGCTAGCACACATAGGGGGCGATTTCGCCCGGCGGCGTCAGAGCAGGAGCTCTTCGGGCGCCGGGTGGCTCAGGAACAGATGCGGGCTGGCAGTAAAGCCGTAGGCGCCGGACTGGAACACCACGATCAGGTCGTCGATGCCGGCGACCGGCAGCGACATGCGCTGCCCGAGGATGTCCAGCGGCGTGCACAGCGGCCCCACAATGTTGACCACTTCCTCTGTGTCGCCGTGCACGCGGTTGCCGATGCACACCGGGTAGTTCTTGCGGATCACCTGGCCGAAATTGCCCGACAGGGCGAGGTGGTGGTGCAGGCCGCCATTCGTGATCAGGTACACCTGGCCACGCGAGGTCTTGCGGTCGCTCACGCGACAGACATACACGCCCGCTTCCGCTACCAGGTAGCGGCCGAGTTCCATGACCACCGTACAGTCCGGGTGGGCCGCCTGCCAGGCAGAAAACCGCTGGCGCAGATTGTCGCAGACGGGTTCCAGCGCCAGAGGCTGGTCGCCGGGAAAATAGGGAATGCCCAGCCCGCCGCCGATGTTCAGCCACTGGATGGGCATCGGGCTTTCCGCCGCCAGGCGCTGCGCCAGTGCAAAGGTCTGGTCGTGGGCTTCGATAAGCGCCTCGTGGCGCAGATTCTGCGATCCCGTGAAAATATGCAGACCCATGAAACGCAACGGCTCCCTGGCAATCCGCTGAAGGAGTTCCGGTACGTCTTCCGCATCCACGCCGAAGGGCCTCGGGCCGCCGCCCATCTTCATGCCGGAGCTCTTGAGTTCGAAATCCGGGTTCACGCGCACCGCCACTGGCGGCTGGCAATGGTGCTTCGCCGCCAGTGCGGCAACCCGCTCCATCTCGTTGAAGGACTCAAGAATGATGATCACACCGGCTGACACCGCGTCTTCAAGATCCCGCGCAGACTTGCCCGGCCCCGCGAAGCTGATGTCCAGGGGATCGACCCCCGTGCTCAGTGCCACGCCGAGCTCTGCCGCCGACGCCACATCCAGACCTTCCGTGAGGCCGGACATGTGCTGCACCACGGCCGGCATGGGGTTGGCCTTGATGGCGTAGTGCAGATCAATCTCTGCCGGCAGGTGTGTTCTGAGAAAGCGCACGCGCTCGCTCATCAGCGCGCTGTCGTAGGCATAGAAGGGGCGATCGCCGACCCGAGCCGCGAGCTCGCTCACGGGCGTCCCCGCCACGCACAACTCGTTGCCTCGGATGTCGAAGCCGGGCGGCATGCCGGCGGGCAGGGGGGCTTCATGACTCATGCGCTCTCCTCGAAGTGATCCTTGTGCTGGTCCGACAGGCTGCGGCGGTCGAACTTGCCGTTCTGGTTCTGGGGCAGGCTCTCGACCAGAAGAATCGCCTGCGGCTGCATGAAGTTCGGCAGCTCGCGCCGGAAGTGCGTCTGCAGCGCGAGCACAGGGTCATCCTCCGCCAGCGTCGCTGCCCGGGTGACGAGCAGCAGAATGGCCTGGCCCAGCATGGCATGGGCAACGCCGAGCGCCACCGCGCCTGCTACAAGGCCGCTGGCATAGGCCACTTCCTCAACTTCAGAAGGACTTACGCGGTAGCCTGACGTCTTGATCATATCGTCCTGCCGCGCCACGAAATAAAGAAATCCGTCCTCGTCGCGCACCACCTGGTCGCCGGACCACACGGCCATCTCTGGCAGGGGCAGGGCGGGGTCCTGGCCGGGGCAGGGGCGGAAGCGCTCGGCGGTTTTTTCCGGGTCGTTCCAGTAGCCGCGGGCGACCAGGGCGCCGCGATGCACCAGTTCGCCGGGTTCGCCGGGCGCGCAGAGCTCGCCGTCGCCGTTCACCACCAGTATCTCGGCGTTGGGTATGGCCTTGCCGATGGACTCGGGACGGTGCTCCAGCTCGGCCGGGTCGAGATAGGTGGAGCGAAAGGCCTCGGTGAGTCCGTACATGAGAAAGATGCGGGTGTCGGGCAGCAGTCGTTGCAGCGTGCGGGTGGTCGCCACCGGCATCTTGCCCCCGGTGTTGGTGATGTAGCGCAGGCTGCGCGTGGCCTCCTCGGGCCACTCGCACTGCACCAGCTGGTTCCACAGCGGCGGCACGCCGGCCAGCCCGGTCACGCCGTAGCGGGCAACGGCGCGAATCACATCCCGCGGCAGCAGATAGTCGAGCAGCACGCAGGAGGCGCCGCGGCTGAAGGCAGTCGTCAGCTGACTCAGCCCGGCATCGAAGCTAAGCGGTAGCACCGCCAGAATGCGGTCCGCGGCCGTGTTCTCAAGATAGGTTGCCACGCTGTCGGCCCCGACCAGCATATTGCGATGGCTGAGGACTACCCCCTTGGGGTTGCCGGTACTGCCCGAGGTGTAAAGAATAGCGGCCATGTCCTGGTCGATGCGGCGGTGGCCCTGCGGCTCGCTGCGATCGGCCAAGAAGTCCTGCCAGTGCATGAGCCCGCCACCGGCCTCGTCCGCTGTCAATGCGGCGGACCCATCCAGCAGCACCGTCAGCTGCACGCCGGAGAGATCGGCATCGGCATCGCGCAGCTGCTGCCAGCGCTGCGCGGAGGTAATCAGCGTCCGCACCTGGCAGTGATTGGCGATGTAGGCAACCTGTCGCGGCTTCAGCACCGGGTTGATCGGCACGAAGGTGGCGCCGGCGTGGGCGCTGCCAAAAATGGCGGCCACCGCCTCGGGCTGCTTGGGCAGGTAAATGCCTACCCGCTCGCCGGCCTTGATGCCATGCTGTAAAAGGCCATTGGCGACGCCGCGGGTCAGGGCGTGCAGCTCGCCGTAGGTCAGGGTGTCGTTTTTGTGAAGCAGGGCAGGCGCGTCCGCTTGCTGTTCTGCCTGCGCCCTGATTAACTCGTGCAGTTGGTCGGCCATGTGTCCTGCGTGCTCGTGTACTGTCACCGTGGAAAGGGATTGAGTGTGTCTGCTGCCAGCGTCAGCGGCAAGCGTGCCGTGAGAATCTGTGACAGATATCCCGCCGCTGTCCCGCCACTACCCTGCTGCGAGGGCCGTTCTGTCGATAAATCCCGGAGTAATCCCATGCAAGCTGTCCTGAAAATTGTGTGCCTGCTGCTGTTGGCGGCAGGCGTCGCGTCGGCGCGGGAGCTGCCCGACGTGATCGATGAGGTGCGTCCGGCCATCGTTGGCGTGGGTACGGCCTATCCGCCGCGCCAGCCGATTGCCGGCCAGCGTCCCAATCAACTGATGGGCACCGGGTTCTCGGTAGGCGATGGGCAGCTCATTGTGACCAACGACCACGTACTGCCAGAGGAGCTCGACTACGAAAACCGCCAGTCGCTCGCCGTATTTGCCGGCCGCGGTCGCGATGCCAGAGTGCACGTGGCGCGGGTTGTCGCGCGTGACAAGGAGCATGATCTGGCAATCCTTCGCATTGAGGGCACGCGCCTGCCCACGCTCTCCCTGGGCGACTCAGGCACGGTACGTGAAGGGGAGACCATGGCCTTTACCGGTTTTCCCATCGGCGCGGTGCTCGGTCTGTACCCGGTCACGCATCTGGGGATTGTCTCGTCGATCACGCCGGTTGTGCGCACGGCGGGTGACTCCAGCGAACTCACGGCGCTGCAGCTGCAGCGAATGCGCAACCGCTATGATGTCTTTCAGCTCGACGCCATCGCCTATCCCGGCAACAGCGGCAGCCCCGTGTTCCGGCCAGAATCTGGCGAGGTGATCGGTGTGGTCAACAGCGTGTTCGTGAAGGAAACCCGTGAGGCGGTGCTCGAGCGACCGTCTGGCATCAGCTATGCCATCCCCGTCGAGTATGTGCATGCCCTGATGGAGAGTATTGGCGGCGGCGACTGATATGTCGGCAACCCAGTACACCTCTGGCGGCATGATTGGCGGGCTGCGGTTTCTGCGCCTGCTGGCGGTGGTACCCGCAGCGGGCGCAGGCGTGCTGCTGGCTACCCTGCCGGTCTTTGCGCTGCCCGTGGCGACTCTGGGCGCGTGTTATGCCGTGCTGCTTTTCTGGCAGCCGCTCGCCTGGCTCTGGGTGCTGCCGGCGCTGACCGTGCTCCTCGACCTGACCTCCTGGACCGGAAGGCCGCTGGTCAACGAGTTTGATGCCCTGTTCCTGGTGACCTTTGCCGTTGCGCTGGCGCGGGGGGAATTTCGGGGTGCCGGCGGTCTGCAGCTTTTTCAGCTGCTGTCTGCCTGGCGGGCGCCAGAGGCGGATCCGGCACCCGCCCTCGGCATTGCGCTGCTGGGGCTTGCCTTGCTGGGTCTGTTCGGCACGCCGCTGGATTCACCGCGGGTGGCCTGGCTGTTCTATTTCTTTCTGTTTGCCCTGGTGCTGCGTCCGCGGGCGGGTGGCCTGTCCTGATGCGGGCAACGCGTATCGCGAGTCGCGCTGTGCCTGCACTGGCAGGGGCGGTCCTCCTTGCGCTGACGGTGCCAGTGGTGGCCGGCGTGCCTATCTGGGGGACTGGGCTGCTGCTTGCCGGCATCGCCTATCTGGCGCTGCTGTGGTGGTTGCCCTGGCTGTGGCTGTGGGTCCTGCCACTGGTTACCGTCGCGCTGGACCTGACCCCCTGGACGGGCTGGTTCCTGTTCAGCGAGCTGGACTGGTTTTTCCTGCTGACACTCTGCGGCAGCGCCATGTTCGGGCGCTATGCCAAAATCCGCGAGAGCGCCGTGTGGATGACGCCGGATCGCTGGCTGCTGCTCGCCTACCTGCTACTGCTGTTCGTTGCCGGCCCCGCATTGCCTTCACTCTGGCAGGCGCCGGCCGTGCCTGCCGAGGATCCCTACCTCACGGCAGGCTATGGCTACAAGGTACTGCGCGGTGTTGCCTGGGGCGTGCTGCTGGCGCCGCTGTGGCTGTCGCTGGCAAGCGCCGGGCACGAGACTGCGCGTCGGCATCTTCTGGGCGGCCTCTGCACTGCCGGGCTGGTGCTGCTGCTGATTGTGCTGTGGGAGCGGGGTGTGCTGCTGCAGCTGTCGCAGGCAAAGCCCGGGCTGGCCGGGACCGCGCTGCTCGACTTCAGCAGCAGTTACCGGGTGACCGGTCTGTTCTCGGACATGCACACTGGTGGCGAGGTGATCGATGCGGTGATCGTGCTGTTGCTGGCGGCTGCGCTGCACGCGGTTATCACGGTGCGTAGCCCCTTGATGCGGACCGCTGGCATCGCCGCCACCGCCGGACTACTGTACGTCACGCTGGTGGGCTTCACGCGCAGCACCTACGCCAGCGTCGCCCTGTTGCTGGCTGCGTACCCGGCCTGGCTGTTGCTCGCGCAGCGACAGCGGCTGGGCCTGTCTCTCGCCTCGGTGATGCTGGCGTCAGCCGCGGTGCCCTGCGCCCTGCTGGCGGCGTACCGTCTGCTCGGCTTTCTCGACGCTCCGGGCGGTCTCGACGCTCCCAGCGTTCTCGGTGCTCCGGGCTTGTGGGTATTTCTGGTCTTGCCGGTGCTCGCTCTGCTCGCGGGGCCGGTGCGCAGCTGGCCTGCCGGTCCGTGGGTACTGGCGCTATTGGTGCTGCTCGTGATGCCGGCGCTGCTGCAGGTGGCGGGTGTCATTGATGACGTTGGCACCGCGGGTACGCTGGCGGCGATTGCTGCCGCCGTCGCCGCATTGCTGTCCATGCAGCGCCTGTTCGTTGCCGCTGCCGGCGCTCCCTTCGTTGATCGTGCGCTGGTGCTGCTGGCCTTGCTGCTGGTCCCTGCGAGCATGGCGACCGCGCTGGTAGCCTCGCAGATGGATGCACGCATGGCGTCCGTGGACCGCGATTACGGCACGCGCCTGCAGCACTGGCGCGATGTGGTGTCTGCCTCGGATGCCCCGCTTGGCAACATCGCGGGTAATGGTGTTGGCCGCTTTCCCCTGCATTACGCCGAGGCATGGCCGCTGCGACGCGCAAAGCTGGCAACCTTTACTGTCGTTGCAGCGGAAGATCGCCACGTCCTGCGGCTGCAGGGTGGACGCGATCTCACCGTCGGGCAGCGCATTGCCGTTGACAGCGACGCGCTGGTCCTCGGCCTGACCCTGCGTGGTGAGCCGGGATCACGGTTGCTGGTGTCCCTGTGCCAGCGCAACATTCTGGACACCGGTCGCCGCGACCGCGCCTGCAGTTTTGCCGCGGTGCGGCCATCCACAGGCGAGGGCAACTCGCGCCGTGTTCTGCGGCTACCGGTGCCCGAGGGACGACTGGATGCTGCGGGCAGGCCCCTGCTGCTGGGCCTGCGCAACATGGGCGCAGGGTCGGAGCTCGATGTGTGGGGCCTGCAGGCACTCTCCGGCAGCGGTGCCAGCGTACGCAATGGCAATTTCGCGCAGGGCATGCAGCACTGGTTTTTCTACACGGATCTTGCGCACCTGCCGTATCACGTCAAGAACCTCTGGCTGCAGGCCTGGTTCGACACCGGCTGGCTCGGCCTGCTGTTGCTGACGGGCCTGGTCGGCGTCGGGCTGTGGCGGGCCCATGGCGCCGCCAGCCGGCGTCCCGAAGAGCAGTTCTTCATGCTCGGCGTGCTCGTGGTGGGCATACTCGGTCTGTTCGGCTCGCCGCTGGATTCCGCCCGGGTGAGCTGGCTGTTCTACTTCTTTCTGGCCGCGGTGCTGCTCGCGCCGCCAGCGGCGGGGAAGGACATTCAGACGGCGGGAGACCGGGAGTGATGTTCGCCAGACCATCCCGCCGCGTGCTTTTCCTGTGCACCGCCAACGTCTGTCGTTCACCCCTGGCAGAGGCGCTGCTGCGCCATCGGCTGCGCGAATGCGGCATGCACCGTCACGTTGCCGTCGCCTCGGCAGGGACACGGGTCGGGCAGCCCGGACGGCGACCGGATCCGCGCACGCTGCAGCTGTGCGCGCAGGCCGGCGTCTCCCTGCGCGGTATTCGTGCGCGGGCCGTCAACCTGAAGCTGCTGGAGCGCAGCGATACCATTCTGGTCATGGAGCAGCAGCACCTGGACGATCTTGCCGGGCAGAAGGTGCCCGACCGGCTCCTCGACCGGGTTCAGCTGCTGGGAGGCTATTTGCCGCCGGCCTATCCCGCGGAGGCGGGCAATGCCATCCCCGATCCCTACTTTGCCGACGGCGAGGGCTTCCGCGCGGTGTATGCACGCATCGATGCGGCGGTGCTGGGGCTGCTGCAGGACATTGCCGGTTTTTGACGTTTACCCGCTTGAAGGCCCTGATACAATCAAACAGTTGAGAAATCTATCGGGTTTTGCGGTACCTCTTCGGGAGTTTTTACGATGGATCTGGAAAATCTGCAGGATGCGGCGTTGAATCTTTCTAAAGCTGATCGGTTGAGACTGCTGCAGGGTCTGATCTTGAGCCTTGACTCACCCTCCCCGGAGGAGCTGAGGACCGAATGGCTTGATGAGGCCGAGCGCAGGATGAGACAGCTGGATAGCGGAGCAGTAAAAGCTATTCCGGGCGAGGATGTGCTGGAAAGGGCCAGAGCCCTTGTCCGTTGACCTATGAGTTCCATCCGTGGGCAGAGGCCGAATTCCTTGAGGCGGTCGCCTATTACGAGTCAAGGGTGTCCGAACTCGGCACTCAGCTCATTCAGGAATTCGAAGCACTCTCCAGCTTGATCAGCGAGGAGCCCACCGGCTGGCGCATTGTCCGGCAACCCGATATTCGCAGGGCGCCTCTCCGTCGCTTTCCATTCTGTATCATTTACCGAGCGAAGCCCGGGCTCCTGGATATCCTTGCTTTTGCCCATAATAGCCGCAGGCCCCAGTACTGGATCGACAGACGCTGATGGCCTTATGCTTCTGCGGTAGTTTTATCGGCTCGTATTTCGATGGATTGCGACCCACGTACCGTTTCTGGCGTTCTCTCACCGACGGATTTTGTACGATCTTGCCGCCTCGGGTTAATCTCCCCAGCAAATTCGAGACGTTCCCGGAGCAGTAGGTATGGCAGTCAGAACCTGGATAACCGGTTTGGCAGTGGCACTCACCCTGGCGGCGTGTTCCGCGCAGGAGTCCCCGGAAGAACTGCTGGAGCGGGCGCGGGGAGCACTGGCCGAGGGCAATACCAATGCTGCGGTCATCGATATCAAGACAGCCCTGCAGCAGGCATCAGACAACCCGGAGGCGCGACTGCTGTTCGGTCGCGCCTACATGATGCAGAACGATCCCGCCTCGGCGGTGGATGAGTTCCGCCGCGCCGCCGACAGTGGCAATGCCGAAGCGCAGGCGCTCTTCGCCCGCGCCCTGGTGGCCGCCGGGCGGGCGGATGAACTGGTTGAATTCCACGAGCAGTCTGAGCCCGCGCCCGCCGGTGATGCGGTTTACCTGGCGGCACTGGCGCGCGCCTACAGCGATCTCGGCAGTGTCGATGCCGCCGCCGAGGCACTGCAGAAGGCCCGGGAGGCGGGTTCCGAGGATGCCTACCTGCTGGTGACGCAGGCGCTGGTGTCGCTGCGCAATACCCGGGAAGTGGAGGCGGCAGCGGCGCTGCTTGAACGTGCGACAGACGAATACCCGGAGGACGCGGAGGCCTGGAGTGCTCGCGCCGACGTCGCCCGTCTCGGCCGCGATCTCGCCGCGGCGGCGGATTACTATGCCCGCGCGGCAAAGCTGAACCCGGCGCGGCTGGCCGACCGGCTGAGCCTGGTCGATGTGTCGCTGCAGCTCGGTCGCAGTGCCGAGGCCGAGGCTGAGCTCGCCCGACTGGAAAAGGTCATCCCCGATCATCCCGGCGTGAACTTTGCCCGCGGGCGCATGCTGGTGGAATCCGGCGATTACGCCGCGGGCCTGCAGGAGCTGTCGCGGGTGCTCGGCAGTATGCCCCAGCATGCCGGCAGCCTGTACCTCGCCGGCGCCGCGAATGCCCGGGAGGGGAATCTGGCCACCGCGCAGAGCCAGCTCACGCAGTTTCTGGAGGCGCAGCCCGGACATCTGCCGGCAGGGCTTGAGCTGGCCAATGTCTTCCTGCAGAGGGAAGAGCCCGCCGCGGCGGAAAGGGTCGTCAAGCGGGTGCTGGACGCGGATCCCGAAAATACCCTGGCGATGCGGCTGCTGGCCACGGCCCTCGGCGCTCAGGGGCTGTTTGCGGAGAGTGCCGAGGTTTACGCGGACCTCGCCGACATCGAGCCCGACGCCGTGGACGCCAGGGTGGGGCTTGGCACTACGCGGCTGCTCGCGGGCGACAGCGCCGGTGGGTTGTCTGAACTGCGCGCCGCACTGGCGGCCGACCCGGACAACAGCGAGCTGCGCGAGCGATTGATTGCCACGGGAATGGCGCTGGGCAACGTCGATGAGGCCATGGCAGACATACAGGCCTACCGTGAGCGCAGCGGTGACAGCCCGCGCGCGCTGATTTTCGCCGGGCGCGCTGCCCTGCAGTCCGGCGATGGCGAGGAAGCCCGCGAGCTTTTCGAGCAGGTGCTGGCAGAAGAGCCGCACAGCCGTGACGCCAACGGCGGTCTTGCCGCCCTGGCGCTGATGAATAGCGATATTGCCGCCGCACGGACCTATTTCCAGGATTCGCTGGAGGGCCATCCGGGCGATCTGTCGACCCTGATGAACCTTGCCGTCCTGGCGGAGCGTTCCGGGGACACGGACGCCATGGAGCAGTCGCTGCTGGCGGCGATCGAGGCGAATGACGATGCCCTGCGGCCCCGGGTGGCGCTGGCGCGCTACCGCACGGGGCAGGGCGATCCCGAGGCAGCCATCCGCCTGCTCTCGCCGCTTGAGCGCGACAACGCCGGATCCTTCTCCCTGCAGCACGCCCTGGCGACGGCGCACCTGGCGAACGCGTCGCCGGCGTTTGCCCTGGACAACGCCCGGCGGGCGCTGGAGCTGCAGCCCCGGCAGCCGGCGGCCCTGGTTCTCGCGGCGCGGGCAGAGCAGGCGAATGGTCGCTTCGAGCCTGCCCAGGCGCATATCGAGCAAGCTTTGGCGCTGCGCGACGATGTTCAGGTGCGCAAGCTGCTGGTGGAGAACCTGCTGCAGCAGAACAAACTGGATGCCGCCCGCGAGCAGATCGAGGCGCTCCCCGACGATGAGCGCAGGGCCCCCGCCGCACAGCTGCTGCTCGGCCGTATTGCCATGGCGCAGGAGCGTTATCGCGAGGCCGAGGCGTTGTTTCAGGCACTGTTCGACTCGCAGGCCGACAGCGTCAGTCTTAACTACCTCACCGGGGCGCTCTGGGCCCAGGGGCAGCAGGATGCGGTGATTGCACATCTGGAGTCCTGGCTGGCGGACAACCCGGAGGATATGGAGTTGCGCAACCAGCTGGCGACCTATCACCTGTCCATGAATAACGAGGACGCCGCCCGCGCGGAGTATCGGCGCCTGGTGGAGGCCGCCCCGAACAGTCCGCTGGTGCTCAACAACCTGGCCTGGCTGGAGCGCGACAGCAACCCGGAGCTGGCTCTCGAGTACGTCCAGCGCGCGCTGGAGCTGGCGCCGGAAAGCATCAACATCATCGACACCTACGCCATGGTCGAGCGGGCCCGCGGCAATCACGAGGCGGCGCTCGAGTTGAGCGCACAGGCACTGGCGGCAGCGCCAGAGGCACCGGCGCTTCTGCTCAACCGGGCCCGGGTGCTGCTCAGCGCCGGTCGTGCTGATGAGGCGCGCAGCGTGCTTGAAAGCCTGCTCGACGGCCCCGCGTCCCCATTGCAGGAGGAGGCCCGCGCGCTGCTGGCGACGCTGTAAGCCTGGCGATGGCGTCAGTGTCGCCCTGGCGCTGACGCCATCGGACCCCGCTTCCGTTCCCAGCGGTGCAACGCCCGTGGCTTCTGTGGTCAAATGGCGCAGGCGTGTCGCCACGGTGGGGAGTCGGTATGGATACAGCATTTGATTACTTCGAGGCCTTTTCCAGGAACATCGGCTGGGTAAGCCGGGAAGAGCAGGCGCTGCTGCGCACAAAGCGCGTTGCCGTTGCGGGCATGGGCGGCGTTGGCGGCCCGCACCTCATGACGCTGGCGCGGGCTGGCGTCGGCAATTTCACCATTGCCGATCTCGACAGCTTTGAGCTGGCCAACTTCAACCGGCAGTATGGCGCCAACATGGGCACTATTGGCCTGGAAAAAGTCGATGTCATGCGGGACTACTGCCAGGCCATCAATCCCGAGGCCGACGTCCGCATCTTCGGGCAGGGCGTCTCGGCGGAGAATCTGGATGACTTTCTCGACGGCGTCGACCTGTACATGGACAGCCTCGACTTCTTTGCACTGGATATCCGGCGCAAGGTGTTTGCGCGCTGCTATGAGCTGGGCATTCCGGCGATTACCGCGGCGCCCATGGGCATGGGGACCGCCATGCTGGTGTTCATGCCCGGCGAGATGAGCTTTGAGGACTACTTCTGCTTCGAGGATGTGAGCAGCGAAGAGGACAAGCTGATCAAGTTCATGATCGGTGTCTCACCCTCCATGCAGCAGCGGCACTACCTCACGCCGGATTCTGCAGTGGACTTCAACAGCAGAAAGGTGCCCTCCATCGTCATGGGCATTGAGCTCGCCGCCGGGGTGGCCTGCGCCAATGCCCTGAAGGTTATGCTGGGTCGGGGGGATGTGGTAACCGCGCCGCATGGCCTGCACTTTGATGCCTACCGCAATCGCCTCATCAGGACCTGGCGCCCCATGGGCAACCGCAATCCCCTGCAGTGGGTGATGTTCCGGATAGTGAGGATGATGCTGCGCAAGCAGAAGCGCGAGGCGGAGGCCCGCAAAGCGACCTGACGGCGGGCGGGCGCCCGTCGTGATCACGCCAGGTCAGCCCACCGCCGCTTTCCCGGCGACTGGCCGCGCGGGCAGATAGTTGCGGGCTGCCATCAGAATTGCCGGCAGCACGAGCAGATCGAACACCAGCGCGACCAGCAGGCCGAAGGCGGTCAGCCAGCCGAAAACGCTGGTGGGCTGAAAGCCCGACGCCGCCAGCAGCATGAACTGCGCGACCAGGATCATCGTGGTGCCGATAACCGCGCGCCCGCGCTGTCGCAGGGTGCGCGCAATGGCCCAGGTGTTGGATGCGCCTACGCGCCGCCGCTCCACGTAGCCGTGAAGAATATGAATGGTGTCGTCAAGGGCGATACCCACGGCCACGCTTGCCACCATCGCCGTTGCCATGTCGAGCCAGATGCCGAAGGTCGCCATCAGGGCAAAGATAAGAACCACCGGCGCGAGGTTGGGGATCATGCTCACCACCGCGAGGCTGACGGAACGCCACATCACCAGCATGAGAATCAGCACCAGCACCCCAACCACCTTGACGCTGTCGATCTGGCCCTGAATCAGCAGGCGTTCCTGGTCGGCAAACAGCCGGCCCATGCCGGCGTAGTTCCAGGTCATGTCCACCGGGGGGTTGGCCGCAAGCTCGGCATTGAGATCCCGCATGAGCGCGTTGAGTTCGCCGGCACCGTGGGCGTTCAGGTTCAGCACCAGCCGCGTCCGGGTGAAGTCCCGGTTCACCAGCTCATACAGGTCGTGGCCGTCGTAGATCAGCAGGTATTGGGCGATCAGGTTGGCGTTGTCCGGCACCGTGCGGAAGGCCGGCTCCTCGCCATTGAAGGCCCAGTGCATTTCACCGATCAGGTCTGGCAGCGACAGGCTGTAATCCACCTCCGGGCGTTCATCCAGCCAGGTCTGTACCCGCTCCAGTGCCCGTAAGCGCTCGGGATCCATCAGGCTGTCAAAGTCGGGTCCGTCAAACACCACTTCCAGCGCCATCACGCCGGACAGACTGTCCTCCACCATGCGCGTGGCGCGGGTAATGTCGTGATCTTCCGAAAAGAAGCTGTAGAGGTCGGTTTCCACCTGCAGTTTCGGAATCTGCGGGATGGCCACTGCCATCAGCAATACGGCAGCAGCGATCACCCCCAGTGGATGGCGCAGCGCGAGGCGCGTGGAGCCTGTGGTGAAGCGGTCCAGCCAGCGCATGCCGTGCTGGCGCGTGGTCCAGGGCTTGTTGTCCCAGCGCAGGATGATGGCGGGCAGCAGCAAGACAACAATCACGGCGCCAAGCAGTACCCCGAGGGCCGCTACCAGGCCAAAGGTCTCGATGGGCCGGATGGGGCTCACCATCAGTGACGCGAGTCCCGCAGCGGTGGTGAGGGCAGTAAACAGAATCGGATAGGCGACGGCAGCCAGGGCGATCCGCATTCGCTCCGGGCCATCCAGGCCGCGGTAGGCGGCGTGCAGAATGGCATTGAACAGATGCATCAGCATGGCCACGGTGAGGGCCGTCAGCAGGGGCGGAATAATGGCGGAAATCAGGGTGAAGGGCTTGCCCATCAGAATCAGCAGGCCCATGGCAAGGCCGGTCACCGCACTGATAGTGGCGGTGGCCACCACCAGCACCAGCACGCGCCGGAACAGCCACCAGAGCAGCAGCAGGCTGACCCCCAGCGTGCCGGGAATCAGCGTTGCCAGGTCTTTTATCATCGCTCGCAGCTGCGCCACGTCCAGCGCAATATGCCCGGCCACCGCCACCAGCTGCGGTGTGAGTCCTTCCTGTGCAACGCTGTCGCGCAACAAGCCTTCCAGCTGCAGGCGCTGCAGGCTGGTCTCCATGGGGTGGGGCCGAATGATCAGCGCCACTGTGTCGCCGCTGTCAGACACCAGCAAGCCCGGTGCGAAGCGATCCCCGAGCACGCGGTCGCGAAGGGTATCGGCGGCGGGCAGGGGCTGCTCTTGCAGGTCGATCAGCGGTTCAACGCGAAAGCCATCGGCGGTGCCGCGTATCTGGTCGACGGTGGTGACCGCGAGAACCCGGTCGATGGCGGTGTTGGCCTCCAGGCCCTGCACCAGGCGGTCGAGTGGTTCAAGGAACGCCGCGCTGTATAGATTTTCGCCCCGGAACAGGGCCACCAGCACCTGATCCTGTGGAAACTCCTCCCGCAGCTCCCTATCGAGGAGCACAGCGGGGGCATCTTCGGGAAAATAGGCCTCGGGTGCATTGTCCAGCTTTACCTGTAAAAGCAGCGGTCCGGGCAGCAGAATGAGCAGGGCGAGAAGGGCGAGTGCGAGCCGGGGTCTGTGCAGCATCCAGCCCATCAGAAGCGACCGCGCCAGCCGAGAACAATCATGTCGCGCGCCTCGTAAAAGCCGCCGATGGTTCGGCTCTTGCCGTCAAAGAGGTGCATGCCCAGGTAGAATTCATGTGGCTCCATGGCGGTCCAGACAAGTTCGGGGTTGAGGTAGGTCTCCTTCTGCTCAACGCCAATCCAGTAGCGCAGGTTGGCGCGCCAGCGGTTGGCGGCGAAGGGCGCGGTGACCTCACCCAGCAGGGTGAGTGTGGAATCCTGGTCCAGAATGGCGCCGGCATCCTGCATCTGCATGCCGGCGATCTGTACCGTGAGTCGAAGGTCGCCATCGCCGGGAAAGGTCTCGGCGCCCAACAGCCAGTGCCAGGCAGACACCGTATCGAAGGCCAGGTTTTCCCGCGTGACCGGCATGTCGCTGGACCAGGACGCCTCGACGCGGAAGGTCCAGGCATCCAGCGCAAAGCCGGCATCGCCGCCGACCACCCAGGAGCGCGGATATACTGCATCGAAGGCCAGGGGCGGCGAGGCCGCACCCGGCATCGGGCCGGTACCCGCCAGCAGCGCCTGGCGCAGGGACTCGTCGAGGCGGAAATAGGGCTGGGAGTTGCGCACCCGCTGCAGGGAAAACGCGTAGTCGACGCCGCGCCCGAAGCGGTTCATGCGAATGCCACCACCGCCGTCTCCGGATGCGCCCTCGTTAAACGTGGCGTTGCCGACCAGCGCCGAGAGCTGCGGGGCATCGGGCAGGCCGAGAATGCTGCCGGAGTCGGCATCCACCGGGTACCACAGGCTGTCGCGCTGTGGCAGCTCGCCTTCACGAAAAATAGGCAGCCAGACAAAATCGGCATTCCAGCCCTCCCCGAACCACTCCAGGCGTACCGCCGGATTCGCGCGACGCCGGTCTGCGCGCTGGTCGAGAAGAAGCCGGGTAAAGTCCTGGGTGCTGAGACGATCTGTTGGCGCAATCTCGTCGCTGCGGCCCCAGATGATTTTCTGCGTGCCCACGGTAAATCGCCAATCGTCGGCGCGATAGCGCAGCCAGCTTTCATCGTATTCCACTTCCAGGTGCTGCAGGCTGTCGCTGCCGCCGGTTTCGTACTGCCCGTCGATGCGGGCACCGAGGCGGATTTCGAGACCGTTCTGCAGCGTCCGGGTGGCGCTGGTAATGAACTGGAGGTTGGCGACGGCATCTGCCGGCCGCGCGTCGTCGTACAGAAATCCGCTTTCCACCAGGCCGCGATGCAGCTGCAGATCCCATTCGCCCGGGGAGGCGGCGCCGGCGGCCGGGCCGGCGGGGCTAGTTTCAGGGGTGCCGCCGAAGACAAAGGTGGTTGCCGGGGCCGTCCCGGACGCGTCGTCGTCAATGACATCGGTACTCAGGGTACCGCTATCAGCGGGTCCGGCCCTGCCATCGCCATCGCCATTATCTGCAACCGGCTCATTCTTGTCCTGCGTGGCGGCAGCAGGTGCCGTTTTCTCGGGTGCAGCCCGCGCAGCCACATCCAGTGTGGCGTCTGTGGCAAGAATCTGGAAAGACAGCCTCTGCGCATTGTCGGCGAGCGGCTGATCGGCCAGTCTCTTCATCACGACAGGTTCGCTCAGGTCCAGAACCAGCCGCAGGCGGCCATCGGCCTGGCGGCCATGCCGGAATCCCTGCACCGGTCCCTGGTTTGCCGCGGGGTAGAACACGTCCGAGGCGCTGAGTGAGGCATCCGACAGGTCAATTACTGCGCGCAGCGGTTCGGACAGCATGAAAGTGCGGACGGGCGTTTCCGCGGAGACGGTAAAGCGGAAAACGGCTTCGTTTCCGGTTCCCGATATAGCCACCTGGCTTACCGTGGTACTGGCGGCCATCGCAGCGGACGTGAACAGGAAGGCCAGAGGCGCAAACAGTGCCGTGTTGCGCAGAAGGGTCATGGCGCTGCTACTCCCGGAACTCGCGCTCGTAGAACACGTCCGAGAGGGCACGAATGCTGAACAGATCCTCCGGCAGGGCCTGATCGTAGGTGATGGCATCCACCTGCATGAGCGTCTGGTGGCCCGATCGCAGCGTGGTCATCCTGCTCGCCATCACTGTCCAGTAGCCCTGTATGTTCTCGATGCGCAGCACCTCGAAGCGCTTGATGGGAGTCTCGCTGCCCTTGAAAAAATCGATGCGCACCGGAACCAGGGTCTGGGGATGTATCCAGCTGATGCGGCGGGTGTAGGCTGAACTCGAGGCGTCAACGGGGATGCTTTCCAGCTTGTGGACCTGCGAGCCAGCCATCTCCTCCGTGCCCAGGTAAATGTGGGTGTCCTCTTCCGGCCTGCGGTCCTGCAGATCCTCGAAGTACAGGTCGGACTGCACGAAGCTGCCACCGAGATTGTCGCTGCTGATCCGCCGCACCCGTTTCGCCGCCGGCAGATAGAGCCACTGATCGCTGTCGCCATCCGCGTGGTTGTGGACCAGCAGCCCCGTCTCGGCAATATTGCCGGGCTCGGTAAAGCGAATCAGGGCCCTGTTATTGCCGTTTTCACCCTCAAGCTGATAGGTGTAGGTCCGGCGTACCCGCATCCGGCTGTTTTCGCCCTGCAGCGTCATACTGCCGGCGATAACGGCATCCTGCCCATCCGCCCGCTCGTAGACATTGCGTGCGAGCTCGTCTCCCGTGAGGTCGCTGCCCGTCACTGGCAGGCAAAAAAGACAGACCGATAAAAACAGCCACGTGCTGCGGCACGCGGTGTCATGGGACGGGCGGCTTTCCGCTCTGGTCATGCTGTCATCGCCTTTTTCCGTGTATCGCCGAGTATACGGAGGTCAAGGCGCATTGCGAACACCGCCGCTTACCCGTCTGCGGTATGTTCACTCGCGCTGAGCGCTGACGCCCGGGCCATCGTCAGGCGACGGCGGCGGTGCCGGAGACGACCGGGTTTGCGGATACCGCATCGTGGATGCGCTCATATAGCTGTCGCACCTCTGGGCGCATCCCGGAAACGGCCTCCTCCACGGTGACAAAATGTGGCGCGCGACGCCCGTGGTAGTCCATGAAGTCCCCTGCGGGTTGCACAGCGATCCCTGCGCGGCGCAGGAGGCGGGGCAGGGACGCCTCCATCATCCCGAAAACGTTCGAGCGGCCAACGGTATCAGCAGTGGCAAACGCGGCGAGAAAGGTGGCCGTGGTGACCAGTGGGTAACAGGCGCGTTCGTCGTCGAGGCACTCCGCGGGAACCCCGGTCTGTACCGCGCTGTCGCCCAGGCGTCTGCGGATGCGGAAACCGGGCGCCACGGCAAGTCGGGAGAATTCGCACAGTGCGTGCCTGCGCTCACTGAGGGCGCTCATGTGATCCAGGTGCATCGCAGGCAGGCAGTAATCCTCCAGCGCGAGAGTGTGCTCTTCGGAGGCGCATATCAACCTCACGCAGCCCGCAGGCGTGCCGCTGCGGTTATGCCTCACCAGGCAGTGCAGTGAGTGTCCATCATGCTGGTCAGCCTCGATACCGCTGGGTCGTGGCGGCTCATAAGCGAATTCCTCACAGTAAACGTGGTGGCGAAGGCGGCCAACCTCGCGCATTTGCGCGCGCGATACGACCGGCTCCACGGTGAATTGATGAAAAAAGTCATCGAAAATATCGTTGGATAAGGACACTGTCACTGGCAGGCACTCCGGGGTTGGGTGCAGAATGTGAAGTACACGCATGGGTTGCGCTGAAATTGTGTGATGTGCGTCACAGTTTATGCGATTTAAAACTCAGTGCAATGCATGATTGGCACAAAAAATCCACGAACTTGCTGCTAAACCTGTAGTAGTTGGGGGCATGTCGCTAGCTGGCACTTGCGCTGAGACTATGGCGCCAAACCACCGCTGTCCCTGGTTTACTCACCGGGAGCGCCGGAGTAAGCTCTACATTGAAGGTTAAAATGCCGTAATCCGGCGTAGGGGCAAAGCATGGGCAGCGAAACAGAGTCGGCGGGAACGTCCTCATTGTTCATGGAGTTTGCGCGGTATTTTGAGCTGTCCCTGGCACTCACGCCGGCTGAGAAAGAGGCAGTCTATGCGGTGCGCTACCGCGTCTACTGCGAGGAATTCGGCTACGAGCCAATAGAAGCGTTTCTAGACCGGCAGGAAACGGATGAGTTCGATAACCAGTCGGCCCATTGCCTTGTCACGCACAAGGAGACAGGCCGCCCGGCGGGTTGTGTGCGGCTGGTGTTCGTGGAAGGCGATAACCGCCTGCCGATGGAACTGCATAGCGGGGGGGCGATCGATGCGGACTTCATGCGCCGTTTCGACCAGACGCGCGGCGAAATCTGCGAGATATCGCGGCTCGCGGTCGACGGGGCATTTCGGCGTCGTCGCGGGGAAGACGCAAGCCAGTTCGGTGCCCACGACTCTTTTCTGTTCAACGACGAAGAGCGCCGCACCTTCCCGCTGATCGCCGTCGCGCTGTTCCTGGCCTCGGCGGCAGTGGCCGACATTCAGTCTCGGCCCAACCTGTTTGCCATTATGGAGCCGTTTCTGCCAAAAATTCTCGGGCGTATCGGCGTTCAGTTTCAACGTGTCGGTGAGGATTTCCAGTTTCGGGGCGTGCGGGCACCTTACTACGCAAATATCAATGACCTGGTTCGGGATATCCCTGATGACCTCCGGCTTTGCTACGATGCCGTGAAGGCGCAGTTCATTGATGTTCTCTATCCTGGTGAGTCCATGACCCGTCAGACGGCGGAAGCGGGTTCGCGGGGCGTTAGCGCCACACAGGGCGCCGTCTCACGCGTCGCGTGACCGCCCTCACGTCCTGGCAGATGGGGCGAGTATTGCGTTGGAACGCTATGTCGGATGATTTAGTCTCATGATAACAGCCTCTCCGTAAAGGAAGTCCTATGCGTCCGCGCATCACCGCCGTTCTGCTCGCCTGCCTCACGGTCGCATTTCTAGGTGCCTGCTCTTCACCCGAGACAGAACAGGAGCTACTTGCCCGTGCCAGCACCGCCCTGGAAGCTGGCAACATCAATGCGGCCACGGTGGATATCAAAACCGCGCTGCAGAAAAATCCGGACAGTGGCGCGGCACGGCTGCTGCTCGGAGAAGCCTACATGCGCCAGCGCGATCCGGCAGCCGCCGTCACTGAGTTCCGTCGTGCTGTCGAAAATCAGGGGGGTATTGAAAGCCACGTGCGTTACGCACAGGCCCGTGCGGAACTGGGCGAAACCGGATCGCTGCTTGCGGCACAGGCCGGCGAAAGTCCTCCGGGATCAGAAGATGCACGCTACCAGGCAGCGGTGGCCCGTGCCCACTCTTTGAATGGGGATTTCGACGCCGCGCGCGAGGCCCTGGATCGGGCGCTCAGCATAGACGGCGATAATCCCTACGTGCAGGTCACTGAGGCATTGCTTCTGCTGCGTGAGGGATCGGGCACCTTCGACGGTGCTGAAATTCTGGCGCGCGTGACGGAAGCGTTTCCGGAGAATGATGAAGCCTGGAGCCTTCGGGCCGATGTCGCGCGTTTCGAGAAAGACTTTGCCAGCGCTGCGCAGTGGTATGCAAAAGCCGCTGACATTAACCCATTCCGCATGACGGAGCGGCTTCGTTTAGTCCTTTCTCTCATCGAGCTCGGCGATACTGATGCAGCGAGTAAAAGGCTTGCCGAGCTTGAGAAGGTGATGCCGGACCATCCGGGCGTAAACTTTTCCCGAGGTCGTATGCTTGTCGAGGCGGGTAGGTACGAGGAGGGACTGCAGGCCTTGTCTCAGGTGCTGAGCGTTCTGCCAAATCACGCCGCTACGCTTTACATTGCGGCCACCGCTAATATTCAACAAGGTAATCTTGCAACAGGCCAGCGTCAGCTGACGAAGCTTGTGAGAGATCAGCCAGGCAACGTGCCTGCGCGCCTGCAACTCGCCAGCCTCACCCTGCGTCAGGATGACCCGCGCTCTGCTGAGCGAATGGCGCGCGAAGTGCTCAAGGAGAATAGTATGAATATAGCGGCAATGCGTATTTTAGCGATGGCGCTGGCCTCTCAGGGCCAGTATGCGGAAAGTGCACAGGTATATCAGGAGGTTGCAGCCTTGTTGCCAGACTCCGCACAGGATCGTGCGGGGCTCGGTGCGGCCCAGCTGATGTCGGGTGAAGCTGAAGTCGGAACCCAGGGCCTGAAGCAGGCGGTGGCAATGGATCCCGGGAATATGTCGCTTCGGGAGCGGCTTATCGAACTGTATCTCGCTCAGGGCGACGGGAGGTCTGCGCGCGATGCAGTCGCTGAATATCTCACTGTTGCCAAAGATCAAGATCGATCACGAGCTTTCGCTGCAGGCGTGGCGTTACAGCTGGGCGATGAGGCGAAGGCGAAAAAGCTTTTTGAAGCGGTCACCGCCAATGATTCTGGAAATATTGCCGCAAATAGCGGGCTCGCGATCCTTGCATTACGTGCCGGCCGGTTCGATGAGGGCCGGGCGTATTTTAACGCGGCGCTCAAGGCCCATCCTGGAGACGCGAGAACCCTGATGAATCTTGCGGTGCTTGAGGAGCAGGCGGGAGATATGGCCGCAATGGTTGCCGCGCTGGAACAGGCAGTGACAGCGGATGGCTCAGCTCTGGAACCACGTCTCGCACTGGCTCGCTATCGGTTGGGCCAGGAACGGCCGCAGGAAGCAACGCGGCTGCTGGAAGCCGTTCGCGCGGAGTACCCCGACGAGTTTGATCTGCACCAGCTGCTGGCCAGAAGCTATCTGGCACAGGAGGAAACCAGCTCCGCCGCATCCAGTGGCAGGCAGATGCTCAGGTTACGTCCAGAAGACCCTGCTACGCTGGCGCAGGTCGCGCGCATCGAGCAACTCGATGGTCGTCCGCAGAAGGCAGCGGAACTGGTCGAAAAAGCCCTGGTGTCAGCGCCCGATAACGTGGCGCTGCGTAAGCTTTTCGTGGAGATTCTGCTGGCCGAAGAAGAACTCGATAGAGCACTCAGCGAACTTCAGAAGCTCCCCTCGGCCGTTCGTGAAGAGCCCATGGTAATGGCCATCGAGGGGCGGCTCGCGCTCGCGCAGGGACGACCGGCTGATGCAGAGCGCTTATTTCAGCGATTGTTCGACACCAATCCGGGGAGAGCGAGTTTGCTTCTCCTGTCATCGGCCAAGTGGGCGAAGGGTGAGCCGAGGGAGGGGAAGGCAGTTCTGGAAAACTGGTTGCAGGACAACCCGGATGACAATGTCATACGAAACGAATTGGCTGCCAGAGAACTCGTGCTTGGCAATAACGACGCGGCTCGCAAGCACTATGAGATTCTTCTTGCTGCCGCACCGGAAAACCCCACGGTGCTGAATAACCTTGCGTGGTTGAGCAGGGAAACAGCGCCGGAAAAAGCCCTTGATTATGCGCAGAAAGCCGTCGAACATTCATCGGGCGATATCCAGATGCTGGACACTCTTGCCATGGTTCAGCGCTCGCTCGGGAACGTTGAAGAGGCGCTTATGCTGAGTGACCGGATATTGGGTAGCGGTGAGCGGATGGGGCCCGAGCTTGAATACCATCGTGCGTTGATCTTGCTTGACGCAGGTCTAACCCCAGATGCGGTACGTGTCCTCGAAAGCCTGGCCGGGGGAGCGGCCTTTCCCCAGCAAGCAGAGGCGCGTGAATTGCTGGACAGTCTGCGCTAGTTGCGACGCTTGAGTTTATTGGTTTCGGGGGGCACGCGCGAATACCGCGCCCCTGATTCCATTACCTTAGTTGCCATTGCGGCCCTTCATGCCATATTTATCCAGCATTGAGTAAAGCGTTGGCCGCGTGATTCCCAGTAAATTGGCCGCGTCCGACACGTTGTCATCGGCATGGGTCATGGCGCGCTGAATGGTTTCCCGCTCGACGGTCTCGCGTACCTGACGCAGGTTCAGAGGCAGATCTTTTGCGCTGTTTATCGCAACATCTTCCAGCTCCAGGTCCTCGGCACACACCTGGCTGCCGTCGGCCATGATCACCGCACGCTTGATGCGGCTCTCCAACTCGCGCACGTTGCCCGGCCAGGCGTAGGCCTCAATGGCTGCAGTGGCGGATGCATCAAAGCCTTTCACACCGGTGCCGTGCTCGGCCGCAAAGCGCGACAGGAAGGACTTCGCCAGCACGAGGGCGTCACCGGTGCGATCCTTCAGCGCCGGGATCTTGATGGTCATTTCGCTCACGCGGTAATACAGATCCTCGCGGAAGCGGCCATCGGTAATGTGCTCCTCCAGATTCTGGTGCGTGGCGCAGATAATGCGCACGTCCACCGGAATTTCCTTGCGTCCGCCGACGCGCTCCACCACTCGCTCCTGCAGGAAGCGTAGCAGCTTGGACTGCAGTTCCTGGGGCAGGTCGCCGATTTCGTCCAGGAATAGGGTGCCGCCATCGGCATACTCAATCTTGCCGGGGGTGGTCTGACTGGCACCGGTGAATGCACCCTTCTCGTAACCGAAGAGCTCGCTCTCCAGCAGGTTTTCCGGGATGGCAGCGCAGTTGATGGCGATCATTTTCTTGCCGGCGCGGGGGCTCAGCTCGTGCAGGGCGCGGGCAAATCGCTCCTTACCCGTGCCTGAGGCACCGAGGAGGAGGGTGGTAATGTCGGTGGGCGCGATCTTCTCCACCGTGCGGCAGACCTTGAGCATTTCCGGGCTGGTGGCGATGATGCCCGACAGGGGCTCTTTCTGGTCGGCCTTCTGCAGGCGCCGGTTCTCGATTTCGAGCTCGTAGACGTGCTGGGCGCGATTTACCAGCATGGCCAGCAGTTCGGCATCGGCAGGCTTCTGGTGAAAGTCATAGGCGCCGCCGGCAATGGCCTTGACGGCATTCTTGCGGTCATTGTCGCCCGTTACCACGATGACTTTGGTTTCCGGCGCCAGGGACAGTATCTCGCCGAGGGTGGCGAGGCCTTCAGTCACGCCGCCCGGGTCCGGTGGCAGGCCGAGGTCGAGCAGGACGACGCCGGGCTCGTGGCGGCGCAGCAGGGCAATAGCTTCACTGCGGTCGCCGGCGGCGACGACGTCGTAGCCGTCGAAAGCCCATCGGAGCTGGCTTTGCAGGCCTTTATCGTCTTCCACAACCAGTAGTGGCTTGTTGCTGTCTTTTCCCATTATGTGTCCTTTAGCGCGTTTGGTTGGCCAACCGGGAGCTGCACGGTAAAACAGGTGCCTTTGCCGGGTGTACTTTCAACGTCTATGTCGCCGCCGAGTTGCCGGATATATTCGCGGCTCTCGAAGACGCCGATACCCATGCCGGTGAGGCCTTTGGTGGATTCAAAGGGGCGGAACAATCGGGTGCGAAGAAAGTCTTCATCCATGCCCCGGCCGGTGTCGATGATGTCGATGCTGACACGTTGCTCGTCGCAGTCGTCGAGTCGCACGCGTACCTCACCCTCGGAGTCGGTCGCTTCCTGGGCATTCTGCACCAGGTGGGTGAAAACGGTCGCCAGGCGCTCGCGGTCGGCTTCCACAATGCAGCTGGCAGCTGGATTCAGCTCGGCGATGGGGGCGGGTTGTGTGCTGGCGCGCTGTGCTATCACCTCTGCAAGTAGCGGTGCCACGCTGACCAGTTCGGCACTACCGCTGCGCACACCGGAACGCATCTGTTCCATCAGTCGCTGCATGCGGGTGACGGAGTTCTCCACAGTCGCAATCATGTCATCAATGAAGGCGGGGTTGTCGCGGTGTCTGGCGGCATTGGACACGATCAGTGACTGCTGGGCGAGAATATTTTTCAGGTCGTGCACCACATAGGCGGAGAGTCGATTGAAGGCATCGAACTGCCTGGCTTCCACCAGGGCCTGGCTGGCGAGGTGCTGGGCGAGGTGGCTGGCGGCCTGGCGCCCGGCAGTTTTGAGAAGGTCGCGGTCTTCCCAGTTCAGGCTGTGCTTAAAGTCGGACCCCTTGAGCATCAACAGGCCCTCCAGACGTTCACCGAACACCAGCGGAATAATCAGCCAGAGATCGCCAGTTCTTTCGAGCCACTCGGGTAGCACGAGTCCCTCGTAGAGGTCGGGGCTCTGACGTCGCTCGCGCAGGTCCACCACCCAGTCGCTTTTTGCCACCCAGGCAGGCAGGTTGCCCAGACCCTCGCGGCAGCCTTGCGGGGGCGGCATTTGCCAGTGTGCGAGCAGTCGCGGTGTGTCGCCGGGCGGGGTGCTGAACAGCAGACCGGCGCGGCCGCTCACCAGCGGCGCCATGGTGCGGATAATGCCCTCCGCCACATCGCCAGACAGGCTGGCCAGGGCGCGGGTGAACTTGAGCCATTCGTCGCGGTAATCGTAGCGGTAGCTGAAAAAATGTTTGGACAGAAACACGCGCAGGCGTGCGCGCAGCTTGCCGGAAAACAGCAGGCTGACCAGCAGCGCGCCGCTGGCAGCGAGAAAGCCCACCTGCAGCACGCCGCTCCAGGTGCCCCCGAGATACTTGATAAAATAGCCTATTACGGCCATGCCCAGCAGATAGAGGCCCGTGCCCATGAGCGTCACCGTGTGGAACACCACGTGGCGGGACACGTGCAGATCCATGCGCCACTGGGTATTGCGCGCGATACCGATGGCCAGCCAGGGCGTCACCAGGGCCGCGACCAGCCCCCGGGCCTGCCAAAGCTGGGCGTCCAGCTGGCGGAACAGCAGCGCCTCGGCATACATGAAAAAATCGTAGGTATACAGCGCGCCAAGACCCAGACAGAGAAACTTCAGGGACCAGCGCTCGCCGCTGGCCGCGTTGCGGTACAGCTGCTCGATCAGCACCAGTCCGGCAATGGCCAGCACCAGCCAGACCGAGAGCATGAGGTCGTGGTGCTGTGCCAGTAGTGCACGGGAAAGCAGTCCCGGAGGCAGGGTGGGCGCCAGCTGCAGCGCCAGCACGAGCAGCATCAAGGGCAGAAAAGGCCGCAGCCATTGGCGGCCATGCCAGCGCCAGGAACTGTCACCATGCTGCAGGCTTAGCAGCTGCAGCAAAAAGAACAGCCAGGCGCCGTTGCGCAACAGTTCCATCACGCGAATCAGGCGTAGCGGCGGGTAATCGGGGAGCGTGCCAAGGGCAATGCTCAGCGCCCAGGCCGCGGTAGTGCCGCAGGCAAGCGTGAGGCTGGGGCCCAGCGGCTTGATCCGCCAACGGAACAGCAGCAGCACGCTGATCAGTGCGAAGGCGAGTCCGGCAAGGCCGTAAGTCAGCAGACTGATGTTGCTAGGCACTGGGTGGCTGTCCCGATGTCGGTTGTCGCACGATAAATGAAGTGATGCCGGATTGTACCGCCATCGGGGGCTGGCAGTGCCGGGTATGGGGGGCGGTAGGGTGAAGTTGTGGGGGATGTCACGGTTTCGGGTCAGAGACTTCGAAGCCGGTCCCGCGCCGGCGGCGGGGCTCGGTTGTAGGGCCGACAGCGGAGTCCCCAATAACGCGCTGACCCGACAAAAACATGATCCCGTTCCCATCCTCGCCAAAACGCCCCTATGACTCGCTACCGGGCCTGTCTATACTCCCTGCGCAACAGAAACAACTGCTCCGGCAGCAAGTCCACCCAGCCCTGGATGACAGATGACCCGCTACAGCGATGTACAACAGGCCCTGAGGGACAGCCCGAAAACCTGGTTGGTGACCGGTGTCGCCGGCTTTATCGGGTCGCACCTTGCCATTGCCCTGCTGCAGCTGGGGCAGCGGGTGGTGGGCCTGGACAATTACGCCACCGGTCATCGGTACAACGTTGATGCGGTGCGCGATGTTGCCGCCGCCACCAACACGCGCTTTTCCTTTATCAAGGGCGATATCCGCGATCTGGTGGACTGCAAGCGCGCGGCGGAGGGCGTCGATTACGTGCTGCACGAGGCGGCCCTGGGCAGCGTGCCGCGCTCGCTGGCGGACCCTATCACCACCAACGCCGCGAATATCGATGGTTTTGTCAACATGCTGGTGGCGGCGCGCGATGCCGGCGTCAGCCGTTTCGTCTACGCCGCCTCCTCATCCACCTACGGCGATCACGAGGCGCTGCCCAAGGTGGAAGAAACGATTGGCCGGCCGCTGTCACCTTATGCGGTAACCAAGTACGTGAATGAGCTGTATGCCGACGTCTTTGCCCGGTCGTACGGCATGCAGTGCATCGGTCTGCGCTATTTCAACGTGTTCGGGCCGCGGCAGGACCCCCAGGGGGCGTACGCGGCGGTCATTCCGCGCTGGTTCCATGCCCTGCTGGCGGGTGAGGCCTGCGCCATTAACGGCGATGGCAGCACGTCGCGGGATTTCTGCTTCATCGATAACGTGGTGCAGGCCAACCTGCTCGCCGCGGCAGCAGAGCGCGCCGATGCCGTGAACGAGGTGTATAACGTCGCGGTCGGCGATCGCACCACGCTGAAAGAACTGTATGTGCTCATGCGCGACAACCTGGTTAGCGAGTACCCGGACATCGCCGGCCGTGAACCGGAGTACCGCGATTTTCGCGACGGCGATGTGCGCCATTCCCAGGCCAGTATCGACAAGGCGCGCAAGCAGTTGGGCTATGAGCCTGCCGTGAAGATTGCCCAGGGACTCAAGAAAACCGCGGACTGGTTCCTCGCGCAGCACGCCGCCGCCGGCGGACCGCGCAGCGCAAACAGGTCACCTTCCACCTCAGCGAAAACGGAAACGCCATGAACACTACCGTCGCCATTGTCGGCCTGGGCTATGTCGGCCTGCCCTTGGCTATTGCCTTCGGGCGCACGCGCCCGACCATCGGCTTCGACCTCAACGAGCGCAAGCTGGCGCACTATCGCCAGCACCACGACCCCAGCGGCGAGGTGCCGGGGGAGGACTTTGACAGGGCCACACAGCTGGAGCTGACTAGCGACCCGGCGCGGCTGGCAGAGGCCGCTACCATCATCGTGGTGGTCCCTACGCCCATTGACGACGCCCACCGGCCCGACCTGTCGCCGCTCACCGGCGCCTCGCGCACCGTGGGCCAGCACATGCGCGCCGGCACCACGGTCATCTTCGAGTCCACCGTGTACCCGGGCTGCAGCGAGGAAGTCTGTGTGCCCATTCTGGAAAAGGCGTCCGGCCTGCCCTGGGCGGGTCGCGATGGCAGCGACAGCGGCGCCCAAGGCTTTTACATTGGCTATTCCCCGGAGCGCATCAATCCGGGTGACAAGGTGCACCGGCTGGAAACCATCACCAAGGTGGTGTCGGGCGATACGCCACAAACCCTGGACCGGGTGGCGGATCTTTACGGCAGCATTATCGAGGCCGGCGTGCACCGCGCGGCCAGCGTCAAGGTGGCCGAGGCGGCGAAAGTCATCGAGAACACCCAGCGCGATCTCAACATTGCCCTCATGAACGAGCTGGCGCTGATCTTCAACAAGCTGGGCATCGATACCCTGGATGTGCTTGAGGCGGCCGGCACCAAGTGGAATTTTTTGCCTTTCCGCCCCGGACTGGTCGGCGGCCATTGCATCGGCGTTGATCCCTACTATCTTACCTATAAGGCCGAGAGCGTCGGCTATCATCCGCAGGTGGTTCTGGGGGGGCGCCAGACCAACGATGGCATGGGCAAGTTCATCGCCGAGCAGACCGTCAAGCAGCTGGTCAGCCGCGGTCACCCGGTGGCCGGCGCCAAGGTCACGGTGCTGGGCCTGACCTTCAAGGAAAACTGCCCCGACCTGCGCAATTCCCGGGTGCCGGACATTATTCGCGAACTGCAGGATTACTGCTGTGATGTCAGCGTGCACGATCCGCTGGCGGATTCGGAGGAGGCCGTGGAGGAGTACGGCCTGCCGCTGGTGGACTGGGACGCACTGCCCGCTGCCCATGCTGTTGTGCTGGCGGTGGCGCATGACAGCTACCGCAGCGAGGGTTTTGCCACTATCGCCTCACGCCTTGCGCCTGAGGGCGTTGTCATGGACATCAAGGGCATGATTGATCGCGACGAGGCCGCCGCGGCAGGAGTGTGTCTGTGGCGCCTGTGAGCACAGTCACAAATGCAGTCCACGCGGCAAGGGAAAGCTTGTGATTGACGCCAGACAGACGCAGCATGGTCGGAAATGCTATAAGCGTTGGAAGATATATACGGCATGACAGTGGACACCACATCCCATGTATGACCTGTACTACCGGTTCACGGCAGAACCGTTCCGGCTAAGCCCGGATCACCATTTTGCCTTCCAGCATCGCGGCTACAAGAAAGCG
This sequence comes from Chromatocurvus halotolerans, assembly GCF_004340525.1. Taxonomy (GTDB): domain Bacteria; phylum Pseudomonadota; class Gammaproteobacteria; order Pseudomonadales; family Halieaceae; genus Chromatocurvus; species Chromatocurvus halotolerans. Next base: position 52,326 of record NZ_SLWX01000014.1, on the reverse strand, counting down.
CGGGCCTACATGGCCTACGCCTTCATGCGCGCCGAGGGCTTCGTGATGGTGACCGGTCGCCCGGGTACCGGCAAGACGACCCTGGTTGGGGCGCTGGTCGACGACCTGTCCAACGAAAAGGTCACCACCGCGAACATTGTCTGCTCCCAGCTTGAGGCCAATGACCTGCTGCAGATGGTGGCCTACGAGTTCGGGGTCGATCTGGCCATCCGCGACAAGGGCGCGCTCGTGCAGCACCTGTCGCGAATGCTCCTGAAGTGGCACAGGGAGGGCCGCCGTGCACTGCTGATCGTGGATGAGGCCCAGGACCTGTCCGTGTCCGCCATGGAAGAGCTGCGCCTTCTCACCAACATACAGGCGGCGGGCAAGCCGCTGCTGCAGATTTTCCTGCTCGGACAGCCCGAACTGCGTGAGCTGATTCTCTCGCCGCAGATGGAGCAGGTACACCAGCGCATTGTGGCCGCAAGCCACCTCGAAGCGCTGGAACTGGACGAGACCGAAGCCTACGTTCGCCATCGACTGAGCCTGGTGGGCTGGCGAGGCGATCCCGACATCAGCCGCTCGGTATACCCGCTAATCTACAAGTTCAGCGAAGGCGTGCCGCGGCGCATCAACCTCATCTGCAGTCGCCTGCTGCTGCACGGCAGCGTGGAGCAGCTGCACCGGCTGGGCGTCAGCGACATGAAGGAAGTGCTGGGCGAGCTGCAGGGCGAGAGCCTGGCGGCGGGCAACCAGCTGGTGGACAATGACTTTCAGGTCGACGACGTGTTTGAGCCGATGGCTGCCAGGTCGCCGGCGCAGGGCGGTGATTCGGAAACCACCACGTTCTCGCCCGCACGCCATTTGCGCGATGTTGCTACCGCCCGCACGGTCAATGACGGCACTGAAGATTCCACGGAGCCCGCCGACGATCCCGAGCCTGGCCTGCCGGCAGAGGCGCCGCGTGCCACGGGCACGAGCGATGCGACGCCTCCGGCGCCGGCCCCTGAAGGGAGCCGTGATAACAAAGGCCCAGACGACAGCGGCAGCGCCTGGCGCCGCCGCATGCGCCGCAATAACCGGATTTTCTGATCGCCGACAGGCACCAACAAAAAACCACAGGGGAGCGGTCATGCTTCACAACACCCGACATACAGCAACATTCCCAGCGTCCAGTACTGTCCTCTGGCAGTGGTGCCAGCGAGCCCTTCTGCTCGGCGCGCTTGGCCTTCTCGCCGCCTGCGGTGGCAACCCGACGGTGCCCTACGACGAGCGTGGCAGTGGCCCGGATTACAACTACGTGATTGGCCCAGGCGATACCATGGAGATTTTTGTCTGGGGCAACGAGGAGCTGAGCACCACCGGCATTGTACGGCCCGACGGCAAGTTCACCACGCGCCTGGTCGAGGACCTGCCGGCCAGCGGCAAGACCTCCACCGAGCTGGCGCGGGATATCGAGAAGGCCTACGCGGAGTATGTCCGCCAGCCAGTCGTGAGCGTTATCGTCAATGGCTTTGTCGGGGTGCCCGAGCAGCAGGTGCGCGTGGTGGGCGAGGCAACCACGCCTTCCAGCGTGCCCTATAGCCAGCACATGACGCTGCTGGATCTCATGATCGCCGTTGGCGGCATGACCGAGTTTGCCGCAGGCAACAAGTCCGTTCTGGTAAGAACCTTCGGCGGCGAGCAGCGCTCGTACAGCCTGCGTCTGGATGACCTTCTCAAGGACGGTGATATCTCGGCCAATATGGCCATGATGCCCGGCGATATCGTCATCATTTCGGAATCCTGGTTCTAGGCCGGCACGGGCGGGCGAGCGCACATCATGCAAGAAGCACTGTCGCAAATTCTGAGTTACGTCTGGGGTGTCTGGCGTTTCCGCTGGCTGGCACTCATTGTGGCGTGGGTGATCGCGCTTGCTGGCTGGGCGTACGTCTGGCAGATGCCCGAGTCCTATGTGGCGACCGCCCGTGTCTACGTCGATACGAACTCGGTACTGCGACCGCTGCTGCGCGGCCTCGCGATTACCCCGAACATCGATCAGCGCATCTCCATGCTCAGCCGCACCCTGCTGAGCCGCCCTAACCTGGAAAAGCTCTCGCGCATGACCGATCTCGACCTCATCGCGACGACCGAGTCACAGAAAGCCGCGCTGATCGAGCGTCTGCGCAGCTCCATCAGCCTGAGCGGCAGCCGGGCCAATGCGTCGCTGTACGAGATTGCCGTGCGCGACCGCGATCGCGACGTGGCGCGACGCGTGACACAATCGCTGATAACGGTGTTTATCGAATCCTCGCTGAACGAAAAGCGTGCGGATAGCACCGGCGCCCAGGCGTTCCTGGACGAGCAGATTGCCGAGTACGAAGCCCGCCTGATTGAGGCCGAAAGTCGGCTGGCGCGCTTCAAGCAGAAGAATGCGGACGTGGTGCCGGGCTCCAGCGGCGATTATTACAGCCGACTTCAGGCGGCGCGCTCCAATCTCGCCACCGCCCGCCTGGAGCTGGACGAGCTGCAGAACCGCCGCTCCGAGCTGCAGCGCCAGCTGGATGGGGAAGAGCCGGTTTTCCTCGGCGGCGGATCCGGCAACGCGATGCAGAACTCGCCGCTGGACCAGCGCATTCAGACATTGAACGTGCGCCGCGACGAGCTGCTGGCCCGCTACACCGATCAGCATCCCCAGGTGCGACAGATCAGTGGGCTGATCGATGAGCTCCAGGCAAAAAAGCAGGAAGAGATGGCGGCAATGTCGCCGGGCATGGGCAGCGGTTTCGGTAACTTGAACGCGAGTCCAGTGTACCAGGGCATGCGTGCCATGCTGGCAGAAACCGAGGCGCGGGTGGCGGAACTGCGCGTGCGCGTTGAGGAGTACCAGCGCCGCGTGGATGACCTGAACGGCAAGGTGGTGCAGATTCCCGAGGTCGAGGCGCAGCTGCAGCAGCTGAATCGCGATTACGAGGTGGTCTCGCGCCAGCATCAGGAGCTGCTGCAGCGCCGGGAATCGGCGCGATTGGGGCAGGACGTGGAGAGCAACGCCTCCGACGTCACCTTCCGCGTGATTGATCCCCCCTATGTCCCGTTGGTGCCCAACGAACCGAACAAGCTGCTGCTGAATGTCGGTGTTGTTGTCGTTGCCCTCGGTGCCGGCGTGGCGCTGGCGCTCCTGCTGGCCCTGCTCAAGCCACTGATTGCCGATGCGCGCATGCTTGCCAATACCACCGGGCTGCCGCTGCTGGGTACGGTCACTCTGAACAGCAAGGTTCACGAACGCCGCAGCGAGAACTGGCGCCTGGCGGGCTTTGCGGCCTGCACGCTGCTATTGCTGGTGACCGCGGCCGGCGTGGCTGTCGGCCCGGCCCTGCTCGCATGAAGCGCCACCGCTGGCATTGTGACGGCGCACGCGCCATAGGGATTTCGCAATGAGTATTATCGAAAAGGCCCTGGGCAGACTCGGCCCGGAGGAAAAGGAAAAACAGGCGCAGGCACGTGCGAGGGAAGGGGAAGTGCCGCGCAGTGTGCAGGCGACGCCGGCGGCGGCACCGAAGGGGCCTGAGCCCAGGGTCCAGGCCTCCGTGGGAGGTCAGGTCCACAACGCGGACCTGACCCCGAAAGACCGTATCGTGCACATTCCCTTCGATGAACTGCACGAGCGCGGCTACCTCACCCCGGCAGTGCCGCGCAGCACCATCGCGGAGGAGTTCCGGGTGGTCAAGCGGCCACTGCTGCGCAACATTGCCGGTCGTTCACCGACGCCGATAGAAACGCCCAACCTGGTCATGGTGACCAGCGCCCTGCAGGGGGACGGCAAGACTTTCTGCTCCGTCAACCTGGCCATGAGCATTGCCATGGAGCAGGACAAGACCGTGTTGTTTGTGGACGCCGACGTGGTCAAGGGCACCGCCGGCCGATTGCTCGGCGTGCCCGAGGGTGCGCCGGGGCTGATCGACCTGCTTATGGATACCGAGCATGTGCAGCCGCGTGACGTGATCCTGCACACCAATGTGCCAAAGCTGCGCATTCTGCCCGCCGGCAACAGCAGCGAGCACGCCACCGAGCTGCTGGCCGGTGAAACCATGCATCAGTTCATGCTCGAGCTGGCCAACCGCTATCCGGATCGGGTGATCGTGTTCGATTCACCGCCGCTGCTGCTGACTACCGAGGCGGCGGTGCTGGCCAGTTTCATGGGGCAGATTGTCTTTGTCGCTGCAGCGGATATCACGCCCCAGCAGGCGGTGAAAGAGGCGCTCGAGCGCCTCGGTGATGACAAATTTGTTGGCGTCATGCTTAACCGCATGTCCCGGCGCCGGGCGCGGCTGTTCGGCCTTGGTTATAGCTATGGCTATGGGTATGGCTACGGTTACGGCTACGGGGCTGACGAACAGAAGGTGGGTGCCGCCCGCGCGGCAGCCAAGGGCGCTCGCGATACCCAGGATGCCGAGGATGAACGCGAGGCCACAAAGACAGAGAGACCACCTGCGTGAAGCGGCTCGCACTGGCAACCGCGCTGGCGGCGACTCTGCCAGCGATATTGTCCGGAATGCCGGCACAGGCGGGGGAGTGGACCCGGGAAGCCGGGCTCGCCGTCGGCACCTACTACACCGACAACATCTGCCTGTCGGACCTCGACAAGAAAGGGCAGTGGGTAGGTACCGCTCGCCCGGACGTTGCCGTGAACGGCAGCGGTGGCCGCTTCAACATGAATCTTCGTGCCGGGGTGGAGCTCAACAGCATCGGCGAGAGCAATATCGACTGTGCTGCCGGTCAGGGCCAGTTCCTGACCAACCGGGAATCGGTGGTGCCCAGCATTAACCTCAACAGCGACCTGGAGCTGATACGCGACTGGCTGACGGTGGAGGCCACGGGCTTTGCCGGACAGAACCCCATCAATCCCTTCGCCGGGGGCGGCGAAAACGCCATCAACGCCCGCGAGAATACCAACATCACCTATCGCTATGGCGTTGGCGCGCGCAGCCAGAGGCGCATTGGAGACAGCGGTCGCTTCAGTGCCCGCTACAACTACAACGAGCAGTACAACGCGATTGGGCAGATCGGTGACAGCACGCAGAACAGCGCCCAGGCCAGCCTGGGTACCGACCCCGCCGCAGCGCGTCTGGCGCTGGGAGTGGACGGCAGCTACAGCAAGGTCGAGTTTGACGATAGTAATCTGCAGCCGGGCTTTGACGTCGAGTTCGCCACGGTTGCCGCCACCGCCACGCTGCGCATCAACAGCGTGCTCTCCCTCGACGCCCGCGGCGGCGAGGAATTCAACGAGTTTGTCAGTCTTGATGACGATATCGACGGCACCTTCTGGGACGCCGGCTTCACCTGGACACCGAATGCCCGGGTAAGCGTGGCCGCCGGCTATGGTGAGCGTTTTTTCGGCACCACGCCGCGGGTGAATATCAGCTATCGGCACAAACGCTCGGAGTTCAGCGCGAGCTATCTTCGCGCTATTAATCTGCCGCGAGATCTTCGCGGCCAGGCCGTCGACCGCGGTGATCGTCTTTCGGATATCGAGGATCTGCCCGGTCAGCCCCTCGGCAGAGCCGGCCGCAATACCTTTATCGGCCAGGGCCCAATAGAGAACGAAACCCTGGCCCTGAACTGGGGATTCCAGGCGCGGCGCACCGGCATTGGCCTTGACGTGAGAGAGTCGAGGCAGACCCAGTTCGAGACTGGCGCCGGCCTGACCTTCCGCAGTGCGGCCATCACGTTGACCCGCCAGCTCGGCCCGCAGACGTCGACCGATCTGCGGGTTGGCTGGCGGGAAAACGAGGGCGATGACCAGAGCATCGGCCTGTTCGGCCAGGAGCTGACGGCCTGGACCGGAAGCCTGGGCCTGTCCCGCACCCTGGGCAATGACACCACCCTGACCCTGCGTTACCAGTACACCAACCAGGATGCGAACACCGATGTCTTTACCTTTACTGAAAATCGCATCGATCTGAACCTGCGCTACCGCTTTTAAGGATTCTGGATGACGTTGAAAGCAACACAGCGGCACATTGTGTGTGTGGTCGGTGCCCGGCCCAATTTCATGAAGATTGCCCCCATCATGCGTGCAGTCGCAGCCACCGAGGGCCTGCGTGCCACGCTGGTTCACACGGGCCAGCATTATGATGCGGCCATGAAGGCCTCGTTTTTCGAGCAGCTGCACATTCCCGAGCCGGACGTGGACCTGGGCGTGGGCTCCGGCAGCCATACCGAGCAGACGGCCAACATCATGCTGCGCTTTGAGTCGGTGCTGAACGCGCATCAGCCGGACGCCGTACTGGTGGTGGGCGACGTCAATTCCACCATTGCCTGCGCGCTGGTGGCGGTGAAGAAGGGCATTCCCATTGTGCATGTGGAGGCGGGCCTGCGCAGCGGCGATCGCGCCATGCCGGAAGAGATCAACCGCATTCTCACCGACCAGATTTCCGACCTGCTGTTTACCACCGAACGTACAGCGCTTACCAACCTCACCGGCGAGGGCATCGCCGCGGAGAAGGTGGTTTTCGCGGGCAATGTGATGATTGATACGTTGATGTACAACCTGTCCGAGGCCGTGCCTGCAGCCAGCACCCGTGCGGCGGCGGGGAATAACGCGACGGGCGATTATGGCCTACTCACCCTGCATCGCCCGTCCAATGTCGATGAGCCTGAGACTCTCGCGCGCCTGGTGCAGGTGCTGATCGAGATCAGCACCGAACTGCCGCTGGTGTTCCCGGTGCATCCACGCACCCGATCGCGTCTGGCGGATGCAGGGTTGGAGGCGCGGCTTGTCGACGCCGGGATCACGCTGCTGCCACCCCAGGGCTATCGCGAAATGCTCGGTTTGATGCGCGAGGCGCGGGTGGTGTTCACGGACTCTGGCGGCATTCAGGAAGAGACCACGGCCCTGGGCGTGCCCTGCATCACCCTGCGTGAGAGCACGGAGCGACCGATTACTGTGGAATGCGGCACCAACAGCGTGGTGGGCACGGACCCGGCGGCGATTCGCGAGGCCTGGGCGGCGGTGCGCGACGGTCATGACAAGGCCGGACGCCAGCCCGAGGGCTGGGATGGTCACGCCGCCGAGCGCATTGTGCGGGCGCTGCTGGAGCGGCTGTGAAACGTATGAACCCCATGGACCACCCCATGAAGACAAGCGCGCCGCGCCTGAACGCCATGACCGTGGACGTGGAGGATTACTTCCAGGTCTCGGCCTTCGAGCAGCACGTGGGCCGCGCCGAGTGGGACACGCGCCCGCGGCGGGTGGCGGCGAACATGGATCGTATTCTGGAACTGTTTGACCAGCATGGCGTCAATGCGACCTTTTTTACCCTGGGCTGGGTGGCGGAGCGCGAGCCGACCATGGTGCGGCGCATCGTTGATGCCGGTCACGAACTGGCCAGCCACGGCTGGCAGCATACCCGGGCCAACACCCAATCACCGCAGGACTTTGCCGACGACATTCGCCGTACCCGCACGCTGCTGGAGGACCTCGGGGGTTGCGCGGTGCTGGGCTACCGAGCTGCCAGCTACTCCATTGGCGCCGACAACCTCTGGGCCCACGATGCCCTGGCCGACGCCGGCTATCACTACAGTTCGAGCATCGTCCCCATCAGTCACGATCTTTACGGCATGCCCGAGGCGCCGCGCTTTGCCTTCTCCGCGGCTGATGGGCGACTCACCGAAATTCCCGTGACCACGCTGGCCCTGCCGGGTCGCAACATCAACTGCGGCGGTGGCGGCTGGTTCCGGCTCTACCCCTATGTCGTCTCGCGCTGGGCGCTGCGCCATATCAACAACGTCGAAGGACAGAGTGGGCTGTTCTATTTCCACCCCTGGGAAATCGATCCGGAGCAGCCGCGGCCGCAGGGACTGCCGCTGAAAACCCGCTTCCGCCATTACCTCAACCTGTCGCGCATGCATTCGCGTATCGAATCCCTGTTGACCGATTTCGCGTGGGACAGGATGGATCGGGTGTTCGCCACCCAGATCAGGGGTTCCCAACGGGGTCAGGTCCCACTGGGACCTGACCCCACAGGGGCGAACCCGTGAGCCTCACCGTCCGCGAAGCCCAACCCGAGGACGAAGCTGCCTGGGACGCCTTCGTGCACAGCTGCCCGCAGACCACCTTCTTCCACCGCTTCGCCTGGCAGCGCGTGCTGCGTCGGGGTTTTGGCCACACGGCCTATTTCCTCATCGCCGAAAGTGATGCCGGCATCGAGGGCATACTTCCCCTGGCGGCCGTGCGCAGTGTGCTCACCGGCAATCGCCTGTGCAGCCTGCCGTTCTGTGTGTACGGGGGCATCGCCGCCAACTCTGACCAGGCCGCCCAGGCGCTGCGCGACAGGGCCATGGCGCTGGCCGAAGCGCAGAAAGTGGACGCCCTGGAACTGCGCTGCCGCGAACCCTCGGGCAGCGACTGGCCGACAAAAGAGCTCTACTACACCTTCCGCAAGTCCCTGGAAGCAGACAACGCTGCCAACCTCAAGGCAATCCCCAATCGGCAGCGCGCCATGCTGCGCAAGGCCCTGGGCGAGGGACTGTACAGCGAGGAGGACGCCACTGGCGTTGACCGTCTGTACCGCGTCTACGCCGAGAGCGTGCGTAACCTGGGTACCCCGGTGTTCTCACGCCGCTACCTGCAGATACTGCGCGAGGAGTTCGCCGGTGACTGCCGGGTGCTGATGATCCGCCAGGCCGCTGACGGCGCGCCCAAAGGCAAGCCGGACGATGCCATGCTGCTGGACCCGCCGAATCGCTCAGGAGAGGCGGGCGAAGACGTCGCTGCGGTGATGAGCTTCTACTTCAAGGGCGAAGTACTGCCCTACTACGGCGGCAGCATCACCCGGGCCCGGGATATCCGTGGCTGCAATCACTTCCTGTACTGGGAACTGATGCGCGAGAGCGCCAGCGAGGGGCTCACCGGCTTCGACTTCGGGCGCAGCAAGGCCGACACCGGTCCCTTCGCCTTCAAGAAGAATATGGGCTTCACCCCCGAGCCGCTTCCCTACGAATACCACCTGGTGTCCGCCGAGTCGCCGCCGGACCTCAACCCCAACAGCCCGCGCTACCGCCTGTTGGTGAACACCTGGCAGAAGCTGCCCCTGTGGCTGGCCAACCTGATGGGGCCGCCGCTGGCGCGGCACCTCGGCTGAGCGGGCATCCGGTGAAGCCGCCGCTGCTGTTCCTGTGCCATCGGATCCCCTATCCGCCGAACAAGGGCGACAAGATCCGCGCCTGGCACCTGCTGCGCCACCTGGCGGCGGAGTTCGACGTGCACCTGGCGACCTTCGTCGATGATCCGGCGGACTGGCAGCATATCGAGACGCTAAGAGAGCTGTGCGCGACCACTTTTTTTGCCCCCCTGATTCCCTGGCGCGCCACGGTGGCCAGCGTGACCGGATTCGCCACCGGCGAGGCCCTGAGCCTGCCCTACTACCGCAGCGCCGGCGCCGGCCTGGCAGACTGGGTGGCGCGCTGCGCGGAGCGCGAGAACGTACGCCACGCCATGGTCTATTCCTCGGCCATGGCCCAGTTCCTGCCCAGTACCGGTGGCAAGCCGGGCGATGCCATTGCACGCAAGGTGATTGACTTCGTGGACGTGGATTCCGACAAGTGGCTGCAGTACTCGGTGCACAAGCCCTGGCCCCTGAGCTGGGTGTATCGACGCGAGGGCCAGCGCCTGCTTGACTGCGAGCGTGCCCTGGCGGTCCAGTTCGATTACGGTCTGTTCGTGTCCTCCGCCGAGGCCGCGCTGTTTCGCCGCCTGGCGCCGGAGAGCGCGCACAAGGTAGGTCACTATAACAACGGCGTGGATACCGACTATTTCCGGCCTGACCCAACCCTGGCCGATCCCTTCGATGGTGCGCCGACTCTGGTGTTCACCGGCGCCATGGACTACTGGCCCAATGTCGACGCGGTGGTGGATTTCGCCGAGAAGATTCTGCCCACCCTGCAGAAGGCGCAGCCGCTGCGCCTGTGCATCGTCGGCGGCAACCCCTCGGACAGGGTACAGGCCCTGGGAAAAAGCCCCGGCATCTGCGTGACCGGCAGGGTGCCCGACGTACGCCCCTACCTGCAGCACGCCCTCGCGGCGATAGCGCCCATGCGCGTCGCCCGCGGGGTGCAGAACAAGGTGCTGGAAGGCATGGCGATGGCGAAACCGATACTAGTCAGCGCGCTCGGGCTGGAAGGCATCGACGCGACCGATGGCGAGCACCTGTTACTGGCGGAGACCGCGGACGACTACGCCCGCCACCTGGATGCCCTGCAGCGCGGCGAGCACGCCGGCCTCGGCGAGCGGGCGCGGGCGTATGTCAGCTGCGCGTTCAATTGGGACGACAACTTGCCAGAGGTGGCCTTATTGCTGCGAGGTGAGCAAGCGGCGTCTCAGAAGAACAGTACGTGTGCATTCGCCGCATCTGGCTTAACAAGCAACCCGCCCGCCGCTGCAACGTCGCTCAGGGGCCTGTCATGACCCTCGCCACCGCTGCACCGCAGGAGGTGCCTGGCACCCGTGGCTTGACTGTTCCCGTACTCGCTGCGGGACTGTGCCTGGCGGTGCTGGCAATCTACCTGCCGACCTTTGCCTCCATGGTCGCCATCTGGATGGCATCGGAAACCTTTACCCACGGTTTCCTGATTGCCCCTATAAGTCTGTGGTTGGTGTGGCGGGATCGTGCTCGGCTGGCGCAGATTCCGGTTGCGCCGTGCTATCCCGCGCTGGTGATGGTGCTGGGTGCCGCTGCGCTCTGGCTGATTGCGCACCTGGTGAGCGTACAGGTGGTTCAGCAGATTGCCGTGGTATCGGTGCTGATAGCCGCGCTCTGGACGCTTCTGGGGACTGCGATGGTGCGGGCGCTGATGTTCCCGCTGGGCTTCCTGTTCCTCGCCGTGCCCATGGGCAAGGGGCTGGAACCGCCGATGATGGACCTGACCGCGGAGTACACCGTCTGGCTGATCCGCCTGAGTAACGTTCCGGTGTACCGCGAGAACCTGTTCTTCATGCTGCCTTCGGGCAACTGGTCGGTAGTGGAAGCCTGCAGCGGCGTTCGCTACCTGATTGCGTCTTTCACGCTGGGCCTGTTGTACGCCTATCTCAGCTATCGGAGTCCCTGGCGGCGCCTGCTGTTCGTGCTGGCGTCCATCATTGTCCCGATTGTGGCGAACGTCCTTCGGGCCTACGGCATTGTCATGATCGGTCATCTCAGTGACATGCAGCTGGCGACCGGGGTGGACCACCTCATTTATGGCTGGGTGTTTTTCGGCATAGTGATGCTGCTGCTGTTCTGGATCGGGGGGTTCTGGCAGGAATCCGATCAGGATACAGGTCTGTCGGGTGCGCCCGCTGCGGACCAGGAAGGGCATGGTCCACAGCGGGCGCACCCGACAGACGCCGGGCCGTCAGTTGCCGCCGGGAAACTCGCAATCGCTGCAGTGCTGGCGATGCTTGCCGCCGCTTCCGGTCCGCTTGCGGCATCCTGGAGTGCGGCGGGGGCGAAGGCAGCGGTGGCGCCCCTGGCGGCGCCGGCGCCGCCGCCAGGGTGGACAGTGACAGAGACGGCGGATATGCCGTGGGAACCGCTGGCTACCGGGGCGCAGAGAGAAAGCCATGTGAGCTACGTTCGGGATGACGTAACGGTGTCCCTGTGGCTGCAGCAGTTTCTGCAGCAGGCGCAGGGGACGGAGCTCGTGGACTCGAAGGATCGCTGGGCGGCGGCGGAGGGCGAATGGCGTGTGCTTTCGCGGCAGCGTCTGGGAAATCCGTCACCAGAGCTCGCCCAGGTAGAGCAGGTGACGCTGCGGCACCTGGCGTCAGGAAGAGAGTTTCTCGGCTGGTTCTGGTATCGGGTGAATGAGCGCGAGAGTGCCGATCCGTATGTCACGAAGATTTACGAGGCACTCGAACAACTCACGCCGGGTGGCGTTTTCGGTGCTCGTATTAACCTGCTGACGCCAATCGCGCAAGGGGATGTCGCGGCAGCCGCCTCGCGTCTGCGCGACTTCGCCGCCGCCCAGCGCGAGGGTATCGACAGGGTATTGGCGGATGGGCTGGCAGCAGCGGAGCGGCAGTGACAAACGCTCAGCCACTGATTGTCCATATCATCTATTCACTGGGTACGGGTGGCCTTGAAAACGGGCTAGTGAACATTATCAACCGCTGCCCGCCGGAGCGCTATCGGCACGCCATTGTCTGTCTCACGGAATCCGGTCCCTTCGCCGGTCGTATTACGGCGCCGGATGTAAGCATCCATGAATTGCGTAAGCGGCCGGGGCACGACTGGGGCATGTACTGGCGGCTGTGGCGACTGCTGCGGCGGCTGCGCCCGGCGGTGGTGCACACCCGCAACCTGGCGGCGCTGGAGACACACATCCTCGGGCTGGTGATGCCCGGGGTGAAGCGGGTGCACGGTGAGCACGGTCGGGATGTGAACGATATCGACGGTACCAATCGCACCTACCGACGCTTGCGCCGGGGGCTGAGCCCGCTGATACACCGCTTCATTACGGTGAGTCAGGATCTGCGGGGGTGGCTGATCGGCGACGTGAGGATTCCCGAACGCAAGGTGGTGCAGATTTATAACGGGGTGGATTTGGCGCGATTTGATCTTAGGGGTCAGGCCCGCATGGGACCTGACCCCTCAATTGGAGTCAGGTCCCATTCGGACCTGACCGCACCATCAACGCCATTAGTCATAGGCACCGTAGGCCGCCTCGCCACCGTCAAGAATCAGCACCAGATAATCCGTGCGCTCGCGCACATTATTTCCGTCCGCCCTCGGCTACGCTCGCAGCTTCGCTGTATAGTCGTCGGCGACGGGCCGGAACGCGCCGCGCTGGAGGCCGAGGCCTTCTCCCGCGGCGTTGCCGAGCAGATCGAATTTACCGGGGATCGCGGCGACATCCCGGACCAGCTGGCACGGATGGACGTGTTTCTGTTGCCCTCTCTGAACGAGGGCATCTCGAACACGGTGCTGGAGGCCATGGCCAGCGGACTGCCGGTGATAGCGACCGACATCGGCGGCAACCCGGAGCTGGTGCAGCCCGGGGTCAGCGGCACCCTCGTACCGGTAGGCGACGCGGAGGCGCTGGGCGAGGCTATACTGGAATTACTGGACCACCCGGCAAGACGCCAGCAATACGGCGCGGCGGCAAAAGACCGGATTCAACGCGAATTCGACTGGAGCACGACGGTTCGGGCCTACCTTGGCGTCTACGACGCCGTGCTGGGCCGGAGAACGGCAGAACAAGGGGCAGCCCCCCACAAGGAGTGACAGCGGGCACATGTGCGGCATAGCGGGCATCTTCGATTTCAGCGCCGAGCGCGACATCCCGAGCGACGTGCTGCACGCCATGAACCAGGCGCAGTTCCACCGCGGGCCGGACGAGGGCGACCTGTTCCTCGAGCCGGGCATCGGCCTGGGCCACCGCCGGCTGTCCATCATTGATCTGGCCAGCGGCCAGCAGCCCATGCACAGCGCCGATGGCAACCTGTGCGTGGTGTACAACGGAGAGATCTACAACTTCCGCGAATTGGCGGCAGAATTGCGCGAGCTGGGACATCAGTTTCGCACTCACTGTGATACCGAGGTGATTCTCTACGCGTGGCAGGAATGGGGCGAGCGCTGCGTGGAGCGCTTCCGCGGCATGTTCGCCTTTGCCCTGTACGACCGCCGTGCCCGCAGCCTGTTCCTGGCCCGGGACCGCTTCGGTATCAAGCCCCTGTTCTACAGTGTCCTGCCCGACGGTCAGCTGCTCTTCGGCTCCGAGCTCAAGGTGCTCAAGGCGCACCCGGCTCTGCCGCGCAAGCTGGAGCCGCAGGCTGTGGAGGATTACTTTGCCCTGGGCTACGTGCCCGAGCCCAAGACCATTTACCAGGGCGTGCACAAGCTGTGTCCCGGATACACGCTGACCTTCACCCGCGGGGCCCCGGTGCCGGCGCAGCGCCAGTACTGGGACATCCCGTTCAGCCCGATTGCGGTGGCGAGTGAGGCGGACCTGCAGGACGAACTGGTCGCGCGGCTGCGCGAGGCGGTAAAAGTGCGGCTGGTGAGCGAGGTGCCCCTGGGGGCCTTCCTCTCCGGCGGGGTGGATTCCAGCGCGGTGGTGGCGATGATGGCCCAGGCTCAGAGCGAGCCCGTAAATACCTGCGCCATCGGCTTTGACGTACCGCAGTTCAACGAGACCGATTTCGCCAGAAGCGTCGCCGAGCGCTATCACACCAACCACTTCGAGCAGACCGTCAGCAGCGAGGATTTCGACCTGCTGGACGGCCTCGCAGCCCTGTACGACGAGCCCTACGCCGACAGCTCGGCCATTCCCACCTACCGCGTCTGCCAGCTTGCCCGGCAGCGGGTGACCGTGGCGCTCTCCGGCGACGGCGGCGACGAGCACTTCGCCGGCTACCGTCGCTACCGGCTGCACCGCAACGAGGACCGGCTGCGCCGGGCCATGCCGCTGGGCCTTCGTCGGCCGCTGTTCGGTGCCCTGGGGCGGCTGTACCCCAAGGCCGACTGGGCGCCGCGGGTGTTTCGCGCCAAGACCACCTTCCAGGCCCTGGCCCGCACCAGCGTGGAGGCCTACCTGCACTCGGTATCCATCTGCCGCCGGGAACAGCGCGCCCAGCTGTTTTCGCCGGCCCTGAAAAGCCGGTTGCAGGGCTATACGGTGGACAGCGTGTTCAACGCGCACGCGGCCAAGAGCCCCACGGACGACCCGCTGTCCCTGATTCAGTACCTCGACATGAAAACCTACCTGGTGGGCGACATCCTGACCAAGGTGGACCGGGCCAGCATGGCGCACTCACTGGAAGTGCGCGTGCCGCTGCTGGACCATCCGCTCACCGAGTGGGTAAGTGGCCTGCCCGTAGGCATCAAGCTGCGCGGCAGCGAGGGCAAGTACCTGCTGAAAAAGTCCCTGGAGCCGCATCTGCCTCACGATGTGCTCTATCGCCCCAAGATGGGCTTTGGCGTACCCCTGGCGGACTGGTTCCGCGGACCGCTGAAGCAGCGCCTGCGCGACGACCTGCTGGGCGGCGGCCTGGCGGATACCGGGCTGTTCAACGCGGCCTATCTGGAAAAACTGGTGGATGAACACCAGCGCGGGTTGCGCGACCACAGTGCGCCGCTGTGGACGCTGCTGATGTTCCAGGGTGCCACCCGTGATGACGACCTGGCGCTGGGTTGAGTGGCCTGTTTCTTGAAAGTCTTACGCGATGTAAAGGAGGAAGCGGGGGCCAAAGTCGCCGCGACAGCGAATGTGGTCGCGAGATATGTAGATGGGGGCTGGCTGTCCCGTATTGAGGATGAACTTCAGCCTCGCTTTGATTTCGGTCATTATCATGCGGTACCGGGCGTCGATGTTGTCCTGCGATCGGTGCGCAAGCGCTATGACGCAAAAGCTATGCAACTCGTGATGCATCATTTGTTATGTCGACTTGTTGCGAGCTTTGACGTGGATCGACTGCCTTTTTCGCTGGTGGACGAGGTTGTCCACGGCTACGCTAGGAGTTTTTCCAGAATCTTGCAGCTTGAGCCACAGCAGCTGCAGTTGAACGATCGCTTTATGAAGGATTTGGCGTTGGCGAGTGGGCGACTTTACCCGGCGGCTGAGCGTGTCGTTGAGCCTTTTTCGGTTATACAGCGGTCGCTATTGTATTCAGGCGGGTGGCGTCAGGCGTGCCGGTTCGCCCGGGCTCTGGTAGAAGCTGGCGGTAACAAGCCGGTATTTCGTCTGCACGTGCATCTGTCGGAGGTATCTCGCTTTAGTCAGCAGAGCTGGTACCAAACTTGTGTTATCACTGCGAAAATGGCGGAAGCGAATCCTGCTATCCGGGGCGTCGTCGGCGGTAGCTGGTTCTATGATCCAGACATTTCCGCCGTGAGCCCGCGTCTCGCGTTCATAGCGAATACGATTGCAGACGGCGGTGCAGGTTTTTATTTTTCTCATGCTGAGGATTACCAAAGCGGAGCACTCTCTATGTCAAAGAGGCGTCGCGAAGCCTTTGAGAATGGTCTTTATATACCGAGAAATTTTGCGCTTTTCTGGCCTCGCAGATCATTAATTAATTGGTCAAGGCGTCAGCCGGAGTACAGTTGAAGAAGGTATTCCTCAAAATCTGCAAAGCTTTGGGGCTGTTTGCTATCGCCCGTCTGCTGACGGCACACCGACCGCGGATTCTGTGCTATCACGGTATATCACTCGATGATGAGTGGCGTTTTCGTCCTGGTCTTTTTATGCGTGCCCATGTATTTCGCCGAAGAATGACTATCCTTCGCCGCAGCGGATTCGAATGTGTCGATCTTGATGAGATCGCGCGTCAATATAACGTCGGCAGATTCAAGAAAGATCAGGTGGTGGTAACTGTCGATGATGGATGGGCTGGAGTCCGCTCAGGCATGTTTTCTGTGACACAGGCACATGGATTTCCCGCTACGTTATATTTGTCAACATATTACGTGGAGGATCAACGTCCCGTATTTAACGTCGCGCTGGACTATCTATTCTGGAAATATGGTGGCCTGTATCAGGTATTACCCTCGAGCTGTCTGTATGCGCGTGCAGGGGACGAAAAGGTGACCGCGGAGCGAATAAAAGAAATCGTGTCTGACCTGGGGACCGAGCTAGAATCAATTGTTATTCGTGAGCTCTGTCAATATTTCGGTGAGTCGTATGAAGAATGGCTGGCACGCGGAAAGCTGATGTTCCTCTCGGAAAGCGATGTGAAAAAACTCGGCCAACAGGGCGTTAACCTGGAACTACATACACATCGGCATAGATTCGCTGGTATTGAAAACGGAGGTGCAGAGCGCGAGGTGAATGAAAATCTTGCTGCAATTCACCGAATCTGCGGCGGGCGACCCAGGCACTTCTGCTACCCCAGCGGTGAGTATCACCACGAGCAGGTGCGACTGCTCAAAGACGCTGGCGTGAGTACGGCAACAACGACTCGCAATGAACTGGTTTCGTTATCCGATCCACTCCTGGAACTGCCTCGAATTATGGATAGTGAACACGTAAGCGAAGTTGAGTTTGAGGCAGAACTCAGTGGCTTTATGAGTCTACTGCGCCAGATCAGACCTTCGCGGTCAGGCGCTGGCCGCGCTCCCGTCCCGTCTGTCGAGCGTTGAGGTGTGACTGTGCGCATATTACACATCCTTGACCACTCCATTCCGTTACAAAGTGGTTATACGTTTCGCACACGCAATATCATCGCCGAGCAGCGCGCATTGGGTTGGCACACAGCGCACGTCACCGGTTCCAAGCAGGGCCCGGCTGACGTCGAGGAGGAGATAGACGGACTTACGTTTTATCGGACTACCCCGAATGGAGGCCCGCTGACTCGTCTGCCCTTGTTGGATCAGTGGGACGTTGTTAGCACTCTGTCAAGGCGCATTGTCGAGGTTGCCGCGCAAGAGTGCCCCGATATCCTTCACGCTCACTCCCCGGCCCTTAACGGCCTGGCTGCGCTAAAGGCAGGCCGCCAGCTGGGACTGCCGGTGGTCTACGAATGCCGCGCCTTCTGGGAGGACGCGGCGGTGGATCATGGCACCAGCCGCGAGGGCGGCCCGCGCTACCGCGCCACCCGGGCTCTGGAAAGTTATGTATTTCGCCACGCGGATGCGGTGACGACGATCTGCGAAGGGCTGCGTGAGGACATTGTCGGCCGCGGACTATCGGCGGATAACATCACGGTAATTCCGAATGCGGTGAACGTGGATTCCTTCAACTACGGGGCTGCACCGGATGCAGCTCTGCAACGCGAGCTGGGCCTTGAGGGTAAGACCGTCCTCGGCTTTATCGGCTCCTTCTACGCCTACGAGGGCCTGCCCCTGCTGCTGGAGTCGATGCCGGCCCTGGTGGCGGCGAATCCGGACACGCGGCTGCTATTGGTGGGTGGAGGTCCGCAGGAGGCGACTGTCAAGGCGCGCATCCAGGCCCTGGGACTGACAGATGCGGTCATCCTCACCGGGCGCGTTCCGCATAGCGACGTGCAGGCCTACTATAATCTGGTGGATGTGCTCGTGTATCCGCGTTTGCCCATGCGCCTCACTGAACTGGTTACACCCCTGAAGCCTCTGGAAGCCATGGCCCAGGGGCGGCTGGTGGTGGCGTCCGACGTGGGCGGTCACCGCGAGCTCATTCGTGACGGTGAAACCGGCTGCCTGTTCAGGGCCGGCGATGCGTCTGCACTGGCCAATGCTGTGAGTGATCTCTTGCAGCGCCCTGACGACTGGCAGGCGATGCGCGAGGCAGGCCGGCAGTTCGTCGAGAGTGAACGCACCTGGGCGGCGAGCGTGGGACGCTACCGGGCGCTGTATGATGGCTTGCTGCGCCCACGGCAGGCGCAATCGGCATGACGGCGGCCAGTAAGCACGACCGCCTGCATATCGGGGTTATCGGGCCTGTGCCGCCACCCAATGGCGGCATGGCGATGCAGACGCGCCAGCTGGTGCGCCTGCTGCGCGAGTCCGGTGAGCAGGTCACGCTGTTGCCGACCAATCCGCCCTATCGACCCGCCTGGGCGGGTAGGGTACCGGGCCTGCGTGCACTGGTTCGCCTGCTGCCTTACAGCGTGGCAGTGTGGCGCCTCGCGGGGCGGGTGGATGTGATTCACCTCATGGCCAATTCCGGGTGGTCCTGGCACCTGTTTGCCGCACCGGTGCTGTGGCTGGCGCGGCTGCGCGGCACGCCGGTGCTGGTGAACTATCGCGGTGGCGAGGCGAGCACCTTTCTCTCGCGTTCCGCGCGGTGGGTGAACCTGAGCCTGCGGCATGCCCAGGCCCTGGTAGTGCCCTCGGGCTATCTGCGGGCCGTGTTTGCGGATTACGGTTATAACTGCGACGTTGTACCCAACATTATAGATACGGCGCTGTTCTCGCCGGCCAGTGCAGCAGAAGCGCCGGGCAAGGTATTCACTTTTGCCATTACGCGTAACCTGGAGAAGATTTACGACGTGGGTACAGCCCTGCAGGCGTTTGCCAGGGTACAGGCAGCGGCGGCAACCGGCACGCCCGCCCCGGCACTTCGGCTGGTGGTGGCCGGTAGCGGTCCGGAAGAAGCTGCGTTGCGAGCGCAGGCGCAATCCCTGGGGATTACGAACATGGTGCACTTTGCTGGTCGTCTTGATCGAGACCAAGTGGCCGCGCTCTATCGTAAGGCGGATGTTTTGCTTAACCCCACCACTGTAGACAATATGCCCAACTCGGTTATTGAGGCCCTGGCTAGTGGGGTCCCGGTGATCAGCACTGATGTTGGCGGCGTGCCGTACATCGTGACGCATGAGAAGACGGCATTACTGGTGCCGGCGCAGAATGCCGATGCCATGGCCGCGGCCATGGAGCTGCTGATGGCAGATGCCAACCTGTGTTCCCGCCTGGCCCATGCTGGCCTTGCCAGCGTAGCGGATTACACCTGGTCCAGGGTGCATGGCCAGTGGCTGGCCCAGTACCGCCAGGCATTGGGAGAGCCGGTATGCGCCTAGCCCAGCAGTTTGTTGCCAATGTACTTTTCCCGCTGCAGGAACGGTTTAAGGGCCACACAACTCAGGCGGCGTTCCGCGCCATGGAGCGCAACCAGTGGCTGTCACCCGAGGAAATGCAGGCGCTGCAGTTAAGGGAGTTGCGTGACTTTCTGGTGCGCATCGGGCGCACCGTGCCATATTATCGGGCGCTGTTTGCCGAGCGAGGCTTTGATCCGGCTGACGTTACCAGCGTTGCTGACCTCGCCTTACTGCCGCGTCTGGACAAACCCACCATTCGCGCCAACATGGAAAGCCTTAAGGCCGAAGGCAGCGAGGCTCGGCTGAAGCGCTTCAATACCGGCGGCTCCAGCGGTGAGCCGCTGATCTTTTACCTGAGCAATGAGCGGGTGAGCCACGACGTGGCAGCCAAGCGCCGGGCGACCCGATGGTGGGGCGTGGATATCGGCGACCGGGAAATGGTGGTCTGGGGCTCGCCGATTGAGCTGGGCGCCCAGGATCGGCTGCGCTTACTGCGCGACCGGCTGATGCGCACGGAGCTGCTATCCGCCTTCGAGATGTCCGAGGAGAATCTGCACCGCTTTGTGGCTTGCATTCGTGAGGCCCGCCCGGCGATGCTGTTTGGCTATCCTTCGTCACTGGCAAAGATAGCCGAGTTTGCCGAGGGGCAGGGTGTCGCCCTTGATAGCCTGGGCATTAGCGTGGCCTTTGTGACCTCAGAGCGGCTGTATGATCATCAGCAGCAGGCGATTTCCCGTGTGTTCGGGTGTCCGGTGGCCAACGGCTACGGCGGTCGGGATGCGGGCTTCATTGCGCATGCCTGTCCTGCGGGCAGCCTGCACATTACCGCAGAGGACATCGTGGTAGAGATACTGAACGCCGATGGCGAGGCTGTGCCTGCGGGTGAAGCCGGGGAGATTGTGGTGACCCACCTGCGAACGGGGGACTTTCCCTTCGTGCGTTACCGAACAGGCGATGTGGGTGTGCTGGGCGAGGGAGCCTGTGCCTGCGGTCGCGGCCTTCCGGTGATGGCCAGTGTGGAGGGGCGCAGCACGGATTTCGTGGTGGCCGCCGATGGCACGGTGCTGCATGGCCTCGCACTGATCTACGTGCTGCGGGATATTCCGGAGGTGGCTAACTTCAGGATTGTGCAGGAGTCACTGGCCAAAACGCGTGTGCAGGTAGTGCCCCGGAGCGCGCTGCAGCCGTCGGTGGTCGCTGCCATCCGGCAGGGCCTGCGGGCCAGGCTGGGTGAGAGCGTCAGTATTGAGATTGAGGCGGTGGCAGAGCTGTTGCCGGAAGCGTCGGGCAAGTTTCGCTACGTGAGTAGCAAGGTGAGTGCAGCATGATCGACAGTCTGTACCTGCTGATTGTGGTGGTCTCCATGTGCTATCTGCTTTATTGGTCCAGCAAGCAGGATGAGGACTGATGCGCGACCTCCTGCTCGTTGGCTTTTTGTTTGTGGCGATTTTTTACGCGTTCAAGCGCCCCTACCTTGGCCTGGCGGCCTGGGTGTGGATTGCCCTTGCGGCACCCACCAACTGGGCTTTTGGGTTTTCACAGAGCTTCCGGTTGAATTTCACAATCGTGATATTCACGGCGCTTTCCTACCTGTTTGTGATGAAGAACAAGTCATTCCGGCCGGGGAAAATCGGGTTCTGGGTGTTGGCGTTTGGCTTCTGGACCATGGTAAGTACGGCCTTCACGCTGCAATCGGACCCGGGTTGGGTGTGGGGCTACTGGGCGCAGTTCATGAAAATTATCACCTTGTTTCTTTTCATTGTGCTGGTGCTTCGAAGCAAAATGCACATCGACACTTTTGTCTGGGCCATCGTGCTCTCTATTTCATCCTATGCCGCGATGGAAGGGGTCAAGTTTATTCTCTCCGCAGGCGGGCATCGGATTGTGGGTCGCGCCGGCATTATTGCAGACCGTAATGATCTGGCGGTGGCCATCAACATGTGTATACCGTTAATTATCTATCTCATTCACGTAACCAGGCACTATTGGCTTCGCCTGGGTCTCTGGGGCCTTTTAGGATTGAACGTAGTCGCCGTCGTAGGAACTTATTCCCGCGGGGGCTTTATCGGCCTGAGCATTCTCGCTATCGCCATGTGGATGAATTCCCGGTACAAACTCGGGTTGGCGGTTCTTGCGCTGCTGATGCTTCCCGTAGTGTATCAGGCAGCGCCGGACGGATGGAAAGAGCGGCAGAACACGATTTTGACAGCGGCAGAGGCAGATGGATCGTTTATCGGGCGGCTATGGGCATGGAAGATATCCACGCTGATTGCGTTGGATAATCCGCTGACTGGTGGTGGTTTCGGCGCGGTAACTGATCCTGTTTTATGGAATGACTATGCGCCAGAAACACCGGATTTCGGTCCCCTTTATACGGTGCCGATACCTACCGGCCTGGCACCCAAGGCAGCGCATAACGTGTACTTTCAGGTCCTGGGAGATCACGGCTTTCTGGGACTAGGGATGTTTCTTGCTATTCTTGGATATGCCTACCTCAATAATCGAAGAAATATGAAGTTCGGCTATCGAGAAGGACACGTTTGGTACGCTAAAGTCTCGAGCGCGTTGAACCTTAGCCTGATTGGTTTTGGCATCACTGCTGCCAACGTGAGTCTCGCATATTTTGATTTGTTATACGCAGTGTTTGGACTGGTATCGGTAATGTGGATGTACCGAGCTGAACTTGTAGGTCGCAAACCACCTGAAGCACTCTTGGCGGAAGCAAGGGTGCAGTATGCTTAGGGGCTCCTCACTGTCGAAAGCGCCGCTGTTATTCACTGATATGCTTAATCCAAAGCCAGGATCGTCGCATTTAAGCATCTTGATTTATCATCGGGTATTGCACCGATTTGACCCACTGAGGCCTGGTGTGGTTTTGAGTAATCAATTTGATCGTCAGATGGCTCTTCTAAGGAGGTACTTCAACCCGATTAGTCTTCGAGAAGGGGTAGAGCGACTCAAAGACGGAACGGTAGCGCCACGGTCGATCTGTGTGACCTTTGATGATGGCTATGCCGACAACATGACTGTAGCCGCGCCTGTTCTCGCTCGGCACGGTATTCCAGCAACCGTTTTCGTGGCAACAGGCTTTCTTGACGGTGGTTTGATGTGGAATGACAGGGTTATCGAAACTATAAGGCAAACGAAAAGCGATGCTGTTGATGGTTCGTTATTTGCCGGCGAGACAATCTCACTCGACACAATTGAAGCCAGGAAACAGGCAATAGGCCGAATATTGGCTCACGTAAAGCACAAACCACTAAACGAGCGAGGATGTTTGATGCACGAACTGGAACGTCTCCTGGGGGTGCGACCTGCAGACACACCCATGCTTGACACGTGTCAACTCAGAGCCTTGTCCCGGAGTGGATTTGATATTGGTGCGCATACCGTTAATCATCCGATTCTTTCATGTGAAGACGACAACTCAGTGAAAAAAGAGATAGTTGATAGTAAGGCGTGTCTTGAAGACTTATTGCAAAGGCCCGTAAATCTGTTTGCTTACCCTAACGGACGTCGCGGACTGGATTACGATAATCGTCATCGAAAAATAGTACAGGATGTAGGCTTTGACGCCGCTGTCAGCACTGATAATGGGTTTAATTCCCCCGACACTGACAAATTACAGCTACATCGGTTCACACCATGGGATACTTCACGCGTTAAGTTTGGTTTACGCTTGATGTTCAATGAATGGGCTGTGAAAAGAGAATGAGATTTTTGAGTCTACGGTCGCTGAAGCGCCGGTGGTTTATGCAGAGTTGGCTTGTGCTAATTCTTTCAGCGTTGCTATCTGCGCAGAGTATGGCGCAACGATCTGCTCCTTGGGTGGGCGACACATTCGATGGAGGCAGCTGTCGAGGACAGGGTCAGGGATTTGGCCCGTTTGACTACCTTGGTCGAGGCGCATTAGCGGACAAACTGGAACTGGTAGAACGCTATCATTTTACTACGGATATGGAGCAACTTCGCGGTAGGTCGAGAGATTTGCTCGCTAACCTTGACTATACCTTAAGGGCTTGGCCGAATCATCATCGGGCATTGAATGCGATGATTCGGCATCAGTTGTCGCTCGACAGCAATCAGCGATTCATGCTCCGAGATTTGGACATACCCCCAGTTGAATGCTATTTGCAGCGCGCGACTAACTTCAGTCCGAATGACGATATGGCATATATGCTCATGGGTCTACTCTCTCACCGGCAAGGTTACAATGAAAGAGCCGATGCAGCGTACAAAAGAGCAGTGGATTTGGCGCCTCATAATTTGCAGGCCAAATACAACTACGGTTTGTTTCTCCTTGATATGGGTAAAAATAATGAAGCCAAGAAATACGCTGATGCAGTCTACGCGGCAGGGTTTCCTTTGCAAGGCTTGAAAAAACGACTAGCTGAGGAAGAGTAGATACGCTAGGTTCGAGCAGTAATCAGCGTTAAAAGGCTCAGCTATCTTGACAATATGACACAACCTTTTTCATGGTGTAGGTGATTAACGTGAAACGTTGGCTCCATTTGCAGCCAACGTTTTACAGTCTCCCGCTCCGCTTCACGATCAGCATCATCAAGTATGATTGTCGCGTTCGCGTTCATGCGTGGAAGTAATCTTGGTACGGCGGGCAGTCGTGCGAGAGGGGCTGTGCTCTCTGGTGGGCCATCTACAATCAAAATATCGATGGGTGCTATGTGATCCGACAATACTGATTCGTCATACCAGGCACTGTCATTGCCTTTAACTACCAAAGGTGCATATAAAATCGTTGCATAGTCATTCAAGTTAAAGCTGGTCAGCATATCCTCAGTTTTCTTTGCGTATGTTTGATCATGCTCAAGACTGTACGCATGCCCATGGCCATTCAATTGAAGACAGCGCGCTATGACTAGTGTCGAAACACCTGAGCTGCATTCGACCACGATGGTGGGTTTCTTTGCGAGCACCTGATCCGCCAATGTCAGCAGAAAGTCAGGTGATCCAGCCCAGCCACGCGTTGCGGGTAACGGCTGATCAAGATGTAGCTTGCTTTCCAGAATTCGCAGTGCCTGACATTGCGCAAAAAGCGCCTGCGTCTCTTTGCGAACGATAGCAGCGTCATCGATTAGCCGGTAAGACGCTTTGTGAATCTTGCTGGCTTTGCGGAATATCCAGAGAGAAATTGCCAGGATAGCCGTTAAAAGCATAATGTTGAGTAACTGTAGACTAATCGGCTGTTCCACGATTCGACCCCCTACTTGTGTATATGGAATGACGCGAGAGTCCTGCGAACTATCGGGTCGAATTTCAGCGGATGATTGAACGTCAAAAGCGCAAACAACCAGGACAGGCCTGCCAGTGCGCCGCCAGCGCACACCAACAACGCTGTTTCTGTAAGCTCCCGCTGCTCAGGCACTTGAGAGATAAGTAACGCAGGTAAAGCCATGCTCGTCAGAGTAAGGCTGGCGCTGGCCACGAGTCCGGATCGCAACGACGTATAGTTTGTTGGTATGCACTTGCCTTTTACCCAATACAAAAATGGAGTGCTCATTGCATACACCAAAAAGAATGCAATCGCGCATGCGGTCAAAGATTCAAAAACAACTGCAACTACCACCATAAGTGTCGCACGCAGTGGTTGAATTACAAGCTCTGCTTTCGTATATAAATCTATTCGGCCTACTGCCATTACCGCATTCAGTATCAGGTTCCAGGTTGAGGCGAAGGCACCGGCCAGGCAAAACCAGGGAACAAGATGCGCCGCCTCGTTCCATTGGGTGCCAAACATAAGCCTGATTATTTCATCGGCATACAGCGCTGCGAAAGCGTAAAAAGGCCATGCGAATGCGGTGATATTGGTCACACTTTTTATGTATTCCGCATCGACAGATGACTCTTCACGGTGTGATTTCGCGAAAGAAGGAAACATCACCCCACGAATCGCAGCCATGATATCCCGGTGAAACAGATTCATAATGCCCTGGGCTCGACTCAACATCGCCACGGGCGCGAAACCGAGAATCCTGCCAAGTGCCAGATCGTTGATGTCCATAGAAACGCTGGATACCAGTCCTGCTAGAGAGCTTTGCGAGCCAAACTTGAGTATCTCTCGCCATTCAGAGAGTCCGGGCATCAGCAGCTTGCGATCGGTTCTTGCTAGCCAGGCGAGAATGCCAGTAGTGGTATTGCTGGCCACAGCACCGAGTGCCATACTGTTTGGGCCGAATCCCTTGAGCGCCAACGACACGCCTACGATAAAACCGATAAGGGATGAAATGACTGCTACCAATGCGAGGCGTTTGAAGAGCATATTGCGGCGTAGTAGTGAAATAGATATAGAGCAGAAGGGCAATATCAGGAAGTTGATCGAACTTATCCGCATCGTATGAACAATGCGGTCGTCATCATAGAAAACCCCTGCGATAGGTGCCAGTGAGAATATGGTGAGGAATAACGTTGCCCCCAACAAAAGAGAGAAACCAAAAGCGGTGCGTATGTGCCGCTCGGAGAGGTGCTGAGCCTGAATGATGAAGCTGCCGATACCAAAGTCGCGCAGTACTTGGGCGACTCCTATCACAGCTAAACTGACGGAGTAGATTCCAATTTCTTCGGGAGTAAGCAGCCTGGCTAGGATCATCCCGCTGGCGAGCTGTATAGCAATAAGGAGATAGCGCTCGCTTAGGGAGAAAAAAAGGCCGCCTCGGGTGGAGTTCATTGTGTGGAAGAATTCCGCAATGCTATTGCAGGCGCGACTTTGTTGAGACAAATGCGCGAGGCACCAGTTTCATAATCTCAACTACCGATCGCATATTGGGCCTGTATAAAAACGCATGAAAATAGGAGTTCGCAGCGGCCAGAAACTGGTGCTTAAGAACAAAATACCAGGCGTTCTCTGTATAGAATTGAGATATTCTTTGCTTTAACAGCCAGTTGATCTGTGAAAAATAGGGGTCACTTTCGAGTTCTTGGAACGCCTGAATGGTCCATTTTCTCGGTGGACTGTCCGTTGCCATTGTGCTGCCATCGTGCTGCCTGTAAAGGAGCAGGCTCCTTGGTATGAAAGCGAAATCTGCAACATTGGCAAGCTTAAGCCAGAGTTGGTAGTCTTCCGCCTGCCAGAGATTCTCATTGAAACCGCCCACTTCCTCAATAAGTCTGCGGCTAATCAAGCTCGCACCGACCTGAGTGAGGCATGCTTTAGCGAACATTTCTACCGGCCGCACAAATATGGTTGCATGCTGGCTTGACCAGGCAGGCTGCAGTACCTGTCTGGTACGTGGTCGCGAGCTGAAAAAGCCCTCTCGTTCCTTTGTCCCCGCTTCATCCATCAGTGTTATGTCTCCACCGATCCATTCAATTGCAGGGTGGCTTTTGAGGACGTCGATCCTGGCCTGAATACTGCCGGGCTGTAATATGTCATCGCCGTCTAGAAAAATAATCCATTCGGATCGACTCTCACGAAGTCCTGTGTTCCTCGCAGACGCCGCACCTTTTTTTCCGTCGTTTTCAAGAATACGAACTTGGCCTTTAAGTTTGAGCTGATATAGCAAGTCAATGGTGCGTTGGTCGGCAGATCGATCGTTTACGATGAATATGTCGCATATACTGAACTCACCAGCTTGCGCATGGATCGATTCCAAAGTGGTTTCTAGAAATTGACCACAGTTATAGCATGGTATTATAACGTCAATGTGGTGTGGCATTTCATTTACCATCAGCCTTCAATGATTGCTCGCCGCGAAGCTTTACCTTAAGTGATTCATTTATGTATCCGTGCAAAAAAGAAATTTCCCAGCGCGCGGCAAATCTGGCATCTGTGTCACCCGTTAATAGATGGAAAGCACTAAGATAGTATGACCGTAGAAGTACTCTAATGCGCCATCTAGGAATTCCAATGAAGCTGGGAACCGCAAACTCGTCGTCTTTGGCTCTGACTCTCTCTCCTCGACCGGAGCGAAACGCCCGATCAATCACCCAGCTCTGAGTCATTTGATTTTCCCTGATTATGTGCTTCACGACAGCAGCGTCACAGAACCAGCATTTATATCCAGCAACGTGTAATCTTTCTGTGAATTCAGTCTCACTCCCCATGATATATCTACCCTTATCAGGGCCAACATGCTCATTAAATGTATGTCCCGCGTCAAAGACTCTTCGTCGAATCGCCATATTTGGACCCCAAACGTTGCCGGGATTGATCGGTCCCTCATTTAAAGTTGTCGGGCTGATCGCATAAGTCGTGCCCAAGGGGACATTTCTGATGATCACGGGATCTGGCTGGCAGGGCCATAAAGGACCAATTCTACCGGCAAAAATATCAAACTTAGGATTCGCCTCCGCACAATCAACTAAGCGAACAATCCAGTCTTCATTGGGAACCACATCGTCGTCAGTTAAAACTATTAGATCTCCCGTTGCTTCCTTAAGCCCTAAATTGAGAGAACGATTTTTTCCACGCTTGGGTTGGTTCAAGATCCTTATCGGCAGTTCACCAATATAGGACTGGAGTATTGCTTCGGTCTCGTCGGAGCTCTCGTTGTTTACTGCAAGCAGTTCCCACTCGTATGGGCAGTTAATCTCACTCAGCGATTCAAGCATGTAAGGTAACGTCTTTGCGCCGTTATGAGTCGCAAAAAGTATTGATATTTTCATCTTCATACCTTGGGAATAAAAAAAATGCGACGATTTAAAAGATCCCTACACCTCCAGAGTTTTCCGCCTTAGGGATGATCTAGTAATCACCATTCTGGAAACGGCCGCCTCCTGGCAAGCTCACTATTACTCAGTCTTGAGTCTCATATTCGCATGCTCTTAATTTATGCAATGCGGCTGAAGTTTCCTCCAGAAAGACCTCCTCCCACTTGTGCAACATGTGAGCAGACTGAGACCTGTCGCGCGGCTGCCCTCCTCCAGAAACTCACACTTCAAGAGTGCTGAGGCTACCGCAGTCTTGCGCTTTCTGGCCCACCGCTTTACTCCACTTATGAACACCTACTTCTGTGGTCATTCTACCGACCAACGTGTTGTACAGCATATTTGAGGGGCGACCCACTTTCACCTAATCTTGGATAGCTTGTGGTGATTTTTCAGGCCCTTCCGTGACTTGACCGCCAAGATTCAAGTATATGTTTTGGATTTTGTACGCCGCTTTTTTCCAAGTCAGTGTTGAAACCTGAGTTGATATTTCATGCGACTCAATGTTCATTGATAAAAACGTGCTCGCGGCATTCGAGATAGCTTGAACGTCAGTGGGAGAAGTCTCTTTAAGCATTTCTTGCCCTGCGAGCATGTCCAGACTGTGATTATTCGTGATGATCACCGGACAATTGGCAGCGAGTGCTTCCAGAGCGGAGATGGGTTGTACCTCTGAGAGACTAGGTAAAATGAAGAGCGATGCGCCCGCATAGGCTGATGGCAAAGCTGGGTCGTCATTATCCAGAACGCCCAGGTAACGAAACCATTCCCCACCAAAATCCTGCATTTCCTTTAAATAGGCGTGATTCTCTTTTGCGCAAGGGCCAATAACGACCAGGGGCACCTTCCCTTTCAGTGCTTGGAGCGCCGTCATCTGATTCTTGTAAGGGCTTACTGACGCAACGTTCAATGCGTATTTGCCTGTGATACCGAAGTGTTGTCGAAATATTTCCTCGTTTGCGCTAAAAAACGCCTCCTTGATTCCATTCGGGACAATGTGCAGTTTAGGCCTTGGTGTTCGGTAACCGGACATAAGCATGTCCCTCTCTGCAACTCCGAGTGCGATAACAGCATCTGATAAGGTGAGGGCACTGTGAATGTGTTGATGGGTGCTACTCTGGGACCAACCTGATAAGCGTTCTGCTAGCCGGGAAGAAAAGTCGGCACGTTTGTTCTGAAATCGTGACCATGGTGGGTGCAGAACCGTCGACAAGACAACCTTAAGGCCATCATTCTTTGCCTGCTCTACAATTCGGTGGTTGCCGTTAATGGGTGAAAAAACATGCGCGATATTGAAGTCGGTTAGTTTATGTTTGCCATAATCAAATAGTTCGGCGTTTACGCCGATAGCCTGCAGGGCTTTAGTTGTCTCGCGTACCTGCACCTGAAGACCGCCGGTCCGCTGGAACAGCATAGGGTAGTAAAGTATCGCAACACGCATCAGCAGGCTCCGAGGATAAATGGTGCCGCAGAAGAGACAGAGGCGAAGCAGTTAAATTTGAGTTCTGTGAGCAAGACAGTCTTGTCGAGATGCGATTTACTCATGCTTCCCGCCTTACCATAGTGATCCAGTCCAATTAGGTTGCCATTAATGCCGATAATGTTCTTTTTATTTGCACCCTATAATTCGCCATGCCAATCTGCCAAGTTGAAGAACGCCAGCTTTTCGAGAGTAGCGCGACACTTGGTCCCGCGTTGGCGTGAGGTCTGGATTATCTGGCCCAGCAAGAAAGTGCTCGAGCAGCCCTTGAATAGAACCTTTGCACTCAAGTGAAGCCGTCACGCGAATGCCCGCTTCGTTAGCGGTTCTTGCCGTATCTCCATCTGAGTTTGCCAGTACGAGTATTGGCTTTCCTGCCCGAAAGTATTCGTACAGTTTTGCGGGTATCTGGTGATCGCAGCTTTTTCCCTGCAAAATGAGAAGTGCATCGGACGCAAACGCCTCCTCAACTGCTTTTCTGAAGGGGAGGGGTGGTAGTAGTGTGACGATATCTGTGAGGTTTCTCATTTCCAGCATCGGCCGTATCACGCTGTCATGACCTGAGGCCCTGAGCTTTACCTGAAAAGTCTCGGCGGTAATTTTTTCCGCATCACGCAGTGATTTCAAAGCATCAAAAAAAGCTGTTGGGTCTCTTTCGCTTGGATAAATAACACCACCGTGAAGGATGGTCAGCGGATTGCCCGCTGTCGGTTGTGTTTTGATTGCTGTTTCAATTTCTTCGAATATCGTTTCATCATAACCATTCGGAATAACCTGCCACTTTGCACTGGGTTCTTCGGGGTACCTGGCTGCGTACATGGCTGCGGCGCTTTCCGTTGTGAATATCGCGAACCTGCAGTGGCGAATAGTCTTTTCTTCAATCCACCGGTAGACGCTCCATTTACGCTTATCAGTGGGATAGTCGTCTTCAGTCATACTGTCCCTGAAATCGGCTATCCAGGGCAGGCGGGTTATCTTGGTCACGATAAGCGCAATAAGGTGGGCGCTTGCTATGGGGAATGTAGACCACACTATATCGATCTTCTTCGTCTTTACCTCCCAAAGTGATCTCATCACCGCAAAAGGCACCCAACTGGACCAGGGGTCCGGGAGAGCCATCCAGCTAATGTACCTGCCTCCGACCGCCAGATGACGGGATGTATCCAGTGCAGCGCATCTGTGAACAGCGGTTCCTCGCGGAATATCCTTGAGTTGGCCGCTATCAACATCCCTGTAGGCTCGTGGGTTCGCCGTTATCACAACAGGGGTCCAGCCTGCATCAGGCAGGTAACGGGTATTTGCAAGGGTCCGTTGCAAACCGCTGCTGACGCGTACGGGGGGAAAGTGATACGCAATCAAGAGCATACGACGATTCCTGGGTGGCGTACTTTTGTCTGGGTGGTGACTCATTTGCGCGCCTGCAACCACGACGCCAGTAGAGCGAAGATCCAATTCATCTCATCGTAATACCTTGCGTGTCCTTCTGTATGATCGCGCTTTTCTTTGTTATCGAACGCGGGATAGAACGTATCCCGACGCGTCGAGCCACTAAAGTCGTTATTCCAATTCTGGGTTGTCGGTGGAGACTGACGCAGAACAGATTCGGGAATCGGGTAATAAGCATCAGTATCGCCCTGGCAACATAATCTATTCTCATTGCTCAGGTCGTTGTCGTCCAAGGTGAATTTCCAATTCAGAGCGATAACCCTACCCTGGAATACTCTCTCTCGGATCTGATTCACGGCTCTTTGCTTGCAAGGCCGCTGTCGGCGTCTAGGCGGCTTGAAACCTGGTAGCCAGTGAGGTTGATTCGTCATTCCGCCGTCTTTCCAGCTCGCTCGGCGGTTTGTCGCCAGCTTTTGTTGGCCGGTATACATGCTGCACAGGGTATGTCCATTGCACAGTGCTGGAATTATATGACTCCATTCCCGTTGCCGAATCGTTAGCCCTGCTGTTGCTTCATTTGGTTCGGATTGAAACATGTGACGGCTTCGAAACTGCTACGATGGTCGCAGTCTAGCAGTTACTATTACGCTTACGAAGCGCTCGTAACTTCTGGCGCCGATTTTTGAGGATCATGTCACTAAGAGAGTAATTTAGTCTGCGCCTCTCGAGGGGATTCGCTTTCGCTCATTCCATAACCAGCAACATATCGGTACCTTGTGGATAGGTTCCATAGATACGACTTGTGGGGTTTATTATTTTTATGCCTGGAAGGCTAGTGATCATGTGCGGCCCGATAATAACTGTGCGCAGAGCGGCGCGTCTTTTGGAGAGCAGAGCAAGTGCAATGGTTGAAGCGTTTGAAGCAACATATCAACGAATATGGCATGGCGGTGACGCTTGGGTTTGCACTTCATCGCATGCTGTCTCGTGTGCATCCGACTTGTGGGCTGTACTGGTACCTGTTCTACAGGCAACCAATACAATCGGAGCAACTGCTCCGGGAAGGTGGAAATCTCACCTTCCGCTGGGTCCATTCCTTTAGGCCTGTTCTTGGGCAGCTTCCGAGGCCCATCGAGAATATAGAGGCTCGCTTCAATCAAAATGTGGCTTGTATTATCGCCATGAAGCAGGACGAGTTGGTGGCTTGCGCATGGTTTGCCTTCGGTCGGTATGTCGAAGACGAGGTGCAGTGCACCTACCGTGTACCTACTCATGCCGTCTGGGATTTCGATGTTTATGTGTCTCCGAGATTTCGTATGGGCCGCACATTTGCGAGAACGTGGCAGGCTGCGAATGAGGGGCTGAGTGAGCGCGGCTATAAGTATTCGCTGAGTCGGATATCTGCTTACAATCTTCCCTCTCGTTCGGCACATATGAGACTGGGTGCCGAGCATATTGGATCGGCAGTGTTTTTAAAGCTGGGAAGGCTTCAGGTGATGTGCTCTTCGCTGAAGCCACACCTGCACGCGAAACTCATCAGGGAGGAGCCGCCTGAACTGAAATTCAAGCTGTGACAGCAGTCCTTTAGTCCTTTAGATCTCTAACGAGTTAGAACGTCACACTCAATCAGCTATTGCAGGACGAGATAGTTTGGACAAAAGGCGCATTTCCCGCTGGCTTGGTCGTGCTGAATTTGGCCGGAGTGTGAGCCCGACTGTCTGCGAATGGCTACGAGAATTGAATATCTTTCGGGTCAATGGCAGTCATTGGTCGTGATGCTGCAGCCATAACTCCAGCATGGTCAGCACCCAGACCAATTCGCCGTAGTAGGCCGCATGGCCTCTCTGTTGCAGCTCCAGCGCGTTATTCAGGAACTCAGGGCGCAGTATGTCTCGTCCCCGCAGCGCCTCGATAGCCTCTCTAGCTATTTCGGCCAGAGGGGGGTGCTCACGTAACCAGACACCGAAGGGTAAACCAAAGCCCTGCTTCTTCTTGCTGATGGTTTCATCCGGTAGCCAACCCGTCAGCGCTTGCTTATAGAAGTGGCGCAGATCGCCCCGTCGCAGCTTTTCGCCATCCGCAATGCCGCAGGAAAACATCCGCAGGTCTGCATCGAGCATCGGGTAGCGCACATCCATCCCCGCCATCGCACACATTTGGCTGACCTTCCGCAGGTCGTTATCCGCCAGGGTGAACTGCCAGTCGAGGTAGAGCATCCGGTCCAGCGCCGTGCCTGCGGGCGCCTGATAGACAGACCGCTGATTGGCCATCGGTGCATCCTGATTGATGCGCGCTAGCATTTTTGGGGTGAACAGCTCCTCCGCCCGGAACTGGTTGAGGAAGTTGTAGGTATGCAGTCGCTCCGGTAAGGGCGTGGCGGCCTGCTCAAGAAAGCTGCGCGCTTTGCTGCCCAGGCCGGTGCCCGCCGGCAACAGCTGGGTGAGGGGCTCCACCAGCCCCTTGCGCAGTGCCGTAGGCAGCTCCAGATAGCGCTCGAACAGGAGCTGTTTGGCGTAACGTTCATTCCCCGCAAACAGCTCGTCTCCCCCATCCCCGGCAAGCAAGGCGTCCATACCCTGCTCGCGCGCAAAGCGGGCACAGAAGTAGGCGGGCAGAGCCGAAGAGTTGCCAAAGGGCTCGTCATAGCTAGCCGCGATCAGCGGCAGAGCCTCAACCACGTCGTTCGGGGTAACGTAATATTCATGCAGCGTTGCGCCAAAGTGCGCTGCCGTGATGCGTGCAAAGGGCATCTCATCATAGCCCTTGGCATCAAAGCCGATGGCGAAAGCGTGTGTGCTCTTTCCGCCCACGCATTCTGCCAACATGCCCACTACACTTGAGCTGTCCAGTCCGCCGCTCAGAAAGGCGCCGGTGCGACGCCTGTCGTGCTCTGGCCGCTGCTCCAGGCAGCGCCCCACCGCGGCTTTCAAATGACGTCGCAGGTCCTCTTGATCCTGTTTGCCAGGTTTTCGCCGGCGCCCTGGAGGGTTGAAGTCTGGTAGCCAATAGCGCTGGATGCTGAGCTGGCCTTCTGACCAGCTCAGCCGGTGGGCGGCCGGCAACTTCTGCAGGCCAATGTAAACGCTACCCGGGGCTGGAATCATATGGAAGAACACGTAATCGTACAGCGCCTGCGACGCTAGGCTGGCGTTGATTTCAGGGTGCGCCAACACTGTGCGGGCATCTGTTCCCCACACAACCCCGTCTGCAAGCTGCGCGACATATAAAGGATAGATGCCGAGCCGGTCGATGCCGGCATGCAGGCAGGCATTCCTGGCATCCACAACGGCATAGCTGAAGTGACCGTCCACTTGCGACGCCAGCGCCTCGCCGTGAGACTGGTAAAGCACTGCCATGGCGGCGGCTGGTCCTTCCAATTGAGCTTGTGACTGAAGGGCGGGGTCACTGAATATTGGGTGCCCTATAATGGCCACGTGGCCGCCGGCCGGCAGCAAGGCCATATCGCCGGTGCTGCCAACCGCATAGCCTTCGCCAGTTGCCTTGGCGCACTCCAGTGCGCTGGCATGTGCTTTACTCATGGCACTTAGCAGAGAGCCGCTGTCTTGTCCCAGTGCGCCGTTGCTCGTACCCAAGACGCCATAAAAGCCGTGAGCGCGCAGTGCACTGACGGCGCCCGGTGTTTTTTGTGCGCTCACAGGCGGCATTCGGGATTCCTTAACGCTTCAAGCCAACGATGCTACCACTGCTGGGAGGGGGGACGAAGAGAGTCTGCGCATCCACACGGTGTTTTGTGCGCTGATTCACTGTGCAGTCCTGGCCACGCTACCCGGTGCCCGCAGTTGATTCTGCACAATCCTGAAAAAGTGAATCAGGTGATGGCGATTGATCCACAATCCGCCAGGAGGCAAACCGACGTGCAACAGCGGTAATGTCCTCAATCGTCTTGCTGTCGAGTTCCTGTCGCCAACGATTGGCGGCAAGCAGAGGGTCTTCCTGCGTCGAGTAGTACCCCCCTTTGGTTCCCGTCGTCGATGTTTCGAGGAATTCATTGGTCGCTTCGGTCAAGGGTAAGTCACAGAAGGCAAACAAGGCCTTGGTGGTCTCGACGGGGGACTTGCAAAGTTCCTCGTAGCACAGGGCCATGTATCGCGTCTCGTTTTCCAGCCGGTTCAAGGCTTAGTCGTTCATCAGGCCCCAGCGAACTGCCAGTCGCTCCGTCGGTGTGATGGCAAGAATGTCCTGAATATCCCATGTCGTAGTGCCTGATTGCGCGATGAGCTTCTCGAACAAAGCCGTGTCATTCCATATGCTGGCGCTGTCATCAAACCTGCCGGTAGCGCTACCGCGCAATTTGGAAGCGGCCTGCCCGCAGGGGTGCCTGACGATATGAATCGCCCTGCTCACAGGTAGGGCGTCGAGAATTGCGGGTAGGCGTCCCACTGACTCAATGGACTTCCACACCGTGGCGGCCGGCTGGGTACCTCTCGAGAGTGGGGTTAGCGAAACGCGACGGCTTACGGATTTTGCTGCCTTCGCAAGGTAGGCCGACAGCTCGAATATGCGTTGTTGCATCGGGCTGCGGTAGCTTTTGCGAAAGTAGGGTCGGGAGCCGATCACTTTCTCATCCCGTACCTGCAGCCAGCCTTCTATTCGCTCGTGAAGTTGTGTGGATGAACTGTCGAGCAGAAGAGGCAGAGTATTGTCTGGCCGAACCGAATCCGGCTCATGCAGGTAGAAGGTGTCCGGGCTGCTGTCAAAAATCTTGCCGATCCACGTGGTCCCGGACCGCGGCATACCAAAAATGAGGATATGGTCAGGCATCAAAAACGATCTCCATCAACTTTTGGGCCGTCTGTAGCGCGCGGATTTTTTAAACGTATCACAGAATGGCTGCTGGGAAGACGCGATTTGGCGACTTGTCTGTGTTTCAGATTAACGCCCGGATGGCTCAATGCTATTATCATCCGCGAACTGGAGCTTTGGCCAACAGTGGCGAATAGCCGTAAATCTAGGGAGTCTACATGGTATCGGAACAAGAGGTGATTCGCGTGGTAGCCGATGTACTGCAAATCGGTGACCGCTCCACGGGTATGACGGTCGAAACGCCCCTGCTGGGTGCCATGCCCGAGTTCGACTCCATGGCCGTGGTCTCCATTATTACCGCCATGGAAGAGGAGTTTGGCCTGGTGGTGGACGATGACGATATCACTGGCGAAGTGTTCGAAACCATCGGTACGTTGCACGATTTTGTCAACCAGCACGCCTGAACTGCAGCTCGGTGCCTTGCCGGACTCGCCCAATAAGACGCCTCTGGCCGTGTGGCGGCCCCCGGCAAGCGTGATGGGTTCGCACTGGGTCATTCACGCCCCGGCCTTCGCCGAGGAGATGAACAAGAGCCGCCACATGGTGGCTCGCCAGGCCCGACGATTGGCCGCCAATGGCCACACGGTGGTGGTGCCGGATCTGTGTGGCACCGGCGACAGCCCGGACAGCCTTGAAGTGGCCACTTGGCAGGGCTGGGTGGAAGAACTGTGTGCAGTGGTGCACTGGGCCCGTGATCAGGGCACTCAGTCCATAACGCTGTGGGGCCTGCGCCTGGGTTGCCTGCTGGCGCTGGAGGCCGCCGTCCGCCTTGAGGCGCGCGCCGCGCCACCGGACCACCTGCTGCTCTGGCAGCCGCTGCTGGCCGGCAAGTTGCAGATGGCGCAGTTCCTGCGCCTTGTCACCGCGGCTGCTGTCACCCGTGGTCAAGAAGGGCAGACCGCCGCTTCGGTCAAGGCGGCGTTGGCCGAAGGCGAGACCGTGGAAGTGGCGGGTTATCCGCTCAGCAGTATCCTTTACTCTGGGTTACAGGATGCGGATGCGGCAGCACTCACGCTGCCAGCGAACACATCAGTGACGGTTATCGAGGTCGCTTCCCAGGCCGACAAACCACTGCTACCTGTTACAGCCAAACATCTCGCCAGCTGGCAGGAGGCCGGTATGGCCTGCACTGCGCGCACCGTGGTCGGGGACGCCTTCTGGGCGACCCAGGAGCTGGGCTTTGCCGATGCGTTGCTCAACGCGAGTGATGAGGCGCTTGGCGCTTTTGGGGCAGAAGGGCCTTCGACGCAGAAAATGGATAGCAGGCGTCCCGTCTCCCTCACAATAGATGCCGAGCGCCGGGGAGTAGCAAGCTCCGTGGTGTTCCGGTGTCAGAGCGCCCAGCTTGCCGGGCGTCTGCATGTTCCGGAAAGTTTTGCACCTAAGAGCACAGGTGTAGTGATTGTCGTGGGAGGACCCCAGTACCGGGTCGGCAGTCACCGGCAGTTTGTATCCTTGGCGGAATCACTGGCCGACGCCGGTTACCCGGTGTTGAGGTTCGATTACCGCGGCATGGGCGACAGCGATGGCGAACTGGCAGGGTTTACCGCCATTCATGATGATATTGCAGCGGGCATTGATGCACTGCAGGCCGCCGTACCAGTGGTGGAGCGCGTTGCGCTGTGGGGGCTGTGCGATGCTGCCACGGCAGCGATTGCCTATGCCGGTGGTGACCCGCGAGTGGTTAGGGCGGCGCTTGCCAACCCCTGGGTATATAGCGAGCAGGGCGCGGCCAATGTCAAAATCAAGCATTATTATGCTGCGCGAATCTTCTCACTGGCATTCTGGCAACGACTTTTCGGTGGGCGCGTAGCGCTGCTTCAGTCTATAGAGGATTTCGCAAAAGTGGTTGTGCGTGCAATCGTCCCTCGCGGTGCACACAACGGCACGAAATCTGACAACGAAGATATGTCGTGGATGATTGATGCAGGTGATCTGGGTGGTACTTTCCTCCGTGGGCTGCGGGCTTTCCCTAAACCGGTTCTTTTGCTGTTAAGCGGTGATGATTTTACAGCGATGGAATTTCAGCGTGAGGTGGATAGAAACGCGGAGCTTCGTGCCGCTCTTGAGCCCGCCAACATACAAATCCATAGACTTGCGGACGCGGATCACACGTTTTCCAGAAGAGACTGGCAAGCCGATGTGGAAACCAGAACGACAGCTTTTTTGCGCGAGGCCTGAACCGCGCTTGAACAGGGGACGCACTGGTCGGCGCACGGGATTTACAGGGTTATGCGATACAGCTGAAAATTCTTATGACACCCCAGCGAGTGATTTGAAGGCAACCATGAATGCTCTTTAATTCCTTCGAGTTCATTTTTTTCTTCCTGCCGATCACTTTGGCTGTCTTTTATGCTGCCAGTCTTTTGCGAGGCAATGAGCTGGCAATAGCCTGCCTGGTAGCCTGCTCGCTTTTCTTCTATTCTTGGTGGAATCCGCTGTATTTGACCCTCCTGTTGTTTTCGATGGGCGTGAATTTCGTCATCGGTCGCAGGCTCTCAACCCGCCCTGGCAGGTCCTTGCTGACAGTGGGCGTCGTACTCAACCTCGGTTTGCTAGGTTATTTCAAATATACCGGATTCATTCTTTCCAACATCGACAGCCTGTTCGGGGAAGACTGGTCCAGCGTGAACATCATTCTTCCGCTGGCCATCTCGTTTTTTACCTTTCAGCAGATCGCTTACCTGGTCGACTCGTACCGCGGCATCACCCGCGAGTACAGTTTCCTGCATTACGCGCTGTTCGTTTCATTCTTCCCGCAACTGATAGCCGGGCCGATTGTGCATCACAAGGATGTTCTGCCCCAGTTTGCGCAGTCGCAGCGCTTTCAGCCACTGGCCTCCAATATTGCAATTGGCCTGACCATTTTTGCGATCGGCTTTTTCAAGAAGACGGTACTGGCAGACGGTGTGGCCGATTACGCCGATCCCGTGTTTGCTGCTGCTGACGCGGGCGGCCAGCCTGCCATGTTACAGGCCTGGGGCGGTGCCTTGGCTTATACCTTCCAGCTTTATTTTGATTTTTCCGGCTATTCCGATATGGCTATTGGCCTGGCGCGTCTTTTTGGCATCGTCCTTCCCCTGAATTTCTTCTCGCCCTACAAGGCCTGCAGTATCGATGAATTCTGGCGGCGCTGGCACATCACGCTCTCAAACTTTCTCAGGGATTATGTGTATATACCTCTCGGGGGTAACCGCAAGGGCCGGTTCCGGCGTTATAACAATCTGTTCATCACCATGGTTCTGGGTGGCATCTGGCACGGTGCGGGCTGGAATTTCCTGATCTGGGGCGCACTGCATGGTGGGTACCTTGTGACCAATCAGCTGTGGCGCCGCATGTCGAAGAACCTGGGATGGGACGCCACAGCTGGCCGTATCCGCACGGGTCTCGCGTGGGCGATGACCATGCTCTGCGTGGTCATCGGTTGGGTGTTTTTCCGGGCCACGACGACCGATGGCGCATTTAACATCCTATACGGAATGGTAGGTGCCAATGGCGTAGAGCTTCCGAACGGCATCCTGATGCGCTTGGGCGAGCTCGGTGCTCACTTACAGGCGGCAGGTGTTGCTCCGGTGCATGGTGGCGGCTCGGTGATGGTCAGTACCTGGCTGTGGATTCTGCCTCTGTCTGCCGTGGCTTTCTTGCTACCCAATGTGCAGCAATTGTTTGCGGGAGTGGAGGGGGCAATGGTGAAACGCGCCCCCGAACCGGGCAGCGGTATTACCCTACTGCCAGGTCTGTGCGAGCGCTGGCGCTGGACGCCGTCAGTCTGGTGGGCGTGCGTTTCTGGCGTGCTCTTTGCTCTCGGCGTACTAACGCTGTTTCAGGTCTCCGAGTTTCTGTACTTCCAGTTCTGAGTCGCGACTATGCATTACATCAGGGCGTTCTTTCTGACTTTTCTCGCGGTACTGGCGGCGGCCTGCGCTGTTAACTGGTTCGTCGATCCCTACGGGATGTACTGGTCGCCGGTGATAGACGGGGTGAATGCAGAAAAGCCGGCCTCGGTCAGCCGGGTTCGTGTGATAAAGGCGTACCGTGCGCCTCAGGTCAGCCCCGAGATTCTGCTGGTGGGTAACTCGCGCGTGGAGATGGGCCTGTCGCCCTTGCATCCCGCATTTACCGGTAAGTCGGTCTATAACCTAGGGCTGCCCGGTGCCAGTGTCGCGATGCAGCTCGATTACGCGCTGAACACAGTGAGGCAGGCAGGAACAGTCAACCGGGTTATCATCGGTGTAGATTTTCTGGACTTTCTTTACAGCCCGGCCTCGTTGGAAAACTGGGATCATACCGGGTCTCAACCGGGTTATACGGAGCGCCTGGCGGCGTTTACACCTGGGTGGCAGGCGCGCTGGTTTCGATTGCAGGAAAAGGCTGCTCTGGTGTTTTCACTCGACAGCCTGTTTGCCAGTGTGGAGTCGCTCTTTAGCCAGGATGGCCTGAACAATAGTATCAGCCCTCGCGGGCAGAATGCCGCAGGTACCTATCAGGCGATTATTGCCACCGAGGGCATCAAACCGCTGTTTGTCCAGAAAATCCGTGAATTAGAAGCCCGGCTCGGCGGAAAAACGCATGTCTTGCGGAAAGATGCCGATGCGCTTTCCCCGGCATTTTCTGCACTTGCGGAATTTCTGGACGCCATGCACGAACGGGACATCAAAGTTGACCTGTTTATCAATCCGTATCACTTCAGCTATGTGATGTTACTGGATAACCTGGGCCTTGCTGACCTGTTTCTTGAATGGAAAGCCCTGCTGGTGGACCAGAATAATGATGCTCACAAGGAGCCGGTTCCGCTGTGGGATTTTAGCGGCTTCGGTCAGGAAGTGATGGAGCCCTTGCCGCGA
Organism: Chromatocurvus halotolerans; assembly: GCF_004340525.1. Taxonomy (GTDB): domain Bacteria; phylum Pseudomonadota; class Gammaproteobacteria; order Pseudomonadales; family Halieaceae; genus Chromatocurvus; species Chromatocurvus halotolerans. The sequence continues at coordinate 11,684 of NZ_SLWX01000014.1, read as the reverse complement.
CAAGAGGTAGGTCAGGCGATGACCTGGTTCTGGGAGCCGGCACATTATCGTGAGCAACTTGGTGATAAGGTCATTGAGCGGATAATGGCGGGTGATAGTGACGGGTTTGGTGTGCGCATGACTGAAGACGGCGTATCTTTATTGCTCAAAAAGAATAGTCGAGAACTGGAAGTCGCAGCGAATGATTGGGCGAATTTGAAGAAGCGTCTGAAGTTATCCAACCCTCAAAAGTAGCTATCCCGGTCCGGGTGGCTGGTGCCGAGTGTTCGTAGCAAGTAGAACTGTCCGGTTTCTGTAGCACGCTAACTGTCCGCTTTGGGTTTCAGTGGAGGCCGCTGGTGGCATTGCTCACCGTGGCGCTCCCCGGAGGTTGACGAAGCGGATTTACGCCACCTTCCGGGTCTTGCTCCTGGGCTTGTCGACGTTCACCCGGGAACCATCGGCGGTGTAGTCAGCCAGCTTCCTGGGGCCATGGAACACCGCCAGGCTGCCGTCGGGGTACTCATGGACCCGCACCTTGCTCCTGATGTAATGACCACTGCAGGGATCCGGTGGCAGCTGCAACTGCATGCCCTGATAAGCGACGCAGCTGTCCTTGCCGACCTGGCGCTCCGTCTGAAGGCAGAGGATGTCCTTTACGCGGGAGTCCAGTAGCGGGACAAAGGCCGTACCCGGCTCCCTGGCCTCAGCCTGGAACCGCTGGTTGAAGTCCGGCAGAAACGCCGCCTGCAGGAACTCATTGGCCCTTGCCATATCGACGATGCCCTGCAAGGCCAGTTCCTGCGGCAGTCGTCCTTGCAGGGTCTTGAACAGCCGTTCGCTGCGGCCCCGGGCCTGCGGCGAATACGAGGGGATCATCTGGATGCCCAACTGCTGCATGGCCCGGCCAAACTGCGTGAGACGGGTTTTATCCACCTTGCCGCCCGCCTCGGGGGTATGCCAGTAGTGGCTGCCCCGGTCGGAGTAAAAACTGCTGAACAGCCCGTGACGGGTAATGGTCTCGCTCACACCGCGGAAGCTGCTCAAGGTCCCTTCCTCCTCGACGAAGAAGCCGGAATACACGCGGCCATTGGCGTCATCCATGGTGATGATCAGATCCCAGTACACCCCCGGGACCCACTGGTGCGTAGAGCCGTCCTGATGGATCAACATGCCCGGCATCGGGGCCCGTTCACGCCGCTTGCGGTAGGTCCCCTTGCGCTTGCCCTTTTTGACCACACCCTTGCCCTGCAGGGCGTTCTTGACCCAGGTATACGACCGGGTGCCCTCGTGAGCCCGCTGATAGCGCTCGTGGAAGTGTTTGAGGTTCCAGCCCTCATAGCGCTCGCGGTACAGCGCCTCGAGGCGCAGCACCTCATCCACGGGTGCCTTATGGCTCGATACCTGCGCCATCCGCTTATCCAGCAGTCCCTCCAGACCGTCCTCCTCGAAGCGGTTGATATACCGCCTGAAACTGCGTTCACACACGCCCAGCAAACTGGCCGCTTCCTCCTGTGTTAATCGCTTCTCCTGCCAACTCGTGTAGGCCTCTTCAAATCTCATCAGCTTGGTTTCCTGTAGCCATGCTGTCCGGCCCATGAAGCACCTCGAAAACGTGCATCATAAAACCGGACAGATGTCGTGCTACGAAACCGGACAGATCATGAACTACCTACAGGGTGGCTGGTGCCGAGGTGCTCAACTCCGCGCAAGCCAGTTATGATAGTTCACGATAGTTGAGTCTCTCCGACGTTCGCCACATTTTCTCGAATCTCCAATCCTTAACAGATCATATTGTAAGTTTTAGCGGTCATAGAACTCGCTTCACCATGCTGGGCCAGTGATTCATAATGTATGCTGGCCTGGGTAGAGTCACTTACATCGCGGCCGTTGACCCATTGAATAGGGGAAGATGTTTAGTGCGTCGCATCCCGGACCCGTTGCAGAGCTGAATGAGACCAGGAAGGCAAACCAGGTGGGCTTTACTGGCGCTGGCGGTTGGCTACACGCTCTTCGTCATCTACGGCAGCCTGGTCCCTTTGGAATATCGCCCCATGCCCTGGGCCGAGGCCGTGGAGCAATTCCGCGAATTGCCCTTTCTGCAGCTGAGCCTCGCGAAGCGGGCAGACTGGGTGGCGAACGGCATTCTGTTCTTCCCGCTGGCGCTGTTCTGGCTTCTCGCGGGCAGCTCGCTCTCCCCGGGGCACCCTGTGTGGCGGTTTGTTACTGCCGTGCTTGTTGTCGCGGCGCTATGCATCCTTTCCATTTCTATTGAGTTCACGCAGCTATTCTTCCCGCAGCGCACCGTCTCCCAGAACGACATCATGGCGGAAACGGTCGGTGCGGCACTCGGTGCCATGCTGTGGTTCGCCCGCGGCCACCGCATCCTTGCTGCTCTGGACCGGTATCTGACGCAGCGAGTTGCGGGCGATGGCTGGACGGTGGCGCTGGTTCTCTACGGGCTCGGTTTTCTCCTGTACGCGGTGATGCCGCTGGACCTGTTCCTGAGCCCTGCGGAGTTGTACGCCAAGTGGCAGGACGGGCGCATCAACCTGCTGCCCTTCGCCATCCTGCCCGACGGCTTCCTGCCTGCCGCCTACGCCGTGTTGACGGACATAGCGATCTGGATACCCGTGCCCCTCCTGCTATTACGCAGTGGCTTTTGCCGTGGCGGCGGGGTGGTGCCGGTGACGGTGCTGCTGGCCTTTGCGCTGGAGTGCGCGCAGTTGCTGGTATTCAGCCGCTTCAGTGATATCACGGACCTGTTCACGGCGGGCATCGGGGCGGTTCTCGGGGCCTCGCTGGTGCGTCGTTTCGGGCTGGCCGCTCACGCGAAGACGGTCACCGCAGTCGATCTTCCTGACCGTTTGCTGCTTATCACCGCCGCTTTTCTCGGTTGGCTACTCCTGCTGCTGCTGGCGTTCTGGTACCCGTTTGATTTTGTTATCGATCGATCTTCACTCAAGCTGGCGGAATCCCGGTTCCTGGATGTTCCATTTGCCTCCTATTATTACACCACGGAGTTTCACGCGCTCACGGAGGTGTTGCGCAAGGTGCTCTTTATGGCCCCGCTGGGGGCGCTGGCCTCGGCGGCGGTGGGCAGTGCCGCGGCGCCGGGCGTCAGGCGCTGGTTGCGCCTCGGGCTCTGGCCCGCCGTAGTGCTGCTCGCGCTGGGCCTGGAGATCGGCCAGCTCTTTCTGCCGGAGAAAACCGGCAAGCTCACCGATTTTCTGCTTGGGTGTGTGGGTTTGGCGCTGGGCCGTTGGCTCTGGCTGCAGCTGACTGCGGCGGCGGGTGGAACTGTGAGCGACGCTTCGCATGCCCGCGCCGCGTCGAGGTCATTGCGAAGCGAGCACCCTGTCAGCGTGACCGAAACGTCTATTCAGGAAGTGGCCCTCGCCCTGGGGATCATGGTGCTAGCGCTGGTGGTCGCCGTGCTCTTTGTCACGGCGCTCCCCGGCCTTCCCTATAACTTGCGGGAACTGGTGGCTGGCCCCTGGCGTCTGGCGCGCGGTATTGGCCTCGTGCTGGTCCTCATCTGGTTATTCAGCCTGCCGGGCATTTTTCTGGAGTTTCGGGCCTCTGTAGCGTGGAACGCCGTTAGCCGAGCCTCGCGTCGACACTTATTGGGGCCGGGCCGGCTGGTATTGCTGCACGCGATGGGTCTCTGGCTGCTGGTCGCGCTGGTGTTCCCGCGAGAGAGTATTCACGACATCGTGGGCTCGCCAACCTGGGGCTTTCTGCCGCTGCTCGAGCTGAGCTGGCGCTTCTCTGGTTTGGCCTGCCTGTTCTCTGCCATTCTCTGGTTCACCGCGGCCGTGGCGCGCCCGGTGCGCAAAGGAACTGGGTTGCGCGCTCGCGCCTTCCTGCCGGCGCTGGTGCTGTCACTCGCCTGGGCCTACATCGTCGTGGTGGGCCTCGCCGGCACTGACAATATCGTCGAACTGCTCAGGCGTGGAGGCGCGAGCTGGCGGTTCGTGCTGCCATCGCTGTATCTGGTTCTGCTTTGTGGGTGTGGCATGTCCCTCGCAGACCTGCGCGGCGCGTCAACGCGCAGGATTGCCGTCGTGCTCGCACTCACGCTTGTTTCCGGGCCGCTCGGCTACCAGCTGCTCGATGGCGGGCTGGAGAACATTATTTTCAAGTACGATGCCGTGTTCACGGCGATGCAGTTTCTGCTGAGTGCGGATCGCGATAACTATGTCCCAGTCGAGGCGCTGTACGGTCGCTTTCTTTTCGCGCATTATTTCATGCTGCTGGCGATAAGCGCTCTGCAGGTTTCGCCTTGGTTATGGCTGGCGCGTATTTTTCGGTCGCTCGGTCAAGTATCGCGGGAAAGTGCTTCGCGGGGCTGATGTCAGGCGAATCCATTAGTAAAAAGAGGCAGCCACGATCGTGCACGTCGTGTGACTTTGAGCGCGCGTTTATTGAAACGCGAGGGCCTGTAATGCGGGGAATGGCGGCACCTGCGCGGCGTCCCGATCTACGTAAGCGCTGGCAAGCTCCCCCACATTGCGCAAACCGACAGCGACGTTGTCCCGCGCCACCACATCACTTGCATTCGCTGCGTTAAGCAAGTTAACGCCTTGGGGCCGGTCGGAATAGAACGTATTCCCGACGAGCCGCACCACATTCTCGGCATGTGGCGGTGTCTTGTCTCGAATCTCCAGCCCATAGCCGATCATGTCCCAGTTCTCGCTGCGCGGTCCCTCACCCAGCACAGAGCCGCTAATCTCCAGCGCGCCGCCATCCGGCACATCCACCAATCGGCTGTCGCGGGCATTGACCGAGGCTATCAGGCTGTCCTGGATCAGGGTGTGTGCCGCCCGTGACTTGAGCTCATGCCCGGCGTTGCGCGCCATCAGGCTCCAGGAGCGGATGAAGGCCAGCCGGCCGCTGTTGACATACACGTTGTGGCCAAGATTGCCTCGCCCGCCCGCGCCGCTGTCGTGGAGGTAGCTGTCGTAGATGCTGATGTTGCCGCCCTCGTGGCCGGTGAGCACGCCCATCTGGGAGTGATGAAAGTGCACGCCCATCAGTGTGACGTCCCCGCGGTTTTGGCGCAGACAGGCACCGTTGCCGCTGCTCACTGTAATGCCGCTGCACTCCAGGCCCTCTACCGTGATGTCGGCGCTTACCACAATCGCACCCTTGCCGCCGGTGGCCGTGTCCACCAGGCGCGCGCCGGGCTCGGCCAGCAGGTGTACGCCCGGGGTCTGGAAGTGCGCGGCCTGTCGGTAGTTGCCCTGACGTAGCAGAATAAGGCCGCCCGGGGCGACTTGTTTAGCCGCGTCCTGCAGGCTGGTGGTGTCGCAATCCGTGGCTGTCGTTGCCGTGGGGCACAATGTGATGAGCTGGCGGTCAGCGCGGGCGCGGCTGATCCTGCGTATCGCGACTTCTCTTGGGCTCACACTCTTCGCGGATAACTCGCCATTGAGTAGGGTGATGCCCTCGGCAAGTGACGTGGTGGCGGGGCCGCCATCTTTTGCCGGCTCGAGCAGCGCTGAAGCCCCGGTGACGAACAGATTGCGTGCGGTGAAGTGGTTGGCGCGTTGGCTCAGCTCAACCGGGGCGGGGCAGGGTGCATCGCCGCAGTCCCTACGCATTACGATGTCTGATACCGTCCAATTCGATCCGTTTACCCGCAGCGAACCGCCGTCCTTGAAAGTCAGAATCGCCTCGCCCAGGCGTGCAGCGGTAAGCTGCAGCGGCTGCTGAGCGCTGCCCGTGCCTCCCAGTGTCAGCGGGGATCGTATCGCATAGTGACCGGGTGCCAGGATAATCCGGTCCCCGGGTGCGGCACTGGCCAGAGCACGCGTCAGGCTGTCTGTGGATTCCACAGGGACCTCCCGGGTCGGTCCCTGGGCTTCGTGTAGTATCCACAGGTTGGTATCCGCCAGGGGAATGGGTTCACCTGTTGTGCGGTAGCGCGGATGCACGGTTTCACGCAATGCGTTGGCACCCTTGCCGCGCCAGGTGGGCAGGGGCATCTGCAGGTCGGGTGGGTCGGCATCTAATGGGTCCTTGATCAGACCGCTGCCGAGGGTAAAGCGCCTGACGACGTCGGCTAACCGTTGACGTATTGGAGAGGCATCGGTGTTGATGGTGTTGATAACGAGGGTTGTGTAGCGATAGGGGGTGAGGCCGGTGTGACGGTAGTGCAAGTATGCCGTGAGGACGCTTAACACGGCCAGCGCCGTAAAGAGTTTGAGGAATAGGAGTCGCACTAATCAGTCTCGCAATAGCTGCATTCCTGGCGAACTAAAACGCAAAAAAAGAGGGCCGAAGCCCTCTTTTTAACGCCTACTTGATTTTTACCCAAGCTGGAGGCTGACGCGGTGCTAGGCCGCCTTTCGCTTCTTGCCGAAACGGCTTACGCCGGCAGCGAACAGACCCACACCGATCAACGCGAGCGGACCGGGTGACGGGACTTCAATTCCGACCGATCCATCCAGGGTCGCCTGACGCCACGCTACGTCTCGATCGTTGAAGGTTCCAACTGTAAGGGCGCTTTCTTCAATATCACCAAACGAGGGAATGGCAGGGTTAACGTTCGTGTCGAGTACGGCAGAAGGGAAACTTGGATCGTTGATTGCGGTGGAGATGTCAACGAAATTGCCCGAACCATCGTCAATAAACAGGAAGTTGGAAGCAGCCTGCGTTACGTTCATGAAAAGATTGAGATCTGCCGCTTGAATGGACGATCCTATTACGGTGAATGTCAGCACAGTCTGGGTGGCTATGTCGTTCCCAAAAGCCTCAAGTCTGATGGTGCCGCCCGTATATTGAGGACCACCAGTCGTTAGTACACCCTCAATGTCGGTGAAAACCCTGACGAACCAGTCATTATTGAAATCTTCAAGGTTACTACTGGAGTTACTGAGTGGTGAGAGGCTAGTAAGTTCATTCTGACTGCCGGTTGGAGTGGGCGCTTCGAGTGCATCTAGCTTAGCTGCATCGTTGGTATCGAAAAACTCTCCCAACAAGCGAAAATCATCACCGGCTGTAGGAGTGAAAGGATCAGGCAGGGCTCCTTCACCCGCTTCCGCAATGTAGTAAACAGAGGTGGCGAGTAGCTGATTGAATCCGAACTGCGTAAATATATCAGTTACTGTATTCCCATCACCATTATCATAATCAATTCCGGTGGTGTCAATTTTCATGTCCGACCCAAAGGTCAGGTTGGCGCTTGCTTGAGTAGGTAGGAGCAGGGCTGCTGCGATCGCTGCTGCTCCAACCGTCCTGCCGACTGTTGAATTGAATATTCTCATGAGTGCTTTCCTCTCAAGTGCATTGTTACTTGCCGATTCGCGGCGATAGTTTCTGTGTGTTGCCGGATTTTTCACTTGAGATAAAGCAGTAATCGTGCCACCTGACCCCAGAAGTAGCTTAAAACGTTGATTATTAAGCTAAAAAAAATAAAATACCTGCTTGAAACTAGAGCCGCTGACCTGATAGTGAAAAGTATTGTAAAAAATCCTGACACAGTTTCCGGTAGATTCGCCACCAGATCTGTTGGCCTTGGAGTCGGCTCTCGCGATGCGGAAGTGTACTGATTTGGTAGCCGAGGCATCTCCGAACTGCGCTTTATTTTTCTTCACCATAGCGCAGTGAGCCGAGGTGCTGCCGTAGCCCCTGATGTAGTGGCTCTAACGCCTCAGTGCGCCTGCCGGGGCGGGCAGCGTAAAACCCTACCAGATCGTCGACAAAGTAATCTATGGCAGCGATGATAATTGTCGTCGCCTCAGGGAGTGTAACCAACTGCGCCCCTTGAGGCCGGACTGCCTTTCCTTCAGGAATTCGTCCTGTCTGCGTAAACCGCTGAAGTCTGCCACCCATTCCACGTGAAGCCTGCCACCCGGACCTGCGCAAAGCTGCCACCCACCGGAGCGTAGCGACGCGGGGTTTGCATTGTTACTCGGAAGCGGTGGCGCTCGTCAACTTGGCTTGGCGTTTTCGCATTGATTCACCCCTGAGATTGATCTTGTAGGCGTTGAACCAGGCGGTCCAGGATGGCGTCAGCCAGCGTCGGATCGCCGATCACCGCATGCCACTCATCGATGGGCAACTGGCTGGTCGCGATGGTCGAGCGTCTGCCGTGACGGTCCTCCAGCACCTCCAGCAGATCACGTCGATTCTCCGCGCTCAGCTTCATCAGCCCCCAGTCATCCAGCAGCAGGACGTCCACCTTGGCGAGGTTGGCCAGCAGCTTGGGATAGCGGCCGTCCCCCTTGGCGATCATCAGGTCCCGCAGCAGCCGGGTCAGGCGCAGGTACTGGACCGTATAGCCCTCGCGGCAGGTCTTGTGTGCCAGGGCGCAGGCCAGCCAGGTCTTGCCGACCCCGGTGGGGCCGGTGATCAGGATGTTGAGGTGCTCCTTTGCCCACTGGCAGCTCGCCAATGACTGGATCAGCCCCTTGTCCAGCCCGCGGGGATTGCGATAGTCAATGTCTTCCAGGGCGGCGGCGTGCCGCAGTCGGGCTCGACGCAGACGGCTGGTCAGGCGCCGGTTCTCCCGCTCGGTGATCTCTCGATCCACCAGCAGGCCGAGGCGCTCCTCGAAGGCCAGTTCATCGATCTCCGGGGTGGCCATCTGATCGGTCAGTGCCGCTGCCATGCCGGTGAGTTTGAGGGTCTGGAGTCCATCCAGGGTGGGATGCTTCAACATGGTGTTCTCCTGTCAGTGGTAGTACGCGGGACCGCGGATGTTGTCGTGGGTGTCTGGCAGGGCCAGCTCCTGTTGCTCCTCCAGTGGCTGCTCGTCCAGGCGGTGCTTGAGGATCGATTCGATGCTCTTGTAGCGGCAGCTACCCAGCATCAATGCCCGCCGGCACGCCGCTTCAAGGCGCGCCTCCCCATAGGCCTTGCCCAGGCGCAAGATACCCAGACAGGACCGGTAGGCCTGCTGTGGGTGCTTGCGGGACGCCATCACGGTCCGGATGAGCTTCTCCGTTGCCGGCCCGGTTTGGGCGGCCCACTTCAGCAAGCGCTCGGGAGACCACTCCCCCGCCTGGCGGTGCGACTCCGGCATGTGGGCGGACACCGTGGTGTGGCGCCCCTTCAGGTTGGACCGCTGATGGCTGGCAACACGCTCGCCCCGGTAGAAGCACTCGAGGGTGTTGACGGTCATGCGCACCTCGACCTCGCGCTTGATCAGGGCATGGGGTACCGAGTAGTAATGGCCGTCGACGGCCACGTGGTAGTCGATATGCACCCGGGCCTTCTTCCACTCGGCATACACGTAGGGCTCCGCCGGCAGGGGTTGCAGTGCCGGTCGGTCCCACTGCTCGAAGTGCTCTTGGCGGCAACCGGGGACTTTGCGGAAGGGCCGGGCATTGAGCTTCACCAACAACTTGCCGATGGCGTCGTTGAGTTCCAGCAGGGAGAAGAACTGGCGGTGGCGCAGCGCCGCCAGGATCCAGCGCTCCACCACCAGCACCCCGCCTTCCACCTTGGCCTTGTCGCGCGGCTTGCGGACCCGCGCCGGGAGCACGGCGACGCCGTAGTGCGAGGCCATGTCCTGGTAGGTGGGATTGGTGTCGGGCTCGTAGCGGTGGGCCTTGCTGACGCCGGCGCGCAGGTTGTCCGGTACCACCAGTTCCGGCACGCCGCCCAGGAAGCGGAAGGCGCGGACGTGGGAACCGATCCAGTCCGGCAGGCCCTGTGTCCAGGTGGCCTCGGCAAAGGTGTAGTTGGACGCCCCGAGCACCGCGACGAAGATCTGTGCGCCACGGACCTCGCCGGTGACGCGGTCGATTACCGGCACGGTCTGGCCAGCATAGTCTACAAACAGCTTCTCACCGGCACGGTGGTCCTGGCGCATAACCACATCCAGCTTGCCTTGCCAGGCGCGATAGTGCTCGCAGAACCAGCTGTACTGGTAGCCATCAGGGTTCGCCTCCCGGTACTCCTGCCAGAGCAGGAACAGGGTCACGTGTTTGTGCTTGAGCTCCTGGTGGATAACCAGCCAGTCGGGAATACCTCGATCCTGAGCTGGCAGGTCGGGTGGGGGCGGGAACAGCAGCCGCTCCAGCCGGGTATCGTCCAGGCCGACTGGCAGGGGCCAGCTCACGCCGGCCTCCTGGGCCCGGCGCAGGTATTCCCCGACGGTGGGACGGCCGATGCCGCAACTGGTCGCAATCTGGCGATTGCTCATGCCCGCGCCCCACTTGAGGCGAAGGACTTCCTTGATTTTACGCATGGATAACCTCTTTGCAGGCATCTGATCCCCTCCGGTTGGAAGGGGCCAGAATACCGGTTAGTTATCCCGCGTCGGGTCGCTCCTGGTAGGGCCTTCAGGCACGCTGCCAGTGTGGCAGCTTTGCCGTGGAATCAGTGGCAGCATTCGCGTGGAATGGGTGGCAGGCTTCGTCTGGAATCAGTGGCAGGCTTGGTCTGGAATACGCAAGTGCGCAGCCTTGTGAAACCGACTCGGTGAAAATTACTGGGATATACGAAAACAATGGGTCTATCAACATTAATAACCCTATCGGTTTCCGTAGTGGTGCTGCGCTCAGCAGCTACCCAATATCGTCGACCAGCTGTCTGGGTTTCATCACAGACCCAAACAATGCCTGGGGCAAAAGCCCCTCACCCAATGTGGGCGACCTGTATGACGGTCTCCTCAATGGTCAGATCGGGGGCACCGGAAATACGGATTACTATATCGACCCCAATCAGTTCCTCACCAATGATAACGATGCTTGGGTAGACGCAACCACGCCCGGCTGGATAATGCTGGCGCAGTCAGAGGTCACGTCCAACGGAGAGTGGATCAACGACAGCAGCTACAAGGACGTAAACGAATATAACCTGAATCAGTTCATTGATCTTTCCTTCAATAATAATGGCGAATGGTCGCTTCTGGTCGACCCCGGTGCAATTGACGGCGCCACCCAGGCTCTCGGTCGCCCCGCAGTTTTTGATCACCTTACCTTTGTGCTGAAAGGCTCCAATAGTGCTGAGGCCCCGTGGGCCATCTTTGACTTCAACTTCTGGGATTTGCTGGACGCTGGTCTGGACATTAGCCTGGGTGACACCGCCTATTATTTCACCGGATCCTGGCAGCCTAACGTTGTGAATGGGCAGGAATTGTCTAACGTGGGTATCTGGGCGCACGATCCCTTGTTCTCGATCACTCAGGTATCCGCACCTGGCACTCTTTGGCTGATTGGATTGGTGATGGTCTTTGCAGGCGGCACTTTGCGTGGTCGTAGCAGCAAGATTTCGGATGGCGGCTGGAGAAAATCCAGCTATCAATGACACCTGTGTGGGGTCTCATCTCTGCCACTGGCGGCCTGAAGTTGGGTAATCAGCGGCAAACCCGGGTTCAAGAATACGGCAAGACTTGGTTGACCGATGCCAGTGGCAGTGCTTAAGTAAAGCGTCACTATTGCCGAGTGGAACCCTGGGTAACGAATACCCAAACACCATGAATACACACCCCTATCGTCGTAATCACGGTTTTACCATGATCGAGCTGATGGTCATAGTGGCCGTGGACGGCATTCTCGTGGCCGTGGGCGTCCCTTCCTTCAATAACTTTCTGGTGAGCAGTCGCACGTCTGCCCTTGCCAATGACATCACCAGCGCGGTGAACCTGGCCCGATCCGGTAGATGTCAAGATAGTTGCCGCGTAAATCATCCGGTTTCTCGTAACTGGTGACTATCGACGCTCTGGCCACAAAGACCTTCTCGCTCGGGGT
>NZ_SLWX01000013.1 GCF_004340525.1 Chromatocurvus halotolerans | reverse complement strand
TTCCAAGGGCTTACTGCAAAAGGCAGAAAACATGAAAAATAGCACATGAAAGTTGGAAGAATGCGATTGACAGGTCACAACATATCAGTGGGCCAGGCAGTGTCCGACCCGCGGTTGATTCTTGTACTCGGCGACCAGCTGTCGCTGAAAAATCCGGCGCTGGTCGCCGCGCGGCCAGGCATTGATACCGTCTTGCTCGCTGAAGTGGCCGAGGAAGCCAGCTACGTGCGGCACAACCGCCACAAGATTGTGCTGATCTTCGCCGCCATGCGGCATTTCGCCGATACTCTGCGCGATGCCGGGTTCGAGGTGGTCTACGTCACACTGGACATGGGCGTTGACTCTTTACTCACTGCGCTGGCAAATACGCTCGAGGCGGTGCCGGTGCTTGCGGGGGTGCACTGCTGTGAACCCGGCGAATACCGATTGCGCGATGCCATGCGCGGCTGGCAGGAGTCGCTTGGTCGACCCGTGACAGTACACGATGACAGCCGCTTTCTCGCCTCGCACCGCGATTTCGAGCGCTGGGCCGAAGGCCGTAAACAGCTGCGCATGGAGTACTTTTATCGCGAGATGCGCAAGCGCTACAACCTGCTCATGGATAACGACGGCAAGCCCGAGGGCGGTCAGTGGAACTACGATGCCGACAACCGCAGCGGCTGGCGTAACCAGGCGGAGGTCCCTGACCGGCCGTCGAACACACCGGACGCCGTGACCCGGGAAGTCATTGCGGAAGTCTCTGCGTGCTTTCCCGATAATCCGGGCGAGCTTGCGGATTTTCGTCTCGCTGTTACCGCAGGCGGCGCGCAGGCAGAGTTTCGCTGGTTCTGCGACAACGCGTTGGGTCAGTTCGGCACTTTCCAGGACGCACTGGCAGAGGAGTCGCTCTGGCTTTACCACGGTCTCATTTCGATGTATCTCAATATCGGCCTGCTGGAGCCGCTCGACGTGTGTCGCGAGATCGAGGCCCGCTGGCGCGCAGGTCAGTGCAAGCTTTCTGACGCCGAGGGTTTCATCCGACAGGTGCTCGGCTGGCGCGAGTACGTGCGTGGTATCTACTGGCTGCATATGCCGGGCTATCGCGACCTCAATACCTTCGAGGCCGAGCGGCCGCTGCCCGACTGGTTCTGGAGTGGCAACACCGACATGCGCTGTCTTTCGCGGGCGCTGCAGCAGTCCCTTGACCACGGCTATGCGCATCATATCCAGCGCCTGATGGTCATCGGCAACTTTGCGCTGCTGGCAGGGCTCGACGTGCGTGGCGTCTGCGACTGGTATCTGGCGGTGTATGTTGACGCGTTCGAATGGGTGGAGTTGCCCAATACGCTGGGCATGGCGCTTTACGGCGACGGCGGCATCATGGCGAGCAAGCCCTACGCGGCGAGCGGCAAGTATATCCAGCGCCAGGGCAACCACTGCGCCAGCTGTCGTTATGATCCGGCGAAAACCACGGGCGAGGGCGCCTGTCCCTACAACGCACTGTACTGGCATTTCGTTGACCGTCACGCCGAGGAACTGACGCGCAACAGCCGCATGGGGCTGATTACCGGCGGCTGGCGCAAGCGCAAGGCGGAGGATCGCGAGGCGATTATTGCCTGGGCCGAACAGACGCTTCAGGACATCGGCTAGACCGCGTCAGTGCCGTTCGATGCCGTCGCGCGGGAGGCTGCGGCGCTGGCTGGCGCAGCGTCGGGAGCAGTAGACAATGTCATCCCAGTTCCGCCGCCAGCGGGCGCGCCAGGTGAAAGGCCGGTCGCACACCGGGCAGGTTTTCTCCGGCTTCGGCGGTCGTCCCCGTCCCCGCACGCTTTTGCCCCTGTCCGGCATCGCGTGCTCAGATCGGCCAGTCGGCGGCGTCGGTAACATAAGTGGGCTGGTGCGGTCTGTCGCCGTCCCACTTCGCCACGAAACGTCCGTCGCTGTCATGGTCGGTCCGCTGCTTGTCCTGATTGAAGCGGCGGCCACCACGCGGGTCGGCGCCGACACCGGCAAGGTATTGCCAGTTGCCGTAGTTGCTGGCGACGTCGAAATCCAGCAGATGATGTTCGAAGAAGGCGGCCCCGTAGCGCCAGTCGATGCCGTACTCGTGGACCAGGCAGCTGGCGACGATCTGCCTGCCGCGATTGCTCATCCAGCCCGTGTCCACCAGCTGATGCATGAAGGCATTGACCAGCGGGAAGTTGGTGTCGCCCTGGCACCAGCGCGCAAAGTTGCGTGGCTCAAAGGTGCAGCGCATCAGTCGCTTGCCGGCACCGCTGGCGCGAAACAGGTGGCGGGCATCATCCGTTAACGCCCGCCAGTGGAAAAACTCGCGCCAGAGGAGTTCGAAGTACAGCCAGTAGGTCGACGCATTGGACGTCACCGCCGCCTCGAAATCCGCCACCTCCTGCGCTACCTGTCGTGGCGACAGGCAACCCGTCGCCAGCCAGGGTGACAGCGTGCTCGAGCCGTCGAGCGGATCGAGGCCGTTGCGCGTTTCCTTGTAGGACAGGATGCCCTGCTCATCGTGGACAAACTGCTGCAGACGCCGGGCACCCGCCGCCGCACCACCGCGGATCGGCAGTGCGGCACTCGGCCGTGCCGCCGCTACGGGTATGGCGTGGAAATCCGCCGCCGGGGGAGGGGGTAGTTTGCCGGGGGCGGGTGTCGGCGCTGTGAATGGCAGGTCCTCGACCGCGCGTCGGAAGGGCGTGAATTGCCCTGGCATCTGTGTCAGCGGGAACGGCAGCGCCGTTTCGGCGAACAGGGTGTTGCCGCGATGAACCTGTACCGGGATGTCCAGCTTGTCACGCAGGGTGCGTACCGCCGCGGCTTCGTACCAGCCGGGGGTGCGCGCCGTGCCGACACGCTCAATACCGAAGCGCCTGACAAGATCCGGGATAACCAGCTCGGGCGAGCCGTGAAGCACCAGAAGATCCTGCCCCAGCCGCGCCAGGTCCTCCCGTAGCGAGATCAGGCTCTCGGTGAGAAAGCGCTCGCGCTGTGCGCCTATGCCGTGCTGGTTGCACCACGGCCGGTTGCGCGGCCAAAGAAAGACCAGCAGCAGCTGGCTGGCCTGCAGGTGTTCCAGTAACGCGGGATTGTCATGCAGTCGCAGGTCATTCTGGAACCAGTAAAGATGTCGCATGAAAGCTCCGGGTATGTGCGCAGGAGAGTTACGCTGGCGTGACTCTCCCGGATTGCCGTGAATGGGGCCCGGGGTCTCTGCAAATGCGGCGTTTGTGCCGCCTGGTCTATCCGCGTTCCAGGGCGGGCTGAGGCGGCACCGTCACAGCTGTGTGCAAACCCTGCCTCTGCCCCGGGCCTTGGCCTGATAGAGATGCGTATCGGCCCGTCGCAAGAGGTCCGTTTCCGCATCGCCCTGCCGGTACTGCGCGATGCCGATGCTGATACCCGGCCTCAGCACGGGCAGGTTCCCTGTGACGCAGAACGCCTCGGCGGGCATGGACGAGAGCCTGGCCCGAATCCTTTCAGCAGTGCAGCGCGCCGACTGCAGATCGGTAAAGGGTAGCAGGATCGCAAACTCATCGCCGCCGAAACGAAACGCGAGATCCGACTCCCGGGTGACAGCGGTGAAAATGTCTGCCAGCAGCCGCAATGTGTGGTCACCACTGAGGTGGCCCAGTTCATCGTTCAGCTTCTTGAAGTGGTCGACATCAATGAGCATCATCGACAAGGCCGCGCCGTGCCGCCTTGCTCTGCTGATTTCCTCCGCCAGGCGTGCGTCGAGTGACTTGCGGTTGAGCAGTCCGGTGAGCCCGTCATGCATGGCCAGCTCCCGATAGGACTGCACACTGAGCGCCATTTCAAGATAGTGGCTGAAACACTTGACCGCCCTCGACAGGAATACGATGCCATCGTCATCCGGGCGCTCACGGCAGATAACGGCCAGCATGCCGAGGTGTGCACTGCCGGGCTTCAGTGCAAAGTCCAGCTTCTGACCCCGGTGCCGTCCTGACTCCCCCGGCGTTCTGCCTGCCGTCCCGCCGTGGGAATACACGATCTCTTCGGCCAGGTCATGTTCCCGTGCCCACAGACGGAAGCGCTCGGTCAGTGTCTTTTCCTCGGAGCTGCCCAGAAGCCTCTCGTGCAGGTTCAGCAGACGTTCAGCGCTGCTGATGTGCTGGGCATTGCGGGCTTTCTCGTCAGGGGTGGCGTCGCGTTTCGGGCGGATCAGACGATGTGTGTCAATTTTCAGTGTCGGTACGTTGTTCATTCGGCATTCCGTCCGCAAATCGATGTTCTAAGAAAATATAGCAAAAACCATGCCACATATTTCTGACGGAGAAGGCGGGGAAAGCTGACGATGGCAGGCAGGGTTATCGCCGATTCCGGAAAGCGCGGCAGTGAAGGTCGGCAAATTGTCGCCGCTCTGGCCCGGGGCGTGCGTGTTTTTGCCGCTCCGTCAAAATTCCGTAACGGCATCTGCGTGGACTTGCCCGGATCGGTCTGTGAAAACTCCCGCTTGTGCCCCGTTCTGCTGTGCATTACCGGTAAGATTACCCGGTGGCGATGATTTTCGAGAGGCTATCGGGCAGGATGTCAGATTGAAACAGGTCAGGCAGGAGACACTTCTCGGGATTGATTTGCCGCGATGGCCATTGGCGCAGATGGCGGTGCGTGCCACAGGCGCTGCTTGCCGTGTGTTTTTCTGCTTGCCAGGCGCTGCCCGGAACGTTGACCGGCTCTGAATCCGATGCTGAATCTGCAGAGCCTGAGGCGCTGGTAAATCTTCGTGACAGCCATGCAGTCTGCGAGGCGCGACTCACGGCCTTGATTGCCTCTCGGGATGAATTCGGCGTGCAGCTGGCAGCCCAGAATGCAACGCTTGCTGACGTGCAGGATGCTGTTCGCCGGGTTGAATCCCGATTCAACGAACAGGACCGCTCTGCAGCGGTGGAGACGCCGGCGCAGGCCTGCGAACCACAGATTGCCGAGTTACCGAGCAAGCTGCTTGTGGGACGGCGGGAGCAGGTCTGGATAGAGCCGCTGCAAATGACGCTTCCGGCACGCATCGACACAGGCGCGGAGACGGCGTCACTGGATGCCAGGAATATCGAAGAGTTTGAGCGTAACGGCAAGCCCTGGGTGCGTTTCGATATCGTGCATCCGGACGACGGCGAGGCCGTCGCCATGGAGCAAGAGGTTTCCCGCTATGTGCGTATCCTGCAGTCCAGTACGGATACGCCCGAGCGGCGCGCGGTAATTGAACTGGGCATTGTCATGGGCAATATCCGCCAGGCGGCGGAATTCACGCTGAGTAACCGCAGTCATCTGGATTTTCAGGTGCTTGTGGGACGCAACGTGCTGCGTGACCTGATGATCGTGGATGTGGGGCAAAGCAATATCGCCCCGCCCCGGCTGCCTGAGGGCGACGGGAAAGAAACTGTCGATGAATCGTAAACTCCCTTTCACGCTGGCGGTGATTGCGATCGCTGTCGTGGGTCTTGTGATTGCGGTGCTGCGCCACCTGGAAACCGGGGCGCCCTGGACCCCCGGCGTGGAGCGCTCCGTGTGGCTGGTCGAGGCGCGCGTCGATTTTGTGGCCAGCGGAGAGCCGGTTACTGCGAGTCTGTCCATCCCGGAAAACCTTCAGCATTTCGATATCGGCGATGAGCGATCTGCATCGCCAGGCTATGGCTTTGCGATTGTCAATGATGATGGCGACCGTCGAATTGAATGGACGCGGCGAGATGCGGAAGGGACGCAGTCTCTCTATTACATCGCCCAGTTCACGCCCCGGGAGCGGCCCGAAACCATAGAGATCGACCGGGAGCCGGTAGCGGAGCAGGTGTACTGGAGCGAGCTTCAGCGCAGTGTGGCGGCAGAGTTGCTGGACCGCGCCAGGCAGACTTCCAGCACGCCGCGCAGTCTCGCACGAGAGCTGGTGAAGCTGATGGCTTTGGTGGACGGTGATCAGAACGCCGCTCTGCTGCTGGCGCAGGCGGAATCCTCTGCGGATCTGCTTGCCAGACTTCTCAATGATGCGGGTGTGCCTGCGCGCCGCGTCTTTGCGCTGCAGCTGGAAGATGCCAGGCGTCGACAGCCGCTGCAGCGTATGGTGGAGATCTACGAAGAGGGCGAGTGGTTGCTCGTCGATGCCGCTACCGGCGAAGTGGGAGTCCCCAGGAATACCTTGCTGTGGCACCGTCAGGGGCGCTCGCTGCTGGACGTCGTTGGCGGTCGCCAGTCACGCGTGAGCTTTTCCATGATCCGCCAGTCGGTACCGGCGACAACGCTGGCCCGAAGCAGTCGCACTGACAGCATATTCTACCGCGTTGGCGTGCAGAGCCTGCCCATTGAGGAGCAGAGCATGTTCAAGATGCTGCTGCTTCTTCCCATCGGTGCCACGGTCGTTGTTTTCATGCGTGTGCTGGTCGGGGTGCAGACGGCGGGGACCTTCATGCCTGTGCTCATCGCGCTGGCCTTTCTGCAGACATCGCTGGTGCCTGGCCTGTTGAGCTTTGTCTCTGTTGTTCTTATCGGCCTGGTGATGCGCAGCTATCTGAGTCGCCTGAGCCTGTTGCTGGTGTCGAGGATTGCCACGCTTATTATTCTCGTTATTTTCATTATTTCAGCGCTGAGCATCATCGGTTACCAGTTGGGCTACAGCACTGGCATGACCATCACGTTCTTTCCCATGATCATTATTGCGTGGACTATCGAGCGCATGTCGATCCTGTGGGAGGAGGAAGGGGCGAAGGAAGTCCTGGTACAGGGCGGCGGCAGCCTGATTGTCGCGATCATCGCCTACCTGCTGATGCGCGTGCCCCTGGTGTCGCACCTGACCTACAATTTTCCTGAGCTGAACCTGGTGCTGCTGGCCGCCATTCTTGCCATGGGGCAATACACGGGTTTCAAGCTTTCCGAACTGCGACGTTTTCGGGCAATACAGGAAGATATCGATTGAAACGCTGGGTCAGCGTGCCGCAGTTGCGCCGTTTCGGCATGCTTGGCATGAACAGCCGCAACGTCGACTTCATCGGACGCTACAACGAACGGCGTCTGTTTCCCCTCGTAGACGACAAGCTCAAGACCAAGCTGCTGACGCAGGATCACGGTATAGCGACGCCGGCACTCCGTATGACGGTAACGCAGCAGCACGAAATCCGCAGCGTGGGTGCAAAACTGGATTCACTGTCCGGGTTCGCCATCAAGCCGTCGAAGGGGTCCGGCGGCAAGGGTATCTGGGTGATTACAGGGCGTGATGGGGATGCGTACATCAAGAGCTCCGGCGCGCGAATTGGTATTGACGCTATCCGCAGGCATTTGTCGGACACCCTGGCGGGACTCTACTCCCTCGGGGGTACCCCGGACGTCGCCATCATTGAAGACCTGATCGAGTTTGACCCGGTTTTCGCCGGATACTCCCATGAAGGTGTGCCGGACATCCGTGTGATCGTTTTCAAGGGGTTTCCGGTGATGGCGATGCTGAGGCTGGCGACGCACGCTTCTGACGGCAAGGCCAATCTGCATCAGGGCGCCATTGGTGTGGGGCTGGCAATGGATGCAGGCCGCTGCCTCAAGGCCGTGCAATTCAATCGCGAGGTGCTTCTGCACCCCGATACCGGAAAGCCGCTCAACTCGATTCGCATCGACAACTGGCGCGACCTGTTGCTCCTGTCGGCAAGATGTTACGAAATGACCGGCCTGGGCTACATTGGCACTGACATTGTGCTCGACCGTACCCGCGGCCCACAGCTGCTCGAATTGAACGCGCGTCCAGGATTGACCATACAGATTGCCAATGGCCTGGGGCTGGTTCCGAGGCTGCGGCATATCGAATCCCTCGACGACCGCCGATTCCGCGATCCTGCCGAGAGGGTCGATCACGTCATGCGGGAGTTCGCCCCTCGTAAATCCTGATCTGGTCACGGCCGGCATTCTTGGCCCGGTACAGAGCCTGGTCGGCGCGCTCCATCAGTTCAGCCGCGCCTGACAGCGCGTCAGTTGTGGCAGTGGCGCAGCCCAGGCTTACCGAGACATAGGGTGATATGTCGCTATCCGGATGGCGCAACTTGAGCGCGCGTACGCGCTCCATGATGCGCAGGGCGATTTGCGTCGCGGCCTCATGGCCGGCGCCGTGAAGCAGAATAATGAACTCCTCCCCGCCATAACGGGCCACCATGTCCCCGTCCCGCAGGGTGCCATGCTGCAGGGCGGCGGCGATTTTTTTCAGGCAGTCGTCGCCAGCCTGATGCCCGGCGGCATCGTTGTACTGCTTGAACCGATCGATATCCAGCATGATGATGCCCAGGCTTTCGCCCGAACGCAGTGCCTGCGTCCAGGCGCCCTCAAGCCGCTCTTCGAAATACCGTCGGTTGGCAACGCCGGTAAGTCCGTCGGTACGGGACAGCTGTTCAACCGTTGACAGTGCGGCCTGCAGTTCTTCCGTGCGCTGGTTGACCAGGGTCTCCAGCTGGCGCTCGCGCTGCCGGGTCTTGTGTGCCGTAAACCGGTAAATGCCGAAGAGAAGTCCGACGATGGCGATACAGAAAAGCACCAAGGCCCATCCGGTCTGGTACCACAAAAGGTTGCGGTTCAGAGACAGGCGCGCCGCTTCCGACGCAGTGAATCCTTCGCGGCCTCCTTCCCGTGATGCTTCAACGCTAAACACGCTCTCTCCTGGGGGTACGGAGGTGAAGTACGCGGTGCGGCGTGTACCTGCCGCCTGCCAGGAGGAATCGGCGCCCTCAAGCTGATAACGGAAGACAATGGCAGCGGCATTGCCGAGATAGGGCGCGGTGTAATCAATTTCCAGCGTTCGCGTATCGGCCGGCAATTCCACGGTGTCGGTCAGCGGCACGGCTGCGCCGTCGATGCGGATGGCCTCGATGATGGGGCGCAAGGGTGGCGGCTGCCGCGAGGGCGTTGTCGGGTCGATGGACACCAGCCCTCGATTGGTGGGGAACCACAGGTGGCCGTTGCCCGCCTTGAATGCGGCCGGCTGGAAGCCGCCCATGAACTGTGCGGATCGCAGACCGTCGGCCTCGTCGAACAGCTGTGCCGAAAACCGCTTCGCTTCACCGCTGGCAACGGCATTGAGTGCGCTTCTTGCAATGCGCGCGAGTCCGCCCGATCCACTCAGCCAAAGCCGCTGGGCGCTGTCCTCGAGAATGGCCAGCGCGGAAAGCTGGGGCACGCCCTGCTCCAGCGTGAACTGAAAAATCCGGCCATTGTCGAGCTGCGCAAGTCCGCCCTCGCGGCTGGCGATCCAGATCACGCCGTCGGCGTCCTCGTAGGTGCCGCTGATCAGATTGCTGGCCAGTCCATCGGCCTCCCGGTACCAGCGGGAGCTGTCTCCCTCCCGTCGCAGTAACCCGTTGTTGGTCGAAAACCACAGCCGGCCCCGGCTGTCCTGCATGATATGCCGGACCATGTTGTCGGTGGTCTCCTCGCCGAGAGGAATGCGCTCGAGCTCCTCATCTTGCAGTCGGTACAGTCCCCGGGCGGTGGCGATCCAGATATTGCCGTCGCTATCCTGTTCGAGGGCGATGATGTGATCGCTGTTCAGCCCCTGCTGCATCCCCAGTTGACTGACGCCGTCTTTGGCAAAGCGTGAAATACCGCCGCCGAAGGTGCCCACCCAAAGCGTCTCATCGTCGGCGACAAGAAGAGACGACACGCTTTGCGACGCCAGGCCGTCGGATTCGTCTATCGCCGTGATTTCATCGTTGTCAATCCGGTACAGTCCGCCGGTCTCGGTACCTGCGTAAACAATGCCCGTCGGTGTGCCGGTGACCACAAAGGTAGAGTCTGCCATGCCCTCCGGGCGTCCAAAAGGCAGGAAGCCGCTATCGCGCAGACGGTAGAGGCCGGCCATGGTTGATGCCCAGATATTGCCCTCCCCGTCCTCGAACAGATCAAAGACATAGCCCGAGCTGCCCTCATCCAGCGGGAATTCAAGCCATTCGCCATCCTTTGACAGTCGCCACAGTCCCTTGCCGTAGGTGCCGAGCCACAGGTTGCCATCTCGATCTCTCAGCGCCTCCTCGAAGGGCAGTGCCTGCTGGAGCGGCGATGGCTGCAGAGGCACCGGCTGGCCACTGTCGAGACGGTAGATGGCACCGGTGATGGTGCCCGCAAGCAGCCCCAGTGCCGGATCCCGGGACAGCAGGTGTACCTGCGGCGCCTCCAGCCACGGTTCGCCGGAGAAACTGGTAAAGGCGCTACCGTCAAATCGGCTGAGTCCATTGGTCAGTGTGCTGAACCAGAGGCTGCCGTCCTCGCCGGGCGCGATCTTGAAGACTCTCTGGTCCGCCAGTCCATCGTCCACCGTCCAGCTGTCGATGTGCCCATCGCGGTAGCGGCTGACGCCTCCGCCGGTGGCGAACCACACGCTGTCATCCTCGTCTATGTGAATGTCGTAGACCGTGTCGCTGGCAAGTCCCTCGTTGACGCCGAGTGCCTGCCATCCCTGCGGTGTCCGGAACAGGGCGCCACCGCCGTAGGTGCCGAGCCAGAGCGTACCGTTGTCTGCCCAGGTGAGCACGCGGATGTCGTTGGAGCGAAAGGCCCTCTCCGTCTGCGTGTTGAAGGTCTTGAAGCTGATGCCGTCGAATCGCACCAATCCATTCGTGGTGCCCAGCCACAGGTAGCCGCTGGGGCCCTGGCGCGCCAGCCAAACGGCTTCAGAGGGCAGGCCGCTGGCCCGGGCAAAGCGGTCTGTCAGGTGCTGGGTTGGCAGCAGGTCGCCGCGCAGGGCGAGCGATGGCGCGGTCCACAGGAGCGCGCAGAGCATGGCGCAGCAGCGGACAGCGCCTGTCAGACAGAAAGGCCACCGGGGCGGCGTGTGATGATGGTCGCACGGCTCTGGCATGTTTAAGGTGTCGTCGTCTGCGCTAGGTAACAGTGACGGCGAGAGTATCCCAGTGTTACCTCAGGGAACAGTTGACCATGGGGGGTTTGACGACCCGGTCACGAATTGCGGGGTTGGTGCGCCACGCGGCAAGTTCGAAGTGGGCCAGGAGTGGACATTGGTGTGTCGACTGACGGAGGTTATACTCACGTTGGGAGGGGGGTTTCGATCAACATCACAGCAATGGAGTGACAATGAAGAAACTTCTCGAAGGCGTGTGCAAATTCAAGCAAGAGGTCTTTCCTGAAAAGAAAGCGCTGTTCTTGGAGCTGGCAGTGGGACAGGATCCGCGAATTCTCTTTATCACCTGCGCCGATTCACGCATAGATCCGAACCTGATCACACAGACGGTCCCGGGCGAACTGTTCATCTGCCGTAACGCCGGGAACATTGTGCCGCCGCACGAGCGCAACGCCGGAGGCACGACGGCATCCATCGAGTTTGCCGTGGCGGCACTCGGTGTGAAGCATATCGTCGTCTGTGGTCACACCGACTGCGGTGCCGTCAAGGGTGCGATGAACCCCGAAAGCCTCAAGTCATTGCCTCATGTGAGCGACTGGCTGGCCCACACCCAGGCAGCGGTCGCAGCCGTGCAAGCCCGGCATGATGGCCTGAAGCCCGAGCATCTTGCTGAGTTGACCCAGGAGAACGTCGTGCTGCAGCTGCGGCACCTGATGACACACCCGTCCGTGGCAGCGGCGGTCGCCACCGGCAAGGCGCAGCTGCATGGCTGGGTCTATGATATCGGCAAGGGCGACATCCAGTGCTATGACGGACGTGACGATGTCTGGCGCGCCGTTGAGGATGTCTACAATGACCCCGAGCTGATCGAGCGTATCGAAAAGGGCATGCCCAGACATCAGCACGCCTGATATCGACTTACCCGGCCCGGTCACTGCGCAAGCCCTTTGCCTGCCACAGAAAGTAGATTACCGGCACAACCAGCAGCGTGAGGGCGGTGACGCTGAGCATGCCGCCTATCATGGGAGCCGCAATACGGCGGGTGACTTCGGCGCCCGTTCCCGTCCCCAGCATGATAGGTGTCAGCCCGGCAACGGTGGATGAGACGGTCATGGCGATGGGCCTTACCCTCTCAAGCGCGCCCTCGACGACTGCGCCGCGAACTTGTTCGCGCGTTATGCTCTCGGCTGCAGGATCCTCGTCCATGCGTCGCATCGACTGTTCCAGGTAGAGCACCATCAATATGGCAATTTCAACCGCTACCCCGGCCAGCGCCACGAAGCCCACGGCAGTGGCGATAGACTGGCTGTACCCGAGTAAGTAGAGCAGCCAGTAGCCTCCTGCGAGACCCAGGGGCAGGGTGCCCAGAACAATCAGCATCGGTACCACACGCTGGAAGATGACGAAGAGCAGCAGGCCAATAATGGCAACGACCGCGGGGACGACCAGCGCGAGCCTCTCTGTTGCGCGCTGCAGCTGTTCGAACTGTCCCGACCAGTGCAGGGTGTGGCCGGCGGGAAGATCCACTGTCTCCGCCACCACGCGCCGCGCACGCTCCACGTATCCGCCAATGTCATCGTCGTTGACGTCCACATACACCCAGCCATTCAGGCGTGCGTTTTCCGTACGGATAACGCCTGGCCCGCTGTCGACAGACAGGGTCGCGACCTCCTCCAGCGGCAGGTAGGCCCCGCCCGGGGTGACGACCGGGAGTCGGGCCAGCTGCGCCAGATTGTCGCGCAGGTCCCGCGGGTAGCGGATATTGATGCTGTATCTCTCGCGCCCCGAGATCACCTGGCCCACCTGCATGCCGCCGATCCCTGAGGCAATCACATCGTGGACATCGGCGATATTCAGTCCGTAGCGGGCGGCTTGCTCGCGGTCGACATCAATAGTGATGTAGCGACCCCCGGTCACCCGCTCTGCATAGGCGGATGCGGTTCCTGGGAGGTCCTGCAGCGCAGTCTCCACATCCTGCGCTATGCGGTTGATCTGCTCGAGATCGTCGCCCGCGATCTTGATGCCCACCGGCGTCTTGATGCCGGTGGCGAGCATGTCCAGTCGATTCTTGATGGGCATGAGCCAGGTGTTGGTGAGGCTGGGTATCTGCACGCGTGCGTCCAGTTCACGGCGAATGTCCTGAAGTGTCACGCCCGGCCGCCACTCGTCCCGGGGTTTGAGCCGGATGGTGGTCTCTATCATGGTCAGCGGCGCGGGGTCGGTCGCGGTGTCGGCGCGACCGGCCTTGGCGTACGCGGTGTCTACCTCGGGCGTCTGCATGATGAGCCGGTTGGTCTGTCCCAGCAGCTCGGCCATCTTGCCCGCGGATGCCGCCGGAAAGGCGCTCGGCATGTACAGCAGGTCACCCTCGTCGAGTTCCGGCATGAACTCGCTGCCCAGCTGCGACAGGGGAAATCCTGCGCTGGCGGTGACCAGCAGCGCGAGTAGCAGCGTCAGAACGGGTGCGCGCAGCGCGGCGCCCAGTACCGGGCGGTACAGCCGGACAAGAAACCGCGTCACCGGGTTGCGCGCGGCGGGCCGCAGGCGCCCCCGCGCGAGCAGCCCAATCAGTACGGGTACCAGCGTGATGGCAAGCAGTGCCGCCGCCGCCATGGCATAGGTCTTGGTGTAGGCCAGCGGACTGAACATGCGCCCCTCCTGCGCCTCGAGGGCAAAAATCGGCGTAAAGCTCAGTGCAATGATCAGCAGCGAGAAGAACAGGGCCGGGCCGACCTCCACCGCGGCATTGCCGACGATCCGCCAGCGCTGCTCAGGGTTTTTCGCGGATTCCGGCGCGCGCTCGAGGTGCTTGTGCACGTTCTCCAGCATGACCACTGTGGCGTCGACCATCGCGCCGATGGCGATGGCGATACCCCCGAGTGACATGATGTTGGCGTTGATGCCCTGCAGCCGCATGAGGATAAAGGCCATCAGGATGCCCAGCGGAAGACTCAGGATCACCACCAGCGACGAGCGCAGGTGAAACAGGAACAGCGCGCATACCAGCGCGACGATGACGAATTCCTCGATCAGAATGCTGCCGAGCGCGGCCACCGCCCGCTCTATCACGCCTGCCCTGTTGTAGGTCTCGATGATTTCCACGCCCGGTGGCAGGCTGTCGGCGATACTGGCGAGTCGCGCCTTGACGCCGCGGATGGTCGCCAGAGGATTCTCGCCGTACCGCATCACGACGATGCCGCCGACGGCCTCGCCCTCGCCATTCAGTTCGCCGATGCCGCGCCTGAGGTCCGGTCCCAGACGCACCGTGGCCAGGTCGCCGATGGTGACGGGGGTGCCCCCCTCGGCGGTTTTCAGAGGCACCTGCCGCAGGTCATCGATGGAGGTGATGTACCCGGTTGCACGCAGCATGTACTCGGCTTCCGCCATTTCCAGCACCCGCGCACCTGTCTCGCGGTTGCCGCGCTCAATGGCCTGACGGAGATCGGTCAGCGTCAGGCCGTGCGCGTGCAGGGCGATCGGGTCGACAACGACCTGGTACTGGCGCTGCATGCCCCCGATCGCCGCCACCTCGGCGACCCCGGGCACCGTCTGCAGTTCATAGCGGATAAACCAGTCCTGCAGGGCGCGCAGATCCCCGAGGTCATGCTCGCCGCTGCGATCGACCAGGGCGTACTGGTAGACCCAGCCAACGCCCGTGGCATCCGGCCCCAGGGTGGGGCGGGCTGCCGCCGGCAGCTCTGCGGCCACCTGATTCAGGTACCCGAGAACTCTCGCCCGCGCCCAGTAGAGGTCGGTGCCGTCTTCAAACAGCACGTACACAAAGGAGTCATTGAAAAAGGAGTAGCCGCGGACCGTGGTCGCGCCGGGCACCGATAGCATCGCTGTTGCCAGCGGGTAGGTCACCTGGTCTTCCACCACCTGTGGAGCCTGTCCCGGATAGCGGGTCTTGACGATCACCTGCACGTCGGACAGGTCAGGAATGGCGTCCAGCGGCGTTTGCCTGGCCGAGAGCGTTCCCCAGATGGTGAGCAGCACCGCGAGCATCAGCACCAGCACCCGGTTGTCCAGTGACCAGCGTATGATCGTGGCAATCATTGGCGGGCTCCATGGTCGTGATGCGCAGGGTCGGTGTGCGCATCGGACGCTGGCGGCGTGGCATCACGGGGATCGGGCTCGGCGGGAGCCGCAGGCTCTTTATGCGAACTGTGGTCCTCGTGGGCACTATGGTCCTCTTGGGCACCATGGCCTTCGTGGGCACTATGGTCGGGCTGGACGTCCTCGGCTGCGTTATCTTCCGGGGCCGTGTGACCGCCGTGGTCGTGAGGGCTCTCCTGCGCCTGGTGTTCGCCGTGGCTCATGCGGCCAAGAGCAGGCTCGAGGCTGGCCTCGGAATCGATCAGGAACTGCGCCGAGATCACCACGCTTTCGCCCTCGTTGAGTCCGCGGGTGATTTCCGTGTGCGTTGCAGTGACCAGTCCCGTCGACACTTCCGCGGGCCGGAAGCGACCCTCACCGAGGTCGAGAATGACGCGCTCGGACCCGCGGCTGCGGATGACCGCCGCGTTGGGAACCGCAAGCACATCCGCGCGCTCGGGTCCGCGGAAATCCGCGCTGACGAACTGTCCGGGTCGCAGTGACCGGTCTGCATTGTTAACAGCGGCGCGCACGCGGGCAGTGCGGGTTGCCTCATCGATGGTCGGATAGAGGTAATCCACGACGGCCGTGCGCGGGGATGCCCCGCTGCTGCCGGGCGTGCGGAACGGGAGTCGGTCGCCGACGCTGACCTGATCCAGCTGGGAGGGAAACAGTGACGCCTCGAGCCATACGCTGCTGTCGTCCGCCAGGCTCATGATGGTTGTGCCCGGCTGTACATACATGCCCTGGCGAATATTCAGCTCCAGGATGACGCCGTCCTGCGGCGCGCGCTGCTGGTAGAGCGGCTGCACGCGTCCCGCCTCGCGCAGTGCCTCAATCTGGGCAGGCAGCATGCCCAGGGCGCGCAGTCGCTCTTCGCCGGCGCGGGCCAGTGGTGCCCGGTCAGAGGCCACAGACTGGAGATACTCCTCCTGGGCGCTGACCAGGGCGGGTGAGTAGATGTCGAACAGCAGGTCGCCCGCCTGTACGCGGTTGCCCTCCGCATTGGCGTGGAGTTTCTCCACCCAGCCTTCAGTGCGCACGTGAATATGGGCGATGCGGTCGGCATTTGGACGCACG
Organism: Chromatocurvus halotolerans; assembly: GCF_004340525.1. Lineage (GTDB taxonomy): Bacteria > Pseudomonadota > Gammaproteobacteria > Pseudomonadales > Halieaceae > Chromatocurvus > Chromatocurvus halotolerans. The sequence goes on along the minus strand of NZ_SLWX01000013.1, from coordinate 70,872 downwards.
ATGGCGGGAGCCGTGAATGCCGGCGTCAGGCTCTGGCGCTTTACGGGCGCGGATCTGGCGCCGATGGCATTCAGCACCTCGGGTCTGATGCGCAGGAAGTCGCTGCTATTCTTGCTGTCGGCGTAGACCGGCACAAGATCCATGCCCATGGGCGATTTGCCGGGCTTGTCCCGCCGGTAGCCGGGGTCCATGGGGGCCACCCAGTACAGAACGTCATCCTCGCCGCCATTCCCGGACGCCTGGCTATCGTCGGTGCTGGCGTCGTGATCCATCGTCATGGGGCTCAGCCACGCACCGAGAGCGATGCCACACAGCAGCGCGATGAGGCTTGTTGCCACGAGGGCCTTTCTCGTGCTCATGGCCTTTCTCGTGCTCATGGCTGTTCTCCTGCGAGGTAGATGAGTCTGGACCAGGCGATCCCGCGGTCCCGTGCCAGCTCCAGTCGGGTCAGCTGCACGTCCAGCTGCGCGAGCTGCGCCCGGATGAGCTCGGCAAAGTCTGTCTGCCCACTGGCATAGGTGGAAACGGATGCCTCTGCGGTCTGGCGCGCCCGCTCCTCGACGACGCGCTGATAAAGGGCCATACGCCGCGACAGGTGCTCCCAGTCCGATGCCTCCCGCTGCAGTTGCTCGTTCAGGTCCAGCAGCAGGGCGTGTCGGTCGAGCTGCTCTGCGCTCTCGTTGCGCAGCGCCGCGAGGCGGCGCCGGTCCTGTCGTTTATCCGTGAAGAGCGGCATGGAAACGCCAACGCCAATGCTGGCAAAGTCGCTGAGCTCCGTGCGGATACCGTAGCCGGCCTGCAGCGAGAAGGCCGGCCGGTAGCTGGCTTCGGCAAGCGCGACACCTGAGCGTGAGGCGTCGATGCGCGCATCCAGCGCCTGCACCAGCGGATGATTCGTCAACCGCTCCTGCAGGACGCCGGCCTCTGGCAGGTCAGTGAATTCCGGCAGGGACTCCGGCATCGCCGCGTAGGCATCGGCGCCGATCCGCCGCCCTAGCCTGGCGCGGAAGTTCTCCGCCCGTTGCTGATGAGCGGTCAGCTGGTCCCGCAGAAGGTCCAGTTCCAGCTCGGTACGCAGCATGTCCTGGGCGTGCAGACTCCCTGTGGCAAAGCGCGCTGACAGTGAATCCAGCAACTCGACCACGGCGCGTATGCTGTCTTCCAGAACGGCCCGGACGCGGCCGTGGTAAAACACATTCAGCCAGGCCTCGCGGGTAGACAGAATGATATCCCTCTCCCTCGCCTGGCGCAGTGCGCGCTGTTCCCGGGACTGCGCATCGCGCTGCTGGCCGCGGAGCGCCAGCGTATCCCCGGCGGGGAACTCCTGGCTCAGACCGAGGGTAATCTGGGTCATGTCGGCGCCATCCAGCGCAGGGGAGTCCACCGGAACGTTGGCGAGGCCCGAGGTGAAGCGGGGATCGGGCAGTTGTGCGTCAGCCACGGCGGCGTGGGCGAGCGCGTCGGCGCGGGCGGAATGGCTTGCCAGGGCAGGCTCCTGTGCCGCGCGGGCGAGCCGCACCGCCGCGTCCAGGGTCAGCAGTCCGCCGGGCAGGTCGGCGGACGCCGCTGTCGGCAGCAGGAAGACTGTGAGCAGAAATGGGGCGATCCGTTTCCGGGTCTGGCACCGGATGGGTGGCCGGGCATGGCTGGGGTTGTTCACGGGCTGTTTCTCCTCCGTTGGGCGGGACAGGCGACGCCGATGCGCCACCTCGCGTGTCGGAGGACTATCTATTCGTTGAAAGTGACCAGTATCAGGTGTCTGCGGGGACCATCCCTCGCTGGAGGGGGCCCGATCGCGCCTGTCTGCAGTCGGGGTGGGCGCTCGTGCACGGCAAAACCGACCGGCGGCAGCATGGCCGGGCTGTCTGCACCGCCATCGTTTCGGGGTTTGTCAGCAGGGTTCAGGCTGTCGCAGTCATCCGGCCCAGCGCTCTCGTGACAGGGCTCCGGCGGGCAGTGGGGGCAGTCATGATTGCTGGCAGCGTCCGGGAGATCGACCAGCGCCATGGCGCAGGGGGTCGTAGTCACCAGAATCACCAGGGTGCAGCACACGGCCAGCATCCAGTGGAGCTGGCGGCGCGGACTGATGGTGTAATCCCGGATCATGACAGCGGTATACGCTGATGTGGCCCCGCGTGCAAGCGGCAGAGGCGCGGCCAGTGCGCGCGGGGAACCAGCCTGACTGCGGACAGCTACTGCATCGCGCGCAGCATCCAGGCGGTTTTCTCGTGCACGCGCATGCGGTCTGAAATCAGCGCCGCTGACGATTCGTCGTTGGCTTTCTGCGCAACCTTCAGCGCATCGCGGCAGGTCTTGACTACCTGCTCGTGGCCGCGGGTGAGAATGGCGGTCATCTCGCCAGCACCCGGCACGTCCTCCACCTCTTCAATCGAGCTCAGGCTTGCAAAGGCCTTGTAGGTGCCCGGTGCGATAACGCCCAGCGTGCGTATGCGCTCGGCGATGTCGTCCACGGCTACCGCCAGTTCGGTGTAGTGCTCCTCAAACATCAGGTGAAGCTCCCGGAACTGCGGTCCGGTGACATTCCAGTGGAAATTGTGCGTCTGGAGATAGAGGGTGTAGGAGTCGGCGAGCAGACACTTGAGCTTCTCGGCGACGTCGGTCCGGTCTTTCTTGCTGATGCCGATATCGACTTTGGACATGGTGAGCCTCCTGGCTGATTCCCGTGCGACACTTGAGTGTGCCTTTACCGGGCTAATATACGACGACCGCGCTCAACATGCTCATGAGATTTTCCCGCGCTGACCATCGGCCTGGTCGATGCCGCTTTCCCCGGAGTAGGCGTTGAATGAAGAACCATTGTGGCACACCATAGGCGGGAGGCCGTCTGGAGCGGCACAGTGTCTTGAGAGCTCCCGTGTGGAGCGCGGGAGCGGCCTGACCGTGTATTACGGCGAGCGTCTTAACAGCATCAGCCATCTGGTGGGCGCAGTTCTGGCGCTGGTGGGCTTCGGCGCGCTGCTGGCGGTGGCGCTGCAGCTTGGCGAAGCATCCATCATTGTCGCGTTCAGTGTGTACGGTGGCACACTGGTGCTGCTTTATACCAGCTCGACGCTCTACCACAGTTTTCGCCCGCCCCGGCTCAAGCGTTTCTTCAAAGTGCTGGACCATATCTCCATCTATCTGCTGATTGCCGGCACCTATACGCCGTTCATGTGGGTCAGCATTGGCGAGGGGAGTGGTCTGCAGATTCTGGCTCTTGTCTGGGGAATGGCAGTCCTGGGTGCGCTGTCCGAAGTTTTCCTGCACGGGCGGGCCGTGAAGATTGCGCAGGTGATCGCGTATCTCGGCATGGGCTGGGCCTGTTCACTGGACTTTGGCAGCCTGCGAGCCGCCCTACCCGAGCCGGGCTTCTGGTGGCTGGTTGCCGGTGGCCTTGCCTATACCGCGGGCGTGATCTTCTATGTCGCCGACAAGCTGCAGAAACTCAACCATGCTCACGGAATCTGGCACTTTTTTGTTCTCGTCGGTTCGGTGTGTCACTTCATCGCCGTGATCAAGTACGTGCGCTGAAGGGCCCGTCAGGGCCGGGCTGCAGCACGGGCGCCACCCGGCCCTGCCAGTCAATCCGCACCCGCCGCGGCAGCCGGTTGACACCTTGACTGCCTTCCAGCACGGTCGCTGGTCGAAAACCCTGCAGGAGGACCCCATGTTCGGTGCGATCGCCGGCGATATCATCGGCTCCGTCTACGAGCGTACGCCCATGAAGCGTAAGGACTTTCCGCTGTTCCACCCGCAGGGGCGATTTACCGACGACAGCGTACTGACGCTGGCGGTCGCACATGCGCTGCTGGAAGACGGTGATTATCGGCGCTGGGTGTGGGAATACGCCCACCGCTATCCGGACGCAGGCTACGGCGCCTCGTTTATCCATTGGCTGCAGACCGATGGCGGCAAGCCTTACAACAGCTGGGGTAATGGGTCTGCCATGCGGGTCAGTGCCGTCGGTTATGTCTTTGACACGCCGGAACGCGTGCTGCAGGAGGCGGCGGCCTGCGCGGGGATCACGCACAACCACCCGGAGGGCATCAAGGGTGCACAGGCGGTCGCCCTTGCGGTTTACCTGGCAAGACAGGGCGCCTCCAAAGCCGCGCTTCGAGAGGAAATATCCAGACGTTTCGGCTACCGCCTCAACCGGAGTCTGGACGCCATCAGACCCATGTACCGCTTTGATGTCTCCTGCCAGGGTTCGGTACCCGAGGCCATTATTGCCTTTCTCGATGCCAGTGATTACGAGGATGCGGTGCGCAATGCCGTGTCGCTCGGCGGTGACAGTGATACCCAGGCCTGTATGGCCGGTGCCATTGCGGAAGCCTTCTATGGACCCCTGAGCTCCGACATTGAGCTCGAGGCGAAGCGCTACCTCACAGAGGATCTCTTCGAGGTGGCCAGTGCCTTTTGCGATCGATTCGTCGTGTCGAGGGCTTGACGGGCGCGGTGGTAGCGGTTGCCCTGCCCGGGTGGCGTCTCTGAACAAGCCCAGGTAACACTTTTTCGGTGCCGGGGCGCCTTATCCCTCGGTGAACGCCGTCCATTCAGTAAATTAAAAAAACCAATAAAAACAAAAATATAGAGTTTATCTTGCTTTTTGGCATGTCGAATTTGTGTATTTTTCACACGCATTCCCTGTGTTCGCGTGATCTGGTTCCGCAATCTTCTGGGTATAAGTGTTACCATATGGCACATAAGGTAACACTTTGAGTGGCGGGAGTCCCCGCTCGCTCCAACCATTAACGGAGAACAGGAACACATGAACGTCAGAACGTTAATCATTCGATTCGGCATTGGTACGCTCGTCGCCGGTATGCTCGGTATCAACAGTATTGCCGCGTCGGCCACGGACCGGCCGCTGAGCAAGGAGACCACGGCAGTTGTCGCGACCTCGAGTACCTCAGTGAGCGCGGATATCACGGCCAGCCGCGAGCCATTCGTGCCCGACAGGGGTGAGCAGGATCGCAGGGATGCAGATCGCGCCAACGGCGAGCTGCAGCTTGCCGACGATATGGCACGCAAGCTTGAGGATCAGCTGGAGCGCCGCCTCGCTTCGCAGCTCAACAGGGTGATCTGAGCCTGGAAAGCCCCTGTGCAAAATCCTCACCCGGTGGTAGGTTAGGGTCTGGCTAGCGACGTTGCCTGCGGCATACGACGCCTGCAACCGTAACCATGACCGAGGCGGAGAGAGCAGACATGATGAAACGGGGAATCCTGGCACTGGCGCTGGTCGCCAGTTCTCTGGCAGTTGCCGATGATGAGGCGCTGCCGGCGTCGGTGCAGCGTGGCGTAGAGGGTGTAGCGGACAAGGTGGTCGCCTGGCGCCGCGACATTCATGCCAACCCCGAACTCGGAAACCGTGAGTTCAGGACAGCCGGGCTCGTGGCTGATCATCTGAAGTCGCTGGGAATGGAGGTGACCACCGGCGTGGCTCACACCGGTGTTGTCGGTATTCTCCGGGGTGGTGATGGCCCTGTTGTCGCGTTGCGCGCAGACATGGACGCGCTTCCGGTAACGGAGGAGGTCGACCTGCCTTTCGCGTCGACGGTGCGTACAACCTACAACGGCGAGGAAGTGGGCGTCATGCATGCCTGTGGCCATGACAATCACGTCGCCATACTCATGGGGGTCGCCGAAGTGCTGGCAGGCATGGGAGACAGCCTGCCGGGCACTGTCATGTTCCTGTTCCAGCCGGCGGAGGAAGGGGCGCCCGAGGGTGAAGAAGGGGGCGCCGAACTCATGCTGAAGGAGGGGGTGTTCGAATCCCTCACACCCGATGCTGTGTTCGGCCTGCATGTCTGGCCGGCCCCGGTCGGTTCGATCTCGACACGCCCCGGCGGCATGATGGCATCCTCCGACAGTTTCTCAATCCGGGTGCAGGGCAAGCAGACGCATGGGGCCATGCCCTGGGGAGGCGTTGACCCGATCGTCTCCGCGAGTCAGATCGTCATGGGTCTGCAGACCATTGCATCGCGGCAGCTCGACGCTACCAAGACACCATCCATCGTCACGGTGGGGGCGATTCATGGCGGCGTGCGCCACAACATCATCCCGGCCGAGGTCGAGATGGTGGGAACGCTCAGGACCTTCGATGCGGAAACCCGCACACAGATTCACGAGCGCGTAACGCGAACGGCTGAGACGATTGCCAGCAGCAGCGGCGCGACAGCGGAGGTTGATATCAGCCTGGGTTATCCGGTAACCGCAAACGATCCGGCGCTGACAGCGCAAATGCTGCCCACGCTGCAGCGGGTGGCCGGTGACAAGTACTTCGAATCCCCCCGGGTGACCGGCGCGGAAGATTTTTCCTATTTCGCCGAGGCGGTCCCGGGGCTCTTCCTGTTTCTCGGCATTGCATCGGACGATCCCGCGCTGGTGCACCCGAATCATTCGCCACGCTTCTACGCGGATGAGCGTGCGCTGCCCGTGGGCGTAAGGGCGCTCACCGCATTGACGCTGGACTACATGAGCGCCGCACCGGGGCCGTGAGTGGGCGTCGGTCCCGTCGGTGACGGGGCCGACGCTGCCGGACGGCGATCATGGCCTCTCTGCTGCTGACCAACGCGACCTGTGTCGCTACATTCGACGACGCCGGCACCGAGATCACGGATGGCGCCGTCTACATTGACGATCACGTCATACGTGCGGTTGGCCCCGCCAGTGAACTGCCGGATACCGCGGATCGCGTCATTGACCTGAGGGATCATCTTGTCCTTCCCGGATTGATCAACACGCACCATCATCTCTCTCAATCACTCACCCGGGGTGTCGCCCAGAATGCCGACCTGCTCCCGTGGCTGAAAACGCTGTACCCGATCTGGGGGCGGCTGACCGACGAGGGCATCCGTATCAGCACGCTCACCGGGCTGGCAGAGCTTATGCTGTCGGGTTGCACGACGAGCAGCGATCATCACTATATGTTTCCCAACGACTGCACCCTCGATACGCAGATCCGCGCTGCGAGCGATATCGGCATGCGTTTTCATGCGGCGCGTGGCGCCATGACCCTGGGCGAGTCTGCCGGCGGCATGCCGCCCGATGCGCTGACCGAGAACGAGGATGCCGTGCTTGCCGATATGCAGCGGCTGATCGAGACCTGCCACGACCCCTCGCTGCACGCCATGCAGCGTATCGTGCTGGCGCCGAGTTCGCCGTTTGCTGTCACCGAATCGTTGATGCGTAATAGCGCCGAGCTGGCCAGGGAGAGTCGGCATGTGGGCCTGCACACGCATCTTGCCGAAACGCTCGATGAGGAAGTCTACTGCCTGGAGCGGTATGGACTGCGTCCCCTCGCGTACACGGCGTCACTGGGCTGGACTGGGGACGATGTCTGGCACGCTCACTGCGTGCACCTGAATGCGGACGAGGTCAGGCAGTGTGCCGCCACACGCACCGGTGTCGCACACTGCCCAACCAGCAATATGCGCCTGGCGAGCGGCATTGCGCCGCTGGCTGACATGCTTCGCGCGGGTGTCCGTGTCGGCCTTGGGGTGGACGGGTCGGCATCCAATGACAGTGGGCACCTGCTGGCAGAGGCGCGCCAGGCCATGCTCCTGCAGCGAGTGGCGCCGGTGCGCTACTCATCCGCTGCCGTCCCTGGCGGTCGCGGCGGTTTTGCCGGTGACCCGGCGGCGCTGTCAGCGCGCGAAGCCCTGCGAGTGGCAACCCGCGGAGGTGCCGCAACTCTCGGGCGGGACGACATCGGAGCCATTGCCGCGGGTATGTCTGCGGACCTTGTCGCCATCGATCTCAATCGCATCAGCTATGCGGGTGCCGGGCATGACCCCGTCGCAGCGGTTGTCTTCTGCCAGCCGTCCAGCGTTGATCTGTCCATTATCCACGGCCGTGTCGTGGTGGAGAACGGGGTGCTGCAGACGCTGGATATCGGGCCAGTGCTCGAGCGACACCGGCAGCTATCGCGGGCGATGATCCGGGGCGACTGACGGGTCGGCATTCATCGCCTGGCATTGAGCAGGGTCTGCAGTAGCGCTGGCTGCAGCATGCGCTGTGCGGTGATGGCATAGAAGGTTTCAAATACGTCGGGCAGTACGGCGTATATCTCCAGAAGACCGGCGTCGAGTTCGTCCTGAACCACGACGTCCGGCACCACAGCGAGGCCACCGGAATCCCGCGCCATGAGGCGCAGCATGGCCATATCGTCAACCTCGGCATGAGGCCGGATGGCAAGATTCAGTTCTTCGCACATCAGGTTGAACTGGTTGCGTATGTCGCTGCTCGGACCGGGCAGGAGGAGGCGCTGGTCCTGGAGGTCTTCGGGCCAGCGGAAGGCCTGGCGTTTTTTTCGTGGCGGGCCGACCAGGCAGACGCGCTGCCTGGCAATCCGCCTGCAGCGCAGGGCGCCTGTCTCCATCGATGTCAACGACCGGTTGGACAGTACCAGATCGAGCTTGTGTACGCGCAGGCGCTGAATCAGGTCCTCGAAGCCCGCCGACTCGTGGACAATGCTGATCTGCTCGAGACGTAGCACGGGTTTCAGGAAGTTTTCCTGAAAATTCCGTGACAGCGTGGACACGGAGCCGATACGCAGACGCTGAATGTTCCGGGTGTCAGCACCCTCCACCGCCGCCAGCAATTCATCACCGAGATCGAAGATGTTCTCCGCGTATCCCATGACCAGGTTGCCGAAATCGGTCAGCTGCAGACTGCGCCCCTCGCGCAGGAACAGTGCCTGACCCAGGCTGTCCTCGAGTTTTCTGATCTGCAGCGACAGCGCCGACTGCGAGACGTGAAGCTGCTCCGCCGCGCGGGTAAGGTGCAGCTCCTTGGCCACTCTCCAGAAGTAGTAGAGATGGTGAAAGTTCAGTTGTCGTCGGCTTGACATATTTATAATAAAGAATGATTAACTTTTAAAATCTATTTTAATAGCAACTGTGATTGTTGCAAGCTCTGCGCACTCAAACGTCAGAAGGAGTGTGCCGTGATTCCCATGAATATCAGTTTTGCCTTGTGGCAGTTGCCCCTGGTGTATCTCGCGGGGTGTATCCTGTCCTGCGCGTTTCCAGCGCGCGCCTGGCACCTGGCCGGCGTCAGCGCGGTGGTCGGCATGCTCGCCGCCGCTGCGGGAGGGCTGTCGATGGCCTGGGGCGTGGCACCGGCATCGAGCGTTCTCCCCGCCTTGCTGATTGCCATTGTCGCCTGGGTCATCGTGCGCTTTTCCCGCGACTATCTCCGCGGCGAGCCGGGCCAGCCCCGCTATGTTGCCGCGTTGATGTTCACCCTCGCTGCGGTCATGACCGTTGTTGTCACGGATCATCTGGGTCTGCTGCTGGTGGCCTGGGTGGCAACCAGTCTGGGTCTGCACCGCTTGCTGGTCTTCTATCCCGAGCGCGTTCCGGCGCAGGTGGCGGCGCACAAGAAGTTCATCGCCAGCCGGCTCGCCGAGATCTGCCTGCTGATCGCGGTCCTGCTGATATTCGACACCCTCGATACTTTCAGGATCAGCGAGATGACGCTGGCGCTGGGGCTGATGCCCGAACTCACTCCGGGTCTGAATCTGGCGGCGGTGCTGATTGCCGTCGCCGTACTGCTGAAATCCGCGCAGCTACCGCTGCACGGCTGGTTGATGCAGGTCATGGAGGCGCCGACGCCGGTTTCGGCGTTCCTGCATGCCGGCATTGTCAATCTCGGCGGCGTGGTGGTCATTCGGCTGGCGGCGCTGTTTTCCGCATCTGCCTCCGCGCAGATGCTGCTAGTGCTGGTTGGCAGCCTGACGGCCCTGCTGGCGGGACTCGCCATGCTGACCCGCATCAGCATCAAGGTGCGTCTTGCCTGGTCAACCTGTGCGCAGATGGGCTTCATGCTCATGGAGTGCGGTCTGGGTCTTTATGACCTCGCGATGCTGCACCTGATTGCCCACTCGTTCTATAAGGCACATGCCTTTCTGTCCGCGAGCGGTGTGGTTCACCGGTCGCGGGCCGACGAGCTGCTGCCAGGCCCGAACGGCATCAGCGGCCCTCTTGAACCGTTCCTTGCCGCGGTGGCCGCGGTTCTGGCAGTGCAGGGTATTGTGCTGATGTATTCCACCTTCTCCGTTGCCGCGCCCGTGAGTATTGCCGTGAGCCTTATTCTGGGGCTCGGCTGCGCGCCGCTTCTGGTGGGTGTCCGGCCCCTCTCACCGACGGTGATCGCAGTCGCTGCCATGCGATTTGTGGGTGTTGTGGGTCTTTTCCTGGCATGGCATACCCTGTTCTCGAGCCTGCTGCCTGCGCCTCACGCGCCGCAGCCTGGCCTGGTGATACTGGCGTCACTGGTGTTCATCGCGTTCTATGCCGCGCAGCTCTGGATCGGCACCGTCCCGCGGGGGAAGGTCGCCGACCGCCTTTATGGTCTGGCGTTCGCGGGCTTTTACCTCGATGAGAAGGTGACCCGCCTGACATTTCGACTCTGGCCGATCTCGCTGAAGCGACCGGCATCGACCACCAGCGGATCCTTACCCGTAACCTCTCAGGGAGTAGTGTAATGACAGCAATGACACCGATCTCGAACGTGGGTGCTGACGCGGTGCGTCAGGCTGTAGAGGGCGTCTGCCGCCGGGTGGCGCCGGCGTGGCCGCTGGACCGGCTGATCGCCGTCAACCCGCTCTGGCATCACACTGACCGGCCGTTCCACCGGGTTGCGGAGGATCTTTCGCGCCTCGCAGGATCCTCGATGTACATGCCCCCGGACTACTATTACGATGCCTGGCTCCAGGGCAATATTCGGCGCGAGCACCTGCGCCGGGCGATCGAGGAAACCGGCAGCCCCTATACGGAGTTTTCGGCGCTGTCCGCACTCAAGTCCGGTGCCGCAGTATCCGAGCCGCAGGTGCTGCCATCAGACATTCTGGACACGCGGCGCGACCTTGCACGGTCACCGGCCTGGCGGGAAACCATCGCGCAGCAGATCTCCCAGTTTGCGGCCTCTTTCTTCGATCGAACCCAGGCCGATTGGCGCCATGCCTATGGCGACTGTTTCTACACGGAGTGGCGCCGTGCGCTGCAGGCGGACCCGTCCATCGAGTGGCTGATGGGTATGTCCGGCCTGCGTGAGCGAGCCGGGCAGTTGCCCGACGCGCCGATGGACCTGCCGGCGCTGGCGGCACAGACGTTTGCACTGGATGCGGAGGCTCTCGAGGAGTTTCTCGGCGTCGCCATCCTCAGAATCAATGGCTGGGCGTCGTGGTGTGCCTATCAGCGCTGGCAGGCGGGCCTTGCCGGCAGTGACGATGCGGTGATTGAATCGCTACTGGCGGTTCGCGTGGCCTGGGAAATTCTCCTCGACGATGGTGACCGCGACGCGACGTCGGTTTTCGACCACTGGCAGAAACGCTGGGCAAAGCGGGCAGCGGCGCCGGTGGCTAACGGCCTGCTGCTTTCCCGTCTGTGGCAGAGAGCGCATGAAATCGCCTACCAGTCCTCCCTGGTGACCGCGCTGAATGCCGATGACGCGCGCGGCCACGCGCAGGTGGCGGCGAGCGTCAGTCTGCAGGCCGCATTCTGCATTGACGTGCGCTCGGAGGTTTTCCGCCGCGCCTTTGAGGGCGGGGACGATGATGTAAAAACGCTGGGTTTTGCCGGCTTTTTTGGCCTGCCCATCGACTATACGCCTGTCGGTACGCAGGCAACGCGGCCGCAGCTTCCCGGTCTGCTTGCTCCGGCCCTGCACGCCACCGACAATGCTCCGGAGTCACTGGCACAGCGCCGGCAGGTGCGTCTGCGGGGAAAACGCGTCTGGCGTGGATTTGAGCGCTCCGCACTATCCGGATTCAGCCTGGTGGAAAGCCTGGGACTCACCTACGGTGCCAGGCTTATCGGTCGGGCTCTGGGGGCCCTGCCGCCAGAGGCACCACCCGCCCATGCGGGGCTCACCAGCAAGGAAGCCCATGAGCTCGCGCCCTGTATCAGCGAGCCGTCGATCAGCCTGGATGCCCGGGCAGACCTTGCCGAAGGCGCCCTCCGTGGCATGGGCATGACGCACGGTTTTGCGCGCCTGTTTCTTATTGCTGGCCACGGCAGTTCTTCGGACAATAACGCCCACGCCGCGGGCCTCGACTGCGGTGCCTGCGGAGGACAGACGGGTGAAGTCAATGCGCGTCTTCTGGTCAGGTGGTTGAACGACTTCGCTGTTCGCGATCTCCTCGAGGTTCGGGGCGTCGTGATTCCCGAGCGCTGCATATTCATCGCAGCGCTGCACGACACCACGACGGATGAGGTGACGCTTTTTGATACGGCGAAGGTTCCCGCATCGCACTGTGACGACCTCGCCCGCCTGCGGCGTCGACTGAATCGGGCGACGCTGAGGGCACGCGCGGAGCGCGCGCCGCGTCTGGGGCTGAAGCATCTCGAAAACTCCCCCCGCGCCCTTGCGCGATCGCTGCGCAAGCGGACACGAAACTGGGCTGAGACGCGCCCGGAATGGGGACTGGCGAACAATGCGGCGATGATCGTCGCACCGCGCTGGCGCAGCAGAAATATCTGTCTGGATGGTCGGGTATTTCTGCACGAGTATTCCCCCGGTCGCGACCCTGAAGGCGAGGTGCTGACCCAGATCATGACGGCACCGATGGTGGTGGCACACTGGATCAACATGCAGTACTTCATGTCGACGGTGGATAATCTGCACTTCGGCGCCGGCAACAAGCTGCTGCATAACGTCGTTGGCGGGCGGATCGGTGTGTTTGAGGGCAACACGGGAGACCTGCGTATCGGGCTGCCATTGCAGTCACTGCACGACGGTGAGCAATGGCAGCACGAGCCGCTGCGCCTGTCGGTCTTTATCGACGCGCCGCGCGCGCGAATAGAGGCCGTGCTTGCCGCGCAGCCCCAGGTTCGCAGCCTGATTGCCAACGACTGGGTTTACCTGTTCAGGCTCGGGGGTGAGGTGGTGGAGGCGTGGCGAAACGGCGAGTGGGACGCCGCATGAGCTGCAGGCGCGCCCGGTGTACGCATACTGCCGTCGCATCACGCGTCCCGCGCACCACGCAGGCGCAACAGGTTGACCAGCAGGCTGGGTAGGAAGGTCAGCGTGATTACCATGGAAACCAGAATGCCGGCGAGCACGACGATGCCCACACCGCGATAGAGTTCGGTGCCGGCGCCGGGCAGGAAGACCAGGGGTGCGAGGCCGAAAACCGTTGTCGCCGTGGACATGAGTATGGGCCGCAGCCGGGTGGCCACCGCGCGGCTGACGGCCTCCTGCAGAGGGAGAGCGCGGCCCTCGAGGTTTCGGCGCGTCTGTTCAACGATCAGGATGGGATTGTTGACCACCGTGCCGAGCAGGATGATGAAGCCGAGCATGGTGATCATGTCGAAAGGCTGGACGATGCCGGGAAGGCCGATGCTCTGGAGTGCTGCGCCGAGACTGTTCACCAGCACCAGGCCGACAAGGCCGCCGGCGATACCCAGCGGTACCGTAGTCAGAATCACCAGGGGAAAGCCCCAGTGCGAGAAAATCGCGACCATCAGCAGATAAATCAGGACAACTGCCACCAGCAGGTTCTCCGACAGGGACTCCCGCGTGGCATCGAGCTGGTCTGCAGCGCCCGAGATCGAGATGTCGACATCCGTTGCAATCTCGCCCGCAGCCCGCATTGACGGCAGCAGCTCCTGGCGAATGCGCCGGACGGCAGTTTCAAGAGCGACATTCCGGGGCGGGATGACGGACAAAGTGACAGTGCGCCTGCCATCGATACGCCGCAGGTTGTCGCTGTCGATGGTTGTGACAATGTCGGCGAGAGAGGCAAGCGGCACAACGCTCCCCATGGGTGTCACCAACGGCAGAGTGCCAAGCTGATCCGGTGTCTGGTTCTGGCCCGCGGCGCTGTAGAGAAATATGTCGACCTTATCATCATCCACGAAGTATTCATCAACGAATGCGCCATCGCTCAGCGATGCCACCGAGTAACCGAAGGCGTCGGCCGTAAAGCCAGACTCGGAGAGTCGGGACCAGCGGGGGCGCACCTGCAGCAGTGGCTGATCCAGCGACAGCGATGCGGGGCGCGAATCGATCTGCGGATTGTCAAACAGGGATTCCGCGCGACCGTAGGCGCTGGCCGCGGCGCGATACAGCGATTCCATGTCGGGACCGGCGATGTCGAGATTGACGGCACGGGTGCCGCCCTGGCTGCTGGAGATGATTGAGCCTCTTCCGGAAAACGCGCGCATCCCCTCGTAGTTCTCGAAGAGTGTAGTGAGCGAGTTCATCATGGCCTCGATGTCGTCGCCGCGTTTCGGTTCGCTCATGACCCGAAGACCACTGGCACTTGTCCGCAGCGTGAAGTATTTGAGAGCGGGGATTGACTGTTCGCCACGATCAAACGCGGCAGGGTCGGCTGCCCGTGCCTGTGCCAGCCGGTCGCGGATTTCTTCGTGTATTTCCAGCATGGCAGACAGGCTGTAGCCCGGCGGAGGTGTCATGCTGGTGAACGCCTTTGGTTCCTCGCCTTCCGGGAGATACTCGGCGGCGGGCATGAACCACCAGGCAGCGCCGACCGTGCACAGCAGCCCGGCGAGCAGTGTGACTGCGCGCCGTGTCGGTGTCGTGATCAGCCAGACAACCGATGCCAGTATGCGCGCCTGCGCCCGGTCGTTGGCGGTTTGCCTGGCAGCGCCACCGATGCCGATATGGGCGCAGGCCGCCGGCACCACGCCAAGCGCGAACAGCATCGAGGCAAAGATGGCTACCGAAATGGCGATGGCGATGTCGGAGTAGATCTGTCCCGCTTCCTCCTGCACCAGCAGAACAGGCGCAAAGACGAGAATCGTTGTCGCGCTGGAGGCCACCACCGCTGTCCATACGTCGCGCACTCCCGCGACAGCCGCCTCGGCCGCCCGCAGGCCACGCTGGCGCGCCTGCTCGATGCTCTCCAGCACCACAATGGTGTTGTCCACCGTCATGCCTATGGCGAAGGCGATACCGGCAAGGGAAATCACGTTGATGGTGCGCTCGAACAGCAGCAGCCCGAGGAACGCCGCGATAATACAGACTGGCATGCCCATAAGCCCGATCAGCGTGCCGCGGTAGGTGCGCAGGAACAGGAAAAGAATCAGTGCGGCGAGCACGGAACCGAGAATCAGGTTCTTGATCACGTTGCCGATGGAGGCTTCCACGTAGCGCGCATCGTCGCCAACCAGCACCATGGTCAATCCGTTTGGCTCAAGCACGTCACGACGCAACTCCTCGACGACCTCGAGAATGCCGTACTTGATGTCTATCACGTTGGAGCCGGGTTCACGCTTTACCGCGAGTGTGATGCTGCGTTCATCGTTGGTCACCGAGACCTGACGCACCTCGAAGTGATCGAGCCTGACGGTGGCGACATCGGAAAGCCTGACGTCGGTGCCGTTGCGCCGCGCAAGAATCAGGTCCCGTATTTGCTGCTCGCTGTCGAAACGCCCTACCGTGCGCACCAGATAGCGCTGCTGCCCGTCGTCCAGATCGCCCGCCGACGTGTCCCTGTTGCGCTGGCGGACGGCATCGCGAACGTCGGTCAGTCCGATACCTCTCTGCGCCAGTTTCGCGGCGTCGACATGTATCTGCAGCTGACGCTCGGCGCCACCGTAGAGCTCGACCTGGGAAACGCCGCTGACGCGCTCCATCCGAACCCGCACGTTGTCATCCACGAAATCGTTGATCATGTCGATATCGAGGTCCAGGGGATTGCCCGGCAGCGGCGTCACGCCGAAATACATGAAGGCGTTCTGGGAGAAAGAGCTGCTCTGGATGCTGGGCTGATCGACGTTGATGGGGTAGGCGGGCACCTGGCTAAGGGCATTGGAGACTTCGATGAGTGTCTCGTTCACATTCACACCGAAGGGAAACTCCATTTCAATGCTGGCACGTCCCGTCTCCGCCGTGGATTCCATGCGCGCCAGATTGGGAATATTGCGCAGGTAGCGCTCCTGCTCGACGAGGATTTCCTTCTCGATGTCCTGCGGCGTAGCGCCGGCCCACTGCGTTACCACGCTGATGGTGCGAACATCCAGGTCGGGGATCATCTGCACCGGAATCAGTCTGGCTGCCGCGATGCCGAGCACGCAGACAATGAGCACGAGAACGGTGAGGAGTTTGCCGTTATTGATCGGTGCTTCAAGCATGACGGTTAACGGGACACTGGGTCGTTGACCACTTTCACCGGGTCGCCGCTGCGCAGCCGCTGGCTGCCGCGCACGACAACCCGGGCGTTTGACGGCAGCTTATCCTCCACAATCACCCGATCTGCTGATTCCTCGACGATCCTGATCGCCCTGCGACTGGCGCGGCCCTCGTCATCAATCACGAAGATGCTGCGTCCACCGTCGGGATGCGCGACCACGGCCTGCCGTGGCAGCGCCAGGCCGCGGCCTGCCGAGTCTGACTGTATTTCCGCGGTGGCGGATGTTCCCGGAAACAGGCTGACATCGGGGTCATCAGCGGCGATGCGCGCCAGGAAAGAACGCGCCTGTAGATCACTCACCGGCACCAGCGCAACGATGCGCCCCTCCAGAGCCTCGCCGGGTGTTGTGTCGGGAAGAATACGCACCGGTGTCCCGATAGACAGCCGGCCGAAGTGCTCCTGCGGGACATTGACGTCGATCCAGACGGGGTGGGTGGCAACCAGGCGAAACACCGGGTCACCGCGATTCACCCATTCCCCGTTCTCTGTCATGCGCTCCGCGATAACGCCGGCGAACGGCGCGGGTAGCGCATGGCGTTTCAGCTGTTCCCGAACAAGCTGTTCCCGGGCGATGGCAGCGCCGAGGGCTTCCGTCGCTGCCGCACGTGCAGCCTCGCGACTGGCGAGTTCGGTCGCGGGGATGAAGTTGTCTCCACGCAGCCGCGTCGCTTCCTCGACCAGCCGCTCTGCCTCCGCGGCGGCGGCGCGAGCCTCCGCGGTAGACGCCTTCGCCAGGTCAAGTTCCCGCTCGATCAATGCGGTATCGAGGCGCATCAGGATTGCCGCCTGTTCGACACGATCACCGGCATCGACCTGAAGCTCGCTGACCAGCCCGTCCATCCGCGGGGAGAGCATGGCCTGCCGCCGCGCGGTAACGGTACCGGAAAGTGCCAGAACATCCTTCAGAGCCACCGACTCGGGTGTGACCACGCTGACTTCACGCTCGGCAGCGGCGGAGAGGGTGCTGCACATACCTGCGGACAGGGCGAGTGCGCAAAATAACGGAAGAAAAACACGGCTCTTCATGTCGGAATCAACGCTTCCTGTAGGGAATGTCACAATAGGTAATCCCGCGTCGTGGACTTGCACCGCACTGTTCGAGGTAGAGCGCCAGTGAGTTCATCGACAGGTCGGTGTTGCTGGTGGGTCCCAGATAGACATGCTCGAGCATCAGCCTTCCCGCCTCGTCGCGCAGGTCGAAGTTGAAATAGGGTATCAGCATGGAGATGCCCTCGCGGAATTCCACCCGGTCTGTGAGTGTGTGCATGACCGGCGATATGATCCGCCACTCCTGCTCTTCTTCGAACGTTGGATGCTTGAGCACGGCGGCGATGCGCAGCAGATCGCCCTCGATGCTCTGAAACAGACCCTGCCAGGGTTCGCCGCTGGCGATCTCCTGCATGTCATGCTCGCCCGCCAGTGACTCCACGGCATCCACGATACTGTTAATCAGTCGCTCCTGCTCAGATCTGCTGTAGATGCAGCGCGTGACTTCAAACGACTGCGCCGCGGCGCGGGACAGAATCTGCTCTGGCGACATGCCCATGCTGACGCCCTTGCCATGCACGCTGTAGCCGCGCCACTGGCTGAGCAGATTGCCATTCGCCCTGAAAGACGCGCCGAACAGCATTGGACCGCTGACGATGCGGTGCGAGAGCCAGTCGAGCAGGGCATTCAGCAACTCCGGATTGTCGACGCCCGAAAGAATACGCCGGGTCACCTGCTGGTTGAGTAATTCCAGGGTATGGCGTAATTCCGTGGAGTCATTCATGTAGCGGATATCGCTGGCGCGAAGTTCCGCGCCACCCACGATTCCCTGCAGCCCGGTCAGCGTGGTGTAGTGGTACAGCGTTTCCTGCGGGCGGGCTGAGAACAGTTGGCGGGTGAGGGCGTTCAGCATGGCGTGTCCTCCAGAGACAACATGGTAATGGATTTGCCGGGACACGTCTCAGCCGGGCATGTACAGCGCTTCCCAAACGGCGGATGATCGAGTCTGTCGCCGGCGGAAAGGGTTTCGCGATGAACGCAACATTGCTCAAGCTCTGGGAGCGCCTGCAAAGCAGTTTCTGGTTCCTGCCCTCCCTCATGGCGCTGGGCTCAGGCCTGCTGGCCATTGCGCTGGTCATGCTGGATGAAGCCTGGGGCAACGCTTGGCTGGCGACTCAGCCGTGGGCTCGAGGCTGGATGTACGGCGGCGATGCCGACGGCGCCAGTGACGTACTGGGTATTATTGCCGGCTCCATGATCGCGATCGCGGGTGTCGTCTTCTCGATGACGCTTGTCGCGCTGTCTCTGGCATCGTCACAGTTCGGGCCTCGCCTGCTGCGTAATTTCATGCGCGACCGCGTGAATCAGGCGGTTCTGGGCACTTTTATAGCCACATTTCTGTATAGCCTGCTGGTGCTACGCTCTATCCGCCACGTTGGCGATGCCGCATTTGTTCCGCATATCGCGGTCAGCGTCAGCGTCATGTTTGCCTTGCTGAGTCTCGGTGTGTTCATTTATTTCATCCACCATGTGGCGGTGTCCATACAGGGTAACGAGATCGTTGCGCGCGTGGCATCCGAACTCATGGACTGTATCGACAGTCTGGCGGTGGATGAGCGATCGTCGTCCGACTCGCGTGGTCATGGCGGCAGGGAGGCCTGTGCGGCGGGACAGGCAGGCAGTGACGGAGAGCCGGGGCAGATCCTGTGTCACACAGATGGCTACCTTCAGATCATTGACAGCGATACCCTGCTGGCGCTGGCCGTACGAACCGACACTGTGCTGGAAGTGGTCTGTCGGGCCGGGCACTACGCCATACGCGACACCCCCATCGTGCGGGTCTGGCCTTCTGACGCCGTAGACAGCGCGCTGGAGCGGGAGGTTCGTGAGGCCTTCGCGTTCGGGAACCAGCGCACCTCGGCGCAGGATATGGAATTTCCGCTCGATCAGCTCGTCGAGGTCGCCGTGCGGGCACTGTCTCCGGGTATCAATGATCCCTTTACGGCGATCAATTGTGTGGATCGCCTGGGGTCGGCGCTGGCCCGGCTCGCCGCGATCGAACTCGCTTCACCGGATCGCTGCGATGAGTCGGGTGTGAGACGTGTGCTGATCCCGGCCTTTCGTTTTCCGGCAATGCTGGATGCGGCCTGCAACCCCATTCGACAGTGCGCCCAGTCGAGTGCGCCTGTTTCCATTCGTCTGCTCGAGGTCTTGCAGGTGATCGCTGCAGCGGCATCGACAGAAAAAAACCGGCGGGCTGTCGGGCGGCAGGCGAGGATGATAGCCCACGGCGTCTGTGACGGCCTGCTGGAAGAGAACGACCGCAGTGCCGTTGAGGAGCGCCTGCAGGCGGTTCTGGGCGCAGTTGCCTGAGGGTCCACCAGCTAGCCGCCGGCGTGATCCGGCTCAAACCGTTTGCGCAGCCACGCGTTGATGTCGGCCGACTCGTACAGCCACTCGTCAGTGCCGTCGTCATGGGCAATTCGCAGGCAGGGTACCTTGACGCGGCCGCCGCCGGCTGCCAGCGCCGCCCGGTGCTCAGAGTCATTCTGGGCGTCGCGCAGTTCCACGGTAACGCCGAGGCGTGCAAGCTCCTTGCGAACGCGAATACAGAACGGGCAGCTGCGGAACTGATACAGGGCCAGCCCTGAGGCGGCGTCGTCAACAGCGGACTGCGCGTCCTCGTCACGCGCCATGGGAGCCGGTGTGGTCAGCTTTTCCTGCAGCAGAACGAAGGGCGTGAGCAGCAGTCGCAGTGTGCGGAAAAAGTAGCGGATGATTACTCGGATGATGGTGTCTCCTGTTCCAGTACGGCCAGCAACAAGGCCCGGGAAACATGCTCCCCGAGATCGCGTGGCCTGCTAAGGTTCATACGCGCCAGACTGGCATCGGTTCTCTTGTCCGGCTTGCGGCGCCAGCCGCGCAACGCCAGTCGCGCCAGTCCGAGGCGGCTGCCAGCCTGCTCCGAGAGCCGGGACAGGCCCTGCGCCAGGTGCTCTTCTTCGGGTGTCAGGCCGCTGCCCAGCGGGAAAGCGGGCAGATAACCTGCCGCCGGAGCCAGCGCGGCGGTGATGCGCGCGGGGGTATTGTGCCGATAATACTCGGCAATTTCCTGATTACCGGGGACTTTGCCGGCGGCCTTGGCAGATGCCAGCAGGTCGGGCTGAAAGCGCGAATCGGCGATGTTCAGCATGGCGAGAATCACGTCGGCATCGGACTTGTCCCGGAGATCGGCAACGCCATACTCCGTTACCACGATGTCGCGCAAATGGCGCGGTATTGTGGTGTGTGCATACTGCCAGCAAATGTTCGACTGCAGCTTTCCCTTATGGGTGCGGGTTGCCGGCAGGGTGATGATCGAGCGCGCCTCCGGCAGCGCAAACGCCTGTGCAACAAAGTTGTACTGTCCGCCCACGCCGCTGACGACCTGGGCGTCTTCCAGACCATCGGAAACAATGGCCCCGGTCATTGTCACCATCATCGCACTGTTGATGAAGCGCGCGTTGCGTCGTGCCGCGCGTTTTCCCGATTCGGTCGCGCTGGCGTTCTGCGGTGGACCCAGCAGACAGGTATGGGGTCCTCTCTCATGCAGGTCATTGACAAATGAGACAGGCATCATGGCGATTCGAGCGCGCTGATCGGGGCCAAGCCGCTCAAGCATGTCATAGAACACCGGGCTGCCGAGGAAAAATCCCGCGTGGACACAGGCGCCGTCCACGTCTCTTCGAATGACGCCGGCGAGCATCAGTGCAAGAAAGCCTTCCACCAGCATTTCCGTCAGGCCATAAAGACCCACGTCGAATCGCCCCCGCACTTCGCCCGCGGGTGCCGCGCGCGGCCCGTGGAGCCGCTCCAGGCAGCGCTGGAATATGTCGTTGTCGCGCTGCCGCAGGATCAGCGCATGGGCGATGGCATCGCCGATGGAGCCAATGCCTATCTGCAGCGTGCCCGCGTCCGCCACCAGGGCGGCTGCGTGCAGCGCGATGGCATGGTCAGTGGCGGCGGCGGGCTTGTGCGGTGGCGTGTAGAGCGGGAATTCGCAGTCGGGGCTGTCCAGCACAAGGTCAAAATCGCTTCGGTCGCGCAGTGCCGCACCACCGAGAAACGGCAGCTGGCGGTTGATCTGTCCGACGCTCAGAAAATCGCATTTGCCCGCGCGTCGCAGATCCAGAAGGTCAGCACTGATGTCCGGGTTGCAGCTGAGGCTATAGGTGTCGGCAGAGGTTTCTGTGGGGACGGCGATCAGCTGCAGCAGCAGGTTCATGCCCTCTCTGAGCATGGCATCGAGTGCATGGGTGTAGTTGATGGAGGCATAGGACTGCTGTGCGCCAGGAACGCCAAGCCACGCTCCCGGCCGCAGGAAAAACTCGACCACGCGGATGTTATCGGGGAGTTCCTGCTTGCGCTGCGCACTCGCATAGGCCAAGGGTGGGTAGGCGTCGAACAGGCGCTCTGACAGCGGCGCCAGGAAGCGATGCTCAAGGTCGCTCCGGGCGACTGGCGCCTCCAGCGTCAGTGCGGTGAACAGGGTCAGGGAGAGGCCTGGGTCTGCCTGCGCCCGCCGGAACAGGGCATTGACCACGTGGTTGGCTTTGCCAAGTCCCAGTGGCAGTCCGGCGACGATGGGCGTGCCGATTTGCGCGATGATCTCGTCGACCAGCGTCTCGCAATTGCGGTGGACTGCGGGAATGGCGTTCATGTTGTCACCTGGCTCCCGGCGGTTGCTGCGTCAGGTCTATGGTACGCCTTTGTCGCTCCGCGGCTCCAGCCCGGCCCGGTGGCGCGCAAAATACACGCGCGCGGCACGGTTGACGTGGGGCGCGAGCAGGAGTGCCGACGTCATCGTCGGGATGGCCATGGTCGCATACATGCCATCCATCAGGCCGACAACGGTTTCCAGCGTGACGACGGAGCCAACGACCACCAGCACGCTGTATATCCAGACATAGTAGTGCTGGTGCTGTGCGCCGATCAGAAAGCCCAGGCACTTGCTGCCGTAGTACCAGAAACTGAGCACGGTACTCACCGACAGCATGATGACCACGAAGGTCAGCGCATAGGCACCGAATCCGGGGAAGGCGGATTCAAAGGCCCGCGCCGTCAGGGTAACACCGCCGATATCGCCATCGGCCTGCCACACGCCGGTGACGAGAATCGCCAGTGCCGTGCAGCTGCAGACAATGAGCGTATCAATGACAGGGCCCAGCATGGCGACCAGGCCCTCGCGAATGGGTTCGTCGGTTTTGGCGGCGCCGTGGGCCATCGACTCGGTGCCGATGCCGGCCTCGTTGGAGAATGCGCCGCGGCGAACGCCCATGAGAATGACCGCGCCGATGGCGCCGCCCGCTGCGGCCTCACCGCTGAAGGCATCGGAGAAGATGAGTGCGAATGCCGCCGGGATTTCACTCGCGTAACGGATGAGCAGCACGCCCGTCAGCAGCAGGTAGGAGATCACCATGGTCGGCACCAGTCTGGCGGTGACCTTGCCGACCCGGCGTATCTGCCCGAGAATGACTGCCAGAACCAGTCCGGCGACGATCAGACCGACGCTGAAATCAAACAGGAAGTGTGATTCCTGCGTGGCGAGTCCCGTGGGGTAGCCGATTACGTCACGCAGTATCTGCACCAGCTGGTTGACCTGGAAGACCGGCAGCGTACCGAACATGCCGGCAATGGCAAAGAGTACTGCCAGAGGCATCCAGCGACGCCCCAGTCCTTCCCGTACCACGTACATCGGCCCTCCCTGAAGCTGGCCGAGGCTGTCGTTACCGCGGAACATGACCGCGAGAGAGCAGGTGTAGAACTTGGTCGCGACACCGATGATAGCGGTCACCCACATCCAGAAGATGGCTCCCGGGCCGCCCATGGTGATGGCCAGCGCGACACCCGCAATGTTGCCCAGCCCGAGAGTGCCCGAGAGTGCCGTGCTCAGGGCTTGCGCGTGGGTGATATCGCCGGCGTCGCTTTCCCGGTCGAAGCGCCCGGTCAGTATTCTGAGTGCGTGATTGAAGTGCCGGTACGGCATACCGCGTGAATACACGGCAAAAAACAGTCCCCCGCCCACGAGCAGAATGACCAGCGGCGTGCCCCACATGATGTCGGCAAAGCGGGTGAACAGCGTTTCGAGGTCTTTCATGAGGGGCTCCCCGTTACCACATCAGGTCGTCGGGGATGTCGTAATCCTTGTACCAGTCCTGCTCTTCGGCGGAGAGTCCGCTGTCGCCGGATTCCTGGCAGAATATGACGCGGCTGTCGTCGCGCTCCGCGATCTTGTGGGCGACCGGCGCGGGCACCAGTTCGTGCCCGTCGCCAAGACGCGCAATGGCGAGGTTGCCGGCGGAGAGCTGCTTCTGCTGCATGCCCGTTACATACAGCTTCTTGACCTTTTTGCCGTCCGTGAAGTTAAAGCCGATGTCACCTCCGGCTCGCGGGAGCCGGTGATTCTCGATCAGCTGGCGAATCTGGGCGTTGATTGCCTTGCGTCGGGCATCGGCGTCGCGGGCCTCATTCAATTCCCGTGCACGGCGCGCCTTGTCCGCCAGCGCCTCCTGGGCCGCTACCTTGTTCTCATCGACCAGCGTCACGCCTGCCTTGCGTGCCACGCGGTTATCCTTGCGTTTCGCTTTTTCCAGCTGCTTTGCCTTTCTGGCATCCGCCAGTCCGGCGTTCAGCAACTGGTCCTGCAGAGAGCCTGCCATGACGTCAGCCTGTGGTTGATGGGAAAAGTTTGGCGCCGCGCTGCCGCACCGCATGATATCTGCTAGCCTTCGTAATCATTCGCATTCTATGCTGGAGTTCGCCGTGGAAGCAAAGCCGAAAACGTCCGAGCCCGGGCTGCAGGCACTTCGCCGCAGGGCACGGGCGGGCAGGTCATGATCGGCCTTGCGAACCCCGGCGACCTGCTCGGCGGCCATCTTGTGTTTGCCGCCCTGCTTTCGCTCACGTTTGCGCTGGTCACTATGGCCTATCTCTGGGTGGCAGACTGCGCCGCGGCGCGGCTGACCCGGATGCAGATGGTGGTGCTGAATACCCTGTACCTCGGCTGGCAGACCAATATCGCGTTCATGGCCGTGATAGCCCTGCATGCCGCGCACGGACTCCTGCAGCAACAGCCCCTGCTGCTGGAGGCCGGCTGGCGCATGGCACCGTGGATGCCGTTGTCGGCCGCAATTCTGTACGCCTTGATGCTGATTTTCAGTCTGGCATTCTGGTGGCAGTCGGAAAAGCGCTAGACTTTTCAGCAAAGCTGGCGCCCGGCCGGCAGCAGAGGATGGGAGTGTCCATGGACGATTTTACCAAACGCTATGCGCTGGTTCTGGCGGCGGTCGCTGTGCTGGGGCTTGCCTGGTGGGTCTTCAATCGCGATAACGTGGCCGCAGAGATCAACGCCACGCTTGAGCGCGATGCAGAGCTCGCTGATTATCCCTACACCTTTCGCGTTGTCCGTATCGATGAGGGCGTGGCAACGGTAACGAGTCCACGATCCGCGCGGGTTCCGGTCATGCAGTTTCTGCGCACGGCGTTTCCGGAACTTGCCGACGTGCCGGTCGATCACCCCGACATGACGGCAGCGCAGGAGCGGCTGGTCGCCATGCAGTCAAGAGCGGCGGATATTATCTCGGACCATGCGGAAGTTCGCGCCGTCGAGTGGCAGATTGACGAGGACTGGTACTCGAGCCGCGGTGTCTACATTGACACCGCCCGCTGACTGTCGCTCCCTGGTGTCGTCGGTGCCGCGTTACCCACCGACGAATCGGCGGCGGCCAGCGCCGAGGCCAGCCAGGGTGCCAAGCAGTGCGATCATGCAGAACATGACGGCGACGGCATTCCAGTTTCCATACCAGTCGTAGAACGTGCCAACCATCAGCGGGCCCATTGCCGCGAGCGTATAGCCCACACTCTGCGCCATGCCGGAAAGTCTTCCGGTCATGGTCGCATCCTGCGCGCGCAGAACGATGAGTGACAGGGCAACGCTGAAGGTACCACCCTGGCCGAGACCCAGCACAACGGCCCAGGCGGTGCTGGAAGACAGCGGGGCGTAGACGATACCCAGCAAGCCGGCCAGCGTCAGCCCCATGAACAGCAGCACCGCGGGGCGCTGGTCGCGGAACGCCGTGGCGATCAAAGGGCCGCCGAGAGCGGTCAACAGCTGCGCGCCGATGGAGATGGACATCGTGATACCGCTGTCACCCACGCTCACGCCGCGGGTCTGTAATATGAACGGGAGCCAGCCAAAGACGCAATAGGCGAGAGACGACTGCAGGCCCATGAAAAGCGTCACCTGCCAGGCGAGGCGGTCTTTCCAGATGGCGTTGGGAGCGGGGCCTGCCGCCCGCGGCTGGGCTGTTCGACGCAGCTGTGGTGACCAGACAAGAAGTGCCAGCAGCGCAGGCAGGCACCATACCGTCAGTCCCGCCCGCCAGCTGTTGTCGAAGTACGCCGCGACCGGAACGGTAAGACCTGCAGCGGCGGCGGCTCCAAGACACAGCAGCAGCGTATAAGAACCCGTCAGCCGGGCTGCCTGGTCAGGAAATTCGCGCTTCAATATCGCGGGCAGCAGAACACCGATCACACCAATGCCGGCTCCCGCCATCAGCGTGCCCGTGAACAGGCCCAGGGGAACCGTTGTTGCGCGCAGCATACAGCCCGTGCCCAGCACAGCGAGGAACAGGCCGATGGTGCGCTCGCTGCCGATTCGTCGCGCCAGCCACGGTGCCAGAGGTCCGAATATGCCGAGACACAGCACCGGCGCTGTGGTCAACAGACCGGCGATGCTGGGACGCAGTCCGGTCGAGGTCTGGATATCACCGAGTATCGGGGCCACGCTGGTCAGTGCCGGCCGCAGGTTGATGGCAACGGCGAGCACGCCCAGGAGAGTCAGCCATCCGGGAACCGCCGGGGGTGTTCGCGTCTCTGCTGTTCTGTCCGGTCTGTCGGGGCGCATCGGGTCTCCGGGCACGCGGGTGGGCCATTCGTGACTGGGCGGAGCACAGTCTACGACATGCCGGTATACTTTCCCCGCCGATGATCATCGCGAGCAGGAAAATGATAACAGTGAGAGCTGTCCAGCGCGGCAGATGTGCCCTGGCCGGCGAGCAGCAGGCCAGCACAGGGACACTGACATGCCGTTGAATTCCATACAGGCCCTGCAGTTGACGCTGGTTGTCATCAGCCTTCTGTTTGCGGGCGCCTGTTTTCTTGGCTGGCGACTGTTTGGCAGGCCGAAGCACGCCCTCATCTGGTCTGTGGCCTTCCTTCTCGCCGCACTCCAGTATGGGCTGAATCTGCTGCGGGATGAGGTGCCCGTGTACGAGGCCTGGTGGATTGCCGTGAACAGCCTGTCCTGCCTGCTGGTCATGACGGCCGCGGCAGGCCATCGCGTGCGCCTCAAGCTGCCGACACCGCTCTCGATGGGTGTTCTCGTCTTTGCGGGTCTGTCGGCAGCGCAGGTCGTGTTCACGGTCCTGGTTCCGCGCATTGATATCCGGGTTGCCCTGGCGCCGGGCTTTGCCTGTATCGCATTTATGCATGTTGCCTGGGTTCTCTACCGCTACGGTCCTGAACCGAGACTGGCGCAGCAGGTGGCGGCGGGCGTCCATCTGCTGTTTGGCCTGGCCCAGGGACTTGCCGCGGGTATCGCGCTGCAGTTTGGTCTCGAGCCTTCCCAGGGTCAGCGCGATGCCTACAATCTGGTTAACTTTGCGCTGATGCCAACGTTTTTTGTGGCGATGGGGATTACCGCCATTTTCCTTCTCGGTACGGATCTGGCGACCCGCCTGAGACAGTTGGCCGTGACTGACAGCCTCACCGACCTCAGCAACCGGCGAGGCTTCATGCAGGCATCGGCGCGCCTGCTGGCGCAGGCGCAGCGCCGGCATCAGGCGCTGACGCTGGTCATCGCTGACCTGGATTTCTTCAAACGTATCAACGACAGGTTTGGTCACGCCGTCGGCGATCATGCCCTGGTGCATTTCAGCACTACCCTGGCCAGTGGACTGCGGGGAGAAGATGTTGCGGGTCGCATCGGCGGTGAAGAGTTTGCGGTTCTTCTGCGGGGTGATGTCAGTGACGCACGCCGGGTGGTAGCCCGCTTACGCGAAATCCTGGTGCAGCAGCCGATGTCTGTCGCCGAGGAGGTGGTGCCTCTCAGCGCCAGTTTCGGCATCGCCGAATGGCAGGGCGAGGCGCAGATCGAGGCGCTGCTGATCCGCGCTGACAGGGCGCTTTACGAAGCCAAGGCCGCGGGTCGTGACACGGTGGTGCTGGCTTCACCGGGCGAGGCTGCCGGCGCCATGGCCGCTGCCTCCTGATCGGTTCGTAGTGTGGCGCGCTTGCCGGAGCGTCCTCGGGTCTGGTTGCTGTCGGCCTATCGTGCAGACAGTCACGCGGCCTGGGCGGACTGGCTGGTGACAACCCAGACGCACTGTCGCTGGCGACGCCTGGAGCTGCCGGGCCGCAACTTTGCCTGGCGCATTCGCGGCAACCCCCTGTCCTGGCTCGACAGCCTGCCGGATGAGACCCCCGATCTGATCGTCGCCACGTCAATGGTGGATCTCGCCACGCTCAAGGGGCTCAATCCACGCCTCGCTCGTGTGCCGACGCTGTATTATTTCCACGAGAACCAGTTCGCGTACCCGGTGGGGGAGAACCAGTTCCGCTCGCTTGAACCGAGGATGGTGCAGCTTTACGGGGCGCTGGCGGCCGATCGCCCGGTGTTCAATTCTGCGTTCAACAGGGATACCTTCCTGAGCGGTGTGTCTGAATTGCTGAAAGCCATGCCCGACGCCGTTCCGGAGGGCGTGTCAGAGCGCCTGGCACAGGCAAGCGCCGTCTGTCCGGTGGCAATAGACCCTTTGGTCGGCATGGCGCCAGGCGCTCGCGACCCCCGACTGGTGGTGTGGAACCACCGCTGGGAGCACGACAGGCAGCCGTCAATGTTTGCGGATGTCATGCTCAGGCTTGCGAACGAGGGTGTGACGTTTCGTCTTGCCTTGCTGGGCAAGCGTCCGAGGCGTGTACCGGAGCCCCTGACCCGACTGCGCGAAGCGCTGCCGTCGCAGATTGTCGCCGACGGGATGCTGCCGGGAGCGGCCTATCGCGATCTGCTCGCCGGTGCCGGTATTGTCGTGAGTACTTCGCGTCATGAGTTCCAGGGCCTTTCCGTGCTGGAGGCGGTGAGCGCCGGCGCATGTCCACTGGTCCCCGATGCACTGTGTTATCCGGAGATGTATCCTGCAGCCTGTCGCTATCCCGCCGGCGATGCCGAGGCACTCGTGTCACGCCTGCGTGCCTGGCTGACGGGGGGATTGCCGCCGTCGGTGGATGTATCACCCTGGTATTCGGATCGCTTGCAGCCGCGATGGAAGGCGCTGCTACAGGAGCTAGCATGACCCCGTCATTTTTCACCTCGTCCCGCGGGCAGCGCCTCGCCTACCGTTACCGGACGCCGGACACGGGTTCACGGACCTTTGTCTGGCTGTCCGGCTTCAAGTCGGACATGAACGGCACAAAGGTCGTTGCGCTCGAGCGCTGGGCGGCCACTGCCGGGCTTGGTTTCCTGGCCTTCGATTACAGTGGGCACGGCGCCTCAGAGGGCGCTTTCGAGGAGGGCACCATATCCCGCTGGCGCCAGGACACGCTGGACGCTGTCGACGCGCTGTCTAGCGGGCCGTTGGTTCTGGTTGGATCGAGCATGGGCGGCTGGATGGCCCTGCTTGCCGCGCTTGCCCGGCCCGGGCGCGTGTCGGGCATGGCGTTGGTGGCGCCGGCGCCGGACTTTACCGAGAAGCTCATGTGGGCCGGTATGCCCGAGGACGCCCGCTCAGAAATTCTCGAACAAGGCTACACGTTAAGGCCGTCCGATTACGACGAGCCGTACCGGATCACCCGCACGCTGATAGAGGATGGGCGTGACTGGCAGCTGCTGGATGCGCCGCTGGACATCACGTGTCCGGTACGCATTCTCCAGGGCATGTGCGATGACGACGTGCCCTGGCGGCATGCGGAGCGTCTCGTGGCAGCGCTGACGACGCCTGATGTCACGCTGACGCTGGTCAAGGACGGCGATCACCGCCTGTCTCGGGATGCAGACATTCTCAGGCTGCAACGCTGCTGTGAAGAGCTGTCTGCCTGAGACGCGCTTGCCCCCGAGGGCCGTGTTCGACACAATCGCCCGTCACGCAAATCCGGCGACCGACAGACCATGAGCGATTCCACCGACGACATCCGTATTCTGCGCGCGCAACCGCTGATCACGCCCTGGGTCCTTGCTGGTGAGTTGCCCTGCTCGGAGAGTGTGAGCGCGTCGGTGGCCGCGGGACGGCGTCAGATCGAAGAGGTCATGACCCGGCGCGATTCCCGATTGCTGGTGATTGTCGGTCCCTGTTCCGTGCACGATCCGGCGGCGCTGCTGGAATTCGCACAACGCCTGCGGGACCACTGTGACACGCTGTCCGATGCATTGCTGCCCGTGCTCCGGGTGTACTTCGAGAAGCCGCGATCGGTGGTGGGCTGGAAAGGTCTGATCAACGATCCCGATCTGGATGGCAGTTATCGCATCAACCAGGGTCTGCGGCAGGCACGCAAACTGCTGCTCGATGTTGCGGCAATGGGACTGCCGGCGGCAAGCGAGTTTCTGGACACCACCTTTGGCCAGTATTATGCGGATCTGGTCAGCTTCGGCGCCATCGGTGCGCGCACGGTGGAGAGTCAGGTGCACCGCGAGCTCGCCTCGGGCCTGTCAATGCCCGTCGGCTTCAAGAACGGCACCACGGGCGATATCGACGTCGCCGTCGACGCCATTCGCAGCGCGGCGCACAGCCACTGGTTTCCCTCACTGACCAAGGAAGGTACCCCGGCCATTCTGCAATCCACGGGCAATCCCCATGGCTACCTGATCCTGCGCGGCGGACGCGATGGTCCGAACTATCACGCCGAGGCGGTGCGCAATGCGGCGGCACGACTGGCGAAGGCTGACCTGCCCCCCTCGCTGATTGTCGACTGCAGCCACGGCAACAGTAGCAAGGATCCCCAGCGGCAGGCGCAGGTTGTCGCCGATCTCTGCGACCAGATCGAGCAAGGCCAGCCGGCCCTGCGTGGCCTGATGCTCGAAAGCCATCTGGTGGGCGGGAACCAGCCTGCGGGGACGCTCGGGGAGCTGCGCTACGGGCAAAGCATCACGGATGCCTGCCTGTCACTGGACGATACGCTGCCGTTGCTGGATCAGCTGGCGGCGGCGGTGCGACGGGCTCGCGCTGACTGACGGGACCCTGCCCGCAGGAACCTTCCGTGCCTGGTCTCACTCGCAACAGACAGGTTGACAAATAGCAGGGTGGCAATTGCCCCGTGTCAGAGCCGGCACCTATACTGGCGGAATCACCCAGCCCGGAGAGGTAACCCATGATCCCTGCCCTGAATGGCGTTCGCCGCTTTCTCCGCTGTTTCTGTAGTGGCTTTGCCTGCCTGTCGATGGTATTCCTGACGGCGGTATCCCGCGCCGATGACGCGGCGCAGGTGACCGCAGCATCCGGCGCGGTGTTTCAGGTATCGCTGCCCTCGGGCCGGGACGACGCGCCGCTGGACGGACGACTGCTGCTGTTCCTCTCGAACAATGACAGGGATGAGCCGCGCTTTCAGGTATCGAATGGTCCACAGAGCCAGCTGGTATTCGGCAGAGACGTCAACGGCTGGCGGGCTTCTCAGTCTATGACGGTCGATGCCGCCGCCGCGGGCTATCCCCTGGGATCACTCGAAGAGCTGCCCGCAGGCCGCTACCGGGTGCAGGCGCTGCTCAACCGCTATGAGCTGTTCACCCTGGCCGATGGCCGGGAGCTGCTTCTTCCGCCGGACAAGGGCGAGGGCCAGCAGCTCACGCGCAAGCCGGGCAATCTGTACTCGGAACCGATGTGGGTGGATCTGGGGCCGGGGGGTAAAGACCCCGTGCGACTGACGCTCAGCGAGGAAATTCCGGCGATTCAAGCGCCTACAGACACACGCTACGTCAAACATATCCGCCTGAAAAGCGAACTGCTGTCGACGTTCTGGGGCCGACCCACCTACCTGGGGGCGCAGGTGCTCCTCCCCGAGGGCTTTGACGCGCATCCGGAGGCCCGTTATCCACTGGCGGTTTTTCATGGGCATTTTCCGAGCGATTTCAGCGGCTTCCGCGAGACGCCGCCAGACCCCGACCTCGAGTGTGAATACAGCGAACGCTTCGACATGCCCTGCTACAACCGCGTGGTCCAGGAGCACGCCTGGGAGTTCTATCAGGCGTGGACCGGCACCGATTTCCCGCGCATGCTGATCATCCAGATTCAGCACCCGACGCCGTATTTCGATGATTCCTACGCCGTTAACTCGGCCAACATGGGCCCTTACGGCGACGCTATCACCCACGAGTTGATTCCGCATATCGAAGAACGCTTTCGCGGCATCGGCGAGGGCTGGGCGCGATTCCTGTATGGCGGATCAACCGGTGGCTGGATCGCATTGGCCGCCCAGGTGTTCTATCCCGACGACTACAATGGCGCCTTCGCGGCCTGTCCGGACCCCATCGATTTTCGCGCTTACGCGCTGGTTGACATCTACCAGGACGAAAACGCCTATTTCCTCGAGGGCGACTGGAAGCGCATCGAGCGTCCGCGCAGCCGCACGACGCTGGGCCAGGTCACGGCCACCTTGAAGCAGGTGCAGCAGAAAGAGCATGTCCTGGGGACGAAGGGACGCTCAGGCGGTCAGCGTGACATCTGGCCGACGCTGTTCGGGCCCGTGGGCAAGGATGGCTACCCGCAACACCTGTGGGACCGGGAGACGGGCGTGATTGACCCCGAGGTGGCCGAGTACTGGCGGGAGAACTATGACCTGCGGCACATCCTGGAGCGTGACTGGGCAACCCTCGGGCCAAAACTGAAAGGCAAGATTCACATCTACGTCGGGGAAATGGACAACTCCTACCTCAACAACGCGGTGTATCTCATGGAGGATTTTCTCGAGAGCACGACCGATCCCTACTACGCGGGTCTGGTCGACTACGAGCCGCGGTCGGGGCATTGCTGGAACGGTGACCACGAGCGCCCGAATGCGCTGTCGCGGCTGCGCTACAACCAGATGTATGTGCCGCTGATCCTGAAACGGATCGAGGAATCGGCACCGCCAGGGGCAGATACGGAAAGCTGGCGCTACTGACAGTGGCGCGGGGGCGTCGCTGCGGTACATCGCAAGGGAGAGATGACGATCAATACGCCGAATCTTGATGAGCGGCAGGTGGAATCCATTGATGGTGCACACCTTGCCGTTAAAGCCCCCTCGACGCATCCGCCGCGAATCCTGCTGCTGTATGGCTCGCTGCGTGAGCGCTCCTTCAGTCGGCTCGCGGTCGAGGAGGCGGCGCGACTGCTGCAGCGCTTTGGCGCTGAAACCCGTGTCTATGATCCCAGGGACATGCCGCTCCCGGATGGCGCCGACCCCAGCCACCCGAAAGTGCAGGAGCTGCGCGATCTTGCCGCCTGGAGCGAAGGCATGGTGTGGTGCAGTCCGGAACGTCACGGCGCCATGACAGGCATTCTCAAGGCGCAGATCGACTGGATTCCGCTGTCGATCGGCGCGGTGCGGCCGACCCAGGGCAAGACGTTGGCCGTGATGCAGGTCTGCGGTGGCTCGCAGTCGTTCAACGCCGTCAACCAGATGCGGATTCTCGGCCGCTGGATGCGCATGCTGACCATTCCGAACCAGTCCTCGGTGCCCAAGGCCTTCCTCGAATTCGACGACAACGATCGTATGAAGCCCTCGCCCTTTTACAATCGCATTGTCGACGTGATGGAGGAGCTGGTGAAGTTCACGTTGCTTACCCGCGACCGGGTGGACTACCTGACTGACCGCTATTCCGAGCGGGTGGAGAGCGCCGAGGCGCTGTCGGCAAGGGTCAACCAGCGCAGTCTCTGACGTTTCCTCCTTCCGGGGTCAGAAGGGTACACTGCGCACATGGAAGAGATTGAAACTAGGGTCACCGAGGTGCTGGGGCATTATCAGAACCTGCGCCTTGCCATTCTCTTTGGCTCGCAGATCACGGGGGAGGCAAGCCCCGCGAGTGATATTGACCTCGGCCTCCTGGCCGAGTCGCCGCTCAGCGCGGCGTTCAAACTCGAACTGATGCAGAAAATTGGTGCGGCCTGCGGACGCCCTGTTGATATCGTCGACCTGAGCATCGCCGGCGAACCCATTCTCGGCGAGGTATTCAAAGGCAGGCGATTGCTCGGTGACGCGTCGACCTACGCGCAGCTGCTTTCCCGCCATCTCATTGACTCGTCGGACTTCCTGCCGCTGCATCGCCGCATTCTGGCGGAGAGGAGGGAGGCGTGGATGCGATCCTAGAGCAGAAGGTGGAGTCGCTGCGCCGCTGTATCCAGCGGGTGTCGGAGAAAACCCCGGACGATGTCAGCCGGTTGATAGACGACGCGGACCTTCAGGACATCCTGGTTCTGAATCTTGCGCGTGCTGTTCAGCTCTGTGTGGACATCGGCAGCCATTTCATCAGTCAGACTGAGGAGCCCGCCCCGACAACCATGGGGTCCGTTTTCACGACATTGGCGAAGTTGAACATCATTTCTGCGGCCACGAGTGAATCTATGCGCAAGGCCGTGGGATTCAGGAACGTTGCTGTGCACAACTACGAGGCGATTAACTGGGAGATTGTGTTTGCGATCTGCACTCGCTCTCTTGATGATTTCCGCCAGTTTGCGCAGGAGATAGCCGCCCTTGATTCTTGAACCTCATCCGCTGCCACGCAAATCGGGGTGATCTCACAGCGTCATCTGTTCCACATCCAGCGGCAGTTCCGTGGTGATCTTCACCCGCGACAGGGCCGCGTTGGAGTGGATCTCCTGTACCGTGGGCATCTGTGACAGCTTCTGCCGGAACAGGGTCTCGTAGGTGTCGATATCCCGGGTGACGATCTTCAGCAGGAAATCGTAGTCGCCCATGACGGTGTGGCACTCCAGCACCTCGGGCAGATCGCGGATCTGCTCCTCAAACTCGGGCAAGGAGCGCTTGCCGTGGGCGGACAGCTTGACGCGGGCAAATACGGTGACATTCAGACCGAGCTTGCGCTGGTCCAGCAGCGCCACGCGGCGCTGTATGACGCCGATGTCCTCGAGGCGACGGATGCGTCGCCAGCAGGGTGGCTGGGTGAGACCAACCTTTTCGGCAATCTCCGCGGCGCTGAGTCCGGCGTCCCGCTGCAGTAGCTGAAGTATACGGCGATCGAGCTTGTCCAGTTTCTCCGGCATGATTGCATCGCCTTTAACTTGAAATGAGTATATATAATACGCAATCGACGCCTGGCGCAGACTATTTTAGATGATAATTGCGGCGCATAACGCTTACATTAACGCACGTGAAATTCCGCTTCGGACCCAGTCGTTATGAGCACGGACAATGTTACCTACGCCGACACCACCACCATCACCGGCGGTGCCCTTGCTGACATACAGCCCGACCAGCGCGAGGGTGCCCTGCGTGGCGCCCAGCTGCTGGCCAAGGCCCTGCAGGCGGAGGGTGTCGACGTTCTGTTCGGCTACCCTGGCGGCGCCAACCTGGAGATTTTCGATGTCCTGCGCGAGTACGACATCCAGTGCATTCGTACGGAGCACGAGCAGGGTGCGGTACATGCTGCCCAGGGCTACGCCCGGGCCAGTGGCCGGGTCGGCGTATGCCTGGCAACCTCGGGGCCCGGTGCGACCAACCTGGTGACCGGCATCGCCGATGCCAACAGCGACTCCACGCCGGTTGTCGCCATCACGGGCAATGTACCATCACATCTCCTGGGCAAGAACGCGTTTCAGGAAGTGGATATCGTCAGCATTACCCGTCCGGTCACGAAACGCAGCACGCTGGTGAAGCAGGTGGCCGAGATTCCGGCCGTGGTCCGGGAAGCCTTTGCGCTGGCGGGAGGCAACCGGCCCGGTCCGGTGCTTATCGATATCCCCAAGGACATCCAGCAGCACTATCCGCGGGATGCGCAGGGCAATCATCTGCCGCCCCCGATCCCCGCGGCGATCGAACTGCCCGAGCAGGCGGTGGGCGGCCTGTCCGACAACCAGCTTGAGGAAGCCTGCCGGCTTATCGGTGAGGCGCAGCGCCCCGTGATCTACGCCGGCGGCGGGATTGTTGCCGCCAACTGCGCGGACGCCCTGCTGGCGCTGGCGGAGAAGCTGCAGTGCCCGGTGACTACTACGATCATGGGGCACGGGGCTTTCCCTCCCGGCCATGAACTGGCGCTGCAGATCCTGGGCATGCACGGGTCGAAAGCCGCCAACGTCGCGGTGAATGAAGCAGACCTGGTGATTGCCGCCGGCGTTCGCTTTGACGATCGCGTGACCGGCAAGGTCGATGCCTTTATCGCCGACGGCAAGATCATCCACATTGATATCGACCGCGACGAGCTGAACAAGAACAAGAGCGTGACCCTGCCCATCTGGGCGGACATCGGTCCGGCGCTGGCGCAATTGGCCGAGCACGCGAGTTGCGGTGAACACCGGGAATGGCTGGGTTATCTGTCGGGACTGCTGCGGGACTTCCCCTTTGATGTGCCCCGGGGAGAGGCGATCAGTCCGCAGTTTGCCATACAGCTGCTGAGCGAAATGACTGGCGGCGAAGCGATCGTGAGCGTGGGTGTGGGGCAGCACCAGATGTGGGCGATGCAGCACTATCAGCCGCGGCAGTCGCGCTCCTTTCTCAGCAGCTCCGGTTTCGGCACCATGGGCTACGGTCTGCCGGCGGCCATTGGCGCCAAGATCGCCTGCCCCGACCGGCAGGTAATCGACATCGACGGCGATGGTTCGCTGAACATGACCATTCATGAGCTGGCGACCTGTCATCGTTACAGCATCGGGGTGAAGGTCGTGGTGATCAACAACCAGTGGCTCGGTATGGTGCGGCAGTGGCAGGACATGATCTATGAGGGGCATCGCTCCGGTTCGGATCAGTCAGATCCCATGGCGGTTAAGGCACCGGGGGAGACTGACATTTATCCGGATTTTCCGATGATCGCCGCCGGTTACCGGTTGCGCGCCGAGCGTGTTGCCAATCCTGCCGATCTGCCGGCCGCCTTCGCGCGCCTGCTCGAGAATCCGGACGAACCCTATCTGCTGGATGTGATTGTTGATGCGGCGGAGAACGTCTACCCCATGATTCCGGCGGGCGGGACGTATCGCGATATCATTATGGGGTCAGGTCCCGCTGAGACCTGACCCCATACTGGGTTGACGTCGCTAAAGGCGTCTTTGCACCACCGGCGCCGGCGGATTCTCGATAATTATCTCAACGCGCCGATTCTGCTGGCGGCCGCTTGCGGTGTCGTTACCCGTCACCGGGCGATCCATGCCGATACCGGTGGCAGACAGTGATCGCGCTGAGATTCCCCGCTGCGTCAGGTGGATCCTGACTGCTTCCGCCCGCCGCTGCGAGAGTGCCCTGTTGTAATCGGCATTGCCCACGTTGTCGGTATGCCCCTCTATCAGGACGCGCCGGTCCGGATAGGCGTTCAGAAAATCCACCAGTCGGTCGAGGTTGCGGTTCGCGCCGCTCTGCAGTTCGGCGCTGTCGGTTGCGAATAGCACGTCACCCAGGGTGAGGACAAGCCCGCGCTCGGTGGTTTCCGCCTGCAGGGCATTGATCTGGCGCTGGTATTCTTCTGCATCGCGCGCCGCCGCACCCATCATGGCCCTTTCGGACGCCTGTGCTGCGTCCGCTGCGCTGCGTGCCGTTTCCGAATCCACGCGGGCTCTGGCAGCGGCGCTGCGTGCGATCTCGGTTTCTTCCCGTGCTCTTGTGGCCTCGATGCGTGCCAGGCTTGCATCGCTACGCGCCCTGTCAGCCTCACGGGTGCGAGCCTGCAGACGGGCATCCTCACGCGCTTCGCTGAGTCGGGCTCGCTGCTCCTCGGCAAACTGCGTGTTGGCCCTCGCTTCCGCTATCGAGACTTTTCTGTCCGCCATGTATACCCGGTGTGCTCCCAGCGCGGTATCTTCATCCGGTAACGGCTGCTCGGCGATGCGCACAGCTGTCTCTGCTTCGCGAAGCTCGATGCGCGCCCGACCCGAGAGATCCGGATCATTCTGCAGCGCGGTCAGTCTGTTCCGTACGTCGCCAGAACCCTGTGGGCTTGTCGGCGACATGGCGCAGGCCACCACCACCAGAGATGCCACTACCAGTGCAGTTGCTCTCGTTCCGTAATGTGCGAGCGTGTTATTCAGATTCTTCATTGACGATCTCCTCTACGCCGCATTTCTTCCATCATGGCGTCTACGCTGCGCTGCATTTCCCGATTGATCTCCGCCGCCTTGGCTGCTTCCGTGCGCGCGACCGCGAGTTGTCCAGTGATCATGGATTCCTGTGCGAGACGTTCCGCGTCCACCATTTGCTCGGATCGCACCGAGCGGTCGGCCAGCATCAGTTTTTCCCTGGCCTCGTCCAGCTCTGCGGCTGCGTGCTGTCGCGCACCCGACTCCTCGGCGGAGGCGATGGCTTGCCGCGCCGCTTCCATGACTGCGGTGGGCGCCACCGGAGCGGTGCCGCACGCGCTGGCGAGCGCCAGTACGAACGTGACTCCGAGGGCATTGCGCAGATGCGCACTCTTTGTGGCGCGGGTTGACGGATGCATTTTTAAGTTCCTTCCTGGGCGTGCGACCTGTAGAGACAACCGTGCTCGTTGCTCATCTGTAGGGTCTGGTGTCGGAAAAGAGCCCGTATGCACTGGCATTCGGGCCGGCCCGCGTCGGCGAGCTCTGCGGGAAAGCGCTGAGCTCGCTCATCAATCACGGGTTTGTTTCTTCTCAAACTCCCGGATCTGCTTGTCAGCTTCCTCTCTTGTCACACCGTAGGCATGTTGAATCTCACCCGCGAGTTGCTCGCGCTTGCCGTCAATCACATCAAGACGATCATCGGTCAGCTTGCCCCAGTGCACCTTCGCCTTGCCTTTGAATTCCTTCCAGTTACCTTCGATCGTGTCCTTGTTCATGGTCTTCTCCTTGGCAGTCATCCTGCAACACTCAAGCTGTCGAGACAGATTCCGTCTCAGTACACAGCATGCTGCTCTTCCGCGCTGGCGTCTGTGCGTTATCACACGCCTCCACAGGAGTATGCGT
Source organism: Chromatocurvus halotolerans (assembly GCF_004340525.1). Classification (GTDB taxonomy): domain Bacteria; phylum Pseudomonadota; class Gammaproteobacteria; order Pseudomonadales; family Halieaceae; genus Chromatocurvus; species Chromatocurvus halotolerans. Next base: position 32,583 of record NZ_SLWX01000013.1, on the reverse strand, counting down.
GTGACAGCGCACAGAAAATCGGCGGCGTCACCTTCTACCATTATGCAGTGCGAGGTTCGTTGGCTGACCGCCTGCTGGCTACTGTTTTCCTGTCCTGAGAGAAGTTTATGTCACCTATCGCAAACGGTGTTGGGCATCCGCCTGCTGCGGGAAACCAGCTGCTAGACTATTTGCCGAGGCAGCAGCGCGAAGCGGTGCTTGCAAATTGTGACCCGATCAATCTGGTTTTCGGCACGGTGCTCTGCGACGTGGGACAGCCCTTCAGTCACGTTTATTTCCCGGTAAGTGGCAGTATCTCCCTGCTGCGGACCGTGCATGGCCATGAACCTTTTGCAACCGAGAACATTGGATGCGAGGGTATGCTTGGAGCGACGCTGGTGCTGGGCATAAATCAGGCGCCCCAGCGGGCTGTCGTGCATGCTGCGGGACTCGCCTTGCGAATAGAGAGTGAACGGATCCGCGAGGCCATGGTCCGGTTTCCGGCGCTGCAGACGGTTTTACAGCGCTATCTCTACCTGGTGCTGAACGAGCTTTCACAGTCGGCGGGTTGCGTGCGCTTTCATGATGTCGGGAGCCGTCTGGCGCGCGCACTGCTGCTGGCGCATGATCGCGTCAGCGCCGATGACCTGCCGGTACTCACGCACAGGCTCCTTGCGGACATGCTTGGCGTGCAGAGAGGCTCCGTCACGATTGCCGCAGCAAAGCTGCAGCGCCGCGGCATTATCCGCTACAGTCGGGGACGGATAGCGATACTGGATCGCGCCGGACTGGAGGCTGTCGCCTGCGGCTGCTACCGCGCGGGTATTGAGAATTACCAGGCCATGTTCCCGCGATACGCGTCTGAATGTGTGCCCGACAAAGCCTGACGTGATGGCGCGCTGGTATGTGTGCCAGCGCACAGAGTTAGCAGCGGTGCGAGGTAGTCTTGTCTGTGGTGGAAGTACGCCGCATGAACCGAGCGTGTCTACGGTATTCCGGCGCCCATGGCCGCCATGCAGTCTATGGTCACGCGTGTGCCAGGAAAACACCATCACAACATAAACCAAAGCCTGTATTTCAGGAGCATAGCCATGGAGCCGGCCGCACATCCGGAACAGAATCACCTTCTCGCTGCCCTCTCAGTCGATATCCAGGAACGGCTGTTCCCCTACCTTGAACACGTGCCGATACCGCTTGGCAAGGTCATGTATGAGGCCGGTGACAGAATGCGCCACGTTTACTTTCCCACGGACAGCATTGTGTCGTTGCTGTATGTCATGGAGAGCGGGTCGTCAGCGGAAATTTCCGTGGTGGGCAATGAGGGCATTGTCGGCATTTCGCTGTTCATGGGCGGAGAGAGTACCTCCAGCCGGGCCGTGGTGCAGAGCGGTGGCAGTGCCTACCGGCTGCTCGGCCAGAGGCTCGTCGACGAGTTTCACCGCCACGGCGAGTTGATGACGCTGTTATTGCGCTACACGCAGGCGTTGATCACCCAGATGGCGCAGACCGCGGTGTGCAACCGGCATCACAGTATCGACCAGCAGTTGTGCCGCTGGCTGCTGCTTTCGCTTGACCGGCTGTCCTCGGACGAACTGACCATGACCCAGGAGCTGATCGCCAACATGCTGGGTGTACGGCGAGAGGGCGTCACCGACGCAGCGGGAAAACTGCAGAAAAAGGGGGTCATTGAATACCGTCGTGGCAAAATAAAGGTACTCGACAGACCTGAACTGGAGCGACTCAGCTGTGAGTGTTACTCAGTGGTGAAAAGAGAGTCAGATCGATTGCTGAGTACGCCGCCGCGGTCCCGCAGCGCCAGGTCGGCATGAGTGGGCCAAGGTCTATGTGATCCGCCGCACAGACGATCCACTTTCTGGGACCGATACTCCAGGGTCTGCTGCGGGCAGCAATGGTAATTGCGCCATGTTGCACTACAGTCAGGACCAAGGGTGAACCATCATGAAAACCTTTAAGGTGATTACCTCGTCAGTGTGTGTGGCGATGCTTGCAGTCGCACCATCGACGCTCCATGCCGGAATGGTGGGTACCTCCACACTGCTTGCGGTTGAGCGCGCGCAGGTGGGACACGTTCTGCCGCCCGCGGCGACGGTTTCCACGATTGAGCGGGCGCAACTGCGTAACCAGCTGGAAGGGCTGGGGGTCAACCCCGTGCTTGCCGCGGAGCGAGTTGCGTCTATGACGGACTCTCAGCTTCGACAGCTGTCCGTGGGTCTTCAGGAGATGCCGGCGGGCGGTGGCGCGCTGGGCGTCGTTGCCACGGTGCTGGTCATTATCCTGCTGCTCGAAATACTCGGAATCACGAATATTTCGAACAAGGTTTGAGATCGGCTGTCCTGCTGGTGTGTCTGGCATTGGCGAGCTGCGCCAGCGGGCCGCCTATTAAGGACTACGCACTGGCCGACACGCAGGTGGAGCTCGCCGATACGCCTTTTTTCCCCAGACCCGCTATCAGTGCGGGCCTGCTGCCCTGGCGACGGTGCTGGTGGCCAGTGGTGTCGAGGTCGACCCGCAGGTCCTTGCGCCCAGAGTCTACCTTCCGGCGCGGCAGGGCAGTCTTCAGTCAGAGCTGATAGCCGCCACCCGGCATCATGAGCGGGTGCCTTATGTGCTTGCTCCTGATCTGCATGCGCTGTTGCTGGAGATTGCGAGCGGTACGCCGGTACTGGTGATGCAGAATCTCGGACTGAGCCTGCTCCCTCAGTGGCACTACGCCGTGGTGGTGGGCTATGACAGCAGCGCGGATAGCCTTCTGCTGCGATCCGGGGTGGATGAGCGCCTGAGCATGTCGCGGTTGCGTTTCGAGGCAACCTGGGCCAGGGCCGGGCGCTGGGCGATGGTGGCGGCCTCTCCCTCGCTGCCGCCGGTCACAGCGGGGCATGCTGACTGGATTCTGGCGGGCAGTGCGTTCGAGGAACTGGGTCAGCCACTGCTGGCCGAGAGGGCGTATCAGGCGGCAACGCTTCGATGGCCCTTTGACGTGATCGCCTGGAAGGCTTTGGCAAACGCCCGGTTTGCCCAGGATGATCTCAGGGGGGCGGAGTCTGCACTGCGATTTGCGATCCGGCTGGCACCGTCAGCGGCCGCGCACAACAACCTTGCCAATGTGCTGCTGCTGCAAGGGTGTCTCGCTGCCGCCAACGTGGAGCTGGATCATGCCAGGGCCATGGACGACGCAGAGCAGTTTTCCCGCGTGCTTGCAAGCACCGAGTCAACCCTCAGGGCGAGGTCGGAGGACGCCGCGGCCGGTTGCACGTCTTTGCATCCATCACTGGCTGAGAGCATTCCTGATTAGAACCAAGGTCGACAGCCTGAAGTCAAGAGGGAGTCTGTCATTATTTTCACCTTTTGTGTGTTTTCGCACAGAACAGACAAAAACGGCTACCTACTCTCTGTGCTATGGATACGTTACTCAATGCCCTGAACTCGGCCGATGCCCGGAGTATGACCGGCTCCGATCCGGTGCCGGTCGCGGCGGTTTGCCCGCGCTGCAGCGGCTCTCTGGTGCGCATCCGGCGACGCGTGGTCGATCACATTATCTGCCTTTTTACCCCTGTCTGGCGTTATCGCTGCAGTGGGGACAATGGCAATGTGGACTGCAGGTGGCAGGGCAATTTCCATGACCGCGCACCCGGCAGCGGCGTGACATACCAGACCGCATTTGGTGACATGTCCTTTGGCGATATGGCGCAGATCACCCTGAACGCAATCGGTGACGCCGTTCTGGTTGCCGACCCTGGCGGGAAAGTGATCTACATGAACCGGGTGGCCGAAACCCTTACCGGCTGGAAAAGTGCGGAAGCGTTGGGAAAGTGCGTTGAGGATGTGTTTTATATCGTCGACGGTAACACCCGTGAGCGAATGATCAGTCCGTCAAAACGCGCCATGCACCAGGACCGGATTGTCGAGCTGGAACTCGGCAGCATACTGATCCGTCATGATGGGACCGATCTTGCGATCGAGGATTCTGCGGCACCGATTCTCAATCGCCTGGGACAAATCGTCGGTGCCGTTATCGTCTTTCATGACGCACGGGAATCCCGGACTGTGACCGAGATGATGAGCCATCATGCCCAGCATGACATCCTGACAGACTTGCCGAACCGCCTGCTTCTGATGGAGCGTCTTACCCAGGCGATCGGGATGGCAAGCCGCAGCCACAAGCCGATAGCGCTGCTGTTTCTGGACCTGGATCATTTCAAGGACATCAACGATACGTTTGGCCACGCCATTGGCGATCACCTGTTGCGGGATGTCGCTGCGGATATCGTGTCCTGCGTGCGTGCCACGGATACGGTAAGCCGTCTCGGGGGGGATGAGTTCGTCATTCTGCTCACCCAGATCGAGGAGTCGCGCGATGCGGACCACGTGGCCAAAAAGCTGCTGGAGAGAGTGGCCCGCTCCCGCGTTGTCGATGGCCACCGCTTGCGCGTAACGCTGAGTATCGGCATCAGCCACTATCCCGAAAACGGTCTGGACGCGGGAGCATTGATGGAAAATGCAGATGCCGCGATGTACTGCTCTAAGTCCGAAGGGCGAAACAAGTTCCAGGTGTCACCGGGACACCTCGCGATGCCGTTCCCTGCCCGGGCGACTGCCGATTCGTGCCGAAGGACGGCACCCACCGTCAAAACGTAAACAGCTCGCGAAACTTCACCAGGTCCTCAACCATCGTGGTATCACCGGGAAGCAGCCCCTGCAGGCGTTCGTCGCACTCGATGGTGAGGTCCTGCAGCGGCGTGTGTTGCTCGACGTAGATTGTCTCCAGCGAAGGATAGACTTCCTTCAGCGCGGCTACCAGTTCTGCCGTCGACATGCTGCGGTGGGACAGATTGTACACATCCGACTCCATGTCCCGCTGTATCATGCGGGCCAGGGTCTCGACAACGCGGTAGACACTGATGTGCGTCATGGTGTGCTCGGGGTTGCCGTGGACCGCCACCCGGTTACTGAAATGTGCATCAAAGATAGACTGGTTCACCATGGTTTCCACGCGCAGATTCTTGGAATAGCCATACACATTGGCGCAGCGAACAAGCTGCACGGGGATTTTTTCCATCAGGCGCAGCACATGCTCTTCCCCACGCATCTTTGACAGGCTGTAGAAACTGGTGGGAGCACGGGGGTGATTTGTGTCCGTGATGCTTCCCTGACCATACACGGACTGACTGCTCAGGTAGATAAAGCGCTTGATGCCGGCATCTTCAGCGCTATACACGACCTCTGCGGTGCCCCAGTGGTTGGTCTGTTCGAAATCGTGGGCGTTCTGGTCGGCGTACGGTGTCTCAACCCGCGCCGCCAGGTGGATGACGATATCGATACCCTGCATGGCGCGTTGCAGGCTGCGCGAATCGAGAATGTCCGCGTGCATGAAGCGCACGTTGTTTCCGGGTACCTTGCGCAGACCGGTGAACAGATTGTAGTTGCCCTTGCAGAGGTTGTCGTAAACCAGGACTTCCTCTACGCCGGGTTCGGCGGAAAGCCGATAGACCAGTTCATTGCCAATGTAGCCGGCACCGCCCGTGACCAGAATCCGCATTCAGTGGCTCTCCGAAACCAGTGTTGTATTGAGTCCACACTCTGTCTTGTTCATGCCGAACCAGCGTGCGTTGCGGGCATTGCCTTCGCCGAACGCCTTGCTGGTGCAGGGCTCACAGCCGATGCTCAGGTAGCCGCTGGCCTCCATGGGGTGCTCCGGCAGGTCATGCAGCCGGCGATAGTAGAAGACGCTGCGCGCGTCCCAGTCGAGCATCGGGTGGTAGCGCAGGCAGCCGTGCCGCGCCGGTTCTTCCTGCTGCATCGCCGCGCGGACATCGCTCTGGTCCGATCGCACGCCATTGATCCAGACGTCGTTGGCCTGTAGCACCGGTTCCAGCGGCTGCACCTTGTTGAGATAACAGCAGTAGTCCGGGTCCGAGGCGTATAGCAGGCGTCCGGCGCGATCCATCTGCTTGATCTTGGGAACGTCGGGACGCAGGGCCACGACGTTGAGCTTGAGTGTATCGGCGAGTTGCTCGGCAAAGCGGATCGTGTCCGGAAACAGAAAGCCGGTGCTGGTGTAGTACACCGGAATATCCCGATTGACCCGGCTGATCATGTGCAGCAGTGGAAGGCTCTGCGTCTGAAAGGAGCTGGTCGTGAAGACCCGATTCCCCGCATCCAGATAGGCATGCATGCGCTTCACGATGGCATCTGCCTTCGCATCCAGGTCCCTGCTGTCCAATAGTTGCGCCACGTACCCAGCTCCAAGGATAAAGCGAGGAGTCTACATGTATAACGCGATAGGTTTTTAGACTGTTTTGTTCATAACTTATGCGGCAGGATGCTAAACATCAAACGCCTGGCGCTGAGGAAGAGCGGTGACCGTCACCAGAAGCAGTGACGGTAAGACGATCAGGTTTCAGCGGTAGAGCTGCGGTTCAGCGTTGGACGCTGTCGCCCTCGATGGCGTCACCTGCTTTATCAAGGGCATCGTCGATTTCTTCGCCGGACTCTTCAAACGGACCATCCTGATCGCAGGCAACCAGTGTGGTCGCCAGACTGCTGACGAGCAGTGCGGCTGCAAGGGCTTCAATAATCTTCATGGTTCTGTCACTCCTGGCTGTTGCATATGCCTGTCAAGGCGCAGTTTTACTTAATGGTCATGTTGTTTTTGACGGAACTGACTCCATCGATGCCGCCGGCAATTTCCACAGCCCTGTTCATGGCATCCCGTGATTCCACAAAGCCACTGAGTTGCACAACGCCCTTGAAGGTTTCTACGCTGACCTCACGCGATTTGACGGTGGAATCCTCGACCAGGGCAGCCTTGACCTTGGTGGTGATTACCGTGTCGTCGATGTACTCGCCGGTGCTCTCGTCAGTGGCGCTTCCCGCGCAGCCGAGCGTGCTCATCAGGGTGATGGCAAGTAGCGCCGCCAGGATTGTCTTGATGGGGTTCATGATGTTTCTTCTCCATGCTTCGGGTGGGTTCAATCGGAGCATGACATTAGCCAGCAAGTTAATCTGTGCGCCGGCGCACCGATAGTTAACGGCGGCAGGCGCTTGCTTCAGACCTTGGTTTCCCGCGAGCTCAGCGTGTGGACGAGGCTCGCCTTGATCTCACTCCAGATAGCAACAAAGAAGGCGGTGAGGGGAACCGCGAGTATCATGCCGATAACGCCGTTCAGCGCGGTACCCCAGAAAAACAGCGAAATGATGACAAGCGCCGGGTGCAGCCCCGAGCGTTCCGCCATGATTCTCGGTGTCAGAATCCAGCTCTCGATCAGTTGAACGGCGGCGAATACCACGCCCGTCATGATCAGTAGCTCGATACCGCCCTCTGGCTGAAGATAGGCCATGGGCAGCACCACGATCAGTCCGATCATGGTGCCCAGGAAGGGAACGATATTCAGCATGCCGAGGACCAGTCCGACCAGAACCCCGAACTCCAGGCCTATCAAGGTGAAACTGATTGCGTAAAGGGTTCCCATGCACACGGCAATGAGTAGCTGCCCCTGGAAAAAGGCGGTGATGTACTGCACGAACACGTCCATGAAATACAGCGCCTTTTCCTGGGTGCGGTTCTGGAATACTGACAGCAGTTCGGATGCCTTGTCGCGGAGTAAATCGCCGGAGAATAGCGTGAAGAAAAGGAATAGAGGCATGAAAATGATGCCCGCAAACATTCCAAGATAGGACATGATGGTATTGCCCGTACCTGCGAGGTCCGCGCCAGCGACGTCGTTATCGTCGCCTGTCAAGCGCTCGGCAAGTACGTCGCTCACTTCGGGATAATGAAATTCGAGATACGACTGCCAGCTCAGGAGCACTTCGGGTATCACGGTCATCAGCTGCACTGCCTGGCTGACGAGCACCGGGACCAGGAGGGCGATCAGGCTGAAGATACTGAAGAAGAAGACGGTGAGTAAAAGAACGATGGCCAGCAAGTGTGGCAGACGTAGCCTTTTCTCAAGAAATTCGGCGACCGGGTGCAATACCAGTGCAAGAACGCCGGCGATGGCAAGCGAAAGCAGCAGGTTGTAGAAGGCATTCAGTACCCAGCCGAACGACCATACGATGATGACCACCAGCGCCGTGAGTGCCACCAGAGAAAAAAGCACTGCGGTGTAGCGGAACAGACGAAGCTCAAACGCGTTGAACAGTCGCCTGGCCGGTACCGTGAGGGTATGAAGATTTCTGTGTAAATGGCCGGTTCATGTCAGACAGGTACCCTGTCACCGTACAGAATAATGAACTGGTTCAGCGCCGCTTTCCAGTCGCGGATCGGCATCGTCCACTTCTTTGATGCATTCTGTAAGCCCAGATACAGCAGCTTCCTGATCGCATCGTCGTTGGGGAATGCGCCGCGGCCCTTGATCACTTTGCGCATGCTGTAATTCAGCGACTCAATCGCGTTGGTGGTGTAGACCACCTTGCGAATCGCAGGCGGGTAATCGAAGAACGGAATCAGGCGCTCCCAGTTGCGTTCCCAGCTCGGCACGATTGCCGGATACTGCTCGCCCCATTGGTCGGCAAAGCTGTCGAGAGACGTTCTGGCGGCGTCAGGAGTGGGTGCCGTGTAGATGGCGCGCAACCCACTGGCGACTTTCTTGCGGTCTTTCCAGGACACGTATTTCAGGCTGTTGCGAACCTGATGAACAATGCACAGTTGAACCCGGGTGTGTGGATAAACCGCTTCTATGGCCTCTGGCAGGCCCTTAAGGCCGTCCACGCAGGCGATGAAGCAATCATTCAATCCGCGGGTCTTGAGCTCGTTAAACACGGTGAGCCAGAACTTGGCACCTTCCGTGTTGGAAAGCCACAGGCCGAGCAATTCCTTCTCGCCGTCCATGTTGATGCCAAGGGCCAGATACACCGCCTTGTTGACGATGGTGCCGTCTTCCCGTGATTTCACGAACAGGCAGTCGAAGTAGATGATCGGGTAGACCTCGTCTAGAGGGCGCGCCTGCCAGGCTTTAACCTCGTCGAGAACCGTGTTGGTGACGTTGGAGATCAGCGTTGGCGACACGTCGGCGCCGTAAAGCTCCTTCAGTTCCGCCTGAATCTCCCGGGTGCTGAGTCCGCGTGCGTAGAAGGAGACAATGACGTCGTCAATGCCATCCATCCGGCGCTGGCCCTTGCGAATAACCTGAGGATCAAAGCTGCTGTTGCGATCCCGTGGCACGGAAATCTCGAAGGGCCCATCCTTGCTCTGGACAGTCTTGCCGGTTCGGCCGTTGCGGGAATTTCCTGAGCCGTTGCCAGCGGAATCACTGGGCTCGTAGCCCAGGTGGTCGGTAATTTCGCCCTCGAGCATGGTTTCTACCGCGCGCTTCTTGAGCTGCATCATCAGGCCGTTTTTGCCGAGCAGCGACTCGGCGTCGCCGTCAAAGTCCTTGAGCAGTTCGTCGAGCAGGGACTTTTGTTTTTCTGTGAGATTGGTCATCGTTGCCTCCTGTGGGCAGTATAGTTCGATGACCATTTACACAGTAAAATTTACACCCTCGGTACCGTGGATGGATCATGAGTGCCGCCCCTCTCCTCATCGAACCCGGATTCCTCGATCTTTTGCGGCATCGGGTATTCCTGCTTTAACTACCTCCGGATCGTTTCGAAAGCAGCATGACCCCGCCGGCCACGACAGACGCGGCTCCGAGAATCAGATACCAGGTCGTGGCGTCAGTGAACTGACCGGTCACGGCCTCCGAAACCTGGTCGCCCAGACTCTGGGAGGACTGATAGGCAAAAAACAGCAGAATTGATCCCACAACCAGCAGAACCACAGCCAGAATTCGATGACTCGTCATGTTTACCTCGTCCGTAATCTATCGTAATTGAACAGGGCTGGCGGCAGTGCTGCCGTCACCCTACGACCCACGTTCCCGTCTGAACGTTTTTGGCGTTCAGCGTGTTTAACGGTGTGTCTGTGCGGTTACTTTTTTTCTTTCGCGACGTCGCGCTTGGCCTTGCCGCTGTGTTTTTCGACTTTGCCTTTGGCTTCTGTGCCCTTATCGCCGGTCAGTTTGCCGGTGACTTCCTTTGCCTTGCCTTTTGCCTCATTTGCACGACCTTTGACTTCATTCTTGTTCATTATCTTATCTCCTGCTGATTGTTGCGTTGGCGGATTGCCGGCGCCATGCAATCTGTCCGCAACATGGCGATGACTGCAGGATGATTCATGTACGACTCTGGGTCGGTGCGCTGCCCAACGTATACCGCCCGATGTTGATGCGTCCTGCGGATAACGCGAGAGCCCGATGTTCACGGAGATCTCCACCGTGCGTCGATCGATCCGGAAGGGCATGGCCAGTATTTCAATAATGGTCTGCGCGATAAGCGCGACGTCCGTTGACGGGTCTCTTCAGGTCAACACGGGTGGCCCACCAGGCCATCATTCCTTCGGCGCGGCATGCTGCAAAAGGTCCTGGCCCAGTTCAGTGGCTCGTTCCCGGGCGACCTGTACGTCGAGATCGTGGTTGACCGATACGTCTGCTTCGATGTTGTCATGCGGGCGCGGCTTGCGTTCTCGCTGCTTTGCTGCAGCCGCCGCATCAGTGTCTTCGGAATCGGTGCGGGCGCGGATCAACTGCACTCGGTGGATTGGCTCTGGGGTATCCATCCCCGCATCTTCTATGGCGCACTTGACCTGCCGGATTGCCTCGCTGCGCGTCTTCAGGAAGTCGACCTCGCGCTGGTCGATCCAGGCGGAAAAGTCGATCAACACTGATGAGTCACCCACGGATCGAATGATTGCCTGTGGTTCAGGTTCAGTGCTTGTAGCGGGCATATTGCGCAGGGTTTCCAGGCCGAGAAGCCTGACCGCAGTGAGATCCTGTTCCAGGCCAATCGCAAGGGTGAACTGCAGCCGCCGCAGCGGATTGCGGCTGTAGTTGAGCAGTACGCCTTTGAACACCATGGCGTTGGGCAAACGCAGATGATTGCCGTCCAGCGTCATGAGGACTGTGGCACGGGAATTCAGTGATATCACTTTGCCTTCGTGCTCGTTCACGATGATGTGGTCACCGGGTGAGAACGGTCGCCGCACGTTCAGGAGTACGCCCGCGAGATGGTTCTCGGCGATTTCCTTGAATGCCAGGCCGAGTATGATACCGAGGATGCCGGCGGAGCCCAGCACCGCGCCGACCAGCGCAGTGGCTCCAAGCAGATCCAGCGCGATCAGCACGCCAGCCATCAGCATTACCAGCTGGACCCCGCGACGCAGCACACTATCCAGATAGGGGTTTTCGATGCCCCACCGCAACAGATGCAGCCGCCCCGCCAGCCAGCGACCGAGCCAGACGAATCCGAGGGCGACACCTGCAGCGACAAGGAGCAGCGGCAATGCTGCAATCAGCCGCATCAGCTTTTCCCGCGACTGTGCCAGTGCCGGACTCACGCGATCGCTCAGGCTGGCGTTTATGGCGATGCGCTGCTGAACCGATATCACGCCCTCGATGCTGGCAGCAATCAACTCGGCCAGCTCACGATCGGCGGCGTCAAGCACCGTGCCCGAGAGGACAACGACACCGGCGCTGACCCTCGGGTTGACGCCCTGAAGGTCGTCGTGCCGCGCCAGTCTCGCCGAGAGACGCGTAGCGATGCGTGCATCATCGCGTGCCGTGCGGGCATATTCCTGCGCGACCAGCGCCGGATCAAGGTCTGCCTCTACGGGCGGCGTCTCCGGTTCCACGATAGCGTGCTGCTGCGCTGATGCCAGAAGTGAAAGCGTCGTACAGCAGAACAGAAGGAGCGCAGCGCTCCATTGACGAGTAAAGCAGGTTACGCTCATCAGCGCCTCCGTGGTTCAGTCCGTCCGCGCCGTGTCACGAACGTTCCCGCAGGCGCTCGCGGCTCGCGTTTTTGCTGCTTATCGGTCTGCAGCTTGTTGTCGCCTGGACCAGTGTCCCGTTGAAAGGAGCACCATTCCCTCAGGGCTGCCTGTTGGAGCTACGCTGGAACAGACTCAGGATGGCCAGCAGTATCACCGCGCCGATCAGCGAAACGATAAAGCTCATGACGGTGATGCCGTCGTTGATTGATCCCGCGCCGATCAAGGGTCCTATCAGCCAGCCGCCGATCAATGCGCCGACGATGCCGACAACAATATTGAGAACGATTCCCTGCCTGGCACTCGTGCCCATGATCAGGCTCGCGATCCAGCCGACGACGCCGCCCATGATCAGCCATATAATGATACCCATGATTGATTTCTCCATTGGATTGTCATGAAAGCGGCAGGCGCTTTCGCGCCTGCCGCGTATGTCTCGCCTTGATTCCGCCCGATTTTATGGGCGTAGCAGGGCTCACTCCTGACGTTCGAACTCTGGCGCAGAGCGCAGTTCTTCACGGCTCATGTCGATATGCAGTTCCAGATCGTCGGAATCATCTGAGGCTGTGGAAGTGCCGGCTTTGCTGGACATCTTCGATCGCTGGACGTCATCCCAGCCAATCGCGACGTCTTTCTCGCCCATGCCAAGGATGCCGCCGACGCCGACGACAATAGCGACGATCTGGCCGTCTTCGTCGACGATCAGGTCACTCACAGAGCCTACGGCCTCGCCACCGGTGGTCTTGACGGTGGCCTCCATCAGATGGCTGGCATGCATGCCTCTGGCGGGGACGGAGTCCATAAAACCTTTGTTGTGTTGCATGCTCTTGTCGTGCTGCATGCTCGAGCTCTTGCGGTCCATCTCCCTGTCAGTGGATTGTTGGGCCAGGACAGACCCTGCACTGAAAGTCAGTAGGGGTGTGACCAATGCACAAAGTGCCAGTGAATGTAATTTCTTCATGTGAATCTCCTTCAAATCGCGTATGTCAGCCGGACGATATGTCCTGCCTGACCGCTTCATCACAGCGCTTCCTTCCCTGCAAGATTGCCGGGAAAGGGGTCTGAATACCCAGAACGCGTGGCATTCAGGATGAACATTGAGAATACGCCTGCGCAGTTGCCCTGTCGGTTCGCTGACGCACCATGCGGCCATCTGGTGTCATGGGGGATCTGTCCGCGACTATCTCGCACTGGCTTGATTGAGATCATGTCTGCCGCGCAGGCAGTCCTGCAGACTGTGCGGATACATCGCGACTTCCCGCGATTTCAGTGGAAGGAGGCAGCCATGAGAGGTTCACAGTCTGAGCGGCGCTTGCTCCCCGCCATCGCGCTTGCGGCGGGTCTCGGGGCTGCGTTGCTGGCGCTGGCGCCGGCTGCAGACCTGCCGCCGATATCGGAGGAGGGTCATCGGTCGCTGCGCGAGCATCCCCCTGGACCTGAGCCCGACCCCGGGCCGCCGGCGGGTTTTACCGGGTACCCGGACGCCCCGCAGGTTTCGGTGGTATCGCGCCGCGAGGCGCTCAGTCATTACCCCTGCGCCGATTGCCACGCGCACATGCCGGCCAACCCCGAGCGCCGCAAGCTCTCTGCGCCGCACCCGGGTCTTCTGGATCATGGTGAAGGGCGCTTCTGGTGCCTCGAGTGTCACGACGCGGACAGGCGTAACGAGCTTGCCACGCTGGCCGGCGACACGGTGAGTTTCGATCGCGCCGATCAGGTCTGTGGCCAGTGCCACGGCGATACGCACCGCGACTGGACCTTCGGAGCGCACGGCAAACGCGTCGAAAAATGGCAGGGTGAGCGCCGCGTCTACAGCTGCGCACACTGCCACAACCCGCACGACCCGGCGGTCCGCCCGCGCGCGCCGGAGGGTCCTCCGGGCATCCGGGCGGGTCTTGAGCCCATGCCCGACAAGGGCAGAAAGCATCCGCCAGTGTATCCCTGGCAGCCGGTCGACGAGGAGAGCGGACATGAGTAATTTGCAGAGCGAGACCATCGACCAGAGTCGCCGTCGCTTCCTGGGCGCCGCCGCCGGCGCCGGTGCTGCGGTGGCCGGTACTGCGGCCGCCCCCGCCTGGGGTGGCAGTACGCTCATGGACACCATGGGCAGTTTTTTCCAGAACCATTACCAGCGCATGAGCGACGAGGAGATTGCCGACGCCATCGGCCGCATCGAGCGCCGCGCCAAGCGCCGCTATGACGTGGACATTATCTGTCGCGACCAGCCACCGCAGGAGGATGTCGTTTTTGGCTATGCCCTGAATATCAGCAAGTGTCAGGGTTATCGGGATTGCGTATCGGCCTGCGTGCGGGAAAACAACCTGGATCGCGGTTCGCAGATGGAATACATCCGCGTGCTGGAGATGGAGGAGGGCAGCCGGAACCTCGAGCACTCGGAGCATTACTATGATCCCGACACGGTGCCGGTGGAGGGCAAGTATTACCTTCCGGTGCAGTGCATGCAGTGCGACAACCCGCCCTGCGTCAAGGCCTGTCCGGTCGAGGCGACCTGGATGGAGCCGGATGGCATCGTGGTGGTGGACTACGACTGGTGTATCGGCTGTCGCTACTGCATGACGGCCTGTCCGTATCAGGCCAGGCACTTCAACTGGCGTGAACCGCAGATACCCTCAGAGGACATCAATCGGAACACGAATTACCTGGGCAATCGCCCGCGGCCCAGGGGTGTCGTGGAGAAATGCCACTTCTGCACCCAGCGCACCCGGGAAGGCCGACAGCCGGCCTGCCAGGAGGCCTGTCCGACGGGAGCGCGCATCTTCGGCAATCTGCTGGATCCGTCGAGCGAGATCCGCTACGTCCTGGCGAACAAGAAGGTGTTCCGGTTGAAGGAGGAACTCGGCACAGAGCCGAAGTTCTGGTATTTCACGGATTGAGGGCAAGACCATGCTGCTGAGTTTTATCCGCGATGCGGTGGCCTCCATGTTTCGCGGCGGTCGCCGCTACTGGCTGTGGCTGGGCTTTCTCGCCCTGGTCCTGCTCGCCGGGCTGGTGGCGTATGGTCTCCAGCTCAGCCAGGGCCTGATTGCCACGGGCATGAGTGACCAGGTGTCCTGGGGTTTCTACATTTCCAACTTTGCCTTTCTGGTGGGGATTGCCGCGGCCGCGGTACTGCTGGTTATCCCGGCCTACGTTTTCCACCGCAAGGATATCAAGTCGGTGGTGCTTATCGGCGAGGGACTCGCCGTGGCCGCGGTACTGGCCGCCATGCTGTTCGTCATTGTCGACCTGGGTCGTCCGGACCGGATCCTGCACATGCTGCCGGTGATCGGCCGCTTCAACTTTCCGCAATCCATGCTTGCCTGGGATGTGGTGGTCCTGTCGGGGTATCTGCTGCTGAACCTGGCGATTCCCTTCTACGTTCACTACTGCCATTACCGCCAGCGCGAGCCGAACTTCGCGGCGTATTTCCCGTTTGTGGTCCTCGCCATGTTCTGGGCGATTTCGATTCACACGGTGACCGCCTTCCTGTTTTCCTCCAACACCGGCAGGCCCTTCTGGCACGTGGCGCTGCTCGGGCCGCGCTTCATTGCCACCGCCTTTGTCTCCGGCCCGGCCCTGATCATCATTGTTTTGCAGGTTCTGGGGCGGGTGACGCGCTACCCGATTCCCGCCAGCGTCATCGATACGCTGGCGCTGATCATGACCGTGGCCCTGCAGATCAGTCTGTTTTTCGTCGGTGTCGAGCTGTTTACGGACTTCTACAACGAGACCGCACACGCTGCCTCGGTGCGCTATCTCTATTTCGGCCTGGATGGCCTTGCGTCGCTGGCGCCGTGGGTGTGGACGGCGCTGCTGATGAATCTGGTTGCCGTGGTCATTCTCACGATCAATCCGCTGCGGCGCCAGCTGCGCTTGCTCAACCTGGCCTGCCTGCTGGCGTTTGCCGGTATCTGGATCGAGAAAGGCATGGGCTTTGTCGTGCCGGGTTTCATCCCGACGCCGTTGGGTGAAGTTTTTGAATACACACCAACGGCCGTCGAGCTGATTGTGTCGGCCGGCATCTGGGCCTTCGCGGCGCTGGTCTTCACGCTGCTCGCCAAGGCGAGCATCGCGATCAGTCTCGGTGACGTCAGCGCGGAGCGTGCCGAGGGCGAAGGTTCTCCGGTAATGGCTAGCGGTTGAGAATCCAGTCGATCACGGAGGATAGTTGGTCGTCGGTCAGCTGATCGGGGGTGACCGGTGGCATGGGCGCCTCGCCCCAGGCACCCTTGCTGACGGTGCGCATTTTTTCCTGCAGTTCTGCAGCAGCGCCTTCCTGATCCTTATAGCGCTCCGCGATGGCCTGCCAGGAGGGGCCCATTCTGGGCTCTTCTGCGTGATGGCAGGCACCGCAGCCCGCGTCTGCGGCGAGTTTTTCTGGCGTATCCTGCGCCTGTACGGCGACTGCCAGGACCGAAACTGCCAGTGGATAGAGCAAGCGTTGCATGGTGACTGCCTCCTGTCTGAAAAACGTAAATGACACCGCTGACCCCATCAGGCGTCGAACCCCATGGATAGGCGATAACAGCAAACCTACACTGCGATGACCCGCCCCGGCTTGACGGCGATCAAGGAATCGGCCGTCAGGATTTCCGCAGGCCAGGCCAGTTCCAGCCGCTGACCTCTGGCATGTCCACGCCGTGTACGTGCGCATACTGGCGACAGTCGATCTGCCGGTTGCGCAGGGCCTCCTTGGCGTGAGCGCCGCTTGCCTGCAGTCGCGGCACACGGTCGATGGCGTCGATGGCGAGGCTGAAGCGGTCCACGTTGTTCTCGATCGCCAGCTCCATCGGGGTATTGATGCTGCCTTTTTCCTTATAGCCTCGCACATGCAGGTTGCGGTGGTTGTGGCGGCGATAGGCCAGGCGGTGAATCAGCCAGGGGTAACCGTGAAAGTTGAAGATCACCGGCCTGTCCATGGTGAACAGGCTGTCGAAATCGCGGTCACTGAGGCCGTGGGGGTGCTCCTCGGCCGGCGCAATACGAAACAGGTCAACCACATTGACGAAACGCACCCGCAGGTCGGGGAACTGCTCAAGCAGCAGGGCGGTGGCTGCCAGTGCTTCCTGCGTTGCGATGTCGCCGCAGCCGGCCATCACCAGGTCCGGCTCCCTGCCCTGATCGGTGCTGGCCCAGTCCCAGATGCCGATGCCCTTGGTGCAGTGGCGGATGGCGGATTCCATATCCAGGTACTGCAGGTGGTTCTGCTTGTCGCAGACGATGACGTTGATGTCATTGTGGCTGCGCAGGCAGTGGTCCGCGGTGGACAGCAGGCAGTTGGCATCGGGTGGCAGATAGACGCGCGTTACAGCAGGGCTCTTGTTCACCACAATGTCGATAAAGCCCGGATCCTGGTGCGTGAAGCCGTTGTGGTCCTGGCGCCACACCGTGGATGTGATCAGCAGGTTGATAGAGGCAATCGGCGCGCGCCAGGGCAGACTCTCGCAGATGTCGAGCCACTTGGCGTGCTGGTTGTACATGGAGTCGATGACATGGGCGAAGGCCTCGTATGTGGCAAAGAAACCGTGTCTGCCTGTGAGCACGTAGCCTTCCAGCCAGCCTTCCAGTGTGTGCTCCGAGAGCATCTCGAGCACGCGGCCGTCGGGATCGAGCTCGCCGCCGTCGTCATCCTCCGGGCGTCGTTCAGCCAGCCACAGCTTGCCGCTGACCTCATAAATGGCATCGAGCTTGTTGGACGTGGTCTCGTCCGGGCCAAACACGCGGAAGTTGCCCATGTTGCGCGCCATGGTGTCGCGCAGCATGGCGCCCAGCGGCCGCGTGTTCATCGCGCGGCCATGCCCCGGTTCTGCCACCGGCACGGCATAGCTGCGAAAATCCGGCAGACGCAGGTCTCTCTTCAGCAAGCCGCCATTGGCATGGGGGTTGGAGCCCATCCGGCGCTTGCCCTGCGGCGCGAGCTGCCGCAGATCATCACGCAGGCGACCCCTGTCATCGAACAGCTCCTGTGGCCGGTAGCTGCGTAACCAGGCCTCCAGCTGGGCAAAACTCTCCGGATTGCCCTGTACATCCCCGAGGGGCACCTGGTGCGCCCGCCAGCTGCCCTCGACACGGTGGCCGTTGACCTCTGCAGGGCCAGTCCAGCCCTTGGGAGAGCGCAGCACGATCATGGGCCAGCGCGGTCGGCTGGCAATGCCGCTGGACCGCGCCGACTGCTGGTACTCGCGAATCAGTGACAGGCACTCGTCCATGGCAGCGGCCATCTGCTGGTGCATGATGGCAGGATCATCGCCCTCGACGAAGAAGGGTGTCCAGCCATAGCCGAACATCAGCTGCTCCAGCTCGTCGCGCGGAATGCGGGCGAGCAGTGCCGGATTGTTGATCTTGTAGCCATTCAGCTGCAGGACCGGAAGAACGGCGCCGTCGCGAATAGGATGCAGGAACTTGTTGGAGTGCCAGGCGGTGGCAAGCGGCCCGGTTTCTGCCTCGCCATCCCCGACAGTGGCCACAACGACAAGGTCGGGATTGTCGAAGGCCGCACCGAAGGCGTGGGACAGGCTGTAGCCGAGCTCGCCGCCCTCGTGAATCGAGCCGGGCAGCTCCGGCGTGCAGTGGCTGCCGAAACCGCCCGGGAAGGAAAAGTGTCGGAACAGGCGCGTCAGGCCCTCCTCATCTTCGCTGATGTCGGGATAGACCTCCGAGAAGCTGCCCTCCAGATACACCGGCGCGAGCACGCCGGGGGCGCCGTGACCGGGCCCGGCAATGAAAATGGCGTTGAGGTCGTGCTGGCGGATCAGCCGGTTGGCGTGGACGTAAGTGAAAGCGAGTCCCGGGCTGGCACCCCAGTGACCAAGAAGTCGCTGTTTGATGTGCTCGATGGCGAGGGGCTCGCGCAGCAGCGGGTTGGCACGCAGGTAGATCATGCCCGCTGCCAGGTAGTTGCAGGCGCGCCAGTAGGCGTCGATGCCGGCAAGCTCATCCGGGCTCAGTGGTTGTGCGAGGGAGGTTGCGGTGCCTGTCATCGGTAGATTTCTCCTGTGCTGTTGTCACCGCCGCGAGAGCGCGCCCTGTGTCTGCCGGGCGATCTCCAGATCCTCATCGGCCGGCGCGACCAGCACCGCCACGGCGGCCCCGGCGGTGTGGATCATCCGTGCCTGGCCTGAAAAGCGGCGTTCATTCTCGTGACAGTCCACGGCGATCCCGAATGATTCAAGGCCTGTACAGACGCTTGCTCTCACGGCCGCGGCGTTTTCGCCAACCCCTCCGGTAAACACGAGGGCGTCCAGCCCTCCCAGAACCGCCATGTAGGCCCCGATGTACTTCTGTATGCGATAACTGTAGACGGCGAGCGCGAACTCTGCCTGTGTATCGCCCGCTTCGCTTCGCGCCAGAATGGCGCGCAGGTCAGAGTCGCCACAGAGCCCCGCAAGGCCGCTTTGCTGGCCAAGCACGTGCTCCAGTTCGTCGAGTGACAGCCCCTCGCGTCGGGCAACCAGCAGGGCGGCCGCGATATCGAGGTCGCCGCTTCGGGTACCCATCACCAGGCCCTCCATGGGCGTCATGCCCATGGAGGTATCGATGCACCTTCCGCCCGCTATCGCCGCGGCACTGGCCCCGTTGCCGAGGTGCAGGGTGATAAGGCGCAGCTCTTGCAGGGGGTGCTGCAGAACCGTCGCCGCCTGGCGGGCCACGCTGGCGTGGGAAATACCGTGGAACCCAAAGCGGCGGACGCCATGCTGTTCGCGCCAGTGTGCGGGAACGGCGTAGTGGCGCGCATGGGCCGGCAGGTCGTGATGAAACGCGGTATCGAAAACCGCGACCTGTGGCAGGTCGGGATAACGCATCATCGCCGCGTGGACGACCGACAGCGCCTGCGTATTGTGCAGTGGGGCAAGGGCACTGGCGGACTCGATTGCCTGCAGTGCGCGACTGTCAATGCGGGTCGGCCCGCTGTAATCAGGACCGCCGTGGACAATGCGATGGGCGACGGCAGCAATGCGCCGGTGACTGGCCTCGGGTGGGAGGTCAGGCAGCGTTGGTGCGCCACCGCTCGCGGCAGCGGGCCATGCAGCAGTTTGGGAGTGGATACGACGGTTCTGGCTGGCGTCCACGACGCTGCACTTCAGGGTGCTGCTGCCGGTGTTGTAAACGAGGATATTCAGCGCGGAAACTCCTTCTGTTGACGTCGTGGCCCCTTGGTGTCCCGCGTTCTATAATCGGCGATACGGATGATGGATAAAAGGATTGACGATGCGATTGACAGCGTATTTACGGGCGGGACTCCTCGTCGCTGCGACGGGCGTTCTCTCTGCTGTGCAGGCCGCCGAAGATCGGCTGGATGCGACGCAAATCGCAGAGGCAGAAGTGCTGTATCAGCAATACTGCGCGCTTTGCCATGGCGATGACAGGGCCGGGTATCAGGCTGATCATGCGCCATCCCTGAAATCACAGTCGCTGCTGTCCACGGGCTATCCCCGCTTCATGTACACCACCGTTGCCTATGGCCGGGCCAATACGGCGATGGAGGGTTACAGCACGGAAATGGGCGGCCCGCTGGACCGCGCGCAAATTCGCCTGTTGCTGCGCTGGCTGGTGGAAACCGAAGAGGTTGAACGTGTTGCCCTGGATCACGACGCCGTGATCGCCGGCGACGCGCAGCAGGGGAAAATGCTGTATGCGCAGCACTGCGCGAGCTGCCACGGCGCCGATGGACAGGGCATCACGGCGCCGTCCCTGGGTGACCCGGCATTGCTGGCCAATGCGCCTGATGCCTTTCTCAAATACGCCATTGTGAACGGCCGGGACGGAACGCCCATGGCGTCCTTCTCCGACCAGCTGAAGGACGGCGAAATCAACTCGGTAGTGGCTTTCCTGCGCAGCCAGGCCGCTGGCTGGAAACCGGAGCCTCCCACGCTTGTGGAACCGCCGGCGCCCGAGGACTACGTGCTCAATCCCGAAGGGGAAACGCCCAGGTTCACCTTGCGTGATGGACGCTACGTCCCTGCCGCAGAGGTGGTCAGGGCGCTGGAGGAAAAACGTCGATTCATTCTGCTGGACACGCGGCCCGCCTCGGCCTGGCAGCGCAGTCATATTCCCGGCGCTGTCCCCATGCCCTATTACCGCGAGGGCGACAGGGCGGGTGAAAACCTGCCCAACGATGGCACCTGGATTGTTGCCTACTGCGCCTGTCCCCACGCAGCCTCGGACTTCGTGATCAACAACCTGCAGAAACTGGGTTATCGCAATACCGCGGTGATTGATGAAGGTATTCTGGTGTGGACGGCCATGGGGCTGCCAGTGACGGCGGGCGCCATGCGTTAAGGTGCCTGTCCAGCTTTCGCACTGGCTGTCCGCCCGGAATCACGGCGGTAGCCGGTCGGCGGCAGCGCATCGGCCGTATGGCTAAGGACACAGTGTCAGTTTCAGCCAGGTCGAGGTCACCGGCGATCATGTCGTTTCTACCACCACCCCAGCTGCGCAATACCCTGCGACTACTCACTGAGGCGCTGCGGCCGGCGCCCGGCGGGGCGCGGATTGCGCTGGCAGTCGGCGTCGGCGCCATTTGCCACGGACTTTTCGCCGTCGCCGCGGCGGGCATGATCGGCGGCATGGCCACGGGCATGAGTCAGGGACTCGGCGCTGTGCCGGAGCCCTGGCGCTGGCCGGTAAATCTCGCGTTGATTGTGCAATTTCCCCTCTTGCACTCGCTGCTGCTGGGGCGGCGAGGCAGCCGCTGGCTGGCACGACTGCTGCCCGGTTGGTACGGAGAGACCCTGAGTTCGACCAGCTACGTCATCATCGCGTCGCTGCAGCTGCTGTCGTTGTTTGTGCTCTGGACGCCTTCCGGGGTGGTCTGGTGGCAGGCCGAAGGCTGGCTGCGCTGGGCGCTGCTCGCTGTTTATGCCAGCACCTGGCTTTTGCTTCTCAAAGCAACGGTCGATGCCGGTATCGAGGTCCAGTCCGGTGCACTGGGCTGGTTGTCGCTGTTGCGGGGAGGGCGTTCGCGATATCCAGGGATGCCGGTGCACGGTCTGTTTCGCCGTGTGCGCCATCCCATTTATGCCGCTTTTATCCTCACCCTGTGGACCGTTCCCGTCTGGACGCCAGACCAGCTGATGCTTGCATTGTTCCTGACGGTCTACTGCCTGGTGGCGCCACGGCTCAAGGAGCAGCGCTACCTGCAGCGCTATGGTGAGGAGTTTCGCGATTATCGTCGATGCGTGCCGTATCTGCTGCCAGTGCCGGGGCGACGCCGCCACGACGTGGCGCGCAACTGACAACGTCCCGGAGGGCGGCACGGCGCTGTTGATCTCTATTCGCACCCCTGATGCAAGCGGCATAGAGCTGGTGTAACCTTGCGCCACCCGAGACCGCGGTGCAGCATGACCTTGTCCATGGCCCCAGACAAAACCCGCTTCGTTCGCGCCCTGCGTCCATTTTCTCTTGTGGTCGCCATTGCCACCTGTGGCCTTGGGGTCATTCTGGCTTTACGCGACGGTGCGGGAAACCCGGGGCTGGCTGTGCTGGTTATCATTGCCGGTGTGCTTCTGCAGGCCGGGGTCAATCTCGTCAACGATCATGCAGACAGGCACAGCCCCCAGTTTGATGCCGGGCAGCGCGCGGCGATCCGGCGCAACACCCGCCTGGGCGCGCTGGCTTTTGTTCTGGCAGGTATCGTCGGTGTTTACCTGGTGTGGTTGCGGGGCTGGCCCATGCTGCTGCTGGGGCTCGTGGGTATGGCGGGCGCCCTGGGCTATACCGGCCACCCGGTAAATTACAAGGAACGTGGGCTGGGGGTGTCGCTGGTGTTTCTGTTCATGGGCGTGCTGCTTGTTGGCGGCGCCTATTTTGCCGTCTCTGGCGGCTATCATGCCGGTGTGTTCTGGCTGTCGATACCCTTCAGTCTGTTCGCTTCCCTGTTGCTGCTGAGCAACGAGCTCCGGGATTACGAGGCGGATCTCGAACAGGGCCTGCGAACGCTGACTGTGCGCCTGGGTTACGCGCGCGCCAGGCGCCTTTTCCAGGGCCTGATCGTCCTGCTGGCGCTGGTCACTCTGGGTCTTGGAGCCATGGGTCTGCTCGCCCATGCCGCGATCCCGCTGGCCTCGCTCCTGCTCCTGAGGCGCCCGCTGCGCCTGCTCGACAAGGCGCCGACCGAGCGCAGCCGTCTGCCGCCGGCGACAGGTCAGGGATTCTTTGCCTACGGGCTGTGCCTGCTGCTGACTGTCTGGTGGGGCCTGTGAATCAGGACCTTGTGCTCGCTATTGCGCTGCCACTCACCCTGTTCATCATGATGTTCAGCATGGGCGCCAATCTCAGCCCGGGTGATTTCCGCACGCTGTGGGCGCGTCCCTCGAGCGTCCTTTGCGGCCTCGTCTCCCAAATGCTGCTGCTGCCGGTGCTTGCGTTCCTGCTCCTGTCGGGAATGTCGCTGCCACCTGAGATCATGATCGGGTTCATGATTCTGGCCCTGAGTCCCGGCGGTACCACATCGAACGTCTTCTCCTACCTGGTGGGCGGCAACCTCGCCCTGTCCATTGCGCTTACCGCGATTGTCAGTCTGATTACGCCCTTCAGCCTGCCGCTCGTGGCCGGCTGGATCATCGACAGCCGATTCGCGGGTGATTCGGAGATTGCGCTCCCCTTCCTGTCCACGGTGGGAAAACTGACGGCGGTGACGCTGGTTCCGGTGACGCTGGGCATGATTCTGCGGCATTACCGCCCTGCGTTATGTGAACGTTACGAATTCTGGATGACCCGGATTCCCTTCCTTATGCTGCTGGCGGTCATTGGTGGGATCATCGCGCAGAACTGGGCCCGAATGCCCGAGTTTCTCGCCCTTACCGCAATGCCGGCGCTGCTCCTGGCAAGTGCGGCGCTGGCTGCCGGTTACGCCCTTGCCCGCGGCCTGCGCCGCGACCGCCGGGACGCGCGAACCATCGCTATTGAAACCTCGATTCAGAACGGCGGCACGGCTATCCTGGTGACCGGCACTATCCTTGGCAACCCCGCCATGACCATCGCACCGGTGATGTACGGTATTCTCATGTTGCTGCCGGTAATGGGGTATCTTGCCGGATTGCGGCTGCAGGCCCGGCTGGGCCTGGCTGACTGAGGCGGCTCGCAGGGGCGGCTTTCCTCAGGCGATTGCTGTCCCGGGTCTGGAGGTGTGCGAAGAATGTCCAAGGGTGCTGATCTTGATCGGGCCGAAGAGGGGCAGGTGGACGAGTATGAGAACGTGCCCTCGTCCGTCATCTTTGAAGCCATCCGGCGTGAGGGCGAGCACGAACTGGAGCGCGGATTCAGTGCGTTGTGGTGGTCGGGCGTTGCGGCAGGCCTTGCCATCAGCCTGTCGGTACTGTGCATGGGTTTCCTGGCATCCATCCTCCCTGATGCGGCCTGGACGCCGGGTATTACCAACCTGGGCTACACGGTGGGTTTTCTCATCGTCATTCTCGGTCGGATGCAGCTGTTTACCGAAAACACCATTACCCCGATTCTGCCGCTGTTCCTCGCCCCCACGGCGCTGAATTTCTATCACACGGCACGTCTTTGGGGCATTGTCTTCAGTGCCAACATGGTTGGCTGTGCCGCGGCGGCACTGGTGCTGGTCTTTGGCCACATTCTGCCGGAGGCCCAGTTTGAGGGCGTGCTGTCCGTATCACGCCACTACGCCACGGCGACGGCGATCGAGCACTTTGCCTGGGGTATTCCTGCGGGATTCATCATTGCGGCACTGGTCTGGATCCTGCCCAGAATGGAAAGTGCGGGGGAGGTCTTGATGATCATAATCCTGACTTACATGATCGGCCTGGGCGGCATGTCCCACGTGGTGGCCGGCTCTACCGAGCTGTTTATTCTCGTTGCACGCGGCGAGCTTGGCGTGTCCGCAGCCATTCTCGGTGGTGTTATCCCGGCGTTTCTCGGCAATGTCGTCGGCGGGACGGGAATCTTTTCGGCCCTGGCCTACGCGCAGGTCCGGGAGGAAATCTGAGCGCGCGCAGAAACGTTCCGGTAGCGCTGTGAGCGCAGGGTGTCCCGGAAAGAGGCGAGGCACCCTTCCCGCCTAAAGCCCCAGGGCTCCCCGCCGCAGCCAGTCGTGCACAAATCCCAGTTTCTGGCGCGCGTGGGTTGAAAGCACGAACGGATAGATATCCGATAATCCCATGGAGCGGTTGATATGGTTGACGCCCACGCTGAGCGTCGCCGCAATGTGGATCAATCGTTCCGCATCCGGTTCGGAATAGGGGTCCCAGCCGGCATTCTGTATCTGCGGTGACAACAGGTCCGCGGCCATGAAGCTGTCGGCAATATCCGTGAGGTGCAGCAGGTGTGCCGCCGTCTCGGCCCAGTCCTCGTGAGGGTGTGAGGATGCGTAGCTGGTCAGATAATGCTGCCTCCATTCTGCCGGTGGCCCGTTCTGATAATGCTGTTGCAGCGCCGCCTGATAATCGGCCCGCTCGTCACCGAACATGGCGCGGAAGGCGTCGATAAAGTCCTCGCGCAGACTCAGGCGCCACCACAGCATGTGCGCAATCTCGTGGCGCATATGGCCAATCATGGTGCGGTAGGGTTCTTCCAGTGCCTCGCGGCGCGTCGCGACCAGCACTGGATCCACCTCCGCCACGCTGATGGTCACGACACCCTCGACGTGGCCCATGAGTACGGGCGTCGGGCCCTCCGCCAGCAGGTGGAATACCGGCGGAGCGCCCGCGTCCTCCGGTCGAAACCAGTGCCAACGCCCCAGATTGTCCAGCACCCAGCGCTTGGCGGCCTCGGTCTGTGCCCAGTTCGGGATGGCATTGGCGATGGAAGTATCGGGTGCCAGGGCGGTCATGGCGCAGGAGCGGCAGAACTCGCCCTCGCCGGGCGCGATCCAGTTACAGCCGATTCTCTGGCGATTGGCGCAGAATGGCGGTGTCGGCAGAAAGGTTCTTGCCTGGGGGTCGTAGGCGACCGGCATACCGTCTGCCGTGGCCAGATTGTCGAACCAGAGAGAGCCGGCTCCGACCGGGTTGGCGAAAATGCGCATGGAATATCGACTCCGAAGCGAAAGTCGGCTATCTGAACAGTGAAGCCGCAGCCGACGAGAGGGTAAACGTCTCAAAACAGCCTATCACGGATACTGGCAGTGGCTGCCCCATCCCTGCTACGGTAGCCAGATCATGCAGTCACCCATAGCCGCCATAGCCGCCTCCGCGCTCGCGGTGGCGGCACTCGTCGCAGTGCTTTTCTGGCTGGATATCGACGAGCAGATTCTGCACGTCCTGCGCTGGATTGAAGGCCAGGGCGTGTTGTCGATTGTCTGGTTCGTCCTGATCATGGCGGCGGCCGTGGTGCTGCTTCTGCCTGGCGTGCTGTTCACCACCGGTGCCGGATTTGTCTTCGGTGTGCTAGAGGGCACGGCTTACGTGGTGATCGGGACGACGCTCGGAGCCTGCCTCGCCTTTCTGATCTCGCGCTACTGTACCGGCGAGCGTCTGCGCACCTGGATTCGCAGCCACGCGCGCTTTCATTCGGTCACGCGGGAGATGGAGCAGCATGATTTCAAGGTGGTGCTGCTGACGCGACTGATTCCCTTTTTCCCGGGAAAATTGTCGAACTACTACTTCGGATTGACCGGATTCAGCTTCCGCGGCTATGCCCTTGGCACGCTGCTCGGGCTGGTGCCCTTCTCGCTGCACAACGTCTACCTGGGCTCGCTGGCCGCGGATCTGGTGACGGTGGAAGCGCGGGAATATGGGCGCACGCCCGTCGAATGGGCAGTTTATGGCATAGGTTTTGTGGCGACGGTGGTCGCGGTGCTCTATCTCAACCGTCTGGCGCGGCGAGCGCTATCCCGTTACGAAGCAAACGCACAGGAGACCCGCGAAACATGAAGTGGTGGAGCTGGCTACCCCTGCGCTGGGTGATCCGCAAGGCGGCGACCTCGCAGGGCTTTCTCGACCCCCTGGAAATCCTCGGTCGCCTGCGCGGTCTCGCGCAGCCATCGGAGGTGGGGGAGCCGATCGAACTGCTGCGTGCCGGGGTGGTGTTTCACGCCCGCGGACTGATCAACAGCAAGGTGATACAGCACAACCTGGACTGGGTCTGGCCCTACTGGGTGGAACGACAGTATGATCCCCATGACCGGGCCTTTCTGCCCCGCGCCTTTTCTGTCACCCATGTCAACCTGACGCACCGCAACTGGACGGCGATCGGTTATCCCGATCTTGAAGGCCTGCCGATTGTTGATCCACGTGGTCTGCTGACCCCCTTCCTTGATGGCTGGTCTCTTGACGCCTGGGTGCTGTCAGAGGATGGGCGGCGCCTGTTTCCGTCCCGGGCGATCGAGTCTACGCAGGAGTACGATCTCGACGGTGGCGTTGCGGTAGTCACGCGAACCGAAAGCGAAGAGCTGACGCTGACTTGCCGGGCTACCGTTATCGAGGAGGCCGGCGAGGCGGTCTGTCACCTGACGGTGCAGGCGGTGGACCGCCGCGGGGGGCGCGCCAGACTGGTGCTGGGCGTTCGGCCACAGAACCCGGAAGGGGTCAGCTTCGTGTCCGATATCGCGCTGGAAAGCGGTGGCACGCACTGGCGGATTGATGGCAAGCCCTCGGTGCACCTTGACCGGGCGCCTGAGCACCACCACGTCTCCACTTACAGTGAGGGGGACGTCCTGTTCAAACTGGCGACTGACGGGCAGGAGACAGACGTTCATTGTCCTGTCGGTCTCGCGTCGGCGGCGGCGAGCTGGGATATCGTTGGCGAGGGTGACATCGAGGCACGTATTCCGCTTCACGAGACCGTGTCGGCCTCGCTGAAGGGTGATGCCTGGGCGGCTGAGCGCGCGGCTGCGAGCCGGCTGGAGTGCCCTGACCCGCATTACCGCTTTCTCTACAACGCGGCGATTACCTCCCTGGTGCTGCACAGTCCCGGCGACGCCTATCCGGGGCCCTCGACTTACAAGCGATTCTGGTTCCGCGATGCTGCCTTTATCGTCAATGCCTTGCTCAGTGTCGGCCTTGAAGCGCGCGGGCGCCGCGCGATCGAGCGCTTTTTCGATCGACAGACACGGTTCGGCTACTTCCGCTCCCAGGAAGGCGAGTGGGATTCCAATGGCGAGGTCCTGTGGCTCCTCGATCGCTACCGGCGTTTCAGCGGCGAACCGGCGCCGGCCCACTGGCGCGACCCGATCGACCGCGCCGCGCGCTGGATCACACGCAAGTGCCTGCCGGAATCACCACCGACGCCGCATGCGGGGCTGCTGCCCGCCGGTTTCAGTGCTGAACACCTCGGCCCCAACGACTATTATTACTGGGACGATTTCTGGAGTGTGGCGGGACTGCGCGCCGCAGCGGATATGCTGGAAGACAGCGATGCCGATGCGGCACAACGCTGCCGCGACAGCGCGCAGCGCCTGGAGAGCGCCATTGATCGCAGCCTTGCGAGCTGTGAGCAGCGCCTGGGGCGCCCGGCCATGCCCGCAGCGCCCTATCGACGCCTCGATGCGGGTGCCGTGGGATCCATTGTCGCGGGTTACCCCCTGCAGCTGCAGGACGCGCGGGATCCGCGCCTGGTGGATTGCGCCGACTACCTGATTGAGGCGTGTTTCGTGCACGATGCCTTTTTCCAGGACATGATCCACTCCGGCCAGAACGCCTACCTCACCCTTCAGGTGGCTCAGGTGCTGTTGCGCGCCGGCGATCCTCGCTACCTTGCACTCATGGACGCCGTGGCCCGGCTTGCCAGTCCCACCGGGCAGTGGCCCGAGGCGATTCATCCGCAGACCGGTGGCGGCTGCATGGGTGACGGGCACCACGTTTGGGCGGCGGCGGAATGGGTGTTGATGCTGCGCAACTGTTTTCTGCGGGAGGAGGGTGACAGCCTGGTGCTTGCCGGAGGTATTCCCGGTCGCTGGCTGGAAACCGGGGAACCCATGTCTTTCGGGCCCGCGCCGACGGTGTTTGGTACGGTCAGTGTACGCATTGAACACGCGGATAATGGATGCGTGGTGATATCCGTGGCTGCGGACTGGCATGCGTCGCCGCCGGCGCTGACATCCGCGTTGGCCGGCTACGACGTTGTCGAGAACGGCACTGATCGCTTGCTTCTGGCGCCCTCGGCAGACACCGGGGGCCGCGCATGAATATAGTGCTTATCGGTAACACCTATCTGCCCCACGTGGGCGGTGTGGCGCGTTCAGTGGCGGCTTTCCGCGAGGAATATCAGCGTGCGGGGCACGAGGTGCTGGTGGTGGCGCCGGCTTTCGCCGATCAGCCGGCCGAGGAAGCGGGGGTTGTGCGCATTCCTGCCCTGCAGAACTTCAACGCCAGTGACTTCTCTGTAGCATTGCCCTTGCCCAGCGGTCTGATGGCCACGCTGGAGGATTTCGCCCCCGACGTCATTCATTCACAGCACCCGTTCCTGCTCGGCATGACGGCGCTGCGCGCCGCGCGCATGCTGCAGCGGCCGCTGGTCTTCACGCACCATACGCTTTACGAGGAGTACACCCATTACGTCCCCATGGACTCGCCGGCGCTCAAGCGTTTTGTTGTCGAACTGGCTACCTGCTACGCGAATTTGACGGATCTGGTGGTGGCGCCGAGCGAGAGCATCCGCCATCTGCTGCTGGAGCGCGGGGTCGAGACGCCGGTGGAAGTCATCCCGACTGGCGTCTATGTCGAGCGCTTTGCGCGCGGGAACGGTGCGGCGCTGCGTCGCGAGCAGGGCATTCCGCAAGAGGCGTTCGTTGTCGGCCATATGGGCCGTCTCGCCTGGGAAAAGAATGTGGGGTTCCTGACGGATGCCGTCATAGCGTTTCTCAGGGAGGGGCAGGACCGCTATTTTCTGCTGGTCGGCGGCGGTGATGCTGAGGCAGCCATCGTTCAGCGGTTTGAGGAGGCCGGCCTGAGTGAGCGCCTCAAGCACTGTGGCGTACTGGAAGGAGAGGCCCTCGCAGATGCCATGAACGCCATGAATCTGTTTGCCTTTGCGTCGAAGAGTGAAACTCAGGGCATGGTGCTTACCGAAGCGATGGCGAGTGGACTGCCGGTGGTTGCCCTGGATGCCTCCGGTGTGCGTGAAGTGGTTCGGGACGGTGTCAACGGGCGCCTTCTGCGGTGCGAAAGCCAGAAGGACTTCGGCGACGCCCTGCACTGGGTATACACGCTCGACCGCAAGGGCTATGCGGCCCTGGTGAGCGCGGCGAGGGAGACTGCGGAAGCCTTTTCCATGCGCCGCTCTGCCGACAGGGCCCTGCAGTGTTATGAGAGCCTGCGTCAGCGTGATGCCGCCGAATTTTCCGATCACGAGCGCTTCTGGGACCAGATTCGCCATCGCATCAGCGCGGAGGTGGATATCCTGCGAAGCCTGGCCACGGCAGGTGATGAGGCGCTGGAGGACCTGAATCGGCAGAAGGACGACTCAACGAACTGAAGCCGGAGGCGTTTATGCAGATCGCAATGAACCATCTTTTTCGAGTGTTTGTGGTGACGAGCGCTTTGGCACTCACCCTGGGCTCGGGCGCCGCAGCCCGGGCACAGGATGTCAGCGATGAGCAACTGGCGCGGGGTGAGATACTCGCCCGCGCCGGCAACTGCGCCGCCTGCCATACGGCTGACAACGGCGAACCCTACGCCGGGGGGCGCTCGATCAGCACTCCTTTCGGGGTCCTCAATACGGCAAATATCACGCCGCACTCGACCGGCATTGCCGACTATACGTTCGAGGACTTCGTCGCCTCGCTGCGCGAGGGGAAGAACGCCAGTGGCGATGCCATGTACCCGGCACATCCCTATCCTTTCTTCACCCGCATGATGGACGCAGACCTCGAGGCACTCTGGACCTTCCTGCAGACGATCGAGCCGATCGACAACGAGGTCGAGATCGTGCAGCTGGGGTTTCCGTTCAATCTGCGCACCGGCGTGGCGGCCTGGCAGGCAGCAAACTTCGAGCCGGAACGCTTCGAACCGCGCGATGACAAGAGCGACGAGTGGAACCGCGGCGCTTATCTGGTGCAGGCCGTCACCCATTGTGGTGCCTGCCACACGCCACGCAATGCAACATTCGCCACCGACGATACCCGGCACCTGGAGGGTTCGGTGATTCAGGGCTGGTATGCGCCCGACATTTCAGCGGGGGATACCTCGGTCATCGATGATTGGAGCGTGGACGAGATTCTCCACTTCCTGCGCGAGGGCGAGACGGATTATCTGGAAACGTCCTACGGCCCGATGGATGATGTCGTCCATGAGAGTCTGGCGAAAATCCCCGAAGATGCCGTGCGCGCGATCGCGGTCTATCTCCGGGATGTTGCCCCCGAGCAGGCGAAAGAACCCGACGATCCGGGAGGTGCCGGCAGGGTCGGTGACGGCGAGGGTATCTTCATTGCCAATTGTTCCGGCTGTCACCTGCTCAGCGGTGAGGGCATGGCAGGCGCGGCAGCCACCTTGAACAACAATCGCTCTATCACGACCCTGCCGCCGAACAACATCATCATGTCGGTTCTTGCCGGTCTGCCGCCGGATAAAGACTGGGGTGGAATGCCTTCCTTCATCAACGTCCTCAGCAACAGCGAGATCGCTGAGGTATCAAACTATGTGCGCACCGCCTGGGACAACGACGCGTCACCGAATGCGACCCCCCGCCTTGTCGATTCGCTGCGCAGCGAGGTCCGTGACGCGCCGGGTTTTGAACCCTGGAGCGCCATGTGTGCCAACCTCCCGCGCTCGCAGATCGACAGCGAATTCATAACGCGTATCGGCGGCGTCTCGCGGGACGGCTTTGCGGATCCCGAGATCGAGGATCTTGTCCGTGCTTATGCCGGTCGCTTTCCTGAGGTCGATGCCGGTACGGCACTGATCGCGATCAGCAGTGGCTATTGCCGGTATCTCTCTGAGGAGGATGTCGAGCGCGATGATGCATTACGGCGAATCAGCCGGTTCAATACCCGGCTCGCTTCCGTGATCGGCGATCAAATGCCGAGGATGAATGACGACTGAACGTTCGCTGACTCGCCTGTAGCGTCTTTTGGCTATAGTGGCGGTTCGAAGAGACCAGGGAGGACATGATGGAAAAGGCACTCATGATTACCGGTGCGTCGAGCGGTATCGGCCGCGCTACAGCACTTGCGGCAGCGAAGCAGGGCTGGAAGCTTGTACTGACCGCACGGCGGGAAGACCGCCTGAAAGACCTCGTGGCGGAAATCGGCGATGACCGGGCGATCGGCATTGCTGCGGACGTCACCGACTACGCGCAGCTGTCGCAGGCAGTTGAGGCCGGTCTGCAGAAATTCGGTCAGCTCGACGCTGTCTTCGCCAATGCGGGCATGGGTCTCAACGCCGCCGGCACCGAGGCAGGCGACCCGGAGGAATGGCGCCGCATGATCGACGTCAACGTTCTCGGCGTGCTCTACACCGCACGCGCCAGCCTGCCGCACCTGCGCAAAAGCACCGGCCATTTCCTGATGACCGGCTCCGCCGCCGGACGCAATACCATCAAGGGTTCGGTGTATGGTGCCAGCAAGTGGTTCGTTCACGGCTTTGCCCAGAATCTCGCTGAAGAGATGAAGGAGTGGCAAGGGCGCTGCACCGTGATTGCACCGGGTATGGTGAATACCCCGTTTTTTGACGAACCCAAGCCGGACAAGCTGGATCCACAGGACGTCGCCGACGCGGTGCTCTATGCTTTGAAGGCAGACCCCCGCAACAGCGTCCGGGAGGTTTATCTGATGCCGGCACTCTAGACATTATGTAGTGACCTACCCGTCCTCAAATATCGTGGGTTAAGCTGAGGACGGTGATCCAAGCTCAGAGCCAAAAGTGAGGAGGGTAGGC
>NZ_SLWX01000012.1 GCF_004340525.1 Chromatocurvus halotolerans | reverse complement strand
AACGTGCGGGCGTGAGGTCTGGCGGGGGGGGGGGGGGGGGGGGGGGGGGGGTGTGGGGGGGGGGGGGGGGGGGGGTGGGGGGGGGGTGGGGGGGGGGGGGGGGGGGGGAGGGGGGGGGGGGGGGGGGGGGGGGGTGGGGGGGGGGGGGGGGGCGGGGGGGGGGGCGGGGGGGGGGGGGGGGGTGGCTCGCAGGTCGCAGCGGTGCGCCGGGCAGCGGCCGCTGCGCAACTCGTTCTGCAATCGCTGCGCGACTGCAGAACTCAGACAGTGCTCGCGGAAACCCCGCTGCCCCGCGCACCGCTGAGCGCGACCTGATTGGCGAGCCACCCCCGCCCCGCACCCGCCCCACTCCGGCACTGCGCCAGCGTCGGAGCCGGACGGCTTCACGGATAGAGCGACCTGCCGTTTTAAGCAAATGTCATCGCTGAATGGGCGCTCCCGTCTGCACCGGCGACAACGCAAAGCGCGTATCGGTGCCCCTGGCAACCCGCCAAGCTCAGCACTCATGGGCGCTCCCACCAAAAGTCCCGCCTGGCCCGCGCCCGGACCTCGCAGATGCCGCGACCACCGCGAGATACCCTGCAAGAAGCGGGCGCCGGATTCGTGCCACAGCCCCCGATTTGCTAAACTGCGCCCCTCGCAAATCACAGGTGATCTCAACGCAATGGCCCAGTACGTCTACACCATGAACCGGGTGGGCAAGGTCGTCCCCCCGAAGAAAAAAATCCTCGAAGACATCTCGCTGTCGTTCTTCCCCGGCGCCAAGATCGGCGTGCTCGGCCTGAACGGCTCCGGCAAGTCGACGCTGCTGCGAATCATGGCGGGCATCGACACGGAAATCCTCGGTGA
Organism: Chromatocurvus halotolerans; assembly: GCF_004340525.1. Classification (GTDB taxonomy): domain Bacteria; phylum Pseudomonadota; class Gammaproteobacteria; order Pseudomonadales; family Halieaceae; genus Chromatocurvus; species Chromatocurvus halotolerans. The sequence continues at coordinate 103,934 of NZ_SLWX01000012.1, read as the reverse complement.
GGCGCGCCCGCAGGCGGGGATCAAGATCGGGTATCTGCCCCAGGAGCCGCAGCTGGATCCGGCGAAGAACGTCCGTGGCAATGTCGAAGAGGGCCTGCAGGAGGCCATCGACGCCCTCGCGGACCTGGACAAGGTCTACACCGCCTACGCGGAGCCCGATGCGGACTTCGATGCACTGGCCAAGGAGCAGGCGCGGCTTGAGGACATCATCCAGGCCACCGACGCGCACAATCTCGAGCACAAGCTGGAAGTTGCCGCGGACGCCCTGAGACTGCCGCCCTGGGAGGCTAACGTCGAGACGCTGTCCGGGGGTGAACTGCGCCGCGTGGCGCTGTGCCGGCTGCTGCTGTCAGGGCCGGACATGCTGCTGCTGGACGAGCCCACCAACCACCTGGACGCCGAGAGCGTCGGCTGGCTGGAGCGCTTCCTGCACGATTTCTCCGGCACCGTGGTGGCCATCACCCACGACCGCTATTTCCTCGACAACGCCGCGGGCTGGATTCTCGAGCTCGACCGCGGCCGCGGCATTCCCTACGAGGGCAACTACTCGGACTGGCTGGAAGCCAAGGAAAAGCGCCTGGAGCAGGAGCAGCGCCAGGAGGCCTCGCATCAGAAAGCGATCAAGTCGGAGCTGGAGTGGGTGCGCAGCAACCCCAAGGGCCGGCAGGCCAAGAGCAAGGCGCGCCTGCAGCGCTTCGAGGAACTGCAGTCCCAGGAGTTCCAGAGCCGCAACGAGACCAACGAAATCTATATTCCGCCGGGTCCCCGTCTGGGTGACAAGGTTATCGAGGTCGACAATCTGAAGAAGGCCTACGGCGACCGACTGCTGTTCGAGAACGTCTCCTTCACAGTACCCAAGGGCAGCATCGTCGGCATTATCGGCGCCAACGGCATGGGCAAGTCCACCCTGTTCCGCATCCTCATGGGCCACGAGCAGCCGGACGGCGGCAGCGTAACGGTCGGCGAGACCGTGCAGCTCGGCTATGTCGACCAGTCGCGGGACGATCTGGACGGCAGCAAGACCGTCTGGGAGGAAGTCTCCGACGGACAGGACGTGATCCGTATCGGCAGTTATGAGGTGAACTCCCGCTCCTACGTCGGCCGTTTCAATTTCAAGGGCTCGGACCAGCAGAAATATGTCAAGGATCTGTCCGGCGGCGAGCGCAACCGCCTGCACCTGGCCAAGCTACTGAAACAGGGTGCCAACGTGCTGCTGCTCGACGAGCCGACCAACGACCTGGATGTGGAAACCCTGCGCGCGCTGGAGGAAGCCCTGCTCACCTTTCCGGGGTCAGCCATGGTGATCTCCCACGATCGCTGGTTCCTCGACCGTATTGCCACCCACATCCTGGCCTACGAGGACGACGGCAGCGTGGTCTTCCACGAGGGCAACTTCAGCGATTACGAGGACGATCGCAAGTCGCGGCTGGGAGCTGCCGCAGATCAGCCGCACCGTGTCAAGTACCGAAAGCTGAAGTGAAGAGATGCTGTCGATTTAACGCAGCCCCCTCGGTATAGTCCGACCATCGAGAGCCAGTAGCGAGATGCCATGAGCGACTTCACGAATGAACGACGCGAGTTTCTGCGCGGCCGCCCCGACCTGGCGGTGGATGTGCATCAGGGCGGAAGCGTCTGGCATCAGCGGCTGGTGGACATCTCTCTCGCCGGAGTCGCCACCGATCAGCCTGATGTCTGGGACGCCCAGTACAACCAGCCCTTCACCCTGATCATTCACCTGGGCGATAACCGGGAGCTCGAGCTGCATGCCTACCTGCAGCACGTGGAGAACGGCCGCCTGGGGTTTTCCGTACAGCATGTCGATCAGGAAAACATCGAGCCGCTCAGAGACCTGCTGGCTGCGCAGGTCGATGATCCGGCCGCACTCGATGCGGAGATTCAGCGGCTCGGGAAATAAAGCCCGGCAGTCGTCGCTGCGGGCACCGCGTTATACGGCACCGTAAGCCAGCATGGCGTCGGCCACTTTTCGAAAACCGGCGACATTCGCCCCCTTGACGTAATCGACCTGCTCATCCCCGGAACCGTATTCCACACACTTGCCGTGAATGTCCTGCATGATGGCCTTCAGCCGGCCCTCCAGTTCTTCGGCACTCCACGCCAGGCGCATACTGTTCTGGGTCATTTCCAGCCCTGAGACGGCGACCCCGCCGGCATTCGCGGCCTTGCCCGGGGCATAGAGCACGCCATTGCCCGTCAGGACCTTGATACCTTCCACGGTGGTCGGCATATTCGCACCCTCGACGACGGCGCGGCAGCCATTCGCAACCAGGTCGCGGGCGTCCTGCTGATCCAGCTCGTTCTGGGTGGCGCAGGGAAAGGCGACATCACAGGCGACACCCCAGGGCGCCTTGCCGGCGTGATACTCGCAGCCGTAGCGCTCGGCATAGTCGGCAATACGGCCGCGCCGCTCTCCCTTGAGTACCTTGATGTACTCCAGTTTTTCCTCATCGATACCGTCTTTGTCGTACACGAAACCCGCCGAGTCCGACAGCGTGACCACCGTTCCTCCCAGTTGCCGCAGTTTCTCCGCGCAGTGCAGGGCAACATTTCCCGAACCCGAGAGCACGCAGGTCTTTCCCTCCAGCTGTTCGCCGCGATGGTGGAGCATGGCTTCCAGAAAGAAGGCCGCGCCGTAACCGGTGGCTTCCTTGCGCACAAGACTGCCCCCATACTCCAGCCCCTTGCCCGTAAGAACGCCGGTAAACTCCCTCGCCATGCGCTTGTACTGGCCGAAAAGAAAGCTTATCTCCCGCGCGCCGACGCCAATATCGCCCGCGGGCACATCAATATTGGGACCGATGTAATGCACCAGTTCTGTCATGAATGCCTGGCAGAAGCGCATGACTTCGCGATCGGACTTGCCCTTGGGGTCGAAATCAGAGCCGCCCTTGCCGGCGCCGATGGGTAAGGTCGTGAGGCTGTTCTTGAAGGTCTGCTCAAAGCCCAGGAACTTGAGAATGCTGAGGTTCACCGAGGGATGAAAACGCAGGCCGCCCTTGTAGGGGCCAATCGCATTGTTGAACTGCACCCGGTAGCCGCGATTGACGCGGATATTCCCCGCATCGTCCTCCCACACCACGCGAAACATGATGGTGCGGTCGGGTTCTGTCATCCGCTCCAGTATACCGGCCTCCCGATAAGCCGGATGCTGAATGACATAGGGAACGACGGACTCCGCAACCTCGTGCACCGCCTGGTGGAACTCCGGCTCTCCGGGGTTGCGCCGGATAACGCCCTGCATGAATTTCTCGAGCGACAAATCCCTGTACATGAATGGCATCCCTGTTGGCTTCGCTGCGCATTATCGCAGCGCTGGCCGCAGATGGAAGGGCGGGCAGACTATCACTGTTCCAGGGCGTCGAGCGCTTCACCCAGCTTGCCCACGGGAATCACCTGCATACCGGGAATGGCATGCTTTGGCGCGTTCGCCTTCGGCACCAGCGCGCGCCGGAAGCCGTGCTTTGCGGCCTCCGCGAGGCGCTCCTGACCACTGGGTACCGGTCGTATCTCGCCGGAAAGGCCGACTTCGCCGAAGATCACCATGTCACGCGGCAGCACGCGGTCACGGAAACTGGACACAATCGCCATCAACAGGGCGAGATCGGCGCTGGTTTCCAGCACCTTGACGCCGCCGACCACATTGGCGAACACGTCCTGGTCGCCGACCTGCAGGCCGCCATGACGATGCAGCACCGCCAGCAGCATGGCAAGACGGTTCTGCTCCAGCCCGACCGCGACGCGACGCGGATTCCCCAGCTGGCTTTCATCCACGAGCGCCTGTATCTCGACCAGCAGCGGCCGCGTTCCTTCCCAGACCACCATGACCGCACTGCCTGCAGCGACCTCGTCGCTGCGATCCAGAAAAATGGCCGAGGGGTTGCGTACCTCTCTCAGGCCGCCGTCGGTCATGGCGAAAATACCGAGTTCATTGACCGCCCCGAAGCGGTTCTTCTGCCCGCGCAGCGTGCGGAAACGCGAGTCGTCACTGCCCTCCAGCAGAATGGAGCAGTCGATCATGTGTTCAAGGACCTTGGGGCCGGCCAGGGATCCGTCCTTGGTGACGTGACCGACCAGCAACAGCACCGTTCCCGACTGCTTGGCAAACCGCGTCAGTGCCGCCGCGCATTCACGTACCTGGGAGACGCTGCCCGGCGCAGAGGCAATCTCGTCGCTGTGCACCACCTGAATGGAGTCGATCACAACGACCCTGGGACGATGCTCATCCAGTGCCGCCAGCATGGACTCGAGATGGGTTTCGGACATCAGGCGCAGCTGATCCGTCGGCAGGCCGAGTCGACGCGCGCGCATGGCCACCTGCTGCAGGCTCTCCTCGCCGGTGACGTACAGACAGGGCATGGTCCGCGCCAGATGGCACAGCGTCTGCAGCAACAGCGTGCTCTTGCCCGCGCCCGGGCTGCCGCCGACGAGTATGGCCGAGCCGGGAACGAGCCCGCCGCCGAGCACGCGATCGAACTCACCCGTGCCACTGGTGAAGCGCGCCACGTCTTCGCAGTCGATATCGTCGAGCAGGCGCGATTCCGGAACCGCACCGGCAAAGCCGCCGCGTCGCCCCGACAGCGCCGAAGACCGGGCAGAGGCGGCGCCACTGCCGCCGCTACTCCCGAGCCGGACCTCGCTGAGCGTGTTCCAGGTGCCACAATCATTGCACTGGCCCTGCCACTTTCGGTAGTCGGAGCCACACTCCGTGCAGACGAATGCCGTTTTCTGTTTTGCCATGTCTCTCCCGCAATAAAAACCGGCGATACCTTCAACTGCGACGGGGGGCTAGGTATCCTAGCCGGCCGTCCACCGCATTCAGGTATCACGATGGCCGAATCGTCGCTCGTTCCCGAGCAACAGCTTGTCTTCTCTCCCGGCCTGGCGGCAACTCTGGGGCTGGAAGAGGCCATTTTGCTGCAATTCCTGCACGGCCTGCTTGACTACCTGCCCGTCAGGCGTCGTGATAGCCGCGACTGGGTGCGAGTGGAACGCGCGCAGCTGCTGAGACAGCTGCCATTCTGGAAAAATCAGGACCTGCAGCGTGTTTGCGCCAGTCTGGCGGCCAAGGGCGTTATTCTGCTCGATCCGGCCGTCGGCATCGACAGTATTCTGTACGCCCTGAACGAAACCCCAGCGGAAGCGAACCGGGGGCGATCCGCTGCGGCGCCGTCGCCCGCCGCATCCACGATGCGCAGTGCTGCCTCCGGCGCGGCGCTGCAAACCCGCGGTTCCGCCGGCACCCACGCTCATGCAGGACTGCTGCCCTCTGGCTGGGCGCCGAGCGAGGATCTGCTGCAGTTGCTGGCACTGAACCACAACATACCGCGGGCCTTCGCACTGGATCAATTGGAAGATTTCATCTTCTACTGGCGCGAGCGCGGCGAAACCAGTCATGCCTGGGAAAACAAGTTCCGCCAGCACGTGCTCAGCAGCTGGCGGCGTCAGCAGCAAAACGCCGGCTCGGCGTTCCAGACAGCGGAACGTCCGCTGGACAACCAGTGGCATCCCAACGCAGACGCCATGGAGATCATGCTGCGGTCAGGGATTGATCGCCAGTTTATCGAGGATGCCATCCCGGAGTTCATTCTGTACTGGCGTGAGCGCGGCAGCGCGCCCAAAGAACTGAACTCGCGCTTCATCCAGCACATCCGCCTGCAGTGGGCGAAATACACGTCCAGCGTTCGCCACAGCACGGAACCCCAACGCATTCCCGAAGACTGGCAGCCAAGCAACGATGTCGTGGACATTCTGCGCCTGTCGCACATCGACCCGGCCTTCGCGATGACCCTGGTGCCGGAATTCATTCTCTTCTGGCGCGACAGCAACCAGCTGCACACCTCCTGGAACACCAAGTTCCTGCAGCATGTAAAATATCACTGGGCAAGACAGAATCAGTTCAACAACAGGAGTGCAGGCCATGACGGACAGCAGAACGCTGGTGGAACAGGTCGCACGCGGGATCGCAGCCTCGAACAGGACCTCAGAGACACCTCCTGGGCGGAATGATCGGCAGCGCGAGGACAGTCACTCGCGCATCGAGGCCATCAATCAGGTCTTCGCCCTGTTCCGACTGAACTACCACAACCAGTACTACGCGGCTTTCCCTGATGCCTCGCAGCTCAGCCAGATCAAGAAACTCTGGCTGGAATCACTGTCAGATTACTCGGTGGAGCAGATCCTTCTGGGTGCCCGACACGCCATTGAAACCAGCGAATACCTGCCGACGCTGAACCGGATGCACCGCTGCTGCGAGGACAGCGCCTCTGCACACGGCCTGCCTCCCGCGCGGGACGCCTATCGCGAGGCCTGCAACGCCCCATCGCCACGCCGCGCACAGAGCTGGTCACACCCGGCGGTGTACCACGCCGGCGCCGACAGCGACTGGTTTTTTCTGTCGACTCACAGCGAGCGGGAAACCTGGCCGGTTTTTCGGGACCACTACCAGCGACACTGCGCCAGGGTCATGCGCGGCGAGACGCTGGAGGTGCCGGCACCGCCCGCGCTGGAGCGGGATGATCCCCAACCGCTGACTCCGGAAGCTCAACAGGCGGAAATGGCCAGATTGCGGCGAGAGACAGGCCTGTAGCGTCAAGCCACAAGGCGCCGGGGGCGCGCCCCACCCGGTGCGCCCCACTAGGTGTCAATGACGGCACGGCCCGGACGGCCAGCGCCCCCCGCCCGCAAACGTTCTTCCTGCAGACGCAGAGAGCGCCATGCCAGCGCCAGGCTGCGACTGAACTGAAGCACCAGGGCCTGTTCGTCGTCATCAAAGGCGTCGCCAGACCGGCTGTACAGACAGAGCACGGCAGGGCGCTCATGATCGTCTCGCGCGACCGGCGCGACCATCATCGTTCGCAGCCCCTGCAACGCGGCGCGATCCGCCCAGGGCATGAACGCGTCCTCACCCGCCAGATCCCGTATTACCAGCGGCTGACCACTGCGGACAACCTGGCCTGCCGGTCCTGCTCCCAAGGGTGAATCGGACCACAGCGCCTCGAAACCGTCCATGTAGCGAACAGCCTCGCCCGCGGCGGCAACCGGCTCGATGCGCTTGCGGGTATCCTCGCGGGGAATCCCGACCCAGACCAGCGCATAGTGACGTTCCTTGACCAGTGTTTCCGCCGTTCTCGAGAACAGGTCGTCTTCACCGTCGGCACTGAGTAGCTCGGCATGGCAGCGCAGCAGGGCGTCACGCAGTCCGGCCAGATGCGCAGCCCGCCCCTCGGCGCGCTTGCGCGCCGTGATATCGATGTGGGTACCGGACATGCGCAGTGGATGCCCGTCCGCGTCCCACTCCACAACAATTCCCCGATCCAGCACCCAGACCCACTCGCCATTGCGATGCCGCATGCGGGCATCGCACTCGTAAGCCGTCGTCTCCCGGGAAAAGACCCGCGACAGGGCCTCATTGGATCGCTCAAGATCCTCCGGATGCGCCAGGCGCGTCCAGGTTTCAATGGTGGTAGGCGACAGCTCCTCCAGGGTGTAGCCAACGATATTTGCCCAGCGCTCATTGAACACGGTCTCGCCGGTGACAATGTTCCACTCCCAGGTGCCGGCATCGGTACCCCAGATCACCTCTTCCAGCCGCTGCTTCTGTCGCTGGAGTTCGCGCTCCTTGCCGCGCACACTCGTCATGTCCAGCAGGCTCACGGGCACGTGTCGCGCCGCCTCCGGGGTCTGCGGTATGGGCATGGCAATCACGGCATCTACTGATGACCCATCCGAACGGATAAACGTCGCCTCGGACTGAAAGGCGTCCTGCCCGGTCCAGAAGGCTTCCAGTTCGTCAACGAACATGCGCCTGGCATCATCGGAGAAGAAATGATGAACCGATCCCAGCAGCTCGGTGCGGGACTTCACGGCAAACAGGGCCACAGCCGCCGGATTGACCTGTACAACCCGTATCAATGACGCCAGGTGGTCTATCTCGTCGGGCCACTCGGCGAGATAGCGGCGTATATCGCTGACGCCGGAGTCCCTAAGTGCGGACAGCGCCTTGAGCAGGTCTGTCAGATCCTCATCGTAGATTGCCACGCCCGCGTTCTCGAACAGATACTGGACCCGCGCTCGCGACTCCAGGAGTGAGCGCTCGTAATCGCGGATGGCATCCAGCTCGCGCAGTATCAGCGCCATGACCAGCGTCGCGACAGTAAGCAGAGGGACATACACCGGCGCCAGACCCAGCACGATATCGTTGAGATAATCGACAGGCAGAAGGGCAAACCACAACACCCCGAGCACGTGCACGGCCAGCCCCAGCGCCAGAAGCTGCCAGTAGCGCAACGCAGCCACCCGGCCGCGGCAGGCGTAGCGCGCGACGCAGCCAACGGCAATTGCCGTGACAATGACAGCAACGCCAACCCAGGTACCCACGCCGCCGACAATAAACACGCGGTAGGCAATGGCAATAATGCCCGAGACAGCACCGACCAGCACACCGCCAATCAGGGCTCCCGTAGAGAGAACGACCGTACGCGCATCGAAAATAACGCCGGATTGCAGCGTGTAAGCCAGCGACATGGCCATGACCGCAGCCGCGCCAAACAGCAGACCCGACATGACCTGGCCACGACGCGACGACGCCGGCCAGCGATCGCGGATAAACCGCTGCATCAGGGCAGCAGCGAGGATCAGTCCGACGTTCTGTGCAAGAGTGAGGAACACGCGCTTATTCGCCGTCAGCCAGAGTTGGGTGCCAGGGAAGTATGGCAGTATGCCGGGCCGGGCTCCAGCGGGACGTCGAGAATGTAACCGGACTGACGCTACTGCGGCTGCTGGGCGCCCCGGGCGAGATTCTCGAAGCGCGTGAACTGATCGATGAAGGCGAGACGACAGGTACCGATGGGCCCGTTGCGCTGCTTGCCGATAATGATTTCCGCAACGCCCTTGTCCTGGGTCTCCTCGTTGTAGACCTCATCCCGGTAAATGAACATGATCACGTCCGCGTCCTGCTCGATAGCACCGGACTCACGCAGGTCAGAGTTCACCGGGCGCTTGTTCGGGCGTTGTTCGAGGGAACGATTGAGCTGGGACAGAGCCACCATGGGGCATTTGAACTCCTTGGCGATGGCCTTGAGATTACGCGAGATTTCCGATATCTCCGCGGTGCGACCCTCCGAGGAGCCTGCCACCTGCATCAACTGCAGGTAGTCGACCATGATCATGCCGATCTCGCCATGCTCCCGCGCTACCCGTCGCGCCCGGCTGCGAAGTTCGGTCGGCGTCAGGGCCGGCGTGTCATCAATCAGCAGATTGGCGTCCTTGAGCTTGCCCACCGCCGTGGACAGCTTCGGCCAGTCTTCCTGCTCGAGTTTGCCGTTGCGGATGCGCGTCTGGTTGATGCGACCGATGGACGACAGCATGCGAATGACCAGCTGATCCGCCGGCATTTCCATGCTGAAAACCAGCACCGGTTTGCCCTGGTTCATGGTTGCGTGCTCTACCAGGTTCATCGCGAAGCTGGTCTTGCCCATGGAGGGGCGTCCCGCAACGATGACCAGGTCGGAGGGCTGCAGCCCCGACGTCATGCCATCGAGGTCGAGGTAGCCCGTGCTGAGCCCGGTGATCTCGCCGCCAGACTGGAACAGCTCCTCAATACGACCCAGTGCGGTCTGCAGAAGGGGCTTGAGAGTTTGCGGACCGCCGGCCTTGGGCCCCTGCTCGGCGATCTGCATGATGCGGCGCTCCGCCTCATCCAGCAGCTCGTCCGAACTGCGCCCCTCGGGGTTGAATCCGCTCTCGGCAATGTCCTGCGCAACGGCGATCAGGCGACGCAGATTGGCCCGCTCACTGACCACCTGGGCGTAGGCACGGATGTTGGAGGCGCTCGGCGTGCTCTGTGCGAGCTCCGTCAGGTAGGGCAATCCACCGGCCTGGTCCAGCTCGCCGCTTGCCTGAAGCTTGTCGGCCACGGTAATGACATCAACGGGATCGCCGGCCTCGGCGAGACGCGAGATCTGGCGAAAAATGAGCCGGTGATCCGGGCGGTAGAAGTCTTCGGCGGCAACCGCCTCGGCGACGCTGTCCCAGCCGTCTGCAGACAGGAGCAGGCCTCCAAGCACCGACTGTTCCGCCTCCGTGGAGTGCGGCTGCATCTTGATGCGGGCGAGATCACGATCGTCCGGGGATGACGACAGCGTGGAGTCAGTGTAGTCCGGATCCATCATGAAAAGCCTGGGTGCAAACGGGGCCGCACAGCGTAGCGCAACTCCCCGTCCTGCTGAAGGCCGGTCTGCGATAACGCAGACCGGAAAGCCGATTTACTCCGGCACGACAGCCAGGCTGATGTCCACCATGACCTCTGCGTGCAGCTGTATCGCCACCTCGAACTCGCCGGTCTCGCGCAGGGCGCCCTCGGGCAGGCGAACTTCGGACTTGTCGATCTCGCAGCCGGCAGCGGTAACCGCGTCAGCGATATCCCGGGTGCCGATGGAGCCGAACAGCTTGCCCTCTTCACCGGCGTTCGCCTCGATGGTGATCGTACCCAGTGCCTGCAGGGCCTCGGCGCGCTTCTGCGCTGCTGTCAGGGCCTCTGCGGCGGCGCGCTCGAGCTCGGCACGACGTGCTTCAAATGCCGCAACATTTTCGCTGGTGGCAGGCACAGCCTTGCCTTTGGGAATCAGAAAGTTCCGACCGTATCCCGACTTGACATCGACCTTGTCACCCAGTCCACCCAGGTTGCCAATGTTCTCCAGAAGAATGACTTCCATTCTGCAATCCTCTACATGCTGGGAGCGCAGCTCCCTGAAAAATCAGACCAATGGCGCCATAGGCGCCATCACAACGTGTATTCAATCGTCGCGCCCCGACGTGTCGTCGTCGCGATCATCCCTGTCTGCACCCAGCCAGCGGCGGCGAAAATCCACCCAGGCATCCACCACGGCCAGGCCCACCAGCATCAACTTGGCGGCATCGAACAGCAGCCACGCCACATACATGGCCGTCAGCCAGAAGGTGCCGCGACCCTTTACCGCCGCCCAGGCGTGCAGTAGTGCAAACCCGATAACACTCACCGGGATCAGCAGGTTCACCGACCAGCTGCGATAAACCAGGCCCATGCTTGCCAGTGCCAGCGCCCCGACCACCAGGCTTGCCATGACGCCAACCGGGTAGCGCAGTTCGCGAAACTCACCCGCAAAGCCTCCGGGGTTGTAAAGTGCCGCCTGCCAGTAACGTGCCAGCATCAGGCACAGCACCGACAATGCCGCGTTTGCCGCGCCAATCATGCCCGCCAGTTGCGTTACACCGGGCGCTACAAGGGTCACGCCGTCCGCGTTGTTGGCTTGCTGGAGCGCACGCACGAAATCCGCAAACACCGCAGACAACTGCTCCAGCATGGCGCCGCCAAAGGCGAGCGTCAGTAGCCCTGTGATGACACCCACCAGCGCGCTGGCCAGTACCGCTAGTGCCAGACTGACCGAAAGGCGCAGCACCAGTGCCAGCACGAAGGTGCCTGCCAGCAGCGCGAGCGGCGTGGTGTCGCCGGACATTCGCGTTACCACCAGAGCCGGCAATGACGCCCACATGAGAATCCATGCGCCCTGAGCAGGCCCCCGTCGCAGGGTGACCAGCGCCGTCACAGCAGCGCCTAGCCAGCAGAACAGCAGACTGCCGGAGCTGGCCATCGCCACCAGTAACGCCCGGTAGCGACCACTCATGACAAAACTGGCCAGACCCTTCATCGACTCGCTCCGGCCGGCAGTGAAACGCGCCGGCGGGCAGCAGTCTTACTGATGCGAATCCGTGTACGGCAGCAGCGCCAGAAAGCGGGCGCGTTTGACAGCGGTCGACAGCTGACGCTGGTAGCGGGCCTTGGTTCCCGTAATACGGCTAGGCACAATCTTTCCGGTTTCGGAAATGTAGGCCTTGAGTGTATCCAGATCCTTGTAATCGATTTCCTTCACGCCTTCGGCGGTGAAGCGACAGAACTTGCGACGACGGAAAAAACGCGCCATGGATTGATCTCCTGCTATTGGGTTGGGCGGACTCAGGCGTCAGCGGATTCTTCGTTACGGGCCGGACGCTCTTCAGCGCGCTCCGGCTTGCTCTCGCCTTCGCTGGACTGGCGCTCTTCATAACGCGTCTTGCGCTCGCGGCTCTCTTTCTCCGCCTTCATGATAGGAGACTCTACCGTATCTGCCTGGTCCCGGCGGATGACCATGTGGCGTATCACCGCATCGTTGAAACGGAAGGTCGTGGTCAGCTCTTCCATTGCCTCGTTGCTGGCCTCGACATTCATGAGCACGTAATGTGCCTTGTGAATCTTGTTGATCGGGAAGGCGAGCTGACGGCGTCCCCAGTCCTCGAGACGATGTACCGCGCCGCCATCCTTGGTGATGGTGCCGGTATAGCGCTCGACCATGCCGGGCACCTGTTCTGACTGGTCCGGATGGACCATGAATACGATTTCGTAATGTCGCATTGACGAGCTCCTTACGGGTAAATGCTGCCCGACGCGGCGGTGCAGCAAGGAGTAATGCCCAACAGTCGGGCACACTTTTTCAGGGACGCGGATTCTATAGGGCAGACGTCCAGATAGCAAGCCAGCTGGCGACGGAATACGCCGACCCGTCTCAGCCGCCACAATCGACGCTCGCAGCGCGTCCCGGCCCCGAATGCCCTCATGCTGGCAACTTGAACCCGACGGCGCCCGGGCCGATACTCAGCGCTGCCCGAAACCATAACATCCCACAAATGGAGAACCCTCGCATGAATGGCGCACAGGCCCTGCTGAAGACCCTCGCCGACAGCGAGATCGACACCTGCTTTGCCAACCCGGGAACCTCCGAAATGCAGCTGGTCTCGGCCATTGGCGAAACGCCGGGGGTACGCGCCGTGCTGTGCCTGTTCGAGGGCGTGGTTACGGGGGCAGCGGATGGCTACGCCCGCATGGCGGATCGCCCCGCCCTCACCCTGCTGCACCTCGGCTCTGGCCTGTCCAATGGCCTCGCGAATCTGCACAACGCCCGCCGCGCCGGGTCCGCCGTGGTCAACGTGGTTGGCGACCACGCCACCTACCACCTGCAGTATGACGCCCCGCTGACCTCGGACCTGCCGGGACTGGCAGCCTGGACATCCAGCTGGTCTCAGGTGGCGGCGTCTGCCGATGAAATGCCCGCGCTGGGTGCAGAGGCGGTATGCGCTTCCCGCGCCGGCAACGGCGCTATCGCGACGCTCATCGCCCCCGCGGACTGTGCCTGGGAGCAAAGCAGCGCACCCGCGACGGCAGCCCTGGCGGCGGTGACGCCCGCTGTCGACGCGGATCATCTGAATCGCCTCGTACAACAGCTGCAGGGCGACCGGCCCCGCGCGTTTTTCCTGGGAGGCCGCGCCCTGCGTGAAGATTGCCTGAATACACTCGGGCGCATTGCCGCCGTGACCGGCGCACGGCTTATCTGCCAGACCTTCCCGGCCAGACTGCAGCGCGGCGCCGGAAGGGTAGCGGTGGAGCGCCTGCCCTACTTCGCCGAGCAGGCCACCGCGTCGCTGGGTGGGCTCGAACAGCTGATACTGGTGGGCTGTGCCGCGCCGGTCAGCTTCTTCGCCTACCCGGGCAAGGAGAGCTGGCTCACCCCGCAGGGCTGCGAAATCATCACACTGGCCAGCGCGAATGAGGATATTGCCGCAGCGCTGGCATCCGTCGCCCAGGGCCTTGAGGCGAACAGCGAGCCGGCGGTGCGCGATGCACACGTCCCGGACCTTCCCGGCGACGTGCCACTCAACGCCGAAGCCATCGGCAACGCCATCGCCGCGCTGCTGCCGGAGAACGCCATCATTGTCGACGAGGGCGTGACCGGCGGCCTGGCGGTCTATCTGCTGACCGAGGGGGCGGCACCCCACGACTGGCTCACACTCACCGGCGGCGCCATCGGCCAGGGACTGCCCGTAGCGCTGGGCGCCGCCATCGCCCGGCCAGCACAGAAAGTGATCGCCCTGCAGGCGGACGGCAGCGCGATGTATACCGTGCAGGCGCTGTGGAGCATGGTGCGCGAGCAAACGGACGTGACGGTAGTGCTTCTGAACAACCGCAGTTACGCCATTCTGGCCATTGAACTCGACCGCGTGGGCGCGGGCGCTGACAACGACAAGACCCGCTCGCTCCTGGACCTGTCGCGCCCGGACATGGACTTCTGCGCCATCGCTGCGGGCCTCGGCATGCGGGCGAGCCGCGCCCGCACCGGCAGCGAATTCGCGCAGCAATTCCGCGATGCCATGGCCACAGCGGGACCCTGCCTGATCGAGGCCATGGTCTGAACGTCGCAGAGTGCGGCCTGGCAACGCCAGCCATAAAGCTCGCAACGCCAACAATAAAGAGAGAACCGGCATGGACTACCTGGGATTACTCGGCAGTGTCGCGCTACTGATCTGGATGGCACTGCGCGGCATCGACATCGTGTTTGCCGCGCTGCTGTGCTCCGTCATCGTGATCGTCACCAACGGCCTTCCGGTTGCGCAGGGCCTCGGCGAGTATTTCTCCCTCGGCCCCCTGGGCGCCTTCACCTTCGCCGGTCGCTTCTTCCTGCTGTTCGCCGCGGGTGCCGTTTTCGGTCGCCTGATGGGTGAAAGTCACGCCGCCGCCAGCGTTGCCATGGCGCTGGTGAGCAGGCTCGGTGCCCACCGCGCGCTGTGGATCACCGTGCTCGCCTGCGGGCTGCTCACCTATGGTGGCGTCGTGGTGTTTGTGGTGATCTTTGCCATGTATCCCTTGGGTCTGCGCCTGCTCCGTGAGGCCGACATTCCCAAGCGCCTGTTCTGCGGAGCCATTGCGCTCGGGGCCGGCACTTTCACGCTCACCGCTCTGCCCGGTACGCCGTCGATCCAGAACGTCATCTCCGCCTCCGCTCTGGGTACGGACCTGTTCGCCGGCGGCTGGCTGGGGCTGATCGGCGGCGTCATCATGTTTGCGCTGGGCATGTGGTACCTGGAGACACAGCGTGTAAAGGCGCAACAGCAGGGCGAGGGCTTTGTTCCCGGCCCGCGGGATGCGGCCATCAGCGGACCCGAAGATGCGAGCCCACTGCCGCCCTGGCCGCTGGCCATACTGCCCATCGCAGTCGTGCTCAGCATTATTGTGACGCCGCGGCTTCTCGGCGAACCGACCGGAGACGGCGCGCTCGGGGCGCTGCTGCGCTTTGCCGCGACCCAGCCAGTCCTGTGGCCCAGCTTCGCCCTGTTCACCGGTAGCCTGGTCAGCGTACTGCTGTTTGCCTCCGTGCGTCGGCACGGCCTGCGCCTTGCGGGAGCGGGTACGCAGGACGCCATCCTGCCCCTCATCAACACCGCCGCGGTTATCGGCTTCGGCGGCGTGGTCACCCAGACCCAGGGCTTCGCTGATTTCACCGCGCTCGCGCTGGAATCCTCGCTGCCGCCGCTGGTATCCCTGTTCGGCAGCGTCAGCCTGGTATCGGCACTTACCGGCTCGGCATCCGGCGGTCTGCAGATCTTCATGCAGAGCCTGGCGCCCGCCTATCTTGAGATGGGCATTGAGTCCGGCGTTCTGCATCGCCTGGCCACCATGGCCAGCGGCGGATTCGACTCCCTGCCGCACTGTGGCGCCGTGGTCGCCATGCTGACCATCACCCAGCTCTCCCATCGCGAGGCCTACCGGGATGTCGGCATTATCACCGTGGTTATCCCGGTGTTTGCTACACTGGTAGTCATGGCGCTGGCAGCGCTAGGCCTGTCATGAGGACTGCCGTGAACCCGACCATCCATTTCCGTATTGCCGCCCTGCTGATCGCGGTCGGCATCGCCAGCGCCGGCTGGTTCGTGTCTCAGGGGCTCGAGCGCCTGCGCATGGCGGATCGCTCCGTGGTCATCAAGGGGCTTGCCGAGCAGGACGTGCAGAGCGACTATGCCACCTGGTCACTGACCTTTCGCCGCGCGGCCAGCAACTTCATGGAGGTGCAGAAGGCGCTGGCCGCGGACCGCGAGAAGGTGCTGAGTTTCCTTGGCGACGCCGGTTTTACGACAGAAGAAATCGAGGTGCGCCCCCTGCTGGTGCGCGACGCCTTCTCCGCGGAGTACGCCAACGCCAATCAGCCATTTCGCTACACCGGGACTGGCCTCGTGCTGGTCAGTACAACGCGCATCGACACCGTGGAATCCGCGGCCCTGGCAACGGATCCGCTGACCAGCCAGGGCGTTGTGCTGGACACTGGCAACGGCCCGCGCTATGAGCTGCGCGCCTTCAACGAGGCCAAGGGGCCGCTCCTGGCTGAGGCAACCCGCAACGCCCGGGCGCAGGCGGAGGCCTTTGCCGCCGATGCCGGGGCACGCCTCGGGCCGCTGCGCAATGCCAATCAGGGTGTGATCCAGATTCATGGCAGCACCAGCCAGGGCTGGGATGACGGCACATCGCGCAGCAAGCGGCTGCGTGTAGTAAGCACCTTCGAGTACGAATTGCGCTGAGGCTTCAGGCCCCTGCTGTACCCGTCGGACGTCGTTGCCGTACGGCCTCGAACAGGCATACGCCGGCAGCCACCGAGACGTTGAGGCTGCTGACACTTCCCGCCATCGGCAGCTGCACCAGCGCATCGCAACCCTCACGGGTGAGGCGACGCAGGCCCTTACCCTCGCTGCCCAGCACCAGCGCGACCGGAGCGCGAAGGTCCTGATCGTACAGACTTTCCGCAGCCTCGCCGGCGGCACCGTAGACCCAGACACCGCGCTCGCGCAGGGCTTTCAGGGTGCGCGCGAGGTTGGTGACCTGCACCAGCGGCAGCACTTCTGCAGCGCCGCAAGCCACTTTCTGCACTGTGGGGGTCATGCCGACAGATTTGTCTTTAGGCACCACCACCGCCATCGCTCCGGCGGCCTCGGCGCTGCGCAGACAGGCGCCGAGGTTATGCGGATCGGTAACACCGTCGAGAACCAGCAACAGGCAGGGCGATTCTGCGGTGTCGAGGACCTGCAGCAGGTCCGGCTCCTGCCACGCCTGCGCAGTGGAAGGGGCCCTGTCCACCTCGGCAGACAATTCCGCGGCAACCCCCTGGTGTCGGCCGGGTGCCATGGCGTCCAGCGCGCGTTTGTCCAGACGCTCGACCCTCACGCCCTGATTGGCGGCCAGTGTCAGCAGCGCCTGTACACGCCGGTCCTCACGGCCCTTGAGCACGCACAGACGGGCAATGCCGCCGGGACGCTGTCGCAGCAGTCCATCCACCGCGTGGATGCCATAGGTGACCCGGGACATGGCCGTCAGCTGGAGGAGGCGGGGCGGCGGCGTCTGCCGCCACGGCGACGCGCCTTCTTCTTCGGCGCAGCACCGTCTGCGTCCTGATCCGGCGCTGTTGCCGTGTCAGTCTTCGGCTCACTGGCTTTCGACTTGGGCCTGGGCTTGGTCAGGACCTCGACATCGGGACCCGCCCGGGTGGGGGGCGCTGAGGAAGCGTCTGCAGCAGGACTGGCCGCTGCGGGCTTCTTTCGGGCCCGTGATCGCCCGCCGCCTTTTTTGCCCTCGTCTTTGCCCGCATCGCCCTTTTTACCCGCATCGCTTTTCTTGCCCGCGTCGTCCTTCTTGCCCGCGTCGCTATTTCTGGTGCTGCTGCTTTTTTTGCTGTCACTCGGCTTCTTGCGGCCGCCGCCTTTCTTGCCATCGCTGGCCGCAGAATCGCTCTTGGCGGGAGCCTTGCGCTTGCCGCCACCGCCTTCAGCGCGCGCCTTGCGTCGCGCCGGCGCATCGACCAGTTCAAGGTCAATTTTCTTGTCATCCAGATCTACACGGGCAACCTGCACACTCACCTTGTCGCCAAGCTGGAAGGTACGGCCGCTGCGCTCGCCTACCAGGCGTTGATGCGCCGGATCAAAACGGTAGTAGTCACCTGGCAGTGCGGTAATATGCACGAGGCCTTCGATATAGAGATCCTCCAGCTCGACAAACAGACCGAAGCTGGTGACCGCAGCCACAACACCGCCGAACTCGGCGCCGACATGGTCCTGCAGGTACTCGCACTTGAGCCAGGACTGCACATCGCGCGTGGCGTCATCCGCCCGGCGCTCGGTCACGGAGAAGTGCTCCCCGAGTGCTGTCACGGTTTTTTCGTCGTAGGGGTAGCTGCGCTCCATCGGCAGCAGTTCGGCGCCGTCGGCCCGGCGCACCAGCTTGCTGCGCGTTTTGGACCGGATAATGGCGCGGATACCGCGGTGGATCAGCAGGTCGGGATAACGCCGGATCGGCGACGTAAAGTGGGCATAGCCATCGTAGTTGAGACCAAAGTGACCCTTGTTCTCGGGCTGGTACACCGCCTGACGCAGGGAGCGCAGCATCATGGTCTGGATGACATTGGCATCATCGCGATCCGCCACCTGCTCCATCAGCGCCTGGTAATCCTTGGGCGAGGGGTTGTTGCCGCCGCGCAGACCCAGACCCAGTTCGCCGAGGAACGTGCGCAGATTTTCCAGGCGCTCCTCGCCGGGACCCTCGTGCACACGAAACAGGGTCGGCAGCTTGTGCTTTTCAAAGAACTGGGCGGTCGCCACGTTGGCGCAGAGCATGCACTCTTCGATCAGCTTGTGCGCATCGTTGCGGTGCACCGGGACAATCGCATCGATCTTGCGCTGCTCGTTGAAGATGATCCGGGTTTCCACGGTCTCGAAGTCGATCGCACCGCGCTGCTCCCGCGCGGTCCGCAGCACCCGGTAAAGTGCCTGTAGACGCTGCAGGTCGGGAACGCGCTCTACCGGGACGCCGTCGGCCTGGCCCTGTTCCAGTGCCTCGCCCACCTGCGTATAGGTAAGCCGCGCATGGGAGTGAATGACCGCCTCGAAAAAGCAGAAGCGCTTGATAACGCCGTCGTTGGTGAGATCGATCTCAACCACCTGTGACAGGCGGTCAACGCCGGGCTTCAGCGAGCACAGTCCGTTCGACAGGACCTCGGGGAACATCGGCACCACGCGCTCCGGGAAATACACCGAGTTGCCGCGGGTCTGGGCTTCGGCATCCAGCGCCGAGCCGGGCCGCACGTAGTGTGAGACATCGGCAATCGCCACCCACAGGCGCCAGCCACCAAAACGCTTCTTCTTGCAGTAGACGGCATCGTCGAAGTCCCGGGCATCTTCACCATCAATGGTAACGAAGGGCACATCGCGCATGTCGATGCGGTTCTTCTTGTCCTTTTCTTCCGGCTCGTCTTTCAGGTAAGACGCTTCCTCGAGCACCGGCTCCGGCCACTCGAAGGGGATGCCGTGGGCGCGGATGGCAACGTCGATTTCCAGCCCGGGATCCATATGGTCGCCGAGCACCTCGATGATTTCGCCCTTGGCACCGAGGCGGCCCTTCGGGTAATCCGTGATCAGCGCGGTGACAATCTGCCCGGAAATCGCCTTGCCTTTTGCCGCCGGCGGGATCAGCACCTGCTGGGTGATCCGGGCGTTGTCGGGAATGACAAAGCCGATGCCGCTTTCTTCCTGGTAGCGGCCCACAACTTTCTGCACGCCGCGCTCCAGAACCTCGACCACCTTGCCTTCCTGGCGACCGCGTCGGTCAATTCCGGATACCGCGACCAGCACGGTATCGCCGTCAAACACCTGGCCCATCTGACGGGCACTCAGGTAGACGTCCTCGCCACCCGCCTGCGGCACGGCAAAGCCGTAGCCATCGCGATGGCCCTGTACGCGGCAGCGCAGCAGGTTCATCTTGTCCACAACGCCATAGGCACCGCGACGGTCCACCAGCAGCTGGCCATCGCGCTGCATGGCGCGCAGCCGGTTGCGCAGGGCGTCCACGTCCTGCTGTTCTGTCAGACCGAGGAGATCGGCAATTTGCTGGGTATCGACGGGCCGGTCAGCCTCACGCAGCTGCTCGAGAATGAACTCCCGTGACGGGATGGGGTTATCGTAGTTCGCCGCCTCGCGGGCGGCGTGCGGGTCGGCTTTCTTGCCTCGACGCGACATAGGGGGTCCCTCAAAAAGCCGATAGTGTAGCACAGAGGGCCCGTTCAGATTGACGTCGCAAAAGCAACAGCGGCCTCGCCGTAAAAAAACACACGGTGCCGGTTGACAAGGGCCGGCTGCAGCATTAACTTTGCCGCCCTCACCCGATGCCCAGGTGGTGAAATTGGTAGACACGCTAGCTTCAGGTGCTAGTGGCCGAAAGGCCGTGGAGGTTCAAGTCCTCTCCTGGGCACCATCCAAACGCGACTCTACGGCTCTACCCACTTAACGGGGGATGCACCGGTTTTCACTAAACGCCGTTAACAATGGTAGCCCGTCAGCGCCTTAGCTCAACCGCCACGGGGCAGTGGTCCGAACCCAGCAATTCATCGTGGATTTCAGCGCCCAGCAGGCGACCTTCCGCAATGTCCTCACTGGCCAGGAAGTAGTCGATGCGCCAGCCGATGTTCTTGCCCCGCGCCCCCGCGCGGTAGCTCCACCAGGAATATTTTATCGTATCCGGATGCAGATGGCGGAACGTGTCCACGAAACCGGCGGCCAGAATCCTGTCCATGCCGTCGATCTCTTTCTGGGTATAGCCCGCGCTCTTGTTGTAGTTGGGTTTGGGCCTGGCGATATCAATCTCCCGGTGAGCCACGTTGAAATCACCGCACATCAGCAGCGGTTTTTTCCGCTTCAGTTTTTCAGCAAAGGCAAGAAACTCACGATCCCACGCCTCCCGATAAGGGAGTCGCGCCAGCTCGCTCCCTGAGTTCGGCGTGTACACCGTCAGCAGGTAGAAGTCCGGAAACTCGGCCGTAAGAACCCGCCCCTCCTGATCGTGGTCTTCCATGCCAATTCCCGAATTGACGTCCAGCGGCTCCTCGCGGCTGAGGATCGCTACGCCGGCATAGCCCTTTCGCACTGCCGCATTGCTGTAGACATGGTAACCCTCGACGCCCTCAAGAGCGGCGTGTACCTGCTCGTTCTGCGCCTTGGTTTCCTGCAGGCAGAGAATGTCGGCCCGCAGGGTATGCAGGGAATCGGTGAAGTCCTTTTTCATGATGGCTCGCAGGCCATTGACGTTCCAGGAGGCTATTCTCATTACCTGTCTGCTCCCGCGGGACGTTCAGTGGCGATCGAGCGCATGCCGCGTCAGATCCTCGAGTTTGAGCACGCCGAGCGCGCCTTCGTGCGTCGCGTCCAGCCGCACCGGTGGCGCGCAACCGGCTTCCAGGGATTCCTGCCAGCGCGCCGCGCACAGACACCACTGATCGCCGGGCACCAGCCCCGGGAATCCGGATTCCGGCCTGGGCGTGGCAAGATCGTTACCTCGACCGGCCGAGAACGTGAGGAACTCCGCGGTGACCCGGGCGCACACGAGGTGCCTCCCGACATCGGCTGGGCCGGTGTTGCAGCAGCCATCGCGGAAAAAGCCCGTCACCGGATCATGCGAGCAGTCGGCCAGCACGCCGCCAAGAACATTGCGGGCAGTGGGTGATTCCAGGGTCGACATCGGACATCATCCTCCGATTAGCGTGAGAAGTTGCCGTCATCGCGCGGCATGTGGACTATCACCCGATGGCAGCGACTCACTCGATAGTTTTCGAACGGTTAGCGCGCTTCAGCGCGTGCCAAGTATAGAGAGTGTGCACGGGCTTTGTGAACCGACCTCGCTTTTGGAGCGCGCACAACACCGAACCAAATTCGCCAAAAGGTGACAAAGACAGGGGGATTTCAGGCGCGGGCTGGCCGTGATGCATGGCATCTGCCGGGTCCGCACCGTGTACAGTTTTCCGACGTGCAGAACGAGGCAAACAAGGCATGACCCGCAGGAAAATACTGTTGACGCTCACCACTATTGTGATGATTCCTGTAATCATCGTCATCGCGGGGCTCGGCATACTCTACGCTCAGCAGGACGCGCTGATGCAGCGCATTGTCGGCCAGGTAAATGATCGCATCGAGGGCGTCATGACCGTGGACGACATCCGCCTTGCGCCGCTTAAGGGTCTGCCCTATTTCTCCATCGACCTGCGCGAGGTCAATTTCTACGCGTCAAGGGACACCGCCCAGCGCCCCCTCTATACCTTTGGCGACCTCTATCTCGGATTCGATATCAGGGACATTCTGAGCAACAACTACGCTATCAGGACCCTGAAAGTGGAGAACGGCCACCTCGACGTTGTTCAGCGAGCGGACGGCAGTCTCAATCTGCTGGAGGCCAAGGGTATCACCCCCTCTGCCGCGGGGGATGCCCCAGAAGAGCAGGCACCACTGGACCTGAGCATCAATGACCTGAGTATCCGGCAGGTCGACATCGCCTTCAGCAGCGAGATCGACGGCCAGGCGATTGCCGTGTCCCTCGACGAACTGCTGGCAAGGATCAGTTACCGCCAACAACACCTGTATGTCGACTTGCTGTCTGACCTGACGCTGGACATTTCAGCGGCGGGAGTGCCGGCCTACTTCACCGGCCTGGATGTGCATCTGGATATTGAGGGCGACTACGACGAGTTGAGCGGAATGCTCCAGGTATTGCCAAGCACCGTCTCCCTCAACAACGCCGACTTCCGGGTGGATGGTGGCGTTAATATCGCCAACGATCTTGATATGGATCTTCGCCTGCGCGGGGACAAATCCGACTTCAGCCTGCTCGCCGCATTCCTGCCGCCAGACGTTGGTGAAGGTCTGGACCGCTACCAGAATGCCGGCACGATTTTCTTTGAGGGAACGGTTGTCGGCAAGGCTGGCAATGGCCATCTCCCTGCGGTGGAGGTGCAGTTCGGCAGCGAGGACGTCTGGTTCGTGAACAGGCAGACCCGGGCGCGGGTTGAGCAGCTGGGCTTCACCGGGAGTTTCTCCACCGGCGAGGACGGAACGCTGCGCAGCTCAATTCTGCAGATCAGCAACCTATACGCGAAGCCGGAAGAGGGAGTCTTCGAGGGGCGTCTTGCCATCAGAAACTTCGTGGACCCCGTTGTGAAGCTGGATGTCCACGCCGACCTGGATCTTGAGTTTCTCGGCAGGTTTCTGCAGCTCAGCGAGCTGGAGCATGTGCGCGGCAAGGTCCTGCTCGACATGAATTTTGACGAGATCGTCGATCTGAACTTCCCGGGTGAATCACTCGCGCTGCTCAAGTCCGGCGTTGACTCCGAACTCACGATTCGCGATCTGCAGTTTACCCTGCCGGAGCTGGCGCAGACGGTATCGGCGATGAACGGCTATGCGGTCATGCGCGATGGCGTCATTACGCTGGACTCGCTGAGCCTGCGCATTGGCGACAGCGATCTCAGCCTCAATGGCTCATTGAGCGATTTCCCCGCTATGTTCCATCGCTACGACAGTCCCGTCCGCATCGAACTGACCGCCCGCGCCGACAGGATCGACCTGCCTGACCTTCTGGCCGTCAATGCAGATCTTGCGACGCGCTTTGACGAAGTGGTGGAGAACGCCTCGGTGACGCTGGCGCTGGAGAGCCGGGCGCAGGAGCTTTTCAACTTCCAGCATCTTCCCAGAGGCACGTTTTTCATTGATGACCTGTACGCCACCTTCCGCCACTACCCTCACACCCTGCACGACTTCCACGCCGACATCGGCATAAGCGAGCGGGAAATCGCCGTCACCGATTTCAGCGGCGAAATCGACGACACCGACTTTCACTTCTCCGGCAGTCTGGACAATTACCCAAAATGGTTCCAGGAAGACCCCGTTGGCGACAGCCTGGTCGAGTTCGACCTGACCTCCAGGCACTTCTCGCTAAAGGATCTGCTGACCTACCGGGGCGAGAATTACCTGCCAGAGTCCTACCGTGACGAGGTGTTTCGGGATACGGCACTGCATGGCCGCATGGCACTGCACTACGACCGCGGCCTGCAGTCGGTAGACCTTTACCTGGATGAGCTCACGTCGCAAACCGAACTGCATCCGCTGAAGCTGGAGAATTTTGCCGGTCGCGCCCACTACGAACAGGGTCACCTGCTGCTGGAGGATTTTTCCGGCGCTCTGGGCGAGAGCGATTTCCACGTGAACCTGTCGTATTTTTTCGAGGATCCCGAACACCCGCAGACGCGGGAGAATTTTCTTGAGCTGAAATCCGAGGCGCTGAATCTGGATACACTCACCGGTTTCGAGGACAGCGATGAACCCGTGGATCATGCGCAGGCGTTCAACGTGTTCGAGGTGCCCTTCCCCAACCTTCGGGTGAATGCCGACATCGGCCGGATGAATTATCACAACTATTGTCTGGAGGACGTCAGTCTGGCCTTGCGCGTGCAGGAAGACCACTACCTGTACGTAGACAGCCTGGACCTTGGCGTGGCGGGTGGCAGCCTGTCCATGACAGGCTATTTCAATGGCTCGGATCCCGACAACATCTACTACCACAGTGATATTGACGCCCGCGACCTCGACATCGACAAACTCATGATCAAGTTCGACAACTTCGGCCAGGATGCACTGGTCAATGACAACGTTCACGGCAGGATTACGGGCCGTATCGAGAGCACTTTCAGAATGCATCCCGATCTCACGCCGAGACTCGAAGAGAGTGAAGCCCACATGGAGCTGACGATCGACGATGGCAGCCTGGTGAATTTCGCGCCTCTCATGGCCATGTCTGACTTTTTCGGCGACCGTAACCTCGGCCTGCTGCGCTTTGACAGGATCGAGAACAGCCTCGACCTCAAGGATGGCGCCCTCACCATCCCAAGCATGCTGATCAACTCCTCCGTCGGTTTCATGGAGGTGTCCGGGCAGCAGGGCCTGGATGCCTCCATGGCCTATTTCGTCCGTGTGCCGCTGCGACTGGTGGGCCAGGTCGCCTGGCGCAAGCTGTTCGGCGGCGGTCGCAGGGCCGAGATCAACCCGGCACGGATCGACGAGATCGAGGCGGTGGGCGACACCAGCGACGTACGCTTCCTCAACCTGCGCATCACGGGAACGCCGGACGATTACAGCGTCACGCTGGGGCGGAAACCGGATTGAGTTTGAGACAGGCCTGGTGCCAGGCACTCAATGGCATGGAGCGGGTGTCGCAGTGCACAACTGCCGACGCGCGAATCCTGTGGACTTGATGAGAAAACAGGCGCATGTTTCCAGCAAGGTCTATGCTGTGCGGTGAGGGCAATGACGATGTTCACCAGCCTCCGGCGACTGACAGGCGGCGTTTCTCTTGCCGCCTACGGC
Source organism: Chromatocurvus halotolerans (assembly GCF_004340525.1). GTDB lineage: Bacteria > Pseudomonadota > Gammaproteobacteria > Pseudomonadales > Halieaceae > Chromatocurvus > Chromatocurvus halotolerans. Next base: position 78,857 of record NZ_SLWX01000012.1, on the reverse strand, counting down.
GTCGTTTATCAATACCATCGGGAGATCCACTATGAACAGGTTGAGGCAGGTTGGCTGTGTTGGTTTGCTCAGCGTTGTCGTGTGCAGCGCTGCCGTGGTGAGCGCACAACCAGAAGCAAAGTCACCCCGCGCGCAGACGCAGGGGCAGGGGCAGGGGCAGGGAATGAACAGGCCAGCATTTTCCGACTATGACCAGAATGGCGACGGCATGATCGGCAAAGAGGAGTTCAGCGAGGCCCACGCCAGGCGGGTCGGCGATCGCGCCAGGCAGGGTTATGCCTTGCGAAACCAGGATAAGGCACCCTCTTTCGAGGATCTTGACCAAAACGGTGATGGTGAAATCAGTCCCGAGGAATTTGCGGAACACCAGCAGCGACGTCGATGAACAATGCCGGGCCACAGTTGCCCGACGGGACCGGCCTCGCGTCCTATCGTGTATGGGATGCGCCCACGCGCGGGTTTCACTGGATCAATGCCATTTGTGTGCTCCTGCTTGCCGCGCTCGGTCTGATCCTTCTCAACGCGAGCGCGCTGGACGTCTCCAGCAGCGGCAAGATTCTCCTGAAAACCCTACACGTCTGGACGGGTTACGTATTCGCTCTGAATATTGTTATCCGCATAGCCTGGGGTTTCTTTGGCAACCATCACGCCCGCTGGCGGCAGATGCTGCCGGTCGGCAGAGATTACTTCCGGCGCCTGAGACGCTATCTCGCGTCCATTGCGGAAGGCAGCCCCGAGCCTTACATCGGTCACAATCCGCTGGGGCGTATCGCCATCTCCGGTTTGTTGCTGATCATGATCGTTCAGGCCTCCACAGGGCTCCTGCTGGCGGGCACTGACATCTATTTTCCGCCCTTCGGCGCCTGGATCGCCGAATGGATCGCAGCGCCCGGTGTCGACCCCGCTACCCTGGTCCCCTACTCACCCGAGATGTATGACGAGGCTGCGTACGCAGAGATGCGATCACTGCGCAAACCGTTCTTTGTGGTTCACCTCTACGGCTTCTACCTGCTGGCAGCCGGGACTGTGATCCATATCGCGGGCGTGGTCATCACGGAAACACGAGAGGGCGGCAGCCTGACCTCGGCCATGATCAGCGGGCGCAAAGCACTCAGCGGCAGGCCGGCCGATGCGCCAGAGTCTGCGGTAGCTGCGGAAAAACATGCGTAATCCGTTTCTGGAGAATGCCCACAGACTGTCACAAAAAAACAAGGGGCCTCTCCGCCAGGTTCACGGCCTCGAGGACGCCCTCACCTCAAACGCACCCGATCCCCAGCCTCCAGGTCCCGCCCTGGATGCCGGACCACTCTATCCCCAACCTCCAGTCCCGCAAGGACTTCAGTCATGAAACCGTTTGTCTGCCCGATGTCAATCGCCACGCGAACCACCCGATCGCCGGTGACGCGGAACACCGCAGACCCGTCTTCATGCCGGAATACCGCAGAGGCCGGCACCTGCAGAGCATCCGCTGACTGCCAGAGAATGAACTCGGCATCCACCCGATAGCCGTGTCCCAGGGTCTGCCACTCCTGGCGGGGGCTGATCATGTCTGCGAGCACCCTCACGCGCTGCTCCTCGACGCCCAGGGCAGAGATGTCGATAAATCCCACGGGCTCCACGCGCCGGACCGCCGCATCCAGCGGCGCGCCGCCCCAGCCGGTCAGGCGCACCGACATCCCCGGGCGCAGCCTGACCGCGTCAAAGCTGAGCACGTCCACCAAGACTTCCAGCGCGCCGGGATCCCCCACTTCGAGAATCGCCTCGCCCGCCTGAATCACACCCTCGCTCTCGCGCATGATGTCGAGCACAGCTCCTGCTACCGGGGAGCGAATTGTCACGTGCTCCCGCGCCTGCTCACCGTCGGACTGCGCGGCGGATACCTCGAGTCGTGTTCTGGCCGCCGCCAGCTCGTATGCCGCGACGTCCTCGTCAAAGCGCACCGAGCCCAGCACGGCATCCGCGCGAATGGCGGCGGTCCGCGCCTGTTGCAATCGCTCCACGGACACAAAATTTTCGCCCTCCAGCGACAGCAGCCGCTGCACTTCACTTTGCGCAAGCTCGGCGTCCGCCCTTGCCACCTCGACTTTTTGCTGCACCGAGCTCAGCGCCGCACGGGCGGCCTCGACGCGCGCCTGGGCTTCGGCCCGGCTACGTGCATCCAGCACGCTGGCCGGCATCGGATCGACCAGGCTCAACACATTGCCGGGGACCACGCGGTCACCGACATCAAGCTCTACACGGTGCAGATAGCCGGTCACCGGCGAAGACAGGACATAGCGGTCTTTCACCTGGGTCCTGCCTTCCTCTGCGATTGTCACCTCCAGGGGCCCGCGCACGAGCGTCGCGACGTCCACCCAGACGGGCTCCGGTCGCAGAGCGAGGAAAGCAATAGCCCCCGACAGCAGCCCAAGCACGGACCAGAACAGCCACTTGCCTGCCGGACGTCGCGTCGCCATCAGTCACCTCCTGCAGGAATCGACTTATTCACGGGTTTTGAGTACGGACACCAGATCCATGTTGCGCAGACGCCGCCAGATGATCACGCCTGACAGCGCTGCAGAAACCACCACCACATTGGCTGCCAGCGCCAGCGTTTTGCCACTGATAACCAGAGGTACACGGTACAGTTCAGTCTCGATCGCCATGACGACCAGGCCCGCCAGCCCATGCCCTACCGCCCAGCCAAGCGGAATGCCCAGCATGAGAAGCACCGCCAGCTCACCCAGCAGGATATGCGACACCTCGCCGTGACGGTAGCCCAGCACTCGCAGGCTGGCCAGGTCACGGCCGCGCTCTGCGAGCGAGATTTTCAGAGTGTTGTAGATGACGCCAAAGGCAATAATGCCGCCGAGGAGGCTGATCACGAACATATAGGTGAGGAAAGTCCGCGCCAGGGTGTTGAAAAAACTGTCTAGCATCGCCTGGCGAACGTTGATGGCCATCACCCGGGGCTGTTCGCGCAGGTCTCGGTACACGGCATCCTCGCTGCCCGGATCCAGATTCATCAGAATCTGGTTAACCACCCGGCCCTCCCTGAGCGCCCGGTTCATGGCGTGCAGGTCCATATACGCGCCAGCACCGAGAAACTCACTGGTGACCCCCGCCACGGGAAGCAGCAGGCGCGGACGATGACCCTCCAGCACACGCACTTCGACGCTGTCCCCAGGGCCTACCGCAAGGCGCCCGGCGAGAAAGTCGGTCAACAGCAGGCCCGTGGGCGGGAGGGTCACGTTATTCAAGTGATCATCCAGGACAAACTGCACCCGGGCATCCTGCGGCAAGCCTGAAAGAGATACCCGCCACTCGCGGTGCCCGTTTATCAGCTCAACCGCAACCACGCGACGACCCTCCGCGTAGCGAACGCCTGGCTGGCGCGCAAGGCCATACATGGCGGAGCGATTGACCGGGTCCGTCAGGCTGACAGTGATATCCTGCGTCTGCACCCGCGCAAACTGGGTATGCACCATGAGCGAAACGGAACTGAACTGAAAGCTGCCCACCATCACGATGGCCGTCGCCATCGCCACGCCCAGTACGGAAAGCGCGCTGCGCACGGGACGCCGCATCAGATGACGCACGATCATGCGCGACGGCTGACTCAGGGGCATCCACGACAACAGGCGCTCGGCGCGGGTGATGTGGTAGATGGCCGGGCCTTCCGGTCGCATGGCCTCCGCAGGGGGCAGGATGGCGGCGCGGCGAATCGCGCGCCAGCCAGCGGCCCAGGCCACGCCAACAGTAACCACCGCCAGCTGCAGCACCCACCAGGGGCTGATGCGGAACAACAGCTCGGGGAAACGGTAGTAATCCATGTAGAGCACGCCCAGCTCACGGCCCAGCCACAGACCGGCCGCCGTGCCCGACAACAGGCCGATGATGGCAATGACAAACACAAGCTGGCTGTAGTGCCTGGCGATCTGGCGGTTGTCGTAGCCAAATGCCTTGAGCACCGCAATCACCTCCCGCTGGGTACTCAGCAGGCGGCCGACCACCACATTGAGCAGAAACATGGCCACGCCCATGAAAATTGCCGGGAAGATCAGCGCCATGGTCTTTAGCTGGTTGAGCTCATCGCTGAGGAAACGGTGGGAGAACTGCTGCTCACGGGAATAGGCGCCGGTGCTGCCATACGCGGCGAACAGGCGGTCGAGACTATCGATCACGCTGGCGACGGCCACCGCCGGATCCACGCGAAGTACGAGACTGTTGAAGGCGCCGCGCATGTCCATGGCCGCCGCCAGGGCGTCCTCGTTCATCCACAGCACGCCATAACGCTGATAGTCCGGGAGCATGCCGCCAGGCGGAATGACGTAAATGAATTCCGGTGATTCCACGATACCCACAATGGTCAGTTGCTGGCGTCGACCGTTGATAATGGCATCCAGCCGGTCGCCCGGCTGCAGCGCATGGGCATCGGCAAAGCTGCCGATGACGGCCACCTCGCCGCTGTGGGCGGCCTGCGGCAGTCGGCCTTGGCGCAGAAAGAGCCGGTTTACCTCCGGCTGACCTGTCCCCGGCAGGGATACCAGGCGTGCCGAAACCGGATCCGCGAAACCCTCAACCGCCAGTGTTGCCGCACCTTCCACCCGACCACTGATGCGGGCAACACCGGGTATGTCCGCCACACGCTGCAAAACATGCCGGGGCACGCGCTTGACGGCGACGAAGACATCCGCAAATTGGTTTTCCAGATAATAGGCCTCACGCGTGGCGCTGAGCGAGGCATGGTTCACCAGAGACAGAAGGCACACCGAGACACCACCCGCAATCACCAGGGCGATCGCCAGTATCTGGCCTCTCTGCTGCCACATTTCCCGTCGCAGCTTGGTGTGCAATACGCTGCCGCGGGAAATTAACACCGGGCTACCAGCTCAGGCCGCGCGGATCATGCCGCGCGGGGTTGCGATGCTCACCGCTGATCGTCCCGTCAGACAGGGTGATCACCCGATCGGCCATCTGTCCGATCGACGCGTTGTGCGTGATGATCACCGTGGTGGTACCGGTCTCCCGGTTCACGGTATCCAGCGCAGCCAGCACGAGCACACCGGTAGCCGAATCCAGCGCGCCGGTGGGCTCATCGCAGAGCAGCACATCCGGACGCTTGGCAATAGCGCGGGCGATCGCCACCCGCTGCTGCTCACCGCCGGAGAGCTGCGCCGGAAAGTGGTCCATGCGGGGCGTCAATCCCACCAGATCCAGCGCCGCCTCAGGCGTCATGGGGTTGTGCGCAATCTCTGTCACTGCCGCCACATTTTCCCGTGCCGTCAGGCTGGGTATCAGGTTATAGAACTGAAACACAAAGCCGACGTGGTTGCGCCGGTAGCGGGTCAATTCCCGATCATCGGCGCCGGCGATATCGATATCCCGGTAAGTCACCTCGCCGCTGGTAGGCACGTCGAGACCACCGAGGATGTTGAGCAGGGTGGACTTGCCGGAGCCGGAGGCGCCAAGCATTACCACCAGTTCGCCGTCCACAAGGTCCATGTCAATGCCGCGCAGCGCATGCACCTTTACGTTACCCTGCCAGTAAACCTTGGTGAGCCCCCGCGCATGAAACACCGCTTCACCCGAAAGCGCCACGCGCTGACCTCCTTTACACTGCCGCGGTGACCCTACAGATCACCGATCTGCCTGATCCAGGGCTGAAACGCCGCAAACCCCGGTTTCGCCGCCTCCGCCTGGGCACGTGTCGCGTAACTGCCGTGTACCACAAGATACTGGCGAGTATCACCCTGGCGTCGCCGCTGCACGCTGGCTTTACCGGCCAGTGAATTCTCGCGGATAAACGACTGCGCGGCATCCGCAGAACTGAACACGCCGAGCTGCAGCGTGAAAGCATCGGCAGTGCTTCCCGCTGCAGCGTCTGCGCGCGAAGATCCTGAGGCTCCGCGAGAGGCAGTGGCGGCTACCGCGGGTCCACTGAGGTTACCCCCGAGGCAGCGCGAAACGCCGAGCTCATTTCCGGCCGCCACCTGCTGATACTTCTCCCAGAACGCCGCATCAACCTTCTTGCCATACGCGGACGCCGATTCACTGCGGTAGCGGGCCACCTGGCTGGGTCCTCCGTTATAGGCCGAGTACGCAGAACGGGCCAGATTGTCGAGGCCGCCGGGCTGCCGATGCTCCCCTTTGCGAATGGCATACTTGACCAGATAATCGAGCAGCACTTCGACACCCGCAGTACTGTTATAGGCAATATCCCAACGCAGCTGCTGCTGGTTGTAGAAGCCACGCCACACGCGCTCATTCACCTGCATCAGGCCGACGTCACCGGTGCCGGAGCGCAAGGGCACCAGCTTTCTGTCATCGCTGATCACGTAATGTCGCCAGCAGCTCTCCTGCCATGCCGTAGTGAGCACCAGCCGTCGGAACAGCTCGGCATAGGCATCATCCAGGTCCCGGCTGGCTACCGCCTTCGTTGCCGAATCCTGCAGCAGCAGCGCAACCTGTGGCAGGTACTCGGCCAGGTCATTGCGCTGGGGTGCCCAGCTGTTGAGGCGATCCAGGTCCGCCGCCACCGCGCGCGGAAACAGGGAAAAATCCACACGCCAGGCCGAGGGCGGCGGCGTCGCCTTGAGACTCTCGTCCAGCAGCCGCCGCAGATCCGGATCCACCTCCCCGGAGTAGTCCAGTAGCTGGTCACCGGCGCCACCGTTGATCATTCTTGCCAGCCGGCGCAGGCCGTCCGCAGAAATATCCAGGCCCATTGTGGGGCCGAGCCGGTCCAGCGCACTCAACGCATCCGTGGCCGCAATCACGCTGAACAACAGCATATGCTGCTGGCCTGGCTGCTCCAGGCCAATGCGCCTGATCACCGGCGCCAGGGACTGCCAACTCTGCAGGAACCAGTCCCGCACCACGTCCTCACCGGTATCCGGCGTCTCAACCAGCGCATCGCGCAGCCGGTAGCGGCTTTCGATCAGCACGTCGAGCAAGGCGTCGCGCAGTACCTGTAGCTGGGTTTCCGCAGCGTAGTGCTTTACCGCCAGCACCAGCAGCGAATCCATAAGCTGCCAGCGCTCTTCCCAGCGCGCGAGTTCCTCGTCATCGAGACCGCGTTCCGGCGGTAGCGGGCCGGACAGGAGCTCCACCGCAAACACGATATCCGCCTCCAGCGTGTCATCCGTCACATCCAGGTCGCTCACGCGAAGACTGTCGAGCAGGGATTGGATCTGCTGCCGGGAATGCCGCGGCAGGACCTCCGGCAGCAGGGCGCCCACCGACTGCAGCTGCGGCGCAAGATCCACCACAAAGCGACTGAACAGCGTCCGGGCACTGGCATCGGCCATTTGCTGGAGGCGGTCATTGGCGATGGGCTGGCCGGCGGCATCCAGCAGCCAGACCCGGTCGGGCGCGAAGCCAAGAGCGCTGCCGTCGCTGCGGATTTCGGGTTTGCCGGTCACACCGATTCGACCCTGCCAGTTGAGCATGGTGGCACAGGCGCCGGGGGCGCCAAGGCCAATGCGCGCGCGCAGGCCGGCAATGACTTCAAGCTGCGAGTCGCGGGGCGCCAATTCCGGTTCGCTCACGGTGATTTCACTGCAGCCCGTGGGATCGTTCAGAAGCTCACGGCTTTGCCCGGGACCGATAAACAGCTGCGTGACAAGGAGCTGCTGCAACAGCGGATAGTCAAGACTGAGCGGCACCGCGACGTCGGATGTCTGCGCCTGCCTGTCGTTCGATGGCGGCTCGGTCGCCGCGACGGAAGCGCCTGCCAGTAGAAACGCCAAAAATAGCCAGCAGTGCCGCCGGGCGGCAGCGAGTGCGGCCAGCGGCGCGGGCAAGTCCTGCATACGGGTAAAACAAGAGGTCATGGTTTACTGAATCCCTGCGGCGTTGGGTCATATTCTAATCGGGCAAGGGGCCCGGCGTCGCTGTCACAGGTACCTTATCGGGTATCCATTGACGGGTTGCCTCATCACTCCTTACTGAAACGATACAGAACGCTACCGTGGGCGCCTGTCGCTGAGCAGCGTGACTCTATGACATCATAACGCTATAATGCTAATCTCAACCCAGGGAAAATCACCATGAACGAACCACCCAAGCGATCAACGGTCTACTTCGACCCGCAGCTGCATGCGGCGCTTCGTGTGAAAGCGGCCCACACAAACCGCAGCCTGTCGGACATCGTGAATGAGGCTGTCCGCGCCGCGCTCGCGGAAGATCAGGAAGACCTGGCGGCATTCAGGGACCGTGTATCCGAAGCAACGATAAGTTACGAAGCGCTGCTGGACAACCTGAAGACGCATGGCAAAATATAAGCTTTTCTTCAAAGCATCCGTTGCCAAAGACCTGCGGGCTATCCCGAAAAAGGATGTCACCCGCATTCTCCAGCGTATTGACGCGCTGCAGGACCAGCCTCGTCCTGCCGGCTGCGAAAAACTCTCTGGCGAGGAGCGTTTTCGTGTTCGGCAGGGCAACTACCGAATCGTTTACGAAATCGAAGATCTTTACCTGATTGTCACCGTGATCAGAGTGGGTCACCGACGGCAGGTTTACCTCCCCCGCTGAACTGGCCCTTGCGACAGATTCCACCGGCCAGTGGGCCGGGCGCTACGTTCGGTAACGCTCAGCGTCAGGATCGCTAATGTTCGGACGTCCCCAGCCGTCCCGTCTCCACCCGTCCAACCACCCAGTAGCGCACATGCTCCCGCCCCACCAGCGGCTCGATCTCGGCAAGTATGCCCTGCCGCTGCTCAGGCGCGTGGAGGATTTCGAAGCGGGTGAAGCGACGCGCGCCGTCCACCATCTCGGCAGCATTGAAATGGCTGTGCTCGCGACTGAAACCTGCGGCCTCCACGGCGCTGAAGCCGGAGACGCCCTCAAAGGCCATCAGCGCGTCCACAACGTCCTCGTGCAGGCGCCATGGCACCAGCACCACCATCAGGTCCAGATCACTCATGCTGGCGACGCCCCCAGTACTGGTAGAAGACCGGCAACAGGAACAGGGTGGTGACGGTAGATGTCAGCAGCCCCCCAACCACCACAATCGCCAGGGGGCGCTGCACTTCCGCGCCGGGCCCGGTGGCGAACACCAGCGGCAGCAGCCCGAAAATCGCGGTGGTCGCCGTCATCAGCACCGGACGCAGGCGCTGTGTCGCGCCATTGACGATACGCTCGGATAGCGGTGCACTCATGTGCCAATGCTGCTGGAAATAGCTCACCATCATCACACCATTGAGTACCGCTATGCCCAGCAGCGCAATCAGCCCCACGGATGCGGGTACCGACAGGTACTCGCCGCTGACAAACAGCGCAATCACGCCACCCATCAGCGCAAACGGCGTGTTGCCGAGAATAATCCCCGCCAGCGCCAGCGAGCGGAAGGTCGCGAAAAGGATAATCGTGATCAGCACCAGGGCCACCGGTACAACCAGCAGCAGGTTGCGGGTCGCCCGCTGCTGGTTCTCGAACTCGCCGCCGTATTCCAGGCGGTAGCCCGAGGGCAGCGGCAGATCCCGCGCCAGTATCCCACGCAGCTCCTCCACCAGGCCGACGACGTCGCGCCCTTCAACGTTGAGCGTGATGATACCGAAACGGCTACCCCGCTCCCTCTCAATCACGGACGGCCCCTCGGCGTAGCTGATGTCGGCGATAGCGGCCAGGGTCGCGAGCTCGCCATCAGGCAGGACCACGGTCCGCTGCTCGAGCTCAGGCACCGTTGCCGGCGCGGCTATCGATGTCGACCCTGAGGCCAGGGTCAGAGGTATGCGCTGACGCCCCTCGCGGACCTCGGAGATAGTCGTGCCTTCTATCTGCGTCTTGAGGTAGTCCGCAAGACCGCTGGCGCTCAGGCCGTGAGCCGCCGCGAGCTCCGGCTGCACGCGCACGTTCAGGAACTTGCCGCCCTCGGTGACAGAGGCCTGAACATCCACCGCGCCGGGCACGTCCCGGGCAATCCGCGCAATACGCGGCATCAGCTCTGCCACCTGCGCCAGCTCTTCACCGAAGAGCTTGATGGTAACGTCGCCACTGCTGCCGGTGAGCATCTCGGACGCGCGCATCTGTATTGGCTGGGTGAAGCCAATGTTGATGCCGGGAAAGCGTGAAACCACGTCCCTGACCGCGTTCTCCAGTTCATCCTTGCTGTCCATGCGCCAGGTATCGCGCGGCGCCAGCTCCATGAAGATGTCCGTCTCGTTCAGGCTCATGGGGTCTAGGCCAAGCTCGTCCGAGCCGGTACGCGAGACAATCTGCCGGATTTCCGGAATCGCCTCAAGCAGTGCGATCTCGATCTGCTTGTCCAGTTCGACCGAGGCCTCAAGTGAGATGCTCGGCGATTTCTCCAGCTGGACGATCACATCGCCCTCGTCCAGCACCGGCATGAAGATCTTGCCGATCAGGGTGAGCAGCAGCGCACTCAGCGCCAGCAGCCCGAGAACCGCCAGCAGCAGCCAGCGCGGACGCGTGAGCACGCGGGCAAGCAACGCCGCGTAATGCTGCTGCATTCGCTGCATGAATCGCGGCATGGCAATTGCCTTGTTACCCAGCAATAGGGATGCCATCACCGGGATCACGGTCAGGGCCATCAGCAGCGCCGCAATCATGGCGTAGACGATGGTCAGGGCCACCGGCGTGAACAGTTTGCCCTCCAGCCCGCTCAGGGTCAGCAGCGGCGAGAAGACAATGATCACGATCAGGGTGCCGGAGACCACGGGCAGCGCGACCTCGCGCACGGCACGGTAGATGAGATGCAGACGCGGCAGCCCGCGGTTGTCCGCAAGGCGCGTCACGGTGTTCTCCACCACCACGACCGAGGCATCCACCAGCATACCGATGGCAATCACCAGGCCCCCCAGGCTCATCAGGTTCGCTGTCAGCTGTGTCGCGGACATGAGCAGGAAGGTGGACAGGGCCGCCAGCGGCAGCGACAGCGACACCACCAGCGCGGCGCGGAAATTGCCAAGGAATATGGCCAGTACAGCGACCACAAGGACGATGGCCTGGAACAGGGCGTTGGACATGGTGCCGATGGCGGTGCTGATAAGTCGGGCGCGGTCGTAGAACACGTTGATCTGCGTGCCTGGCGGCAGGGTGTTCTCCAGCTCCGCCAGACGCTCCTTCACGCCAGCCACCACCGCGCCGGTGTTGCTGTCTCTCAGCGCGATGACCAGACCCTGCACCGCCTCCTCACCATTGCGCGTCACCGCACCATAGCGGGCCAGGTGGCCGATCTCGACATCGGCGACATCGCGCAGGCGATACACGCCCTGGGGACCGGCTCTCACCACCACGTCGCCCAGCGACTGCAGGGAGGCAATGCGTCCTTCCACGCGGACCACCAGCACATCGTTCCCGAGCAGGATTCGACCGGTTCCGGCATTCATGTTCTGGCCGACAATCGCACTTTCGATATCCGCCATGCTCAGGCCCAGCGCCGAGAGTTCGGCCGTCCGCGGCGTCACCTGGAACGTTCTGGCATAGCCGCCCAGCACATTGACATCGGCCACACCGTCCACGGTACGCAGGGCCGGACGGATCTCCCACTCCAGCAGGCGCCGTTTTTCCATCAGGGACAACTCGTCATTCTCCACCGTGAACATGAACATCTCGCCCAGTGGCGTGCTCATGGGTGCGAGGCCCCCGTCGACGGCGAAGGGCAGATCGTTGAGCAGCCCGCCGAGACGCTCGTTGACCTGCTGGCGGGCCCAGTAGATGTCCGTGCCCTCAATGAAGTCCAGGGTGATCGCCGTGATCGCGTACTTTGTCGTTGATCGCAGCATCGCCTGCCGGGGGATGCCGAGCAGCTCGGTCTCGACCGGATAGGTCACCCGCTGCTCGATTTCCTCAGCGGTCATTCCCGGAACCTTGAGGATGACCTTGACCTGGGTGGGCGAGATATCCGGGTAGGCATCGACCGGGAGGAGAATCCAGGCGCGCACGCCAAGGCCGACCACCAGCGCGGCCAGTACGCAGACAAACAGGCGCTGCGTCAGGGAAAAGCGGACCAGCTGATTCAGCACGTCATTCGCCACCAAGTCCCAGGAGGATACCCTGGACTGCGCTGACCGACGTCACCAGTACCTCACTGCCCGCGAGGTCACTGGCAGCGCTGACTGCATAGTCCTCACCATCGGGCATCAGCAGGGAAACGGCGACGGACGCCAGCGCATTCCCCCGCCGCACCAGCACCTGCGCCTCACCGTCCCGGGTAAATACCGCCGACCGGGGCACCGCGTAGGCTGCCTGCCGGTAAAGCGGGCGGGCACTGAGCGTCGCATTCAGGGTGACCTCGCAGTCCGCGGGTATCGGCTCACTCCAGGCGGTAACGAAGAAGCCTTCGGCCACGCGGTCGACGGCGGCCACCGCGACCCGGCAGGTGGAAAGCTCCAGCGCGGCGAGATCCCCTGCCGACGCCATGGGCACCCGCGCGCGAAGTCGCAGGGCGTCTGCGGCCAGGAAGCCGGCGAGCTCCGTGCCGGCCACCAGACGCTCACGGTTGTCGGCATAGTGAATGCGCCCGTCGATGGGCGCGACAAGCGTGATTGCCTCATCATGATCGGTCGTTTCGCGCACCAGCTCCTGGAAATGTCGCATGTGCTCGAACTCCAGCTGCAGTGCGAGATAGCGATCGGATATCTCGACCCACTGGTCTTCCCGCAGCGCCTGCTGGCGATAGGACTCGCGGCTTCGCTCGTAACGGTCCTTCGCGGACTCGTAGCGTGTCCGGAGCGTGGAATACTCCAGCAGCAGATGGTGTATTTCGGGGCCATCGAGCACCACAAATGGCTGGCCGGCACTGACGGCCTCACCATTGTCCACCAGGTAGCTTGCGCGACGGGCATCCCTCGGCAATTCAATACGGTACATGGCGCCGCCCCGGTGAGTCGCACTGGCCTGCACCGCCGGGCCCGGCACCTCGTCCAGCGGCTGCACCGCTGCGAACGACAGGTTCAGGTCACCGAGATCATCGATAGCCACCCGCTGCGCCGCCGCCCACGCCGGCAGCAGCGCCAGAATCAGACCAGCACAAAGCAGGCAACGCCGGTATCGCTTCATAAGGACTGTCCTGCTGTCTGCCGCTGTCGCGCGGCGTTGCGGTGTATTTCTGACGCGATCAGCGCAAGCTCACCGCGCCGATCCAGCACATCGATCAACCGGCGCAGAACCAGCTCCGCCTCGACCTCATTGCCGGTACGAAGAGAGAGCAGCTGCGCCTCGATCTGCTCACCCAGTCGAGCGGACTCTTCCAGAAGCCGCTGCCGGGTGCGCAGGCGCTGCTCATCGCTGCGAAGCGTCTGCCATTGACTGCGAATCTCGAGCTGCGCCTCATCACGCTGTCGAGCAGCGTCACGCTGAGCGGCGGCTTTCTGGCTTTCGGCCCCGCGGTTGCGGACCTCCAGCATGCCCAGCGGCACGTCCACTGCCAGGCCGTACTGCCGCTCATCCTGTGCGGGACCGGCAAAGTCCCGGGCCACCAGCGCCAGGTTCCAGTTGGCCGCCTGCGGCTCTGAGAGACCGGCTACCGCCCGGCTCTGCGCCTGCCCGAGCTCGAGCAGCATCAGCCGCGGATGCGTTGCGTAATTCGGACGTTCGGGAAGCGGTGCCGTCTCCGCGATATCCGCGGGCACCGTGGGCAGTCCGGTAAGCGCCTGAAAACGCAGGGCCGCCTCGCGCTGCGCCGCTTCGCGATCGGCCAGCAACAGCTCGGCATCCAGCCGCTCCTGGCCGGTCAGCAGCAGGGAATACTCCGGCGTTGCGCCGGCGCGCACCTGAAGCTCTGCACGCGCCTCCAGCTCAGACAGCAACTGCACCCGTTTGCGGGCCTGCTCGATCTGCACACTGGCCAGCCGGTGCGCCCACACGGTCTCGCGTATCAGGCCGGAGAAATACCAGGCCCGGTAGTCGCGGTTGGCCTGGTCGAGGCGCGTCTCAAGACCGGACAACGAATTATCCAGCCTGCGGCGCAGTCCGGACTTCACCGGCAGGTTCAGCGACACCTCAGTCTCGTCAGTGCCGCGGTCCAGATCGCTCTGGACATGAAGCGCGGACAGGACCGGCAGGCCACCCAGAATTCCCGCGCCGGCACTGGCATCAGCCGCTTCCGCCTCCCCCTCGCCGTGATAAGCGAGTGTGGCCGCGAGGACCTCCTGCAGAGAAAGCGTGCTGGCCTGCTGCGCCCGGGCCGCCCCCACCACAACGGTGACGCCCGCTACCAGGCAGACTGCGAGGAGCCATGATTTCATCAAGTTACCGGGCATGTTCCACCAAGGTCTGAAATTGTCGGGTATTCTACCGGCTTGACGCGGCAATGCATCCTGCAAATGCCCCACAGGAATGCCTGTGGTACATATGCCCGATAACGCCAACCGCTGGTTTTTTACGGAGGTGAATGTGAAAGATCGACTGATTGCTGCCCTGCTCGCATGCATCGTGCTGCTGGAGCTGCTCGACGTCACCGCCGATGCCGGCCTCGGCGTCCCGGCGTGGCACCTGGTGCAGGAGTGGACACTACTGCTTCTGTCTGCCGCGGGTTTCGTCTACCTCGTGATTGATATCCGCCGCCGCACGCGGGAGACCCGGCAATTGCGTGGCTCACTGTCCCTGACCCACCAGAAACTGGAGCTGCTGGGGCAGCGCATGCGCGATGCCCGTCGACAGTATGGGGAGGTGATACAGGATCAGTTCGAGCAATGGGGTCTGAGTCTCGGGGAGCAGGAGGTGGCACTGCTGTTACTCAAAGGCCTGAGCCTGAAGGAGATCGCCAGCGTCAGAAACACCAGAGAAAAAACCGCCCGACAGCAGGCGTCGAGTATCTACAGCAAGACCGGACTGGAGGGTCGACACGCCATCTCGGCCTGGTTTCTCGAAGATTTTCTGACGGTCGATGCCCCGCAGCCACCGCAGGACGAGGCATCCAGCCCGGAGTAGCTTTTGCCCCCCCAAATCCGTATTCTCTGCGCATGTTGCCACTTGCCCCCGCGCCGGATACCCCACGTAACCGATGACTTATTGCCTCGCTATCGCCCTGGACGAGGGTCTGGTGTTCTGCTCCGACTCACGGACCAACGCCGGGCCCGACCGGGTCAGCACCTACAGCAAGATGCACCGCTTCTGCGTGCCCCACGATCGTTCGCTGGTGATACTCACCGCCGGCAACCTCGCCACCAGCCAGGCGGTCATTGCGCAGCTGCAGCGGGATATCGAGGAAGACAACGACTTCAATATCTTCAAGGCGCGCTATGTCAGCGATGTCGCCGACTACCTGGGCGAACTTAGCCTCGCCGAGCAGGCCAAGTACGCCAAGAAAGGCGGCCCCAATGCGGGCTTTTCGCCCAGCGCGAGCTTCATTCTCGGCGGCCAGATCAAGGGGCAGCAGCCGGAACTGTACATGGTATACCCCGAGGGGAATCACATTACCGCCTCCGATCTGTATCCCTATCTGCAGATCGGCGAGACCAAGTACGGCAAGCCGATTCTCGACCGGATCATTCGCCCGCATACGCCGGTCGAAACCGCCATGCGCTGCGCGCTGGTGTCGATAGATTCCACCATGCGCTCCAATGCCACCGTGGGCCCACCCCTGGAATGTCTGTTTTACGAGAAAGACAGCCTGCAGCCCTACAACCGCTACATCATGCTGGAGGAAAACCATCCTTATCTTGCCCGGCTGCGGCAGAGCTGGGACGACAACATCCGCATGGCCTTCGACAACCTGCCGCCGCTCAGCGACGTGTTTGCAGCAGCCGAATAATCCGGTCAACGAATTCCAGCTTGTTGGCGACATGGCGGTTGATGGAGAACGGATAGGCGTCGCCCAGGCCCATGCTGCGGTTCAGCTCGTTCAGGGTTGTGCTGATATCCATCCACACTGAAATGCGCTCGGCCATGCTCATCTCCGCCGGCGCCCGATAAACCAGCCCCTGCGTGGCAGCGGTTTCCAGCGCGTCGTAAATGTGCAGGTAGTGCCCCCAGCACTCGGCCCAGTCCTCGGTGGGATGCACGCTGGCGTACGCACTGATGTAGTGATCGCGCCAGTTGGACACCGGGCCGTGGTTGTAGTGGTACTGTAGCGCGCCGGCATAGTCGCGACTGTCGTCGCCGAAGGTCTGGCCGAAGGCGTCTCGGGTCTCTGCATCCGGCTCCAGCCGGCTCCAGAAATAGTGGCCGGATTCGTGTCGCAGGTGGCCCAGCACAGTGCGATAGCTTTCATTCATCTGGTGTCGCACCTGGGTGCGCGCAACGTCGTCAGCCTCCAGGGTGTTGATGGTGATGACCCCGCCGAGATATCCCGTTGTCGCAAAGCTTTCCGCAAACATGTCGCGGCTGCGGCCGTCCTCGATAAAGTCGAACAGCAGGCCATAACGGGGATCTTCCCAGCCGCTGACCAGGGGCACCTGCAGCTGCATGAGCGTGAAAAAGAGCCGCTTCTTGCCCTCCTCCAGTACGCGCCAGCGCCGGTCATTGTCCGGCAGAGACTGATTGGGGACCGTGCGGTTGAACTGGCAGCCGAAACAGAGCGGGTGCGACGCCGCGGCGGGTCGCAGCCAGTTGCAGACATTGTAGATTTCACCGTTGTCACACAGGCGGAACCGCTCACCGTCCGCCGCACAATACACGCTGTCGTCGCCCTTGCTGACCGTGCGCATATTGCGTGTTGCCGGGTCAAAACCCAGGCGCGCGCCGCAGGCGACGCAGTGGTCGCTGTCGAAGAACACCTGACTGCCGCAATCACAGCGGAATCGTTTCATCGCGTATCAAACCGGAACCAGGTGTCGCTGATCGCGGCATGCACCTGACTCAATACCACCTGCAGATCATCAATATACACATGCAGCTCGTCCCGGCCGTATTTTTCCGACTCGAAGCGCCGCAGCTTGCGCCGCGCGCGGTCGACCATTTTCAGCGCCTGGGTATGGTTGGACAGGGGGCTGAGCTCCTCGCGGATGCCGCGCAGGCAGAAGGCCAGCGAGCGCGGGAAGGCCGGTTCGAGAAATACGAAATCCACCGCCGCATTCTTTTCCACCAGCGGTCCGATCATCCGCCGATAGGCGCCCAGCGCCGAGAGTGATTTCAGCAGCGTGCCCCAGAGCAGATGGTCGATGGCCTGATGCGCACCCTCCTGGTCAAGAATGTCCGCGGCACCGACGTCGATGATGCGAGTGGTCATGTCGGCGCGTTCCAGCAGCTGGCCAATCTTGACAAAGCGATAGGTGTGATCCCGGCACAGGGTGCTGTTGAGCACCCCCGTGATGACCTGGCTGCGGGAGACGATTTCCTGCAGGAACTGCTGTCGGTTGCGACGGCCCACGGAATTGCCCGAGTGCTCACGCGCGTAAAGATGCAGCTCGTTGACCAGCTCCCAGACTTCGTCGGGCAGGACATCCCGGGTGGTGCGGACGTTCTCCCGCGCCGCGTGAACCGCGTAGGGAATGCTGCAGGCCGCGCCGGACTCGGCAACCAGCAGCTTAACCACGTTCTGCTCGTTGGGCACGCGGAAATACTCGCCGAAAATCGGGTTGGCGGCCAGAATACGCACGAGGATGTCCCAGCCGGGCTGGGAGTCCCGCGGGATGTCCATGACCATGTGGTGATAGGCGTCGACCAGGCGCGCCGCGTTCTCCGCGCGCTCGAGATAGCGCGCCATCCAGTACACGCGCTCAGCCACTCGCGACAGCATGGTCATGATTTGCCCTCCACAATCCAGGTGTCCTTGCTACCCCCGCCCTGGGAGGAATTCACCACCAGCGAGCCCTTCACCATGGCAACGCGGGTCAGGCCGCCGGCGGTCACGTAGGTCTCGCGCCCCTGGAGAATAAAGGGTCGCAGATCCAGATGACGCGGCTGCACGCTATCATCGATAAACGTGGGCGCGGTAGACAGCGCCAGCGTGGGCTGGGCGATGTAGTTGCGCGGGTTTTTCTCGATCAGCTTTGCAAACCGCCGCCTTGTGGCCTCGTCGCTGTGCGGCCCCACCATGATGCCGTAACCCCCGGACTCGTTCGCCGGCTTGACCACCAGCTCATCGAGGTGCGAGAGCACATAGTCGCGGTCCTTGTCGTACATGCACAGGTAGGTGGGCACGGAACGCAGCAGCGGCTCCTCCCCAAGGTAGTAGCGGATCATTTCCGGGACAAAGGCGTACACGACCTTGTCGTCCGCAACACCGGCACCGGGCGCGTTGGCAATCGCCACCTTGCCGGCGCGCCAGGCGCGCATCAAGCCCGGAACGCCGAGAACGGAATCCTCGCGAAACGCCTCGGGATCCATGAATTCTTCGTCGATGCGCCGGTAGATGACATCGACCCGGATCGGCCCATCCACGGTGCGCATGTAGACGCAGTCCTCATCGTCCACCAGCAGATCAGCGCCTTCCACCAGCTCTGCCCCCATCCCCTGGGCAAGAAAGGCATGCTCGAAATAGGCCGAGTTGTAGATTCCCGGGGTGAGCACGACCACGCAGGGCCGCTTTCGCTCGCGGGGCGACAGCGAAGCCAGCGTTGCGTAGAGCTGTGACGGGTAGTCGTCCACCGGGAGAATGCTGTAGTTCTCGAACAGCTCCGGGAGTACGCGCTTGGTGATTTCACGATTCTCGAGCATGTAGGACACGCCCGACGGCACTCGCAGATTGTCCTCCAGCACGTAGAGTCTGCCATCGGCGTTGCGGATGAGATCGCTGCCGCAGATGTGCGCCCACACCCCGAAACGCGGAGAGGCACCGACGCAGGCGGTCTTGTAATTGGGCGACTCGAGCACGATGTCCGCAGGCACCTTGCCATCCGCGAGGATTTTCTGGCGATTGTAGATATCGTCGATAAAGCGGTTGAGCGCCCGACTGCGCTGGGCCAGCCCGCGGCTGACGTTGCGCCACTCGCGTTCGGTGATGATCCGGGGAATGATATCAAAGGGCCAGGCGCGATCGATATTGCCGCCCTCGGTGTACACCGTGAACGAAATCCCCATCTCGCGGATCGCGACCTCCGCCGCAGTGCGCCTCGCATCCAGCTCGCCATCGGGAAGGCCGCCGAGCATATTCACCGCCTGCCGCGCCGCCACCCGAGGCCTGCCCTTCGGGGTGAACAGCTCATCGTAGAACCCCGTGGCCTTGTAATCCCCCCAACCCTGATCCATGGAACCTCCGTCACCGAGAAGCCAGATGCATGCCAAGAGGCATCAATATAACGAATAACCCGACAAACCACACGGACGGGCAGTGGCTGTGATGGCGGGCGGACGGTACACTCGATCCCAACATGGCGCTTTGACGCCGGAAAACACCCAGGGAGACGCCCCATGCCGAGCACTCACCATCGCGCCTGTCACCTGTGCGAAGCGATCTGCGGACTGGTCATCGAGACCGAGGGCCAGACTATCCTGTCCATAAAGGGCGACCCCGACGATCCGCTCAGCCGCGGACACATCTGTCCCAAGGCCATCGCCCTGCGCGATATCCATGAGGACCCTGATCGCCTGCGTCAGCCGATCAGGAAAGTCCGCCACGCCGATGGCCATGTCGAGTGGCAGGAAATCTCCTGGGATGAGGCGCTCGATGCCACCGCCGACGCACTGTTCGATGTCCATGAACGCCACGGCGTCGATGCCATCGGCGTGTACCTCGGTAATCCGACGGTGCATAACATCGGCATGATGACCCACCAGAACAACCTGTTCCGCTTTCTGCGAACCCGCAACCGCTTCTCCGCCACCTCCGTCGATCAGCTGCCGCACCATCTGGTAGCGCTGTGGCTGTTCGGTCACAAGGCAATGTTCCCGATACCGGACATCGACAACACCGACTATTTCCTCATGCTGGGCGCCAATCCGGTGGCGTCCAACGGCAGCATCTGGACCGTTCCCGACATCCGCCGGCGAATCCGCGACCTGAAGGCCCGCGGTGGACGGCTGGTCGTGCTCGATCCCCGGCGCACGGAAACGGCGGACATGGCCACGGAGCATCATTTCATACGCCCCGGCAATGACGCGCTGTTCCTGGCGGCGCTGCTGCAGACCCTGTTCCACGAGGGCCTGGCAAAGCCCGGACACCTTACACCGCTGTTGCGTGACCTCGACAGCGTTGCCGATGCCGTGCGCGATTTCACGCCAGAGTCCGTGACCGAGGCCACCGGTATCGCAGCCGACACGATCCGCGGTATCGCCCGCGACCTGGCATCGGCGCCGCGCGCTATCTGCTATGGCCGCATGGGCGTCTCCACCCAGGAGTTCGGCACCCTGTGCCAGTGGCTGATTGCGATGATCAACATTGCCACCGGCAACCTCGACCGCCCCGGCGGTTCGCTGTTCACGCTGCCGGCGGTAGACCAGGTCAGCAATACCGGCCCCGGCGGCTTTGCGAGGCATCACAGCCGCGTGCGGCAGCTGCCGGAGTTTGATCGGGAGCTGCCCTCGTCCGCGCTGGCAGACGAAATCACCACCCCGGGGGAAGGGCAGATCCGCGCCCTGTTCACCGGCGCCGGCAACCCGGTGCTGTCGACGCCCAACGGGCGCCAGCTGGACGAGGCACTGGCGTCACTCGAGTTCATGGTGTCGCTGGATCCGTACCTGAACGAGACCACGCGTCATGCCGACATTATCCTGCCGCCAACCTCGCCGCTGGAGCACGACCACTACGATCTCGCCTTCCATATGAACGCCATGCGCAATACCGCGCGCTACAACCCGCCGATATTCGAGCGCGCCGAGGGTTGTCTGCACGACTGGGAGATCTTCAGTGCGCTGGGTGAGCGGATCGCTAACCGTCTTGGGCTTGAACCAAAGCCGGCACAGCCGCCGCACGCCATGATCGACGCGGGCCTGCGCGCCGGCCCCTACAGCGAAGCGCGCGGAAGTGAGCACGCACTCACGCTGGAAAAGCTCAAGCGGAATCCGTCCGGCATTGACCTTGGCCCGCTACAGCCACAGCTGCCGGAGCGCCTGTTCACCGCGGACCACATGATCCACTGCGCGCCGCCGCCGGTGCTGGCCGACCTCGACCGGCTGCGCCGGCATCACCTGGCCGCCGACAACGTCGGACAGCTGCGCCTGATCGGACGCCGCCACGTGCGCTCCAACAATTCCTGGATGCACAACTACCACCGCCTGGTGAAAGGCCGCGACCGCTGCGCCCTGATGGTCCACCCAGACGACCTTGCGGCGCGCGGCCTGGCCGATGGCGCGCGCGCCGAACTGGCCTCGCGCACCGGCACCCTCACGGTCACCCTGGAGGCCAGCGAGGACATTATGCCCGGCGTGGTGAGCCTGCCCCACGGCTATGGACACGATCGCGCCGGCATCCGCATGCAGACGGCCCGTGCCAACGCCGGCGTATCGTGCAATGATATTACCGACGACCGCTTCCTTGACGGCCTGTCCGGCAACGCCGCCGTGAACGGGGTGCCGGTAACGCTCGCCCCCTGTGACGAGAGTCCCCTCTCGGCGGGCACCGCTGGTGAAGGCATTCGGGCATAGGCGCCCTTCAATCGTGGAGACTTACTGATGGACGTGGCAAGCATCGTTTTCTGGCTTGTGCTGCTGGGCCTGGTGATCTACGTCATCAGCATCTACAACAGCCTGGTGACACTGCGCAACCGCTACAAGAATGCCTTCGCGCAGATTGAAGTGCAGCTTAAACGGCGTTATGACCTGATTCCGAACCTGGTGGAGACAGCCCGCGGCTACATGCAGCATGAGCGCGAGACGCTGGACGCCGTAATCAGCGCTCGCAACGAGGCTGCCAGCATTCTCAAGGCCATTGGCGGCACCGGTGACGGACCATCGCTGGGCAAACTGGCCGGTGCCGAGAACGCACTGCAGGGCGCCCTCGGCAAGCTCAACGTGACCATGGAAGCCTATCCGGATCTCAAGGCCAGCGAAAACATGCAGCAACTGTCGGAGGAGCTCACCTCCACCGAGAACCGGGTGGCCTTCGCCCGCCAGGGCTTCAACGATGCGGTCATGGCCTACAACACCTACCGGCAGAGCTTCCCGCCAGTGCTGCTTGCCGGGACCTTCGGCCATCCCCTGGACGCAGAACTGCTGGAATTCGACGACAGTGCCCAGATCCAGGTAGCGCCAAAGGTCGCCTTCTGAAGCGGCGTTCCCCGTGAGCCAGACAGCGCAGGCAATTCCGTAGGGCATGGATTTCTTCGCACGACAGGACCTGGCGCGACGCAACACGCGCCTCCTGGTCATTCTCTTCAGCCTGGCAGTCGTGGCGCTCATTGTCCTTGCCAACCTGCTTCTGGGCGGGTTTTTCTGGCTGTCGGACGATGGCCGCGGCTATTCAGGGAGTGGCGGCGGACTGGGTGGACTCGCAGACCAGCTCAGCTGGGAGCGTTTCGGGTGGGTCAGCCTCCTGGTCCTGGGCAGCGTGGGCCTGGTATCCCTGGTGACCTGGATCCGTCTCGCCTCCGGCGGCAAGCACATTGCCGAGAGCCTGGGCGGGGCCCGAGTCCTGCCACAGACCGACGATCCCGACGAGCGGCGCTGCCTGAACATTGTCGAGGAGATCGCCCTCGCCGCCGGCATGCCCGTGCCCGACCTCTACGTGCTGCATGAGGAGCGGGGCATCAACGCCTTCGCCGCCGGCGTCGGTCCGGCAGATGCGGTGGTAGCAGTCACCGCCGGCACGCTGCACCATCTCAACCGCGACGAGCTGCAGGGGGTTATCGCGCACGAGTTCAGCCACATTCTGAATGGCGACATGCGCCTGAACATACGCCTCGCGGCGCTGCTGAAAGGGATTACCTTTCTCGGCGATGTCGGGTACTTCTTTCTGCGCAGCGGCGCCCACCGGCAGTTTCGCAGCGGGCGCGGCCAGCAGCAGAACAACGGGCTGCCGCTGTTGGGAGTCGGCCTGGTGGCCATCGGCTGGATCGGTGGTCTCGCCGCCGGCATGATCAAATCGGCCATCAGCCGGCAGAAAGAGTTTCTCGCCGATGCCAGCGCCGTGCAGTTCACGCGTAACCCGGACGGTATCGCCGGCGCCCTGAAGGTGATCGGCGGCTATCTGCCGGGCACCCTGGTGCACGCCGGACGGGCACCCGAGATGTCGCACCTGTTCTTTGGCGCCGTCACCCATCGACTGTTCCAGCCCTTTTCCACGCATCCGCCACTCGCCACCCGCATCCGCCGCATCGATCCGGGCTGGAACGGCGAGTACATCAAGCGGCAGGTGCGGCACTACACCAATACCCCACTGCGACGCGACAGCGTTGCCCGCAGCGAGGATCCCACGCTGGTGCTGACCGCAGCCCTGGCAACGGGCGTGCTGAGGGAAACCACCGTCGACGGGCCCGCCGGGAATATGCAGGCGACCTTCGACGCTGACGCATCGACAAGCGTCCCCGAACCAGCAGCGCCCATACCCGTTGCGCTGCTGCGGCACGCACACGAACCCCTGGGCGCCAGCGCCATCACACTGGCATTCCTGCTGGCGGAGGATGAGGATACCCGTCGCCACCAGCTGGACCTGGTGGAAGAACACGGTGTGGCCGGGCTCGCCACGCTAACAAATACCCTGCAGAGCGCGGTTGCCGATCTGCCCGCCGGCGCCAGACTGACGCTGGTGAACACCTGTCTGCCGGCACTTCGGGCAATGTCGTCGCCACAGTACCGGGAATTCAAGCAGACGCTGCTACAGCTGATTCAGGCAGACGGTCGCACCAGCCTGTTCGAGTGGTGTATCTACCAGCTGGTGCGGCACTACCTGGATCCGGAGTTTCTGCAGGTACGCACGGCAACGCCGCGCTTTCGCCGCATGACGCAGGTGAAGAGCCAGCTGCAGCGCGTGCTCTCCATGCTAGCCCACGCCGGCAGCGGGGATGCCGGGGATGCCTTTGCCGCGGCCCGGGACAGCCTGCAAATGCCATCACTGCAGCTGCTGCCGATAGCCGATTGCTCGTTAGCCGGGTTCAGCCGCAGCGTCCACGAACTTGCCGACTGCTTTCCCCTGCTGAAACCGCGCCTCCTGAAAGCCATGGAGCAGGCAGCCGGGGCTGACGGTGAGGCCTGCGCCGTTGAGCGGGAGCTGATTGCCGCCATTGCCGCGGTGATCGACTGCCCGCTACCGCCCTCACTGCAATCACCGGTGACTTCATCGCTGGCGTACTGACGCCACCCGCTCCCCTTCGGTCTTTTCAGGGCAATGGCAGCTGACGGCTGGCCAAACCGCAGCCGTTTGCTATCTTTATTCAACGCACCGACGCAGGAGTTGCGCATCGCCAAGGATGGTGGATGCAGCGTCGGCGCGCACAATCCGTAAACCACATCCAGGACAAGGAGGTCAGGTTATGGAGCTATCACCGGCTGTATCACGCACGGCGGTCGAGTTCCCCCAGGCGGCGCTGGACAAGCCCCGGCACCATGCGCTCTCGCGCACCACAGACCAGGTTCTGCGCATTCTGCTGCGCGGAGATCTGTCCCGCCTGCGGGCAGACGCGGTAGCCGAGACCCTCGGCATCAGCGGGACGACGCTAAGGCGTCGACTGCGCGCAGATCACACCAGCTACCAGTTCCTGCTCGATCGGGCGCGGCAGTATCGCTGTGAGCGTCGGCTGCGGGAGCAATGGGTACCCGGCAAGTGCCTGGCGGATGAACTCGGCTACAACGAAGTGAACAGTTTCTATCGCGCTTTTCGCCGCTGGACCGGGCTCGGCTTCAACGACTACAAGCAACGTCACAGCGCGCAGATGTGCGCTGCAGCCGAGCAGAGACCGCCGTATTCCCCCCAGTAGCGGGGGAAAACTCAGTCGAAGGGATGTCTGAGTACGATGGTCTCGAGGCGATCGGGTCCGGTCGAGATGATGTCGATAGGGGCACCCACCAGTTCCTCAAGCCGCTTGATATAACTGCGTGCGGCGACCGGCAGCGCCTGCAGGTCGCGCACGCCCACGGTGCTTTCCTGCCAGCCGGGAACGCTCTTGTAGACCGGAACGATATCGGCGTAATCGTCCGCGTCCACCGGGTTGGGGACCGGGTTGCCGTTGCGGTCGGTGTAGGCGGTGCAGATACGGATTTCATCGAGGCCGTCGAGCACGTCCATTTTTGTCAGGCACAGCCCACTGACCGAGTTGATATTGACGGCACTGCGCAACGCCACGGCATCGAACCAGCCGCAGCGTCGCGGACGGCCGGTCGTGGCACCGAACTCGTTGCCGCGCTTGGCAAGCTGGGCGCCCACGGCGTCAAACAGCTCCGTGGGAAAGGGTCCGGAGCCAACCCGTGTGGTGTATGCCTTGGTGATCCCGAGGACATAGTCGAGATACAGCGGACCGAATCCGGTACCTGTCGCCGTGCCACCCGCGGTGGTGTTCGAGCTGGTGACGTAGGGGTAGGTGCCGTGATCGATATCCAGTAACGAGCCCTGTGCCCCCTCAAACATGATGCGGGCACCGCTGCGACGATAGTCGTGCAGGATGGTGGTCACATCCGCGAGCATGGGCAGCAGCTGCTCACCCATCGCAAGCGTGGCGTCCGCCGTCGCGTCGACATCCTCGGCCTCCACGCCATAGTAATGTACGAGCTGGGCATTGTGGTATTCCATCACCTCGGCGAGTCGGCTGCGAAAGCGCGCCGGGTAGCGCAGATCGCCGACGCGCAGTCCACGACGTGCCACCTTGTCTTCATAGGCGGGGCCAATGCCGCGCCCCGTGGTACCAATCTTGGCATCACCGCGTCGCGCCTCGCGCGCTGCGTCCAGCGCAACATGGTAGGGCAGAATCAGCGGACAGGCGGGGGAAATGCGCAGCCGCTGTCGCACAGGCACCCCCTTTGCCTCGAGGGTGGCGATTTCCGTCAACAGCGCCTCGGGCGACAGCACCACACCGTTTCCGATCAGGCACTGCACGTCTGCGCGCAGAATGCCCGAGGGAATCAGGTGAAGCACGGTTTTTTCGCCGTCACAGACCAGCGTGTGACCGGCGTTATGCCCCCCCTGGAAGCGCACAACGGCATCCGCCTGATCCGTCAGAAGGTCCACGATCTTGCCCTTGCCCTCGTCGCCCCACTGGGTGCCGAGAACAACTACGTTCTTGCTCATGCTAATCCGTCCGGTGATTCGACGCTGTCTCCAGCGCCTGTACTGTCCATTCTCCATCACGCTGCACCAGCTCGCGGCTGCAGCGAGGGTCCTTTTCTCCGGTCAGGGAGGTAATCACGATTTCTCCGGCGTCACGCAGCCCGCAAACCGCGGCAGCGAGCGCCGGATCTGTGGACACTGGCGCGTGAATGCAGGAAACCGGCGCCGGACCTGCCACCTGAAGCTGCACCAGCGTCTTCAGATCTGTGGCAAACCCCGTCGCCGGGCGAGCGCGGCCATAGGCCCGTCCGACATTGTCATAGCGCCCCCCGTTGGCCACTGCCTCACCATATCCCGGCACATAGGCGGCGAACACAATGCCTGTGTGGTAGTGGTAACCGCGCAGCTCGGCAAGGTCGAAATAAATATTCACCTCCGGGTGTGCCGCCGCAATCTGGGCGGAAACCTCACGGAGCGTGCGCAGTGCCTCATCGATGCCGGGCGCAACCGGCGACAACAGGGCTTCAGCGCGCTCCAGGGCGTCGTTTCCGCCGTGCATGCCGATCAGAGCCAGCAATGCCTCACGGGGCTCGCTGGCAACACCGGACAGTGCCTGCAGCAGGTCCGGTCGCGACTTGCGCTGCAATGCATCGAACACGGCAGCTTCCCGGGGGTCATCCAGGGCAAGACTCTGCAACAGCCTGCCACACACGTCGCCATGGCCAAGGTCGAGCGTCATGTCCCGATCGCTGATCCCCGCAGCACGCAGCGTGGCGAGCATGAGATGGATCACCTCGATATCCGCGGCCAGCGCCGCCTCACCGAAGATCTCCGCGCCCGCCTGCACCGGCGACCGGGAGGCGAGCAGCGACTTCTGCCGGGCATGCAGCGTGGAACCCGTGTAGCACAGCCGGCTGACACCCTCATCCGCAAGACTGTGTGCATCGATGCGGGCGACCTGCGGAGTAATGTCCGCGCGCACGCCCAACGTGCGTCCGCTGGGCTGGTCGGGCATCTTGAACGTCAGTGTGTCGAGGTCGGCACCGACACCCTCCAGCAGGGAATCCGTAAACTCCATCAGCGGGGGAATGACCAGTTGATAGCCCCAGCCACGGTAGAGATCGAGCAGGCGGCGTCGCAGCGCCTCCAGCGCCGCCGCCCTGTCGGGCAGCAGTTCATCGACGCCATCGGGCAGCTGCCAGCGATCAGTGCTAGTTTCGTGACCCATGCGTAACTCTCAATTGATCAGGTATAACAGCCCGAGCCCGAACAGCATGCTGCCGAGACCGAAACGTCGGATTGTCGCGTCGTCCAGGAGGGCTACCGTGGCCAGCATGCTCCGCCAGCGGGAGGGGCTCAGAAACGGCAGCACTCCCTCGATCACGAACACCAGAGCGACGGCAACGGGAAATACCTGCCAGAAATCCATGGGTAACCACCGCTAGAACGCCATAAAAAACCGCGAGGCCGGGTACCTGCAACGAGGCCCGATCTCACGGTTTGCGCATATTATCACAGAGGCGGGGGCTGACGCCCCCGCCGACCGGCCTAATTCACCGCGTCGGCAGGCTCCTTGAGCGCCCCGCTGGAATCCTTGAGATAGCGGAAGAACTCGCTGTCAGGCTTGACGAGTATCATGTCGCCGGAGCTCTGGAACGATTCCTGATAGGCGCGAAGGCTGCGCGTGAACGAATAGAACTCGGGGTCCTGTCCGAAGGCATCGGCGTAGATGCGTGTTGCCTCGGCATCCCCCTCACCGCGGATCTCCTGGGCATCACGGTAAGCGTTGGCCTCGATCACCGTCACCTCCCGGTCAGCGGCAGCGCGGATACCCTCGGCGAGCTCCTGACCCTGGGCCCGCAGCTCGCGCGCTTCCTTCTCACGCTCTGCGTTCATGCGTCGATACACTGACTCGGAAACCTCCTGCGGCAGATCAATCTGCTTGACCCGCACGTCGATCATCTCCACGCCCAGTTCTGTCCGAGCCACAACATCCAGCTCGCGGTTGATGGCCGCCATGAGCTGATCGCGCTCGCCCGATACCACTTCCTGAATGCTGCGTGCTGCTACCTGATTCCGCAAACCATCGTTGATGCGCTGAGACAGCAACGCCGACGCGCGAGTCTCGTCACCGTTGGTGGCGGTGTAGTATTTCGCGGTATCGATAACCCGGAATTTGGCATACGAATCGACGATCAGGGCCTTCTGCTCCTGGGTGAAGAACCGCTCCGGGGTAGAGTCGACCGTCAGCACGCGACCGTCGAACTTGCGCACGTTGTTGACGAACGGAACCTTCACGTGCAGACCGGGCTCCAGGTTGGGGGTGACCACCTGACCAAAGCGCAACAGAACACCACGCTCGGTTTCCTTGATGATGAACAATGCATTGCTCGCGATAAACAATACCAGAACCGCGAGCAGCGAAACTGTCATACTGCGTCCAGACATAATTAGCGTACTCCCCCGCGGCGGTTCTGTTCCATCGCGGCATCGCGACGCAACTGTTCTGTAACGGCATCCGTCAGTTCGCGCAGGCGCGCGGCATCCGACTGCATGCTACGCCCTCCCTGACTGCCACTGCTGGCAGAGCGCTCGGCAAGCTTGTCGAGCGGCAGATACATGATGTTGTTTCCACCCTCCACGTCGACCATCACCTTGTTGGTCTTGCTCATGACATTCTGGACCGCGTCGATGTAAAGACGCTCCCGCGTCACGTCCGGCGCCATGTTGTAAGCAGTCAAGAGCTGGTTAAAACGGCTGGCTTCACCCGTGGCGCTGGCCACAACCTGCTCGCGATAGGCGCTCGCCTCCTCGATCTGTCGCTGCGCGCGACCGCGGGCCTCGGGCACAACGGAATTCGCATAGCCCTGCGCCTCGCTCTTGACCCTTTCCTCGTCTTCTCGTGCCTTGATCACATCATCGAAGGCTCCCTGGACCTGCGTCGGCGGCCTGGACTCGTCCACGTTGACGGTGCTGATGCGAATACCGGTACCGTAAGCGGACGTATATGCCTGCAGGCGCTCCTGCATCTCCGATGCAACCCGTGCCCGGCCTTCGGTAAGCACCAGGTCCATTGTCATGCCACCGACGACGTGACGCAGGGCGCTTTGTGCGGCCTGTTCCAGCGACGACTCGGGTGAGCGAACGTCGAGAACAAAACTCTCGACATCATCAATCACGTACTGCACGGACGCCTGAACCTCAACGATGTTCTCGTCCTGGGTGAGCATGATCTCGCGGAAATTCTTTGCCCGCACTTTGGTCGTGTTGACCTTGATCACCTCGTCAATCAGCGGTGCATTCCACTGCAGGCCCGGCATCGCCACGCGGTTGAATTCGCCGAACCGCAGCACAACACCGCGTTCCTGCTCGTCGACCTGATAAAAACCCATCAGACCCCAGACAACGACGGCGCCGGCAAGCACCAGCCCGAGCACGGTGCCGCTGATCTTGCCACCGCCGCCGGATCCGCCGCGCCCACCGCCGCTGCCTCCAAACAGACCGCCGAGTCGCTGCTGCAGCTTCTTGAGCGCTTCGTCGAGGTCGGGTGGGCCCTGATCACCGCCGCCCCAGGGGTCCTTTGGCTTGTTGCCGCCGCCACCCGGTTCATTCCAGGCCATACGTTTCTCCTGATGTTCGAAAGGTTCTAGTTTAGCAAAAAAGAAGGGTGCCCTGTTGCCGCACTACCGTCTATGCGATAACAGACACGCCATGTTTTTCAGTGATGATGCTCCGACGCCAGCAGTCGATCCCATTCAACCCGCGGCAGACGCACGTGCAGGTGCGAAACGCCGTCGTCGCCGAACTCCTCCGAGGCCACCGCACCCAGCTGGTAGAGCGCCGCCCGCAGGCGGGACTGCCCGGGATCGAGATCCAGATTCTCATCCACCATGTCGTCGGCCACGCGCTCGGCAATGGCCTGCAGCAGCAGGTCGATCCCTTCACCGGTGGATGCACTCAGCCACACACGGACGGGCCTGCCCTCGTCGTCGCGGTCAAGCCGCGGGCCCATTTCCAGGCAGTCGATCTTGTTGTACACCTCAATCTGGGGCACATCGGTAGCGCCGATCTCGTCGAGCACTTCCTGCACGTGAAAACGGTGCTGATCGCGTTCGCCGCTCGCCGCGTCAACGACATTGAGAAGCAGATCGGCACTGCGTGTTTCCTCGAGCGTTGCCTTGAAGGCCTCTACCAGTCGGTGCGGCAGATGCGAGATGAAACCCACTGTGTCGGCCAGAATCACCGCACCCGCGTGCTCGAGCTCCAGGCGTCTCAGCGTGGGATCCAGCGTGGCAAACAGCTGATCAGCAGCAAACACACCAGAGGCCGTGAGCCGGTTGAACAGGGTCGACTTGCCGGCGTTGGTGTAACCCACCAGCGCCACCGTGGGCACCTCCGCACGCCGCCGGGACCGACGGCCCTGCTCGCGTTGACGGCGCACCTTGTCGAGCCGTCCGAGAATCGCCTTGATGCGCGCGCGCAGGAGCCGGCGGTCGGTTTCGAGCTGGGTTTCACCCGGGCCGCGCAGGCCGATACCGCCCTTCTGCCGCTCGAGGTGGGTCCAGCCGCGCACCAGCCGGGTGCTCATGTGCTCGAGCTGCGCCAGCTCCACCTGCAGCTTGCCCTCATGGGTTCGCGCCCGCTGCGCAAAAATGTCAAGAATAAGACCGGTGCGGTCGAGCACACGGCACTTGAACTCGCGTTCGAGGTTACGCTCCTGGCTTGGACTCAGGGTGTGGTTGAATATGACAATCTGGGCACCGTGTTCCTCGACGGTCTGCGCAATTTCCGCCACCTTACCGGAGCCGACAAAGGTGCGGGAATCCGGCGCCTGCCGTGAGGCCATAATGAAGGCCACCGGGTCGCCGCCCGCGGACAGCACCAGCTCTTCGAACTCGCGCGGATCCTCCGTTTCACTGCCCCGACCGAAGTCGATGTGTACGAGTACAGCAATCTCTCCCGACTCGGGACGCTCAAAAAACACGACAATAACCTCGCGGGGCAGGCGGAACAGACACGCGGCGCTGTTCAGCCGCCGCAGGAAACTCAGCTTTCGTCATCGTCCTCGGGTGGATTCTGCATGGGCAGGCGTACGACGCGGCCCGGAACGACTGTCGAGATGGCATGCTTGTACACCATCTGGCTGACCGTATTCTTCAGCAGTACGACAAACTGGTCAAAAGATTCGATCTGGCCCTGCAGCTTGATGCCGTTGACCAGATAAATGGATACCGGAACACGCTCCTTGCGCAGAATGTTCAGGTAAGGGTCTTGTAGCGTATGCCCTTTTGACATGCTTTTCTCCTTGTGGACCCAACCCGGGCCAAAAAAAACGGTAAGCGGTGACTGCCGCAACAGGATACTACATGGGGTTGTACGCAAGATAGTTCAAGAGCAGATCGGATGCCGCCGCGTTTTCTTTATTGGCCATAGCGACGGGAAACGTGTGTGTTTCGGGCATTCCCGCCGCATTTGTGTGAATCCAGTGCAGGTCTGGCCATTTGCGCAGCCAGGTCAGCTGGCGTTTGGCCAGCTGACGCGTCGCGGCGATGGCGCGATCCCTGGCCGTCGCAAGATCGCAGTCGCCATCCAGGTACTGCCAGATCTGCCGATAGCCGACGCTGCGCATTGACGGCAGGTGAAGATCCAGGTCACCGCGGGCGCGTAGCGCGGCCACCTCGTCCACCAGGCCGGCGTCGAGCATGGCATCGAAGCGCGCGGCAATGCGCGCATGCAGCCACTCGCGCCGCAGCGGGCAGATGGCCACCTGTACCACCCGGTAACCCGCCGCCAGGGGCGGTTTACCGGGCACCGCATGCCAGTCGCTGAGAGGGACGCCGGAACTGCGGTACACCTCCAGCGCCCGGGAAAGACGCTGCGAGTGCTGCGGGTGGATTCGCGCCGCGGCCTGCGGATCCACCCGCGCCAGCTCCGCATGCATCGCGGGCCACCCGCGCCTGGCGGCATCGGCTGCTATCGTCTCGCGCTGCGCGGGGTCCGCAGGCGGCATGCTCGACAGACCCTGCAGGAAAGCGCGGAAATACAGCATGCTGCCACCCACCAGAATCGGCACCCGGCCGCGATCACGCATGCCGTCGAGCAGCGGGGCAAGGTCGTCGAGAAACCGCGCCGCGGAATAGGGCTCGGCGGGGCTGCAGATATCCACCAGGTGGTGCGGCGACTGTGGCCTTGCAGCGCCAATATCGAGCCCGCGATAGACTAGCGTCGCATCAACGCTGATCAGTTCGCCGGACAGCTTCTGTACCAGACCCTCGGCCAGCGCGGTCTTTCCGGCAGCGGTGGGCCCCATGATGCACAACAGCAGCGGCCGCTCTTCAGCCACGCGTCACCGACCGCGCAAAAAGAGTCGATCGAGCTCTACCAGCGACAGACGCGTCCAGGTGGGACGACCATGGTTGCACTGGCCGGACCGCTCGGTAGCCTCCATGTCCCGAAGCAGCGCATTCATTTCCGGAATGCCCAGCCGGCGATTCGCGCGCACGGACCCATGACAGGCCATGGTGGACAGAATATCGTCCTCGTGCGCGGTCACCCGGTCCGATGTGCCATGCTCGGCAAGGTCACTGAGCACGTCCCGCAGCAGCTGCTCGACATCCGCATCGCGCAGGCTGGCGGGAACGTCGCGGATTACCAGTGACTCGCTACCGGCGCGCTCGACGCGGAAGCCGAAGCGGGCGAAGAAATCTCCGGAGGCCGCCGCGAGATCGGCCTCGCGGCTACTCACCGCAACGCTGCGCGGCACCAGCAGCGGCTGGCTGCGGATGCCATCGGCGTCGCGGGCGCTCTTCAGGCGCTCGTAGGTAATGCGCTCATGGGCGGCATGCATATCGACCAGAACCAGTCCGTCCGCATTCTCCGCCAGGATATAGATGCCCTTAAGCTGCGCGAGGGCATAGCCGAGCGGCGGTATCTCACCCTCGGCCTGATCCCCCGGCGCAGGTTCTTCAATCCCCGATGGTGGCGGCGATCCGTAAAGGCGCGACAGGCTACGGCGCTGGGCCTCGCTCTGCGGCCTGCCCGCGAACGTCCGCGGCGAACCCGCAAAAGCGCCCGCGACACTGCCTGCCGGCGCCTGCGCCAGCCCGAGGCTGCCTTGATCCATGAGGGAAGCGGAGGCCGCCGGCGAGGTCTCGGCAGCCCCCTGAAGCGCGGCCCCGGATGCCGGCATCGAAGCGGTGCCGGGGCGCACATCCGACAGGGCCTTGTGCAGGGTGCTGAACAGGAAGTTGTGTACGTCACGCCCCTGCCGGAAGCGTACCTCGTGCTTGGTCGGGTGCACGTTGACATCGACCTGCGCCGGATCCATATCGAGATAGAGCACAAAAGCCGGGTGCCGGCCATGGTACAGCACGTCGCGGTAGGCCTGTCGCACCGCATGCGCGACCAGTCGGTCACGGATAATCCGCCCGTTGACATAGAAATACTGGAGATCCGCCTGGCTGCGGGAAAAGGTGGGCAGCCCCACCCAGCCACGAACGCTCAGGCCGGGCACCTCGCGCTGAATGGCCACCGTCTGCTCCATGAAGGCGGGCCCGCAGACTCCGGCCACGCGACGGGCCTGCTCCATGCCGGCACTCGCGGGGCGCAGGCTGTGTATCGTCCTGCCGTTGTGGCGCAGCTGGAAAGCGACATCAAAGCGCGACAGTGCGACCCGCTTGACCACCTCATCGACATGAGCGAACTCGGTCTTGTCGGTGCGCAGGAACTTGCGACGCGCCGGCGTGTTGAAGAACAGATCGCGCACCTCAACGGTCGTCCCCCGGGGGTGCGCTGCGGGCTTGACCGTCACTTGCATGTCGCGCCCTTCGGTGAAGGCGCAGACGCCCGCCCCCTCGTCCGCCGAATTGCTGGTGAGCGTCAAGCGCGATACCGAGCCGATGCTCGCCAGCGCCTCACCGCGAAAGCCCAGCGTGGCGACCGCCTCAAGATCATCCAGCTCGGCAATCTTGCTGGTGGCGTGGCGGGCCAGCGCCAGCGGCAGGTCGTCCGCCGTCATGCCCGAGCCGTTGTCGCGAACCCGTATCAGTCGCGACCCGGCGCCTTCAATCTCTATCTCAATGCGGTCGGCCCCGGCATCCAGGCTGTTCTCAAGCAACTCCTTGACGACAGACGCCGGTCGCTCCACCACCTCGCCGGCGGCGATCTGATTGGCGAGGCGTGGTGACAGGCGCTTGATCAACGACATGGCGACCCTGCTTTCGGCACTAACAGCCACGGTGACAGCATCAGAGTGCCGGTATCTTCAGCGTCTGACCCACCAGAATGCGGTTGTCAGCCAGCTGGTTGAAACTCTTGAGATCGCTCACTGACACATTGAAGCGCGCCGCGATGCCCGACAGCGTATCGCCGCGGGCAATCCGGTATTCACGACCGCCGCGACGCTTCTCAAAGGCCAGCATCGTGCCGGGTGGTGGGTGGCTGATAAACCAGCTGCGTATACCCCGGTGGATCGCCTGGGCCATGCGCTTGCGGTAGGCGGGATCGGCCAGTTTACGCGCCTCCCCGGGATTGGAAATAAAGCCCGTCTCTACCAGTATTGAAGGAATATCCGGCGACTTGAGCACCACAAAGGCGGCCTGCTCCACCTGCCGCTTGTGCAGGCGCGCCACGCCGCTCATCTCGCCGAGCACCGATCCGCCCATGTTCAGGCTGGCATCGAGGGTTGAGGTCATCGACAGATCGGCGAGCACGCCGGCAAGCATCTCATCCTTGTCACCGAGGCGCACGCCACCCACCAGGTCCGCGGCGTTCTCCCGCTGCGCCAGGTAGCTTGCTGTGGTGCTCGTGGCACCCCGGGTCGACAGGGCATAGACGGAAGCTCCATTCGCCTCCTTGCGATTGAAGGCATCGGCGTGGATGGAGACAAACAGGTCCGCCTGCCGCTCGCGGGCGAGATCCCGACGCCCTTTCAGGCTCACGTAGTAGTCACCGCTGCGAATCAGCGTCGGCGCAAACCCGCGATCACGCTCGAACAGGGCCGCCAGCTCCTTCGCTATCGCCAGGACGACGTCCTTCTCGCGCAGTCTTCCCGGCCCGAGAGCACCGGGGTCCTCGCCACCGTGGCCGGCGTCAATAGCGATGATGATATCGCGGCGATCATCGTCACTGACGGATCGGGAGACCGCCGGCGTCCCGGACGGGCGCGGCGCCTCGTCATGCAGGTCAAGGACCAGACGATCGCCGGCCTGGGCATTGGCCTCGATGGCGAAGCTGCGCGGCGTCACGACAGCCCGCATATCAAAGACCATGCGCAGATCGGTGCCGTTGCGAACGCCGGAGCGAATGCGCGCAATCGGGGTGTCATCCAGACTCAGATCAGCGAGTGCGCCCTGCAGGGTCGCATCACTCACGTCGAGCACGATACGGTCCGGGTTCTGCAGGACCAGCAAGCGATGCTCCGCCGCCGCACTCATGTCGAGAACAATCCGGGTATGGTCGGGCGCGCGCCACAGACGCACATCGTTAACGGTGGCGGCAAGCAGCGGTGCCGCCAGCAGGCATAACAGCAGCGGAGCCATCTGCGACAACCGCAAACGTCGACTAACGCCAATCATCCGGTAGGTACCACTATGTCACTGCTCCAGACAGGCGGTCATCCAGTGCCGCAAGAGCGCGTCTTGCACGCAGACTGACAGCCTTCAGATCGGCCTGGCGGCCGGCTCCCACCTGCGTGATGGTAATGATTAAGTCGGCCGGGGGCAAAACACCGTCGCCGCGCCCGGGCCACTCCACCAGGCAGAGATGTTCACTGTCGAGGTAATCCCGCAGGCCTATCGCGTCGAGCTCAGCGGGATCGCCCAGACGGTAGAGATCGAAATGATAGACCGGCGGCACCGTGTTGTCGTAGGGCTCCACCAGCGTGTAGGTGGGGCTCTTGACCGCACCACGGTGACCCAGCCCGCGAACAAGACCACGGCAGAGCGTGGTCTTGCCCGCACCGAGGTCACCCTGGAGAAACACCAGCATGCCGGGGGTCAGCACCGCGGCAAGCCGCGATCCCAGCGCCACGGTGTCTGCCTCGTCGCGCAGCGTCAACTGTCGATACAGCGCACTCATCCCAGCAGGCGCCGCAGCAACGGCAGCAGGTCTGACGCCAGCAGACCGCGCTGACCGTCCCCAGCGGCGGCATCCGCCGCCGCGCCATGGACACAGGCACCCAGGCGGGCGGCGGCGGTAGCGGTCAACCCCTGGGCCATGAGCGCCGCAATGACACCGCCGAGCACGTCACCCATACCGCCGCTGGCCATGCCCGGATTGCCATAGCAACACAGGCTGTTATCACCCTCGGGCCCCACCACCAGGCTGCCGTTTCCCTTCAGCAGCACCGACACCGCGAAACGCGCACTCAAGGCCTCGGCGGCGGCAAAGCGATCCGCCTGCACGCGGGCACTGTCGCCACCCAGCAGGCGGCCCGCCTCGCCCGGATGCGGCGTGATGACGCAGCCTGCAGGCAGCCTTGAAGTGAGTTCGGCGTCTGCGGACAGCAGGTTGAGGGCGTCGGCATCAAGCACCAGCGGCTTGCCGCTGTCGAGCGCGGTCAACAGCAGTTGCTGAGCCCAGGGCCCGGTGCCCATCCCCGGCCCGACCAGAACCACCGAAGACGCCTCCAGCAGCGGAACCAGCTCATGCACCGTGTCCACGCCGGCAGCCATCGCCTCGGGCGTGCGCGCCAGAACGGCACCGAGATGGGCGGGGCGTGTCGCCACACGCACCAGTCCAGCGCCGCTGCGCAAGGCCGCTTCCGCCGCCAGTATGGCGGCGCCGCCCATACCGTGATCACCACCCACCACCAGAACCTGACCGAAGCGTCCCTTGTGTGACGCCGCCGCGCGGGGGGCCAGGCCTTCGAGCTCCGTGTCCAGATCCAGACACTGCCAGCAATGCGCGGACGGTACGCGGCCAAGGACACTGGCGGGCACATCGAGGTCATCGAACAGACGCTCGCCAGCGCAGTCGGGGCCATCGAGGGTATACAAACCGCGCTTGCGACCGATGAAGGAAAGCGTGACGTCCGCAACCACCGATGCGCCCAGTCGCCGGCCGCTATCCGCGCACAGACCAGAGGGAACATCCACCGCCAGCACCGGCAGCCCGCTGGCGTTGATGTCGGCAATCGCCGCCGCGGCATCACCGCGCACCTCGCCGCCAAGACCGGTACCGAGCATCGCATCCACGATGAGGCCTGTGGCGTTGTGCAGACACCCCGCGCGCCACGGCAGAGACGGCACACC
The DNA here is from genome assembly GCF_004340525.1 of Chromatocurvus halotolerans. Lineage (GTDB taxonomy): Bacteria > Pseudomonadota > Gammaproteobacteria > Pseudomonadales > Halieaceae > Chromatocurvus > Chromatocurvus halotolerans. The sequence continues at coordinate 41,648 of NZ_SLWX01000012.1, read as the reverse complement.
GCTGTCCAGGGCCATCTGCCGCGCGCGCAGCGCATCTCCCCGGATGCGGTCGGGATCGCCCAGCTGGTAGACTGTCACTCTGCCGCCGCGCCGCCACACGCGCTCGGCCAGGAGCCAGCCATCGCCACCATTATTACCGGTACCGACAATGACGTGCACGCTGTCTGCCTCCGGCCAGCGCTGAACAAGGCAGCGGTGCAGGGCGGCTGCGGCGCGGGACATCAGCACACGGCCGGGGATGCCCGCGTTCTCGATGGCGGACGCGTCGAGCAGCCGGGTCTGTTCGGCGGTGTACAGCAGGTCCGTTGGCATGGCAATCCTCGTCGTTGCCGCCACCCCGGAAAGTGGGCGGCTGACCTTCGGATTATACGCAACTCGGGAGCAGCTTTGGGATGATCCGGTGACACAGACAATGGTGGCAGCACAGTCGGCGGCGCTCGCCGGGCGCATTCGCGAATGGGCCCGGGAGCTCGGTTTCCAGCAGCTCGGCATCAGCGACATCGACCTCTCTGCACACGAGGCCTACCTGCAGAAGTGGCTGGATGCCGGCTATCACGGGGAAATGCAGTGGATGGCCAGTCACGGCAGCAAGCGCTCGCGGCCGCAAGAGCTGGTTCCGGGCACCTGCCGGGTGCTGTCCGTGCGCATGGACTATCTGCCCGGGGGCACAGACCCGGAACAGGTGCTGGCGTCGACCGACCGGGCCTACATCTCCCGCTACACCCTCGGCAGGGATTACCACAAGCTGCTGCGCAAGCGGCTGGCAACGCTGGCCAGACGCATCAGCGACGAGGCGGGTGGTGGCGCCTATCGGGCCTTTGTCGACAGCGCCCCGGTGCTGGAGCGGGCCCTCGCGGAGCGCGCCGGGCTGGGCTGGATCGCCAAGAACACCATGCTCATCAACGAACGCGTGGGCTCCTGGTTCTTCCTCGGCGAGATCTACACCGACCTGCCCCTGCCCACCGACGACGCGCGCACGGAAAAGCACTGCGGCAGCTGCCGCGCCTGCCTCGACGTCTGTCCGACGGATGCCTTCACCGGCCCTTTTCAGCTGGATGCGCGGCGCTGCATTTCCTACCTCACCATCGAACACAAAGGCAGTATCGACCCGGCTCTGCGCCCGCTGATGGGCAACCGCATCTTCGGCTGCGACGACTGCCAGCTGGTGTGCCCCTGGAACAAGTTCGCACAGCACACGGACGAGGCCGACTTCCAGCCGCGGCACGGGCTCGATGACATCGACCTGGTGTCACTGTTCCTGTGGGACGAGGCGACTTACGAAGCCCGCACCGAGGGATCGGCACTGCGCCGGATCGGGCACGAGCGCTGGCTGCGGAACATTGCCGTGGCGCTCGGCAATGCGCCCGGAAACCCGTCGATCCTGAATGCCCTGGAGCGTCGTCGCGGACACCCCTCAGGCCTGGTTCGCGAGCACGTGGAATGGGCAATCGCGCGCCACAGCTCCGGCTCCTGAGGCAGGGAAAGCGCCACTGCCAGAGCGCCCGCGGCCTGCGCGCTCGGGCGCCCAAGCGGCCCCGGATCAGCCTGGCAGCGGCGCCTCGAGCTGCAGAAAGGTATCCCGGTAAAAACGCAGCTCCGCGATCGAGTCGCGGATATCCTCCAGCGCAAGGTGCGCGGATTTCTTGTCCAGCGCCGCGTACAGATCGGGCCGCCAGCGCTGCGCGAGGATCTTCAGGCTACTGACATCCAGATTGCGGTAGTGAAAGAACGCCTCAAGTGACGGCATGTGCCGCGCCATGAAACGCCGGTCCTGGCAGATGGAGTTGCCACACATCGGCGACACTCCCTCGCCTACCCACTCGGCGAGAAAGTTGAGGGTGGCGCGTGCCGCAGCCGCCTCATCCATCTCACTGGCGCGCACGCGGTCGACCAGGCCGGAGCGCGTATGGTGCGTGGTATTCCAGTCATCCATACCGGCGAGTACCGCATCGCACTGGTGTATGGCAATCACCGGCCCCTCGGCCAGGATATTGAGACTGCCGTCGGTGACGATGCTCGCAATCTCGATCACGCGATCGTGATCGGGGTCCAGCCCCGTCATCTCCATGTCCACCCATACCAGATGACTGTCGTCACGCATCATCCATTTTCCCTTTGAAAAAGCCGGAAGCTTAGCACGCGGCCACATCCGAGCTCGACTTGGCCGGGGGGTCGATCAATAATGCCCGCCATGGCAAAACGCAAACTCAGCCGGCAGCAGGCCTGGCGCATCGAGAAGATCCGCGCCGAACGGGCCCGCCGGGCCGCGAGATCCCTGTGGGGTCAGGTCCCATCGGGACCTGACCCCACAGGGGATATCCCGGCAACGGAAGAGCGCGAGGGCGTGATCACCGCCCACTATGGCACGCAGGTCGAGGTTGAGACGGACACCGGGGGCGGGCAGAGACAGAGTGCACGCTGCCATCTGCGCGCCAATCTGGATGGCATGGTCACCGGCGATCGCGTGGTGTTCTGCCCCGGCGAGCCCATGGGGGTGGTCGTCGCGCAGCTGCCCCGGACCACGGAACTGCGCCGTCCGGATGCCTATGGCAAACTGAAAGCGATTGCCGCGAACATCGACCAGATCGCCGTCGTCATCGCGCCGCTGCCGACCCCCCACGCCAACCTGCTCGACCGCTACCTGGTGGCGGCGCAGGAAACCGGTGCGCGACCGCTGATCGTGGTCAACAAGTGCGATCTGCTGGCGGATCCGGCCCTTGCCGCGCCACTTGAGGACATGCTGAAAGTCTATCCGCCGCTGGGCTATCCGGTCATACGCTGCTCGATACACAGCGGCCTTGCCGAGCTCGAGGATGCCCTGCGCGCCTGCACCAGCGTGTTTGTCGGCCAGTCAGGCGTGGGCAAGACCTCGCTGCTGAACGCCCTTCTGCCCGGGGCTGCACCTCAGCGCACCGGCGCGCTTTCCGAGGGCTCAGGGAAAGGCACACACACCACAACCACATCGGGGCTGTTCCACCTGCCCGGTGGTGGGCACCTGATAGACTCACCGGGGATTCGCGAGTTCGGCCTTGGCCATCTTACGCGGCATGCGGTGGAGTCAGGCTTTCGGGAATTTCATCCCTACCTGGGCCGATGTCGCTTCCGCGATTGCCGGCACCAGAGTGAACCCGGCTGCGCGCTGCTGGCGGCGGTCGCGGACGGACTGATTCCGGCACAGCGACTCGCGAGCTACCGTCACATTATCGGATCACTGGACGCGTCATAGGCGCCGTCGTAGGCACCCATGGCGTCGCCGATACGGGCTGATGCACTCGGTGTCAGCGCCGCATTGAAAACCGGCGCGCCGGGCGGGAACAGCAGAATCACCGTTGAGGCGAGCAGGAAACGCCCCATCTCATCGCCCCGCTCGAGGCTGATCGGAGCCGGAAGCGCTGCATAATCCAGGGTCATCACCCGGCGAGGTGGTGGTGCGACCTGCCCTGACCACACGGTCTCGATGCCGGCGACAATCATGGCCCCCACCAGCACCATCGCAAAGGGCCCCCGCGGACCTTCGAAATAGCACACCAGGCGCTCATTGCGGGCAAACAGCCTGTCCACGCCCTCTGCCGTTACCGCATTCACCGAAAACAGCCGCCCGGGGACATAGCAGGTGGCGGTCAGACGGCCCGCCATGGGCATGTGCACCCGGTGATAATCCCGGGGCGAGAGGTAAATGGTGGCAAAAGCGCCATCCCTGAAGACCGACGACCGCGCGCTGTCGCCTCCCAGCAACTCGTCCAGCGAAAAGTGACGTCCCTTGGCCTGGAAAACCCGATCACCGTGTATTGCACCACACTGGCTGACCACGCCATCGGCCGGGCAAACCAGATCGGCATCGGCAACCGGTCGCGCACCGGGCTTCAGCGGCCGGGTGAAGAACGCGTTGAAGGACGGATAATCCGCGGCATCGGTGCCCTGCGCCTCCGCAAGATTCACGTCATAGTGCGCGACGAAACGGCGAATAACCCAGGTAACCAGCCAGCGGGGCTGGCGTGCGTGCGCCAGAGCGCCTACGATCCTTGAAAGCAGGTGCTGCGGCAGGCAGTACTGAAGCCAGATGAAGAGTGTCGACATGCGCAGCAGTTTACCGGCAAAGAAGCCCCGGGTCAGGCATTTTGCGCTGTCCGTCGCGCTGTGTCTGTTTTTTGCAGAGGGTTTTGCCGACGACTCCCTGCGCGGCTGGACAGCGCCGGTGCCTGGAACCGGGGACGCGCAGGAAACCGAAGAAAACTGGGTCGATTCCAGCCACGCCTATGTCACCGACAGCGCACAGGCGCTGACTGAGTGGATGGACCAGTTCTTTGGCGACGAAACCTACAATCTGGAGCAGGCAGAATCGCTGCTGCGGCTGCAGCTGATCAACGACTGGGACTCTGCTGAGGGTTACGATGCCAAGCCTCGACTGCGCGGCAAGCTGCAGCTGCCGCGCGTCTCGCGCCGTCTCGACCTGGTGTTCAGCGATCAGGCACAGGATGATGAAGACCTGGACGATGACCGGCTGGATGACCGCGTGGGGCTGCAGTATCTGCTGCGCGAGGGCGGCCGCTCGCGCTTCGATACGACGCTGGGCCTTACCGCCAGCGGACTCAAGCCGGGTGTGCGGTACCGCAATCAGGGCGGCATCATCGATGAAGTCAGTTACCGCTTCATCCAGCGGATACAGCACGAGAGCGATGAGGGCGTTTATGGCACGACCCAGCTGGACATCAACTACAAACAGAACAACAGCACCGTCTGGCGCTGGAGCCAGCGCGGTATCTGGGGAGAAAAAAGCGAAGGCGTGGAATGGCGCTCTCGCCTGGCGCTGCGCCAGCGCCACCTGACCGACACAGAGCGGCCACTGGCAGTGGAGCACTTCCTGCTGGTCAATGGCGTTACTCGCCCGGACGCATTCGTGCGCAGCTATCGGCTGGGCACCGTATTCAGGCGCCAGGTATACCGTCCTTACATGTTTGTGGAGTTCGAGCCCAGCTACAGCCTCCGCCAGCTGCAGGCCGACAGCGGTCGCAGCGGCGAGTGGGGCGTCATCCTGCGGCTGGAGTTTGCCCTGCAGCGCGACCTGGCTCGACGCGGCAGCGATTCCGACAACGATTCATGAGCGTCCACGCGCAGTACCGGGCCTACAGCTGCTCCTCGGCAAAGGCGGCAAGTCGCGAGCGCACAATGCCACCGATGTGCATGATGCCCGCATGCTGGTACGACTTGCTCTTCTCTACCAGATAGGTCAGTCCCGACGTCAGCGGCGAAATGTACTTGTTGTCTATCTGCGCCAGGTTGCCGAGCACGACAATCCGCGAGCCCTCACCCACCCGCGAGATCACCGACTTGAGCTGGAACTGGGTCAGCCCCTGGGCCTCGTCAATGATGATGTAGGCGTTGTTGAACGAGCGTCCGCGCATGAAGTTGAGTGACTTGAACTGTATGTTGGCCCGCTCCTTCACGTAATCGATACTGCCAATGCAGGACTCGTCGGCGCCGTGGAGAATCTCCAGGTTGTCATCGAAGGCCGCCAGCCAGGGCGCCATCTTTTCCTCCTCGGTCCCCGGGAGGAAGCCGATATCCTCGGCGATCGGTGGCGTCGAGCGCGCCACGATCAGCTTGCCGAAACGCCCCTCCTCAAGGATGGCATGCAGTCCATAGGCCAGCGCCAGCAGCGTCTTGCCGGATCCCGCAGGTCCGGTCATCACCGTCATGTCCACCGAGTCGTCACCGAGCAGCGACATGGCCATGGCCTGCTCCAGATTGCGCGGCGACAGCCCCCAGAAACGTCGCTTCATCAGATTGTCGCGACTGTCACAGCGCAGGTAGATATGGCTCGCATCAAGGCGCACCACGAAGGCAAAAAAGGCATTGTCGTCATGCACAAACAGGTTGGGATAAGCCTCCGGCAGTGCGGCGCGCGGCACGCGGTGCAGGGTCTGCTCGCCCTCGCGCACCGTATCCACCTCTGACACTGTGCTCCAGAAGTCTCCCTCGATGCGCTGGTAGCCGCGGGCCAGCAGGTCGATGTCGTCCAGCACGCGGTCACGCCGGTAGTCCTCCACGTGCATCAGGCCGGACCCCTTGGCCTTGATGCGCATGTTGATGTCCTTGGTCACCAGGCAGACAAAGCTGTCGGGGTTTTCCGCCTGCAGCCGGATGGCCACGTTGATGATGCGGTTGTCGTTCGCCTGGTCCTGGGTGGCATCAAGATAGGGCACCTGGCTGTCATCGCTGATCAGCTGGTCCGGGTAAATCGCCAGCGTTCCCAGCCGGCCCTCAAGCGTGCTCCCCGGCAGCTCCACCCCGGCCTGGATTTCCTGCGGTGTGGCTGCATCCACCACCTTGTCGATCAGCTGGATCGCAATCCGCGCCTCACGGCTCACCGTCTTGTCGTGACGATCCTTGATGTGGTCCAGCTCCTCGAGCACCGTCATGGGAATCACCACATGATGCTCGGAGAACCCGCTGAGGGCCGTTGGATCGTGCAGCAGAACGTTGGTATCCAGCACATAGGTCTTGGTCTGTGACGGCAGCGCCTCGAACATGCCGGCGTTCAGCGCGGGACTGGAATCCATAATGAGCTCCTGGGCCTTGGGTGCGGTAAATAGAGTGCTGCAGTGGGCATCGCGACGCCCGGGCAGCGGCGCCGGGCGGGCTGCCTGCTGCGGGAGATAGGAGCCGAAAGGGCGCTACGTCTGATACGAGTGGCCTGCTGTTTTTTACGTCTCCGACATCGATTATTGGCAACAATCCGCGGCGGTGTCAATCGTATTGCGGCCTTGCCTGCCGCGCTCACCGCCACTCGCTGCACGGGCAATGCACACTGACACCCGTGCCCTTTTCCGCTACGATAGCCGATTCATCGACACACAGGCCGCACAGACGCCACTATGCTGAACAGCGACGCCCTTTCACAGCTCAAGGGCCTGAAAAACCAGTTGGAATCCGTCAAGGAGCGCGCCGAAGCCGTGGTCAAGGGCACCCAGGCCCGCTATGGCTTTGCGGTTCTCGACGATGGCCGCGAGGTGTTTATTCCCCCGGACGAGATGCTCAAGACCTTTCCGGACGACCGGATTCGAGTCTGCATACGCCCGGGTGCCGACAAGCGCAGCGTTGCCGAGGTCGAAAAGCTCATCGACAGCCCCCTTGGCGAGTTCACCGGGGAGTGCGTGCGCAAGGGCAAGGCCCTGTTCGTGCGTCCGGATCTCAGCAACCTGCAGCGCTGGCTGTTCATTCCGCCGCACGCCCGCAACGGCGTACGCGAGGGTGATCTCATCCGCTGTGCCGTACTGCGCCACCCCATTCGCGATGGCAGACCCCAGGCCAAGGTGCTGAAAGTCATCGGCAACGCCGACACACCGGGCATTGAAAACCGCTATAGCATGGAGAAGTTCGACCTGCAGCCGGAATGGCCAGCCGCCAAGCTGCAGCAGGTTGACGCGGCGCTCGACCAGTCCGCATCCGCCGAGAACCTGCAGCGGCTGGACCTCACGGACCTCGACTTCATCTCTATCGACGCGGCCAAGACGCTGGACATCGACGATGCCCTGTATGCCGATACCAGCAGTGACGGCTGGACGCTGTACATCGCCATCGCCGACCCGACGGCCTTCGTGCCTGCCGACTCGCCGCTGGAGGCTGACATCGCGCGGCGCGCAACCTCTGTGTACTTCCACGGGGATGTCGTGCCCATGCTGCCGGAGAGCATGTCCCAGGGCACCTGTGCATTGTCCGCCGGCAACGACCGCCCCGCGCTGGTGTGCAAGATCGACGTCGGCGACAACGGCGTCATCCGCCACTACGATTTCCTTGAGGCCACCATCCGCTCCCGGGCCAAACTGTCGTATTTTGCCGTCGACAAATACCTGTCCGGCGAGCAGGACAGCCTGATGAGCCACGCCAGCCCGCTGGAGGCCCTCTACCAGGTGTTCCGCGCGCTGCATGCCGAGCGCGAGGCCAACGGGCTGCTCATGGAGGATCGCCGCGAGTTCCGCTGGATTCTGAACGACCAGAAGCAGATTGACAGCATCGAACCTTTCGAGAAGATGGCGTCCCAGAAACTGGTGGAAGAGTGTATGGTAGCGGCTAACCGCTGCGCCGCCGATTTTCTGTCACGCCATGCCATCGGCGGCCCCTTCATCCGCCATAACGGCTTCCGCAGCGACCGCCTGGACGAGCTGCGCAAATTTCTCGAGCTGCACCTGCCGCAGGCCACCGAAATCGACGTGACAGACGTGGCCGGCTACCGGGACCTGATCCGCCTGCTGAGTGATCCGGCGCACCCCCTGCCGTTGCGCAACATGGTGAACCGGCTGCTGACACGTGCCGAGCTGTCGCCAGAACCCGGGCCACACATGGGCATGGCGCTGCCCCAGTACACAAACTGCACCTCACCGCTGCGCAAGTACGTCGACTTCCTGGTTCAGCGCCAGATCAAGGCGGCGCTGCATGGCCGAGAGCCGGTGGCGATTGACGAAGAGACGCTGGCGTCGCTCGCGGCCAGGCTGCAGAACGCCCGCGCCGCGAGTCAGGCGGCGGAACGCTGGCTGGCGGCAAACTACCTGCAGCGCCTGCAGGCATCGGCACCGGGCCCCTGGCCTGCACATATCTCCCACATCAACAGCGGCGGATTCACCGCCCGGCTGGACGACAGCGGTCTGGAAGGCCAGGTAGACCTGCGCAAGGATCCCGAAAAGTTCAGCTACGACAAATGGCAGGCCAGCCTGACCAGCACCACGCGTCGCTTCCAGCTCAACCAGCCTGTGCGCGTGCTGCTCGACAGCATTGACGTCGGCGCGAACCACCAGTGCCTGTTTCGCCTCGCACCGGACTGCGGCCTGAAAACACCGGGCTGAGCGCCGCGCGGGGGAGAACGCGACACTCGACATCCGACGCGGCACCAGCCGCGGAACCCCTCGCCCAGCGCGTGGCGCCCCGGCCCGTCAGAAGTGCGCATTACCCGGGGTGCGGGGAAACGGAATGGCGTCGCGCACGTTTTCCATGCCCGTGACGTAGTTCAGCAGACGCTCGAAACCCAGGCCAAAGCCTGCATGGGGCACCGTGCCGTAGCGACGAAGATCGCGATACCACCACAGCTCGTCGCGCAGCGCCGGATCCATGCGCGCGTCGAGCACGTCGAGACGTTCTTCGCGCTGACTGCCGCCAATGATCTCGCCGATCCCCGGCGCCAGCACGTCCATGGCCGCGACGGTTTTTTCGTCATCGTTCAGCCGCATGTAGAAGGCCTTGATGTCCCGCGGATAATTCATCAGCACCACCGGCCGCCCGACGTGCTTTTCACACAGGTAGCGCTCGTGTTCAGACGCGAGATCCGTTCCCCAGGCGACGGGAAACTCGAAGGACTCGCCGCAGTTCTGCAGAATGCGCACCGCTTCGCCATACTCCATACGCTCGAAGCGGTTCTCCATGACACCACGCAGGCGCTCCAGCAGCGTGGCGTCGATGCGTTGCTGGAAAAAGGCGATATCGCTCTCGCACTCGGCCAGAACACGGCCGAACACATGCTGCAGGAGGGACTCTGCGAGATCCGCGAGGTCGCCGAGATCGGCAAAGGCAATTTCCGGCTCTACCATCCAGAACTCCGCCAGATGGCGACTGGTGTTGGAGTTTTCCGCCCGGAAAGTCGGGCCGAAGGTGTACACCTTGCTCATGGCCAGACAGTAGGACTCTACCTCAAGCTGGCCGCTGACGGTGAGAAAGGCCTCGCCGTCGAAAAAGTCCTGCTCGAAATCCACACTGCCGTCGGCACGCCGCGGAAGATTCGCGAAGTCCAGGGTGCTCACCCGGAACAGCTCGCCAGCGCCCTCACAGTCACTGCCCGTGATGATGGGCGTATTCACCCAGCAGAACCCGTTGTCGTGGAAGTAGTTGTGGATGGCGTTGGCCAGGGTATTGCGCACACGGGTCATGGCGCCGAAGGTATTGGTTCTCGGGCGCAGGTGGGCCTGGGTGCGCAGATACTCGAAGGTGTGGCGCTTCTTGGCAATGGGGTAGGTTTCCGGGTCGTCCACCCAGCCCACCACCTTCACCGAGTCTGCCTGGATCTCGACCTGCTGTCCCTTGCCCGCGGACTCAACCAGCTCTCCGCTGACAATCACTGCACAGCCTGTGCTGAGGTGCAGCACTTCGTCGCGGTAATTTGTCAGCGTATCGGGGACCACCGCCTGGATCGCTTCAAAATGTGAACCGTCATGTACCGCGAGAAAGGAAATACCGGCCTTGGAGTCGCGCTTGCTGCGCAGCCAGCCGCGCACGCTTACCCGGGTTCCGAGCGCGGCGCTGCCCGCCAGAAGCGACTTGACCTGATACGTGTCTGCCATGCATTGCCTCCCGGCCCTGTCGAAAAGAGCGCGGAGAATACCCAATCACCCGCGGGGATACCACTCCCGGCGCGCGGCGAGGGTTCAGGCAGCGGCCTCGAACTGGTGTCGCCGGAACACCTCCAGCAGGGCCTCGACAAAGACCACGTCCGCCGCGCTGAAGCGACCGGTGCGCGGACTGTCGATGTCCAGCACGCCAACGACACGGCCGCCGTCCCGCAGCGGCACCACCAGCTCGGAGCGCGAGCGGATATCACAGGCGATATGACCCGGAAAGGCGTGCACGTCGTCGACCACCTGCGTCGTATTCTCCGACACGGCGGTGCCGCAGACACCGCGCCCGGTCGGGATTCGCACGCAGGCGGGCTGCCCCTGGAAAGGCCCCAGCACCAGCGTGTCCCCCTGGAGAAAATAGAAACCCACCCAGTTGATGTCCGCGAGCTGCTGTGCCAGAAAAGCCGACACATTGGCGCTGTTGGCGATCAGGTCGGACTCGCCGGCGAGCAGGCCGGCGAGTTGTGCACAGGCCTCTTCAAGAGGGAGAGGCAGGCCTGAAGTACTGTTGATCATGCTTGGGACACCCGTAATCGTGAGGCTGCGGTCGTGCGGAAGCGACGGGGCAGCGGCAGGCAATGTTCATGGCGCCGGGTCGGGATCAGCGCCGCTTGCGACCCTTCTTGAGCCCGCGCTCCAGTTCCTGCTGCAGGGCCAGGTACTGGCCGGTGAGCTTGTGGCCCGGCGCCAGATCCACCAGCGGCCGGTGCGTGTAGTGCGACTCTTTCATCTTTACCGAGGTGTTGAGGTAGGTCTGCAGGACCGGATAGCCCTCCTCCTCAAGCTCCGCAACCAGCTCGCCCGGCAGCCTGGCCTGCGAATTGAACTGATTGATGACGATACCTTCGACCACGAGATCAGGGTTGTGATCCTCCTGCAGCTCGGCGATGTTGTCCATGAGCGCGTACAGGCTCTGGCGTGCAAAGCTGTCGCAATCGAAGGGGATCAACAGGGCATCGGCGGCGATCAGCGCCGATTTACTGTAAAAATTGAAATTCGGCGGCGTGTCGATGTAGATCCGGTCGTATTCGTCGGCCAGCTTGGCGAGCGCGTCGCGCAGCTTGTAGATCTTGTAACGCGATTCAAGCTCCTTCTCCAGCTGGGACAGCACGGGGCTGGAGGGCATCAGGTAGAGGTCGGGATATGGCGTTTCCCAGACAAAGGAGTCCGGATTCTGGCGCATGCGCTTGGAGCCCACCGTCTGCCGGAACAGGCCGGCAACGCCCTGAGCCTCCGCCGGAAACGCTTCGGCATCGATTTCGCCGACCAGGTAATGCGTGGTGTTGCCCTGAACGTCCAGATCAATGACCAGTGTCCGGTAACCGACCTGCGCGTCAATCGCCGCCAGATTGCAGGTGATGCTGGTCTTGCCAACGCCGCCTTTCTGGTTGAATACCACCCGCTTCATGCGATTCTCTCCTTTTCAGGGCCTGCTGGGGCGCCAGAGTGTAAACAAGCCTTCGCCCCACGGTAAGCCCCCGCGACACATCATGCCCACCGAATTGCGGGGGTCCTCCCCGGATTGCAGCCAACGGCACCCACTACCGGCGGCTGGCTGTCTGTATAGTACAGCCACCTCCATTGAACTGCAGGCTACGACATGAGCACCCGTACACCGCGCATCCAGATGCTTCTCACCGGCAGCGAGCTGATGAGTGGCGACACTGTCGATTCGAACTCGGCCATGGTCGGGCAGCGTCTCGGCGAGCTTGGCATCACCCTCGAGCGCAAGATCACCCTCGACGACGACCTGGACGCGCTCACGGCCGCCATCCGCGAGATCAGTACCTACGCCGACATTCTTATTGTCAACGGCGGCCTCGGCCCCACCGTTGACGACCTGACGGCGGCCGCACTTGCCGCCGCAGCGGGGGTGGCGCTGGGCGAGAACCCACGGGCCCTCGCCCACATCGAAAGCTGGTGCGAGCAGCGACAGATTCCCATGGACGCAGCGAACCGCAAGCAGGCACAGCTGCCGGCAGGCAGCGACATTCTGCCGAACATCACCGGCAGCGCCGTGGGTATCGCCATGACGCTCGGGGACTGCCGGGTGCTGTGCACGCCGGGCGTCCCGGGTGAACTGCGCAACATGCTGGATTCCATTATCGATGATATCCGGCATCGTCACCCCGACCTGCAGCCGAGGCATATTCTGCGGCTGCAGACCTTTGGACTGGGCGAGTCCGCCGCCCAGCAGTGCGTGGCAGATGCGCTGCCGGACTGGCCACAGCAGGTATCACTGGGCTTCAGGGCGGGAGCGCCGCAGATGGAGATCAAGCTCACGGCAGCCAGTGATGCAGACCCCGGCCTGCAGGCAGGGTGCCGTGAGCAGCTGGAGTCGCTGTTCGGCGACCACATTATCGGCGAGGGCAACGCGACCCTGGCTGCGCGCGTGCTGCAGCTGTTGTCCGACCGCGGCAGACAGATCACGACGGCCGAGTCCTGCACTGGCGGTCTCATTGCGTCGATGCTCACCCGTGTCCCCGGGTCCAGCGCCGCTTTCGAAGCGGGCTTTGTGACCTACTCGAACCGGATGAAACGCGATCTCCTCGCTGTGCCGGAAGCCCTGCTGGAGGCACACGGCGCGGTCAGTGAGCCGGTGGTCCGGGCCATGGCTGAAGGCGCCCTGGCGCGCAGCGGTGCGGATATGGCGATCGCCGTCTCCGGAATTGCCGGCCCTGATGGCGGCAGCGCAGAAAAGCCGGTGGGGACCGTGTGGATCGCCTGGGGCAGCGCCGCTGACCTGCACAGCTGCGGACTGTGCTGGCCGGTGGAACGAAGTCTGTTTCAGACCATGGTCGCTGCCGCCGGGCTGGATCTCATACGGCGACAGCTGCTGGCACTGCCGCCCCTGTCGTGGCAGGCCGAGCGGCGGCGCATTGATGCAACGCGTTAGCCACTGCCACCCTCGGCGGCGGACAGACGATGCCACACCAGGGAATGCAGCCTGACCACGCCATCTGCCGTATCCCGGCCGCTCAGCACCAGGGTGTGTCCATCCAGTTCCGCATGTCGCAGTTGTTCGCTGCCGACAAAATTGGGATTCAGGCTCTGGGTGACGTAATGGATCACGTCGCCCTCGACCACGCGATAGCGACCGGCGTAGTGAAAGTAGGACAGGTAGGCCCGGGCCAGTTTCTCCTCGGGAATCTTGCGGAAACTGATATCGTCCGGCAGGGTCTGGCGGTCGCTGCGCCCGATAGAGGCGCTCATCCAGTCATCCTCGGTATACAGGAGAAGCCCTTTCGGATCCTCACCAAAGGGGCTTGTGTACTCCTCCCGGTCGGAATATCCCACTGACCAGGACTCCAGCTGCCACGTCCCTACCAGATCTTGCTTGCTGATCATCGACTCTCTCCCGCTGTGACTGATACCACGCCGGCACGGGTCCGGCCTGGAACTGCTGCAGCAAGGATACACTGGAGCGCGGGGTGGACGTAACGGGGTGGCAGCTGCCAGCGGGCCACGCCCAGGCAGATCACGGCTGCAGCTGCTCCACCTCCCAGCTCTCGTCATCGATACGGGTGTAGACAAAGCGGTCGTGGAGCCGATGCTCGCCGCCCTGCCAGAACTCGACCCGCTGCGGCACAACACGAAAGCCACCCCAGAAATCGGGCACGGGAACCTCGCCCGCGGCAAACTGCGCCTTCAGACGCGACATTTCCGCCTCCAGCGCCGCTCGGGCAGGCACGGGTCGACTCTGGCGCGACGCCCAGGCGGCAATCTGACTCTCTCGAGGTCGCGACAGAAAATACCGGGCCGATTCAGTCATGGACATTTTCTCGGCAACGCCGGCGACGATCACCTGACGGTCCAGCTCGTTCCAGGGAAACAGCAGAGACACCCGGGGATCTGCCGCGATCGCCTTTGCCTTGTTGCTGCGGTAGTTGGTGTAGAAGACAAAGCCGCCGTTGGAGATACCCTTGAGCAGGACGATACGCTGCCAGAGGCTGCCGTCCGCATCTCGCGTCGCCAGCGACATCGCCGTGGGATCACTGAGGCCTGCATTGACTGCCTGCTCCAGCCACTGTTCGAACTGTCGCAGAGGCGAGGCGTCCAGCGCGTCCCGGGTCAATCCACCCGCCGTGTATTCCCGCCTGTAGGATTCAAATTTCACCGCAATTTCTGCCTGTAGTCCCGTCGTTGACCGCCATTATATTCAATCATGGCCGCCCCGATGTACTGGTGCCCGGCGCATGAAAAACGGAATTTCCGGAAAGGGGTGGCAACACGGCCAGTCGGCGCCGAGATCATCCTCCAGTGATCTGTCCAGAGACTGCCGGTAGGCATCCGCCATCGCCTGCTGCAGCTCGTCGGCGCTGCGCACGCCCAGAAGCACCAGGGTCTCCATCATGCCCTCGGTGCGCCAGCGTAGACCCGGCGGGATATCGTCGCCCGCCGCGACGGCCGCCAGCATGTCCTGCCAGCGCTTTGCCACCTCCGCGTCGAGCCTGCTCGCGTCTGTCATGCCTTCCCCCTATGTCGCCGTACCGGCAAAACCGGTAGAGTCACGTTTTACATGTCTGCGGGAGAGGCCAGTGTACGCGAAAACCCGGATCGGCCGTTGGCTTGCCACGGCAATAGCTGCGTTCCTGCTTGTACCGGCGACCGTGGCCCAGGAGGTCAGCGCCGACGCCCCAATCATCGACTTCCAGACGCGCTTCCTTCCCACGGTGGCAAAAAACGGCATGGTAGTCGCGCCAGAGCGTCTGGCGGCGGAAATTGGCGTCAGCATTCTCAAGCGCGGCGGCAATGCGGTGGATGCCGCCGTGGCGACCGGCTTTGCGCTGGCTGTCACCTACCCACGGGCCGGCAATATCGGCGGCGGCGGCTTCATGCTGATCCACCTCGCCGAGGAGGATCGCCAGACGCTGATCGACTATCGCGAGACAGCACCCGCCGCTGCCACCGCCGACCTCTACCTCGATGATGCCGGCGAGGTGGATCGCCAGCGGGAATTTTTCAGCCATCAGGCCGCCGGCGTCCCAGGCACGGTTGCCGGCATGCTTTACGCGCTGGAGAACTATGGCTCCCTGTCACTGGCGGAGGTCCTGGAACCCGCCATTGGCCTGGCCGCCGAAGGCATTCCGGTGAGCTTCGCACTGAATGCCGAAATCACCAGTCGCGCAGAGCGCCTGCAGAGAAATCCAGAAGCGGCGCGCCTGTTCCTCGACGCCAGCGGTAACGCACCGGCACCCGGCAGCCTGTGGCGCCAGCCCGACCTCGCCGACACGCTGCGGCAGATCGCCGGGCAGGGTCGCGACGGGTTCTACAGCGGAGTTGTCGCCAGCCATATCGCTGACGACATGGCGAATAACGGCGGTCTTATCACCCGGCAGGACCTTGCCGACTATCGGGCCCTGGAGCGTACGCCGATCCGCGGCAGCTATCGCGATTTCACGATCGTGTCCACGCCGCCCCCCTCCTCTGGCGGGATTCACATTCTGCAGATGCTGAATATTCTCGAGGGCTATGATCTTGCGTCTCTCGGCCATAACAGCGCCGCCTACCTTCACCGGCTTATCGAGAGCATGAAGCTGGCCTACGCCGACCGCAGTCGCTATCTGGCAGACCCGGACTATGTCGAGGTCCCGGTGGCGGAACTTGTCGACAAGGACTATGCCGCGCGACTGCGGGCGCGGATACAGCCAGATACGGCCACGCCCTCAGCCAGCATTGCCCCTGGTGCCTCGCTCCCCGGAGAGAGCACCGACACCACCCACTACACGGTGGCAGACGCTTCCGGGAACGTCGTCAGCAACACCTATACCCTCAACTTCAGTTTCGGGTCCCACATCGCGGTACCCGGCACGGGCATGCTGCTCAACAACGAAATGGCAGACTTCAGCGCGAGTCCCGGCGAAGCGAACGCCTTCGGGCTGGTGCAGGGGGAAGCCAACCGCATCGAGGGCGGAAAACGCCCGCTGTCTTCCATGAGCCCGACCCTAGTCTTTCGCGACGGCCAGCCCTGGCTGGCCACCGGCAGTCCCGGCGGCAGTGTCATCATCACTACGATTCTGCAAACGCTGCTCAACGCCATGGACTTCGACCTGAATATCGCCAGCGCTGCGGCAGCGCCACGCGTTCATCACCAGTGGCTGCCGGACAGGGTGAGAGTGGAAGACGGCATCAGCCCGGACACTATCCGCCTTCTCGAAAACCTCGGTCACAACGTGGAAAGCTCGCGCCGGACGCTGGGAAGAACGCAATCGATACTGCTCGACAAGGGCTGGCTGTATGGCGCGACAGATACCCGAAGACCGGGAGGCTGGGTGGCGGGCTACTGAGCCCCGTCAGGGACACGCACCAGCGCCGTCTGTCGGCTGCGTGCAGCGAGAGCGGTCTCACTGCCCCGGTATGCCCCACCTTCCTCCACCGCGCCGCGGGTGAGAAACCGGGAGTCAGGACGCGCCCACAGCGGAGTGACCCCGGTGACCACGGTTTCCTGCGCAAAGTGACCCATAACCCCGGCTCCTGACCCAGCGATTAAGCCGCCTGTGGCCTTTCACCGTATTGTGTTTGTAACGTTATGGCGTGTATATACTCAAAGACTCCTGCGCAAGGCGCAAGAACAGGTAGTGAGGCCACGTAGATGAAACACTGGCTGTGCAAGATGGCAATCACCGGGCTGATCCTCGTGCTACCCGCACTCGTCGCAGCGGCATCGACGCCAGTCGCTCAGACTTCCCCCACAGCGGAACCCGAAGAGCCGGGAACGCTGCAGACGAACAGGACGCAAGCCATCAGTCGCTACCGCGATGTCATCACCCGCCTCGAGGACGAAGGCGGCGCCTACAATCCTGCTTTGACCGAGCCGCTGCTTGAGCTTGGCATGGCGCTGCAGCAGTCGGGGATGCACGCCGAGGCCATCGATCTGCTCAAGCGCGGCGTGCACCTGGCTCGGATCAACAACGGTCTGTACAGCGAGATTCAACTCGCCCTGCTTGAATCCGAGATAAAAAGCCATCTCGCCCTCGGGCAGTTCGAAGAAGCCGACGACCGCCACCGCTACCTGTACCGGGTACAGCAACGCACGCTGACCGACGCCGGTCGCGGCTTTGCCTTCATGCAGCAGGCAAAATGGCAGCGACGTGCCTATGAGCTGGAGCTTGATGAAAATGGCTTCAACCGGCTGATCAATATGTGGAACCTGCACCGCATGGCGCTGACGGAATTCGCGGAAGCCGATGGCGATGGCTCGCCTACATTGCTCCCGCCACTGCATGGCATGCTGCGGGCGCAATACCTGATGAGCGGCTCTATGGGTGAAAACAGTGCGGGCCGGTTCCAGCGTGCGGGCTTCAGGATCCGGGGCGACGACGAGGGCCGTCTGTATGCCTATCGCGGCCAGAGTTACAAGCAGGGAGACTCCGTGATCCGCGCCATTTTCGACGTGCGTGCCGCACAGGCGGACAGCACCCCTCTGGCCCGTGCTGAAGTGCTGGCCATGATGGGTGACTGGCGCCTCTGGCACGGCCGCTACACGGAAGCGCTGGATGCCTACGCCGAGGCGATCATTGAACTTGCCTCCGTGGACGGTGCCGAAGAAGGACTGCAGACGCTGTTTGGGGCGCCGGTTGCGCTGCCGGCCCTCGAGGGTATCCGACCCCTGCCCGAGCCGGCTTCCCCGGACACAGCCGATTTGCTGCTAGAATTCACCGTGGATGAACGCGGCAGGGTCCGCGATCTGACCCGCCTCGATGACAGCGAGGCCAGTGTGGGCATTGTGAACCGTATTATGCGAACACTGCGGGCCACGCCTTTCAGGCCCCGGTTCGACACCGGAGAGCCGGTGGCAACAACAGGGATACAATGGGCGTATGACACGGATCAATGGCAATAACAGGACGGTGTTGGCGGGCAGGCTCGCCTCGGGCCTTGCTATAGCACTTTGCTATAGCCTTCTGACCGGCTGCCCCAGTGCGAGCAACCCTACATCGCCGCAAATGCCGCAGCCACCGACACCGCCTGCGCAATCGCCGAGCAGTCAGAGCCAGAGTTCCAGCCAGAGCCAGAGTTCCAGCCAGAGCCAGAGTTCCAGCCAGAGCCAGAGTTCCAGCCAGAGCCAGAGTTCCAGCCAGAGCCAGAGCCAGGCCTCCAGTCAGCGTCAAAACCCTGCGCAAGGCCCGGGCCAGTCACAGGCATCGGCACAGGGCGGTGATCCGTCTGCGGGCAGACAGCCTCCCGGCAGCGCCTCGTCCTCTGCTGCAGGCTCTGCCGGCGCCGATGCCGCTGGAGAAACCGCGTCGGCAGCGGGCAGCGAGATGGGTGACGCCGGCGCTGACAGCGGCCTCGGCGATTTTCCCGGCGCCGGGGGCAACATGCCCGACGCGTCAGGAGGTATCGCGGATGCTGGCGAGGCGGCTGAAGGCGCGGAGAACGGAGCAGAGAACGGAGCAGAGAACGGAGCAGAGAGTGGAATTGCCGGCGGAGACGGCAGCGAGTCCTCCGCTGATCCCGGATTCGGCGACAGCGGCGACAGCCTGCCCAGCATGAATGACGATTCGCCCCAGGCCGGCGGCGGGCGTGTCGCGCAGTCGTCCGACGGTCAGGGCGATGGCTCGGCCGCGGGAAGCGCGGGACGGACTGCTGGCGATACCGCTGGAGGTACAGCGGGTACGGGCACAGCGGGAACCGCCGGCATGCCCACTGGAAGTGAATCCGGAGACGCGGGCGATGGCCAAGGCACGCAGCCAGGCAGAGGACTTCCAGCCGGCATGCCTGGCGGCAGCAGCTCCGGCGGCGTGCCGGGCGGTATCGCCGCTGGCATTCCCGGTGGAATGCCGGGAGGCCAGGGTACACTGACCCGGGCGGAGCAGGTCGCCATCCTTGACGCAGAGCTTGAGCGCGGCGCCGGCGAGTTCGACAGCATGATCCTGGAAGAGCAGACCGCCGCACGCGAATCGGCCCGCGAGCAGGGTGATTCCCGGAGCAGTCAGGGCGCCGGCAGCAGTGGCGGTGGCGGGGAAAGCGCCGGGGAGCAGGGCAGCTACGGTGGCGGCATGGCCAGCTCAGGTGGATACGGTGCGGGCGGTGGCATGGGCGGCGGATCGCGGCGCGACCAGATCCCCGAGAACACTGCAAAATACCCGGCCCCGGACGATATTCCGGACGGCAAGAACGACGACGTCGTGGCGCGACAGCTACGCGAAGCGGCCATGCGCGAACCAGACCCTGCCGTGCGTGAACGCCTGTGGGCGGAATACCGCAAGTACAAGGGGATTGACCAGCCATGACGCGCGTGCGCGCAGTCTCGGCCCTCCTGATTCTGCTGGCATCTGCAGTCCTTGCGGGATGCGTGAGCCAGACCGTCAAGAGCACCTCCGTGCCACCGCTGCAGCGTCCGGCGGAACCGATTGCGGAGGCGGAGCTGCTGGATGTCGGAATCGCCATTTTCGACCCGGGCCTTGAAGAGTATGACGAGGAGGATCAGGTCTACCCGGAGGTGCGGCGTGCCGAGGCGCGCTTCATGCCGCAGTTGCTGGCAGAAGCCATGCAGCAAAGTGGTGCCTGGGGGGCTGTGCGGGTCCTGCCGGACAATGACCGCATTACCGATCTGCGTATTGATGGAGAAATCATTCACTCCGATGGTGAGCGGGTCGAGCTGGCGATTCTGGCAACGGACTCCCAGGGCAATACCTGGCTGGACAATACCTACAGCGCCCGAACCAGCCGCTACGCCTATCGAAGTGCCACGCGACGCCAGTACGACCCCTTCCAGGCCTTGTACCACCGCATTGCCAACGATTTGATGCAGAAGCAGGCCGGCATGAGCAGCAAGAGCCTGCAGACCGTGAGAACCATTACCGAGCTGCGCTTTGCCCGCGATTTTGCCAGCGGCTCCTTCGAGGGCTACCTCGAACAGAACCGCAACGGCAAGTACCGGATAGCAAGACTGCCGGCGGAGGGCGACCCGATGCTCGAGCGGGTGCGCGCTATCCGCAAGCGGGATCACCTTTTCGTCGATACGCTGCAGGAATACTACCGGGACTTCAGCGGTGCGATGTATGAGCCCTATCAGGAATGGCGCAAGATGAGTTACGAGGAAGCGGTCGCCCTGCAGGAACTGCGCGCCCAGAGCCGCCGTCAGCTCATTGCCGGCGGCGCCGCCATTCTCGCGGGTATCGCTGCCTCGGGCAGCAATGACCGCTCGGCCCGGACAGCCGGTTACGTCGCCATGATGGGCGGCGGAAGCCTGCTGAAAAGCGGCCTGGAAACGCGCAACGAGGCGCAGATACACGTTCAGGCGCTGGAAGAGCTCGGCATGTCGCTGGAAGCCGAAATCACGCCTCGGGTCATCGAACTGGATGACCGTACCGTCATGCTCAGCGGCAATGTCGAGGACCAGTACAATCAGTGGCGCGAGATACTGGAAGAGATTTACCGCAACGAAGTGGGCAATCTTGATGCCGCTGCCAGCGACGGCAGCGCGATCGACAGTCGCTCCTAACCCACCGTCCCCAGCCGTAGCGAGTCCATGTCCATCGAAAGAGAACGCGTTGAACCGGCGCCCTTTGAAACCGTCAAGCCCGCCCAGAAGCCCACAGAAGAACGCGACCCACCCGGATCGGGGCCATCTCGCTGGACACTTCCGGCGCTGATCGTTCTTGTCGCGCTGGCTGTTGCCGTCGTGTTCTGGCTGCCCTCAGTGCTGGAAGACGCGGAGACCGACACGCCAGTGCAAGGGCCGGCGGGCCCCGGTCAGGGAAGCGGGGACACCAGCGCACCTGCACAGCCGCGCGCCGCACCTGGAAATGCCGAGGCGGGAACGCCCTTCGCCGATGCGGAAGCCGCGCGCTTGCGCGCCGAGGCGCAGGAAATTCTCAACACACTGCTCGACCTGCGCGACTCGCTGACTCGCCGGGGCGCCGATATCTGGGCCAGTGAGGATCTGGATACGGTGGTTGCCACAGCTAACGAGGGTGACGAGCAATATCGGCAGCGGAAGTTCAGCGCCGCGATCGAACACTACCAGGCGGCACTGGAACAGGCACAGGCGATCGAGGCGCGGATCCCCGATGAACGGGAAACGCGCCTCGCAGCAGCGGAAGCGGCATTACAGGCCGGTGAGGCGGGGGTCGCCGCGGAAGCACTCGCCGTTGTCGACAAACTCGAACCGGACCTGCCGCAGGCCGCTCGGCTGCGCGAGCGACTCGAGGCGTTGCCCGAGGTTCTGGCGCAACTCGAAAAAGCAGCGGCTGCAGAAAGCGAGGGCGACCTGGCGAACGCAAAAACCGCGCTGGAAGCAGCCGTTTCTGCAGATGGCAAGCATCGCCGGGCAACACAGGAGCTGTCCCGTGTCAGCGCCGCGCTGATGGCACAGCGCTTTGCAGAGGCCATGTCTGCGGGCTACGCCGCCCTCGAACAGCGGCGCTTTGATGCGGCACGCGCCGCGTTCGAGCGCGCCGGCACGCTGCGCGAGGGCAGCGCGGAAGTCGCCGCCGCCAGGGAGGAAGTCCGGGTGGCAGAGACGGCCAGTGAGCTGCGCCAGCTGCAGCGCAGCGCCGAGTCCAGCATCGCCGAGGAGGAATGGTCTGACGCCGTCAGCGCTTTCGAGGCGGCCCTGAAAATCGACAACAGCGTGCTTTTTGCCCGACGCGGGATAGAACAGGCGCGCACCCGGACCGAGCTGGACAAGCGGCTTCGTGCCATTCTCGATGACCCGGATCGACTCAGCGACACGAGCGTTGCCGACAACGCCGCAGAGCTGCTTGACTATGCGAGAAACGTCGAGCCGCGGGGTCCGCGGCTGCAGGAGCAGCTTCGCACGCTGCATAAACAGCTCGCACTGGCGAACACCCCGATCGCGGTAACGCTGTTGTCTGACAACAGCACGGATGTCACGCTCTACAAGGTATCCCACCTCGGCCAGTTCGAGCGCGAAGAACTCATGCTGCGCCCGGGAGAATATACCGTCGTCGGGACCCGACGCGGCTATCGCGATGTGCGCCGGACCTTCCGCGTCAGCCACGACGGCCGCCCTCCAACCGTCACCGTTGTCTGCACGGAGAGCATCTGATGAACCGCGATGACAGGGCCGCCGACGTCAGCCGCGAGCGCATCGCCGCGAGCGATTTTCAACCGCTAGCCGAAAGCGCCGGGCGCCCCGCCGGCTCGCGCCGCGGCCCGCTGCGTGCCGTCGCCATTGCCGGCACGGCGATTGTCGTGCTGCTGGTGCTGGGTTTTCTCTTCACCGCGCGCTCGGTACAGATCGCCGTGGACTCGGAAGCTCCCGCCAGCATCGACATCGATGGCCTGGCGGTGCCACTCGGTGAGCGCTTCATGATTCGCAGCGGCGAGTACGATCTGCACATCAGCGCCCCGGGTTATGTTGACTACGCAGGGACACTGACGGTATCGGGCGAGGCCAGTCAGCGGCTGGATGTGGTGCTTTCCCCCCTCCCGGGACGAGTGACCTTCGCCGGGATCCCGGAGGGCGCGAGCATTGAGATAGATGGCGAGGATGCCGGGCGCGCGCCGTACCAGGGGCAGCTGCTGGACGCGGGAGATCACAGCGTCAGTATTACTGCGGAACGCTACCTGCCCGAGACGCGCACCATTGCCGTGACCGGTCGCGATATCCAGCAGACCTTCGAATTTTCACTGCAGCCGGCCTGGGCTGACGTCAGCATCGACAGCAAGCCATCGGGAGCGACCGTATTCGTTGATGAAGAAGCCGTCGGCAGCACGCCGCTCACCGCGGAGATTCTTCGCGGTGAACGTGAGCTCAGGCTGCAGGCCGCGGGCTATGCGGACCTGGTGCGCACGCTGGAACTCTCCGCCGGCGAGACGACGGACCTGGGCATATTGCCCCTGATACCCGCCGCCGGTCTGCTGAGCCTGGAGAGTCGTCCCCCCGGGGCCAACGTCACCGTCGGCGGCGAATATCGCGGCCAGACACCGCTGACCGTCGAGCTGTCCCCCGGGACAGAGCATCGCATACAGCTGTCGCGCCCGGGCTATCGTCGCTTCAGTCGCTCCCTTGCCCTCGAAGCCGGCGAGAAATCGTCACTGACCGCGAACCTGGAGGCACAGCTGGGCGACGTGGTATTCGACATTCAGCCGAGCGAAGCACAAATCACGCTGAATGGCGAAGCTGTCGGCCGGGGGCCGCAGACGCTGTCCCTGCCCGCCTACGAACACCGGGTGGAAATCACCCTGCCCGGGCACAAGACGGAACGCCGCCGGGTGACGCCGCGGGAAGGACTGCAACAGCTCGTGCAGGTCACACTGCAGACCGAAGAAGAGGCGCGCATGGCGCGGCTGCAGCCTGAAATCACCACGGCGCTGGGCCAGACCCTGAAACTGTTCAATCCAGAGACGGCTGCGCGCAGCGAATTCGACATGGGTTCCTCCCGCCGTGACCCGGGCCGACGGGCCAACGAGGTCCTGCATCCGGTGCGCCTGGAGCGACTTTTCTACCTCCAGACCACGGAAGTCACCAACGCCCAGTTCCGTCAGTTTCAGGAGAGCCACAACTCGGGACAGGAAAAGGGCAACAGCCTCAACCGTGAACACCAGCCCGCCGTGCAGGTAAGCTGGCAGCAGGCGGCCGCCTTCTGCAACTGGCTCAGCAACCGGGAAGGCCTGCCGCCGTTCTACACCGAGCGCCAGGGCATCATTACAGGCTTCAACCCCGCAGCTACCGGCTACCGGCTGCCGACCGAGGCCGAATGGGCCTGGGTCAGCCGTGTCAACGGCGACTCGCTGCAGACGTTCAGCTGGGGCGATGACTTTCCCCCGGAAGACGAGGTGGAGAACATCGCGGACGCCAGCTCCGCCTATGTTACCGGCCGGGTACTCAACAATTACAACGATGGCCATGTGGTCAGCGCCCCCGTCGCCTCCTTCAAACCCAACCATAACGGCCTGTACGATATCGGTGGTAATGTGGCGGAGTGGATGCACAACGTCTACGCCATACCCGCCGCCACGGGCATCGTGCAGACCGACCCGCTGGGCGCCGAGAGCGGTGACAACTATGTCCTTCGCGGTGCCAGCTGGGCGCTCGGCAACCTTACGGAGCTGCGCCTGACCTATCGCGATTACGGGCAGGCAGGGCGGGATGACGTGGGTTTTCGTATCGCCCGCTACGCTGAATAGACAGGAGGCACCATGCGCGGCACAACAGGCACTTTCGGCTCAGTGAAAATAGCATCGGCAATCCTTCTGTCGGCGCTGCTGGTGACGGTAATGGCGCTGGCGCAGCCGGCTGAGGATCGCGACAGGCCTGACGCCACAGCGCCGCCAACCGAGACGGCGACAGCCAGCGCCGAGCCGCAAAGCAGCGACGACACGGCGGCAAGTGAAGAAGGCATCGTGCTCTCACCCTTCGATTACGAAGCTTCGGAATCCATCTCGGAGGACGCCTCGGTCTCCTTCCCTGTGGATATTTAAGGAAATCTCCCGAATGAAGAACCGGATGTCCTCAGAATTCATCTTCCAGGCCTTTGCCCTGCTCATTGCCGTCATCGTGGTGCACGGGGCCTATGTCGGCGTCATACGCCCCAGCGCCGAAGCCCAGCTCGAAACCCAGATGGCACGCCAGGCCGCCGGCGAGGACTTTGTCCCCGAGCGCACGATCGCCGTTGTCATTCGCGATTTCGAGCAGGAGGCGTGCTTTATCCTGCTGATATGGGCACTTTCGATCATGGCCTACAAAGCACGCCAGACCCTGCGTGAGCAGTCGATGCTGGAAGGCGACCTGGTGGACATTCCCGAGGGAACCAGCGTACTTCCCGCGGACGCCAGGGAGTACAGCCGGGCACTGGAGGACCTGCCGCAGCGGCAGCAGGACCTCCTGCTGCCGCGCACGCTGCTGGCGGCGCTGCAGCGCTTCGCCACCACGGGCAGCATCCAGGCGGTATCCGACACCATCAAGGAGTCCTGCGAGATCGAGTCAGACCGCCTGGATTCCGAGTTGTCGATGGTACGGTACATTGCCTGGGCAATTCCCTCCATCGGCTTTATTGGCACGGTGCGCGGTATCGGTGATGCGCTTGGACAGGCCTACAAGGCGGTCGAGGGGGATATCTCGGGCGTCACTGTCAGTCTGGGCGTGGCCTTCAACAGTACCTTCGTGGCACTCGTGCTGAGCATCATCATCATGTTCTGCCTGCACCAGCTGCAGCAGGCGCAGGAGCGCCTGGTGATGGACTGCCAGCGCTACGCGGACAAGCGCCTGCTGCGCTTTCTGGTGGCCGATCACTGATGGCGACCGCACTCCTCGACATTCTCGACAGCGACCTGTGCCTTCACCACGATGGCAGACAGGTGTGCAGCCCGGGCTATGCGCTGCTGGAGGGCGATAGCTATCGCTTCGGCGAGACCGCCCGCGGCAGTGCCAGGCGCCAGCCACGCTATATCAACACGCGCTTCTGGTGGCAGCTGGGCACGCAGCCCCTGCAGCCGACGCTCGGACCGGCCAGGCACACTGCCGACCTTGTCCACGCGCATCTGCTGGAAGTGCACAGGGCCGCCGGTGAGCCCGGCGACGTGGTCCTTGCGGTACCCGACAGCATGGGTCGCGACCAGCTCGCGCTGCTGCTCGGGATCGCGCAGACCTGTCCGTTCCGCGTTGTCGGACTGATCAACCGCAGCGTTCTTGCGGCCGAAGCGCACACCGACACCGGGAATCTGTTCCACCTGGAGCTGCAGCTGCATCAGGCGCTGCTGACCCAGCTCTCGGTCGCTGATGGGCAGATTCGACTGGTGCGCAGCCACGCGCTGCCGGGCTCGGGCCTGCTGGCGCTGCAGGAGGCCATTGTCGAGCGCGTGGCGCGTTCGTTCATACAGAACACGCGGTTCGACCCCCGGCGCAAGGCGGATACCGAACAGACGCTCTATGACGGGTTGTTCAACTCCCTCCAGGGTCTGCAGGGGTCGGGCGAAGTGCCGGTGGACATCAACGGCTACAGCACCCGCATCACCGTCGAGGAACTGGCCTCCGTCGCCGACCGCCTGCACGACGCCGTCAGGCAGGAAACGGGCAATGTGCCCGGGCATGCGCTCCTGCTCGATCCCCAGGCCTGCCTGATACCCGGCTTTGCCTCGCGCTTCAGCGAGGCCCGGGCAGTAGAGAAAGAAGCGTTGCCCGAGGCGCTGGCGCGTCATCACGAGCATATCCTGCAACCACCGGACGACCTCCACCTGCTCAAGGGCCTGCCTTCAGGCACGGCGCCGCGACGACAGACAACAGCAGCATCGACACCCACGCCATCCACGGCACCCCGCCGCGCGGAGGCACCGCCAACGCACATTCTGCACAATGCCCGTGCCCGCCCGCTTGGCGGCAGGGATATCGTGCTGACCGACCATTGCCGGCTCAGCCGCGAGGGCGTCGACTGCTGGGTCATCGCCGGGGATCCAGAGGTCCGCGTGAATGGAGCCGCCTACCGCGGCGCGACCCTCGAGACCGGCGACGAGATCCGTGCCGACGGCAAGTCCTGGCTGCTGATAGAGGTCGAGGAAACGGCATAACATGGCCAGGCGCAAGCGCAGCTTCACCGCGTTCAACCTCAGCTTTCTGGACATCATGTCCTGCGGCTTCGGGGCAGTTGTCCTGGTTTTCCTGATTATCGACCACGCCATCGAGGAGGAGACCCGCGACCTCAACCGCGACCTGCTGTCCGAAGTCAGCCTGCTGGAAGAGGACATCCGTGACGGCGAGGCCGGCCTGGTCAGGCTGCGCAACGACCTGGGAGAGACCGATGCCGAGATAGTCGAGGCCCAGGGCCGGGCCACACGCGTCACGGAG
This sequence comes from Chromatocurvus halotolerans, assembly GCF_004340525.1. GTDB lineage: Bacteria > Pseudomonadota > Gammaproteobacteria > Pseudomonadales > Halieaceae > Chromatocurvus > Chromatocurvus halotolerans. The sequence goes on along the minus strand of NZ_SLWX01000012.1, from coordinate 14,513 downwards.
GAGCTGGATCGCTACGAGGCGCTGATCGCGGCGGCACAGGACGATGGCTTTACCGACACAGACGCCGTGGAGCGACTCAAGGCCGAAGTGCAGTCGCTGGAGGAGGAGGTCAAGAAACTGCGGGAAGCATCGGCATCGGAAAGTGGCAAAAGCGCACGGGACTTCACCGGTGACGGTCAACGCCAGTACCTGACCGGCCTCAACCTCGGCGGACAGCGCATCGCCATCCTGGTCGATACCTCGGCGAGCATGCTCGACGAACGGCTGGTGAATATCATCCGCCTGCGCAACATGAGCGAGCAGGTACAGCGGGAGGCGGCAAAGTGGGTGCGGACCCTGAAAACCGTGGACTGGCTGACCGCACAGCTGCCGATCGGCAGCGACTACCAGCTCATTGCCTTCAACACCGAGGCACGCCCCGTCCTGCCGGAAACCGAGGGCCAGTGGCTGGAAGTCGCCAATCAGGAACAGATCACAGCCGCGTCGAGCGCCCTGCGCAGGATACTGCCCGGTGGGGGAACCAGTCTGCTGAACGCATTTACCGCACTACAGAAGCTGTCGCCGGCACCGGACAACATCTTTCTGATCACCGACGGCCTGCCAACCCAGGGCGCCAACCCGCCCCGGGGCAGCACCGTCAGCGGTCCCGAGCGCCAGCGTCTGTATCGAGAAGCGATACGCAGTCTGCCGGGCAATATTCCGATTAATATTATACTGTTTCCCATGGAGGGCGACCCGATGGCCGCCTCGGAGTTCTGGCAACTGGCCCAGGCCACTCGAGGCAGCTTCATGAGCCCCTCCAGGGATTGGCCTTGATGGCAGCGTGTCCCCGGTTTGCCGGGGCAACCTGAGGCGGGATCATGCGCAAACGACGCGAGTCAGCCGAATTCTCGATGTCCTTTCTGGACGTGATCTGCTGTGGCTTCGGCGCCGTCATCCTGCTGCTCATGATCACCAAGACAGTGCAGCCACAGATCATCGAGGCCTCCACCGAAAAGCTGGAGGGCCGGATTGCGAAACTGCAGGAGGAGCTGTTTGAGCTCCGCGGCGAGACCACCATTCTCAATCGCGACCTGAACGCCAGGCGCGAGCAGCTGTCAGAGTACAGAGAGAGGATCGCGCGTCTCACCGGCGCCCTTGCGAGTGCGAGATCGCGATATGACAGCATACAGGTGGAGGACAGCAGCAATGAGGTCATTGTTGACCGACTGGCCATCGCGCGGCAATCCCTGACCCGTGAAATGGAGCGTCTGCTGGCAGGCCAGGAGATCACCAACCAGCTGATCGGCGGCATCCCCGTCGACAGCGAGTACCTCATCTTTGTTATCGATACGTCGGGGTCCATGTTTTCCTACGCCTGGCAGCGAATGATGAACGAGATGGAATCCATTCTCAGCATCTACCCCAATGTGAAGGGGGTGCAGATACTCAACGATATGGGCAACTACATGTTCAGCCGCTACCGGGGCCAGTGGATACCGGACACGCCGGGCCGCCGCACCGCCATCATGCAGAACCTGCGCAACTGGAACGTGTTCAGCAACTCGAGCCCGGTGGAAGGTATTACCCAGGCCATCAGCACCTTCTCCGGCGACGGCAAGAAGATCAGCGTTTACGTGTTCGGCGACGACTTCACCGGCAACTCCCTCAATGAAGTGCTCAACGTCGTTGACCGTATCAACGCCAGGGACAACCGCGGCGACAGGCTGGTACGCATCCATGCCGTGGGCTTCCCCGTATTGTATCAGCAGGCCCCCGCGCAGCAGGGCTCCGTGCACCGCTTCGCGGCATTGATGCGAGAGTTGACCTACAGGAATGGAGGCACCTTTGTCGGGCTCAATGACTTCAGACCCTAGACACGCTACTGCCCCGACTGCCGCACGCTGGCTGGTTGCGGCCTCGCTGCTTTTGCTCAGCGCCTGCGGCGCCAAGCAGGTCGTGGTGCAGGGGAAGTTTCCGCAGCCCTTGATGTCCAGGCAGCCAGTGACCCTTGGTGTTTTCTACCCGGAGGAATTCCGCAATCACGAATTCTTCGACGAGGCCAAGGGACGCAACGATTCGGACTGGCTGGTAAAGACCGGCGAGGCCCAGGTTGCCATGTGGAATACCCTGTTGGACGGCATGTTTGCGGACGTGGTATTTCTGGAGGCGGCGCCGGACGCGACCACGGAGATACCCGACGTGGATGCCATCCTGATACCCCGGGTGGACGAGCTTCAATACGCCATACCGACCCATACCAACATCAAGGTCTACGAGATCTGGATGCGCTATGCCTTTGACCTCAACGCACCGGACGGCACGGCGATTGCCCAATGGACCATGACAGCCTATGGCAAGACGCCGACCGCCTTTCTGCAGTCGGATGAAGCGGCGGTAAACCTCGCCGCAGTCGTGGCGCTGCGCGATGCCGGCGCCCATTTTGCCACGCTGTTCCCGACCGTACCGGATATTGCCGACTGGCTGCAGTCGCGCAATCAGACCCTTGCCGCGGGGAACACGCCATGAAAAAGCACCTGCTGGTTTCCTTGACCCTGGCAGCCACCGGGCTTCTCGGCGGCTGCGTCACTTCCACGGTTGATGAAATGGTCTTCAACACACCCACGCTGGAGAACATGGAAGACGCCTCCGTGGTGATTCTCGGGCGGCGACACGCCAGTGACTATGAAACAGAACCCGATTTCATCAAGTGTGTCGGCGACCACGTCAGGCGCGGGAACGGCAGCGTCGAGATCATCGGTGAGCTCGAGTTCATGAATGCCCTCTACCCCTGGTTCGAACCCCGCACAGCGCCGCTGCGGCCGGCGGATATCGACCGCCTGCTGCTGCAGCCGCCGGTTGCCGACAAGCTCGCCGAACTGAAAACCGAATACATGATATGGATTGATGGCAGCACGGTGCAGACCAACGCGTCCGGCTCCATGAGCTGCGGCGTTGGCCCCGGGGGCGCTGGCTGCTTTGGCTTTGGCACCTGGGGCAATGACTCCGATTACGAGGCCACCATCTGGGATTTTACCGACAAGGCCGAAGTGGGCCGCGTCAGCACGTCCACCAGCGGGCAGTCCTACATGCCGGCCGTGGTCGTCCCCATCCCGATCATCGCGCCAGTGAAAGGCACTGCCTGCGACAGCCTGGGCGACCAACTCCTGCAGTTCCTGTCCAGCGGCTACTGACATGATAGTACGCCTGATCGCCACGCTTCTCGCCTGCTGCGCCCTGCTGCAGCAGGGCTGTGCCGTCAATCCGGCCACCGGCGGCGCCAATATGGTGGTGTCCAGCCAGGCCGGCGAGATCAAGCAGGGCCGCGAAATGCACGAGGAGATGATGTCCAAGGGCGCCGCCTACGACGACCCGGAACTGCAGGACTACGTCAACCGAATCGGCCAGCGGCTGGCGAAACACAGCGACATGCCTGACCTTGAGTGGACGTTCACCGTGATAGACGCACCGGATCTGAACGCCTTTGCCCTGCCCGGCGGCTTCATTTACGTCAATCGCGGTCTGCTCGCCTATCTCGACAGCGAGGCCCAGCTTGCCGGTGTCATTGGCCACGAGATTGCCCACGTCACCGCCAGGCACCATGCCCGCCGCAAATCCGCCGGCGTCACCAGCAAGGTGCTGTCCACCACCGCCTATATCTTTACCGGCAGCCGCGACGTCTACGCTGCCTCAAGCATGTATGGTGCCGAAATCATGAGTGGCTTCGGTCGCGACATGGAGCTCGAGGCCGACGGCTTTGGCGCCGAATATATGCACCGCGCCGGGTACGAGCCCGAAGCGCTGCTGGACGTGGTCGGCGTGCTCAAGAACCAGGAGCTGTTCCAGCGCGTCAAGGCCAGGAACAGCGGCCAGCCGGTCGGCACCTACCACGGGGTCTATGCCACGCACCCGCGCAATGACAAGCGCCTGCAGGCCGTCATACAGGCGGCAGCGAAACTGGATGACGGCGCCTATATCGAAAGCCCGGAAAAGCCCGGGGAATTCCGGCGCCACATGGACGGGCTGGTGTGGGGGCGAAGCGCACAGGGACAGCGCGACCGGCAGCGCTACTACCACAACAAGCTCGGTTTCACGATTGAAAAGCCCGAGGGCTGGGATGTTGAGGCCGGCGCACAGGCCGTGGTCGCGCGGGGGCCTGGCGAGGCGGCATCAGTGCGCATCACGCTGATGCGGCGCGATCCGTCGACATCACCCGAGCAGGTGATGCGCGACAGCGCCAGCGGCGAACTGAGCGCAGGGACAGCACTCGAGCAGGCTGGCCTTCAGGGCTACATGGCGGTTGCCAGCGCTGGCGACAGGCGCAAGCGCCTGGCGGTGATCGACTTCAACAACCTGACCTATCGCTTCGAGGGAACGGCCGCCGACTTCGCCGCGGATGACGACGCGCTGCGATCCGTCATTGAAAGTTTCCGGCCGATTCATCCCCAGGAGCGACAGACCGGACAGGCACAACACCTGCACTACATACAGGTACCCCGCGGTGCAACCCTGGAGAGTCTGGCAGCAAGCCTGCGCATACCGGATGCCGAGGCACAGCTACGCCTGATCAACGGTTTCTACCCCCGCGGTGAGCCGCGCACCGGCGACTGGATCAAGATCATTCGGTAGACAGATCCGTGTCCGGTGTTTCGCCGACGTTCTGCACCAGCACCCAGGGCGGCGCCACCACAGCCCAGAGGTGGGCATTCTCCCGCGCCAGCTGACCCGCGACCGTATCTGACAGCAGTGCCACGGCGCCGCTTGCCGTCCACGCCTCAAAGCGCGCCACGTTATCCAGACCAAGCTGTACCGCGACCTCCACCAGGTCGAGCTCGTCCGCCACATGAATCACCTTGCCCGCCGCAAAGTGCGGTGCCAGCTCCGACCAGGCTATGCGCGCAGTCTGGCCGTGGTACTCACGCCGCAGCAGCGCCTCGCGCTCCAGATCATCAGCCATAGCGGGCGTCGGCCACGAAGGGATTGGTCTGGCGCTCCTGACCCAGGGTAGAGGTGGGCCCGTGACCGGGGATGAAGGTGACGGCGTCCCCCAGCTTGAACAGCTTTTCGCGGATGCTTCGAATAAGCTGATCGTGATTGCCGCGGGGAAAATCCGTGCGCCCGATGGATCCCTGGAAAATCACGTCGCCTACCCAGGCGAGCTGCTGCGCGCGATGAAACAGCACCACGTGACCCGGAGTATGCCCGGGACAGTGCAGCACCTCCAGGGTCTGCGCACCCACCTGCACCGTGTCACCATCGTCAAGCCAGCGGTCGGGTTCGAACGCGTCAGCGTGCGGAAAGCCCGCCATCTGGCACCACTCCGGCAGCTTGCCAATCCAGAAGTCGTCCTCGCGCTGCGGGCCCTCGATGGGGATCTCCAGCTGCTGGCGCAGGATATCCGAGGCCGCACAGTGGTCCATGTGGCCGTGGGTGAGGATGATCTTCTCCAGCGTGACATCCATCTGCCGCACCGCCTCGAGAATGCGCTCGACATCGCCGCCCGGATCGAATACCGCACCGCGCCCGGTCTCTTCGCACTTGAGAATGGAGCAGTTCTGCTGGTACGCGGTGACCGGAACAATGCTCACCCTGATGCTCATGCTGGCTCCCGTCCCGGAATGCGGCTGTCATCCTCGTCTGCCTCGGGGTTCCGGTCCGCATCGGGGTTGAGATACACCTGCTCGTCAAACTGCTGCTCGCTGCGCGCCACAATGACCGCCACAGTGGCATCGCCGGTAACGTTCACCACGGTACGTACCATGTCGAGCAGGCGGTCAACGCCGATGATCAGGGCAATCCCCTCAACCGGAAGACCCGCCTGGCCGAGCACCATCGCCAGCGTGATGAGGCCGACACCGGGCACCGCCGCCGTGCCGATGGAGGCCAGGGTGGCCGTCAGGATCACCGTAAGATAGGACGTCAGGCTGAGATCAAAACCGTACACCTGCGCGATAAAGACGGTGGCGACACCCTGCATGACCGCCGTGCCGTCCATGTTCACCGTTGCCCCGAGGGGTACCGTAAAACCGGCCACCGAGTTGTTCACGCCCAGACGCTTCTCGACCGTACGCAGGGTGATGGGCAGCGTCGCTCCTGAAGAGGCCGTGCTGAAAGCAAAGGCCCAGACGGAACGCATCTTGCGCATCATGATGCGCGGCGACTGTTTCGCCAGCACCTGCAGCAGCACGCTGTAGGTGAACAGGCCGTGGAACAGCAGCACGCCGAGGACGGTCAGGAAGTACACGCCAAGGTCCATGATCGCACTCACGCCCATCTCGGCAAACAGCTTTGCCAGCAGCGCGAAAACACCATACGGCGCCAGCGACATCAGGATTGCCACCATGCGCATGACCACTTTTTCCACATCGGTGAAAAACGAGGCAATGCGCCGCCCCGCCTCACCGGCGTGGGATATGGCGTAGCCGAACAGCAGCGCGAAGACGATGATCTGCAGCATCTCGCCCTCCGCCATCGCCTGCACCGGGTTGGACGGGAAGATATTGATCAGCACTTCTTTCAGTGGCGGCGGCGAGGTGGCCTCGAAGACCGCATTGGTCTCCAGGGACACGTGCGTGCCCGGGCCGATGATCACCGCGGCAAACAGCGCCACCGTCACAGCGATGGCCGTGGTCATGAGGTAAAGCAGTAGGGTTTTCCCGGCGATAGGCCCCATGCGCGCGCTGTCGCCGAGTGAGCTGGCGCCACAGATGAGCGAGACCAGCACCAGCGGTACCACCAGCAGCTTCAGTGATGCGATGAAGATCTGCCCGACCACATCGAACACACCGCCAATCAGCATATCCTGGATACCGGCGCGCAGAGTCTCCGAAATGCCGCTGCCGCTGACCATGAGGTTCAGCAGGGAGCCGACCAGAATACCGCCAACCATGGCAATAAGGATTCGCGTTGTGAGTGTCATTCGCAGGCCCCCTCGCGATAGGCAACAACGCGGTCATCCGCGCAGGCATTGCAGGGAGAGCTATACTGTGTCTGCGACATCTCACCCGCCAGCGTCGCGCAGACCGGCGCATAGATCATGGTGCAGACCTCCGGCCGCGGCGGCGCGCACGCGACCGGCGCATCCGGATCGCTTGGGGCCCGCACCTCCGCAGGCGGCGACTCGGGAGGCGGTGACGGCGGTGCGGCACAGGCGAACAGCGTGGCCACAGCAAGCATTAACGCCCCTCGATGCATCTGGCTTCCCCTTACGCTCAAAAGGCGTAAGGATATCACCTTCATCCTGCAGAGTTCAGGTGCCGAAATTTCCGCTCTGATAATCGCGCAAGGCCTGCTCGATTTCCGCCGGCGTGTTCATCACGAACGGGCCATAGTTGGCAACCGGCTCGCGCAGCGGCGTGCCACGCAGCAGCAGCAACCCCACGCCCGCCTCCCCGGCCCGCAGTTCCCACGCATCCCCCTCGCCGGTGATCGCGAGGTGCCGCGCCGCAATGCTACCGCGCGGGTCAGCCAGGCTGCCGTCGTACACATAGGCGATCAGGGTCTGGTCGGCGCCGCTGTCGACCATCAGGCGATCGCCTGCTGCCAGCGTCAGGTCGAGCATGTCCGCCTGGGGCACGAGCTCGACCAGCGGACCGCTGATCGTCGCATCATCCAGCGCCCAGTCGCCCGCAATGGCAACGGCCCGACGCCCTTTGCTGTCATGCACCGCGAGGTCGGCTGCGGGAATATCCCGGTAGCGCGGCGCCAGCATCTTTTCCGCCGCCGGCAGGTTGAACCACAGCTGAAACCCGTGCAGGCCCTGGCTGTCCTGTGTCGGCATCTCCGAATGGATAATGCCGCGGCCGGCAGACATCCACTGCGCCCCACCGCCACGGATCTCACCGCGATTGCCCTGGTTATCCTCGTGGATGATGCCGCCATGCTTCATGTAGGTCAGCGTCTGCATGCCCCGGTGGGGGTGTGGCGGAAAGCCTGCCGCAAAATCATCGCGCTGCTCTGACCGCAGCTCATCGATCATCAATACCGGATCCATACCGCTGTGGCGCATGCCGGCGATACGCTGGATGGCCACACCCGCTCCATCCTGGCTGGCCCTCGCTCGCTGAACCTCGATTACCTGTCTCGCCTTCATCCTCATTGCCTCTGCTGTCGCCACACGGTCCACCACAGATTAAGGTCGTATTTATCAAAAGAAAATCGCATAATATTGCTGTATTTTTTCGAATATTTCGAACTGTAGCCGCGGGCAATCGACATGGCGAAAACCACCCTCGAGCAGTGGCGCATGCTCCTTGCTGTCGTCACACACGGCGGCTTTGCGCAGGCCGCTGCCGCCACCCACAAAAGCCAGTCCAGCATCAACCATGCGGTGCACAAGCTGCAGGACCAGCTCGGACTCCAATTACTTGAGGTCGTCGGCCGCAAGGCGCAGCTGACCGAGAGTGGATCCCTGATGCTGCGCCGCGCCAGCCAGCTGCTCGACCAGGCGAACCAGCTTGAAGATCTCGCCAGCGGCCTTGCCGAGGGCATCGAGGCCGAAATTCGCGTGGCGCTGGACGAAGTGCTGCCCCCGACCCGTATTGCGGCGACCCTGGAAACGCTGGCGGCCGAATTTCCGCATACCAGGGTCGAGCTTATTGAAACGGTTCTCTGGGGCGGACCGGAAACGCTGATGGCCGGCAAAGCGGACCTGCTGGTGGCGGACACCGTGCCACAGGGGTTTCTGGGGACGCCCCTGCTGACCACCACATTTGTCGCCGTCGCGGCTCCGGGCCATGTCCTGCACACGCTGCACGGCCCCCTGAACATGCAGGACCTGGCGCAGCACCGACAGATCGTGGTGCGCGATTCCTCCGTGCACCGGCGCACCGATGCCGGCTGGCTCGGTGCCGAGCAGCGCTGGACCGTCACCCATGTCAGCACCTCCATCGACATGGTCTGCCGGGGACTGGGGTTCGCCTGGCTGCCCATGACACGCATCAGCAAGCTGCTCGATGACGGCCTGCTCCGCAAGCTGCCGCTCGAGCGCGGGGGGTACCGCCCATCGACACTGTATCTCACCCTGGCGGATACCGCGGGCAGCGGACCGGCGACGCTGCGCCTGTCGACCTTGCTGGCGGAGGCCCTGTTTGACGGCGAATAAATTCGATTATATCGATAGGTAAGTCCGTTAATTTGGGCTTTTTATCCTCATTTGTCGAATATAAGCTGGGGTCAATGGACGCTGCCTTAGCGCAGGAAACCGAGTCTTCCACCTGCCGCCACCCACTGGCAGCGTCACGCACACGAACCACAGCGACAGGAAAACACCATGGGTATGCTTGTAGACGGAACCTGGCAGGACGTCTGGTATGACACCGACAAATCCGAGGGCCGCTTTCAGCGCGAGAACGCGCGTTTTCGCGACTGGCTCTCGACAGACAGCGACGACCGCTTCGCGGCCGAGCCCGGCCGCTATCATCTTTACGTCTCATTGGCCTGCCCCTGGGCGCATCGCACCCTGATCATGCGCGAACTGAAGGGACTCACCGGCGCTATCGGCGTCTCCGTAGTGAGTCCGCTCATGCTGGAGAATGGCTGGACCTTCAAGCGCAATGAAGGCAGTACGGGCGATCAGCTGGCCGACCGGAACTTCATGCACCAGGTCTACACCGCCGCGGCCCCTGACTATACCGGTCGCGTAACCGTTCCGGTGCTGTGGGACACGCACCACGACACCATCGTCAGCAACGAATCTGCGGATATCCTGCGCATGCTGAATAGCGCCTTCAACGACATCACCGGCAACCACACCGACTACTACCCGGCCGCGCTGAAAGACCGCATCGATGCCTGGAATGACAGGATCTACCCCGCCATCAACAATGGCGTGTACCGCGCGGGCTTCGCGACAACGCAGGAGGCCTATGAAGAGGCGTATGACGAGGTTTTCGCCGAACTCGATCACATCGACGGGCACCTGGCCAGCCACCGCTACCTGGCCGGCGACACGCTCACCGAAGCCGACCTCCGCCTCTTCACCACGCTGATCCGCTTTGATGCCGTCTACCACGGCCACTTCAAGTGCAACCGACAGCGACTTGCGGAATACCGCCGCATTCCTGGCTATATCCGGGACATCTACCAGCTTCCCGGCGTCGCCGGCACGGTGAATTTCGATCATATAAAGACGCATTACTACGCATCACATACAATGATCAATCCGACCGGCGTGGTCCCCAAGGGGCCGGCCACGGATTTCAACGCGCCCCACCACCGCGAGTCGATCGGACGCTGATCAACGCGGCGCGGGGGCGCCCTGCTCAGATGCACTGAATCAAGGAAGCCGCACCGCCGTGAACAGTATCGCCCCCCGCATTGCCGAGGAACTCTCCGTCCGCGAGGCACAGGTTACCGCCACACTGAACCTGCTCGCCGACGGCGCCACCGTCCCCTTCATCGCCCGCTACCGCAAGGAAGTCACCGGCGGCCTGGACGACACCCAGCTGCGCAACCTGGAAGAGCGCTACCTTTATCTGACCGAGCTGGAATCGCGGCGCCAGACCATCCTCGACAGCATTGGCGAACAAGGCAAGCTCACCGAAGCACTGAAAGGCGAGATTCTCGGCGCCGACACCAAGGGTCGCCTGGAAGACCTGTACCTGCCCTACCGCCCGAAGCGGCGCACCAAGGCCCAGATTGCACGGGAGGCGGGCCTCGAGCCCCTGGCGGATGCCATTCTCGCGGATCCCGGACAGGCACCGGAGACCCTCGCAGCCGGCTACCTGAACCCCGAGGCCGGCGTTGAGGACTCCGCGGCCGCACTCGATGGCGCAAGGCAGATCCTTATGGAGCGCTTCGCCGAGAATGCGGACCTGCTCGCGCGGCTGCGGACCTTCCTGTCGGAAAATGCGCTGCTGCGCTCCAGCGTGGAGACGGGCAAGGCAGCGGAGGCGGCCAAGTTCAGCGATTATTTCGAGCATCATGAACCACTGGCGAAGGTGCCGTCACACCGCGCGCTGGCCATGTTCCGCGGCCGCAAGGAGGGCTTCCTGCAGCTGGCGCTGGTGATGGATCCCGAGGAGAAGCCCGGCGACCCCCACCCCTGCGAAGCCATGATTGCCAGTCACTGGCAGATCAGGGATCAGGGAAGACCGGCCGACACCTGGCTGGGTACCACCGTGCGCTGGACCTGGCGGGTCAAGCTGCTCACCATGCTGCAGACCGACCTGCTGAACACCCTGCGCGAATCGGCCGAGAAGGAGGCGATTGCCGTCTTCGCACGCAACCTCAAGGACCTGCTTCTGGCGGCACCGGCGGGCATGCGCCCCACGATCGGACTCGATCCGGGATTGCGCACCGGCGTCAAGGTCGCCGTGGTCGATGGCACCGGCAAGCTGGTCGATCACGCCACGGTCTTTCCCACGGCACCACAGAAGCGCACCCGGGAGGCTGCCGCGGTACTTGCGGATTTCGCGCGACGCCACGCTGTGGAACTGATAGCCATCGGCAACGGCACGGCGAGCCGCGAAACGGACGCCTTCGTGGCGGAGTTCCTGGCAGACAATCCGGATATTGCCGCCGTCAAGGTCATGGTCTCCGAGGCCGGGGCCTCGGTTTACTCCGCTTCCGCCACAGCCGCCGCCGAATTCCCAGACCTGGATGTCACCTTCCGCGGCGCGGTATCCATCGCGCGACGCCTGCAGGACCCGCTGGCCGAACTGGTCAAGATCGAGCCGCGGTCCATCGGCGTCGGCCAGTACCAGCACGATGTCAGCCAGGCTGATCTGTCACGACAGCTCGACACTGTGGTTGAGGATTGCGTCAACGGGGTCGGCGTGGATGTGAATACGGCGTCGGCCGCCCTTCTCAGCCGCGTCGCGGGGCTCAACAGCAGCCTTGCGGGCAACATTGTGGCGCACCGCGACAACGAGGGCCGCTTTCACAATCGCAAGGCACTGCTCAAGGTCTCGCGCTTCGGCCCAAAAAGCTTCGAGCAGGCGGCGGGGTTTCTGCGTGTCAGCAACGGCGACAACCCGCTGGATGCCTCCGCGGTCCATCCGGAATCCTATCCCCTCGCCGAGGCCATTGCCGAGCGCAACGGTCGCAGCATTCGCAGCCTGATCGGCGACAGCCGCTTTCTGAAAACGCTGAATGCCGCGGACTATGTCACCGAGGACAGCGGTGTCTACACCGTGCGCGATATTCTGGCGGAACTGGACAAGCCGGGCCGGGATCCGCGGCCCGAGTTCAAGGTGGCGCAGCTGCGGGACGACGTCCACACGATGAAGGACCTGCAGCCCGATATGGTGCTGGAGGGGACAGTGACGAACGTGACCAACTTCGGCGCCTTCGTCGATGTCGGCGTGCACCAGGACGGTCTCGTTCACATTTCGGCACTCTCGGATACCTTCGTCAAGGATCCGCACAGCGTCGTCAAGGCCGGGGATATCGTCAAGGTCAAGGTGATGCAGGTGGACGCCGAACGCAAGCGCATCGCGCTCAGCATGCGCCTCACCGACAGCGCCGCGGACTATGCCGAGGGCAGCCCGCGGGGACGGCGTGGTGACAGTGCGACGCGCTCTCCGGGCAAGGGCCGCTCACACCGGCCGCAACAGCGTGATGCCGGCAAGGCACGTCAGCCGGAAGGCGCCATGGCATCGGCCTTCGCCAATGCGCTCAAGCGAGATTGACGGCAGCGCGGTAATGCGCGACGAGAATCCCGGCTGCTTCGTCTTCATCGGCAACCAGACGCAGGAAGTCCAGGTCTCCTGGCGCGATATAGGCGTGTGCCGCCATCTCGCGGGTCATCCAGTCGTGCAGGCCTGACCAGTAGCTCCTGCCAACCAGTACGATCGGGCAGGGCTTGAGCTTTTCCGTCTGCATCAGGGTGAGCAGTTCAAACAGCTCATCGGCGGTGCCGAACCCGCCCGGATAAATGGCGAAACCGATGCCGTAGCGGATGAGCATGAATTTGCGGGTGAAAAAGTAGCGGAAGGCGACGTCGATATCCAGATAGGAATTCGCCAGCTGCTCGCGCGGCAGGGTGATGTTCAGCCCCACCGACTTGCCGCGACCGCCCTTGGCGCCGCGGTTTCCCGCCTCCATGATGCCCGGCCCACCGCCCGTAATGACCGAGATTCCAGCCTCCGTCAGCAGACCACCCAGACGCATGGCACTCCGGTATTCAGCGCTTTCATTCTCGGCACGCGCACTGCCGAAAATACTCACGGCGGGACCAATGGCGGAGAGACTCTCGATGCCGTGACGCAGTTCATCGGAGATACGATCGAGGCGCGCTTTCTCCTCGTCACTGAGTCCCGAGGGTACTGCAGGTGCGCGTTCGGTCAGCGGCAACGTCGGGCCTCCAGAGCAGCATTAATGAGCGTGCAGGATAGCATGAGAGCCTCGCCTGCCCATCGATAACGTCGACCGCCTGTCGCTGCAGTTACCCGGACCCGCCGCAGGTGCGTATACTGGCGTCACCGATACACGGCGGTTGCGGTAAGAGGATGTGTGCAGAGCGCGCGGAGGCTGACACTACAATTGTTCCCGTCCTGGCTGGCGGGGGCGGCAGGCTGTCTGCGCATATCGGCGTGCTGGACGCCATCGCGGAACTCGGTCTGAACTACTCCACGCTGGTTGGCGTGTCCGGCGGCAGCATTGTCGGTGCACTCGCGGTTACCGGCCACAGTCTCGAAGAAATCCACGATATCGCCCTCGCGACCGAGTTTTCGCGCTTTTCCTCACAGAACCTTTTTTCCCTGTTGCGCACGGGTGGCTTCTCCAATGGCGACGCGTTTCAACGCTGGATGGACACCCTGCTCGCCGGGAGAACCTTCTCTGACCTCGATGTGGATTTTTACGTTGTTGCGACGGATGTTCGCACGGGAAAGCCGGTGATTTTCTCCAGAGCCACTCACCCGGACACACCGATCTCGCTCGCCGTGCGGTTCTCCATCTCGGTACCCATACTCTTCAGCTTCAAGGAATACGGTGAGCACCTGCTAGTGGACGGCAGCATTCTTTCCGAGGACGCGCTGCAGAGAAACTGGGCCGGCAACACCCCCGTGGTGGTGTTCAAGCTTCGCAGCAATAATCATCGCACGGCCAAAAAAGCGTCGATGATGCCGCTGCGGAGCTATCTCGAGATGCTGGTGCACACCTTCATGACGACCATGTCGCGGGAGTACATCAATGACAAATTCTGGTTATCCACCATCATCATCGACACTGGCGACATATCCCCCGTAGACCTGCACCTGACATCAGCCGAGAAACAGAACCTCTACGTAACGGGTTACGATACGACGATGGCGATACTGCCCGGGAAACTCAAACGTAGCGGCGTCATCCGCGCGGCGGCTCATGGATAGGGAAGCCAGCCAGAAGGGGCATTCTTCGCAGCGTGAGGAATCGCCAGTCTCACGCGGATCTGAGCATGACTGGCATCACACAATGTGCTGGTGTTTATTGCCGAGACCAGTGACTGAGGTAAGATGAAGTGGTCCAATGGATGTGACCAACCCAGTTAAGGATAATATCCTGAACTGGAGGCGGTACAACATGAACACGAGAAAGAAGTATTCGAAGGA
>NZ_SLWX01000011.1 GCF_004340525.1 Chromatocurvus halotolerans | reverse complement strand
TCGGTCACGATAAAACGGAATGGGCGGTCACGATCACCCGGAACAGGCGGTCACGATGAAACGGAATGAGTGGTCACGTTGGTCCGGAATACGCAGGTGATTGTTATTACAGTGCCATTCGAAGAGGCGACTTCCATGACGCCACGGTAGTGATCGACGACCTGCCGTACCAGACTGAGTCCAGGCAGCTCGCTGATAATTCCTTCTGGAATGCCTGATCCGCTATCCTGCACCTTCAGGCGGACCTTCACGGAGCCGTCGGCGGACGCATCTTCATAAGACATGACAACACGAAGATACCGTGCATGGGAGTTCTCAGGAAATGCGTGTTGAAAGGCGTTACTGAGCAATTCGTGGATCAAGATGCCTATGAGCGTTGCGTTTTCTGCAGATATCAACTCGGAAGTCACCTCATTGATCGTGGTTACGCTGCCTGAGTGCTCATGCGCTACCGACAAGTCGGATAAGCAGTCCGCCGTAAATGCGTGAAGGTCTGCGAAAAGGCTATCGTTATAATATTTGAGGGAACGCTCAAGAAGCGCGAGGGCATGAACATGCGTGCAAGAGCCGCGCATGATTTCCGCAGACAACTCATCTGGGACATAGTCGGAACGGTGCTGAATAATCTTGGCCACGGTATCAAATGTGGCGATGTTTCTTTCCCTGATATTACGTACGAGCGAATCCTGCGCCTCCAATTGCTCTTGCATCTCGTCAAGTGCCGAGTCCGCTGCAATCGTTCTTTCTCTCGCAATTTCGTCTGCCTGTATCCTCAGGACGTTCGTGTCGTACCATTTCTTGACCAGAAGTATAGCGGCCGCCAGACTCATCGCATAAATGCAGTAAGCCCACCATGTGCGCCAGAGAGGTGGCAGAACCCTCACGCTCATGGCTATTCCATCGGTATTCCACACCCCCGCTGAATTCGCCCCCTGCACGTGGAAAACATAGTCACCAGGTGGAATGTTTGTGTATGTTGCCGATCCGTCATTTCCGCCATCTATGTAATCTGGGTCAAACGGGGATAGTTTGTAGCGGTATTTGAAGTCATCGGTTGCCGTGAAATCAATCATAGAGTAATGAAACGATAACACTTTAACGGGATATTCAATGATGAGGTGAAGACCTTCGAAATCAGAATCTGCGATTTGACGTGCTACTCCGTTAACAAGCGTCTTCGTGTACCTTAAGGCTTGATTATCAGGACCCCTTGAGCCTTCTTGGTAGCCAATTCGCACTAAACCTCCTGTACCACCAAAGAGAATATTATCTTTTTCATCGACTCCGCTTGCTCCGAAATCAAATGTAACCGAGTTGGAAATTGATCCTTTAAGAACCTTATGGAAAGTCCCGTCTCTCAATCTTTTGAAGATGCCTCGATTAGATGATATGTAAGCAATATCGTCGCGATCCACGAGAGCAGCGTAAATGACGAGCCGCTTTAATAGTTCTTCAGGTACGACTTGCGCTGGTGAACTGAATTCGCCAAGCTCATTACGCGTTTGCAGGTAAACACCGTGTTTCGGTGTCACTAACCATCGCGATGTTTGGCTCTCATCCGAAGACCAAATCGGTAAATCACTTAACATCGACAATCTTTTTCGAGAGACAGTTTCTTCTTCACCATCGATATCGATAAGTTGAGTCCCTCTTTCAGTAAATGCGACTATACCTATGCCTCTGAACCGGGTGATTTGCAGTATCTTGTCTTTCGATAGTGTATTTTCGGATGAGAGTGGTTTTATCAGATTATTACTCAGGCTATAGACACCGCCTCCAAAAGTGCCAATGTAAATCACGCCATCCTTGGCAGCATAAATAGCGCTAATTGGTGGCATGCGTCTTTTTTTAAAGTCAGTAGAATAGGTTGCCACTTCGCCGCTTGAAGGTGTGTACCTCAATAAATGACCATTTCTAAAACCAATCCATAGGTTTTCGTGATTGGCTTCAAGTGACATGATTCCGCGTGCTGAACGAGTCGAGAGAATTACCTCTTGAATAGAAACTTCCCTTGTGCCTTGAGATAATTTGTAAACATGGCTGTAGTCAGCAATATATGTTCCTAACTGCGGCGACGTCGTCGTAGCGACTACCGAAGGACTATTGTTGCCTGCAAAGTCTGTTATCACCTCGACGTTTGTTTTTTTCAACACTTTCAAGCCAGTGTACGTGCCGGCTAAGATGCCTGCGTCTCCGACACCTCGTGCTGTAAGTATTTCGTTTGTGCCAATATTAGAATTACTTCTGTCAAAAATTGCTAAAACTTCGTCCTTGTTGGTTATGAATAGTCCCGAATCAGAAGAAATAAGCATGAGATCATCTCTGTGATTCCAAGCTGAAGATATATCATGAATTGTCGCTGTCCCTATTTTTTCGTCCTTCTTGGCGAACGCTTTCTCCAACGTGCATTTTTCATTAGCCAACTCAGCCTTCCAAACTCCGTCACCTTTAGTACCTAGGAAAATCTCACCGGCACGACCAATAAATCCCGCGCTAAACGGAGAAAGAGCTTTGCCACAGGTAAAATAATTCAACCCCCGGCCATCTATTGGTTTAGGGGAGATTATGATGCTGCCGGAATCATCTACGAAGTGGACGCCTCTGTGGCCACCCAAAATGGAGATTATGGGCGCGCTCAATTTTATATCCATTTTGCTCAATGTTTTTAATCGGGTGTCAAATCTTGAAATTGACCCGTCGCTGTAGCCAATCCAAATCATATCCTCGTCGTCTATGTATGATGACATTACTTCAATGCCATCCTTGTTGACTGGCGATCTGGGAGTGATGCGAGTGAAGGCTTTTTCCTTCTTTGAATATTTATAAATGATGCCAGTAAAGGAAATTAGAAATAACTCAGAATTGGAGTTTTCGATTATTGCTTCAAATTGGCTTTCTGGATACTTTGGTTCAGGTAGGCCGATGACGGGAAACGTATTGACGTCATTACCGTCGAATTGAAAAACCTCATCAGAAGAAGATATCCAAAAGTCTTTATCTGCTCTGACCAAGACGTTAGTTATGGTATTTCCATTAAGAATTCTTAATGGGTCCGGAGTGAATGATATGAATTTCCGAGGCCTTAAAGATTCTCGAACTGAATCTACAGATGCCATTTCCGCGGCATATCCGCAACCATGTACCAAGAAACCTAAGATAGCCCATGGGAAGCGAAAGAGAGTCATGTTTTGGTAATGGTAATTTGGTTTCTATTCAAATCCCGCCTACTTCTCTATCGAAAAAGTTACGCTCAAATGTGCTGACGAAAAGCTGGTAGTTTTTTTCAAGAGAATCGCAAACGATGATAAAGTTGTCCAAGTTGCCGCTGTTCAGAACCTCTTCCAGCCTGGCTGCATCTTCTCTGACCATTGCCGCGCCTACATTCGCGCTCATGGACTTGATTCCGTGTGCCAAAGATTTCGCGCCCTGAGCACCACCTTCATGCGAAAGTACTTTGAGTTCATTGATGGCGTCCGTCATTTGCGTTTTGTATCCATCAAAAACCTTGATAACGATATCATTGCCAGTTTGCGCTTGGATTTCGAATAATCCGTCAATAACTGACTTATCTAGAATATCTTGTGTATTGGGCAGTATCTCATCTTCAGATTGTCGGGAGTTTTTCGCAAGGGAAAGAGTGGTTTGAGAAAGGTAGGTTGAAATAGTTTGTTCGATTTCTGATCTGGTAAACGGCTTCTCGAGAACATTATCCATCCCGCTTTCAAGACAATTGATGCGTTCTGAGTCAGAGCTTCCAGCTGTTAGAGCAATAATGGGCACTCTGGGCTTATTGGCAAACTCTTCAAAACTTCTTATTTCAATAGTTGCTTGATGACCATCCTTAATTGGCATTTGGCAATCCATGAAAATAAGTCCGTAGTTGCCAGTCCTATACATTTTTACGGCTTCTTCCCCGTTCTTGGCCATATCGAAAGTGTAAT
Organism: Chromatocurvus halotolerans; assembly: GCF_004340525.1. Taxonomy (GTDB): domain Bacteria; phylum Pseudomonadota; class Gammaproteobacteria; order Pseudomonadales; family Halieaceae; genus Chromatocurvus; species Chromatocurvus halotolerans. Next base: position 102,094 of record NZ_SLWX01000011.1, on the reverse strand, counting down.
GAAGAGCGACAAGCATCTCTCCTATGATCAGTTGATTTACCTCAATATCCTCGGCAACCAAAACTTTGATCGTTCTTGTTGGTGTAATGTCGCTTGTGCTCCCTCTGTTTGCTTCCGAGAGTTTTTCGTCGTGCTCCGCCAACTGAATGCATTCTATTAAATTATTTGGAGATATAGGCAAACTAAGTAGTGGATGAGCTATCTCAGAGATTCTGGCCAAATCAAGTGAGGAAAAGCTAAAAAATATTTTCCCTTGAGGTGTTTTTTCTTCAATAAATTCGCCGCCAGAGATTGAGTTTAAGTCGAGCCTTATGAAGGCGATTGAGTTTTCTCCACATTCTGTTCGAACCTTAGATTCGTCAACAATTTTTATATTTGATTCCGGTATGCCTATTACTCTCAAGTGGCTAATAATCATTTCTGATACGTCGATGTCAGAATTCGGAACTAAAAATATTTTTAAGGAATTCGCTTGATATGTGTTTGATAGTTCGTGCCCATAGGTTGTAGGGATTCGAGCAACGACACTTGTTCCAACCCCCACTTCTGAAAAAAGTTGCAACTCGCCTCCCATTAAATCTACATACTGTTTACATATGGTCAGTCCCAGTCCGGTACCACCAAATTTACGTGTTGTGCTCGGATCGGCTTGGGTAAAGGAATCAAATATTCTCTCGCGGGATTCAGGCTTGATGCCAATGCCTTCGTCCTTAACCGAAATCTCAATAGTAGGATTGTCAGAGCCATTTTCACTTCGGTGGTTTTTGACTGATACTCTTACAGTTATTTTGCCGTCCTCGGTGAACTTGATCGCATTGCCAAGTAAGTTTGTTAGTATATGGCTAAGCTTTGTCGGGTCCCCCATCACGGCCCATTTGATACTTGGGTCAAGGATGTTTATCAGCCTTAGACCTTTTTTTGAAGCTGGCTCTGATTGTAGATAGCAAACTTCATCAACTATCCTGTTTATGTCTAACCCGACGCTTTCGACCTCTATCTTTGAGGCTTCCAGCTTAGATAAATCTAAAATATTATTAATCAGCTTTAATAGCGATAGACCACTTGTTCTTACCGTTGATGCGAATCGACGCTGTGCTGGAGAGAGGTTGGTTGTCAGAAGCAAGTCAGACATGCCGATGATTCCATGCATTGGCGTCCTGATTTCGTGACTTACTGTGGCGAGAAATTGAGATTTTGCTTCGTTCGCCGATTCGGCTATTTTTTTTGCGATCTCAAGTTCACGCGTTCTCTCCCTTACTTTAGCTTCAAGTTCTTGCCTGTTTTTTTCTGCTCTCTGTTCCCTTTGTCTTACCCAGCGCAAAGCGTAGATTATAAATAACAATGCTGATACTAAATATATCCAATACGCGGTAGTGCTGAGCCAGAAAGGCGGAGAAACAATTATCTTGAGTTCACGCGCGTCCCAATTCCACAACCCAGCTGAATTTGCGGCCGCCAGCTTCAACTTATACTCTCCCGCAGGAAGAGTGGTGAAAGACGCTTTCCTTGCATCCTTTGATATAACCCAATCAGGAGATATTCCTGAGAGTTTGTATGCATACTGTAGGTTTTCAGGTGACGCATACTCAGCTGCGAAAAATTCAACGCTGAACATTTTATCTTCATGATTTAATTTGAGTTCAGTTAATTGGTTTGCTGGGTGTGGCAGATTTATGCGGTTATTCATTACCGTAATCTCGGAAATCCCCACAATTGGAGGAGTGCTTTCCTGACCAAATTTAGAAGGATCGATAATATTGAACCCTAGGTGTCCTCCAAAAAAAATTTCACCAGTAGGCGATGTTGCTGACGCGCCCATATTAAACTCTGTGTCCTGTAGTCCATCGATTTCCCGAAAGTTCTGGATACGTGTGCCATCAGTTGAAATCTTTGTGACTCCTCGATTATGACTCAGCCAAAGATCATGGTTGGTTCCACCCTCAATCCCGAAAATGCTGTTACTGGGCAGAGTTGTGTTCTCTGAGAAATGTGTGAACTCTGGCCTCAATGCTCGGCGATCCTCTAATCTCCATTGATTTAGTCCACCACCATTGGTCCCGATCCATAAGGTTCCTTCTTTATCTTCGTGAAAGGACCAAATCATGTTGCTAGATAATGTGTTTTTCTTGCCTCTTTCGTTGTAAAAATGCTCAAAAACCTCTTTTTTTGGATCGAAATAATTCAATCCGTTCTCAGTTCCTATCCAAATGTATCCGAGTGAGTCTTGATATAGCGCCAGAACATTGTCGTTGCTTAAAGGTGAATCCTGGTCGCTTCGCGTGTTAAATCTTTTAAATCGGCTTGAGCCTTTCTCTAAAATACTTAGCCCACCCTCATAAGTGCCAATTATTAGCTCGCCTTCTTTTGTGATTAAAAATGATGTGACACCGTTAGCCCCAATAGAACTCGGATCTGAGGGATCAAATTTAAAAACTTCGATCTCCATGGTTTCTAGATCGAGTCTATTAGCCCCGCCGGAGAAAGTACCAATCCATAGTGATTCTTTCGTGGCGAGCAAAGACATGACCGCATCGTCGGTGAGCCGAGGTGTAGTAAATGTATTTATCCAGCTAAATTTTCTGCTGCCTTTCTCTCTGCGATTCAAGCCATCATCTGTGCCGACCCAAGTTGTGCCATCATCAGTGAAAGCAAAAGCATTGACCGATGCGTTTGATAGAGACGAATTTTCTGGGGTGTGTTTTTCTATCGAGGTTTCACGAGCCTTGCTAAGCCCATAATAAGTTCCAATCCAGTAAGTCTGATCCGAACTTTGATATATAGAAGTGATTCTATCGGCTGGTATTGCTGAGTTATTTGTCCCGTATTGGTGAACCTCATCACTAGCTGGAGAGTAAATGACCAGACCGCTATTGCCTCCGAACCAAATATTTCCTGTCCCGTCGACGAAGATATCGTAAACAGTTTCTGAGCCTAAAGATTTATTGATTTTGTCGGAAAGGCTGCGGTTCTTTACGCTTCCGTTTGAAATATCGAAATTCGCGATACCCGCATTTATCGATGCGACCCACAAATCTCCGGTTTCTGTGGGTTTTATTTTTGTGATCTGCGCTCTGTTTGTCGATATGAAAATCTCAATGTCTGAATACCGATCAACAATAGAGTCAGAGCGGTCTAATTTGAGAATTCCACTTTCGGTCGCCGATACGAAAATTGCATCGTGGACTTCAGCGAAGCTTGTTACCAGCCCAAGTGGTGAGCCTATCGTCTGATCTAGAAAATGTATGAACTTTCCCGTTCGAGGGTTGAATTTGCTAAACGCACCCTCGTAACCTAACCATAAGTTTCCTGATGTATCTGCATATAGAGTATAGATGTTGTCAGAAAGGGGGGCATTCGCTGATGCGCGTGTTCCAAACAAGGCCTCGAAATCATCAGTTGCGGGGTTGTATCTATTTAAGCCGCCGCTCAAGGTTGCAATCCAAAGCGTGCCATCAGAGGTCTCCGATATGGCCGTCACTACATCAGAAGATAACGATCTATCGTCGCTTAGGGAGCTGCGGTAAGTTTTTACATCGTGACCGTTATATTTATTTAGACCTTCTTGCGTAGCGACCCACAGTTCTCCAGATTTTGACTGGGTGATTGCAGTTATGGAGCTCTGAGATAACCGTGAGGAAAACTCTGCGAGTTTGAAGTTAAAGTCAACTTCCCCGTGAGAAATCTCTGAAAATTGTAGACACCAGCCTAAGAGGAGAAGCTTTATAAAAGCCTTCATGTACGGCTCCGAGGACGCAATCATGAAGCATGTTAACAGGAAAAAATGGAATTGAGTTAGGGCCAGGACTTTTGTCCTCTGGCCCTAACAGGTGTGCTCGGCAACTCTTTAGATGTTTAGCGGCATCGAGTGAGTTTGCACTGTTTTATCGAATGCCCCACTTGTATCCGGCTTGGTCAGCGTTAGAGCGGATGCCCCACTTGTATCCGGCTTGGTCGGCGTTGGAGCGAATGCCCCACTTGTATCCGGCTTGGTCGGCGTTGGAGCGAATGCCCCACTTGTATCCAGCCTGGTCAGCGTTGGAGCGAATGCCCCACTTGTATCCAGCCTGGTCAGCGTTGGAGCGAATGCCCCACTTGTATCCGGCTTGGTCGGCGTTGGAGCGAATGCCCCACTTGTATCCAGCCTGGTCAGCGTTGGAGCGGATCCCCCACTTGTATCCGGCTTGGTCGGCGTTCGAGCGAATGCCCCACTTGTATCCGGCTTGGTCAGCGTTAGAGCGGATCCCCCACTTGTATCCAGCCTGGTCGGAGTTGGAGCGAATGCCCCATTTGTATCCGGTGTGATTCGCGCTTGTGTTTAATTCAGCGTTACTTGTCGCCATGTAGTTGAAAGGTGTCGCTGTTGAAACCCTGAAGTTTTTATCCCAGCCATAAGCATTCTTTGAAATGTTTTCGTTGCTAAGAGCAGTCCAGCTCTCCTTAGAGGTGCGCTGCGTGTTTTTGCCCCACTTATAGCCATAATTTGTTGCTGTGTGCGCACCGTAGAGCTGTTCTTTCGCAAGTGCTGTCCGCAGTTTGTCTTGTCCAGTCGTATTTCCTGAAATCGCAACGGACGACGTTCCCAAAAAAACCAAAACAATTGCTGCTGCAGCTATCCCATGCTTCGATGCATTCATATTCCCACGCCACCTTCGTCATTGAAAATTTGGAAGTCACCCAAACTTCAGCAGTTTGCTGACGCATTGAGTTTCTCGTCCCCGCGTGCCGGGAAACTGCAATAGAAGATAGATGGACAAAGATGATGACTACAGACCAGACCATACCCCCATTGGGGTATAAAGTTATCCAGCGAACGGAAGGATGAACTGAAACGTGGGTGTGTCGGTCGCCAGGCGTTGGTCAGTCGCGGTAGCGCAATTGTTCTATGGTAGATTTTTCGATCTGGTAGATTCTTTTCCAGTCGGGCATCAGCGAGTTCGTAGGTTTTTCGTGACGGCTGCTTTCCAGGCGTTCCACGTGGGCTTTGACACCCCATCGTCTGTTTTCGCTCAGACCTTTTTCCGGGGCGCTGCCGTCGTAGATCATCTCAAGGTCCGGCAGCGTGGGGTTTTCAATATCCTCGAGAATCGCGGGGCCATGAAAGAAATCCACGCGAGCAATGTCTTTACCGATATCCATACCCGCGTTCCCGCAGCCGGTATCGCCCAGCGTGATCGCGCGGTGAATGTTGACGTAGCCCGAGCCCTGCTGGAATGGGCTGTAACTCAGCTTGCCATCAGCATTGATGGCGGGGTTGGCGCTGCTCGTAATCATACATTTCACGTCGTCTGGCGATAGCGTGGCGTCGAGCTGTAGTAGCAGGGCGACGAGACCGGAGACGACGGCGGTGGATTGCGATGTGCCCGTCATGACGAAGTCCCCGGTTGATAGCCGGTACTCTGGAAACTCGGTGTGAAGCGTGGATCCCGGTCGCGTCAATCCGGACATGTGCCCGCCCGGTGCAACAATGTCGGGTTTTATATGGCCGCTTGGTGTCGGGCCGCGTGAGGAAAAATCGGGTATGTAGTCGTCGTTCTCTGTATCGGTTGTCCAGGAATCGGTGACGCTGCCGACGGTGATAACGTAGGGCAGATTACCGGGCGAGCCGACGGTCATGCTGCCAGGGCCTTCGTTGCCTGCCGCGGCAACCACAACAACGCCTGCTTGCCACAGGCGCATTACTGCCTGGTTGATCGGGTCGAGCCAGTAAGGCCAGCGTGGGCGGGCAGCGAAGGACAGGTTGAGAACCCGGATATCGTATTGGTCCCGGTTGTCCAGCACCCACTGAAGCCCTCGGATAATGTTCAGAAAGTCTCCCTGACCGTTGGCTTCGAACGCCTTTACGCTGATCAGGCCGACATCCGGCGCAATGCCGCGGAAGCTGCCCCCGCCGGCCGTCTTTGCCTCGCCGCTTTGCGCAATGATGCTGGTCATGTGGGTGCCATGGCCGCTTTCGTCGAAGGACTGGCCGGCACGGTCGGTCACCGCATCATACCGGGCAAGGACTCTCATGCTCCCCCGGGTGTTGCGAGTAATGCGCTCGGTCTCCCACAGTCCGGAATCGAGAACGGCCACAGTAACGCCTTCTCCCGTGATCCCGTGTCGGTGCAGCAGGTCTGCGCCGGTCACGGTGGGGTAGTAGGTGTCGGCGCTGTTGTCTGCATAGCCGGGGATCAACTCAACGGAGCAGTCTTCCCCAAAGCGCGCTTCGAGGGTGAAATCGCGCTGTGGATGCGCCACTGCATCGACGGGGCTGTCGAATACCAGCGAGAGTTCAATATTGTCTTGACGCGCGATGCGCTGCGGTACTGCAGGAACAAGGGTATTTCGACGGACGTCCTCTGCAGACGTATTTTCCTGAAGTGGCATGGGCTCGCCGGACCAGAGTATGCTTACCAAATCACCCAGTGCGTCGGGCGCTGTCACGGACAGATCAAGCAACTGGATGTCGTTATCACCCTTGTTGTAGAGCTGCCAGTGCGCCGCCGATTCCCGGTAACGCAGCTCCAGCGATGCGGCAGCGCCACACGCATTCAGCTCTTCGGGAGGTTCGGGTTCCGGCGAGGCGGTATCGAGGTCGTCAATCAATCGGGCGATAGCCGGTGAGTCGGTGATGCTTTTCAGCTGGCTGACCGAAACCCGCGCACCCACGGCATTTATGATGGGCAATCTGTGACTGACTTCGGCATTAACGGCTTCGACTTCCCGAATGATCTGTCGATAGGCGTCTTCGGAGTCAGCTTGCAGCATCACGCGAAATGTCTCGGGGTCGGCGGTGTCAGCCGTCGTGCCGTGTGAATGCAGCAGGGTCAGGCTCAGCAGCAGGCAGAGCGGAATCAGATGGTGCGCCATGAGTCGTCAGGTCAGATCCATCAACGCTTCGGTAATATCACTGGAGTAGTTGCGCCGCAGTGCCTCGGGCACGTCCTCAGGGTATAGCGGTCGGGCAAAGTAGTACCCCTGAAGCAGGTCGCACTTGTTCTGCACCAGGTGGCGCAACTGCTCCTGGGTTTCAATGCCTTCCGCGATCGATCGAAGGTTCAGAGTTTTCGCAAGCACAATAATGGCATCAACAATGGCAACCCCATCCGCGCTGGACATGTCGGCGACAAAGCTCTGGTCAATCTTGAGGGTGGTTATCGGGAACCGCTTCAGGTAGCTCAGGGATGAGTATCCGGTGCCGAAGTCGTCTACCGCAAGATCCAGGCCCAGTGCTGCCAGCTCTTTGAGTTTTTCGATATTTGCGCGGGCGTCCGTCATGATAGCGCTTTCGGTAAGTTCCAGCTCTATACGCCGCGGATCCAGCCCGGAGCGATCCAGAAAGTCGCGAATGGTGCGCGTGAGCTCGGGTTGGTTGAACTGTAGCGGGGAGATATTGACACAGACCCGGAAGTGATCAAGGCCGAGCGTGTCCCAGTAGGTGCAGTGACGCGCCACCTCGGACATTACCCACTCGCCCAGCTCGATAATCTGCCCGGTGCGCTCGGCAACGGGAATAAAATCGCCGGGAGAAATCATGCCACGCCTGGGGTGCTTCCAGCGCACCAGCGCCTCCAGGCTGACCACCGCACCGGTTCTCGCGTCTACCTGGGGCTGGTAGCGCAGCTCAAGCTGGTTCTGCCTCATGGCCTCGCGCAGGTCTTCTTCCAGCTTCAGCTGTTCGACCGAGCGCGCATTCATCTCCTCGTTGTAAAAGCGGAAGCAGGAGCGTCCGTCAGCTTTTGCGGCGTACATGGCGGTGTCAGCGTTGCGCACCAGGCTGTCGGCGTCGGTGCCGTCCTGCGGGTAGAGGGCGATGCCGATACTCGGTGTGACAACGGGATTGTGCGAGTGCAGGGCAATCGGTTCGGAGAGGCTGGCAATGATTCGTCCCGCAACCACCTCTACGTCACGGAGGTCTCTGACGTCGGACAGCACCACCGTGAATTCATCACCGCCAAGGCGAGCAATCTCGGTATTGCCATCCGACGGCTCGATATCGCCGCCAACAGGATCGGAAAAATAGTTGATGGCATCGTCTTCGCGCAGCTCGTTTGACAGACGCTTGGCAATCTCGACCAGCAGTCGGTCGCCGCGGCCATGGCCGATGGAGTCATTGATGCGCTTGAAATTGTCCAGGTCTATGAAGAGCAGCGCCGCCGATGTCTCGGTACGTTGGGCACGCTTGAGTATCCGGTTGAGCTGTTCGTTGAAGCTTCGGCGGTTTGGCAGATTGGTCAGGGGGTCGTAGTAGGCGAGATAGCGCAGTCGGTCTTCCTGCCGCTTCAGGCTGTTGAAGGCATTGCTGGCGCGCAGCATGTATTGAACGTCGCGGCCAAGGAGAGACCAGTTCACCGGCTTGGTCTTGTACTGCGTGGCGCCGGCCTCGAATCCTTCATCGATGGATTTGCGGTCGTCTGATCCGGTCACGATCATGATAGGAAGGTTTGCGCCCTGCGGCATCCCGCGTATTCGACGACAGACCTCAAGGCCCGTCATGCCGGGCATTTCCACGTCGAGGAACACGAGGTCAGGGCGCTCGCGAATGAAGAGCTCGAGAGCCTGGTGACCGTCCGCGGCCTCGACCACTATCATGCCTTCCGCTTCGAGGCATTGCCGTGTCAACAACCTGACATTCATGTCGTCATCACTGACGAGCACCTTGGGGTGTTGGTCGGCAGCGCTTGGAGCTGTTTGCATGAGACCCGCAGTGGTTAACCTTGGCGAAGTCGAAAGGCTAACACTGTTGCCCCAATGTGCCTAGTACGTTGAATCTACTGCAGATTGGGGGCGGCATTGGCTTGTGTTAAAATCGCGCACCCCGACCACAAGAGTGTTTGGCAATTGACCATGAGCCTGGCAACGGAAAAACTGGAAACGATTCGCCTTGACGTGCAGCGGCATCTGGATGCGGCAGAGCGGCAAGCGCTGTCACCCGAGCAGGAGCGGGCACTCAAGGAGCGTATCTCGGGTCTGTTGAAGCAGCACAATGCGGTGATTGTGGCGCACTACTACACCTCACCGCAAATTCAGGCGCTGGCGGAGGAGACCGGCGGATGTGTTGCCGACTCCCTGGAGATGGCGCGGTTCGGCCACGACCACCCGGCACAGACACTGATCGTGGCCGGCGTTCGCTTCATGGGTGAGACAGCAAAGATACTCACGCCAGAGAAACGGGTCCTGATGCCGACGCTTGAAGCCACCTGTTCGCTGGATATCGGGTGCCCTGCAGACGAGTTTGCCGCGTTTTGCGATGCGCATCCGGATCGGGAAGTCGTGGTCTACGCCAACACCTCGGCAGCGGTGAAGGCGCGGGCCGACTGGGTGGTGACGTCCAGCATTGCGCTTCAGGTTGCCGAGTACCTGTCGGATCGCGGTCGCAAGATTCTGTGGGCCCCCGATCGTCATCTGGGCGCGTATGTGCAGCGCGAAAGCGGGGCCGACATGGTCATGTGGGAAGGTGCCTGCATCGTACACGAGGAATTCAAGGCGCGCGGTCTGGCGGACATGAAGAAGGTCTACCCCGACGCCGCGGTACTGGTGCATCCCGAGTCACCCGCTGCCGTTATCGAACAGGCAGACGTCGTCGGTTCTACTACGCAGATCATCAATGCGGCGCGGGAAATGGACAACCCGCGGTTCATCATCGCTACGGACCAGGGGATTTTCTACAAACTGCAGCAGCAGGCGCCGGACAAAGAGTTCATTATTGCCCCCACCGGTGGCAAGGGCGCGACCTGCCGCAGCTGCGCCCACTGCCCCTGGATGGCGATGAACGCGCTGGAGAACCTGGCGACGGTATTCGAGCGCAGCGATAACGAGATCGCTGTCGACCCCGTGATTGCAGAGAAAGCAATGCGCCCGCTGCGACGGATGCTGGATTTTGCCGCGGGCAATCGCTACTGAATTCGGGGCGCTGGCGTCTGACTCGCCGGGGGTACGGTATACGGAATCAGGAGTCGAGGCGTTCCCGCATATCCGCCACGTCGCGCAGCCGCTGGTTGATCCTGGCGCTCACCGTGTAATTGTCGTCCGCGGTGCGCAGCGCGTAGCGCAGCTGTTTTTCGGCCTCATCGAGAATACCGTTGAGAATGAAATACTCGGCACGGGACTGATGCAGGCCCGTAATGTTCCCGGCAAGGCCCTGAACTTCCGCAAGCAGATACCACAGGTGCGGGTCATTGCCGCGGCGTCTTGACTGTTCGACAAGCACTTCTTCCGCCACATGGGGTTCGCCGGCACTCATCAGCGCCCTGGCATAGGTCATGACCAGCGCATGGTTGCCGGGGGAGTTGAGCAGGTGGCGTTTGAGTTTTTCCGCCGCCTGTTCCGGGGCATTGCGGGCAATATCGATTTCACTGTCGGCAAGGATGTACTCCAGCCGATCGCGATCCCGCGACCACAGGGAATCCAGCATCAGGGCGGCTTCATCGGTGCGACCGGCATTGGTGAGTGCCACCACCAGGCCATAGCGCGAGGCCTCGGGAGAGCGCGGTGAACCCTCCAGGTCGGTGCGGAACCTGGCAATGGCCTGTTCCGGCGTGTCGGAGAGCTGGTTCACCACCCTTGCGCGCATCAGCTGGTAGGTAAGGTCGACCTGTTGAATGCGTTTGGGATATTGCCGGGCGCGATTGCGGGTATCGGCAATGCGGTTCTCCGACAGCGGGTGCGTGCGCAGGAACTCCGGTACGCGGTTGCCAATGGAGTAGCGGGAAATCTGCAGCATGCGTTCAAACATGCTCGGCGCGGCATGCGGGTCCATCCCGGCCTTGACCAGGGTCTGCATGCCGATGCGGTCGGCTTCTGCCTCGTTGCTGCGGCTGTAGCGAAGGGCGGAGTCCTGGGCTGCCGCCTGTGCCGCGGACAGGGCGGCCATGCCAACGTCGCCCCCGACCGTGGCCATAAGCACGAAGCCTGCCAGCATCGAGGTGAGGGTCAGTGGCTGTTGCTGCTTTTGAAACTCCACTCGCCGGGAGAAATGGCGTTGGCTCAGGTGGGCAATCTCGTGGGCAATAACGGTTGCCAGTTCGTCCTCGGACTGGGCGTGCATCAGCAGCCCGTTGTGAATGCCGATGACGCCACCTGGCACCGCGAAGGCATTGATGGTGGGGTTGTCAACGACCACGATATCGACGCGCCGGTCCTGCAGCTCGCTGTGATTGACCAGCCGGAAAACCAGATCCTCGAGGTAGCTGAACAGCAGAGGGTCATTGACCAGGGGCACCTGGCCACGAAAAATCTGCAGCCAGGCCCGGCCAAGCTGGTACTCGTATTCCGCAGAGAACAGGCTGGTGCTGGCTTCGCCAAGGTTTGGCAGCTTCAGCTCCTGATAGGTGTGCGCCGGCGCGGCAAGTGCAAAACACAGGAGAACCGTCGCTACCGGCCGGCCGATCTTTCGCTGCAGCTTGTTATATGGCAATGAAAACACGTCTTGCTCGTTGGTCTGTCCGTGTGTGTTGACGTATTCTATGGTAACGCAAATAGCGGTTGTATCTGTCCTTGAATCCCCGGTTGCGACCTCCGATTCTGCGGGTAGAGCCGGTGCAGCCAGCAATCCAAACAGTCCCTGAGGATACGCAGCAATGACGGAAACGGCCGACACAGAAGTGGACGCAAAGGGCCTGCGCTGCCCCATGCCGCTGCTGAAGGCGAAGCGGGCCCTCAACGGCATGCAGTCCGGCGAGGTGCTCAGGGTGCTGTCGACAGATGCCGGCTCTGCACGTGACTTTGCCGTTTTCAGCGAGCAAAGTGGGCACGCCTTGCTGGCCAGCGAGCAGGACGGAGATGTCTACACCTTGCTCCTGCGCAAGTCATAGCCGTTTTGTCATCGCTCGCGGGTCGAGCCTGGGGATTATCCAGACATGCTTGAAGTGTTCAACAAGTGGTACCGTCGCTACCTGCAGGAGGAGGAGTCCATCCTGCTGCTCGTGCTGCTTATTGTCGCCCTGGTGTTGCTTGCTACCGTCGGCGACATTCTCGCGCCACTGTTTGCGGCCATCGTTCTGGCCTACCTCGTGCAGGGCGTGGCCAACCTCATGACCCGGCTCGGCCTGCCGCAGTGGCTGGGCTTCACGCTCTCTTTCGCGGTATTCGTCGGCGCCTTTTTCGGGGTTCTGCTCGGTCTGTTGCCGCTGGTGTGGCGCCAGCTGGTGGCCCTGGCCGGCGAACTGCCGCGCATGCTGGAAGGTGGGCGGCAGATGCTCGCGGTTCTCCCCAGCAAGTATCCCGAGCTGTTCAATCAGGAGCAGATCAACCAGGTGGTTGCCGCGGCTCAGGTCGAGATCGCTACCTACGGCCAGCGTCTGGTCACGCGCACGCTGGCGGGCATTCCCGGCTTCCTTACGGTGGTGATCTACCTGGTGCTGATCCCCATCATGGTGTTCTTCTTTCTCAAGGACCGGCAGCAGGTGATGCGCTGGGTGAGCAGCTTTCTGCCGTCCAGACGGCCCCTGCTGACGCGCATCTGGGAGGAGATGAACCAGCAGTTCGCCAACTATGCCCGGGGAAAGGTGGTGGAGGTCATCATCGTCGGCGCCGTCACCTATGTGTCGTTTACCTGGTTGAATCTGGCCTATGCGGCCTTGCTGGCGTTGATGGTAGGGCTCTCCGTGATTATTCCCTACATCGGGGCGCTGCTGGTGACTATTCCCATCCTCGCCGTGGCACTGTTCCAGTGGGGGCTGTCCAGCGAATTTTATTACGTTCTCGCGGTCTACATGGTGATACAGATCCTCGACGGCAATGTGCTGGTGCCTCTGTTGTTTTCAGAAGCTGTTAACCTTCACCCTGTCGCGATCATTGTTGCCGTACTGTTTTTCGGTGGCATCTGGGGGCTGTGGGGCGTGTTTTTTGCCATTCCCCTTGCCACCCTGATAAAGGCCGTGATCAACGCCTGGCCGACGCGCCTCGACGACGCGCCCGCCGACGTCAACGTTTCAACCGGAGAGTAAAACGATGTCTGATCCATCCGTGCGCCTGCCCGGCGCCTGGTTGCGTTATGTGTTTGCCCTTGCCGTCACCGCCGTTGCGGCAGCGTCCTCCCTGGCCGCAGACCCTGTCGAGTCGGTCACCAGCCCCGTGCAGAGTCCCAACGATGACTACGCCTATCGCCTGGTGACGCTGGATAACGGCCTGCAGGCTCTGCTGGTGTCCGATCCCGACACGCGCAAGGCGGCCGCCTCGCTCGATGTCATGGTGGGCAGTGGCGACAACCCGCGCGGTCGCGAGGGCCTGGCGCACTTCCTGGAGCACATGCTGTTCCTGGGCACGGAAAAGTATCCCGATGCGGCGGAGTACGAGCGCTACATCACCGAACACGGTGGGTCGCGCAATGCCTACACCAGCTTTGAGCACACCAATTATTTCTTCGATATCGATGCCGGACACCTCGACGAGGCCCTGGATCGCTTCGCCCAGTTCTTTATCTCCCCGAATTTCGACGCCGTGTACGTTGACCGGGAGAAGAACGCCGTCGAGGCGGAGTACCAGATGGGCCTGAAGAGCGACGGCCGGCGCGGCCTGGATGTGCTTCAGGAGGTGATGAACCCGAGGCACCCTTTCAGCCAGTTTTCGGTAGGCAGCCTCGAGACCCTGGCAGATCGGCCAGGTTCCAGTATCCGCGATGATCTTCTGGCCTTCTACCGCAAGCACTACTCCGCCAACGCCATGCGCCTGGTGGTGATGGGCGCCGAGCCGCTGGACGAACTCGAAGCCATGGTGACAAAGCGTTTCGTGCAGGTACCCAACCACAATTACACGCCGGAACCCATCGCCGCCCCGCTGTTTGATCCGCGTGAGCTCCCCATGCTGGTCACGGTGCAGCCACAGGCAGTCTCACGCCAGCTGCAGGTGAATTTCACCCTCCCCGAGTACCGGAGCGAGTACACCAGCAAGCCCATGTCCTACCTCGGCAACCTGATTGGCCACGAGGGAGAGGGCAGCGTGCTGGCGCTGCTCAAGAAAGAAGGCCTCGCCGACGGGCTCGGCGCCGGTGGCGGGCTGGACTGGCGCGGCGGCTCCCTGTTCAGCGTATCCGTGTCCCTCACGGACAAGGGTGTGGAGGAGTACGAGCGCATTCTGCAGGTCCTGTTCGCCTACTTCGACCTCTTGCGCGAGGAGGGGCCCAGGCAGTGGCTGTTCGAGGAGCAGGCGCAGCTGGCACAGCTGTCCTTCCGCTTTCGTGAGCAGGGTGCACCGATCGGCTACGTGAGCTCGCTGTCCAGCGGCATGCATGACTATGCACCGCGGGACGTCCTCGCCGGACCTTACCTGATGCAGGATTATCGTCCCGATCTCATCAGCGCAGCGCTCGCCGCGCTGAGGCCGGAGCAGGCGCAGATCGTGCTGACGGCGCCGGATGTGCCGACGGATCGCCGCTCTGAAAAATACGATGTTCCCTACAGCGTGAAGACGCTGACGGAAGAGGACATCGCCGGCTGGCTGGCCGACGAACGGCCCGACGAACTGCATCTGCCGGATCCAAACGCGTTTATCGCCGAGGATGTTGCCCTGCTGCCGCTGGCGGATGAGAATCCCGAGCTGCCGGAGGTGCGACACGAGGCGGAGCGCCAGCGCATCTGGTACCGCCAGTCGGAGGAGTTCCGCGTACCGCGCGGTGCCCTTTATATCAACTTCCGCTCACCCGCCGTGGGTGAGTCCGCGGCGCAGACGGCGGCCGCGGTGCTATATACGAATCTGCTCAGTGACCGTGTCAATACGTTTACCTACCCGGCGACGCTGGCAGGGCTGAACTTCTCGATCTACAAGCATGCCCAGGGCATCAGCATGCGTATCAGCGGCTATAACGACAAACAGCTGACGCTGCTGAAGCGCTTGCTGGGCGTGATCGCGGAGCCGGCATTTACGCAGGATCGCTTTGACAACGTGCGCGCCGATCTGGTGCGCTCGCTGGAGAACGCGGTTGCCAAGCGTCCGTCGAGCCAGGTGCTGGATGATCTGCGTGAAGCACTGCAGTACGGCGAGTATGGCGAGACGGTACTCATCAATGAGCTCCAGGCCCTCGACCTCAAGGGGCTCACGGCCTATGCGGACGCGTTCTGGCGCGACGCGAAGGCAGAAGCACTGCTGTATGGCAATTACCCCGCGTCTGCTGTCGGAGAGCTGTCCGACCTGCTGGCGGGGCAGCTGCCCGAGGGTGAGGCTCCGGGACTGCCGCCGCTGCGGGTGCTCAAGCTCGCGGCGGATGAATCGATACGGTTCGTCACCGATGTGCCCCACGCCGATGCCGTCGTCGCCTGGTATCTGCAGGGCGCCGGCGACGCGGTGGAAGACCGTGCCGCAACGTCGTTGACGGCGCAGACCATGCGTTCCGGCTTCTTTCAGCAGCTGCGAACCGAGCAGCAGCTGGGCTACGTGGTCAGCGCGTTCTCCTGGCCACAGCACGACGTTCCTGGCTTGGTGATGCTGGTACAGGCGCCGGGACACTCGTCGGCGCATGTTGCCGATGCCATGCAGACCTTTATGGAGAAGCTGCCGGAGGAAGTGGACGAGCCGGCGTTTCTGCGACATCGCCAGGCCCTGGTAAACGACATCATGGAGCCGGACAAGAATCTCCTGGAGCGAGCGGAGTACTACTGGCAGTCCATCGCCCGCAATCAGGTCTCGTTCGACCGGCGCCAGCGCCTGGCGGAGGCGGTTGAGGGGATGTCGCGGGAGGCATGGCTGGATTACTACCGCGAGCACTTTCTCGAGAGCCGCCGCTCTTTGCTGGTGGTGGCGCCGGGAGAGCAGGGCGATACCCCCGACGGCCCGGCCCGGGAGCTGAACGCCGCGGACGCGATAAAGACCGACCACGCGGTGTATACCATCGAGTGACCCTCTTGAGTTCCTTAAAGGAACTGATCTGTCGGTGATGCGTTTTTTGGTGTAGCATGTCGGGATTCTTGCGGTGACGGTGTGCGGCGGAGGTCGTGCACTGGCGCCGCGCACCCATAATAGTTCCACTATAGAATGATAAGTGGGGCGAATCACCGCTGGAGCCGGATGACCTCATGATTGAAGACAACGATCCCCAGGAAACCCGCGAGTGGCTGGATGCGCTTGACGCCGTGGTCAAGAACGCCGGCGAAGAGCGCGCCACCTACCTGATGGACGAGCTGACGAAGCGGGCCTTTGCCGACGGTATCCGGCTGCCTGCCGCCATCACCACCCCGTTTCGCAATACCATCTCTCCGGCCGAGCAGAAGCAGATGCCGGGCGATCTGTTCATGGAGCGCCGTATCCGTTCGCTGGTGCGCTGGAATGCTCTTGCCATGGTCATGCGCGCCAATGACAACGACGAGGCGCTGGGCGGTCACATTTCCAGCTTCTCCTCAAGCGCCACGCTGTACGACGTGGGCTGCAACTACTTCTTCCGCGGCAGCGACGGCGATCACCCCGGCGACCTGGTCTTCTATCAGGGCCACAGCGCGCCGGGCATGTATGCCCGCTCCTACCTGGAAGGCCGGCTGACCGAAGAGCAGCTCGACAACTTCCGCCGCGAAGTCGACGGCAACGGCCTGTCGTCCTACCCGCACCCCTGGCTGATGCCGGACTACTGGCAGTTTCCCACCGTCTCCATGGGCCTGGGGCCCATCCAGGCGATCTACCAGGCGCGCGTCATGAAGTACCAGACCGATCGCGGTCTGGTGGAACACGGCGATCGCAACGTGTGGTGCTTCATGGGCGACGGCGAGTGTGACGAGCCGGAGTCGCTGGGCGCCATTTCCCTGGCCGGACGGGAAAAGCTCGGCAACCTCATTTTTGTCGTCAACTGCAACCTGCAGCGCCTCGACGGCCCGGTGCGCGGCAACGGCAAGATCATGCAGGAGCTCGAGGGCGTGTTCCGCGGCGCCGGCTGGGACGTGCTCAAGGTGGTGTGGGGTCGCAAGTGGGACCCGCTGCTGGAGCGCGACGAAAAGGGTCTGCTGCAGAAGCGCATGGACGAGGTCTGTGACGGCGAGCTGCAGAACTACAAGTACAACGGCGGTGCCTACACGCGGGAGCACTTCTTCGGCAAATACCCCGAACTGCTGGAAATGGTGTCTGACCTGTCGGACAACGACATCATGTACCTGAACCGCGGCGGTCACGACCCCTACAAGGTTTATGCGGCCTATGCCGAGGCAGCCTCGCAGTACGAGCGGCCAACCGTGGTGCTGGCGCTCACCGTGAAGGGTTACGGCACAGGCGAATCGGGTGAGGCGAACAACGAGACCCACTCCCTGAAAAAGCTCGACCTGGAAAGCCTCAAGGCCTTCCGCGATCGATTCGCCATCCCCATCAGCGATTCCGAGCTGGCCAGTGTGCCCTATTACCGGCCGGCTCCGGATTCCCCGGAAATGAAGTACCTGCGCGAGCGGCGCGAGGCGCTGGGCGGCTTTATCCCGACGCGACGCCACGCCGACAATCCGCTGGATGTGCCTGAGCTTGAGACCTTCAAGGCCCAGCTCAAGGGCAGCGGTGAGCGCGCCGCTTCCACCACCATGGGCTTCGTGCGGCTGCTGTCCACGCTGACCAAGGACAAGGCCATCGGCGAGCGCGTGGTGCCCATTGTGCCTGATGAGGCGCGCACGTTCGGGATGGAAGGCATGTTCCGCCAGCTCGGGATCTACTCCTCGGTGGGGCAGCGTTACACGCCGCAGGATGCCGGCCAGATCATGTTCTATAAAGAAGACATCAAGGGCCAGATTCTGCAGGAAGGTATCAACGAGGCCGGTGCCTTCTCGGCCTGGCTGGCGGCGGCCACCTCCTACAGCACCAGCAACTATCCCATGGTGCCTTTTTATATCTTCTATTCCATGTTCGGTTTCCAGCGCATTGGCGACCTCGCCTGGGCGGCGGGCGACAGCCAGGCGCGCGGCTTCCTGATCGGGGCGACCTCCGGCCGAACAACACTGAACGGCGAGGGGCTGCAGCACCAGGACGGCCAGAGCCACCTGCTCGCCAGCACCATTCCGAACTGCATGAGCTACGATCCCACCTATGCCTACGAGCTGGCGGTGATCATCCAGGACGGCCTGCGGCGCATGTTCCGGGAGTGCGAGAACAAGTTCTACTACATTACCACCATGAACGAGAACTACCCGCAGCCGGAGATGCCCAAGGGCGTCGAGGAAGGCATTGTGCGTGGCATGTACAGCCTGCGTCAGTCGACGCGCAGCGAGGGCCCGACCGTGCAGCTGATGGGCTCGGGCAGCATTCTGCGGGAAGTGGAGGCCGCCGCCGAGATCCTGTCGCGCGACTACGATGTCAGCGCGGATATCTGGAGCGTCACCAGCGTGAACGAACTGTTCCGCGAGGGTCGCTCGGTGCGGCGCTGGAACCTGCTGCACCCGGAAGAGGAGCCGAAGGTACCCTACGTCACGGGCCTGCTGGCCGATGCCCGGGGGCCCTGCGTCATGGCAACCGACTACATTGCGGCCTACTCAGAGCAGCTGCGGGCGTTTATCCCCGGTCGCTTTGTGGTGCTGGGTACGGACGGTTTCGGGCGCAGCGACACCCGCGCCAAATTGCGGGGATTCTTCGAGGTCAGCCGCGAATTTGTCGTTCTGGCCGCACTGTCCGCGTTGGTGGAGGAGGGCAGCATCGAGCGCGATGTCCTGATAGCGGCGCGCCGCAATCTGGGTATCGATCCGGACAAGATCGATCCGATGCTGGCATGAGACTCCCGCCCCGCGTGACAGCACCGCGGGCGCAACGCAGACGATAACGAGGACTGACAGGTGGCAAAAGAGAAAGTACTGGTACCGGACATCGGCGGCGCGGAAGCGGCGGAAGTCGTCGAATTGCTGGTCGCCGTGGGCGACACCATTGCGGTCGATGACGGGCTGATCGTGCTGGAGTCGGACAAGGCATCCATGGAAATTCCCTCCACTGTGGCGGGCAAGGTGCTGGAGGTGCTCGTCAAGGAAGGCGACGAGCTCGCCGAGGGCGACGAGGTTGCACTGGTCGAGACCGCGGGCGGGGATGCCGGCGATGACGCGGCAGAGGCAGATGCCGACGCCTCGACCGGGAAGGATACCGAATCATCATCCGGCGATGCGGATGCGCCGTCGGAGGCTGCCGATGCCGCCGATGAGCCGCGCACAGACAGCGCTGCCAGCGCGGCAGACGACGCCAGCGCAGAGGGGGACAGGAAAGACGGTGCGGACACCGCGGAAGCGGGCACCCGCTCGCGACAGACCGTGCGCGTGCCGGATATCGGCGGTGCCGAGGCGGCAGAGGTGGTCGAGCTGCTGGTGGCGGTGGGTGATGCCATCGACGTTGACGGCGGCCTCGTGGTTCTCGAATCGGACAAGGCGTCAATGGAAGTCCCGGCAAGCGTCGCCGGCAAGGTGGTCGAGCTGCTGGTGAAGGAGGGCGATCAGCTCTCCGAGGGTGACGATGTCGCCGTCATCGAGGTGGCCGGTGCGGATTCTGCGGCCCAGGAAGCCGACGGTGCCGCGGGCAAGGACACGGAATCCGCGGCGGCAGATGGCCGGTCGGCGGAAGGCAAGGCAGCGGCCGCCGATGGCGGTACGACAAAAGCCACCGCAGCAGGGACGGACAGCGGCGCCGCGAAGCCGTCAGGCGCAGAGCGCCCGGCGGGGCAGGGCAGCAGCGCGACGCAGGGAGGCAGCGCGACCGAAGCGGGCAAGGCGGATGACGCCGGTGCCAATGTCTACGCCGGACCTGCGGTGCGCAAGCTGGCCCGGGAGTTCGCTATTCCGCTGGACAAGGTCACCGGCTCCGGGCCGCGCGGGCGCGTGCTCAAGGAAGACCTGCACACCTACGCCCAGAAAACCCGCAAGAGCCAGGCCGGCGCCCTGCCGGCAGCGACCGACGGCGCCGGCATTCCGCCCATACCCGAGGTGGATTTCTCCGCTTTCGGCGAGGTGGAGATCGAGACGCGCGGCAAGCTCGACCTGCTCACCGCGGTCAACATGCAGCGCAGCTGGCTGAACCTGCCGCACGTCACCCACTTCGACGATGCCGACATTACCGAGCTGGAGGCCTTCCGCCAGTCGATGAAGACCGAGGCCGAGCGACGCGGCACGCGGCTGACGCCGATGCCCTTCCTGATCAAGGCCTGCGCGGTTGCCCTGCGGGAGCATCCGAAGTTCAACGCTTCACTCACCGACGGCGGCAAAAGCCTGGCCTACAAGAAGTATTTCCACATCGGCATGGCGGTGGATACTCCGGCCGGCCTGATGGTCCCCGTAATCCGCGATGTGGACCGGAAGTCGCTGTGGGAGCTGTCGGCAGAGATTCTGGAGCTGGCCGAGAAGGCCCGCGAGCGCAAGCTCAAGCCGGACGAGATGCGCGGTGGCTGCTTTACTGTCTCCAGTCTGGGCGGCATCGGTGGCAACGGCTTCACACCGATCATCAATGCGCCGGAGGTGGGCATACTCGGCGTCAGTCGCGCGGCGGTGAAGCCGGTCTGGGACGGCGAGGCCTTCCAGCCGCGCACGCTGCTGCCGCTCACGCTGTCCTACGATCACCGCGTCATCAATGGCGGCGACGCCGGTCGCTTCATGACCACGCTCACCGCGCTGATCAGCGATATCCGTCGGCTGGTGATGTAATGGCCCTGCCGGCGCCGCGCGCGGCTGTCGATGGCTGAGGAATCCGCTGCCGATGCGTCGCTCGCGCCCTGGCAGCGCGACTTTCTCAAGCGCCAGCAGCTCCCGGTAGCTTATCTGGACAGCGCAGCGCGCTGGTTTGATCCGCTGGCGCTGCGCCTGCGCGACTTGGCCGCGGTGAGCGCGCATCCTCTGCTGGTCGGCGTCAACGGCTGTCAGGGGTCAGGCAAAAGCACGCTGTGTGATTACCTCGCGACGCGCCTTGCGGCCCACGACGGCTGCAACACCGTCGCGCTCTCACTGGACGACTTCTATCTCACCCTTGAGGCGCGACGCAGCCTCGCCGCTGAGGTGCATCCCCTGCTCGTTACCCGTGGTGTTCCCGGGACCCATGACATGCCGCTGCTCCGGCGTACCCTGCAGGCCCTGCAGGCGGTGGGGCGGGATCAGACTCGGGGTGATGACGGCACGGCGAGTCAGGCGGCGCGCGTGAACGCGGACGATGGCAAAAGGGATAGCGTGGCGATTCCCCGGTTCGACAAGGGGGCCGATGACCGATTCCCGGCCGCACAGTGGGATCGGATAAGCGGCCCCGTCGACATTATCCTGCTGGAAGGGTGGTGCCTCGGCGCACGGCCCGTGAGCGTGGTCGAGCCACCGCTCAACGCGCTGGAAGCCACCGAAGACCCCGACGGCAGCTGGCGTCGCCACATCAACGCGGTGCTGGCCGCAGACTTCCTCCCGCTCTACCGGCAGATCGACCTCTGGGTCATGCTCTGCGCTCCGGACGTCGATTGCGTCTACCGCTGGCGCCTCGAGCAGGAGCAGAAGCTCTCGCTGGCACGCAGCGGCGCAGGCGAAGGGACCGGTAACGGGACCGGCATCATGTCAGAACCGCAACTCGCCAGATTCATCCAGCACTACGAGCGACTCACGCGCCACTGCCTTGAGTCCCTGCCTGGCCGGGTGGATATCCTGTACCGGCTAGACGGCAGCCGGGCTGTCAGCTCCATCGCGGGGGACCTGCACGGCGCGACACAGGCGGGACCCGTCGTGGGGACCTGACCCCACAAGGCTGTGATAGACTCTGGCTCTGTTTTTTCGACCCGGCAGGAACACACATCATGGTCATAAAACCCCGCGTTCGCGGTTTCCTGTGTACCACCACACACCCCGTCGGCTGTGCCGCCAACGTCAAGGCGCAGATCGCCCATGTTGTGGCGCAGGGGCCCATTCCCGATGCGCCGAAGCGCGTGCTGGTGATCGGTGCTTCCACCGGCTATGGCCTGGCCTCACGCATTACCGCGGCATTCGGCGGCGGCGCCGACACTCTGGGTATCTTCTTCGAAAAAGAGGGCAGCGAGCGCAAGCCGGGCTCAGCGGGCTGGTACAACAGCGCCGCCTTCCACGCCGAGGCAGAGGTGGCGGGCCTGTATGCGCGCAGTATCAATGGCGATGCCTTCAGCGACGAGGTCAAGGCCCGGGCAATCGAGGAGATCAAGGCACACATGGGCCAGGTTGACCTCGTGGTCTACAGCCTGGCCTCGCCGCGGCGTCAGCATCCCCGGACCGGCGTTGTGCATACCTCTACCCTCAAGCCCATCGGCAAGGACACGGTGCAGAAGGGCGTGAACACCGACAAGGAAGCCATTCAGGACTATCACCTGGAGGCGGCCACCCAGGAAGAGATCGACAACACGGTCGCCGTCATGGGCGGCGAGGACTGGCAGTTCTGGATCGAGGCGCTCGACGAGGCCGGCGTTCTGGCCGACGGCTGCAAGACCACGGCATACACCTATATCGGCGAGAAGATCACCTGGGATATTTACTGGCACGGCACCATCGGTGCCGCCAAGAAGGACCTCGACCGGCGCGTGCTCAGCCTGCGCGAGCGCCTGGCGGAGAAGGGCGGTGATGCCCGGGTGTCCGTGCTCAAGGCGGTGGTCACCCAGGCCAGTGCGGCCATTCCCGCCATGCCCATCTATCTGGCCCTGCTGTTCAAGGTCATGAAGGCGCGCGGTGTCCACGAGGGCTGTATCGAGCAGATCGACGGCCTGTTCCGGCAGGCTCTGTATGGCGATCATCCCGAGCTGGATGACGAGGGGCGTCTGCGCATGGATGGGAAGGAGCTGGACCCGGCCGTGCAGGCCGAGGTCGCCGGGCTCTGGCAGCAGGTGTCCACCGAAAATCTGCATGAGCTGTCGGATTTTGCCGGTTACCGCCGGGAGTTCCTGCAGCTGTTCGGCTTCGAGGTGGACGGCGTTGACTACGATGCCGATGTCGACCCGGTCGTGCCGATACCCCAACTCGTTTAGGACGCAGGCCCATGCTCGAGCCGGGCATCCCGGAGCAGATCACCCCGCTGGTGCGCCGCCTGGTGGCGCCGAATCCCGGGCCAATGACCGGCCCCGGCACCAATACGTATCTGCTGGGTCACGACGAGGTGGTGGTTGTCGATCCGGGGCCGGCACTGCCGGCGCATATCGACGCTATTCTGGCGGCCGGCAAGGACAGAATTCGCGCCATTGCCTGCACCCACACCCATCCTGATCACTCACCGGCCTGGCAGGCGGTGGCCGAGGCTACCGGGGCGCCGGTGTATGGCGCGCTGCCCGCAAATGACAGCCATCAGGACGACACCTTCACGCCAACCACGGTACTCACGCACGAACACCGCCTGCAGACCGCCGAACTGTCGCTGCTGGCCATCCACACGCCGGGCCATGTCAGCAATCATTACTGTTTTCTGCTGGAGTCCGAGGGCGTGCTGTTTGCTGGCGATCACATCATGCAGGGCTCGACGGTGGTCATCATTCCGCCGGGTGGCGACATGGCGGCCTATATCGACTCGCTGCAGCGGCTGTTGCAGTATCCCCTGGCGCGGATTGCCCCCGGTCATGGCAGCGTGATCGAGGACAGCGAGCGCGAGATCACGCGCCTGGTGCGTCACCGCCAGATGCGCGAGTCCCGGGTCCTTGCCGGCCTGAAAAAGCTGGGACGCTGTGACCTGGATGCGCTGGTCAAAGTGGTTTACGACGATGTCGATCCGTCGCTGCACCCCTGGGCGCAGCTGTCCATGATGGCGCACCTGATCAAGCTGGCGGCGGAGCGCCGGGCCACAGGCAGCGATGACGGACGCATCTGGGAGCCCAGTGCCTGATGCAGAATCCGGGGCCTGTCTCCGCACCGGTAAGCACCGACAAACCGAAGTCCACAAGGCAACGTAAACGGAATAACGCGAAGACCTCTGCGAATACCTCTAAAAGGAGCGACACATGAACGGCCTGATGATGGATTTTCCCCTGACGATCACGTCAATCATGAAGCACGCCGACAGCGTGCACGGTGACAGCGAGATCGTCTCGGTCACCCGCGACAACCCGCGCCACCGCTATACCTACCGGGACGCCTTCCGCCGCACCCGTCAGCTGGCCAACGCCCTCGCCGCCTGGCCGCTGGAATCCGGCAACAGCGTGGCGACGTTGGCCTGGAACGACTATCGCCACTTCGAGGTGTATTACGCCTCGGCCTGCAGCGGCTTTGTCTGCCACACCATCAATCCGCGGCTGTTTCCGGAGCAGATTGTCTACATCATCAATCACGCCGAGGACAAGGTGCTCTTCGTCGATCCCGACTTCATGCCGCTGGTGGAGGCGATTGCCGACAAGTGTCCCGGCATTGAGCACTGGGTGGTCATGACCAGCGAGGAACACATGCCCGAGACGAAGCTGCACAACGTGCTATGCTACGAGCGCCTGGTGCACAGCCATTCCGACGACTTCGACTGGCCGGAAATCGACGAGAACCAGGCCTGCGCGCTGTGCTACACCTCCGGCACCACCGGCAACCCCAAGGGCGTGCTCTACTCGCACCGCTCCACCCTGCTGCACGCCTACGCCACGCTGATGCCGGATGCACTGGGGCTTGCCCACCACGACTCGGTGCTGCCCATCGTGCCCATGTTCCACGTCAATGCCTGGGGCACGCCCTACGGCGCGCCCATGGTCGGCGCGAAAATCGTCTTCCCGGGCAACCGAATGGGCGATGGCGAGACGCTGGCAACTCTGATCAACGAGGAAAAGGTCACACGCTCCGCGGGCGTGCCCACGGTGTGGCTGAACCTGCTCAACTACCTGAAGCAGTCCGGCAAGAGCGTCGATTCGCTCAAGCAGATCATTGTCGGCGGCGCGGCCTGTCCGCTGTCCATCATGGAGGCGTTCGACAAGCACGGCGTGGAGACCCGCGTCGGCTGGGGCATGACCGAGATGAGCCCGTTGGGCAGCGCCAACGCCAGCTATCACGAGCGCGAGAAGCATTCGCCGGAGTCGTTCGCGAAGCTGCGGCAGAAGGCGGGCAAGCCCATCTTCGGGGTGGAAATGAAGATCATCGACGACGATGGCAAGGCGTTGCCCTGGGACGGCGAGGCCTATGGCTCGCTGATGGTGCGCGGGCCGTGGATCTGCTCGGGTTACTTCAAACTCGACCGCACCGACGCCCACACCGACGACGGCTGGTTCGAGACCGGTGACGTTGCCACTATCGACCCCAAGGGCTACATGGCGATTACCGATCGCACCAAGGACGTGATCAAGTCCGGCGGCGAGTGGATTTCCTCCATCGAGATCGAGAACGTGGCCACCGATCACCCGAAGGTCGCCGAGGCGGCGGTGATCGGCCGCTACCACCCCAAGTGGTCCGAGCGACCGCTGCTGGTGGTGGTGAAGGCGCAGGACGGCGCCGACCTGACCCCGGAGGAGATGCTGGCCTGGTTTGACGGCAAGATCGCCAAGTGGTGGACGCCGGATGCGGTGGAGTTCATCGACGAACTGCCCCATGGCGCCACCGGCAAGATCCAGAAGGTGGACCTGCGCGACCATTTCAGGGATTACGCCTTCGAGGAGTGAAGCGCGTAGAATGAATCATTCGGCGGCCCGCACGTCTACAGTAAAGGGGCCGCCATACGTGCCGTCACGATCGACAGCAGTGGCGATACCGGCAGCGAAGGCTGACACAGGCAATTCACGGGCACCGGCATGAAGAAAATCGGCGAATGGCTGATTGCACAGGGCAAGCTTTCCGAGCGCGACGTCGAACGGGCGCTGCTGGCGCAGGCCGAAATGGGCGATCTTTTCGGCCGCGTGCTGGTGAAGCTCGGCCTGGTGTCGGAGCTGGATTTTGCCCAGGCCCTGAGTGAGCAGCTGGACATTCCGCTGCTGACGGCCGCCGATTATCCCGAGGAGCCCCTGCACCTCGATGCCGTGGCCGCGGACTTCCTCGCCAGCAATGCCGTGGTGCCGGTGGCGGTGACAGAGGGTGGCGTGCGCTTTGCCGCGGCGGTGCCCCAGGACCGGTTCGCCGCCCGCGCGCTGGCCATGGCGCTGGACAGGCCGGTGGATATCGCCCTGGGCCTGGAAACCGACATCGCCCGCGCCCTGGAGCGCTACCTGCGCGGCCAGGAAGACGATGAGGAGCGCGAGGACATTGCGGACCAGTTTGCCGGCCAGAGCGATGACGAGTTCATCGAGCACCTGCGCGACCTGGCCAGCGAGGCTCCGGTCATCCGCCTGGTGAACCAGGTGATCCACCGTGCGCTGGACATGGGTGCCTCGGACATTCACGTCGAGCCCTTCGAGGACGGGCTGCACCTGCGCTACCGGGTCGACGGCGTGCTCCAGGAGTATGCAGACCCGCCGCCCCCCTCGCTGGCGCCGGCCATCGCCTCGCGCATCAAGCTGCTGTCGCACATGAACATCGCCGAGCGCCGTCTGCCCCAGGACGGGCGCATCATGACCCGGGTAAAGGGCCACGAGCTTGACCTGCGTGTATCGACCATTCCCACCGTGCACGGCGAGAGCATTGTCATGCGCGTGCTGGACCGCGAGAGCATCCGCCTCAGCCTGTCGGACATGGGCTTCTCCGCCGATACCCTGGAGCGCTACCAGAGCCTGCTCACCCGGCCCCACGGTGTGTTGCTGGTGACCGGCCCCACGGGCTCGGGCAAGACCACCACGCTCTACGCCTCGCTGGCGTCCATCGATTCCCAGCGCCTGAAGATCATCACCGTGGAAGACCCGGTGGAGTACCAGCTGAACGGCATCAACCAGATCCAGGTGCAGGCGCAGATCGAGCTCACCTTCGCCCGTGCGCTGCGTTCCATCCTGCGCCAGGACCCGGACATCATCATGATCGGCGAGATGCGCGACACCGAGACGGCGCAGATCGGCGTGCAGTCGGCGCTCACCGGCCACCTGGTGTTGTCCACCCTGCACACCAACACCGCCGCCGGCGCCATTACCCGGCTCGAGGACATGGGCGTTGAGCGCTACCTGATCACTTCCTCGGTGAACGGCGTGCTCGCCCAGCGCCTGGTGCGCACGCTGTGCAGCAGCTGCAAGGAATCGGTGGAGCTTGGCGACACGGCCATCGCCCGCTACGGCCTGAAGCGCTTCCTGCCGGCGGGGCAGCGCAGCGTGTACCAGGCGAAGGGCTGCGACCACTGCCTGCAGACCGGCTACATCGGCCGTACCGCCATCCATGAACTGTTCATGCTCGACAGCGACATGCACGACGTGATCATGGGTGGCGCCGACGCCACCCAGCTGCACACCGCGGCGCGGCGGCAGGGCATGATTACCCTGTATGAAGACGGCCTGCGCAAGGTGGTGCTGGGGGAAACCTCGCTGGAGGAGGTGATGCGGGTCACCCAGGATCAGAGCGGCGACGAGGCCATGGAGCCGGTTATGGCGGCTGCCGCGCAGTCGGCCCTGGCCTGAGGTAGCCCCGCATGGCGCAGTTCTACTATCGGGCCCTCGGTCGCGACGGCAAGAGCCTGGACGGCACCATCGAGGCCGATGCGCTGGAAATGGCCCAGCGCCAGCTGCGCGCCCAGGGTCTCACGCTGCTCAAGCTGGAGGCGGGCAGTGGCGCTGTGGTCAGCAAGCGCCAGGGCAAGCCGCCGGGACGCCAGGATATCCTGTCCATGACCTCGGAACTCGCGGTGCTGCTGCGCGCCGGCCTGCCGCTGGATCGTGCGCTCAAGGTACTCATCGACATGGCCTCGGTGCCGGCCATGCAGGCGCTGCTGCAGGACCTGCTGAAGGCGGTGAAGGGCGGCAAGCCTCTGAGCACCGGCCTTGCGCCGCACGCCGATCTGTTCGGCAACTTCTATATCAACATGGTGCGCTCGGGCGAGGCCAGCGGTCAGCTCGGTTCGGTGCTCGATCGGCTCGTGGCCTATCTCGAGAGCGCCAAGGCCAACCGCGACAGCGTTGTGTCGGCGCTCATCTATCCGGCGATTCTGCTGGTGGTGGCGGTGCTGTCCATTGTGGTGATGCTTGGCTTTGTGGTGCCTCAGTTCGAGACCCTGTTCGACGACATGGGCGACGCCCTGCCGCCGCTGACCCGCATGGTGATCGCCGGCGCCGACATCGTGCAGCGCTGGGGCGTGCTGCTTCTGGTGCTGATCATTGGCGCGGGCATTGGCATCCGGCGCTGGGCCCGAACAGAGGCCGGCACCCGCGCCATCCATCAGCGCATGCTGACACTCCCGATCATGGGCAATATCGTGTTCGAATTCGAAGTGGCGAAATTCGCGCGCACCGTGGGAACGTTGCTGAGCAACGGGGTGTCTCTGTTACAGGCGATTTCCATCGCCATTGATACCGTGGACAATTGCACGGTGAAACAGGCCCTGCAGGTGCTGCCGCCGGCGGTGAAGGCTGGCAAGCGCATGTCCATCGCGCTGGACGAAACGAAGCTGTTCACGCCCATGGTGATACAGATGACCCGGGTTGGCGAGGAATCCGGCAGTCTCGATACCATGATGCTGGAGCTGGCGCGGGTGTTCGACGACCACGTTCAGTCCGGCGTCAAGCGCAGCCTCACGCTGCTCGAGCCAGTGCTGATTCTGTTCATGGGCTTCGTGATCGCGATCATCATCATTTCCATTCTGATGGGCATCCTGTCGGTGAATGACCTCGCCATGTAGGCTGACCCCATAACGCAGCGCCACCACCGGGCCGCTGCACGAGACAACAACCAAGGATTCACGCATGCAAGCACGACACTCCCGCACTATTTGGTCACGACCCGAAGGCAGCCGGCGCCGCCAGCGCGGCTTCACCCTGATGGAGCTATTGGTCGTTCTGGCCATTCTCGGCCTGCTCATGAGCCTGGTGGGCCCGCAGGTGCTGAACCAGCTTGGCGGCGCCAAGACCAAGACGGCGCGTATCCAGATCCGTGACCTGGAGCAGTCGCTGGAGATGTACAAGCTGGACGTCGGTCGCTACCCCTCCACCGATGAGGGTCTGGAAGCGCTGGTGCGCAAGCCCGGCAGTGCCTCGGGCTGGAACGGTCCCTACCTGAAGTCCGATGTGCCGCAGGACCCGTGGAAGCGTGACTACCACTACAAGTACCCGGGCGAGCGTGCCGAGGTGGATATCTACACCTACGGCCAGGACGGCGCTCCCGGCGGGGAGGGTGAGGATGCCGACGTCGGCAACTGGCAGTAGTGGCGCTGGGCGCGACGCCAGCGGCGCCTTGCCCGATGGTGGCCGCCCAACGCACAAGGCCGGGTTCTCGCTGGTCGAGCTGATGGTGGTGATGGCGATCGCCGGCCTGGTGCTGGCGGTGGCGGTGCCGGCGTCAATGCGCTTCTACGACAGCATGCAGACCCGGCAGGCGGTGCGCGACACCATCACGCTCCTGTCCTCCGCCCGACAGCAGGCGGTAACCCAGGGTGTCGCCCAGGACGTGGTGATTGACCCGCGCCGCCGTACGCTCACCCTGAACAGCACCGTGCGCGAAATGCCGGGAGACCTGGCGCTCACCGTACACGGCGCCGCGGAGGTGAACCGGCAGGACGCCGGTGTCATCCGTTTCTACCCCGAGGGCGGCTCCAGCGGCGGTGGCCTGGATATCGACAACCCCGGCAGCGGTCGCGTGAGCATTGACGTCGACTGGCTGGTGGGGCGGGTGACGCATGAGACGCGCTAGCGGCTTCTCCCTGCTGGAGATGCTGGTCGCCATCGCCATTCTCGGTCTGGCCCTCGGCGCCCTGTATCAGGCCGCCAGCGGCGCCACCCGCAATGTCCGCGTGGACGAACGCTACGCCTATGCCGTTGAGCTCGCCCGTTCGCTGCTGGCCGACAGCGCCATTGTGTCGGCCAACGGCGAGCAGCGCCGCGGCGAGACCGCCGGCGGCTTTGTCTGGCGCGTGGATGCCCGTCCGCTGGCCCGGGCGAGGGACTCGCGTCTGCCGCCCGGCCTGCTGCAGGAAATCGAGGTGGGCGTGAGCTGGACCGACGGTGGCCGCACCCGGGAAGTCACCCTCAATTCCATTGTCGAAGGCGCGCCCCCGGATCAGGTTCGGCGCTGATGCGAGGCCTGTCTGCAGCCCGAGGCCGCCTCCGGGGCTTCACGCTGGTGGAGGTGATGGTGGCGCTGACCATTCTCACCCTGGTGATGCTCGCCACCGTGACGGGCCTGCGTACGCTGGGCAACACTCAGGTGGCGATAGAGCGACTCACTGGCCGGGTGGATGAAATGCGCTCGGTCAGCAGCTTCCTGCGCGACACCCTGAATTCCGCGGTCACCGGCAGCGACAGCGGTGGCCTTACGCTCGGTGGCGGCAGGGGGGAACAGACCATCTTCGAGGTCGGGCCCAACGCGCTGATGTGGAAAGCCGTGGTGCTGTTCGGCGAAGGTTTTGGCGGCAGCTACGTGGTGCGCGTCGCCGACGAGGGCGGCGAACTGGTGCTGCGCTGGCAGGAGCAGAACCGTTACGGCGAGCTGGACGACTGGAATAATGCGCCCTCGCGCACGTTAGTCCCAGGCCTGCAGGAATTTACCGTGGCCTACCGGCGTGAGCCGGGCGAGGAGTGGCGCAGCGACTGGGACGGCGCCGGCGCCCCCGGCTGGGTGCGACTGCGACTCCGCGCCGCCGACCGCTACTGGCCCGACCTGGTGATGCAGGTGGCGCGGTGAGAAGCGGGCGGCCCGGTATTCGGACGCCTGTGCGGCAGCGCGGCGTGGCACTGGCGATCGTCGTGTGGTTCATCGCCGGCATGTCGCTGCTGGTGGCTGGCATTGTGTCCCAGGCGCGGGTGGATATTCAGCTGGCGCAGCTGCATCTGTTCCGCGCGCAGGCAGAGGCGGCGGGAGACGGCGCCATCCATCTTCTGATGGCGCAGCTGCAGGAATCTCCCGGTGCCGACGGCGGCGCCATGGAGGGCCTGCCCTTTGGCCGTTACCGCTTCGGCGAGGCCGAGGTGCGCGTGATGGCGCTGCCCGCCCAGGCACTGGTGGATGTGAACAGCGCGCCCCAGGCCCTGCTTGCGCAATTGTGGAGCGAAGCGGCCGGTCTGCCGCGCGACGAGGCCGTTCAGCTGGCGGTCAATATGGTAGAGTGGCGCTCCAATCGGGGCGGTGGAAACCGCGGTGGCGGACGATTTGACGTGGTGGAAGATGTGTTGCGGGTAGAGGGCATGACACGAACGCGACTGGATGCCGTGCGGCATTTCATCAGCGCAGGGCAGGGCGGCGGCATGGCCAACGCGGCGCCGCAGGAAAGGCTGCGGCAGCTCAGCGCCCTGGCACCCGGATCAGGCTGGAACAGCGGCAGTCTCGAAACCTCGGCGCTCCCCGGCGCACGCACGCCCCAGGCTGCCCGCTCTGCCACCCGCTTCCGCGTCGACGCCATCGTTGACGTGGGCGGTCGGCAATGGCTGCGCCGGCGCTGGGTTGCCAGCCAGTCCGCCATGGATTCCCGCCTGCCCTGGCGCACCGAGCGCACCGAGATCGCCCGGGTGGTGGGCAACGCACCGTGAACCGCGACCAGCAATGGGTGCTGTTCGGTTACGACACCCGCCAGGTTGGCCAGCACTGGCTGGCGGCCTGGCGCGATCTGCTCTGGGGCAATGATTCACCGCTGCGCCAGCGTCTGGATGAAGTTGTTCTCACCGAGCGCGATGGCCAGCAGGCAGTCTACCACTCCGGCCGGGAAATAAAGGGCGAGGTATCACTGCCCGCCGACCCCTGCCGCGCCATCTGCCTGCCGGAAGACCTGCTGCTGAACAAGACGCTCACGCTGCCGCTGGCGGCGGAGAGCGAGCTGGCCTCGGTGATTGCCCTGGAGGTGAATGCCAACAGCCCCTTCAGCCATGGCGACACCGCGTCCGGCTGGCGCGTGCGCGATCGCACGGAGACGCAGCTGCGGGTGGATCTGCTCATTGCCTCGCGCAGCGCCATCATGGCCTG
Organism: Chromatocurvus halotolerans; assembly: GCF_004340525.1. Classification (GTDB taxonomy): domain Bacteria; phylum Pseudomonadota; class Gammaproteobacteria; order Pseudomonadales; family Halieaceae; genus Chromatocurvus; species Chromatocurvus halotolerans. The sequence continues at coordinate 70,301 of NZ_SLWX01000011.1, read as the reverse complement.
GCTCGGCAAACAGCACGACATCCATGACCCGCAGGCGAGGGAAGTCTGGGGCTATACCGAGGCGGGCATGGTGGTGCTGCAGGGCTTTGGCGAGGCACAGCGGGAATCCCGCTACCGCTCGCGGCTGATCCGGGCCGGCATCAAGGCCGGTGTTGCCGCCGGCCTGCTGCTGCTGATTGCGGGGCTTGCCGGCGGCGCCAAGCAGATGGAGCTGGGCCGACTGGAGGCACTGGCCGAGGCCACCGGCCGCGAGGCCGCCAGCGCCGCCGAATTGCGCGCCAGTCTGGCGCAGGCCAATCAGCAGATACAGGCCGCGCGCGACATTGTCGCCAGCTATCCCAATCCCCACGTCGAGCTGGCGCGCCTGACCCGCCTGCTCGATGACGATGCCTATGCCGCGCATATGGCGGTGCGCGGTGACGTGATTCGCCTGCGCGGCCGGTCCAGCGATGCCGCCGCCGTCATGCAGCGGCTGTCGTCCGAGCCCGCCTACAGCGAGGTTACGGCACCCCAGGCGATTGTGCGCGTGGGCAATACCGATCTCGAACAGTTCTACCTCGACATCCGGCTCGCCGGCAAGGCAGACTCGTGATCTGGCTGCGCAACCATCGCCGTAGCGCCATTATCATCGGGCTTACCCTGCTGGTACCCCTCGGCCTCTATCTCAATCTGTTGTTCGGCCTGCTCGGCCTGCGCTTCGAGGCCCAGGGCCGCATTGACGACCTGAAGCCGCGCATCGCCCGGCTGCAGGGGCTGATTGACAACGAGGCGGCCCTGCGCACATCCGCCGGGCAGGTAGGTGCGCGACTTGCCGAATTGGGCTACCCCGCCACCGAAGATGCCAATACCGTCGCCGCCACCCTGCAGGCTGACGTGCGCCAGATCTTTGCCGAGGCCGGCCTTGGCGTGACTAACAGCCAGGTCATGCCGACGCGCAAGGACGAGGACTTCGATCTCATTGCCATCAAGCTCACCGCCAACGGCGGCATCGCTGCGCTGGATGCGGCCCTGATCGGCGTGTCGGCATTCCGCCCCATGCTGCTGGTGGAATCCATGGATGTCTTTCCCGCGCGCAACCAGCGCAAGCGCGGCGAGCCGGAGCCGCAGGAAGTCACCGCGGTGGTACAGCTGCTGGCCCTGAGACTGCTGCCATGAGCGCCCTGGGTCGCGTGAAAGCGCGCTACGGCGTGGCAACGGACCCGCTGCGCAGCGAGCGCCGGGTCGAGCTGGCGGTGATCGTGCTTGCGGCCCTACTGGTGCTGCAGCTGGTCTGGGCCGGCGCCCGTATTCTGCTGGCGGAAAACGTGACGCCTGTGGCGCCGGCGGCGGACAGCCTGCTGGTGGCCGAGGTGCCGCGCCCGCAGCGGGTGGATGCGAAGGACAGCGCCGCGGTGCAGGCGCGGCCCCTGTTCTGGGCCGAGCGGCGCCCGACAGACGTCATTGCCAGCTCGGCGGCGGAAGCTGCGGCGGCGGAGAATGCGCAGGCCGCCCCGAAAATGAAGGATGTTACCCTGCTCGGCGTGTTCGGCAGCGGCAGCACCGGCGGCGCCATTGTCGCCGTGAAAGGCAAGCAGGAGCGTATAGCGGTGGGCGATCGCGTGCAGGACTGGCGGCTGCAGGAAATTGCCGCCAACCGCGCCGTGTTCGTGAGCGGCGGCTCCCGGGATGAGCGCGAACTCCTGCCGCGGGTGATCCCGCTGCCCGTGGACGCCGCCGGTGACGTGATACTGCCCGACGCCGGGCAGTCTGCCGGCAACGCCGGGGATGCCGACGAGGAAGAGCCGCAGCTCACCCTGGGCGGGCCCAGCCGGCGCGGCGGATAACGACAACAGAATGCCGATAAACGCAATAAACACCATTGGGAAAGCCATGTTGCAGAAAACACTAGTCACGGCCTTGTGCCTGGCGCTGGCGGGCTGTGCCGCGAGGGGCGGCGAACAACCGCAAATGGCGCTGCCCGGTGAGGACTCCGAGGCCAGCGAGACCGCGCGTGTGGTGGATGCCGAGCGCGAGCTGTCGGCGACCGCGCAGGCCCTGGCGGAGGAGCGGCGAAGCAGCGAGCGCAGCAAGCCCAAACTCTACCCGGGAACCGGCCCCCAGGTGCGACTGCCCGAGCCATCGGACCCGGTGCGCTTCGTCGGTGACGATGTCAGCCTCAACTTCGAGCAGGCGCCGCTGGATGAGATCGTGCAGGCGGTCATGGGGGATATTCTCGAGCTCGATTACCTGATTGATCACCCGGTACAGGGCAAAGTTACCCTGCGCACGCGAACACCGATTCCCCGGGATCAGCTGCTCGGCGTGCTGGAATCCCTGCTCAAGGCGCACAACGCGCTGCTGATACGCGGTCGCGATGGCCGCTACATGGTGACCGGTTCCCAGCAGGCCATGCGTCTGGACCCACAGGTCACCAGCGCGGCCGATGAATACGCCGGCTACAGCACCATTATTGTGCCCCTGCAGTACATCAGCGCCTCGGCCATGGCCGATATCCTTGCGCCCGTGGCCGAGTCGTCGTCACTGGTGCGCATCGACAATGCGCGCAACCTGATCATGCTGGCGGGCACCCGGGCCCAGCTCACGGGCTGGCTGGATATTGTCAGCACCTTCGATGTCGACATGCTGAAAGGCATGTCGGTGGGTTTGTTCCCGCTGGAAAACGCCAGCGTGATGGAGACAACCCAGGCCGTGAACGAACTGCTGGCGGCCGCCGGCAGTGATGGCGGTGACATTACCCGCCTGGTGCGCGTGCTGCCCATGGAGCGCCTCAACAGCGTGCTGGCAATTACCCCGCGCGAGCATTACCTCAACACGGTGAAGGAGTGGATTGAGCGCTTTGATATCCGCCCCGACGAGAAATTCGAGAAGCGCCTGCACGTCTACCCGGTGCAGAACACCACCGCCGAGCGCCTGTCGCAGCTGCTGAACAGCATTTATTCCGGCGGTTCCGGGGGGCAGGCCTCGGTCGGCGCGGTCGATCGCAATCGCAGTGCCGGGGGTTCGGGCGTTGAACGCGGCGTGGCGCCGGGCATGTCGCCGGAGTCTTTTGGCTCTGGCTCCAGCAGCAGCGGGGGCTTCGGTTCCGGCAGTGGGTCAGCCTCGGGATTCGGTGCCAGCAACAGCGCCGGGGGCGCCTCCGGCATTGGCGGCGGGGCATCGTCGCGGCGTAGCGGCGGCAGCAACAATACAGGCGCCGCCGGCACGGGGGCAGGTGGCGCAGCCGGCGGCATGACAGCCACCGACATGGGCGGAAGCGATGACCAGGGCACACGCAGCCTGGCGGACGTGCGCGTGGTGGCGGACGAGGTGAACAACTCCCTCATGATCTACGCTACCGGGCAGCAGTACGAGATTATCGAAGATGCCCTGAAAAAGCTCGACACCGTGGCCACCCAGGTCATCATCGAGGCCAGCATTATGGAGGTCACCCTCACCGATGAACTGCGCTACGGCCTTGAGTGGGTGTTCAAGAACGGTATTGATGGCGGCTATGACGGCCGCGGCACCCTGGCGGGACAGTCAGGCAATCCTACCGCGCGCTCCCCGGGATTCAGCTACACCGTCACCAACGGCATTGGCGATATTTCTGCCGTGCTCAACGCCCTCAGCCAGGATTCCCTGCTCAACGTCATTTCCACGCCCTCCATCATGGTGCTGGATAACTATACCGCGGAAATTCAGGTAGGTGACCAGGTGCCGGTGCTGCAGGGACAGACCATCGGCATTGGCGGCAACTCGGTGCAGAACATCACCTTCCGCGACACGGGCGTGAGCCTGGTGGTGACGCCCTCGGTCAACGCCGGCGGCCTCATCACCATGGATGTGCAGCAGTCGGTAACCGATGTCGGCAACGTGGACGAGGCCACCGGCCAGCGAACATTTCTCAACCGGGCCATACGCAGCCGCGTTGCCGTGCGCTCCTCCGAGTCTGTGGTGCTTGGGGGACTGATTCGGGAAAATGCCAGCCGCGCGGGCTCCGGTGTGCCACTGATCCGCGATATTCCGGTGCTGGGGAACCTGTTCGGCTCCCGCTCGCGGGAGAATACCCGCACAGAGCTTCTGGTCATTATCACGCCCCGGGCCATCTTCAACGAGGATGAGCTGCGCGAGGTGAGCAAGGATATGCGCTCGCAGATCCGCTTTATGGAGCTGATTGATACCGATTCCCAGCCGGCGCCGGTGAAATAACGCGGTTTGAGGGGCCTGGGTAAGAGCGGACAGACCCGGGAATCCCCCCTGATCGTCCCGGAATCGCCCCGACCGGGGGTTATCTACGGTAATTTTAACAGTCGATTCGCGGGAATAAATTCCCCGCTGAGACGACATCAAGGGTGAGCACGGTAGATGTTGCTGGGAAGCACCGGCGGTATCTCCCGCGAAAGCGGGGAGCCATGTTACCCTCGCCGCCCCCGCAGGTCGGGGTCGAGCAGGCGCTTGCTGCAGCCAATGCACTTAACAGGTGCGGCGGCCACAGCAGCGCCGCGAGGATGCAGAGCCTTTACCGGGCCACGGGAATACCAGAGGTTGAGCAGTAAAGATGATGCAAAACAGTAGCTTGGGTAAGACGGCGGCGCGCTTCTCAGCACTGGCAACAGTGCTTTTGGTAGCGGTGTTGGCGGGCTGCGCCAGTGCACCACGCATGACCGATGCCGAGCAGGCGCGCCTGCTCGAACGCGTCGAATCACGCTGGCGTGCCCTGGAGCAGCGCGACTTCGGCGCGGCCTATGAATTTACTTCACCTGCCTACAGAGAAGTTTTCTCCAAGAGCCTGTATGAAAAGAAATTTTCCTACATGGTTGAATGGGAGTTGACAGGTGTTGAATTCCTTACCTATGATGCTGATGCAGCTGTAGCGAGTGTGGCGGCAAGGGTCATGTCCAAACCCGTCAAACATACTTCAGCGGCCTCAGCAGCACTTGGCGCTATACCGCGAAAGCAAGTCGAGAAATGGGTATTTGTCGACGGGCAGTGGTGGTTTAGTGTGTAGGTGTGGCAATGGCAGCGGGTTGACAGCTGGCTGCAGCTAGCAATAATAGCGCTAGCATTTAACCATTTGGTTGTGTTCAAAAAACATTAGGAGTCTCCTCATGAGAAACAATTTTAAGCCCTTAGGTATCGTTGCTGCAGTTGCAGCCGTTACTGCAGGTTATGCGCAGGCCCAGACGGCGCCAACAGTAACTGACACTTCCGTTGGTTCTAATGGCTACGGCGACGTCGCTATCGTTCCTTACTACACAGTCCGCGACGGTTTCATTACCGGCGTTCACGTTGTGAACAGCAGCGACTCTACTCAGGTCGTTAAGTTCCGCCTGCGTCGTGGCGGCGACTCAATGGACGCGCTTGACTGGAACATCGTCATGTCCCCGCGTGATGTCTATGCCGGCTTCATCGGTAAAGACGACGGTGACGACGGCGACATCTACTTCAGCACCGCAGACACCACCTGTGTTGTTCCTGCGGCCACCAACAACCGCCTGACTATGCCTGACATCTACAAAGAAGGCGCCGACGAAGGTTACGTCGAAATCATCGCGATGGGTCAGCCTGTCAGCGAAGACCAGCCGATCGCAGTTGCAGCCAAGCACTCTGCCGGCGTACCGGCAAACTGTGAAGCAGTCCGCTCAAACTTCTTCCGGAACTCAGCCAACGGCCCGAGTGATCCAGGGTTTGCGACTCGCGGCGTGATTAACAATGCGCGTACACATCAAACGGCTTCTACGGGCATCTGTACTGCCCTGGACGGCACCACGGTATGTCCCAACGCTTACACCGATTCTGGTAACGCATTGAAAGTATCCTATTTCATTCGTAATCTCGAAAGCGGTATCGAAATGGGCAATTCCGCAGTTCACCTCGCTGATTTCTCTGGCGACCCCATGATGACGAACCAGCAGAGTGGTTTTGAAATCGGTGACATGCAGGGCTTCAACTTCCCCGATCTTGACGGTGGTTCACCGGTTGATCTGGGTCGTGGCTTGTTCAACAAGCTGCGTTCGGGCGACGTTCTCGGTGTTGCATCAGTCGCTAACGAATGGTCGTCAAATGCGGGTGTCAATACAGACTGGGTCATTACGCTGCCCGGCCAGTACACCATGCTCAAGCTGCCCGAGTACTATCAGTCCATTATCGATAACCCGGATTTTCTGATCGACTCAACTGATCCCGATGCGGATTGCGCAATCAATGATTGTGACTGGCGTGATATTCCGCTGAGCGCTACATTCATGGTTTATGACCGCGAAGAGGGCGGGATTACTCAGGAAAGCGGTGATCTGGTTGTCTCTCCGACGCCTCCGGCGGAATTCGAGCAGGATATCCTGCCGCGCGAAGTCAACGTGATTGAGTGGGGTAACTCACCGGTGCTTGGTTCTGCTGAGCCTCGTTCTGTAACGACGCCAGATGAGCCCTTCGGTTGGGCACGACTGGTCGTAGAGTCGGACCCGCGTAAAACCTCACAGCGCATCTGTGACTGGCCGAATGCCAGCTACGATGTAAACTCGCCGGATTTTGAGCCTAGTGACATCATGACATGTGCTAGCGTTGAAGCTGGCGGTCGGGTTCCGATGGTAGGCTTTACCGCATGGGCGCGTAGTTTCGAAGCTAATCCTGCTTCAAACTATGGTCGCATCATCGAGCACAGCTACGTTCCGGCTTCATAACCTGTGGGCGACTGACGTACAAAAGTATTTAAGTTTTTGTGAAGTCAGTGGAGAACCGGCACCTTGTGTGCCGGTTTTTTTTGTCCGTAGTTTTTCGATTGGAGTTTCAATGAAAGTTGCACAATTGTCTGGTTTTCTGGTCGCCCTTATGGCAGGGAGTGCCTTGGGTGCGGAGCCTGTTCTTGTAGATGGCGACGTATCTGTTTCGGCGGAAGAGTTGGCAGTCATTGTCAACGCAATGCCAACCGACCTCAAGCGAGCTGCTGCAAATGATGATGGTGACAAGCTCGAAATGTTGAATCTCGTCGTCTCAGCGAAGCGTATGGCCAATGAGGTAGATCAAAAGGCCACACGACTGACAGACGATGAACACGGTAGAGACTACTGGGAACTGCAACTCAAGATCAGAAACCTTAAGCAGAAATATCTGCTTGATCAGTTCAAGAGTGAATTGGAGTATCCTGACTTTTCGGACCTTGCGAAAGAAACGTACGCGACGCAAAAAGACAAGTATGCGCTGGTTCCTCAACATCGCAAGGTAAGTCACATCCTGCTTTTTTGTCCACCAGGCTGTGATCGTGATCCGCTGCGGCCGAAGGCTACGGAAATTCTCGCCAAGCTTGAAGCCGGCGAGTCGTTTGAAGAACTCGCTGCGGAATATTCTGAGGACAAGGCATCCCAATCGCGGGAAGGAAGCTTCAATCGCTGGTTCAAGCTAGGCGATAAAAACGTGGAGCCACACTTTACTGGAGCCGCCTTTGATATAGAGAATATCGGTGATATTTCGCCTGTCGTCGATACGCCGTTTGGGCTGCACATTATCCGGCTCGACGACATCCGTGAAAAGTATTACCTGGAATTTAGTGAAGTGAAGTCGCAGATCGTGGCGGACCTCAAAAGGGAGTACCTGTCTCTCGAGCAGAAAGCGTTTATGGCCCGGTATCAGATGTCTGATGAGATACAATTAGACACCGACTTCCTTGAGGAGCTTCTAGAGCCTTATAAGGCAGAGTACTGATCGCTGGCGTAGACGGCGAAAGCCGCCCGCCGCTGATTTGAACTATCTGCAGTGTGGCGTGGGTGATCCCGTCGTCAGAGCAATTCTGTTCAAAGCGGATATCATCAAGCCGTGTCTGAATCCACGCCTGACCTAGTGTTACCCTGTCATTTGGCTGTGCTTCCACTGCCACAAGGATATCTTCCTTATGGCCTTTAAATGACGCTGGTAATTATCATCGGAATGCACCGTTCCGGCACTTCCCTGGTCGCGCGCTGCCTTGACCAAGCGGGTGTCCTTGGCGGCAGGCCGGAATCCATGCTTGAAAGTCAGCCTGATAATCCGCTGGGCTTTTATGAGCGTCGGGATCTGGTTAGTGCCAATGAGACCCTGCTGTCAGGCGTTCAATCACAATGGTTCGCCCCGCCGCCGGCTGCGCTGAGACCTTGTAACGTTCAGAGGCCGGGCATGTGCGAGGCGATTTTCGAGGATCTCAATGAGAATGTCGCAGGCAGGGACTCATTCATTAAGGATCCGAGATTGTGCCTCACATGGCCGGTCTGGCGCTCGGATCGCTCGGTTGTGGTGTTTGTCTATCGAGAGCCTCTGGCTGTCGCCCACTCACTGCAAACTCGGCATGGTTTTTCGATAGGCTTTGGTCTCCTGCTCTGGGAGCATTATAACCGACTCGCCCTTGAGTCATTGCGCGACGTAGACCACGTCTGCATCAGTTACGCACAAATGGCGTCAGACCCTCAGGCGTTGAAACGGATGCTGGAAAAACTCCGCGACCTGGGCGTGAAGTGTGATCCCAGTGCAGGCGAGTCACTGTTCAATCCCGATATGCAGCATTCTACTGCGGTGGATCAGGCTGCCGCGCGTCTGCAGTCCTTCGAGCAGACGCTGCTCGCCGAATACTGCGACGCACTTTGCGCCGGTGGTCCGCTTACGCCGCTTCCTGCGCCAACGACGTCGCTGCACGAGAAGATCCGTGACTTCGCTGCCGCACTGGCCCCTTTGGCAGATGCACTGGAAACCCGCCAGCGTCTAGACGAGGCGCGTGCGCTCTCACAGGAGCGCACCGCCGAGCGTGATCGCCTGCTTGCCGAGTGGGAGCAACTGGATGCCTCTCATAACCAACTTGCGGTAGCACATGAACAGGAGGTAGAGAACCACCGGGCAACCATTGCCCAGCGCGATTCTCTGATAGCAGATCTTGAGATATCCCAGACGGATCTTGCACAGCGTGACCACGAACTCGCCGAGATGGCGGACAAGACCAACTACCTCTTCCATGAGCTCTCCCAGGCCTACACGCATCTGCTGACTTATGAGCAATCCAGCCTGGCGCGCGTGAACCGCTGGGCCACGGGCCTCTACAAGCTGGTAACCGGACAACGTCGAGAGAACAGCCGCTACGACGACGTTCTGGCAAATGCCCGGCAATACATTGCGGACAACGCCCTCGAGATGCCCGAGGTGCGCCCCGGCAAGCTGGCCATGTTGGGCAACGTGCTGTGCTATATGGCGAGCAACCCGGCCGGATCGTTGCGCAGCATCAGCTGGCCGCGTATCCGCCGGGGGTTTTCGGTGTTCTTCGGTTCCTCCGCGGCTGACCTGCAGGTGTGGATTGATGCACGTTTCCCGGAGCAGGCGAAGGCGCGTATGGCGCTGGACCCGACAGAGCTCAGCCCCGGCCTGGATAATCTTGAGCTGGAGTTTCCCGCTGCAGAGTCACCTCAGGTGTCGATTGTTGTTCCCGTCTTTAACGACTACCGGGTAACGGTGCACTGCCTGCAGTCTCTGCTGCGTCACAGTCCCGCAGGGCAGTACGAAGTCATTCTTGCCGATGATGGCTCCACGGATCTTACCGGCACCATCGAGTCACGCATCCGTGGCATCCAGGTGGTTCGCGGTGGCAACCTGGGCTTTCTGCGCAACTGCAATCGTGCCGCTGAGCAGGCTCGAGGTGATTTCGTGCTGATGCTGAACAACGACACGGCGGTCACCGCCGGCTGGCTGCAGGCCTTGCTCGACGTCTTTGAGGATCCCGAGGTGGGTGCCGCCGGACCGAAGTTGGTATTTGCTAACGGGGCGCTGCAGGAGGCTGGCGGCATTATGTGGCGAGATGCTTCGGCCTGGAACTTTGGCCGCATGGACGACGCCGCGAAACCGGCCTACAGCTACGTGAAGGATGTCGACTATATCTCCGGCGCCTGTCTCATGCTGCGCCGCTGCCTGTGGGAGAAACTGGGCGGTTTCGATGAGCGCTTTGTGCCCGCCTACTACGAAGATGCCGACATCTGCTTTGCCGTGCGCGAGGCCGGGTATCGCGTGGTGTACCAGCCGGCGGCGTGCATCTTCCATTTTGAGGGCGTGAGTAACGGCACCGATCTTACGTCTGGCGTAAAGCAGCACCAGATCACCAACCAGCAGGTGTTTGCCGACAAGTGGCAGGCGGTGCTGGAGCGCGATCATTACCCCAACGCCGAGCACGTTATCTGGGCGCGGGACCGCTCTGCGCACAAGCCTTGCGTGCTCTTCATCGACCACTACGTGCCGCATTACGACAAGGACGCCGGTTCCCGCTCCACCTTTATGTACGTGAAGCTGCTGCTGTCAATGGGCTATCGCGTGCAGTTCATGGGTGCGAATTTCTTTGCCCATTCACCGTACACCGAAGCCCTGCAGCAGCTCGGGGTTGAAGTGCTCGTCGGCGAATCCATCGCCCGCGGTCTGGATGCCTGGCTGGCAGAGCATGCCCCCTATATCAACCAGATATTCCTGCACCGGCCCCACGTGGCCGAGCAGTTTCTGCCGCACCTGAAAAAGCTGGCCAGCTGTCCGCCGATCAACTTTGTGGGGCACGACCTTCACTACCTGCGCATTGGCCGGGAGGCCGAGCTGCAGTCAGACCCGGCTCTGCAGAAAAGCGCCGACAGCTGGCGCCAACGCGAGTTCGCCGTATTCGATCAAGTGGACCGCATCTACTATTTTTCCCAGGCGGAGACCTACGAGATCGCCCGCCATCGACCCGACCTGGCCCTGCGAACAATCCCTCTGCACGCCCTGGAAGATAAGCCGCTGCCGTCGTACGCGCCAATCCGGCCAACGCACCTGCTCTTTGTCGGTGGCTTCAATCATCCGCCCAACGTCGACGCCGCGCGCTGGTTTGTGGAAGAGATTCTGCCTCAAGTGTCCGCCGCCGTTCCCGATTGCCACTTCCACCTGGTCGGCTCCAACCCCAACAGCGCGGTAAAGGCGCTGGCGACGGACAACGTCACAGTGCACGGCTACGTGGATGACGTCGCGCTGGATGCCCTGTACCGAGACGTTGGGCTGGCCGTGGTTCCGCTGCGCTACGGTGCGGGGGTGAAAGGCAAGGTGTTGGAGGCCGTGCAGCAGAATGTGCCGCTGGTCACCACCCACATCGGCACCGAGGGCATTCCCGATGCCGACGCGGTCATGTGGATAGCCGATGACGCACAGGCCATTGCCGAGACTGTGGTGGGGCTTCTGAACGGCAGCATCAATCCCGCTGATCGCATGGCGCGCTACGGCGGCTGGCTGGAGCAGCACTTCAGCAGCAGGCGGGCCGAGGCCTTGTTGCGGGTGGATTTTGAGGGTGGACCTTAGGCGCTGTTTCTTTGGTGCCATGCCTGGCGTAGCGCCATAGCGAAAAACCGAGAGTGATACAGCGTTAATTGGCAAATGTAGTCGAACTGACGTAGCGCATGCACTACTGTCGGTACACATCCAGAAATTGCCTTAATGACAAAAACAATAACCCCGGAGAATAAGAACAATGATGATTCGAAAGCTTCTTGCCGTCCTGCTTGCCCTTGTATTTGCCCCTTCCGGATGGGCGCAGGACTGGTGTAGCGACGTTGCTGGCGCAGATCACCCGCAGGTGCCTCGCTATGACGGATCCTGCCGTATCGCTCACGTAGAACGTGCCTATGACGAGGTCATGCTGCCGCTGGGACCTGCTGTTGAGCAAGACGGGGCATGGGTGCCCGAACAGCGCGAAACACTGGAGGGCAAGTCCACGCGCCTTATGTATCTGGCGCCCGAGGGGCGCAGTTCACTGGAGGTCTTCCGCAACTATGAGCGTTCTTTAGCCGCACGGGGCTTTGAGGTGCTTTTCTCCTGCTCTGGCAAGGAGTGTGATGTCCGGGATGGTGACAGATTGCAGGGCGTTATTCTGCCGACGGCTCGCCGGATCGGAAATGCGGGGAATCACTCTTTCACCATCTTCAATTACGGCGTGAAGGATCGCCGCTATCTCACTGCGCGCAGCGCCGACGAGCTTACCTGGGTGGGTGTTTTTCTTGCGGAGTCTGAGCACATTTTCCTGCGCACGGCGGACAAGCGACGTGTCGCCATGCATATTGATGTGCTGGAACTGGAGGCCATGGAAGAACGCATGGTAGATGCCGCTGCGCTGGCCAAGGGCATCGGCGAGAAAGGCAGTGTTACCCTCGACAACATTTATTTTGATTTTGGCGCTGCAACACTTACCGCCGAATCCGGCAATGCGATTGCCGAAGCCGCCCGCTTGCTGCAGGACAACCCGGATCTCAACATTTACGTGGTGGGCCACACCGACTCGGTAGGTGCTTACGAGGGTAACCTCACCCTGTCGCGACAAAGGGCCGAGGCCGTGGTTGAGGCATTGGCCAGCGGCAATGGCATTGATCGCGTGCGCGTGGTGCCTGCCGGCGTTGGTCCATTAGCTCCGGTAGTCAGCAACGCTACCGAGGCCGGTCGCGCGCAGAATCGGCGTGTGGAACTGGTCGCCCGATGAGCAATGCCCGCGGGTACCTCTACAATAAATCCGGGTAGCGCTCCGCATACCGACGTCCCGCCATGCTCGCGAATTCCAGCGATAAATGGTGCGGATCATAGAATGCGGGCGTGCCATCCTCCGCGGTGATGGCGCAACTCTCCAGTTGGCGGTTACGGCACAGCAACTCCACCCGGTCCACAAAATGATCTGTCAGCACCATGATGTCGCGGTACAGGGGTTGAGCCCGTGGCGCGTCAGCAAAGTAGGACACGTTGGCGGGATCCCGGCAGTCTGCGCTTGCGGCGACGCCTCGGCGTCAGGCCGGGACAGGCATTGGTGGTGCCAAAGCGAATCAGGTTGACTGTTTCCGAGTGGTAGCCGGCGTGCAGGAAGTTGAAGCCATCCGGCTCGTGGGAGTTGCCGAACACCAGCACCTGCAGGGGTCGGGTGAGGTCACAGGCGTCATGCGTTGCCAGCTAGTCGATGGGGCAGGCGCGGCGTACGTGGGTATAGCGGCGTTGCATGCCGTCTTCGATGGCCTCGTGCTCCCCAGCGCTGAAGATGCTGCCGATGTTGCGTAGGCCGCAGTGTCACGCTGGTAGAAGCGGCGCTCCACGCCGTAGTGCAGCAGCCCGCTGGCAGCAGCTGTCAGGTCAATGCCGTAGCCGGCCACAGGAGATAGAACTGCTCCTCAACCCCCAGCGACCAGGTATGCAGCAGCGGCTTGAGCTCGGAGGCGCTGTCCCAGTACCCGGCTTCACTGAAGAACAGAATATTGGAAACGCTGAACAGCGTCGCAACCGCGGAGCGCCCATAGGCGATCATGTCATAGGGTTCGAGAATGACGGCGCAGCCAAGTGTGGTGGCGAGAACCGTGGCAATCAGCGGCGGAAACAGACGGCGCACTCGCCGCGCGTAGAACTGTGTGAAGTAAAAGCGGCCTTCAGCGTGCTGCGCAAGAATAATCGACGTGATCAGGTAGCCGGAAATAACGAAGAACACATCCACGCCAACGTAGCCACCTTGGAAGCCCGGCACGCCCAGATGAAAGATCACCACGGCGAGCACGGCGATGGCGCGCAGGCCGTCGATGTCGGGGCGATAGTTCACCTGTGGTCACTCCGGCGGAAAACGCTCAAGAAAATACTCGGCCCTTGCCAGACCCTCGGGCGAGTCGTCCCATGCCCAGAAGCGGTCCGCTCGCGTGCTGCAGGTCGCGGGCACGCCGCTGGCGACGCTGTAGCGCGGCACATCCCTTGTCACCACGCTGCCCAGTGCGACCACACCGAAAGCGCCCACTCTCACGTTTTTCAGTATCGCAGCGCGCTCGCCAAGCCAGGCGTGTGGCTCGACGACGATATCGCCCGCTGGCTGGTTGATCTGGCGGCGGCTTGCCCGATCAAACACCGGGTGGCCGTCGGTATTGCGCAGAATCACGTCCCGGGCCACCACGCAGCAGTCGCCCATGACGATTCCCGGCCGGGCATCGCCGCCGCGCAGGCCGGAAACCCAGGTGCCGGGGCCGGTCACCGCCACGCTGTTGCCGATGGCGATCATGTCGTCTGGCTGGCGGGATCGCAGCGTAAGGTCGTTGAAGTCGCAGTCGCAGCCAATGAACACCGTTGCGTTATTGTTCCGCAGCGCGATGGTCAGGGAGCCTTGCAGGTTGTCGCCCAGAAAGACGCGACAGCCGCTGACATCGCCAAAGGTAATAGCCACATCGCCGGCCAGTTTACCGCGCAGGTAAATGTGGTTGTCGCGGCCCTTGCCGGACAGGTGCAACCGCGACGGGAGTGCCTGCTGGTCAACAATCGCCGGGTAGTCCGCCGGGGCAACGCTGAAATCTTCTATCAAGGAGCGGGCTGTATCGAGGATTGTCATGCGCGAAGTCTAGAGGAGGGTTTGTCGCTTGTCATCGCAAACGCTAAGCTCCGGGCCTGACACAGCACTGATTGCCCTATGCGCCACATTCTCCTGCACGGCCACATTTTCAAGAACGCGGGCTCCACGCTGGACTGGTCCCTGCGCCGCTGTTTCGGGTCGGGATTCTGCGAACACCGGGATGACGCTGCCATGCGCGAGGCGCCGCGGGATGCACTGGCCGCGGGCGTGGCGAATTCGTCGATAGTGGCACTCTCCAGCCACAATCTGCCTAGCCCGCCGCCGTCAATCGACGGTATCGCTTTCTACACCGTGTTCCTGCTGCGCCATCCCATTGAGCGTGCGCTCTCGGTCTATGCCTTTGAGCGACAGCAGCAGGCAACGACACCGGGTGCGCAGGCGGCGAAGCGCATGAACCTTCAGGACTATGTTGCCTGGCGCCTGCAGGACGAGGTACGCCCGGTTATCCGCAATTTCCAGACGCGATTTCTGGCGGGCGGCGCGGTGCGCCATGGCAGTGAGCCGTTGACATCGGACGCCGTTGCCGCTGCCCATCAGCGGCTGAAGGCGGGTGCGCCGGTGGGCCTCGTGGAGCGTTACGATGCAAGCATGATGGTGCTGGAAGCGGCGCTGCGTCCGTTTTTCCCCCAGCTGGATCTGGCCTACCTGCCGCAGAACGTGTCGCGGGGTGTGGGTCCCGCGGCAGTGGCCAATATCGCAGGAAGCGCCCGGGAACAGCTGGGCCCTCTGTGGGAGCCGCTGCTTGCGCACAATGCGCACGACCTGGCGCTATATGCAGCCGCTGGCAAGGCGCTTGACCGGCGTATCGCTACGCTTCCCGACGTTGGCCGCGACCTTGAGCAATTCCGCCAGCGCCTCGCCGCGCTGCGCCAGCAGGCATAGCATGCTGATCTCCCTGCACCTGCCGAAAACCGCCGGCACCCGCTTTCGCCGTCTGCTCGAGTCCCATTTTGTCGAGCGCCTGCTTGCCGACTACGCCGACGCCCCGCTGCATGAGACGGTTGCGGCGCGTCGGCTTCAGGCCCTGCGCGCCGGCACGGGCCTGCTGCTGCGGCCGCACAGATTGCAGGATGTTGAGGCCGTGCACGGACATTTTCTTGCCATCAAGTACAGCCTGTGGAGTGGAGGTCGCAGCTGGCGCCGCGTCACCTGGCTGCGCGATCCGGTCGAGCGGCTGGCGTCGCACTATTATTATTGGCGGCGCACCTACGAGCCGGGGCAGTCCGGAGCGCTACACCGGCGCATGCTGGAGGAGGACTGGTCGCTGGAGCGCTTCTGCCTGGGGTCGGAACTGCGCAATATCTACCGGCAGTTTCTCTGGGGGGTGCCGCTGGGGCGGTTTGATTTCGTGGGCATCACCGAGCATTTCGATGACGATATCGATGATTTTGCCCGGCGCATTCTGGGCATTGACGGTCTCTGCGCCGGTGGTGCAGACGGAGGAGCGGCCAACGTCAACCCGGCAGCACCGGAGCATTACGTGACGGATGCGTCATTGCGTGCGCGCATCGAACAGCACCACGCTGCCGATATGGCGCTGTATCGTGCGGCTTGTGCGCGTCGTCAGCGCCGGATGTTGCACGGCTGATGTGACGGATGCGCGGTGACCCCGTGTGCGATTCCGCGTGGCCGGTGCAGGCCCGCGACCGCAGCCGGACCCTTTGGTTCTTTTCCCGGCAATATTACCAATCATCAGTGCCCCGACTGTCACATATCTGTCATCCCTCTGCTTTAGGTTGTGCGTTCGGGCGAATCCCGTTCAGTCAGCAGTCGGGGGCTCGACTGCTGCTATCGACATTACGCGAATCCGGTGCGTCGGCAGGCGAGTCGGGCGCGAGCGGTTCCGCTAAATCTCAGGGAGAACACCAAATGCGAACAACCAAGATGAAACGCGGCGTGGCGAAGCCCTTGCTTGCCCGCTGCGCGCTGTACGCGTGCATTGCTACGGTCAGTCAGCAATCCATGGCCCAGATCACGTCGGCAACCGTGAACGGTGCCGTTGTGGACCAGAGTGGCAATGCCATCAGCGGCGCCACCGTCACCATCGTGCACGAGCCCACCGCGGCGACCAAGAGCAGCACCAGCGGCGATCGCGGCTCGTTTTTCCAGAGCGGCATGCGCGTGGGTGGTCCCTACACCATCACCATCAAGGCACCGGGATACCGTGAGCAGCAGGTAGAAGACCTGTACTTCCAGCCCGGCTCACAGCCAGTGCTTCGGCTTCGGCTTGAGCGAGAGGGCAGCGCTGCCATTGAAGAAGTGCTGGTCACCGCCCAGGCGATGGGTTCCGATATCGCCAATGGTGTCGGTTCGGACTACTCCGCAGAGGATATCTCCAACCAGCCGGCGACCAAGCGCGACCTTATCCGCACGCTGATCCGCGATCCGCTGGCCAATTCCCAGGGCGAGGGCAACCTGTCGGTCGCCGGTGTCAACCCGCGCTTTAACGGTCTGTCCATTGATGGCTCCCTGCAGCAGGACGACTTTGGCCTGGGCTCAAACACCTATGCCACGGCCCGATCGCCGATCAACCTTGACGCGGTGGAGTCAGCTTCTCTGCTGGCGTCGGATTACTCGGTAATTATCTCCGGTTTTACCGGCGGACTGGTCAACGTCACGACCAAATCAGGCACAAACGAGTGGGATGGTTCGGCCTTCTATTACTACCAGGACGAGAGTTTTATCGGCGACACCTTTGCCGGTGACCAGACGTTTGAGCCAGGTGAGTTCGAGGAGAAAGAGTACGGCGTTACCCTGGGCGGCCCGATTATCAAGGATCGTCTGTTTTTTTTCGCGTCTTATGACGAGTATGAATCCGCGTCGGCCAGCGACTTTCGCAACTTCGATGAAAACAATGGCATTCAGCCGGGCTTTTTTGATGCCTTGCGCCAGCTGACCATTGATACCTATGACTACGATCCTGGCACACGTCCCGGCACAGCCAATACGCCGGTAACGTCAGAACGGCTGCTGACCAAGATCGACTGGAACATCAATGCAGATCATCGCGCGTCGTTTACGTATCAGAGCACCGAGGAATTCGGCACCAGCGTGGGCGGCAATGAACTGCAGTCGGCGTGGTACGACATTCCTGTGGATTTGAAAGCCTACACCGCCCAGCTGTTCTCCGACTGGACGCCGAACCTGTCGACAACGCTGCGCGCCAACTTCAAGGAATTCGAGCGCGGGCAGATCTGTCGCGCGGGCCCTGACGTGGGTGCGATCGAACTCAACGATCTTGATCCGGAAACGCTGGCAGGCACCCCGCTTGACGGCCTGCTGACGCGTACCGGTGTTGACATCGTCATGGGCTGTGACCGCTTCCGGCATGCCAACGATTTCTCTGACGAGCGTCTGCAGCTGTTCGCATCCGCGGATTACCAGGCAGGTGATCACCTGATCACCATGGGCGGTGAGTGGGAAGAGTTTGAGCTGTTCAACGTGTTTGTGCAGAGCTCACGCGGTCGCTACCGTTTCTTCGACTTCCAGGACTTTCTCAACCGCGATGCCACCGTGGAATATCTGAATGCCAACAGCAACAATGCTGCTGACGGTGCCGCCGAATGGGGCTACGACAAGCTGGCCCTGTTCCTGCAGGACACGTGGCAGGTATCTGATGTGCTGGAAGTGACGCTGGGTATGCGCTACGAGCAGTTCGTGCAGGATGACAAGCCCCAGTTCAGCGCGGACGTGCTGCGTGATTACGGCGTCAATTCCTCCAATAACCTCGATGGTGCCGACCTCTGGCTGCCGCGAGTCGGTTTCCGCTGGGATGCTGCGCCGCGCACCACCGTGACCGGTGGCTTTGGACGTTTCGCGGGTGGTGAGCCGAAGGTGTGGATCTCCAATGCCTTCCAGCCGATTACGGTCTTTGCCCGCGGCGACTTCAGCAATGTCGACCCCTTCAATGTTCCGATGGAGCTGCAGAATCAGGTCGCTGCCGGTACGGGTATCCCGATCGACGTGATAAGCGAGGACTTCGAGCTGCCCTCGGACTGGAAGGCCTCCCTCCGCGTTGATCAGCAGTTTGATGCCAAGTTCGGCGGCATCAACTTGGGTGAGGACTACTTCGTCACTGCCCAGTACCTGTACACGCAAATGGAGGATGGCTTCCTCTGGCGCAACCTGTCCCAGACCACGCTGACGGATGCTCAGCCGCTGGGCGTCGCACCCGATGGTCGTCCGATCTACGCTGATCTGTCTGATCTTGGCATTCTTAACGTGACGGAGCTGGGCAATGCCAGCGGCGCGGAGAGTCACGTACTGAGCTTCAGCCTGGGCAAGCGTTTCGATAACGGTTTTGAATTCCAGATTGGTTATGCCTATCAGGACGTTGAAACCGTGGCCGAGGGCACCAGCTCGCGGGGCATATCGAGCTGGCGCGGCATCACTTCGCCGGATCGCAATAACCCGCAGGCGCGCACCTCGCCGTTCCAGATCGAGCATGCCTTCAAGTTCAATTTTGCTTACGAACGCGAGCTGTTCGCCGGGCTGAACACGCGCATCGATCTGTTCGGTCAGCTGCTGCACCAGGGCAACTACACCCCGACCTTTGACGTCTCCAATAGTAATTCACTGTTTGGTCGTGCAGGCGCAGGTGAGAATCCCTTCGACAATAACCCACTGTACATCCCCACTGGGGCTGGAGATTCCGCGGTGGTGTATGCCGAGGGCTTCGACCGTGACGGCTTTCTTGACTGGATAGACCGCAAGGGCCTGGGCTCAGGCATTGCCGAGGTCAACGGTGAGACGGCGAGCTGGACCAATATCTGGGACCTGCGTATCCAGCAGGAATTGCCGGGAATTCCGGGCATGGACCGCTTTGTCGGTGAGAACCGCTTCAAGCTGCAGCTGGACATCGAGAACGTGCTGAACCTGATCAACGATGAGTGGGGCCAGTTCAATAACGGACCGGGTAACAACCAGTCCGCCATTGTGCGCGCAGATCTGGTATCTGCGGCAGATCTGGCCGCTAACGGTGTTGATGGGGCGATTGCGCTCACGGGGGATGCGCCGCGCACCACTTGCGTCTCTTCCGGTGATTGCGTGTATCGCTACAATACCTTCCGTGACCTGCAGACCGGCTTTACCAGCCCGTCAAACTCGGTATACCGCATTCGCCTCGGCATCCGCATGGACTTCTGAGCCGGCCCGCAGGCATCCCGGTTCCGGGATGCCTGGTCCATTGATGAACGTTTCAGCCCCCGCAAGGGGGCTTTTTTATGCCCCGTCCGCCTGTCCGCGTTGGAGGTTCTGGAGAACGGAGGCACCCCGCGCGTCCTGTGGCACCGCCATGTTCAGATACTCGGTCAGCGTGGGTGCAATATCGATCGTTCGCACGGCCTGAATCGTCCCGGTGGGAAAGTCTGCACCGTGAGCGCAGAACACTGTTCGCATGTCGGCATCCGTTGCGGGAAAGCCGTGCCCGGACCGTAGTGCAGCGCTTTGAACGATGTCACCGCGCAGCGATGCGCTGCTGCGGAAACCGCGTTTCACGCCCCAGTACACATCGCCCCCCGCGGCGCCGCCCAGACCCAGCCCCGGGTGTGTCTCTGGCGTATAGACCGCCGTGACCGGCGATGCAGTGCCACCCTCGTCGACATCCGTCAATGCGCGGGTAATGGCCTCCACGACCGAGGCTTTCTCGTCTGCGCTTACCGTTCCCCCCAGCCACTCGTCGCTGTTGATGGTGATCCAGTAGCCGTTGGGCGAATAGGCCCGTGTCCGTGACAGGTCCAGCTCGCCGTTTTCGTCCAGCTTGAGCAGGCCGGCCTTCAGCAGGGCGACGTTGGGGTGAAACACCTGCCAGCTGGGTCGCATGCCATGATCGCCGGTAATGAAAAAAGCCGCGTCTTTCTGGTCGGCGAGCTCCATGAGATGGCCGATGCGCATATCGGTATAGCGCCAGACAGCTGCGCGGAACGCCGAGATATCGCGCGCCAGTCTGGCATCGTACATTGGTGTCGACGCGTCGAGGTAGCCCAGCACGGTGTGATCGATGGCGTCGGAAAGCGGGAAGTAGTCGAGCAGAAACTGCGCATCACCCACGCTCCAGAACCAGTCGGCGCCGCGCATGAACTGCCGCGTCACCAGCTCGGCGGTTTCCAGGAAACGCTGCTCGGCAAGGCCGTCGCCGCCGTCGACGAGTGTCGGGCCGAAGGCACCCTGGCGGTACAGGCCGATAGCGGAGTTGCCGATCCATCCGCGTACGGCGCGGTCATAGTCGGCCTGCACATCGACGGTGTTTCCCTCCACCACCTGCAGGCGCGGGTAAAACAGCATGAAGTCGCTGCCGTCATCCGCCACGTCGAACAGCCGGACGCGCATGAATACCGTGCCGTTCTCGACCGGAACGGCGAGCGCGCGGGAGAAGTGCTGTGCCAGTGACTCCCGATCCGGGGCAGGTCCGGCGGGCATGGCCTCGGCGCGGATCGCTGTCGACACCTCGGGCGCGGTGGCGATCAGCGCGGTGTCGTAACGCGACGAGCCGTACAGCAGGCCGTGAAAGACCCCGGCGGCGTTTTCAAACGTGAAGGCCTTCGGTGTGACCCCGGTTTCGAGTGACTCGAGACCGCGCCAGTCCGCCAGCGGCGTCCACGTGACCTGATCCGCCGTGACGATGGCGTCACCGGCGATCAGCCGGTTGTAGCCGTTGACCACGCTGACGTTGGGGTCGGCGAGCGCGGCCGCTGCCTCGCGCCGTCGCGCTTCCTGTTTCTCGCTGCGCGTTCCCGTGCGCGGCAGGTAGCCGGGAACGCCGGGTGACTGGGTGGTCTGATGTGCCGCAACCCGTATCCCGCTGCGCCCGGCGGCGAGCCACAGGGACTCGGCGGACAGCGGCTCGGACTGGTAGCCCGATACGGTTTCGGCAATGGTATGCGCGTCCCGCGGCAGCCGATGCTGCGAGTTTCCGGAAATGCCCGTGACATTGCCGTAGGCTCCGGTCCAGATGGCGGAGTGACCCGGGGCGGTAAGGGAGGGGAAGGCCGGCGTGGCATAGCGGGCGCAGCTGCCGTGATCAAACACCTCGAACAGGGCAGGGGCCTGTTCGGCTGTCAGCGTTTTGCGCAGGACGGCTTCGTTCAAGGCATCCACGCTGATGAGGATGGCGCGCTTCTGCGCCGGCGTGGTCTCTGCTGCGAAGGTATTCCCCGCACACACCAGGCTCGCGCACAGCACAAGCCGCGGTAATGTTTTTCTTGCCGGCCGCAATCGTCCCGGACCTGCGGTGCGCTGGTGCTTTTCTGGCATGGCTTCCTCTCGTTTGCCCCCGGCGAGCATGCTCACAGGCCGCAGAGCGGTTCATGGCTGAATGGGGACTTCAGGATAGGGGATCAATATGACGAAACAAGCGTCTGGCGATTGAGGCTTTCGGTTCTCAGGCGCGTACTTTAAGATGTACCTTGATGTGCACGTTTGCAGGCCGGGAGACGCCCCATGGTGTTGACCCAGCGGGGTCGCGGTTCTTGTTGGGGAAATCGTCAGTTGCTTTTCCGAAGAAAATCCCCGGGCCGCAGAGGCCTGGCTGGATAATGCCTTGTCCTCAGTTGTGCGTCTGGATAAGTTTCCGATGAGCGGGTGGGTTGCGCCCGAGATCGGTGTCTCTCGAATCCGTGAAATTATTCCGGGTAATCACCGCGTTATCTACAGTATGCGGCGAGACATTGAGATTCTGACGGTCCGGTCCCGCTGGCAACCGTTGACGCCGTCGGCATTGGAGCAAAACGCAAGCCAATGACTGCCGCAGACGGGGCTCCAGCAGCGGCCAGTCGGCCATCTTTCTCCCGTGCCATCCTCAACCGGCGCATGCTCATCTGCGTGTTCACGGGGCTGGCGTCGGGCATGCCGCTGTACGTGCTGATACAGCTGGTGCCGGCCTGGCTGCGGGACCAGGGCGTGTCGCTGGCGGAGATCGGCCTGTTCGCGCTGGTGGGCATGCCCTACACCTGGAAATTCGTG
Source organism: Chromatocurvus halotolerans (assembly GCF_004340525.1). Classification (GTDB taxonomy): domain Bacteria; phylum Pseudomonadota; class Gammaproteobacteria; order Pseudomonadales; family Halieaceae; genus Chromatocurvus; species Chromatocurvus halotolerans. Next base: position 47,995 of record NZ_SLWX01000011.1, on the reverse strand, counting down.
TGGGCGCCCTTGCTCGACCGCTTTGCGCCGATGGGCATGGGCCGGCGCCGCGGCTGGCTGATGCTCTCCCAGCTGGCGCTGGTGCTGGCGATTGGCAGCATGGGCTTTCTCGAGCCGGCGCAGAATACCGCCCTGGTGGCGGTATTCGCTGTGGCGGTGGCGTTTTTCAGTGCCAGTCAGGATGTCGCCATCGATGCCTTCCGGCGTGAGATCCTGCCGGACAGCGAGCTGGGCCTCGGTAACGCCATCCATGTGCAGGCCTACCGGATCTCCAGCCTGGTCCCGGGCTCGCTGTCGCTGATTCTCGCCGACACGCTGCCCTGGAAGACGGTCTTTCTCATAACCGCTGCCTTCATGGGCGTCGGTATCGCCATGACTCTGGCGGTGGGCGAACCGGAGAGTGCGCCGCCGAAGAAGCTGAGTATCCGGGATTCCGTGGTCGCTCCCTTTGCCGAGTACCTGTCCCGGCGCGGCTGGCATGGGGTGCTGCTGGTGCTCGGTTTCATGGTGATGTACAAGATCGGCGACAACATGGCCACGGCGCTGGCAACACCCTTTTACCTGGACATGGGTTTCAGCATGACGGAGATCGGCCTGGCCGCCAAGCACGCGGCGCTGTGGCCGGCGATTATCGGTGGCCTGCTGGGCGGTCTGGTGATGATCCGGCTCGGCATCAACCGGGCACTGTGGGTGTTCGGCGTCGTGCAGGTGGTGAGCATTTTCGGGTTCGCCGTCCTCGCCCAGCAGGGCCATGTGCTCTGGCTGCTGGCGCTGGTGATCAGCTTCGAATATCTCGGCGTCGGCATGGGCACCGCCGCTTTCACGGCCTTCATCGCCCGCGAGACCAGCCGCACCTTTGCGGCCACGCAGTTTGCCCTGTTCACGGCGCTCGCCTCCCTGCCGCGGACCTTCGCTAACGCCAGTACCGGGGTGCTGGTGGAAAACATGGGCTGGGTGACGTTTTTCCTGTTCTGCGCGGCGGTGGCCGTGCCGGGCATGCTGCTGCTGTTCTGGGTGGCGCCCTGGGGGGATGACCCGCTGCCTCGACCGCCGGATTCCGAGACACTCTAATACGATTGTGGAACCCCTGGCCATGTGCTATTTTCACAAATATTCTATTTTTGTGATTTTTGCACAGAGAGGTTCCAGTGACTGTTCAACCGGCAGGCATGGACAGGTTCCCGGCAAGAGACGCGGTTCTTGCAAAAGCCGTGCTGCGCGCGGCGGCACAGCTCGGCATGAATCAGTCGGAGCTCGGCGCTGTCCTCGGCATGCATCGAAGCGCCGTTAGCCGCCTGGGCCGAAATGGTGCTCTGGACCCCGGGACCAAGCAGGGAGAGCTGGCGCTCCTTGTGGTGCGGCTGGCGCGCGCGCTCTTTGCACTCACCGGTGGTGACGACAGCTGGATGCGTCATTTCATGCACAGCGAGAATGTGGCTACGGGAGGCGTCCCTCTGCAGCAGATAACCACAATCCAGGGGCTCGTTTCGGTGCTCACCTTCGTTGATGGTATCCGCGGCAAGCTGTGACGATCTGGTCGCAGTATCAGGGACAGGCGCATACCAGGACGCTTTCCGGAGAGCTGCATCGACTGGTGGAAAGCCAGGAGCAGGTGGCCACACTGGCTTATGTTGATACGCTGGAGGAGCAGACACTGCTCGAGTCCATGCTGGAAGACGCAAAGCCACCGCTGCCCCCGGAGACGTCCGGCTATCATTATCTTCTTGCCACGCCTTTCCGCTATCCTCCGCTGCGCTGGGGTTCCCGCTTCGGTCGCGTGCATGAGCGGGGCATTTTTTATGGTGGCCTATCAAGTCAGTCAGCGCTGGCAGAGTCGGCCTATTATCGCCTCGTCTTCTGGTATTCCATGCGCGGCACGCCTCCGCGCAATGTCCTGCGCAGTCAGCACACGCTGTTCACAGTCCGCTATCAGTGCAGGCAAGGGGTGCAACTGCAGGCGGCTCCCTTTGATGCAGCGCAGGCTGTGATTACCCATGCCGAAGACTACACGGAAACCCAGGCTCTGGGGTCGGACATGCGCGGGTCGGGCGTTGACGGGTTTGAATACGCGTCTGCCCGTGACGCCCAGGGAGGTCTCTGCGCGGGTCTGTTCACCCCGCTCGCCCTTGCGAGTCGAGAACCGGAATCGAGCAGTGAGTGGTTCTGCGAGCTGCGCGCCACTGCCGTGGCATTTCGACAGCAGCGCAGCGGCGACGTGCAGCGTTTCGCGGTGGAGGATTTCCTCGTTGGCGGGCGTCTCCCTATGCCAGCGTAAGCCGCTCCCATCCGGTCAACAGCGCCTGCGTCCCCCCGGCCATGGGGTCCACGCAGGGCAGCCCGTAGCGGTCAGACAGCGACTGCAGATAGTCGGCACGTTCCGCGCCTGGCAGGTGTGAAGTATTGACGCTGATTCCCACGCAGCGAATGGCCGGATTGGTGAGTCTGCCGATGGCCACGGTGCGCTCGATGACCTCGCCGATAGTGGGCAGCGGGATGTGCGGCCAGCCGCTCACGACGTCCCGGTGCGCCTCGTGACAGACGACAAAGGCATCCGGCTGTGAACCGATCAGCAAACCGTGGGTGACCGCCGCGTATCCCGGATGAAAGATGGCGCCCTGGCCCTCGATGATGTCCCAGTGGTCGTCGGTGTTGTCCGGTGACAGGACTTCGGCCGCGCCGGAGATGAAATCTGCCACTACACAATCGATGGGCACGCCGCTGCCGGCAATCATGATGCCGGTCTGTCCCGAGGCGCGGAAGCTGGCGTTGAGGCCTTGCGCGAGCATGTCGCGTTCGAGCTGCAGCGCGGTGTACTTCTTGCCCAGCGCACAGTCGGTGCCGACAGTCAGCAGACGCCTGCCGCGGCGCTTTCTGCCACTGCCCACGGGCAGGTCGGCGGGCGGGGTGCGCACGTCGATCAGCCTTGCGCCGCCTTCACTTGCCGCGGCCACGAGCGCGGGGATGCTGTCCAGCCGCGAGTGCAGGCCGGCAACGATGTCCATGCCACCCCGCGCGGCGCGGCACAGGGTGTCTATCCACGCCGCCGGGAGACTGCCGCCTACCAGCGCCGTACCGACAATCAGCGAGCCGGCGCCCGCGGCCATCGCCTCCTCCACGCTGAGGTCGGGCAAACCGATGCGCAGTGTGTCCGGCGTCAGGCGCAGCTGTCCGGCGCAGCGTTCCGGTCGCCAGTCGGCAATGCCCTGGCCCGTCTTGCCGTAGGTCTTGCGCGTTTCATCGCCCAGGAAGATCAGGTAGGGCGGTCGCAGCGTCAGGGTCGTCGTCATCCGGTTCAGCCCCACAATTCGACTGGAGGCGGCATGACTACGCCACCGGTATAGCTCATGGGATGGTCGCGATCCCGGCGCAGCAGCAGCGCGCCATCCAGGTCGACAAAGCGGCATTGCTGGGCGATGACGAAACCCGGCGCCATGCCGAGAGACGTGCCCACCATGTTGCCGACCATCAGGTCGATGCCGCGGTCGCGAGCCATCGCGGCAAGGCGTAGCGCCTCGGTGAGTCCGCCCGTCTTGTCCAGCTTGATATTGATCATCTGGTAGCGCTTCGCGGCCTGCTCGAACTCCGTGGTATCGAGACAGGACTCGTCGGCGCACAGGGGCAGGGGCGCCTTGTAGCCTTCCAGCTCACTGTCGGCGCCGCGCGGCAGCGGCTGCTCAATCATGGCAACGCCCAGATCCCTGAAGCGGGGGGCGAGGGCTTGCAGCTGGGCGAAGGTCCAGCCGGCGTTGACGTCCACGACAATCACCGCGTCCGGTCGCGCGGCGCGCACGGCACGGAGACGTTCGAGGGGCATGTCGTCGTTCAGCTTGACCTTGATATGGTCGGTATCCAGCGATTTTGCCACGGTCGCCATGTCCGCCGGCGACCCGATGCCCACCGTGTTGACGGTCACCACGGGCTGGATGGGAATACCCAGCATCTCCCAGACCCGTTTCCCAGCCTGTTTGGCTTCCAGGTCCCAGAGTGCAGCATCCAGGGCGTTGCGCGCGCCGCCGGCCGGCAACAGCCGCAGCAGATCGTCGCGCGAGGCGCCGTCGGCGATGGCGCCGCTGACACTCTGCGCCTGCGCGAGAAGGCTGCTGCCGGTTTCCTGCAGATAATAGATGCCCGTGGCTTCTCCCTGGCCCATCTGATCACCTTCGCAAATACTGGCGTGGAGTACCGCCACCTCACTGAACGTGTAGCCGGTAATGTGGAAAGGGCGCTTCAGCGACCAGTTCTCGACAGAGCATGTCAGTTGGCGCACGTGAGTCTCCTGTGGCGTCTGCGGCCAGTTACGCAGCGGCAGGTGATTCTCAAAGAACCGGTGCCGAATCGCAATCCCGACGGCGAGATGACTGTCCGCCAGCTGGTGTGGGCGTATGTCGTCTGCCTCGCCTGATCAATTTTCTCTGGACTCTGCGCATTAATACGTCTCATTTGGGATTGTTAACAGGAATGGTTCGCAATATTATTCGCGCCACCAATCGACTCCTCTCAGGAAAACAACATGAAACGCACACTCATGGCCGCCGCAGTCGCTGCCATCCTCCAGCCGGTGGCAGTGGTCGCCGACAGCGATCGTCTGGTGACGCTACCGGTCATCGAGGTTATCGGAAAAAGAGAAGACGCCGTGTCACGTCAGACCGGGTCGGTGGTTATCATTGATCGCGAACGCCTCGACGTGCTCTTGCCCATGTCGACGGAGGACGCGCTGCGTCGCGTTCCCGGCATCAATACCAAAAGCGAGGAGGAAACCTCGATCGTCGCCAACGTCGGTCTGCGCGGTCTGTCGGCCAGTGAGTCGAAGTCGCTTATCCTCGAGGACGGTGTCCCCGTGGCTCCCGGTCTCTTCATTGGCAATGAGCGCTATTTCAACCCGCGGATCCAGCGCGTCGATCGCATAGAGGTGCTCAAGGGCTCGGCATCCCTGCGCTACGGGCCGTCGACGATCGGCGGCGTTATCAACTACCAGACACGAACTCCGGACGAGGGCGTTGCGGTCGCGACGCGGCTGGCATCCTTCGGGACACGGGAGGCCACGATTGAGGCGGGTACGCGCTCGGAGTCCGGCGATGCCTTTGCCGGCGTCGTTGCCACCCACGCCCAGAGTGATGGTTTCATGGACAAGGGCTATGACATGAATGACCTGATGCTCAAGGCGGGCATGCAGGTCAACGACGAGCACGCGCTCGGTGTCAAATTCTCCTACCACGAGAACGATGCGAACATCTCCTATCGCGGGCTGCTGCTCGAGGACTATCGTGAGGGCAGAACCTACAATCCCGCGCCAGACGATTATTTCCTGACCGACCGTATCAGCCTCGACCTCAGCCATGAATGGCAGCTCGGCGAGCGCGCAACGCTGAAGACGCTGGCCTACTGGAGCGAGGTTACGCGGGATTACTGGCGCTACAACGTCGATACCGCTGCGTCGGACGCGGCGGGGCGCTGGGTCTATATGGATGATCTCACCGGCAACAACCGGTCCTTCGAGCGTTTTGGCGTCGAGACCCGGCTGAACCTGCAGCACAGCCTGTTCGGCATGGCCAGCGATGCCGAGTTCGGACTGCGCTTCATGCAGGAAGAATCCGACGATACGCGGATCCGCGCCACCCGCGCGGCGGATCGCACCGGTATCAATGACCGCCATCGCGTGGATTCGGCAGACAGCGTCGCGGCCTATGTGCACAACCGGATTGAGGTGACTGACAGACTGGCGGTCACCCCGGGCTTGCGTGTGGAAGCCTATAAGCAGAAGCGCGTCATCCTGACGGAGAACAACGCCTCCGAGGACACCTCCAATACGGAATTCCTCCCCGGCCTCGGCGCGACGTTTCAGATCACGGACGCTGCACAGCTGTATGGCGGTGTCTACCGGGCGTTCTCGCCTGCCTCCAACGGGGTGGCGCTGGATGGACTGACGGACCAGGACCTCGAGGGTGAGCAGTCGGTCAACTACGAACTGGGTATCCGCGGACTGCAGGGCGCGCTGAACTATGAACTGGCGCTGTTCTACATGGACTTCGAGAACCAGGTGGTTACGGGTAACACCGATCCGAACCTGTCCCAGAGCAACGCGGGTGAAACCATACATCAGGGCATGGAGCTGGTCCTGGGCTACGAACTCGGTGGCGGTTTCAGTCTCGATACCAACTTCACCTGGGTGCCGGAATCGGAATTCCGTTCAGGTCCCGACCGCGGCAATCGCCTGCCCTACGCGCCGGAGTATCTGGCGAACGCCTCGCTGAATTACAGTGACGGCGCCCTGAGTACCGCGCTCACGGCGCATTATCGGGGCGAGCAGTTCGGCGACCCGACCAATCAGGAAGCCTTCCCCGAAGGCGCTGCCGGGGGGCTGTGGGGTGGACTCATGCCGTCGTACACCCTGTTCGACGCCATGGCCCGGTACACGGTCAACCGCCAGCTGACGGTGTTCGGTGCCGTGAAGAATATCGGGGACCGGCGCTATATCACCGGCCTGCGCCAGGGCATTTACGTGGGGCCCGAGCGCAGCTTCGAAGTCGGTTTGCGCTACCAGCTCTGATGGCGGATCAGACGCCGTAGCGACGCAGGTCGATACGGCCGTTCGCATCGGGAATTACGCCCTCGCCGAGAAGTCTGTCCCACTGCTCCCGGGCAGCCTTGCTGCCCTGTGGTATGGCAATCCGCCCCTGTGCATTGATCACCCGATACCAGGGAATCTGGCTGTCCGGGGGCAGCGCTCCCAGCGCGCGACCGACGCGTCTGGCGCCCCGCGGCAGACCGGCGGCGTTGGCGACGGCGCCATAGGTGCTCACACGCCCGGCGGGAATGGCGGCAACGGCAAGCCAGATGCGTTCATTGAGACTGGCCGGATCAGTCATATCCACCCGCTCATCAGTCCGAGGCCAATCACCAGCATCATCATGGAGACCGTCAGGCGCACGGCGGACATGGTGACTTTTTTCAGCAGTCGCCGCCCGAGCAGCGAGCCCGCGCAGGCGCACAGCGTCCCCACCAGCACCGGCCAGAGCAGCGGGCCGTCGGGTCCAGAGCCGCTGGCGAGGAGGCCGCTGCCATAGATCGACAGTCGCGCGGCATCCACGATCACGGCGCAGACGATACCGGTGGCGATGAAGGCCTGCTTGGGCAGGCCGGTCTTCAGCAGAAAGGCGGAGCGGAAGGCTCCCTGGTGTCCGGAGAGCCCGCCGAAGAAACCCGACAGCAGGCCACCGACCGGCAGCCAGCGAGGCGCTACCGCCAGTGCCTGGAAGCGCGGCCAAAGCTCCAGCAGCGCAAAAGCGGCGATCAGCAGGCCGATCACAACGTTCAGCGGCGCCACCGCCAGCTCGCGTCCAGCCACCGTGTAGGAGAACCAGGGCCGCACCCCACTGATCGACTGCAGCAGCCCGGCACCGGCGAAGGCCGCCAGCATTGCCGGTATGCCGAAGGCGGCTACAACCCGCCAGCTGGCATCGCGCACCGTCAGGCCAAGCTTGAACAGGTTGTTTACCACGTGCACCACCGCCGTGGCGGCAATCGCCAGCGGCAGGGGGAAGAACAGGGCAAACACCGGCGTCATCAGTGTGCCGACGCCAAAGCCGGAGAAGAAAGTCAGTGTCGCAGCTAACAGCGCCGCGGTGCCGATCACGAGCAGTTCCATGGGCAACGCCGCTCCTGTCCCGGGTTGCGGGGGCGAAAAGGCGGCAACCGTAGCAGCCTTTCATGCGGGTGCAAACTGTGCCAGAGGACGCGCCTCGCATGGCCTGCGCTTGAAAAGCCTTTTTGAGCCCCCATACTGAGGGGATGAGATACGTAATACTGTTGATGCCCTGGCTGGAATTACTGACGCTGATCCAGCTGGGTGTGGCTGTAGGCGCGCTGACCGCGCTGGCCTACGTCTTTCTGACTCTGGTCGCCGGCATCATGCTGCTGCGCTTCCAGGGGCGGGACATGTTCATGCGGCTGCGCGAGGCGCAGGATGGCCGGATTTTCGGACCGCAGATTCTCGTGGATGACATGGCGGTGGGGCTCGCGGCGCTGCTGCTCATGATTCCCGGTCTGATCACCGACGTCGCCGCACTGCTGGTGCTGTTCGGGCCGCTGCGTCGTCGCGTGTCACGCTGGCTGTTCGGGGGCGGGTCGGCCACGGGACCGGAATCCCGGGGGCCCGATCAGCCGGGTCCGGAAGCGCCCGCCACCATTGAAGGTGAATACCGTCGGGTCGATGAAGAAAAGCGCTAGCTGTCTGTTTCCAGAGCGATAATGCCTGCTTCCGGTGAATGGCACTGCACACCCGCGAGCCGCAGCTTTCACCGTTCCTCCAGCACGCTTCACAGCCCCTGTCGAAAACTTTTTTAGCACTCTCGCAAAAAGAGTGCTAATTCTCTCTTGAATTCCCTGCCGACCACCCCAATACACTGCGCAGGCCCCGATGGGGGAGTTGATAACACTGAATGAACTGGAGATCGTAATCCATGAAAATCCGTCCGCTGTACGACCGCGTGGTCGTTCGTCGCAAGGAAGAAGAAGAGAAAACCTCCGGAGGCATCGTGCTGCCGGGTTCAGCCAAGGAAAAGCCGAACCAGGGTGAGGTAGTCGCAGTTGGTGACGGCAAGGTACTGGACAACGGCGAGCAGCGCCCGGTTGCAGTCAAGGTGGGTGACACCGTGGTCTTCGGTCAGTACGCCGGCAGCAACACTATCAAGATTGAAGGCGAAGAGCTGATCATCATGAGCGAGAGCGAGCTTTACGCTGTCGTCGAGTAAGTGTGGATAAGCACGACTCACCACCAATCAATCGCAAACAGTAAAGGTAAAGGAAAAAATCATGGCTGCTAAAGATGTATATTTTGGCGATGAAGCCCGACAGGCAATGCTGCGGGGCGTGAACGTCCTGGCGGATGCCGTCAAGGCAACCCTGGGACCCAAGGGCCGCAATGTGGTGCTCGACAAGTCGTTCGGTGCGCCCACCGTCACCAAGGACGGTGTCTCTGTTGCCAAGGAAATCGAGCTGAAGGACAAGTTCGAGAACATGGGCGCGCAGATGGTGAAGGAAGTGGCGTCACAGGCCTCCGACGCTGCCGGTGACGGTACCACCACCGCTACCGTCCTGGCCCAGGGCATTGTCAGCGAGGGCCTGAAGGCCGTTATCGCCGGCATGAACCCGATGGACCTCAAGCGCGGTATCGACAAGGCCATCGCCGCGGCCGTTGTGGAAATCCAGAAGGCGTCCATCCCCTGCGAAGACAACAAGGCGATCACCCAGGTGGGCACTATTTCCGCCAACAGCGACCACTCCATCGGCAAGATCATTGCCGACGCCATGGACAAGGTGGGCAAGGAAGGCGTGATCACGGTTGAGGAAGGTTCCGGCCTGGAAAACGAACTGGACGTGGTTGAAGGCATGCAGTTTGATCGCGGCTACCTGTCCCCGTACTTTATCTCCAACCAGGACAACATGATGGTCGAGTCTGACTCGCCCTACATCCTGCTGGTGGACAAGAAAATCTCCAACATCCGTGAACTGCTGCCGCTGCTGGAGCAGGTTGCCAAGTCATCCAAGCCGCTGGTTATCATTGCCGAAGACGTGGAAGGTGAGGCGCTGGCGACCCTGGTGGTCAACAATATGCGCGGTATCGTCAAGGTTGCGGCCTGCAAGGCGCCGGGCTTCGGCGATCGTCGCAAGGCCATGCTGCAGGATATTGCCGTCCTGACCGGCGGCACCGTGATCTCCGAGGAAGTGGGTCTGGATCTGGAGTCAGCGACTCTGGAGCACCTGGGCACGGCCAAGCGCGTGACCATGGACAAGGACAACACCACCATTATCGACGGCGAAGGCGATGGTGCGGCCATCGAGGCGCGCGTGAAGGAAGTGCGTGTCCAGATCGAGAACACCTCGTCCGACTACGACCGCGAGAAGTTGCAGGAGCGCGTGGCCAAGCTGGCTGGCGGTGTTGCGGTGATCAAGGTCGGCGCGGCCACCGAGTTCGAAATGAAGGAAAAGAAGGCCCGCGTTGAAGATGCGCTGCACGCTACCCGTGCCGCCGTTGAGGAAGGCGTGGTTGCCGGTGGCGGTGTTGCGCTGATTCGTGCCATCGACGCGATCAAGGGCCTGAAAGGTGATAACCACGATCAGGACATCGGTATTGCCGCTGCCCTGCGTGCGATGGAAAATCCGCTGCGTCACATCGTCAGCAACGCCGGTGGCGAAGCCTCCGTGGTGCTCGACAAGGTGCGCCAGAGCTCTGGCAACAACGGCTTTGATGCGGCGACCGGTGAATATGTCGACATGTTCGAAGCGGGCATCATCGACCCCGCCAAGGTAACCCGCACAGCCCTGCAGGCTGCCGGTTCTGTCGCCGGTCTCATGATCACCACCCAGGTGATGATTGCGGATTCGCCGGAAGACAAGGATGGTGGTGGCGCCCCGGATATGGGCGGCATGGGTGGAATGGGCGGTATGGGCGGCATGATGTAAGCCGCTCCAGCCCCGGGAAGACGCGCATCGCGCGGTTTTCCCTATTCAGAAATGGAGAAACCCCGGATTCGATCCGGGGTTTTTTTTGGCTTAATAAAGATGGCCTTCGGTGGCTTGTGGACCACCATTAACCTGGAGGTTGCCAAGCCAAGGACAGCGCGTCGGCCGCTGTATGCAAGCGTCGATCCTCGGTCCACAGCAAGGCGTTGGGTGTCAGTCGCGCGGAGGCGAGGAGGTGCAGGTCGATAAAGCCAAGTCCACTTCCCATGAAAGCGGCCTGCTCGATGAAAAGTCTTGTCTCACGATGCGAGGCCTCGATCGCTGAGGGAAGACTATCCATGAGTGAAAGAATCGTCTCGCGGTTGCCCAGATTGCCACAGGCAATCTCACCCACGACGAACGGATGCATCAGTACCTGGTCGTTCTCCAGCAGGCCCACCAATACGGTGTTACTGCGGCGCAGGTGGTCTACCCAGACTGATGTATCGACAAGAATCAATCTGCTGCGGCCCTGCGTCTGGGGATATTCCTCAACCCGGGTTCACTTCCACCGAGTCGCGCCAGTCGCCTGGCGCTCTCCCGCTGTATCAGTGCTCGTAGACCTTCTCGAACGATGGCAGTCTTTTCCGTCATTCCTGAGAGCCTCTGTGCCTCTGCGAGAAGTTGATCGTCAATGTTAAGAGTCGTGCGCATAGCTGCTGTCCATGATAGCCCCATCATGCGCAGTAATGTACATCATTTGATGACGTTATGTATGCCTCTGCGATCTTTCGAGCCGGCGCGGCCAATGGTAAAGATGGCAACTCACCATACCGCGTGGCCCACTAGCTGAACGAGGCTATCTGATGGCCTGGATAAGTGTTGGCTAACGCCAGAAGTGGGATGCTGTCCGCACTGCGGTGGGGAAGGGTTACGGCAATGCCGCAGTCACTGTGCCATTTGTCTAGGAAACTACCGGGCCTTGGGGGAAGGACCGGTAGTTGTGAGGATTGTGCGGCTATGCCTCAGGACATATTGCCAGCAACAAAATCCCAGTTGACCAGCGCCCAGAAGGCTTCCAGGTACTTCGGGCGCGCATTGCGGTAATCGATGTAGTAGGCGTGCTCCCACACGTCGACGGTAAGCAGCGGTGTGACGCTGTCGTCGGTGAGCGGTGTGTCGGCGTCGTCAGTGTTGACGATGGCAACGGAGCCATCCTGCTTCTGCACCAGCCAGGTCCAGCCGGAACCGAAGTTGCCGATGGCGCTGTTGGTAAACTCGTCCTTGAACTTGTCGAAGGAACCGAAGGCCTCGCTGATTTTCGCGGCCAGCTCACCATCGGGGGCACCGCCACCGTTGGGTGACAGGCAGTTCCAGTAGAACGTGTGGTTCCACACCTGCGCCGCATTGTTGAACATGCCGCCGGAGGCTGCCTTGACCACGTCCTCGAGGGACTTGTTGGCCATGTCGGTGCCTTCGACCATGCCGTTCAGCTTGTCGACATAGGTCTTGTGGTGCTTGCCGTAATGATATTCCAGCGTTTCGGCCGAGATGTGCGGCTCCAGCGCGTTCTTTTCGTAAGGCAGTTCGGGCAGTTCAAAAGCCATGAAAGTCTCCTTTCTTTTCCTGTGTAAAAATGCTGCACGGCGCTACGTGCCGCGCCGGGTATTGGCAGTGGACTATACGGGCCAAGTCCGGTGTCCGATGCCTTTCCCGCTGCTGTTTGTCGCGCCTAGTTTAACACGAGTGGCACTGGCTGCGTGACACCGCAATGTCCGACAGGGAGGCAGCGGCGGTCATGGAGGCCAGGGCGTCCGGGATAACGCGGACATTGCTTTAAGGGTGCCGCCGGCACTGCGTATAATGGCCTCTCATACTTCCGGTGCAGCGATCATGGCCAGAGACGACGATCTAGACGATATCCCTTCCATTGTGCCGAGCCGCGATGATGATCCCTCAGGGCGACCCGCGGCGGGTGGCGGCGGTGGCCGTCGCGCACCGCGCCGGGAGCGCACTGGCGGCTCGCGCGGCGGTAACGGTGGCTCAGGTGGAGGTTCCGGAGCGAGCCCCGGTGGTGGCGGCAGTGGCAGTCCCTTGCTCATGCGACTGATCGTGACCGTGTCACTGGTGGTCGCGGTGGTCGCCTGCGCCTGGGCCTGGCAGCTGGAGGAAAAGCTGACGCAGGCATCGTTCGAGACCGAGCGCTACGTCAAGCGCATCAGCGACCTCGAAGACCGCCTGTCGGACACCGACCAGGGCCTGAGCCAGAACACGGCGCAGATGGCGGTGAAGATCAAGGAGCTGTACTCCGAGGTCGACAAGCTCTGGGCCTCCGCGTGGCGGCGCAACAAGGCCAGTATCGAGGAACTGCAGGGCACCACAACGAATCTTGACAAGAAGATCTCCAGCCTTGACGGCTCCATCAGCAGCGCCACCAACGACCTGGCCGGCCTCAAGAACGACGTGACCCGGCTCAAGAGCGTCGCCGGTGACCTCGATCGCCTCATGAGCAACGCCAAGGCAAACCAGGCCAGCATGGAGCGCGTTGCCGATACGGTGAACAAGCTGAATCTCGACGTCGCCCGTCTCAACAAGCGTGTTACCAGCAATGAGGAGTGGGTCGAGTCCATCAACAATTTCCGCCGCCAGATCAACGGCAGTATCAGTGAGCTGCAAAGTGCGGTGCGCACGCTGCAGCAGCCCGGTGCCTGACAGGGAGACATGCATGACGACCATTCGCCAGGATGACTTCATCGACAGCGTGGCCGACGCGCTGCAGTTCATTTCCTACTACCACCCGCTGGACTTTGTTTGGGGCGTGCACAAGGCCTGGGAGATGGAGCAGAACCCGGCCGCAAAAGATGCCATGGCGCAGATCCTCATCAATTCGCGGATGTGTGCCCAGGGTCATCGCCCTATCTGCCAGGACACGGGTATCGTGACGGTGTTTCTGCGCATCGGCATGAACGTACGCTGGGATGCAACCCTGTCGGTGGCTGCCATGGTCAACGAGGGCGTGCGCCGCGCCTATACCCATCCGGACAATGTTCTGCGGGCCTCCATCCTGGAGGACCCTGCCGGCAAGCGCCGCAACACCGGCGACAACACGCCGGCGGTGATCCACATGGAGGTGGTTGAGGGCGATACGGTAGATGTGCGTGTGGCGGCCAAGGGCGGCGGCTCGGAGAACAAGAGCAAGCTGGCAATGCTCAACCCCTCGGACTCCGTGCTCGACTGGGTCGTGAAGACGGTTCCCACCATGGGGGCGGGCTGGTGCCCGCCGGGCATGCTGGGCATCGGCATCGGCGGTACCGCGGAAAAGGCTGCGGTGCTGGCAAAGGAATCGCTCATGGATCCGATCGACATCCACGAACTGCGCGAGCGCGGTCCGTCCAATCGCGGCGAGGAACTGCGCCTCGAGATCATGGATGCCGTCAATCGCCTCGGTATCGGCGCCCAGGGTCTCGGCGGCCTGACCACGGTGCTCGACGTGAAGATCAAGGAGTTTCCGACCCACGCAGCCTCGCTGCCCGTGGCCATGATTCCCAACTGCGCCGCCACGCGGCATGCGCATTTTGTTCTCGACGGCTCGGGTCCGGCCCTGCAGACCCCTCCGGATATCAACGACTGGCCCGACATTACCTGGGAGGTGGGCGAGGGCGTGCGCCGGGTCAATCTCGACCACGTGACGCGGGAAGAGGCCGCGAGCTGGCAGCCGGGTGACACCCTGCTCCTGTCGGGAAAGATGCTGACCGGCCGCGACGCGGCACACAAGAAAATGCAGGAACTGATCAGCAGCGGCGAAGGCCTGCCGGACGGGGTCGACCTGCGCGACCGCTTTATTTACTACGTGGGCCCGGTGGATCCGGTGCGCGATGAAGTGGTAGGTCCCGCCGGTCCCACAACCTCCACGCGCATGGACAAGTTTACCGATTTCATTCTTGAGCAGACGGGTCTGCTGGGGATGATCGGCAAGGCCGAGCGCGGTCCCGCCGGCATCGAGGCCATCCGGAAGCACGGCGCGGTTTACCTGATGGCAGTGGGCGGCGCGGCCTATCTGGTTTCCAAGGCCATTACCTCATCGAGAGTGGTCGCTTTCCCGGAGCTGGGCATGGAGGCAATCTACGAATTCGAGGTCAGGGACATGCCGGTGAGCGTCGCCGTGGACAGTCGAGGCATCTCGGTGCACGACACCGGCCCGAAAATCTGGCGGGAGAAAATCGAAACGCAGGCGCTGGAGCTCATGTGAACCGGCGGCGCGCGCGGCATGTCTGACGAGACCTTCTACTGGCACGACTACGAGACCTTCGGGACCGATCCGGTTCGCGACCGGCCGGTGCAGTTTGCCGGCCAGCGCACTGATGCCGATTTCAACCTGATCGGTGAGCCGCTGGTGATCTATGCGCGGCCGGCCGATGATTACCTGCCGCAGCCGGGGGCCTGCCTGGTCACCGGAATCACCCCCCAGCATGCGCTGGAGCACGGCTTGCCCGAGTGCGAGTTCATGGGTCATATTCACCACGAACTTGCCGCGCCGGGCACCTGCGGCGTGGGCTACAACTCCCTACGTTTTGACGACGAGTTCACCCGCAACACGCTGTATCGCAACCTGTTTGATCCCTACGCACGGGAGTGGCAGAACGGCAACTCCCGCTGGGACATTATCGACCCTTTGCGCGCGGCCTATGCCCTGCGGCCAGAGGGTATCGAGTGGCCGCTGCGTGAGGATGGCCTGCCCAGTTTTCGCCTCGAGGAACTGACCGCTGCCAATGGCATCGAGCATGCGGCCGCGCATGATGCGCTGTCCGATGTCACGGCGACCATCGCGGTGGCGCGCCTGCTTCGGGAGCGCCAGCCCCGACTGTACGACTACATGCTGCGCCTGCGCCGCAAGCCGGCCGCCACTGCCATGCTGGATGTCCGGGCGATGAAGCCGGTGCTGCATGTGTCGGGCAAGTTCGGCGCCGCGCGGCACAACATCGGGTTGATTGCGCCGCTGATGGCCCACCCCACCAACCGCAACGAAATTCTCTGCTACGACCTCGATGTCGACCCCGGCGCGCTTATCGAGCTGGACGCGGATACGCTGCGCGAACATCTCTTCAGTCGCGGCGAGGACCTGCCCGAGGGCGCGCAGCGGCCCGGGCTGAAATCCGTGCACGTGAACCGCAGTCCGGTGCTGGTAACGGCGCGCATGGCTGATGCGCAGACCGCGGCGCGACTGGGCCTTGACGGCGAACGCTGTCGCCGGCACCTGGCGATGCTGCGGCACTGGCGGGACAGCGACCCCCAGGCATTCAACGACAAGCTGGCAGCCATCCATGCGCCGCGGGACTGGCCGCAAGACAATGACCCGGATACGCAGCTGTACGGTGGCGGGTTTTTCAGTGACAGTGACCGGCGCGCCATGGACAGCCTGCGCCAGCTGCCTGCGGATGCGCTGGCCGGGGCGACGCCCGTGTTCGAGGATCCGCGCCTGTCCGACATGTTTTTTCGCTACCGGGCGCGCAATTACCCGCACACGCTGGACGGTGAGGAGCGCGAGCGCTGGGACGAGTTCCGGCTGTACCGGCTGTCCGGTGAAGCGCCGGGCTTTCCCCTGGGGCTTGAGGACTATCAGGCGGATCTGCAGCAGCGCAGTGAGTCGCTGCCGCCGGGGTCTGCGGCGCGCCCGATTCTGGAGGCGCTGCAGGCCTGGGGTGATTCGCTGCTGGCCTGAATCATCGGGTGAGGCGCGTGTATAATGCCCGCCGCGCGGCAGGGGTCTGAGTCCGGACATGCCGCGCAGCGTCGGGACGGGACGGCGTCGGGAGGAGTGTAACTCTAAGGGAAGAGCCATGCAGTTTGCCGGAAGCCACATTCTGTCCATCAGCCAGTTCGAGCGCGCGGATGTCGAGCGAGTCTTCGCGGTGGCCGATAATATGGAGCCCTACGCGCGCCGCCGTCGCCGCACCCGTGTGCTTGACGGCGCGATTCTCGGCGCCATGTTCTTCGAACCCAGCACCCGCACCCGGGTCAGCTTTGGCAGCGCCTTCAATCTGCTTGGCGGTGAGGTTCGCGAAACCACCGGCTTTGAACAGTCGGCCATCGCCAAGGGCGAATCCCTGTATGACACGGCGCGGGTGCTCAGCGGCTACTCTGACGTGATTGCCATGCGCCATCCGGTATCGGGCTCAGTGGCGGAGTTCGCCGCTGCCAGCCGCGTGCCGGTGATCAACGGGGGAGATGGCAGCAATGAGCACCCCAGCCAGGCCCTGCTGGATCTCTACACCATCAAGGCTGAGCTGGCGGGGCGGGGTCGCGGTGTCGACAGGCTGCGCATCGCCATGCTCGGGGATCTGCGTTACGGGCGCACGGTGCATTCGCTGTGCAAACTGCTGGGGCTCTTCGAGCAGGTGCAGCTGGTTCTGGTATCGCCCACCGAGCTGCGCATGCCCGCGGAGATCGTCGAGACACTCAAGGCCCGTGGCCATGAAGTGGTCGAGTCGGACACCCTGGAAGCGAGCATCTCCCATGTCGACATTGTCTACAGTACGCGCCTCCAGGAAGAGCGCTTTACCACGCGCGAGGAAGCCGACCTCTACCGCGGCCGTTTTCGCCTGAACCAGAGCATCTACACGGCGCACTGCGAGCCGAATACGGTCATCATGCATCCGCTGCCGCGGGATTCGCGGGAGAATGCCCGTGAGTTGGATGACGATCTCAACGACAATCCGAACCTGGCCATTTTCCGCCAGACCGACAACGGCCTGCTGGTTCGCATGGCCCTGTTTGCGCTGGTGCTGGACGTTGTCGATCAGGTGGATGCCTGCTCAACCCCGGTAACATGGTACACGGGCAGGCGCGAGCTGTGAGCTTTCGCCTGCGCTTCGGGGCCGCCGATGTTCGCATTCTCGATGAGCAGGATGCGTTCAGCGGGCATTTTCGCGTTGCGCGTGTAACCCTCGAACATCGCTGTTTCAGCGGTGGCTGGAGTGCGCCGCTCACCCGTGAGGTGTTTCACCGCGGTGACGCTGTCGGCGTTCTGCCCTATGAGCCCGAGACGGACTCCCTTATCCTGCTGGAGCAGTTCCGGCCCGGCGCACTGCGCGGCGAGTCCTCGCCGTGGAT
Source organism: Chromatocurvus halotolerans (assembly GCF_004340525.1). GTDB lineage: Bacteria > Pseudomonadota > Gammaproteobacteria > Pseudomonadales > Halieaceae > Chromatocurvus > Chromatocurvus halotolerans. The sequence goes on along the minus strand of NZ_SLWX01000011.1, from coordinate 30,445 downwards.
GCTGGAGCTGGTGGCCGGCATTGTGGAGGCGGGAGAGTCCGATGCCGACGTTGTGCAGCGAGAGGCCATGGAAGAGGCCGGCTGTGAACTGGCGGAGCTGGTGCCTGTGGCCAGTTTTTTTCCGAGCGCCGGCGCCTGTTCGGAGCATGTGCGTCTTTTCTGTGGCCGCGTTCTGCGCGCCGGAGCAGGGCAGGTGCACGGCCTCGACAGTGAAGGCGAGGATATCCTCGTGCACCGTATCCCGCGCCGCGAAGCGCTGGGGCTGCTCGGTGCCGATCGCATTGCCAATGGCCACACACTGATTGCATTGCAGTGGCTGGCGCTGCACGGCGACCGCCTGCGCCAGCGCTGGCTGGCGGCAGAGACGTCTGGCCAGCAGACGCCCGAATGAGCGAAGCCCCGGGCGTCAGGCCGGCTCCGGGGCTGCTGCGCTCCAGCGCGGTGGTGGGCAGCATGACCATGCTGTCCCGCGTGCTGGGCCTGGTGCGCGATGTGGTGCTGGCCTCCTTTATCGGCGCCAGCGGTAACGCAGACGCTTTTTTTGTCGCCTTCAAGATACCCAACTTCCTGCGTCGGCTGTTTGCCGAGGGGGCGTTTGCCCAGGCCTTCGTGCCGGTGCTGAGTGACTATCGTGAACAGGGCGGGCAGGCGGCGGTGCGCGACCTGATCGACCGCGTTGCCGGCGTCCTCGGTGGCACCCTCGTGCTGCTGACGCTGATCACGATTCTTGCGGCGCCGGTGGTGGCCGCGGTCTTCGCCCCGGGCTTCCTGCGCGACGCGCAGAAGTTCGCGCTCACTGGCGATCTCATCCGCGTCACCTTTCCTTACCTGATGCTTATCTCCATGACCGGGCTATGCGGCGCTATTCTCAACAGCTATGGCCGCTTTGCGGTGCCCGCGTTTACGCCCGTGCTGCTCAACCTGTCGCTGATCAGCGCCGCGACGCTGGCGGCGCCCGCCTTTGCCGAGCCTGCCTTTGCCCTGGCCTGGGGCGTGGCCTTCGCGGGCCTGGTGCAGCTGCTGTTCCAGCTGCCTTTCCTGTATCGGCTCGACCTGGTGCCGCGACCGCGCTGGGATACGCGGCATCCCGGTGTGCGTCGCATCCTGGTGCTCATGGTGCCGGCACTGTTCGGCGTTTCCGTGAGTCAGATCAATCTCCTGCTGGATACCGTGCTGGCCTCTTTTCTGCCCACCGGCAGCGTCTCCTGGCTGTACTACTCCGATCGCCTCACGGAGCTGCCCCTGGGCGTCTTCGGCATTGCCATCGCCACGGTCATACTCCCCAGCCTGTCCGCCGACCAGTCCGCGGCGCGCAGCGACCGCTTCGCCCTGACGCTGGACTGGGCGGTGCGCGGCGTGCTCCTGGTTGCGGTGCCGGCGACGGTTGCGCTGGTCGTCCTCGCCGAGCCGATTCTCATTACCCTGTTCCAGTACGGTGCTCTGTCGCCGCAGGATGTCAGCATGTCCGCCTACAGTCTGCGTGCTTATGCCCTGGGGCTGTGCGCCTATATGCTGATCAAGGTGCTGGCTCCCGGCTTCTATGCGCGCAAGGACATGATGACGCCGGTTTCCATCGGTATCCGCGCCATGCTTGCCAACATGGTGCTGAACGTGATTTTCGTCATTCCGCTGATGCTCTGGTTCAACCTCGGGCATGTGGGGCTGGCGCTCGCAACCAGCGTGGCTGCCTGCCTGAACGCGGCACTGCTCTGGCGCGGGCTCGTGCGCGAGTCGGTCTACCGGTTCAGCCCTGCCTGGCGTGCCTATGCGGGCCGTCTGCTGCTGGCGACGCTGGCGATGCTTGCGGTGCTGCTGCTCTTGGCGTCGCCTGCCGGGACATGGCTGGCCTGGTCCTGGGCGGAGCGCAGTCTGCAGCTTGCCCTGCTTTGCGGTGCCGGTGGCCTGGTGTATCTGCTGGTCCACGTGCTGACCGGAACGCGGCTGGCGCACCTGCGCACCCCGCGGAGCCCGTGATGTCCCCTTCCGCGCGGCGCAAGCCCGTTGGGCGTATGCCCGCTCACCGGTTTTCGATATACTGCCGTTTTTGCGCTGAAAGTGTCCCTGAACATCGATGGAGCTGATCCGAGGTCTGCATAATCTGCGGTCCCGCCATCGCGGCTGCGTCGCGACTATCGGGGCATTTGACGGCGTGCATCTGGGCCATCAGGCGGTGCTCGGCCAGCTCCTCGATGAGGCAGTAGCGTCGTCCCTGCCATCGGTGGTGATCGTGTTCGAGCCACTGCCCCGGGAGTATCTGGTCCCCGAGGAAGCCCCGGCGCGACTGATGAGTTTCCGGGAGAAGTGTCTGCGGCTGTCGCAGCTGGGCGTCGACCGATTGCTGTGCATCCGTTTTGATGAAACGCTGCGTGGCATGTCGGCGATGGATTTCGCGCAGGCCCTGTTTGTGCGGGGCCTCGGCGTGCAGCGGCTGGTGCTGGGGGACGATTTCCGCTTCGGCCGCGAGCGCGAAGGGGATGCGACCTTTCTCCGCGAGCTCGGCCAGCGCGAGGGTTTCAGCACCCTGCCGACAAAGACCTTCGCACTGGGCGGCGAGAGGGTCAGCAGCACACGCGTTCGTGACGCGCTCGCGGCGGGCGATCTTGCGCTGGCGGCTCGGCTCCTCGGGCGGGACTATGCCATCAGCGGTCGCGTGGTGCGCGGCCATCAGCTCGGCCGCCAGCTCGGTGCGCCGACGGCAAATGTCGAATTGAGGCGGTTGCGTTCGCCGCTGGCCGGTGTGTTTGCGGTGCGGGTGGACGGCGGCGCACTGGCCGCCGATCCCGGCGTCGCCAACGTCGGCACGCGACCCACGGTGAGCAGCGGCACCCGCGCCAACCTCGAGGTGCACCTGCTCGAGGGTTCGCCCGACCTGTACGGCCGTCGCATCGACGTGCATTTTGTGCATCGTCTGCGCGCCGAGAAGAAGTACGATTCCCTGGAAGCGCTTCGCGACGCTATCCAGACTGACATTGACACCGCGCGGCGCTGGTTCCAGCAGAATTCGCTGGCGCCTCACCACAGCATGGACAGCAGCGACACATGAGCGACTACAAAGCGACACTGAATCTGCCACAGACGGACTTCCCGATGAAGGCGGGGCTGGCCCAGCGGGAGCCCGAGCGTCTGGCTCGCTGGCGCGACATGAATCTGTACGCGCGCATTCGCGACGTCAGCGCCGGTCGGCCGAAGTTCATACTCCACGACGGCCCGCCCTATGCCAACGGCGAACTGCACGTGGGTCACGCGGTGAACAAGATTCTCAAGGACATGATCGTCAAGTCGCGCACGCTGGCCGGCTATGATGCGCCTTATGTGCCAGGCTGGGACTGCCACGGCCTGCCGATCGAGCTGAACGTGGAGAAAAAGGTCGGCAAGGCCGGCGTGAAGGTCAGCGCCGCCGAGTTCCGCGATCACTGCCGCGACTACGCGCGCAAACAGATCGACAACCAGCGCGAGGACTTCGTGCGCATGGGCGTGTTCGGTGAGTGGGACAATCCCTACCTCACCATGGACCCGCGTTTCGAGGCGGACATCATTCGCACCCTCGGCCGTCTGATCGATAATGGCCACCTGCACAAGGGCTTCAAGCCTGTGCACTGGTGCACCGACTGTGGTTCCGCCCTGGCCGAGGCGGAGGTTGAGTACGAGAACAAGGTGTCGACCGCGATCGACGTCGCCTATGCGGCCCGTGACAGCGCGGCCATTGCCGACGCCTGCGGCGCGCCGGGGGCCGACAATATTGCCGTGGCCATCTGGACCACCACACCCTGGACCATTCCCGCGAGCATGGCGGTGAGCCTGAACCCGGAACTCGAGTATGTGCTGCTGGCCGATGGCGACCGCCAGCTTCTGGTGGCAACGGAGCTGGCCGAGGCCTGCGCGGCCCGCTTTGGTCTGGATCGCATCGAGATTCTCGGGCGCTGCACCGGCAGCGCACTGGAGCGCCAGCGCCTGTGCCACCCCTATCTCGACCGCGATATCCTGGTGGTTCTCGGTGACCACGTGACCACCGAAGCGGGCACGGGTGCTGTGCACACGGCCCCGGCCCACGGCCAGGACGATTTCGTGGTGGGCGCGATCTATGATATCGAGGTCTATAACCCGGTGGGCGGTAATGGCGTGTATCTGCCGGAAACGCCACATTTCGCCGGCGAGCACGTGTTCAAGGCGAATGCCGGTATCGTGCAGCTGCTGCGCGAGCACGGGGCGCTGCTGCACGCCGAGGACTACAGCCACTCTTACCCGCACTGCTGGCGGCACAAGACGCCAATCATTTTCCGCGCCACGCCGCAGTGGTTTGTCAGCATGCACCAGAATGGCCTGCTGCGGGACGCACTGGCCGCTGTTGACGGCGTGCGCTGGCTGCCGGAATGGGGCCGGGCGCGCATCGACGGCATGCTTGCCAGTCGCCCGGACTGGTGTGTGTCGCGACAGCGCACCTGGGGCGTGCCGATCGCGCTGTTCGTCCATCGCGAGACGGCGCAGCTGCATCCGCGCAGCGTCGAGTTGATAGAGGACGTGGCGAAACGCGTGGAAGCCGGCGGCATCGACGCCTGGTACGACCTTGACGCCAGTGAACTGCTCGGTGACGAGGCTGCCGCCTACGAGAAGGTGACCGATACCCTGGATGTCTGGTTCGACTCCGGTGTTACCCACGCCTGCGTCCTGCGGCGTCGCGATGGCCTGCGTTCGCCTGCGGATATCTATCTGGAGGGCTCCGACCAGCATCGCGGCTGGTTCCAGTCTTCCCTGTTGACCGCCGTTGGCGCTTATGGCGAGGCACCCTATCGCACGGTGCTCACCCACGGTTTTACCGTCGACGGCGACGGTCACAAGATGTCCAAGTCCCGCGGCAACATTCTGCCCGCGAAAAAGGCCATGAATGATCTGGGTGCGGACATCGTACGCCTCTGGGTGGCGGCATCCGACTACCGCGGCGAGCTGGCGGTGAGCGATGAGATCTTCAAGCGCACCGCGGACGCCTACCGACGCATCCGCAACACGGCGCGCTTCCTGCTTTCCAATCTTGCCGGCTTTGATCCCGCCAGGCACGCGGTCCCCGCAGCGGACATGCTGTCGCTGGATCGCTGGGCGGTGGACCGTGCGGCCCTGCTGCAGGACGAGATCCTCGCCGCCTACGACAGCTACCAGTTCCACACCATCTATCACCGCCTGCACAATTTCTGCGCCATCGACCTCGGCGGTTTCTATCTGGACGTCATCAAGGATCGCCAGTACACAACCCAGGCCGACAGCATCGCCCGCCGCTCTGCACAGACGGCGCTGTATCATATCGCCGACGCCATGGTGCGGTGGATTGCGCCGATTCTCAGCTTTACCGCCGAGGAAATCTGGGAGAATCTGCCCGGAGAGCGCGCCGACTCGGTCTTTCTGGTCGAGTGGGCGGCGGACCTGCCGCGGCTGGAGGACAGCGCGGGCATGGGCCGTGATTTCTGGCAGCGTGTCATGGACGTGCGCACGGCGGTCAACCGCGAGATGGAAGCGCAGCGTGCGTCTGGCAACCTGCGCGGGTCGCTGGATGCCGAGGTGACGCTCTACTGTGATGCTGCGCTGCAGTCGACTCTCGATGCGCTTGGCAATGAGCTGCGTTTTGCCCTGATCACCTCGGGTGCCAGCGTCGCCGCTCTGGCCGATGCCCCGGCCGACGCCACCGAGACCGGCATTGAGGGCCTGAAGCTGTCTGTGGCCGTATCGGGCAACGACAAGTGCGAGCGCTGCTGGCACCGCGGTGCCGATGTCGGCCAGCATACGGCACATCCGACTTTATGCGGGCGCTGTGTTATCAACGTGGACGGCAGCGGCGAGCAGCGCCACTTTGCCTGAGCGCGCGACGGTCTGGGGCGCCTATGCGCTGGCGCTGCTGGTGCTGTTGCTCGATCAGGGCAGCAAGGTCCTGGCGCAGTCCCTGCTGGAGTATGCGCGGCCGGTGCCGGTGTTTTCCTGGTTCAACCTGACGCTGCACTACAACGAGGGCGCGGCTTTCAGCTTCCTGAGCGACGCCGGCGGCTGGCAGCGCTGGCTGTTTACGGGGCTGGCGCTGGTGGTGAGTGGCGCGCTCATCGTGTGGGTCTGGCGTCTGCCGGGCGAACAGCGTCTGCTGGCGCTGGCGCTGGCGCTGGTTCTCGGTGGCGCCCTGGGCAATGCCATTGACCGGGTGCTGCTCGGTCACGTCGTCGATTTCATTTCCGTGCATTACGCCGGCCGCTATTTTCCCACCTTCAATATCGCCGACTCCGCTATCAGCGTAGGCGCCGTTCTGCTGCTGCTGGACGGTTTTCGCGGCTCCGGCCGTGCCTGAGCCAGGGGCAGAGCCTGGCACTTGGGTTTTACGATCGCGTTTTGTATAACAGTGAACCGGGCGCGATGAGCCATGGAGCATGAACATGATGACGAACAGTAACGAGAGCGAGGTCGGGGTTGGCGAGGGTACCCGGGTATTCCTGAATTTCGCCCTGACGCTGGAGGATGGTGCCGAGATCGACTCGAACTTCGGCGGCGATCCGGTGGATTTTGCCATCGGCGACGGCAGTCTCCTGCCGGGCTTCGAACGACTGCTGTTCGGCATGCAGCCGGGACAGCGGCAGCTTTTCTCGGTCTCGCCGGAGGAGGCCTTCGGTCAGCCCAACGACAACAATATTCAGGTGATAAAGCGCGACCAGTTTGATCAGGACCTGGCGCTGGAGGTCGGTCTGGTGTGCTCCTTCGCCGATGCGGCGGGTGGCGAGCTGCCGGGACTGGTTGTCGCGGTGGATGACAGTGAGGTCACGGTGGACTTCAATCATCCGCTGGCGGGGCGTACCATTCTGTTTGATGTTCTCGTACACCGGGTTGAACCGGCGGAGTTGCACTGATGGACGTACAACTGGCAAACCCCCGTGGCTTCTGTGCTGGCGTCGACCGCGCCATCGATATCGTCAACCGGGCCCTGGAGGTGTTCGGCAAACCGATCTATGTGCGCCACGAGGTGGTGCACAACCGGTTTGTGGTGGATGATCTGCGCGCTCGCGGGGCTATATTCGTCGATGAGCTCGACGAGGTGCCGGACGACTGTATCGTCATATTCAGCGCCCACGGCGTCTCACAGGCGGTGCGCATGGACGCCGATCACCGGGGTCTCAAGGTCTTCGACGCCACCTGCCCGCTGGTGACCAAGGTGCACCTGGAGGTCTCCCGCTACAGTAGCGAAGGCCGCGAGTGCATTCTCATCGGGCATGCCGGTCACCCCGAGGTTGAGGGCACGATGGGCCAGTATGATCGCAGCCGGGGCGGCGATATCTACCTGGTCGAAGATGAGGAGCAGGCGGCAACGCTGTCGGTCCGCGACCCGTCACGGCTGGCCTACGTTACCCAGACAACGCTGTCCATGGACGACACGGCGCGGGTGATCGATGTGCTGCGCGAGCGCTTTCCGGACATACTCGGCCCGCGCAAGAACGATATCTGCTATGCCACCCAGAATCGCCAGGATGCGGTCAAGCAGCTGGCGGCGAAGTGCGATCTGCTGCTGGTGGTCGGCTCCACCAACAGCTCCAACTCCAATCGTCTGCGCGAACTTGGCGAGCGCATGGGGGCCACCTCCTACCTGCTCGACGGCGCGGATGACATTGACCCCGCCTGGCTCGAGGGCAAGGCCCGGATCGGTGTCACCGCGGGAGCCTCGGCGCCGGAAGTCCTGGTGCTGGAGGTGATACAGCGCCTGCGCGACCTCGGTGCGAATGCCGTGAGTGAGCTCGACGGCCAGCCCGAGAACGTGACGTTCTCCATGCCGCGCGAGCTGCGCCTGACCGAGATCACCTGATGGCCGCGCGCTTTCAGCGCGCCACGCCGTCAAGGCCAGCCTGTCCGGCCCGTTTCGATCGCGCCGTTTCATCCAAAGCGTTAACACACCGCCCCTGACGTTTACAGGACAGTGGCCGCGTTCCAGCATCCCGGTCCAGCGAACCTGTTTCCGTGCCGGGGTTATCAAGCATGCGGCTTTCTCGTGGGTTTTCCCTGCTCGAGCTGATGATCGTTCTGTGCCTTGTCGGGATTCTCCTCGGCGTTGCGCTGCCCGCGTACCAGTCCAGCCTGATCAAGAGTCGCCGCGCAGACGCGATGGCGACCCTGGTCGAGGTGGCTGGCCGGCAGGAGCAGTGGCGATTCGTCTCTGATCGCTACAGCGACGACCTGCGCGAGCTCGGCTATGATGCCGATCCGCTTGTCACCGGGGAGGGCCATTACCGCATCCGTATCGATGCCTGTCCCGATGCCTCACTGGCTCTGTGCTTCCTGCTGACGGCAACGCCGCTGCCTGCATCTCCGCAGGCCAGGGACGAGCGCTGCGCTGCCTTGACGCTGGATGCACGCGGCAGGCGCGGGGCTACGGGAATCGACGCGGACAGCTGCTGGTAGCGTCTCGTCTTCCGGCAAATACAGGCATTCACTGGCGGGAGTGCCAGAGCATTCTAGGCTTTTCCTGTCGAATCACGACGGGGCCACTCCCATGCAAAGCCGCGGCTTTACCCTGATCGAACTGCTGGTTGTCTGTGCCTTGCTGGCGCTCAGCCTGACTATCGTGCTCCCGGGCCTGCGCGATTTTCTGCAGGCAGCACAGGCCAGGGCCGAGGCAGACCGCCTGCTGTCCAGTCTGCAGCTGGCGCGTGCGCAGGCCATTGCCAACAACCAGCGTACCGGTGTCTGTCCGGTCACTCCGGGTTCCGATCCGTTCTCGGCCTGTGGCCGCCGCTACGAGGACGGCTGGTTTGTCTACCTCGACCGCGATGGGGACGGGGTATTCGACCCCGGCAACGACACGCCGTTGCGCCGCTTTGCGGCCATGCCCAGCGGGTTCGGGCTCTACAACCGCGCGGGCTCACGACGTATTGATGAGCGGCTTTCATTCTGGCCGGATGGCAGCAGTCGACGCAGCATGACACTGCAGGTCTGCCCGCCGACGGGCGCCCGCGTTCAGCCCTGGAGCCTGGTGCTCAATCATGTGGGCAGGCCGCGCCTGACGCGCGACTGGGGGAGTTGTCTGCTATGACGTTTTTCGCTGGACGACGCCGGGCCCCTGCATCTGTCGCGGGAAAGTGCGCTGCGGCGGGGTGTGGCGGGGGCTACACGCTGGTGGAGCTGCTGGTCGCGCTGCTGGTCTTCTCACTCGGCGCGCTGGCGGTAGCGGCGATGCAGTTCGGGGCGGTGCAGGCAACGCGCTCCGCCTCCGAATCCGCGGCGGCGCTGATGCTGGCGGAGGACCTTGCGCAGCGGCTGCTGTCGGACACCGGCGCGATCGACCGTTACGCGCAGGCGCTGGACGGCAGTAACGCCATGACTGGCGGTGATGTTACGGCCTGTCTCGACGGCGCCACGTGTGACCCACCGGCGTGGGCGGAACGCGGCATAGCCGCCTGGCTGGCGCTAAGTGAGCAGCGCGCTCTGGCGCTGCCCCGCGCCTGTGTGAGTCGTGACGCGACGACGCTGCGGGTTGGCGTGAGCTGGGTATCCCGTGCCGTCCTGGCCCCGCCGTCTTCAAACTTCTGCACGAGCGGAGACGCATCGGAGGGACGCCGGGCGCTAACGTTGACAGCACCGCTGGGGTCGGCACCGTGAAGCGGGCAGGGGGCGTAACGCTGGTGGAACTGCTGTTGTCGATCACGCTGGCCATGCTGCTTGTGGCGTCGGTTCTGCAGGTCTATCGCATTGGCAAGGCAGTGCTGCGCTGGCAGGTAGAGGTGGCGCGCATGGAAGAGAGCGGACGACACGCCCTGGGCCTGCTGGTGCGGGAACTGCGCATGGTCGGATTTTTCGCGCGCGAGGCAATGCCGGACCTGCCTGCGCCTGTCACCGCCGCTCCTGCCTGCGGCGACGTGCCAGGCTGGGCGCTGGACCTGCACACGCCGCTGGATATGCTGGATGACTTCAGCGGTGGCGCTGCGCGCTTCAGCAGCGGTGCGCGCCTGGCGTGTCTCCCGGAGTCGCGACTCGTGACAGGCGCGGATGCACTGGTGATCAAGCGCAGCTCGGCGCTGCCGAGCCTGACCACCGGCCGGGAGCCTGAGCTGCGTCCCCTGCGGTGGGCGCGCTGGTATCTGGTTATCGCGGCTGCGGGATCATCGGACATGGCGTTGGTCGATGCTGCGGGACATTCCTCCCGGTCCATGTCTGACGGGAGTCGCTGGTGGGAGCTGCACACGCATATTTTTTACCTCAGGGATTACTCCCAGGAGCCCGGAGACGGTATTCCAGCCCTGTGCGACGAGCGCCTGGGGAGTACCATGCGCAGCGTCTGCCTGGTGGAGGGAGTGGAGGGTCTGCAGGCCGAGTTTGCCATCGACGCGGATGGCGACGGTGTGGCGGAATCCCTGCTGCGCGCGCCGGGACCCGGGCAGCTCAGCGCGGCCACAACAGCGCACGTGCATGTGCTTATCCGCAGTCTGAACCCCGTTCACCGTCTGCCGCGCGCGCAGTCGCTGCAGCTCGGTACCACGGCCGTCGACCTGCCGGCCGACCGCTATCTGCGACGGGTGTTCTCGGCCACAGTGCCCTTGCACAATCTCAGGGCCCAGGCGAACGCGCATGTCCTGCCGTGAGGAGTCGGGGTCATCTTCGCCGCCGGGGTTTCAGTCCGGTTCCATTCTGGTTCTGGCCAGCGCATTCGTCTTTCTGATGACCTATATCGCGCTGTCGGCGGTCGATATGGCCGTGGTGGAGGCCCGCATGGCGGATGCGCTGCGCGTCCGCATCGAAGCGCGGACATTGCTCGATGGTGCCCTCCGCGCGGTGGTGGGGCGCGAGCGGATGCGCCTGCCGCAGGCCCTTGCCGACGGAGATGTCCCTGTCTGCCATGAGGCCGGATTCTGCGACGATGCGCGAGGTTGGGTCACCATGAGTGAAGATGAGCGGTATCAGGTCAGTTACCAGACCCGCAGGCGCGGGGTTTTTTCGGCGGGCAGCGCAGACCGGGTGGCGCAGTCTGCGGTCTCCAGTCACGTGCACTATCAGTCGGCGGCCTTCGAGGTCGATATCCGGGTGCGTCGGCGAGTCGACAATGCCACGCTGGCGCGCGCCGCGGTGGGTCTCGACGTCTCGTCATCAGGGAGAGCAAGAGAATGATACCAGTGAGCCCCGCGTGCCGGGTGCAGCGCCTCAGGCGCCGCATCGTCACGGCAATGCTGCTGATGCTGTGCGGCATTGCGGTGTCGTCTGTCCGCGCAAGCTGTCCCGCACTCGACGACGATGCACCATCGCTGCGTTACTCGCTTGAGGACGTTGCGGCGGGGCGTCTTCCGCAGAGCGCAGCGCTGAACCGGATGCGGCTGCAGGTTGGCGATGAACGCATTGATGTCGCCGTCGTGACCGATGCGGCGCGAGATGAGCTGGGCGATGGTTGGCCTGTCTTTCAACCACAGACTCGACTGATGCTGGTGGCGCTGGATACGGGTCTGCCGATCTGGGAGCTGATGCAGTCACCACACGCGGCGGCGGACGGGGCCGACACGAGTGATCCGCGCCTCACCGCAGCACTGGGGGCGGCTGCCATTCTGCGGGGAGCGGATGGCCTGGCGCAGCGGCTTTATGTGGGAGACAGTGCGTCGCGCGTGTGGCGCATTGATCTGCCGCTGCTGTCCACGCGGTGGCATGCCGGATCGGCGCAATCCGGGTCTCAGCCGGCCGTATCGGCCTCGCCGGTAACGCTGCTGGCTGATCTCACGCCGGTGGGCACCGCCGGGGCGGTACAGTTCCGTATGGCGCCCGACCTCGTGCGCAGCATGGATAGTGAGGGTACGCCGTTCGACGGGGTACTGATCACGTCTGAGGGGACAGTGTCCGAGCCTTCGGTGTCCGAGCTTTCGGATGAGCTCGGCAACGGTCTGTTCTTTCTGCGCGACTACGCAGTGCAGACGCGCGACGCCGAGGAGGCGTCCCGCGGCGTGATCACCTGGCCGGACCTGTCGCTGTCACAGTCGCAGTCGGCAAGCGGTGTGGGTGCCGGATGGTTTGCGCCTTTCCGGAATGCTGCCGAGGTGGCGCGCAGCCGTCCCGTCACCGACGGGGGGCGGGTGTTTCTCGTCACTGCGTCATGGGCGGCCGGATGCGATGAACCGCCGCTCGCCCTGACCTATGTCTTCAATCTGTCCGATGGCCGGCCCTTCGAGAAAACGATTCCGGGCTCGATTGCCGGCGTGGGGCCCCTTAGCGGGCCGACGGTAACTGGCAGAGAGATCATTCTGCCGGGACTCGGAATTGCGCTGCCAGCGACCGCTGACGATGGCACTCGGCGTTTCCGGTCACGATTCACGGCCGAAGGGGTCTTTGCCAGAGTCGCATACTGGCGCAATTTACTGCTCGACGCTGATTGAGCGCGCCGGCTTAATCCGACTGATCGAGTCCCAGTTTTTTCAGCCGGTAGCGGAGGCTGCGAAAGGATATCCCCAGTGCCGACGCCGCCTCGGTGCGATTCCACTGGTAGCGCTCCAGCGCCGCGCCAAGCACCTCGCGTTCAATGCTGTCCATGTAGCCGGGCAGATCACCTGCGACCGCCTGCAACCGGTCGCGATCGTCGCGGCGACGATTCAGCTGCTGCCCCCCGGGCGCGCGCGGTGCCGCCTGCAGCTGCAGGTCGTCGGCGGTCAGTTCGCTGCCCTCTGCCAGCGCCAGTGCACGCTCGAGAATGTTCTCCAGTTCCCGCACATTGCCGGGAAAGTGATAGGCCTGAAGCCGATCGATGGCGGCCGGCTGAAGCACCGGCGCGCTGATGCCCATGTCAGACGCAATACGCTGCAGGAGCGTTGTTGCCAGCCTGGGGATGTCATCCAGACGTTCGCGCAGAGCGGGTACCTTGAGGCCGATGACGTTGATGCGGAAATACAGGTCTTCCCGGAATCTTTCCGCTTCCACCTCGCCAGTCAGGTCCTTGTGGGTGGCGCTCAGCAGGCGTATGTCGGTACCGGTTTCCTCACTGCTGCCCACCGGACGGATGGTTTTTTCCTGGATGGCACGCAGCAATTTGACCTGCATGGACAGGGGCAGGTCGGCGACCTCATCCAGGAACAGGGTGCCGCCGCTCGCCGCCTGAAACAGGCCCGATTTGTCACGATGCGCACCGGTGAAACTGCCTTTCACATGCCCGAACAGCTCGCTTTCCATCAGCTCCGCCGGAATGGCGCCGCAGTTGACGGCAATGAAGGGGCCCGAGGCGCGCGGTCCCCGGCGGTGTATCAGACGCGCGACAACTTCTTTTCCCGTGCCCGACTCACCGTGGATGTGCACCGGCGCCTGGCTGCGGGCCAGCTTGTCGATCTGCTGGCGCAGGCGCTGCATCTGGGGTGTTTCGCCGATCAGGCCGCCGTGGTCGTCGTCGACGCCGTCGCTGGATTCCGCGCCGAGCTCCAGGGCAGAAAGCACAAGGTTGCGCAGGTTCTCCAGCTCCACCGGTTTGCTGATGAAGTCGAAGGCGCCCGCCTTGAGCGCGGCAATCGCCGCATCCACGCTGCCATGGGCAGTGATCACGGCGACCGGAACCTGTGGATAGTCGGACTGAATGTGCGCGACCAGGTCTATCCCGTTGCCGTCGGGCAGGCGCATATCCGTCAGACAGAGGTCGGGCGCGGCCTCCGCAAGGAGCGCAACGGCCTCGGTCAGGTTTGCCGCGGACCGCGTCAACAGACCCATGCGACTCAGGGTGATCTCGAGTAGTTCGCGGATATCGGGTTCGTCGTCAACGATGAGTACGGTTTTTTCAGTCATGGCACACTACTGCTGGCTTGCGTGCAGGGCGACGCTTATGCGAAAGCAGCTCTCGCCTGTCGCGGTGGGATGGTAGAAAAGGTCGGCGTGGTTGAGTTCGCAGAGTTCCCTGCACAAGTAAAGGCCCATGCCGCTGCCACCCTTGCTGCGGCTGAAGAATGGCTCGAACAGGCGCGGCACGTCATCTGCGGCAACGCCGTCGCCCTCATCGACAACATCGATAATGGCAAGGTTGCGGGCCGTGTCCGAACGCAGGCCCAGGCTTGCGGTTTCGCGCCCGGTTTTCTGTGCACTGTGCCGCAAGGCATTGTCGAGCAGGTTGGTCAGGATTCGCTGCAGATGCTCGGGATCGAATTCCAGTTGCATGGGCTCTGCGACCTCGCAGCGCAGTGCCCCGCGCAACCCCCGCGTCGACTGGTAGCGGTCAAGCTGTGTGTGCAGCCAGTCCGGCATTTGCAGCAGCTCCGGACGGGGGGGTTCGCGTCGGGAGATCTGCAGAATGCTTTCGACGATATCATTCACCCGCTGGCTGTTGGTAACAATGATGTCGATCATGCGCCGGTCAGCGGCATCGGCGTGCGGCGACTCTACCAGCAGCTGGGCGGCATGACTGATCGCGCCGAGCGGGTTGCGTATCTCGTGTGCGATGCTGGCCGTCAATCTGCCGAGTGATCCCAGCTTGAGCGATTGGGCATACTGGGCAACCGGCGTGTAGTCCTCGAGGAACACCAGTGTCTCCCTGCTGGAGGGTCCTGTGCCCGCATCGAGGGCGCGAAAGCGCGGCACGACTTCGCGACCATCCGGCTCTATCCGAAATGGCGCGCGATTCTGCGTATTGCGGTCGCGAAAGGTCTGCAGACGCTGTTGCAGGGTTTCACTGTAGTCGCGCAGCTGCCGTCCCTGCTCGACCGATCGCGGTCGCTCCGCCGTCAGCAATCCGGTGGCGGCCTGATTCATGACCCGCACCCGGTCCGATTCGTCCACCAGAAGAATGCCGGTCTGCAGGTTCTGTACTATCAGCTCATTCAGCCGTTGCAGGCTGTAGAGATCCGAGGTGCGCTCCTGGGCAAGCGCCTCCGCGCGACCAAGACGTGAGGCGATAATCTGTACCAGGGTGGAAACGACGAACAGCAGCAGTCCCAGCAGGCCCGCGGGCAGCAGGTCGTTGATCGTCTGCTTGTCGATGGATATCAGCCGCACTGTGTCGGCCAGGATGGCGATCACGCCGAGGGCCGCGACCAGCGTCGCCAGCGTGCGTTTGCTGATCAGGATAGCGCTCGAGGCCACAGTGATGGCAAGCAGCAGCGGCAGGCCGCTGCTCATGCCGCCGCTGGCATCCGCGAGCAGCATGATGCCGGCCATGTCGACGCTGAACAGCAGCACGAGAAAGGTGTTTGATCGCTGCCAGTCACGGCTCAGCGTGAGCAGCAGGAAAATATTGCTGAACAGGAACAGGACGGTGGTGAACAGGTATTGCCCCGGGTTGAGACTGCCCACAAGTTCGCGCGCGCTGGGGATGATCATCAGCAGCAGGAAGACGGCCGACAGCAGCCACCGATAGCCGATATAGATGCGGTAGAGCATGCGGTTCTGCGGCGGCGGTTTCGGGCCTGGTCGGGTCAGGGTAGCCGGGGTGCTCACGTTGCTCTGCCTGCGATTGAAATCAGCGGCAAGTGTACCAGCCGGATGACGTCCACGCTGTTGCCACGATGTGCGTTCCGCGGGGTGCGGGCCCACTGGTCTTGCTCCGGTGTTTCCACCACAATACGTCCTTTTTTCCGGCGGCAGCGAGTTATGGCAACCCTGAATATTCTCATGGCCCAGATCAATACGCGCGTTGGCGATTTTGATGGCAACGTGGCGCGCATTCTGGCGGTGGCACAGCGGGCGGCCGACACGCATCCCGACGCTATCTGCGTGTTCCCCGAACTGACGCTCACCGGGTATCCCCCCGAGGATCTGCTGCTGCGCCCCAGTATCGAGCGACGCGTGCAGCGGGCGCTGGACCGGCTTTCCCGGGAGCTGCCGCCGGGCGTGACTGTGGTGCTGGGCTATCCGGCCTTTCGCAGCGGAGCGCTGATGAACCTCGCCGGCGTGATCAGCGGCGGTGGGGTCGTGGCCGAGTACGCCAAGCGCTGCCTGCCCAACTACCAGGTTTTCGATGAAAAGCGGTATTTCGCTCCGGGAGCATCGGCCGTCGTCGTGCCTCTGGGAGGGGTGCAGGTTGCGCTGAGTATCTGTGAGGATATCTGGGAGTCGGCCCCGGTGGCGGACTCGGCGGCGGCGGGGGCACAGCTGGTGCTGAACCTGAATTCCTCGCCCTACCACCGCGGCAAGCAAGCAGAGCGCGAGGCGCTGGTAGCGCGGCGGGCGCAGTCTGCGGGCGTGCCCATCGTCTACGTCAATCAGGTGGGCGGGCAGGATGAACTCGTGTTTGATGGTGGCTCTTTTGCCGTTGACGCGAAGGGGGCATTGCGCGTCGTCGCCCCGCGCTTTGTGGAGGCGGAGCACTGGGTTGGCGTCACCCTGGACCCGGCGGGCGATGTGGCGGTCGACGGGTTGCGCGCGCCCCAGCCGGATAATGAACTGGATGCCACTTACCAGGCCCTGGTTTTGGGACTGCGGGACTATATCGACAAGAACGGCTTTCCCGGTGTGGTGCTGGGGCTGTCCGGCGGTATCGATTCCGCGCTGACGCTTGCCATTGCTGTGGATGCCTTCGGCGCAGAGCGCGTTCAGGCCATCATGATGCCATTTCGTTACACGGCGGCGATGAGTATTGACGACGCCGCGGAGCAGAGTCGCCTGCTGGGTGTCAGGCATTCGGTGATCTCCATCGAGGCGATCTACGACGCTTTCATGAATAGCCTTGCCGACGCCTTTGCCGGGCGCGCGCCGGATACCACGGAGGAGAATCTGCAGGCGCGCTGTCGCGGCGTCATCCTGATGTCGATCTCGAACAAGACAGGCAGCCTGGTGCTGACCACGGGCAACAAGAGTGAACTCGCGGTCGGCTACTCCACTCTCTACGGCGACATGGCGGGCGGCTTTGACCCGATCAAGGACGTGCCCAAGACCCTGGTCTATGAGCTCAGCCGCTTCCGCAATCAGCGGGGTCTCTGTATACCCGAAAGGGTCATTGAGCGAGCGCCCTCTGCGGAGCTGGCGCCGGATCAGAAGGACGAGGACAGCCTGCCGCCGTACCCGGTACTGGACGCGATACTCGAGCGTTATATCGAGAACGATGAAAGCGCCGACGATATTGTTGGCAGCGGTTTCCAGCGTGAGGATGTCGAGCGCGTGGTGAGGCTGGTGGACCGCAATGAATACAAGCGGCGGCAGGCCCCGGTCGGCGTGCGTATCACCCGCCGGGGCTTCGGGCGGGATCGCCGCTATCCGATTACCTCAGGCTGGGTCGTGGGTGATTGAGCGACGCGGCGATGTCCGTCAATCGGAATCGCGGCTGTCAAACTGTGGTGGGCGCGGTGGATCGAACAGGCCGAAAGACAGCCGGTTGATCAGTGACCGCTGCTCGCCTTCGAGGGTGTACTCGCTGCGCAGGCTGCCGCCCTTCTCCAGCGCCGGATGGTCCGGAAAGTTCAGCGCCAGCGTTTCCGTTGCCTGCTTCGCCAGGTCGTCCTTGCCCAGCAGGATGTAGCCCTGTGCCATGACCGCCAGCCCGTCGGCCACCGCCGGCGTTCGCTGGAAGTTCTCTACCACGTAGCGGCCCCGGTTGGCGGCGGCGAGATAGGCGCCGCGCCGGAAGTAATAGTTGGCGACATTGATCTCATGGCGGGCCAGCAGGTTGCGAAGGTAGACCATGCGCGCCTTCGCGTCAGCGGCGTAGGCACTGTCCGGATAGCGCGATACCAGCTGGGAGAACTCGGCAAAGGCCTCTCGGGCGTAGGTCACGTCACGCGTGGTCTTGTCCAGGGGCAGAAAGCGGGACAGGATGTCCTGGTCGGCGGCGGTGGCGGCCAGGCCTTTCATATAATAGGCGTAGTCGACGTTGGGATGCTGAGGGTGCAGGCGAATGAAGCGGTTGGCCGCTTCTATCGCCGCTTCTGTCTCGAGTGCCCCGTAATGCGCATAGATCAGCTCGAGCTGCGCCTGTTCGGCGTACTTGCCGAACGGATAGCGCGACTCAAGCGCCTGCAGGCTGCGCACGGCCATGTTGTAGTTGCGGCTGTCGAGAAAACGTTCCGCCTGGCGGTAGATCTGCGCCTCGCCGCTGTCTGCGGCGATATCGGGCATCTCGTCATTGCCAGCGCAGGCGGCCAGCAGTGCCAGTACCAGAGATGCCAGCAGGGCGCGCGGTGTGTGCCGTAGCGGCGTCGCGACGCGGTCGGGTAATGTACTCACAGGCTGCGTGTTACCATGATTCAAGCGGGTCGCCATTTAATCACAGACACTGGCCTGCTGAAACCGCAGCGGGTATGAGGCAGGCAGGCAAAGATGGGCAGGCGCGTGAATGATTGAGCGTATAGAGTTGAGTGCTGTCGCCGAGGAGGTCGCGGCGGGAGAGCGCCTTGACCAGGTGGCTGCACGTCTGTTTCCGGACTACTCCCGGTCCCGCCTGCAGGCCTGGATTCGCGACGGCGCCCTGACCGTGGACGGCGCCTTGCTCCGCCCGCGCGAAAAGGTGGCAGCCGGAGCTACTCTCAGGATTTCAGCGGAGCTGGAAGATGCAGTCGGCTGGCAGGGCCAGCCGATCGCACTCGACATTGTCCATGAAGACGACAGTATCCTGGTGCTGAACAAGCCTGCAGGGCTGGTGGTTCACCCGGCGGCGGGCCATCACGATGGAACACTGGTGAATGCCCTCATCAACCACCATGGGGCGATGAGCCAGCTGCCCCGGGGCGGCATTGTGCACCGCCTCGACAAGGATACCTCCGGTATCATGGTTGCCGCGAAAACCCTGCAGGCCCACGCCCACCTGGTGGAGCAGCTGCAGGCCCGCACGGTTGGTCGCGAATACGATGCCGTGTGCGTCGGCGCCATGACCGGCGGTGCCACCGTCGACGCGCCGATGGGGCGCCACCCCCGGCAGCGCAAGAAAATGGCGGTTGTCGCCCAGGGGGGCAAGAATGCGGTAACGCATTACCGGGTCGCGCAGCGCTTCGCGCATCATACCCACATTACAGTGCGCCTCGAGACCGGTCGCACCCACCAGATACGTGTGCACCTGTCTCACCGGCACTATCCGCTGATCGGCGACCCGGTGTACGGGGGACGGCCCCGCATACCTGCGGGTGCCTCGCAGTCGCTGGTCGACGCCCTGCGGCGATTTCCGCGGCAGGCCCTGCATGCTCGCAAGCTGCGGCTCGTCCACCCCCGCGAGATGCGGGAGATGACGTTCGAATGCCCGCTGCCCGACGACATGCAGGAACTGCTTGCGGTGCTGGCGACCGAGGACCCGGTGGACGGTCTTGTCGGTTGAACGGGTAGCGGCAGGGTTCCCGCGCACCCTCACCGCGCTGACGACGACGCGCGGCGGCGGCGTCGGCCGCGGACCGTGGCGGAGTTTCAATCTGGCCTCCCATGTTGGCGATGATCGTCAAGCCGTCGTGCTGAATCGGGAGACGCTGCGGTCGTCTCTGCCAGCCGGTTCCCGCATAGCCTGGCTCGACCAGGTACATGGCACGAACGTGATCGACGCGGCGAGCCATCCCGGGGTTCCTGCCGATGCGTCGGTGTGTCAGGAGCCGGGTATTGCCTGTGCGATTCTGACGGCGGACTGCCTGCCGGTTCTGCTTTGCGATCGCGCCGGGACGGTTGTGGCTGCCGCGCACGCCGGCTGGCGAGGACTCGCCGACGGTGTGCTTGAGGCCGCCGTGGCTGCCATGAAAGCCGCGCCCGCGGAACTGATGGCCTGGCTTGGCCCCTGTATCGGTCCCGCGGCATTCGAGGTGGGTCCGGAGGTGCTGTCGGCGTTCTGCGACCACGCGGCGACCGCGGACGTTGCCGCCGTCCGTGCGTGCTTCCAGCCGTCCCATCGGCCGAACCATTACCTGGCCGACCTGCAATCACTTGCCCGCCAGCGCTTGGAAGCTCTGGGGGTCAGTCACATCACCGTTGACGCGCGCTGCACCCGGTCATCGCCCGAGTCCTTCTTCTCCTACCGCCGTGACGGTGAAACCGGCCGCATGGCGTCCTTGATCCTGGTCAATCCCTGACGCATTGTCCGGTAACCCTGCTTGAAAGCGGTCTATCCTGTCCCCATAACCTGAGTATCAACAGAGCCGTTGCAATTGCCGTTTTTCGGGGGTTGTCGGACAGGAGACAGACGCATGAGAATGGACAAACTGACCAACCAGCTGCAGAACGCACTGGCCGACGCCCAGTCGCTGGCACTGGGCAAGGACCACAACTTCATAGAGCCGGCGCACCTGCTGTCGGCATTGCTGACCCAGCAGGGTGGTTCAGCACGACCCCTGCTACAGAAGGCGGGTGCTGATACGACGGCGTTGGGGGCGGCCGTGGCCGGTGCCATCGCCGCGTTGCCGACCGTGTCAGGCAGCGGTGGTGATATTCACATTTCCAATGAGCTCAGCCGCATTCTGAACATGACTGACAAGCTTGCGCAGCAGACAGGCGATGCCTACGTCTCCAGTGAGCTCGTGCTGCGGGCAATGCTCGAGAGCAGCGGTTCAGAGGTCTCGAAGCTGCTGCGTCAGTCCGGTGTTACACCCGAAGGACTCAAGCAGGCGATCGCCTCTGTTCGCGGCGGCCAGTCGGTGGACAACCCGGAGGCGGAAGAGTCGCGCCAGGCGCTGGAAAAGTACACCATTGATCTCACGGAGCGTGCCCGTGACGGCAAGCTCGATCCGGTAATCGGTCGTGATGACGAGATCCGCCGGACCATCCAGGTACTACAGCGGCGAACCAAGAACAATCCGGTGTTGATCGGCGAACCCGGCGTCGGCAAGACCGCCATTATCGAGGGCCTTGCCCAGCGGGTGGTGAACGGCGAGGTGCCAGAGGGCCTGCGTGACAAGCGCATTCTTTCGCTGGATCTCGGCTCACTCCTTGCGGGCGCCAAGTTCCGCGGTGATTTCGAGGAACGTCTGAAGGCGGTTCTCAACGAGCTCTCCAAGGAGGAGGGCCGCGTGATTCTGTTTATCGACGAACTGCATACCATGGTGGGTGCCGGCAAGGCGGAGGGCTCGATGGATGCCGGCAATATGCTCAAGCCCGCCCTGGCCCGCGGTGAATTGCACTGCGTGGGAGCGACCACGCTCAACGAATACCGGCAATACGTGGAAAAGGATGCGGCGCTTGAGAGGCGCTTTCAGAAAGTGCTGGTGGAGGAGCCCAACGAGGAAGACACCATCGCCATTCTGCGCGGTCTCAAGGAGCGCTATGAGGTTCACCACGGTGTCGACATCACGGATGGCGCGATCATCGCTGCGGCCAAGCTGTCGCAGCGCTACATTACCGATCGCCAGCTGCCCGACAAGGCCATCGATCTCGTGGATGAGGCGGCCAGCCGCATTCGCATGGAAATCGACTCCAAGCCCGAGGCGATGGATCGTCTTGAGAGGCGCCTGATCCAGCTCAAGATCGAGCGTGAGGCGGTCAAGAAGGACGAGGATGCCGGGGCCGTGAAGCAGCTGGAGCTGCTGAACGAGCAGATCGAGAAAGTGGGTCGGGAATATTCCGACCTGGAAGAGATCTGGAAGGCCGAGAAAGCGTCCCTGCAGGGTGCCGCGCAGATCAAGAGCGAAATCGAGCAGGCCAAGCTGGAGCTTGAGGCGGCGGGTCGCAGTGGTGACCTGACGCGGATGTCCGAGCTGCAGTACGGTCGTCTGCCGGAACTGGAAAAGCAGCTGACACAGGCGCAGGAAGCGGAGAATGTCGAGCGTACGCTGCTGCGCAACAAGGTGACCGAAGAAGAAGTGGCCGAAGTTGTCTCCCGCTGGACAGGAATTCCGGTTGCCAAGATGCTGGAAGGCGACCGCGACAAACTGCTGCGCATGGAAGACTCCCTGCATCAACGGGTTGTCGGTCAGGGCGAAGCCGTCGGCGCCGTGGCCAATGCCGTGCGTCGCTCCCGCGCCGGGCTTTCCGACCCGATGCGACCGAATGGCTCGTTTCTCTTTCTGGGCCCCACCGGCGTCGGCAAGACAGAGCTGTGCAAGGCGCTTGCCGAATTTCTGTTCGACAGCGAGCAGGCCATGGTCCGTATCGATATGTCCGAGTTCATGGAGAAGCATTCCGTGGCGCGCATGATCGGTGCGCCCCCGGGCTATGTGGGATACGAGGAGGGCGGCTACCTGACCGAGGCCGTGCGCCGTCGTCCCTACTCACTGCTACTGCTGGACGAGGTGGAGAAAGCCCACCCGGATGTTTTCAATATCCTGCTGCAGGTGCTGGAAGATGGTCGCCTGACCGACGGCCAGGGGCGCACCGTGGACTTTCGCAACACGGTGATCGTAATGACCTCCAATCTGGGCTCGGACGTCATTCAGGAGCTCGCTGGCGAGGAAAACTACGATCGCATGAAGTCCGCCGTGATGGAGGTGGTAGGTCGTCACTTCCGGCCGGAGTTCATCAACCGCATCGACGAGACCGTGGTGTTCCATCCGCTGCAGCAATCGCAGATACGCGGTATTGCCGATATCCAGCTCAAGGGCCTGCGCAGTCGACTGCGGGAACGCGAGCTTGAGATCGAGATCAGCGATGCGTTCATGGACAGGCTGGTCGCGGCGGGCTACGACCCGGTGTATGGTGCGCGACCGCTCAAGCGGGCCATCCAGCAGGAGCTCGAAAATCCTCTGGCCCAGCGTATTCTGTCCGGGGAGTTCAGCGCCGGCGATGTGATTGTTGTTGACCTGCAGGACGATGCGAGCGTCTTCAGCGCTCGCGCCACTGACGCCGCTGCGTGACAGTTGGGGGGCCTGCTAGCTAGCCGCTCAATCGATTCCTGGGCGCGCTGCCGAGGCGTTCAGGGGCGGTGGCGCACTGCTTGTCAGTCTGCGTGACGTCGTGTGTACTATTCGCAGTGCACGTCGATGTTATCCAGCGCGTTCTGGCGCTGAACCGCGATTTCGTCCTCCGTAAGGTAGCGCAGCTCACCGGCTTCGTCGCGGACACGGATACGTGCCGCGGTTTCCAGTGTTTCAAGGTTCTGCCTCGCACGATCGCAGATTTCCGGGTCCTTTTCCGGCAGAACCTCCACAGCGACGGTATCCATGCTGCCGTTTTCGTCCGCGTTATCACGGGTCTCAAAGCGGTTGCCGGGTCGCGAACTTATCTCAGCCGGCACCGCACCCTCACCGGGGGAAACCCGTCGGAATCGGCTCGACCCGGTGGAAAAGACCTCGTACTCGATTGACGCTTCGGGAGGGCGATCGCTGACGACCATGTTGCCGCGCTCATCTTTCCAGCGGTAGTAGCTGTCGGCGGCGTGGAGTGTGGTGCTGACACCTGCGGCCAGCACCAGTAACGCGCAAAATAGACGAGTGGAGCATCCTGCCCGGCGCGCGAGGCGACCGATTGAGGCGAATGCGGAACCCTGAGCAGGCTGATAGCGCACGGTGACTCCGGGATGAGTAGAGGTTGACTGTCAAAATACCTGACATACGCAGGGCGCGCAACGTCATCTGTGGCCGGGAATAAGTCACATAACGGCGCATGAGGGTTTGACTTCCACGGTATCTGTCAAGACAATCGGGGAAGTCATGCAAGTGGCAACGATCACTGCCGAGTACCCTCGGCCCCTGGTCCACCGCACCCGCGGATGATAGCGGGTGAGGCTGCTGGCATGTCCCGTAAGTGGCTGTCCGGCCTTTGCCGACAGTCACGGGTTCGACACTGCGCTACCCCGCAGGGCGACACATGCACGGGTTTTCGTGACTGTCATTCCTTTGAGGCGCATCACCGGCAAGCGGCCGGCGTCGACCCCCGGGAGTGGCAGGGCACAGTGACATCCTCTCTGATCCCTCCTGCCATACCGCTTTCAGGCACTTGCCCGCGAGGGATACGCGTGTGGCTTTGCGAACGGGAGAGATACAGTGGAGCTGTTGTCAGGCGGTGAGATGATCGCCCAGGCCCTCAAAGACGAGGGCGTCGAGTTTATTTTCGGGTATCCGGGCGGTGCAGTCCTGCACATCTACGATGCCCTGTTCAAGTCAGACGGCGGCGTTCCGCATGTACTGGTGCGGCACGAGCAGGCGGCGACGCATGCGGCGGATGGCTACGCGCGCGCCACGGGCAGGCCGGGTGTGGTGCTGGTGACCTCCGGTCCCGGCGCCACCAACGCCATCACCGGTATTGCGACGGCCTACATGGATTCGATCCCGATGGTGGTTTTCTCGGGTCAGGTTGCCTCGCACCTGATTGGTGAGGATGCGTTTCAGGAAACCGACATGGTGGGGGTCTCGCGCCCTATCGTGAAGCACAGTTTCATGGTCCGGCACGCCAGCGAGCTGCCCGAAACCATCAAGAAGGCCTTTACGCTCGCCACGACCGGTCGGCCCGGCCCTGTTGTGATCGACATTCCCAAGGACATCACGCGTCCTGACGAGAAATTCGAGTATCACTACCCTGAGTCCGTGCGCATGCGCTCCTATTCGCCGGCGCAGCGTGGGCACACGGGGCAGATCAAGAAAGCCGCACGCATGCTGCTCGGCGCCAGGCGTCCCATGATCTACAGTGGCGGCGGCGTGATTCTTGGCGAGGCAAGCGACCTGCTGGTCGCGCTGGCAAAACACCTCAATTATCCGGTGACCAATACCCTCATGGGTCTTGGCGCCTACCCGGGCAGCGACCCGCAGTTCCTCGGTATGCTCGGCATGCACGGCTTCTACGAAGCGAATACGGCCATGCACAACGCGGACGTCATCCTCGCCGTGGGCGCCCGCTTTGATGATCGGGTCACCAACACCGTGAGCAAGTTCTGCCCCGGCGCAAAGATCATTCATATCGATATCGACCCGGCGTCCATTTCCAAGACGGTACCGGCGGACATTCCGATCGTGGGGCCGGTCAGGGAGGTGCTGACCGAACTTATCGCCCAGCTGGACAAGATTCAGGCCGGTGAGCCCGAGCCCCTGCCCGATCCCGATGCGCTCGCGCGCTGGTGGCAGCAGATAGAGGAGTGGCGGGGCAAACATGGCCTGTGGAGCGGGCGTCGCTACGGCGAAAGCGACTACATCATGCCGCAGCAGGTCATCGAGAGCCTGTATCGCGCAACCGCCGGCGATGCCTATGTCACCTCCGATGTCGGCCAGCATCAGATGTTTGCCGCGCAGTACTATCGCTTTGACAAGCCGCGACGCTGGATCAACTCGGGGGGGCTTGGCACCATGGGTTTCGGCCTGCCCGCCGCGATGGGCGTGAAGCTGGCGTTCCCCGACAGCGATGTGGCCTGCGTGACGGGCGAGGGCAGCATCCAGATGAACATCCAGGAGCTTTCCACCTGCAAGCAGTACAACACGCCAATCAAGATCATCAACCTGCGCAACAACTATCTCGGCATGGTTAAACAGTGGCAGGACATGCAGTATGAAGGCCGATACGCCATGAGCACCTACGAGGATTCATTGCCCGACTTCATCAAGCTTGTAGAGGCCTATGGCCATGTCGGCATGCAGGTGCGCAAGCTGGCCGATCTTGATGCGGCGATGGACGAAGCCTTCGCCATGCGCGATCGGCTGGTGTTTCTCGATGTCTTTGTCGATCCCATGGAACACGTTTACCCCATGCACGTGGCGCCGAATGGCTCCATGAAGGACATGTGGTTAAGCAAGAACGAGAGGAGCTGACATGCGGCGTATCATAGCGATCCTTCTGGAGAACGAGCCCGGTGCGCTGTCACGGGTTGTCGGCCTGTTTTCCCAGCGCGGGTACAACATCGAGACATTGAACGTGGCCCCGACCGAGGACCCCACGCTGTCGCGTCTCACCCTGACCACCGTCGGTGACGACAAACACATAGAACAGATCACCAAGCATCTGCATCGCCTGGTGGATGTGGTGAAGGTGATAGACCTGACCGGCGGCGCCCACGTCGAGCGTGATCTCATGCTGATCAAGGTGCGGGCCGTGGGCGCGCAGCGGGAGGAAATCAAGCGAACCACGGATATCTTCCGCGGCCAGGTGGTTGATGTGGCACCGAATGTCTACACGATTCAGCTGACGGGGACGACGGACAAGCTGGACTCCTTTGTCTCTGCGATGGCGGAGATGGATATTCTCGAGGTGGTGCGCTCCGGGGTGGCGGGGATATCGCGTGGGGATCGAGTGTTGCGGCTTTAGTTTTTTCGGGTTTGGTGGCGAGCGCGGCGTGGTTTCCCGCAACGGGACACGCTGCAAGCACATCCCTGTGCGCTCGGCGCCGGCCATCCATGGCCGTCGACGGTCCCGTTGCGGGAAACCACGCCGCGCTCTTCCCCTCCCACAGCGTGCCGCCGAAAACGTCTGGGGTGTGGAGGCGCAAACTGGCCATAAGTGCTATGTGGCAGGCGGTTGTGCTACTCCCGCTCAATGATGCGGAAAAACGCGATAGCTGACGAACGCACCTTCGCCGACGCGAAGATACGTCGGCTGGGAAGGGGGTGGCGGACCGTCGCCGGCCATGGATGGCCGGCGCCGAGCGGGCAGGACGCCCTCGCAGCGTGTCCGCCACCCCCCTTCCCAGTTGACGTATCGCCCCGAACTGGTAAAGGAGCGTCTCCGACTAGCGCTCGATGCGCTTCATCGCCGTCATATACCCCCTCAGTGTTTTGCCAACCGTCTCTACCGGGTGCGAGCGTATCGACTCGTTCACCTCGATAAGCTCGCGATTGTCCACCGTGTTGTCGCCGCCAATCCCGTTGCCGATAACATCCGTCTCGATGTCCTGCATGAAATCCGCAAGCAGTGGGCGGCAGGCGTGGTCGAAGAGGTAGCAGCCGTACTCCGCCGTGTCCGAAATCACCACGTTCATTTCGTACAGTTTCTTGCGCGCAATGGTATTGGCAATCAATGGCGTTTCGTGCAGCGACTCGTAATACGCGGATTCGGCGATGATGCCCGCGGAGACCATGACTTCGAAGGCCAGTTCCACGCCGGCCTTGACCATGGCGACCATCAGGATGCCGTGATCGTAGAACTCCTGCTCGGGGATCTCCCGGTCCGAGGTGACGGATTTTTCGAAGGCGGTCTCTGCGGTGGCGGCGCGCCATTTGAGCAGGTTGGCATCGTCGTTGGCCCAGTCTTCCATCATGGTCTTCGAGAAGTGGCCGGTCATGATGTCGTCCTGGTGCTTTTCGTAAAGCGGCCGCATGAGCGTCTTCAGCTCCCCGGCGAGGTGAAAGGCGCGGATCTTGGCCGGATTGCTCAGCCGGTCCATCATGTTGGTGATGCCGCCGTGCTTCAGCCCTTCGGTGATGGTTTCCCAGCCGTACTGAATCAGGCGTGACGCATAGCCTTCGTCGATGCCCTTCTCGATCATCTTGTCGAAGCAGAGCAGGGAGCCGGTCTGCAGCATGCCGCAAAGTATTGTCTGTTCCCCCATCAGGTCGGACTTCACTTCCGCGATGAATGAAGATTCGAGCACGCCGGCGCGATGTCCACCGGTGCCGGCAGCGTAGGCCTTGGCGATTTCCAGGCCCTCGCCGCGTGGATCGTTTTCGCGGTGCACGGCAATCAGCGTCGGTACGCCGAAACCGCGCCTGTATTCCTCGCGGACCTCGGTGCCGGGGCATTTCGGCGCCACCATGATGACCGTGATGTCCTCCCGGATCTGCATGCCCTCTTCAACGATATTGAAGCCGTGGGAGTAGGCCAGGCAGGCACCGTGCTTCATCAGGGGCATGATCTCGGCGACGACGGCGCTGTGTTGCTTGTCCGGCGTGAGGTTGAGCACCAGATCGGCATCGGGAATCATCTGTTCGTAAGTGCCGACGGTGAAACCGTTGCCGTCTGCATTTTTGAAGGACTGGCGCTGCTCCTTGATGGCGGATTCGCGCAGGGTGTAGGCGACATTGAGGCCGCTGTCCCGCAGGTTGAGCCCCTGATTCAGGCCCTGCGCGCCGCAGCCGACGATCACCAGTTTTTTCCCGCGAAGGCGTTCCACGCCATCGGCAAATTCTGACTGCTGCATGAAGCGGCACTTGCCCAGTTGCTGCAGCTGCAGGCGCAGCGGGAGCGTGTTGAAGTAATTCTGACCCATGGTGAGTGTTCCTTTTTGCGTGGACCGCGAGGATAGATCAGGTTTTTATTTGCGTAAAACGCTATATGATCAAAACTGTTTTGATTTAACCGCAAATCAGGTTTATGGATACAAAATCTTTAACGGTTTTTCTGTCAGTCTGCAGCACACTCAATTTCAGCCGGACGGCGGATCTCCAGCACATGAGCGTGTCTGCGGTCAGCCGCTGTGTGCAGCGCCTTGAGGCATCTGTTGGCCAGTCACTGTTTGAGCGCGACCGTCGCAGCATGCGCCTGACGTCCGCCGGATCAACCCTGAAGCACTATGCCGAGCAGGCGGTCGACGACTGGGATCGTGTGCGACGTGATCTGACGAGCGAGCGCGATCTGGTCGGCGAGGTCAGTCTGTTCTGTTCGGTGACCGCCAGTTTCAGCGTACTTTCACCGGTGCTGGAGAGTTTTCGCCAGGCGCATCCCGGTGTTCATATCATGCTCCATGCCGGCGACCAGGCGGATGGCGTCGGCCGTGTGCTGGAGGGTCGCGATGACGTTGCGGTCACGGTGCGCCCCGACACCCTCGCCGCCCGTCTCGACTTCCTGACATTGACAGAATCGTCCATGTGCCTGTGTATCCCGGCGGCAGATTGCGCCACACGGCAGGCGTTGAAGCTTGACGGGCAGCTCGCGGCGCCAGACTTCTGGTCGGACGTGCCGTTCATTGTTCCCGAGCGCGGCATTACCCGTGACATGATCGATGCCTGGTTTATCGGGCGCGGTGTCACGCGGCCCCGCCTGTACGCGCAGGTAGCGGGGCACGAGGCGATTGTGGCGATGGTGGCTCTGGGGCTGGGGGTGGGTTTTGCGCCCGAGATCGTCGTGCGTAACAGTGGTTTTGAGGCGGGCATCGAGCGGTTGCCGCTGGACCCGCCGTTGCCGGACCTGCGGATCGGGCTATGCGCGCTGCGGCGCCGACTCAGAAGTCCGCTGGTCCGATCCTTGTGGCGGGTTGCGGCCCGGACGTACGACCTGCCGGTTTGATATGATGGGTCACGCAACAAGGGAGGAGCGCACGGCATGACTGAGCGCGATGACGCAAGCGACGATGTCCGGAAGGAAAGTGATGATTCGCCGCCACTGCCCACTGAGTCCGTGGTGACAGAGCCAGTTGAAATCGACGCGGCTCGCGTTGCGGCAAGTTTTGACATGTTGGTGGATGATCACGAGGAAGAGGTTTCCGAGGGTGGCCGGACCGTGAAGCGGCGCGGCGTCTACCTGCTGCCCAACCTGTTCACCACGGGGGCGCTTTTCTGTGGGTTTTATGCGGTGGTGGCGGCGATGCGCGGTGATTTCGAGAGCGCCCCGATCGCGATTTTCTTCGCGCTCGTATTCGACGGTCTCGATGGACGAATAGCGCGCCTGACCAACACGGCCAGCAAGTTCGGCGCCGAGTACGACAGTCTGTCAGACATGGTGTCCTTCGGCGTTGCGCCAGCGTTGGTGATGTTCAGCTGGGCGCTCGGTGACCTGGGCAAGTTCGGGTGGAGCGCCGCATTCATCTATGTGGCCTGCGCGGCATTGCGCCTGGCCCGCTTCAATACCCAGGTCGACACGACAGACGGCAACTATTTTACGGGACTGGCCAGTCCCGCTGCCGCATGTATCATTGCCAGTGCCGTCTGGGTGTCCCATGATCTCGGCTGGGTTGGACCGGGTCTTCCCGAGGAGGTCGCCGTGCTGATGGCAGTTCTGACCGCGGTGGTGGGGCTGCTGATGGTTGCCAACATCCCCTACTACAGCTTCAAGATGGTCGACCTGCATGGGCGCGTGCCGTTCGTTGTTATACTGCTTATCGTGCTCGTGTTTGGTCTGGTGACCGTGGATCCGCCGAGTGTTTTCCTCATCGGTTTCCTGGCATATGCCATTTCAGGGCCGGTGATGCTGGCGCGTCGGGGCAGGCCCTCTGGGGCTGACGAAAAAAAATAAATCTTTTTTCCGAAAAGCCCTTGCGGGGTCATCCGACCTGCGTATAATGCGCCTCCTCGGTCGGGCATAGCCCACCGGGACAAACCTGCCCCTGGCGGTCAGGTGTTAGTTAACAATCAGATGAAGACAGATGTGTGGGCACTTGTTGGGATAGTTGCTGATGACTATTCAGACACAACAAGTGACTCATCGATTCATGCAGATGGATAAATGATTTCGAATTGTGTCTGAGCCGAGATTTGTCGGGGTTCGCAGGTTTTGCGCAACCCGGCCCTCCTGCCGAGAGGTGGAGGTAAAAGATTGAACTGAAGAGTTTGATCATGGCTCAGATTGAACGCTGGCGGCAGGCCTAACACATGCAAGTCGAGCGCGAAAGGCCTTCGGGTTGAGTAGAGCGGCGGACGGGTGAGTAACGCGTAGGAATCTACCTGGTAGTGGGGGACAACTCGGGGAAACTCGAGCTAATACCGCATACGCCCTATGGGGGAAAGCGGGGGATCTTCGGACCTCGTGCTATCGGATGAGCCTGCGTTGGATTAGCTAGTTGGTGGGGTAAAGGCCTACCAAGGCAACGATC
>NZ_SLWX01000010.1 GCF_004340525.1 Chromatocurvus halotolerans | reverse complement strand
TATAGCGTGCGTTACCTGCGCCTGCCGCGGCTGTTCGAGATGCTGCGCATCGCCCACGGTGACGGCAGCTATCCACGTCTGATGAACCAGCTGCTAAAGACCGACCTGCTGATCCTGGATGACTGGGGCATCCAGAAGGTGAGCGCCGCCCATAGAAATGACTTGATGGAGGTGATCGAAGACCGACATGGGCGCCGATCCACGCTGATTGCCAGCCAGCTGCCGACCGAGTACTGGCACGAATACATCGGCGAGGCAACGTTGGCTGACGCTATCCTGGACCGGCTGCTGCACGGTGCCCACCGGCTGAATCTCACCGGCGAATCCCTGCGGAAAACCAGCAGTAAATTGACCGAGCGTGACCGGTCAGTGTAAAAATGCCGTCGCCAGCGAGCATCGGTGTGCAAGTCGGTCACGATGCCCGGAACGGGCGGTCACGTTCGCCGGAATACGCATTGCCCTTTTTTTTCTGTTCCAGGGGTTTGATCTTACCTTTGCCCCGCCCTGGATTTGCCCAGCGATCTCCCGACGAACCGACCGGACTCGACGAAATCGCATCCGTAACGCTGGATTGATCTCCTCGGGTCCGTCAGTGCCGTCGGTAGGTTCCAGTGAAAACCATCAGGGTCTCTCTCCAGATCCCTCTGTCGCTCGACCGAGGGTTGCACCCTGCAGAAACCTGTGGCGATGCTGAACGTGCGCGCGCACATATGTGAGGACCCTGTCGGAGGATCGACAATGATCCATGCAACCGGGAGCAGCTATCAGGAAATATCAGAGGCGCTGGGGAAGGCGCGGCACCGTTTCTACGAGATATACAGTCTTGTGAGGCGCTCGCGACCCGGTGATACGCCGCACGACGATGTTCGTGCAGCACTGTACTCGCTTCGCCGCATCAACCTACGCGTATGCCTCGGCCGATCGAGCGGCGATGGATTTCCTGTGGGACGGGAAGGATCTGGAAAACAAGCGCCGGAGGTACATGCGCCTATGGATAGCGACGCTGCTGACGGCGCAGGTGTCGGCAGTTGCACGCTGTCGAGTCTGCGCCATTTTTTCTGTTCACTGTGCGCCGTGAGTGTCTCCGGTCGGATACTGGTAGGGAATCCACGGCGAGAGCCTGGTGCAACGAGTTGGAGTGAGTAGAGGATAGCTGCGCTCTCACAAGCCTGAACACAGATCCTTGATGATATACAACGAAAGCAAGTATCGTTGATGCCACATGAAGCTTCCCCTGCAGATAGCGCCAGGTCTCATCATCGCAGCAGTACCCAATGCCGCCGCCGCTGGATTGGTACTCCCGTTTGCGATTGATGGCCAGGGACTGGCTGGAGATTCCCGATAAATTTGCAGCCCATCCCCCGACCTGAACTCCGCGCCAACCGACGGTTGCGGAGAGCGTCCAGCGGCCGCGGACAGGCTCCCATGAGGTGTTTGGTCGAGCGCGCTCGCTGCCATGCGTCTGTCCTCACGCTTGCGGTGCTTGCCCTGCTGCTCGTGCCGCGGGCCGCCGCAGAAGGGGGCGAACTGACTATTGCCTTTCTACCCTGCGGGTTTAAAGGCATTCCGGGAATCGCGGTCGTTCAAGGGGCCATCCGCGGCCGCGAATGGAGCCCTGACAACCTGCGCGCCTGGATTGAGGACGAGCGTGTCGGTCTTCGGCACTACCTGCAGCAGGAGCTGCTTTTGCGATCGGGCATCGCGCTGCGTTTTCGTATTGGCGACTGGCGGACTATTGGTCCGCCAGACCGCTATCTACGGCTCGGCGGTTCCGTTATGGAGTCCGTATACCGGGACTGCGCGGCGGCTGATGCAGAGCTCCGACCTGCGGAACATGACATTACGGTCATGCTCACCAACTACAACCTTCCGTTCGCCGGCCGTGGCGGCGGGCGCCGCGCGATCCTCTCCAGCCGCGTCTCGCCACAGACCATTGTTCACGAGATTCTCCATGCCCTGGTGCTGCCGCGCCTCGGACTCGGAGGACTGCGGCATAGCAATGTGGCGGGGCGCGATCTCGATACCCTGCCGCTTCACTGGGCTACGGGTTGGTCGGCGATGTATGGCGACGGCATCTATCTGCGCATGCTCGATGACCGCTACGGTGTGCTGCCTCGTCCCCTCACAACCGCCAACCGCTGGATGGCCAACGCGCTGCCGCCGACGGCGGAGCGCTGGCTCCGCGCGGCCGGGGAGCAGACGGCGCTGGCGCTGTGGGGCGAGGCTGACACTGGCGAGCCGCTGATTGCGCTTGTTCCACAGCCGGACGGCAGGATCATTACCGTCGAGCGACAGCCAACCGCGAGTCGCTACAGTCTTGCAGTCGGTGGCTTCGCGGCGCCGCCGGGTAGCGGCTTTTTGCTGGGAGTCAGATACCCCGTTGCCGTCGCCCCCAACAACACAGACTGGGCCGTCATCGTCGACGACGCGCGCATCGACAGCGGCTGGATACTCGATGAGGCCCTGCTGCGCCCGGGTAAGACAATCCGCGTCGGTGATGCGACGCTACGCTTCAGCGATCGGGGCGTTAGCCTGGAGGCTCTCGATCGCTGATAGAGGACATAGGCGCCTTCACCTTCTCCCGCATCGATGTCTATCCTCGTAGATGGGCACCAACACGTGGTGGCAGAGTCACGAAATATGGCCAAAAGCGGAGGCGTCTATTAACAGCAATGCGGTCCGTGTCGGATCGGATGTCGATGGCACGCAGTAGAATGGTGCCGGGACTGCGCGGCGGCGGGTCGCCGCGCGATCCTCAACGAGTGATGCCCAGTTTGGCTTACAAGCTGTTGTTGACCATGTAACGCACAGCTGCTTTGACCTGCTCATCCGAGAGATCTGAGCGACCGCCTTTGGCAACCATGGGAGTACCGACAAGCCCATTGAGGGCGCTTGTGTAGAGTGCCTCCAAGCCCCTGGCAATGCGCGGTGCCCACTGGTCGGCGTTGCCCAGGACGGGAGCGCCTGCTACGCCAATCATGTGACAAGCGGCACACGCCTGATTGTAAATAGCCTGCCCGTCAATGCCTGAATCGCCCTCAACTCCCAGAAGTTCAACATCTATAATCAGTGCTGCGTCCGGCTCAATAAAGTTGCTTACCGCAGCCCCGTATGCAAGATCCGCTAGGACGTAAAACCGATAGATCGAGCCCACGTTCATCAACCGAATGCCTTCACTCAGTCCATCAATCACGGCGTTCAGTCTTAACCTCGCCGGCTCGCCCTGCTGGTACGATGAATCGATCACGGTCCCGTCCAGCAAAGTCATCTGGTAATGGACCTCGACGTCGGATATGACGCTTGGGCTGGGGCCAAAGCCTGTTTGAAGAATCTCGTATTGAAGTCCAGATGCGGTGACGATGACGTTTTGGCGAAGCGCATTGGATGCGAGAAACTCCCTCGCCTCGCGAGCGTTCTCAGTTTCTGCTTCTGTGGGTCCCGACGACATATAGTGAATCAGTGCCCGGTAGTCATCATCATTACAGTCAAAACACATACCCCGAGGAGGCATTGCATTGAAGCCGTTCCTTACCGATGTAAGCAGGGCATCCATCCCCTTGGCCAGACGCGGCGCCCAGTCCTCAGAGCTGCCTGTGCGAGGTGCACCGGCGACGCCCACCTCGTGACACACTCTGCAGGATTTATCGTATTTCGCTTCTTGCTCATCTGTCAGTGAAATTTCACCTGTTTCCGGCGGCACCGGTGGTTCTTCCGAACCGGGGTCAGGCTCCGGCGGCGGTTCACTGGGCGGTGGCCCATCTTCCGCCGGTGGCGCATCTCCGCCTTGTGGGAGATAGCGGGAAACCGGTTCAAGCGTGAGTTCCACATATTCATTTGACTGCGTCATAGCGACCAGAACATCGGCCTGGGATCGGCGCCCGCTCGAGAGTTCGGCGGTCCACCACGCTGCGCCGTCGGGATCGGGTTCTCTCCCAAATACATTCCTGTACATGTGTGCGATGAACTCGCTATCGGAGACCGTCCCATCGGCATCTCCATCGCTGATTCGCTGGAATTCATTCGAAAATACAAAACCCGCGGCCATGCTGCGCAGATCATGTCTTCCCTCGTTGATCTCACCCGACCACCAGCGGAACCCACCGCCATCGGGAAGCCGGCCCAAGGCTCCGTAGTAAACCCGGAAAAGCTGTGCTGCTGCGGCGGGAATCACACCGCCATTCATGAGCCCGATATCCGCATTCCAGTGATCCGCGTCATCGTCAATAACGAAGGCCTCAGGAGCGGGCGCCGGCATCCCGCGCTCTTCCCGGACTCGAGAGAAAAGGTACTCAGCGACGTCCAGCATCGTCTCGCGTCCACCGGCGCTACGCGGAGTGATCAGGTACTTCCCGGCGATCAAAAATGCAGGGACTCCTGGAATGCCGGTCGACTCTGCGCGCTGCCGCGCCTGGTTCAGTCGCTCTTGCGTGGTGGCGGAGTTGAAGGCCGCGCTGAATTCGGCCGCTCCGACGCCTAGGGTCGCGAACACCTCCGCCAGCTCTGCCTCGGTCAGAAGTCGGCGTCGTTCAAGGTGGATAGCCTCATACAGCGCGAGATGCGCAGCATCGGCGATACCGAGGGATTCTGCCGCGAGATATGCGCGCGCGTGGAGTTCCATTGGGTCGTTCCAGAACACCGGGGATCGTACCGTGACCACATCGGTGGGCAGCGATGCCTTCCAGTTGGCGAGGCTCGTCCCCTCTAGGTCATAGCAATGTGCACAGATGGAAGCGAAAAACTCCACGAATGCGATGCGGCTATTCGTGGTTCCCAGAGGTGGGGAGAGAACCTGATAGTCAACACCAGCCTGATACTGTGCCGATTGAGTTGGCAGGCTAAGAGTGGAAATCCAGAAAAAAATCCAGCATGTCAGAGAGAAGCTACTGCGTGCCATGAATGCC
Organism: Chromatocurvus halotolerans; assembly: GCF_004340525.1. Taxonomy (GTDB): domain Bacteria; phylum Pseudomonadota; class Gammaproteobacteria; order Pseudomonadales; family Halieaceae; genus Chromatocurvus; species Chromatocurvus halotolerans. Next base: position 134,777 of record NZ_SLWX01000010.1, on the reverse strand, counting down.
CTCCTTAGAACTTATTTCCGATGTGGAACTGATGCCCTCCCACGGCACCTTCAATGCAGGCATCTTTGCGGCATCAGACCTGTATATAAGAAAAATACTCGTTCTCATCAAGTTCATCCGTATCGCCATGTCGTATTTTGAGCTTGAAGCTGCGTGCTGGTCTGCTTTGCGATCTAGTCCGCCGCTGCTGCTCCATGGCTTAAGCAAAGACTGGACCATGCGCGTAGCGTATTGATATACAGTGAAAAGTAGTATCAAAAATGAGGTGAGTTGTGTCTTTTGTAAATTTTCATGACAGTCTCCAGCCGCCGTAACACGCCACGCTTTGACTCCGGATCGCAGAGCCTGCTGAACACCATGATCCGCAGCAGCGCCTCCAAATCCAGCTGATGCCTGCCAGAGCAAAGCCCAGTTCATTCTACAGAGCCCCACGGCTCGGTACGTCGCCCAGGTCCCGTGCGGGCTCGAACAAAATCTCAGGTAAATTCCTACGTTGCGGCTCTACAGATTGTTGGCGTCTATGTGTATCGCGACAATCGACCACCCCGATTTCAACGCGTCAATGCACCGGGCAAAGGCGAGTTGGAGGAGTTGGTCCAACTGATCAGCCAGCGCGTCGGCCGTTGCCTTGAGCGCCAGGGCCTGCTGGAACAGGACACCGAGAGCACCTGGCTGGACCTCGATCCCGCCGAGGATACCGATGCCATGCCTCAGATTCTGGGCAGCTCCATTTCCTACCGCATTGCCGTCGGCCCACAGCAGGGACGTAAAGCGTTTATGATCCGCACCATCCGCCCGCTGGACAGGCCTGACCCTAGCCTGGGGCGGGTGGCCAAGGCCAACGGCTTTTCCCTGCACGCCGGGGTCAGCTGTGAGGGAAATCAGAAAGGCAAGCGTGAGCGCCTTTGTCGGTACATTTCCCGCCCTGCCGTAGCAGTTCCCCGCCTGTCACTGAGTTCCACTGGCAAGGTGGTTTACACCTTGAAGACACCGTACCGGGATGGGACTACGCAGGTCGCCTTCGAACCGGTGGACTTCATTGCGCGATTGGCAGCACTGGTCCCCAAACCAAGGGTCAACCTCACCCGCTATCACGGCGTACTCGCGCCGAACCACCGCTGGCGTGGGCTGGTCACACCAGCAAGGCGTGGGAAAGGCATCAAGTCCACCTCCAACGCAGAAGTCCGCACACCCGCCGAGCGTCATACCGCAATGACCTGGGCTCAACGCCTAAAGCGAGTTTTCAACATCGACATCGAGGTCTGCAGTCTTTGTGGCGGATCTGTCAGGGTCATCGCTTGTATCGAGGACCAGGACGTCATTGATCGAATACTGACTCACCTGCGCCACAAAGAACGGGAAACGCTGACCCGGCCGCTGCTGACGCCACCGACCAGAGCGCCGCCTGGGACAAGGTGAATCGGCGCGAAGCGTCGAGAGAGGGTGCCCTGGGGTACATTGCTGCTTTTCGCCGGGAAGGACTTCGTCCCATAGCCAGCAAGGAAGCCATTGAAAACCGCATGGCGTGAGCGGTTGCGCGCGCTCCGTCAGGATTGACCGGATAGGAATAACATGCCGCACGCCGCGAACTGGATTTACGGGTCAACAGATGGAAACTTTGACCGGTCTGTAGTCCCAGTCGGCACAGTCAGCGAGGATGTCTAATCCCGAAAGGTCCTTTATCTGTCCTATACCCTATACCCCTTGGCGGTGTGGTCGGCGCGGCCGCGGGATCCGTCCTCGGTGACAATTCGAGCCGGCGAGATCTCATTACCGGTGCGGGCGCGCTTCTCGGCGCCTCCATCGGCAACGACATTGGTCAGCGCCGGCGTCGCGACGACAGCTACTACGTGACGGAGGAGGTGTGTTCCACGAGCTACGAGATCGAGGAACGCGAGCAGCTCAGCGGCTATCGCGTGCGCTACCGCTTTGAGGATAGGATTCATGAGACGCGCACGTCCGTGGATCCGGGTCCCACGATCGCCGTGCGGATGAGACTGGAACCGCTGTCCTGAGGCGGACAGCCCCCTGGAGACGTGACTGCCGCGTGTACGCCCCGGGCGCTATACCCGCCGTAGCTACTACGTGATACTTGACTACAGCTTTTGATCGGCGATTCTGACACCGACAATCCGTTGGGCCTGCGCCGCGCAGCGGTCGCGGAGGCTATACCCATCCTCGGCTACGCCACCTTTCTGGAGAAAGCCTTCTCGGAAGAGGACAGTTAGTAGAATTCCAATTGGTCGCCACTGCCGGACTTTTGCCGGGAACAGTCCTGCTTTGTTGTGCATTTCGGTGCAACTTGCAACGGGCGTCACCGACAAAAGTTAAATTAAATCAATCACCTGGAAAATGGCTGTCCGACTTTTAACCAATTGGTCGCTGGTTCGAATCCAGCACGGCCCACCATTTTCCTATTTAACGTCAAGTGTCTGCCTGCTGGGGGCGGCATGTAAGCCAGTCTGCCGGGGGGCGTCAGCGAATCAGCAGGGCCCGCAGCATACCCATCGGGAACAGCGCCATGTTTCCCAGCCCCATCCACAGCGACAGCCAGCTGCCGCGGGAATCGGGGGCCAGACACGCCACGCGGTGCTGGCGCACTACAATGTCGAGCGTCAGATCGCTGATCTGCAGGCCCCGCTGCAGCCGATGCAGTGCCTTCACGCGCGTCGCCTTGTCCCGGTACAGCCCGGCATTTTCGCGGGCCGTCCTGAAGTCCGGCAGATGTACTGTGACCCGGTCAGAATCCGACTCAATGTGAAGAGTGGTGCCATCGGCAGCCTCCAGGGAGAAGTCGGCCTCCACGCTCAACGAGTGCGGCATGGGAGTTAACCGCCGACGTTGTCCCGGGTGCGGATTTTCAGAACGCCATTCAACTTCCATTTGGCGCTGACGGCATCGGTTCCGGTACCGCTCGGCACCCAAACTTCCATGTTCTCGAACTCGTAGGTGATCTCGGCGCCGCGGCCGGTGAGCTTGTCGTAGAGACTGATGGCCAATTCCGGCCAGGTGGTTGTTTGTTCGCTGGACATACAAAACTCCTTGGTAATGGGCCGCGATTGTCAGGGGATATTGCCAGGGAAAGGAAAGAGCGCCCGGAACGCCCTCAGCGTTTGTGCAAAACAAGACTTTACGCTACCGCATCCCGGTCGATGAATACAAGTGGCCGAATACGGCCCGGTGTAGCGGAGCTCGGCAAAACGTTCTCGGTAGGCAGCTCAAGTCGCGCGTGGGAGGGCTGTGCCTCCCCGACGGCCGGTTCGATCATGATAGGGGGTGTGATAGGCGGACAGCGCCGCAGCCCGTATCGGCGATGAGCAGCGGGGTTCCATATTGCATAACCGACTGATCGCAAGAATAAATAGCGCACGCTGGCAATGAACGACCTGCAGCATCGCGGTCAGGTGAAGCACATGGGCGTGAGCAACTTCACGGTACCGAGGCTCGAAAAAGCCCGCGAAGCCTCCCGCAGCCCGATTTTTGCCAACCAGATCGAATATCACCCCTTTCTCGGCGAGATTCCGATACGCAACTACTGCCGCGAACACGGCATCCTGGTCACCGCCTACTGCCCTATCGCCCACGGGCAGGTTGCAGAGGATCCCACGCTTCGCGAAATAGCCGAGGTGAACGGAAAAACGCCGGTGCAGGTGGCTCTGCGCTGGCTGTTGCAGCAGGAGCAGGTGATCGCCATCCCCAAGTCTGGCGAACCCTCACACATCCACGACAATATCGATATCTTCGATTTTGAGTTGACCAGTAGCGAGATGGACCGGATCGTTGCTCTCGATCGCCATGAACGGCTGATTCATCCCGAATTCGCGCCCGGCTGGAACGAGAGCTGACAAACCACCGGGAAGCGGAGCTGCCCCATGCGGGCGGCCTGCTGTTCAGAATTGACCACACTCCAGCCCGGAAGCGTGAAGAGTGGATGACTGCGACGGCCTCATCGATGCCATCATCGGCTACCGGGATTTCCCGGTGACTTCCATTGTGCCGATTCTCTGACTTCCTTCTGTTATTCGGGGTCAACCCGGCGGAGGATTTCAACGCAGGGATGAAACAGGCGCGCGAGCGGATCACACGGCTCGGTGATCATGCAACGAGATTCTCGAGTGTGTCGACCTGCCCGAGGAGATCTGCAAAATCGGTCTCTGTGTGGCCGATCCGGCTCGCCGGATTCACAAGGCCGGGGTGCAACCCTAGTTCAACACCGGCGCTTCATGCAGATACTTCTTATCAAGCGCGCACTCGACCAGGAAATGCGCAACGTCTGCCCGGGAAATGAATCCGTTCCGCCAGGATTCCGGGTTGACCAGGACCCTGTACCTGCCTGTCGCCCGTCCGTTGGTCAGAATCGTCGGTCGCACGATAGTCCAGTCCAGGCTGCTGCGCTCGACGATCTTTTCCTGCACGCTCTTGTCGGCGTACGCACGGCCGAGAAGTATAGTGTGCCCCAGTTCCTCGACTGCATTCATCGCTCCGCGTGTTTCGCCGGCGCCGTACCCGGTCACGACGACCAGACGCTTCGGCCCGGTTGCATCCATCTCGTCGACCAGGACCTCGGTGGCGCGCGAGAATACCGTTACGGGGCGCAAAAGCCGCGTGATGCCCGCCAGCACCCCAATCGCGACAATCACCGCGTCGATGCCCTCTAGCGCACGCCGCACGTCGTCGGCATCCGTCGCGTCTCCGGAAAATTTCTCAAGCCGTTCATGCTCAAGATTGATCTTGCCGGCGTCCCGCGCCATCGCGCGCACCGAACAGCCGCGCTCCAGCGCGCAATCGACCGCACGCCGGCCGATGCCTTTGCTTGCGCCGATGATGAGTAGGTTTCTGTGCTTCATGACTTACCTGTAAATTTGAAGGGGCCGAGCCACAGACCCACTTTCCGGATTGCGCAAGAGAATTTGACCAGGCTGGAATCTGACCAGTGCCTGGCCGGTAAGGTCCCTGCCCCTCCCTCTCCAAATGGGTCGCGGCAGGTCGCTCCGCCCGGTTTACGAGCGGTTTTCGCCGGCGTTCCCGAGCGCCGGCTGCTCTCCGCTGAGCTTCGCCTTTCGGGCTCGGCGGATCTGCCAGATGCTATAGGTTATGACTGCGGCAAAGGTAAATGCGGCAAGAAAAAAGATCATACTTGGTTGAGGCATGTTGCACCTCCAATCGAATGAATGTAGCTGGGCTACGAAGAGGCCACCCGGGCTGGATCAACTTTTTTTTGCCGCGGATTGGGTCCTCCACCTGACAGAATTCGCCCTCAGGAGTGCTCAACCAATTCGAACTCATGCCGTCTTTCCGCCGATGACGCAGTTTCCTTGGTTACGGGTTCACAAAACAGGATGGTGGGCCAATGCCACGACTGTGATTTGTGGCGTCGACGCGCTGACGCCCAGACTGTCTTCGTTTTCCACGGCGAGAGTCCGCGCCGCAGGCTGGGTCTGAGAGTGCCCGGGTAAGCGCCTATCCCGACTTGTGCCCTGGTCGACAATGCGCAGGCGTTCGGGTGGAGCCACATTGTTAATCAGTCGCACCTGGCGGGTGTCGGGCTTCGCAAAGGCGGGCCCCATAACGGACATTAACGATCTCAGCCAGGAAGCTCGTAATTACCTGACGATGACCATGTCACCGACATGGGCAGGTGGAAGATGGAACGCCGTCCCTATCGTAATCGCGTTGCCGGGACATCCGAATTCCAGCGCGGGGCGCACCCGTGAGTCGGGCGTGCGTCAGTGCCGGTCACAGATTCTGCGCGCCGCCAACTCCCGGACCTATTTGAACCACGGTCAATCCACGGGGTTTACCATGACAGATTCCACCACAGTCGCTGACAATCTGATTCTGGGTCCCGGGGCGTCACCCCGTGCACAGCCCGGTCGGGCGGTTGTTGTCGGCGCTGGCTATATCGGCCTGGAAATGATGGAGCAGCTCCACGCGCGCGGGGTTGCGGTCACGCTGGTCGAGCTGCAGCCACAGGTACTGCCTCTGATGGACCCGAAGTTGGCACATATGCTGGAGGAGGAGATCGCGTCACACGATATCGACCTGCGATTGGGTGACTCGGGCGGCATTCATGTGAATGCCCACGGCCAAACAATGGGTCCAGCTTGAATCATGTCGGGCGGTTTCCGGAACAGCTGGGATGTTCGTGCTTTCTTCGGAGTGCAAGGCGCCGTCGCCAGGGCTGCACAAGAAACATCTCAATCAATATCAGCAGTCCCACACAGAGCAGCAGAATCCAGTAAACAGCGAGCCCGGTCTGGCCGCTGTAGCCATCCGCGCTAATGGCATGGACAGCGATAAGTGTGCCAAGCAGCAGTGCGCTGCCCGCATGCATCAACCGCCATGCGCGGTAAGACCCCGGAAGTTTCCTGTGGTCCACCGCAATAAGAATAATGCCGGCTGTAAGAATCCAGGCCGCGAGTCCGGTAAAAAGCGACCAGTTGCCGAGAATCAAGGTGGGATCGTTGGCGTTGAACCATGGCCATGAAACCCCGTCGGGCGCGGTGTACAGGAACGGGTGGAGCGCGATGCAGGAGATGATCGCGTAGGCCACCCACCGGTGGATCCGCAGGGTGCGCCGCACACCGATTCTGTCAGAGATCCAGCGGGTCCGCCCCGAGAAGAGGAAGTCGACCAGCAGCGCCGCGAAAGCGACCATGCCAAGAGAAGACGCCAGCGTGTCGACAGGGGACCGGGCGTGAATCGCGCCATGCAGAAAGGCAAAGCCCAGGGGCGCGAAAACTAGGGTCAGGTATAGTAGAACAATGAACGATAGCAGTGGTGCCCGACGCTGAACGCTTGCCGCCCCGACTTCGGCTATTGACGTGGTATCAGGGCGGCCTGCTCGTTTTTGACCCACAAGACTAGCCTGTCATCGCCCGTCCGACCAGGGCGATGGTGCAAAACAGGGCGACCACGATAATGATTTTCCCCAAATGCCGATCGACCCAGTCAGGTTCGCGCTCACCCACAGGGCTGACCAATCGGTAAGCCATTGGGTCGGATCATGCCTTCGCTGGGTGCGGTCCGGCGTCCCGCAACCCAAGCCAGAGCACCACGAACAGGATGACGACAACACTGTTTATACCCGCCTGGAGAAGCATCTGAGGGACCGTCAGCTGGCCGTACTCAACGTAGATATAGGCTGCGTAGATAATGCCCAGCACCTGCTCAGCTACAGCCACCCAGATCAGGTTGAGGTACTGCAGCGGATTTAGCGCCATGATCACAAACATGAGTGCCAGAAGCACCATAACCATCCCGTATTGCGTGCTCATGGTGATCAGTTCTGGCGTCCACCCACCGGCTGCGGTCCAGCCTACCGCAGACGCGCCTGCCTCCGGAGCGAAGGTGGACAGCAGGCCGAACCCCAGGTGCCAGGCTGCCCAGAGCCAAAGTAAACCAGTCATTATTGTCAAGCGATTCATGCGTTGTGCCCTTTGGTTAATTCAGTAGCTAGTAAGGACGCCCAGGCCAATAGATTGGTTTGCCTAGAGGCCATCTCCTGCTCTGTGCATCTTCACGAGAACACCAGCCCCATTCTGGTAGCGGGTTGAGCGCCATGGTCCTCAGCGTCAGTAGCATGATGACCAAGCCTTACCGCGTACTCATCGCGACCAGTTCGGCGTTCCAGTCGCCGGCCGCGGTGCAGCCCAAGAGATCCCCATTGGTTTCTGGCGCGAGAGCCGAGAGTAGACCGGCATCAGGTGTCAGAGCGACCCGAGCCAGCTAGAAAAACTTGAGCACTGGCAGGTGTCACAAATTATGGACACTTTTTCGTTGCCAGGAAAAAATGTTGTGGCCAAAGGAAAAAATGTCAACTAAAGTTGACACAAAAAATGATAAACCGAAAGTACACCTGTTAGACAAAAAAGAGACGAATAATGGCCCAGACAGCTCTCTCCCTGCCGCGCTCCGCCCTACCCACTATCCTCTTCCTGTCCGTTCCGGGCCTGCTTGCCGCGTCCGCTCTGGCCGGATCCGCGGCGCCACCCCGGGATGGGGCTGAGCCGGGGACGGATGCGAACGGTCGGGCTATCGAAGAGGTTATCGTCTATGCGCGTCGCCGCGAGGAGTCGCTGCAGACTGTGCCGGTCGCGCTGGATGCGCTGGATGCGCAGATGTTCTTCCGTCGGGGCCTCTACCAGCTCGCTGATGTCACGGCTCAGAGCGCCAGCGTCCACCTTGAGCAGGGGTCCGTGCCGCAGGACATCAACCTCAACATCCGAGGCCTGACGCCGACACGCGGGCGGCCGAACATGGCAGTACTCCTGGACGGCATTGATATCACCACGGAGGCGATGATCACCTCTGGCGGTACGCTGCTCATCGATCCCCTCCTGTTCGATGTCGAGCAGATCGAGATCGTCAAGGGACCGCAGCATGCACTTTACGGCCGGTCGGCCTTCGCCGGCGCCATCAGTTACAAGACCCGCGGGCCCGGTGATACCTTTGCCTATGCGATCGAGACGGACATCGGCAACTACGGTCAGCAGATGATTCGCGGACGGGTGTCCGGCCCCGTGCTTGGCGATACCTTGCGTCTGGGGGTCAGTGCTGCGACCTGGAACCACGACGGCTTCTACGATAGCCCGATCACGGGCGGGGACCTTGGTGATCGCAGCGGTAGCAGCGGTGCCATAACTTTCGCCTTGGAGCCATCGAGGGAGTGGGCCGTGCAGGGCCGCCTCTCCTATGAGGAGTCAGAGTTCGGAATCCAGCCCCAGGGCCATCCGGCGCCCGATGCGTCATTTGCCATGCCGGCCAGTGCACTCGGCCCGGTCGTGGATCCCTCGGTAACCGCGATCCTCGGCATTCGCGGTACACCACCGAGTGCCGGCGACCTGACTATCAGCAACAGCGACAATCCACGCACGGGCCGCGAGTACCCGGGCAGCAGCCAGGAAGTGCTTCGCGCGACACTTGACGTCACGCGGGAATTCGACAACCTCGGTGGCCTGGGTCGGGCCCAGTTTATTTCCCTGACACATCTCGCCTCGGCAGACAGTTTTCAGTATCAGGACTTCAACGCCTTCGGCCGCGCCGACGACCTGCCCGCCTTTGGCGAAATCTGGATCGATAACGAAACGCGCCTGTTCAGTCAGGAGATCCGCCTTCAGTCTGCGGGTGACGGACCACTCACCTGGACCGTGGGTGCCGAGTACTGGGAGGAGAACCGTGAAACGCTGAACGGCGGTGTGACCTGTCTTACCTACGCGCCGCCATTCCTGTCCGCGGATATCGCTCCGAACTGCGGACCCTTCGTGGCCGCCGTTGGGACCACATTGCCGCGCAATTCGGATCTATGGACCCGCGACATCGAGCACTGGGCCGCCTTTGGACTTGTGGGCTGGGCCTTCAACGACCACTGGGAGCTTACCTTCGAGGCGCGCTACGTCGATGAGCAGCTCGAGGTCAGCGGCCCCGACCTTGACAATTCGATCATTGACCCCCTGGGTATCTTCGGCGGTGGTTCGGTGCTCTTCCCCGTGCCTGCGGGCCAGGTGCTGGCATCCCAGGACGACAGCTTCGTCGCGCCCAAGGCAACTCTGCAGTACACCATCAGCGACAACGCCATGACCTATTTCTCCCTGGCGCAGGGCATCAAGCCCGCAGGCATCAGCACCGTGAACGGCGGTGGAGGCACCTTCCAGCCGGAGCAGGGCCGCTTCGACCGGGAGCAGGTCATTGTGTACGAACTTGGTGCGAAGACCGACCTGTTCAACCGACGCCTGCGCGTCAACGGCGCGCTTTTCCTGCAAGATTTCACGGACAAGCAGGTCACAAGCCAGGTGCCGGATGCGAACGGCTTTCTCGTGGCGCGGGTGCTCAATGCCGATGCCGAGGTCTACGGTGCCGAGCTCGATGTCACCTTGTTGGCCACGGACAGGCTCAGCCTGCAGGCGGGATACACTTTTCTGGAATCGGAGTTTACGGACTTCACACAGCTCACCAGCAGTGCCGGCGCCATCGCCTACGCGGGGGGCTGTGAGGTGGTCACCACCACCGCCGGCCGGTCGACATGCAGGGTGGATTTCACCGGCAACGACCTGGAGCGCGTTCCCCGGCACTCATTCGTCGGCATCGTTAACTACACGGACCAGCTGACCGCAAACAGCAACTGGTTTGCCGAAGTTCAGACAACCTTCCGTGACGAGCGCTTCTCGAACCAGAGTAATCTGCTGCGCTTTGATAGCTACTGGTTGACTGACCTGCGCCTCGGTGTGGCCAGCGGCAACTGGGAGGCCATGGCCTACGTGGACAACCTCTTCGACGACGAGACGATTCGCGACGGTTTTAATACCGGTGGCTACATCAACGACTTTTCGCTCGCCGGCGCCACCTTTGTCCTGCCCGACAGCGCACAATTCTACCTGCCACCGCCGCGTGCTTTCGGCCTGCGCGCGTCTTACAGCTTCGGGCGCTAAAAGGCCTTAGCAAGGTGTCAGTAGCACGAAAGTAAGCGAAGGGAGAGCCCGCCATGGGAAGTGCCATTCACAACCGGATTGCGGGGATAGATGACAGCAGGTCCCTCATGGATTCGGCAAAAGTGATGCAGCAGCCGCGCAGCCGCCGTCTTCTTCCGCTGCGCCAGACCCTGGCGGCGCTGCTGCTGGTCTTCGCCGGCGTGGCTCTGGCAAACATCACCTTGGCGCTGCAGCACGCCCTGTTCAGCGGCCCGTCCTGGCAGGACAGCCTGGCGTCCCTGACCCTGGCTGCGGTCGGCGTTACCCTGGTCTGGCGAGGCCTCACTGCCGATGATATTTCGGGCAGTATTATGGGCTACGCTGGTGGTACCTTTCTGTGGATGGGCTTCTTCGAGTGGACCTGGGCAAACTGGTCCGTATGGCTGGGGATCGAACCGCTGATGGTCAACGGTCAGCCAGCGCTGCCTGCGAGTCTCCTGCTCGTGCAGGCCAGCAGCTTTATTTTTCTCCCGCTGGTTCTGCTCATGGCGGCCAACAGGGACACGCGCTGCCGCATGATGCGCTGGTGTCGGCGACGGCTACACCTGGCCCCACCGGCGCCTGTCGCCCGGCAGAGCAACAGCGCCGCACGTGTTGCCGCCACCGAGACGGTCTTCGTGATCTGGTTCATTTACCTGCTGAACATCGCCCTCTATGACCCACGCCTGCTTGGCTATGTGTCCGAGCTGTATTACTCGGCTGTCGCCCTCATCGCGGGCTGGGGCCTGTACCTGGCTGGCAGACTGGTGCGAATCCGCAATACGGGATTGGTGATCCGCTACGCCATCCCAACGGCGTACCTGCTCTCAATACCCGTGGACGCAATGACCATGGCCGGGTGGTTTCCGGCGGTCTGGATCCAGCCGCTTCAGTACCCCATTGCCGCCGTCGCTACGGCGGCAATGTTCCTGCTCTCGGTGATTACACTGTGCCGCAGGAGGATCCCGATAACTGGCGCTTGAGCGGAATCGTGTTCAGACACTTTTTCGACATCAATCCAGATCCTTCCGCATCGTGGCGACGTCGCCACTACGACCGAGTTCCTCAAAGCCTGCCGACAGGTAGGCGTTCAGAGCCGGTGCGTTATCCAGATCCACCTTCAGCGTGATCGACAGCGCCCCGAGTGATCGGGCCGAGGCTTCCACTTCGGCAGCGAGCTGACCGCCTGCACCGCCGCGTGCCTCCGGCGCAACGAAGGCATAGGTAAGATGGCGCACCTCCGGGCCAATGCCAACCCGAAGGGCGAAAAAGCCCACCTCGCGTCCCTGGGAATCAATGAGGTAGTAAGACGCATCATCCGGCTCGTTCAGCCATTTTTCTTGCCACTCGAGCGGATCAAACGGGTGTTTGGCGTTGGGGTTGACCTTGGCCAGGTCGGCTTCGTCAACCAGGAGTTCGGCAAGGGGCTCAAGGTCAAATGGCTGGTTCGGGCGCACGGACAGCTCGGTCATGTCGCGGGTCTCCTTGGGGTCAGCGTATGGGTAAGAATGCATTCATGGTCGCGTTTCACCATCATTGCGCGGCAGCGTGGCACGTAAATCAGCGTTTATCCATGCCTCTTGCGGGGTGAGGGTTTCAACCGTCTGCCGGGCCCGATACCTGACTGTGACCAAGTCACCGACGTGGGCAGGTCGAAGATGGCATTCTTCACCTGCCGTTATCGCGTTACCGGGACATCCGGGTTCCAGCGCGCGGCTCACTCGTGAGGCCGGCACGCGTCAGTGCCGGTCAGAGACTCCGCGAGCAGCCAACTCCCAGACCTATTTGAACCACAGCCAATCCACGGGGTTTACCATGACAGATTCCACCACAGCCGCTTCACCGACGCTTGTCGTTGTGGGCGGTGTGGCCGGCGGCGCCAGCGCCGTCACCCGAGCCAGGCGCATGAACGAACATGCCACCATCATCATGTTTGAAAAGGACGAGCACGTCTCCTTCGCCAATTGCGGCCTGCCCTACCATGTCGGCGGCGAGATTGCGGAGCGCGAGAGTCTGTTTGTGGCGAGGCCGGCGCTGTTTGCCGATCGCTTCAATATTGATGTGCGCACACGGCACGAGGTCGTCGACATTGACCGTTCGCGCCGCGAAGTGACGGTGCTCAATCACACAACAGGTGAGCACTTCCGTCAGGCCTATGACAAGCTGATTCTGGCCCCCGGGGCGGCACCCATTGTGCCGCCGCTGGCGGGTATATCGGCCAGCAATGTTTTCAGTGTGCGTAACGTGACGGACACCGACCGTATCAATGCCTTCATGACCCGTGCACAGCCAGGTCGGGCGGTCGTTGTCGGCGCTGGCTATATCGGACTGGAAATGATGGAGCAGCTCCACTCGCGCGGGGTTGCGGTCACGCTGGTCGAGCTGCAGCCACAGGTACTGCCGCTGATGGACCCGGAGTTGGCACACATGCTGGAGGAGGAGATCGCGGCACACGATATCGACCTGCGGCTGGGTGACGGTATCTCGGCCCTGGTGTCTGCAGAGGGCCTGGCCACGGGCGTCGTACTCGGCAGTGGAGAGACGATTGATACCGATATGGTGATCCTCGGTATCGGGGTCAGGCCTAGCGTCCAGCTTGCCGAGCAGGCTGGACTGTCGCTGGGTGACTCGGGCGGCATTCATGTGAATGCGCATGGGCAGACCGATGATCCGGATATCTATGCGGTAGGGGATGCCTGCGAATACACGTTTGGGCCCACGGGCAAGCAGATGCGGGTGGCCCTGGCCGGCCCCGCAAACCGCGCGGGTCGTCTGGCCGGTGAGCATGCCGTGACCGGCAGTTCCGCACCGGTACCACGAGCCTGGGGTACTGCCATTGTGCGCGTGTTCGGCCTGGCTGCCGGGATGGTCGGGCTGACCATGAGCATGGCGCGGCGCTCGGGCCTCGACGCCCGGTGTTGTGTGGTTCGCGCGAATCACCACGTGGGTTACTATCCTGGGGCGCAGCCAGTGACACTCAAACTGGTCTATGAAGCCGGCACCGGCAGGATTCTCGGCGCGCAGGCGGTGGGTCGGGAAGGCATCGACAAGCGCATCGATGTGATCGCCACTGCCATGCACTTCGGTGCTACCGTGCATGATCTGACAGCACTGGACCTCGCCTATGCGCCGTCCTTCGGGGCCGCCAAGGATCCTGTGCACATGGCGGGCTTTGTCGCGGCAAATGATCTCGCGGGCACGGCGGTGATCATGCCCATCGACAGCGATCTCGACGGCTATCAGGTGCTTGATGTGCGCAGCCGCGACGAGGTGTCTGGCAGTGCACTATACGGTGCACCGCATGCCATCAACATACCACTTCACGAACTGCGCGAACGGATCGCCGAGCTGGATTCGGCGCAGCCGACGGTGGTCAGCTGCGCGTCGGGCGCCCGCAGCTACGTAGCCACTCGCATCCTCATGCAGCGCGGTTTCAACACCGTTTACAATCTGTCCGGCGGGACCCTGCTGCGCGCCCATGCCATAAGCAGCATCAGCGCTGGGTACAGTGGGCCCCGGCCGGCGCCTGCCCCGATCCCAGCGCCACCGGTGACGGGGCGGCGTGGGGATTGATCGGCATGGACTGACGCGCATCCAGGATCAGCAAAAGCGCAATCAGGGCAAGGGTCAGCAGGCCAGTAGCGGTGCGGCCGGGACGGTGGAATATCGACATCATGGGCGTATGCTCCCGCCGGGCGTCGCTGCGGCGCTCAGTGACAGCCATTGCAGAACCCTGGGCCGTGCATGCAGTGCGAGCGCCGAGCCGGCAAAGGCGGCCGCGAACCACGCCCAGCCGTGGAAACTACCCGTGGCAATGCCGCTGAAATAGGCGCCGACATTACAGCCGAAGGCGATGCGGGCGCTGTAGCCGAGAATCAGGCCGGACAGCGCGATACCCAGGCGGCCGGGCGTACTGCCGCGCGGTACCTGCGGCCCCGGATCCCGGCGCCAGCGCATGGCGACAAAGGCGCCAATGATAATGCCGATATTGGTCAGACTGGTGACGTCCGTCAGCAGGCTCTGCTGCAGGCGTTCGGCGTGGTCCGGTGCCGACCAGAAGGCAGTGGCCAGCACATCCATGCCGGCTGCCTGGCCCGCTTTCGCGCCCCACAATCCCAGGCCGTAGACGATTCCCCATGACTGGCCGGCCACTACGAGGTTCAGTACCGCCAGGGCTGCCACCAGGATGGCCGCCAGCCACAGCCGCGGTGACGGCAGGCGCTGGCCAGGCCTTGAAAGCCGCGCCACCAGAATCGCGAGTGCGGCCAGGCCGGTCAGCGTCACCCACAGTCCGGCACTCTCGCCGAAACTGCCCTGTAGCGTATGCACCGGCAGCGAGCCCAGGCCGGTCCACCAGTCGAGATGCAGTGTGCCGAAGAAGCTGCCGACAACGAAGCCCAGCAGGGCCAGCACCGCCATCAGGTTCCCGCTGCCTGCATTGACCAGTACACCGGAGCCGCAGCCCAGCACTATCTGCATGGTCGCGCCGAACACGAAGGCCGCTGCCAGCATGGCGATGCCCACCGGGGCGTGGGCGCCATAGAGCTCATCCGGAAACGCCGCCAGCAGTGGGAAGGCGACCAGCGCACACAGGCCGATGGCCACGAACTGGGCCAGCAGCCCGCGGCCATCGCGGGCCTGGATCATGCGCCGCCACGGTCCGGTGAATCCGAAGCGCAGGCCCTCAAGCACCAGCCCGAAGCCCAGCCCGATCAGCATCAGCAGGGCGGCCCTGGGGCCCGCCATGGCGAAGGTGAATCCGATCACCGCCAGGCTGAACAGAGTCAGAGCACTGCGGATGGCGCGTATCGGAGGACGGTTTGCTGCTGTCATCGGTTCAGCCCTTCCACAGTCCATTGACCCATTCCACGGTCATATCCCAGTAGTGGGCGATCCGGCTCGGTTGGTTATCCATGGGTCGGTCAGCCGCGCTCCATTCCGCCATGCTTTCGGCATACAGGCGGGTATCCGGCACGCCGGCCAGCTCGCTGAGTACGAACCAGTTGATCGATGCCCAGTGGCCGGTATTGCAGAAGGAGGCGGTCTGGGAGGCGTCGGGCAGTGGACTCGATGCCAGGATCTGCCGGAGTTCCTCAGGATGCTTCATTCGGCTATCGTCGAACCAGCGGTCGAAGCTCAGGCTGGCGGCGCCCTCGATGGTGCCTGGCCGGGCGACAGAGGATTGTGAGCCGTTGTAAAAGGCCGTCGGACGTGCATCTATCATGCGGACGTCGGGATCATCGAGACGACGCTCCATCTCCTGGGTGCTGATCCGCCAGTCGTCGTGCCACTTCGGGGTCCAGTCTGTCGGTGTTGCCGCCACCGTGCCCACACGAACCGGCAGTCCAGCGTCCTTCCAGGCGCTGAAGCCACCGTTGAGGATGGCCAGGTCCTGCAGGCCCAGAGACTTCAGGGTCCAGTAGAGGCGGGTGGCCGTGCCCATGTCCGAGGGGCTGGTGCCATCGTGAACCAGAACCACGGGCCGGGTTCCTTCCAGTCCCAGTGACTGAACCGTGTCGGTCAGGGCCTGGAGGGATGGCAGGGCGCCGGGATTGCCGGACGGACCACGAAAGTCCGCGTAGTTGGCGGAGACGGAGCCGGCAATGTGTCCCGCGTCGTGGTCGCCGCTGATACGCAGGATTTGCGGCGCGGCGCCGCCCTCCAGCATGCTGGCCAATGTCTCTGGAGTCAGCAGGGGGGACCAGCCTTCGGGCGCAGCACGGGTGCCGGTGACCGCTAGCAGGGTGGTGAGAAGTACCAGTAAGAAACGCATTTTTTTCATCATGACGCCAATTGTAGCAAGAGTGGGTGGTCTGCCGATGGGTCGGCAGGCGCCTGACGCCTACAGTACGAGCGGGCAGGTTTGCGGAAAACCGCGCCATCGGCGCGGCGTATCGTGGTATAGAGCCGTATCAGAAGATGAAAGTTCGCATCTTTCCATTCAGCATCTGGCCGGCCATTTCCGGCGGCATGGCAACACCGACGCCGTCGATCAGGTCTTCCTTGTCATGCTCGCTGTTGGGCAGGTACAGCGCGCAGACCTTGGCCTCGCCGCCCTGCTTAAGCAGTCCGCGAAGCATCTGTCCGGGTGTCATGTCCCTGGGCTTGAGTGCTGGCGCTTCATAGGATTTCAGTGCCAGGTCGCCGGCTTTGTCACACAGCAGTACATTCACCCTGGCGCCTTGCTGGGCCATGGTATTGGACAGCACCATGGCCATACCCTGAGTCTGCAGCGAATCGCTGGAAAGAATGACCAGTACTTCGTCAATGCTACGGTTGTGGCTGTCGGCCTGAGCGCCGAAAGGTGCAACGGCAATCAGTGCGGAAATTGCCATGGCTTTGACGGTGTTGTGCATGGGAAAAACTCCTCGTTTACGGTGGATTGATCGAAGCCACAGTGACAGTACGCCGTTAACCGGACCCGGTCGGTGACAAAGTCACTCCCGGTCAGCGCTATCCCCGTGAGTTCCCCATCACGTGACAGTGTCAGCAGCATTCGGGCTTGGTATAGTTCAGCGCAGCAGGCCGGTCAGGGTCAGGCGATAACAACGTTAATGCCCGCCCGGGCGATAGCGCTGTCGGGAACCGCACATAGGGGAATCGCTCCATGTCCTATCTTTCTGAATACACTGAGTCTATTGAGCATCCGGAAACGTTCTGGGCGGAAAAAGCCGACGATCTGCCCTGGTACAGGCCGCCGCAGACTATCCTGTCCCGGGATGAGAACGGCATCGATCGCTGGTTTGCCGATGGCGAGATGAACACCGCCTATATGGCGCTGGATTACCATATCGAGCAGGGGCGTGGCGATCAGGCTGCAGTGATTTACGATTCACCTGTCACGGAAACCCGTCTTACGCTGAGTTACTCTGAGCTGCGCGATCAGGTCGCCCGGTTTGCGGGGGTTCTCAGGCAGCAGGGGGTTGAGCGGGGGGATCGAGTCATCATCTATATGCCAATGGTGCCGGAGGCATTGGTGGCAATGCTGGCGGTGGCTCGCCTGGGTGCGGTGCACTCTGTGGTGTTCGGTGGTTTTTCGTCGCGTGAGCTCGCTGTGCGTATTGAGGATGCCGAGCCAAAGGTTGTGGTATCGGCGTCCTGTGGTGTCGAGGTCAAGCGGATTGTTGAATACAAGCCGATGCTGGATGAGGCGCTGCGTCTGTCGACACACAAGTCGCTGCGAAGTGTGGTGCTGCAACGTCCGGAAGCCCCGGCGCAGTTGATTGACGGCCAGGATATTGACTGGAAAGACGCGATGGCGGCAGCGGAACCGGCTGACTGTGTCCCGGTCAAGGGTACCGATCCACTCTATGTTCTCTACACTTCAGGCACCACCGGCAAGCCAAAGGGAGTTCAGCGCGACAATGGCGGACATGCTGTCGCGCTGAAATACTCCATGAAAGCCATCTATGACATGAGTCCCGGAGACGTCTTCTGGGCCGCTTCAGACGTGGGCTGGGTAGTGGGGCATTCCTACATCGTCTATGCCCCGCTGCTGGCCGGCTGTACGACGGTCGTCTACGAAGGCAAGCCTGTGCGCACGCCAGACGCAGGCGCTTTCTGGCGTGTCTGTGCCGATTACCGTGTGAAGGTGCTGTTCGCAGCACCGACGGCTTTCCGTGCCATTATCAAGGAAGATGCCCAGGCGCTGGAGTTTGGCAAATACGACACCTCGGCACTGCAGACCATCTTCATGGCCGGTGAGCGGCTGGATCCGCCCACGTATGAGTGGACAGTCGAAAAAACCGGCAAGACCGTCGTAGACCACTGGTGGCAGACCGAAACCGGATGGGCGATCTGCGGCAATCTCATGGGGATCGAGGCAAAACCCACGAAGCCCGGTTCTTCAACGCTGCCGATGCCGGGCTACGATATCCGGATACTGGACGCGGAAGGACATCAGCTGCCACCCGGAGAGCAGGGCTCCATCGCCATAAAACTTCCGTTGCCACCGTCGTGCCTCGCAACGCTCTGGCGTGATTTCGCGCGCTTTCGCGATGGTTATTTGAGCGACGTCCCCGGTTATTACACAACTGGTGATGGAGGCTACATGGATGAAGAAGGCTATGTCTTCATCATGGGGCGCACCGATGACGTGATCAATGTAGCGGGCCATCGCCTGTCCACGGGTGAAATGGAGGAAATAGTCGCGGCGCATCCCGCGGTCGCCGAGTGTGTCGTGATTGGCCTGAAAGATCCGATCAAGGGGCAGGCACCAACGGGACTGGTGATTCTGAAGGACGGAATTGAGGTCGATGAGAAGCTGCTGGAACAGGAACTCATTGCGATGGTGCGCAAGCAGATTGGCCCTATCGCCTGTTTCAACCACGCTCTTGTGGTGCAGCGCCTGCCCAAGACCCGCTCGGGAAAAATCCTGCGCAAACTGATTCGCCAGATTGCCGATGGGGAGGAGTACGCGGTGCCATCAACCATTGATGATGTGGAAAGCCTTTCCGATATTGAAAGCACGATGAGGCTTCATGGTCTGCAGGGGCCGGCCGCGGTGGGTCATGAAGAAAAAAGGCCCTGAAGAGGTTGCGGCGAGGACCGAGTGTGACCAAGTCACCGACGCGTCCCGGTCGCCGGTGTCAGGCTTCTTGGGAACCTATCGCAAATGAGTGAAGGAGAGAACCATGCAACGCAACGAAGGAACCATCGATCGCGTTCTGCGCACCATCGTCGGACTCGGCATTCTGTCACTGGTGTTTGTCGGCCCACAGACAGCCTGGGGCTGGCTGGGTCTGGTGCCCCTGGCGACGGGACTGCTCGGTGTCTGTCCCGCCTACAGTCTGCTTGGCATTCGCACGTGTCCGGCACCCCGGCAGACGCCGTAGCAGCGCAATGGCGGTGAGCGCTGCGCCTCAGCGCATTGAGGCCGGAACGGTACTTTTTCGTCCGGGCGACCCCTGTCGGGGTTTCGTGATTCTGCATGAGGGAACGCTGCGCGTCACCCTGACCGCCGCGAGCGGTCGCGAGATCGTGCTTTACCGTGTCTCGCGGGGTGATATCTGTCTGCAGACGTTCTCCTGCCTGGTAGAGGGGCGTGACTATGCCGCCTGCGGGGTCGCGGAGACGGCGCTGTCGGCGGAGATCATGTCAGCGGCCGATTTCCATCGCCGCCTGGCCGGTGACAGCGATTTCCGCAGCCAGGTATTTACGGCTGTCGCCCATCGCTTCAGCGACTTTGAGCGCCTGGTCGAGGATGTCGCGCTGACAGGTTTCACGGCGCGCCTCGCCCGGGCCCTGTTGCGCCTCGCAAATGCCGACGGCAAGGTGGTGGCTACCCACGAGCAGCTCGCCGTAGAGACCGGCTCCGGACGTGCGGTGGTCAGCCGCCAGCTGGCGCGCTTCGCTGCCGCCAATCTGGTTGGCATGGAGCGCGGGCAGGTCACGCTGCTGGACCGCGACGCGCTGGACGACATCGCCGACGACGGCTGAAGCCGTCGCGCATGATGGCATTCGTGCGGTAACATCGGCGCTCCGCCGCCAGGGCGAGCGACTGACAAGGCGCCGGTCATGTTTGAAGTCATCTGTATCAGCTTTGCGTTTTTCTTCGGCCTGGCCGTGCGTCAGGTAGGTCTGCCGCCCCTGGTGGGTTTTCTGGCTGCCGGTTTCGCGATCAATATTTTTGGTGCCGGCCTTGGTCTGCCCGCCGATACGGACAATATTCTGCACTACGTGGCCCACCTGGGCGTGCTGCTTCTGCTGTTCACCGTGGGCCTGAAACTCAAGCTGCGGCAGATTGCCCAGCCACAGGTTCTCGGTGGGGCACTGCTGCACTTTGCCATCAGCGTTGTCGTGTTTGCCCCCGGGTTGTTCTACTTCGTCGGGGTGGACTGGAACACGGCGCTCCTGCTGGCCATTGCGCTTTCATTCTCTTCCACCGTGCTGGCGGCGAAGCTGCTGGAGTCGAAGCGAGAGCTGGCGGTTTTCCATGGCCGTACCGCGATTGGCATCCTCATCGTCCAGGATGTGATTGCCCTCGTGGTACTGGCCATATGGAGCGGGCAGACGCCCAACATCTGGGCGTTGTCGGTATTCGGACTGCCGCTGCTACGTCCGCTGATGCACTGGCTTCTGGATTTTGCCGGCCATGATGAGCTGCTGGTGCTGATGGGGATGATGCTGGCGCTGGTCATCGGCGGTATGGGCTTCGAGGCCATGGGGCTGAGTTCGGAAATTGGCGCCCTCCTGATGGGCGTGCTGTTGTCCAGCCATCAGCGGGCCAAGGAGCTCTCGGAGTCCCTGTGGGCCTTGCGGGAGATTTTCCTCGTGGGGTTCTTTCTCGAGATCGGCATGTCCGGCCTGCCGGATCTGAAAGCACTGCTGTTCGCGCTTGGCGTGGGCGTCATGCTGCCGCTCAAGGGTATGCTGTTTTTCTTCCTGCTGATCGCTTTCGGGCTTCGCGCCCGCACATCGTTTCTCGCCGCCGTCAGCCTTTCCGCCTACAGCGAATTCGGCCTGATCGTTGCCGCGGTGGTGCTGCAGGACTGGCTGGTACCGCTGGCTCTCGCGGTCTCGATCTCCTTCGTGATTGCCGCGCCCCTGAACCGCATGGCCCACCCCCTGTTTGCGCGTATTGAGGACCGGCTGCAGCGCTTCGAACGCCGTGCCATGCATCCGGATGAGCAGCCCACGGATCTGGGTGCCGCCGATATTCTCATTTTTGGCATGGGCCGGACGGGCACCGCCGCCTATGATCATCTTTGCGCCCAGGGAAAATCACCGGCGGGCCTGGATGGTGATACCTACAAGGCTATCGCCCATCGGGACGCCGGTCGCAACGTGGTGTTCGCCGATGCCGAGGACAGCAATTTCTGGCGCGGTGTGGATGTCTCCTCGATCAAGGCCGCCGTACTGGCCATGGATGACATCGAGGCCAAGGTGGTCGCCGCGCGCAGCCTGCGTGCCAAGGGATTCACCGGGCCCATCGTGTCCCACGCCCTGCATGAGGACCACGTGGCGCGCATTACCGAGGCGGGCGCCACGCACACCTACCTGACGATGTACCAGGCAGGCATGGGCCTGGCGGACCGAACCGTCGGTGCGCTGGACAGCGCCGGGCCCGCAGTGCCCTGACTTCACCCAGCCTGCTTCATTGCATAAAAGAGTCTTATCGCGAGATAGCCAGGAATGGCAATACCGGGGATGGTAACCAACCGGGTCATTATGCTTCCGCTGCCTGGCAGTTCGGTCCTGCTGCCACTCTGCGTCACCGTTACTTTTTGGAAGCACGTGTAGCCGGGGCTTCCCGCATCACCCCAAAGTGCGCGCAGCGCCTCAGTTTCTCGATGGCTGTCACAGCCCGGTCGCCCCTTCCGCTTTTGCGTCGGTCCCGGTGTTATTATTTGTGGGTCCTAATTCTTGGAATATCCGCTCGTTGAACGTTCTGACTTTCTCGCTACGTGCGCTTGTGGCCCCTCTGGCCGTCATTGCGACACTCGTCAGCGCCCAGCCGCGCCTGTTGCCGGAAGCCCTGGAGGAGTCGTTGGCGCAAGAACTCCAGGCCCTCGAGCCGCGTGTCTGGCAGGACCCATGGCAGGCTCGCGCAGCCCTTGAAGCACTTGCGCAAGGCGCTGGGACGGCGGGTCGCAACGAGCGCGTCGCGCTCTATCTGTTGCTGGCGCAGGCACTTCAGTATCTGCACGTCGACGAGGTTTATGCCGACACGGTGCAGCGTGGTATCGACGCGCTGGAAGAAGATACTCCGGCACGCCTGCGCCAGATGCTGCATTTTCATGAGGGCGTTCGCCTGCTGCGGGCGGGCGCCTATACCGAGGCGATCGTGCAGCTTGAAGCGACCGTTCGAGAGTCGCGCGCTGCCGGCCTGTCACGCATTGCGACTCTGACCCGCGCCGAACTCGGCTATGCCCTGACCCTCGCGGGTCGCCATGACGTGGCGGTCGAGGAGCTTCAGGGCGCGCACGCCGACGCCGTGGCCTTGGGTGACATTTTTCTGGTCGCTGCGGTGAACGAGGTATTTGGCGTGCTATACACCTACATCGACGAGTATGACCGGGCGATCCGACATTATCGGCTGGCGCTGCAGGACTACGACGAGGTCGGGTACGCGGTGTTTAGCGGTGAGGCGGTTTACGGGCTCGCAACGGCCCACCGCTACGCCGGCGACTACCCTGAGGCACTCGCGGCGTTTGATCGGTACCGAGCCATGACCGAGGCGCGAGGGGATACTCACGGGCGCTTCATGGCGCTGTACGGGCTTGGCAGCACACACGGCGACCGCGGCGACTGCGAGCAGGCACTCGCTGTCATCGGCAGGGCGCTGACGGCGATCGGGCCCGAGGACTACAAGGCCGAACTGCTGAAACGCGTGGCCGTCTGTCAGGCCGAGGCAGGCAATGCACAGGCAGCCCGGGGTGCCCTGACGCGAGCGCAGTCCATTATCAATGCCATTCCGGAACTCCGCGGCACGCGCTGGGAGATCGACCTCCGCCGAAGTGAGGCGGAGATGGAGGCCGCGCTCGGCAACTTTGAAGCGGCCTATCAAGCGATGGTGGTATTTCACCGGGAGAAGACAGCGCTGCAGCAGGAAAACGCAGCGGAGCGGCAGCAGAGCCGGCGTGAAGGTCTCGAGAACGAACGCCAGGCATTGCGCATCGAGCTTCTGCAGCAGCAGGCCAGGGTACGATCTCTCGAACTGGACAAGCAGCGCCGAGATCTGCGCCAACAACGTTTCTGGACGGTCTTGCTTGTCGTTGGCGGACTGATCCTCGGTGGAATTGTGCTTTGGCGGCTGCGCGACATGCGCCGATTGCGGGAGCTCTCAATCCTCGACCCTCTCACCGGTGTCGGCAATCGCCGCCATGCCTTTGACCGTCTGGCGTCCCGCCTGCAGGAGCTGGATCCGGCGCGGGGCGAGCTCTCAATGGTGCTTCTGGATCTCGATGACTTCAAGAGCGTCAATGATCAGCATGGCCACCCCGCAGGCGACCGCGTCCTGCAGAAGATCGCTTCCGCGCTGTCGGCGCTCCTGCGCCCCGGGGACGAGCTGTCCCGGATCGGCGGTGAAGAGTTCCTGATGTTGCTGCCGCGCACCGGAGTGGATGGCGCCTGCACGGTGGCCGAGCGTGCACTGCTTGCCATCAGGGAACTGCATGTGGTCAGCGCAGGTGGCGAGACATTGCGCGTGAGTGCGAGTATCGGCGTGGCTGCTGTCACCCGGTCACGCGCCAGCGCGGAAGCGCTTTATTCAGCAGCAGACGAAGCTCTCTACCGCGCGAAGGCAGGCGGCAAGGACCGGATTGAAGCCGCGCCTGTGGCGTGACGCTTCAGCGCCGGGTTGACGCTGCGCAAACGTAGAGCGGTCGGAAGCCATCAGCCTGAGGTCAGTTCCAGCTCCGGTGCGTGCTTTTCCTCCAGATCGTGAACAGTGGCGGAGACCTCCTCCGCAAGATCGGAGAGCCCACGGTATTTCTCCTTCAGCTCCGTTAGCCTGGCGAGTGTCTGGTTGGCGTGCGCTTCCTGGTCGTCCAGGTCTTTTTTGACTTTTGTACAGGCGGCTTGCACGCGTCGGGAGACGCCTGCGACATAGGCGTCTACCGCGGATTCGCCGATCCTGGCCGACAGCTGTTCCAGTCGCTGCTTCAAATCGGGCTCGGCCAGCGCGAAAATCGCCTCGCCGGCGTTGTCCTCCAGCTTGCCACGCTTGGCCCTGGCCGGAATTTCCTGTGCGGGATCCTTGAACAGCCGCTTGCGTACCGTGTCCGGCGAGCGGAACAGAAGCTTGTCCGTGAACCCCATGCGCACGGGAAACGGATTCAGATCGGGCGCCTGCCCGGACGGATCCAGCGCCGGTGAGGCACTTTCACTCAGCGACTCGTCCGCGAGGCTGGGCAGGTCTATCCCCAGAATGGCAAAAGACTCGGCCTCAGCGCTGGACAGGGAGAATCCGGCATGGGCCGAGCGTGCACATGCCGTGAGTCGTATTTCCTCTTCGGCCAGAAAGCGCTGGCAGCTCTCGTCCATCAGTCCTTTCAACGTGGATTTCAGCTGCTCCAGGCTCTCATCCGATTCCAGCCAGGTAGCGATAGCGGGCTGCGCCGCTTCCCTGAATGTCGCACGGGTCGTGTTGACGCTCTCCTCCCTCTCCCGCTTCAGTCGACCCAGAGTGTCAGCCATCCATTCCACTGGGGCGGTTGTGTTTGCCACCTCCAGCGCCTGTTGTTTGCGGGCGATGGCATCCAGGGTCGTTCGCTGGCGCGATTGCTCGGCGTCGACAACGCTTTCAAGATGTGATGCGCAGTGTTGCCTGATTTCCGCACAGAGCTTCCCCGACTGACGGATGGTGTCGGTCATGAACTCGCGCAGGTAATCCGTGCTGTTGAGGTAGCCCATCAGGTCGTTCAGGAAGTCATCGAAGGCATCCGGCTCATCCGCTGCCTCGTCGCCCTGCGTGAGTGGCTCCACCGGGGCGGCTGATGCCTGAAGGCGCCGTGCGGCCGCCGAACGCAGGTCGATCGGGTACAGGTGAAGCCGTCCTGTTTCCGATGCCCGGCGCAGGGGTGCGCTCATGGTGAGCATTTCAAAAGCCTCGACAATCCTGTCCGGGTCGCGGCTTTCCAGGCTGGGCGAGAGACTCCCGTCGGCCTGCAGGTCGCTCTTGTTCTTGTCGATATTCACCACCACGAACACGCGACTGAACTGCTCGAGCAGATCGTTGAAATCGTCGAACACCTGCTCCAGAAACAGGTTGTCCGTCTTGACCACGAATACGGCGCAGGCGGCGCTGTCGCGGAATTCGCGCGTCATGAAGTCGTACCCGAACTTCATCTTGCTGTAGAGCCCCGGGGTGTCCACCAGGACCGTTCCCGACTCGCGCAGGTTCCTGGCTGGCAGTTCCACCTGCACGCGCCGGATTGCGGAGGGAGGTGTGTGGTCGGATCAAAGGTCTCGCCAAAATCGTCCATGGCGCGGATACGTTCCGATAGTGTGCGGTGACTTTGCTCCAGCAGATGCTTGAGCGCCTCGGGGGAATCGAGCTCCTCCCGCTTGCCGCTATAGCGGAATACCGAGTAGGACGGTGTCTCGCCATACTTCAGGTAGACCATGCAGGGGTAGGCAGGCAGGCTGGTCACCTCGCTGACGTAGCCAGCGCTGATCGCATTGATGAGGGTGGACTTGCCGCTCTTCAAGGGACCGAAAAGCAGTACGTAGGCCTCCTGACCCTGTACCTTCTTTATTAGAGCCTCCAGACGGTGAAAGATGTTGGAAAACGACGCCGTGACGAGTTCCTTTTCGGAGGCGCTGTCTACCGCTTCCATCTGGTCCACCGTATCTCCCAGCAATTGGGAAAGGGGGAACAGGGTTTCACTGAATTCGGTGCAGAATTCGGATATCTGGCTTTTCATGATGGGAGACTCGTGGCCGACTTTCCGCGGACATGTGAGCTTAAAGTCGCAGCAAACAGGGGATATTTCAAACTGAAATATCCAGAGCTTATGCACCGGATCGACAGCCTGCGTCTCAGCTACCGCACAGGCGGTCAGCACTGCATCTGAGGCTGGACTGCGCTAGGCTGGACACTGTCGGAAACGCCGCCGGTAGCGAGAGACAGCGCGATGATGAAAATGTTGTCAGGGGTATGGGCGCTCTTGCTCGGGGTTCTGCTGATCATGCTGGGCAACGGCATGCATTTCACGCTGATCGGTCTGCGCGGCGGCATTGAGGGGTTCTCGGCTGCAGAGTTGGCGCTTGTCACTTCGGGCTATTTCATGGGTTTCCTGTCCGGCGCGCGCTATACCCCGCTGCTGATCCGACGCGTGGGGCACGTGCGCGTCTTTGCGGCGCTGGGCAGTTTCATGTCGGCAGGCCTGATCACCTTTCCCCTGATCACCGAACCCTGGGCCTGGACGCTGCTGAGAGTGCTGGTCGGTTTCTGCATGTCAGGTATCTATGTCGCCGCGGAGAGCTGGCTCAACAATGCCGCAACCAATGAGACCCGGGGCAAGGTACTGTCGGCCTACATGATGGCGCAGACACTGGGTATTATCGGCGCGCAGGGTCTGCTCACTCTGGGGGACGCGGGCACGTCTGTCCTGTTCATCTGTGCCTCGATTCTGGTATCGGTGTCGTTCGCGCCCATTCTTCTGTCCGCCGTTCCCGTGCCGGCGGTTGACGTTGCGCGTCCCATGTCGCTGCGCCACCTTTTTGTCAGTTCGCCGCTGGGCACCGTGGGGATCTTCCTGCTCGGCAGCGTCTATGCGACCCAGTCTGGCATGGGAGCCGTCTTCGGCACGCAGATTGGACTGACCGCGTCACAGATCGCCCTGTTTGTCGCAATGATGTTCGGCGGCGCACTGGTGCTGCAGTATCCTATCGGCTGGCTCTCGGACCAGATGGATCGGCGCAAGCTGATATTTGCGGCCGCGTCTCTCGGCGCTGCCTCCTGTGCCGCGGGCTGGGTGACGGGCGGCGGGCTGTTGCCATTGATGGCGGCAGCGTTCTTTGCCGGCGGCGTCACAACGCCGCTCTATGCGCTGTTTCTGGCTTACACCAACGATTTTCTGGCGGCGGAGGACATGCCGGCCGCTTCCGGTGGACTGGTTTTCACGTTCGGACTGGGCGCAATTACCGGCCCCTTGATCACGGGCTGGGCGATGCAGGTGATGGATCCGTTCGCGTTCTGGCTGGTTCTCGGCGCAACGTTTTCAACGATCGCTCTGTACGCTCTTTACCGCATGACCCAGCGCGCGGTGGTTCCGGTGCAGGAGACGGAGAGTTATCTGGGTGTGCTGCCCAGTACGTCTCCCGTGGCGGTAGAGGCCGCTGGGGCCTGGGCCGCCGAGCACGCGGAGGCTGAACGCGAGGCCGAGGAACAGCCTTGAGTGAGCAGCCCTGGGCCCCTGTGGGAGGTCCAGCGTTTTTTTTGAAATCAACGCCGCCACCGGCGGCGCCGTTGCGATGCACCGGGAGGACAGGCATCATGAACCATGGTGACGATACAGCGCAGAAAAAAGCCGCGCTTCGTGATCCGCGAAGCGGCGGAAGCGGATCTCCCGGTGCTCGTTGAATTTCTGGTCAAACTGGCGCTACATGTGTCCGGCGCCGCGCCACAGACACTCAAGGAAGAAGAATATCAGCGCCTGCTGTCGGTGCTGCACGCGGCGCTGCTTGAGGACAACAAGCGGCTGTATGTGGCGGATCACCCCGAAAGCGGGCTTGTGGGTATGGGCTATGTTTACGTCTGGCGCAGTCAGGGCATCTGGGAGCAGGCGGAGTCGGTAGAATTGCGCTCTGGCATTATTGATGATGTCTGGGTGGAACCGGCGTTTCGCGGCCTTGGTATTTTCCGGGCGCTGCTCGAGTCGCTGGTGGCATTTGCCGAACGCCACAATGCCCATGAGCTGATCCTGGAATATTCGGCAACCAATAAACAGGCAAAGGCGGTCTGGACCCGAATGGGCTTCAAGACCACCGGCGTTCGTGCCGCAGCGTACACGGCCACGGTCAGGGCCGCTCTGGAGAATTGAATGATTGGTGATCGTGGTGTCCACGTGTTCTATGACCCGATCATGCTGGAACACAACCCTGAGGTAGAGCTGCCCTTTCTGCCCAGTCGAGTGGAGAAGCGAGTCAGAAGCGTTCTGGAGGGGCTGGACTTCAAGTGGAGCTACCCGGAGCACCCGGGCCGCCTGTCGGAGATCAAGGAGCATCTCGATGAACACCCTGTGCCCGGTGTTAAGATTTGCACGGGTGCCAGATCCGCCACCTACGAGCAACTCGCGCGTGTGCACACAACCTCCTATCTCGATCATATTCTGTCGCTGGCGGGCAAGCGCGCCTGGCTGGACAAGGACACCACGGCGGTATCGCCGGCCAGTATCGATGCGGCCACTGCCGCCGCTGGCAATGCCATTGCGGCAGTAGAGTGCGTCGTGAAAGGTGAGGCGGACAGCGCCTTTGCGCTGGTTCGCCCGCCCGGTCATCACGCCGAGCCGGTGCGTGCCCGTGGCTTCTGTCTGCTCAACAACGTCGCCGTCGCCGCCGCGCATGCACAGGCAAAGCTTGGCTGTGAGCGCATCCTAATCATTGACTGGGATGCCCATCATGGCAATGGCACCCAGGATATCTTCTGGGCTGACCCGGACGTGCTGTTTTTCGATACCCACTGCGCCGCACCCTTTTACCCGGGCTCTGGCGACCTCGAGGAAATCGGTGATGGCCTCGGCGAGGGCTACACCATCAATGTACCGCTGCCGGAATCCGCAGGCGATATTGCCTTTGAAAAGGTGTTTCGCGAGATTCTGGTACCGGCAGCGGACCACTTCAAACCCGACCTTGTGCTGGTCTCGGCGGGCTTTGATGCTCACCGCAACGATATGGCGTTGAATCTCACATACGATGGTTTTCGCGTCATTACGCGCATTGTTCAGGACATCGCCGACAAGCACTGCGATGGTCGACTGGCCCTGGTTCTGGAGGGCGGCTATAACCTCTCCTCACTGTCGCGTGGTGTTCATGCCGTGCTTGAGGTGCTGTCGGGAGGTGACGTTCCCGAACTGCGGGAAAGTGGTGTCAGGGAAGCCGAGCATGCTGCCGAGTTTCACCGCTCGGCATTTAATGAGGATGGCTGAGCTTCTTCAGCGTCATCGACTGATGCGAACTGCACCAGATGTTTCGCCTGCGGCCGCCAACGCGCGATGGCAGCGCTGTGGATCGGCCTGCGGACCTGGGCATGACTGGCAGTGAAGACCGGTCGGTCAAGCAACTCCGGCTGCAGCGTGGCCGCGTCGAAAGGAATGCCACAGTCAGCCAGCAGGCGAGGGATCTGCACGTCCGGTGCCCGCACCAGTGTCTCGTAGGTCAACTCGATGAAAGGCGGCGGCAGCAGGGTTCGCCAGTGCGCTATCAAGCGGTCGTGGCGCTGAAAGACGCCAGCCATGTCATTGAGGTCGTGGTACCAGGCCTCGTGCGCTGCAAAGTTGGCCGCATACAGCGACCAGGCCAGTGCCTGGGGCGCGCGCCGGCAGTGGATAATTGGCGCGTCGGGGAACAGCAGGCGTAAAAAGCCGGAAATCCTTGCATTGGCTGGCAGCTTGTCAACCACCCAGCGAGCGTCCAGTCCGTGCTCGAACAACCCATTCAGATACTGCTCGCGGGCGCGCGCGAGCGCTTCGCGCAGCGCCGTATCCGTGGGCGATGGCAGTGGGTCGGCAGGTCCGATACCGAGCTGCTGGCGAAAGGCCTGCTGCACCCCTGGCCCCAGCGTCAATTCGCCGCCCGCACAGACCTGCGGATGGCTGGCGAGAATCTGTTCGACCAGCGTGGTCCCCGAGCGGGGCAGACCGGTCACGAAAACCGGCGTCAGATCGATGCCGGGAGGCGGCAAGGGGTTCTCGAACAACCCGGCGCGCCAGTTTTTCAGGTCGGCTTGCAGCTGTCGTTCGGCGCTCGCGGCATCGTGGCGGATGCCGCGTTCGTCAAGCGTTGCCTTCGCCAGGTCGTTGGCGAGCCGGTAATGAGCGAAGGCCGGCTCCGCCTCACCCGCCCGCTCAAGCAGACGGGCGTGCGCAAAGTGAATATTGATGCGGTCTGCGGCTGGCAGTGTATCTCCAGCAGGGCTTTCAGCCAGTTCAGCAATGCGCTTGCGTTCGGCGCTCTGCAGGTCGACTTCCAGGTCAACCAGGTTGTACTGGGCCTCGCCGGAGGCAGGCTGCAGTGCCAGAGCCCGACGATAGCGCTGCGCGGCAGCGTCTGCATCGCCGCGTGCCTTGGCCGCGTGGCCGGCAATCAGGTGGGTGAAAGGGTGATCGCCAAAGCGTTCATCGAGCACGGACTGCAGCGCGGCGAGGGCCGTCAAATCCCGCTGCGCGAGCAACACGCGGGCGAGCTGCTCATGGATGGCCGGGTTTGTCGGCTGCTGCAGGGTTTTCTGCAGCAGCGTCCGCCGGTCTGAAGCGGCACTCACGACGCATCCGCGGTATCACCTAGCACCAGCATTCTGAGGTGCTCTGCGTCCACCGTTTCCTCGCTGATATGGCAGTGCTCAAGAATGAAGTCCACGACCCGCGCCTCCAGCAGGGGCGACTGAAGCTCGGCCATGGCGGTCGGGTGATCCAGGTAGTAATCGATGATCTCGTTCTGGTGTTCCGGGTCGCGGTCTGCAATCTGCTCGACCCGCTGCTCGACTTCGCTCCGGGGTACCTCAATCGCATTGCCGCGAGCGACCTCGGACAGCAGAAGCGCCAGCCGGATCCGACGCTCGGCGATGGCTTCAAGATCACTGCGGGTTGCCGGATCCGGTTCCTCGCCAACCGCATCGCGGTAGCCGGCGATCAGCACCGCATACTCCGTGTCGACCCAGTCTCCCGGCACCGGAAAGGCGCATTGCGCGATCAGCGCGTCGAACAACTGTCGTCGCACATATTCCTGGGCGAGGTCCTTGCTCCCGGCATCGCCATTCTCGACCTGCAGCCGATGGATGTGGATGTCTGCCATGTGGCCCAGCGTGATTTCGGGCGTGACCTCTACCGTCAGGACGAAGGTTTCCGGCGCGGCAGTGTCGATGTGAATGGACGGGCGGCCGAGTGGGGACAGACCTCGCTCAGCAATCAGGCGGCGAGCGACGCCAATGGCAAGGCGGTCGACGACATCATTACGCAGGCGCCTGCCGTGATGGCTGCGCAGGACCGCAAGCGGGGCGCGTCCGGGCCGGAAACCCGGCACTGCCAGCCCTGCCCCGGCCCTTCGCAGCTGCGCATCCACGGCCTCACTGACCTGCTGCGGGTCGAGAGTTACCCGGTATTCATGGCGCAGGCCGTCTGTGTGTTCAGCGAGGATGCGGGCGGGCTCCATGGTGAACTCCGAAGCGTCGGTGAGAAATGTCGCGCAGTATAGCAGGCCACCCTGGGGCCAGGTCCTACCGGGAACTGACCCCAGAGTGGCGCATCGCTGAATTTGGCTCGCGCAAGTACATGATGTATACTAAATTTTTTAGTGGTGTAAACAATATCTGCTGGCGTTCATGCCCAGAGGGTAGTGTTGTTTCAAGCGGCCAGAAGAACCCCCGCGAACTCCACAAGGTCAACTATTCGCAAGCCGCTATTGAAGCGCCGATGTCCGACGGCGCTGTCTTTATGGGGCGTTTTATGCTTTCAACAGAGGGTCCTCAGACAATGTCCAGCCGACCAATTTCACGCAGTCGCTATTTACAGTCACTTCTCACGTCCACCGCGCTCGTTTCTGCCGGCACCGCGAGCACGGGAGTGTCCGCACAGGAAGCCGTGCAGCAGGCCAACCAGGGGACGATAGAAGAAATCGTTGTGCGCGGCGTCGCGCGCAAGTTCCGGCCGGAAGAGCAGAACACCGCGACCGGTCTGGACATGCAACTGATCGACACCCCCCAGGCGGTCACGGTCATCACGCCGGAGATGATGAACACCATCAACGCCGATTCCGCCTACGAGGCCACGGACCTGGTGCCGGGCGTGCAGCGGTCCGGCTTCGGTTTCGGCTTCGAGCAGATCGTGATGCGCGGCATCTTCAATGGCCGCCACCGCGTGAACAACATCCTGTTTGGCAACATTCTGACTTCCGTCGAGTCCTACGCCGCCGAGCGCATCGAGATTGTCCGCGGCCCGGCGACGGTCCTGTACGGCGTGACTGGCTCCTTCGGCGGTGAGATCAACTCCATCCTGAAGCGGCCGCTGCGAACCCCGCGCGCGGAAGTCGGCGTGGAGTTTGGCAACTACGATACGCAGAATTACTCCCTGGACATCGGCGGCCCGCTCAACGATGCCGGCACTGTATCCGGTCGCTTCGTGGTCAAGTACGATGAGTTCGATCTGCCGCTCGACATCAACCAGGAAGACTTTCCCAACGAGAAGTTCATGGTGCTGGGCTCCGTTGCCTGGGACATCACGCCGATGACGACGCTCCGCGCAACCCTGCACCATCAGGAACGCACGATGGATCCCTGGGATGGTGGTGCACTGATAGAGCAGCCGGACGGCTCGCTGGCCTTGCCCGACGTGGATCCAGAGCAGTGGTATTTTTCGCACCCGGATCAGTCCCGGGAAACGCTGGATATGCACTTCGGCATTCTTGAACTCGAGCACCAATTCGCCAACGGCTGGAATTCCACGACCCAGGTGGCGTGGAACAAGTACGACGAGGACCTGTCCTATTTCTATCCGTTCGGCCCCTTCGGTGCCTACTCGCTGGGTGACGACGAGATCTACATCTATACCTACGACATCGAGCGCGATGGTGAGGAACTCACCCTGCGCCAGACCCTCGGTGGCGATTTCGATCTCATGGGCAAGAACCACGAGTTCTTTCTCGCCGCCGAGTACAGCGATAACCAAAACCCGGACAGATTCCAGCTGCTGAATTCCGCGTTCCAGGGGTTTGGCACTATCGGCATGTACGGTGACGATTACGACGGCCAGCCGCGCTTCGCAGACGGTTCGGATTTCAACCCGATCCAGGGCAGTCGCAAGGAGGTCTTCGGTGTTCGCCAGGAACTACTGGAGGAGACGGAGGACCTTCTATTGAGCGCCCAGGTGCTTCTCAAGCCTACCGACCGGCTGCGGCTGATGTTCGGGGTGCTCTACCAGAAGAACAACACGGTCACCACCATTCCCATCAATGCCAATGTGGTGAACGATCCGCCGGAGGTGACCAACGTCGGTTTCGAGCAGGAGGTCTATCGGTTTGGTGCCACCTACGACATTCTGGACGACTGGGGCTTCGTCAACGACGCGCGGGTGTATTACAGCTACAGCGAGGGCTTTGAGCCGCAAACCTTCACCGATGCTGACGGCAACAACGTGAGCGCGCCGCAGGAGATGGAGCAGCACGAAATCGGCCTGAAGACCGAGATGTTCGGCGGCGCGGTCGGTGCCTCGCTGGCGCTGTATGACTACGAGATCACCAACATCGAGGTGTCGAGTTCCTTCCTCGGCTCCTTCGGTGGGTTCGGCAGCACGGTCCTGGAAGGTGCGCAGGAGGCCACGGGCCTTGAAGCCGAGATCGTCGGCGAGATACTGCCCGGCTGGAACGTCTCCGCGAACTACGCCTGGTCCGATATCAATATCACCGACCCCAACAGTGGCTCGGCACCACCGCGGACCGTGCCGGAGCACGCGGGCGCCATCATCAGCACCTACGAGTTCCTGGAAGGCCCCATGGCAGGTCTTCGGGTTGGTGCCACGCTCAAAATCAGCGGTGACTACAGCTTCATTGACGGTCCGACCAACGTTAATCGCTTCGGTGCGCTGGAGGCTGGCGCCCACGAGCGTTTTGACCTCAATGCATCCTACGCGCCCCGCGACGGCCGCTTGCAGAACTTCCAGATCTACGCGAACTGGTTGAACGTCTTCGACGAGGACATTCTGGTCGCGAAGCAGGGGAATCCCGGTTTTGGCATCATGTTCATTGATCAGCAGCGCATTACCGTCGGCCTGCGCTACACAATGTGATGATGGGCATGGATAGTGATATGCAGCGGATTCTGCGTGCTGGCTGCGGCCTCGCGCTTACGCTGGCCTTCGCGGCACCGGCGCTAGCCAGCTACGGCATCTACGTCGGTAGTGGCCTCACTGCCGACGGCAGCGTGCTGCTCGGCGGAACCGGCGAAGAGGTCTCCAGCCACTGGCTGGAGATCGTCCCGGCCGGCACGCATCCTGAAGGGGCAACCATTTCCGTCGGCGTTGACGGGCGCGCCACCTACCCCGGTGAGTTCATCGAGATACCGCAGGTCCCACAGACGGCGAAATACATCACGATGAACTACACCGATTACGAAGGATTTCCACCGCCGCTGACCAATGGTGGACTGAACGAGCACGGGGTGGCCGCTCGGGACATCTGGGCACCCTCGCGACCCGAGCTGGCGGCGATGACGCCGGAGCCCCAGAGGGGTCCCAATTACTCGGACCTCTCCCGCATCGCCATGGAGCGCGCTACCAGTGCCCGTGAGGCGGTGACGATTATCGGCGGGTTGATGGACGAATACGGCTATTCCACCTACGGCGGTAACTCGCACCTGTTCGCGGATGCGAACGAGGGCTGGGTGGTGCTGAACTTTGCCGGTGGTCAGGGGCTGTGGATTGCACAGCGCCTGGGTTCCGACGAGGTGCGGATGTCGTACCCAGGCTACATCCATGAAGTGCCGGTAGACTTTCGGGAGCGCGAGGGATGGATGGGGTCGGCGAACTTCATCTCCTTTGCCGTGGATCAGGGCTGGTGGGACCCTGATTCCGGTGAGCCCTTCGACGCCAACGCGGTTTACGGTAACGGTGAAGGCCGCTCCGAAGGCGTACGCATCATCGAGGCGCGGCTGCGTCAGCAGGCAATGGAAGGCGGTGTTACCCTGCGGCAGATGATGAATGCGGTGCGCGATCCGCTGATTTCCTCGGATGCCGCGGGCTATGGCCAGGTGGCACATATCCGGCAGCAGGATCCACACCCGGAGCTGAAAATGCTCTGGGTGGCGCCCACGGGTTCCGTGACGGCACCCTTCGTCCCCTACTGGATTGCGGGTTCCGAGGTGCTGCCGGAGTTCGGCAAGCACCGTTATCTGACCAAGGGGCAGGCATCGACCTTCGTGCGGCCGGACTTCGCGGTGCAGGAAGCCTCGCGATTTGCGGGACGCCTGTTCAAGCGGCTGATGTACTACACCTGTGACGCGCCGGCCAGATTCCTGCCCGAGGTCACCGAGGCGCTGACCGCCTTCGAGGACCAGAGCATCGAGCAGGCTGGCGCGATTGAGTCCCGCTCACTGGTGCTGTTCAACGCCGGGGAACCGGCGATGGCGCGGGCGGTGATCGACGATTATTCGTCAGCCCGTGCGCGGGCCGCGCTGGCGCTGGGTGACGCTCTGCTTGGCAGCATCGAAGCCCGC
The DNA here is from genome assembly GCF_004340525.1 of Chromatocurvus halotolerans. Classification (GTDB taxonomy): domain Bacteria; phylum Pseudomonadota; class Gammaproteobacteria; order Pseudomonadales; family Halieaceae; genus Chromatocurvus; species Chromatocurvus halotolerans. The sequence continues at coordinate 99,467 of NZ_SLWX01000010.1, read as the reverse complement.
CACAGGCTCCTCGAGGGGACGGAAGTTCCGGCGGATGCCCGCGAGATGGGTACACGCTACGGTCCCTACGTGAATTGCCGGGTTGAATGACCGACGCGGCCTGGGATGTGACTCAGGCCGCGTCCCCGACGGGCAGAATGGGGGACAGGATTTTCCGCAGTGGCTCCAGCTCTTCCTCGTAATGGCGCCAGCGCTGCACTGAGCCTCGGTAGATCGGCTGTCGCACCTGCCACCGGCTGGGGGTGCGCACCCCTCGTTCCGTGCGATGAAAGTCGAGGCAGGCGTCTTCCCATGCGAGGCCGCAATGGTCCAGAAGTTTCCGGACCTGACCCTCGGTGTCCTCCACCATGCTCTCATACGGCAGATCCAGAATCTCGATCGGCAGTACGTCGTGCCAGTGCTGCATCAGTCGGTGATAGTCGAGATAGTAGTGTCCCAGTGTGTCGAGCCGATTGGCGAAGTGGATCTGGTCGGCGAAGCTGGTGAAGTAACAGGACAGGCAGTTGTCCAGCGGATGGCGGCGGCAGTGAATCACCTTTGCGCCCGGGAACAGCAGGGCTATCACGCCCAGGTGCATGAAATTGAATGGCAGCTTGTCGGTGACCCGGTCGGCGCTCTCTGACACCTTTTCCAGCGCCTCGAGGTAGCGCCGGCCCATGCGTCGTAGCGAGACACGTCCGGTCGTTAGCAGGCCCTCCGGGTAGGGTTTGCCGGAGCGGGACAGTTCGGCGATCTGGTAGCTCACTTTCAGCAGCATCGACATCTCACCGCCGGCGGCGACCCGGGAATGGCTGGCGAGGATCTGCTCGGTGAGCGTGGTTCCGGAGCGGGGCATGCCGACGACGAAGACCGGGCGCTGCGAGTCGAGCCCCGAATCCGTGGCTTCCGCGAAGAACGCGTGGTCCAGGGTGTCGATCAGCCGGTCAATCGCGCGCCTGTAGCCGTCGCTGTCGAAGGGTGCGCGCGCTGCCTGAGCGTCGTAGCCGCGCCGCAAATGGCGAAAGGCCGTGCGGTACTCGCCGGCGCGATCCGCATGATAGCCAAGGGCAATATTCAGTCGAATGCGGCCGTCCTCTGGCGTGGCGGTACTCTCTGCCAGTCGCTGCGCTGTCTGGACCCACTCCGGCTCCACTTCACCCTCGCGCATCTGCAGCAGTCGGGACAGGGCCAGCGGACTCTCCGGTTCCCGGCGCAGAATGGAAAGGTATTGCATCCGCGCCTGTCGAAAGCGCCCCGCAGACTCGCAGGCATCACCCAGGCCCAGGCGGATGCGCGGATCGTCCGGGTCGATTTTCAGGGCTTCCTGAAAGGTGTCTATCGCCGACACGACATCGCCGCTTTTCGTCTGCACATCGGCAAGTGCCCGCAGGGGCCCAGGCTGTCCCGGCTGCAGCGCTACCAGCCGCTCCAGCAGTGGTCGCGCCTGGTCGAAGCGGCTCAGCAGCCGCAGCGCCCGGGCCATGTTATTCAGCGCATCGGGATGCTCAGGTGACAGTTCGAGCGCTTTTGAGAAGGGAGCCAGAGCCTCCTGTGGTGCATCGGCCTTCACCCTGACACTGCCCAGATCGCTCCAGGCATTGGCGTTACGCGGCTCGATGCTGACAGAGCGTGACAACAGGCTGTCGGCCTCCTTGAGCTGGCCCTGCTGCAGCCGCGCGAGACCCAGGTAATGCAGCGCCTGCCAGTGTTCCGGTTCCCGGTCGAGGATAGCCTTGTAGATCCTTGCTGCCGCCGCGACATCACCCCTGCGATGCTGTCCAACACCATTGCGCAAGCGGGGATCGAGGGACTCGGGCATGCTCATCGCTTCCCGGCCCGATCTGCGGGTAATCGGTCGGGATCTGCGCCGACCAGGCAGCTGACGGCGGGTCCGCCCTCGTTGATATCGCCCGCATTCGGCACCCCCGGAATGCCATGGCGAAGCCGCACCTCGGTGCCGATGCCGGCCACCAGATCGCGGCCAATGGACAGCGCTTCGGCGGCGCGGGCATGGCTCTCTCGGGTGAGCAGCGCCTGCGCGGCGGCCGGTTCACCGGCGGCATAAGCGAGGGCGGCGGCACGTTCGATGTGCGGCAGAGCGGAGCGAGTGTTGTCTTCGAATGCCTGCAGTGTGCCCTGGACACGCTCGAGGAGCTCTTCCGGATACGCGCAGGTATAGTACATCAGACGCTTGAAAACGCGGCCCGCGAACTCGGTCGCCTCGCGCAGCTGGAAGTCGGGGTTGATAAAGTTCGGCCCTGAACCCTCAGTGAGGTAGCGATGCTGGCCGTACTCCGCGGGGACATCCCGCGTACCGATCCACCACGGCAGGAACGGTGCGGTGACCGAACCCGTAGGGGCGACCCAGAGCAGTGCCAGGTCCGGGTGGGGAAGATCATCGCGCAGCTGGGCGACCTGGCCGTAACCCGCGTGGTCATCGGCAATCCGTGGGTCGCGAACCATGGCCATCATCGCCTCCGGTGTCACCGGGGCCATGGCCCGGAACTCCTCCTCTAGCACCTGCGGCGAGACGTACTTGGTGCCCGGGTGACGCATGGTGCCGCCCAGACCATAGACCTTGTCGACGTTGAAGGGCTGTGCCGGGTCCGGATCGTACCAGCCCTGCTCGATGGCGAAAGCAATCAGGTTTGGCGACCCCATCCAGTCATCACGACTGAGGTAGTCTGCAGGAACGTCCCCGATGTATCCGGGATAGCTGACCCGGACATCATTCGCGCCCAGCCGCTCTGCGACCCAGAGACCCTGCCCGCCGGCGAACTCCAGAACGACCCAGCCTTCGTTCGCATCGGCGATCAGGTGGGAGTTGCCGCCGTAGGTGGTGTAGCCGAACTCGTCGATCAGTGCGCCGATGATTTCCACGGCCTGCCGCGCTGTTTCCGCGCGCTCCAGCGCTATGCGGGCAAGATCGCTGTAGTTGGGGCCCGTCTGGTCGCTGGGTGTCATTGCCACCAGCTCATCCCGTGAGGGCGACCAGATGTCGCGAATCGCGACCTGGTGCTCGTTGAGACCGCCATTGGTTATCGGCGCCGGAAAGCCGGCATAGCTGGTGTAGTTCATCGTGATGTAGCGGAAGGTTTCCCGCACCTGTGGAATCTCGATGAGCCGGGCAGGCAGCGAGGCAGACGCCGTGGCGCCGACGGTAATCGTTGCATTGGCCGGGTGCATCTGGCGGGGGACAATCTCCAGCCAGTGACTGGAGGGCTCCTCGCCGGTGCCGCCGAGCAGCACGCTGCCGTCGGCCGTGAGGTTCTTGCCGACATAGTAGCCATAGCTGGCGTCCACATCGGGGGCGATACTCGTCAGTAACAGGATAAACGTGCAGGTAATGAATCTGGTCAAGGTACTGGCTCCGAAAACAAAGGCTTTGCAGCTCCAATTCTACGCTATCCGATGATTCCGGGTGAGGGCCTGGCTTTCAGGGCGGGCTTGCCGGGGTGGCCCGGCGCTCTTTCAGTCCACAGCCTTACTCATTGTTATCAAGACGGATAATACAGCGTTCGTCGGCGAGGTCGGCGCGCACCTGCTCGTTGAGCTTGAACTCCTCCCTGTGCACCTCCATCGCCCGGAAAAGCTCGGAGCGCAGGCGATGACGGCGACCGGCGGAGTGGAAGCGCCGTACATCCTCCTCGGATTCCAGAATGAGTGGCGGCACCTCGATCAGTTTGCCGCTATCGTCCTTGGCAACGAGGGTAAAATACGAGGTGTTGGTATGCTTGACGACACCGGTCTGGACATTTTCTGCAATCACCTTGATGCCCACCACCAGCGATGTTCTGCCGACGTAATTGACAGAGGCAAGCATGGACACGAGCTCTCCCACTTCGACCGGCTGCAGGAAGTTCACGCCGCCGACGGCGACAGTAACGCAATAGGCGCGCGCGTGCTTGCTGGCGCAGGCATAGGCCACCTTGTCCATGAGCGAGAGAAGAGTGCCGCCATGTATCTTGCCCCCGAAATTCGCATAGGAGGGGATCATCAGTTCGGTAATGACGGTCTTCGAGTAGCTGACGGCTTGTCCTTCCATCGGCGAATCCACCTCTTCGTCCGGCTCGAAAGACCTGAAGATAGCGCACACGCCGCGCTTTTGCACCGCTGTACTGGCCGACATCGATCAGGATGAGTATGGTCTGGTAGAGTGGGTAATCCGTACAGAACCTGAACAGCCGGCTCCCCGGAGGACATCGAATTTGCCGCGTGGCCCACTCGTGCTCCCCCGTCTTTCATGCCGGCCTCGGATTCCGCAGACAGCGTCACCGGCGCGAAGGAGAAGTCATGACTGACAGACACATCGAACCCGGCGCAACCCTTATCGAAGAATCGGTGGAACTCCCGGTAAAATGGGGCTGGTTGCTTGCTCTTGGCATTGCCATGATTGCATTCGGCATCACAGGACTCTTTTTTACGTTTGCGCTGACGATGGCAAGCGTTATCGTTTTCGGCGCGTTGGTTCTCGCGGCCGGTCTGCTGCAGCTCTGGCACGGCTTCGCCGCAGGTGAGGAAAGCTGGGGAGGCCGTGGCCTGCACCTTCTGGTCGCCGTGATCTACCTCATATTCAGTGGTCTTCTCCTGTGGGATCCACTGAGCGGCTCGTTGTCCCTGACTCTGCTGCTCGCGTCATTCCTGCTGGCCATCGGCGTCTTTCGTCTTTATCACGCATGGCAGTGGCAGCGTCGCGGCTGGCGCTGGAAGCTGGCAGCGTTTACCGGGCTCGTCAATGTGGCGCTGGCCGGTCTGATCGTTGTGGGCTGGCCGGCAACCGGGCTCTGGGTCATCGGGCTGTTCGTGGCGATCGAGATACTCTTCAACGGAACACTGCTGACGTCACTCGCGTTGACCGTACGCAGCGAGCAGCATGGCGCATGATCGAAACGCCCCTACTGAAGAGGCCTGGCACGCCCTGACCGGCCGCGAGGCGCTCGACAGGCTGGACAGTGACACCGACGGACTTGCCCTCGACGAGGTAGAGAGGCGTCAGGCTTCCTGGGGTGCGAACGCACTTCCCGAGGAGAATCGTGCGGGCGCGCTACGCATTTTTCTGCGTCAGTTCAAGGATCCGCTGGTCTACATTCTGCTCATCGCTGCCGCAGTCTCGCTGGCGCTTGATAACCTCGCCAACGCGACATTCATTGCTGCGGTGTTGCTGATCAATGCGGGGATCGGTGCCCTTCAGGAAGGCCGCGCCGAGGCGAGCGCAGCGGCCCTCCAGGACATGATCCGGGTGCGCACCCGGGCAGTGAGAGCCGGGCGCGAGGAGCGGGTGGATGCCACAGGGCTGGTGCCCGGTGATATCGTGGAGCTTGCACAGGGCGACGCTGTGCCGGCGGACCTGCGCCTGCTTTCCAGCCAGGACCTTGAGGTGGACGAGGCGCCGCTGACCGGCGAATCCACGCCGGTAGCCAAGAACGCAGACGACGAGGTGAAAGAAGGCGCCGTGGTCAACGAGCGCACCACGATGGCTTTCGCCGGCAGCACCGTCATGAGCGGCAACGCCCGGGGCATTGTCTGTCGTATTGGCAAGGACACCGAGGTCGGACAGATCGCCGAGTCCCTGGCGCACGGTGAGTCGCAGGCACCGCCGCTGGTGCTGAAGCTGCGCCGTCTCACCCGGCAGATTGCGCTTTTCGTGCTGTTTGCCGTTGTTCTGTTGAGTATCACCCAGTTCCTGCGTGGTGAGACACCCGAACAGATATTCTTTCTCGGCGTGGCCCTCGCGGTGTCGGCCATTCCTGCGGGCCTGCCTATCGCCATCACTGTGGCGATGGCGCTTGCGACCCGGCGGATGGCGCGGTGCAATGTGATTGTGCGTCAGTTAGCCGCCGTTGAGGGACTCGGGTCCTGTACGCTGATCGCCAGCGACAAGACAGGAACGCTGACGGAAAACCAGCTCACCATACAGCGCCTGGAACTCGCCAGTGGCGAGCAATGGGACGTCTCCGGCGAGGGATACAGGCCTGACGGTCGCATACATCGTGATGACAGCGAGCCACATGATGAATGCGCAGCTGCCATAGCGCACCTGGTACGTGCCGGCATGCTGTGCAACGACGCGTGTATCCGCTTTGACAAGGCGGGTGAGCCAGCGGCAAGCGAGGGCGATAGCGTCGATCTGGCCTTTCTCGTGCTGGGCGCCAAGACCAACGAAGAGCGTGGGCGAATGCTCGAGCGTTACCCGGAGGTCGCCAGTCTGCCCTTCAGTTCCGAGCGGCGCTTCGCCGCAACCTTCAATGAGGTCGATAATGCCGTGGTGGCGCACGTCAAGGGCGCTGCGGAAGCGGTCCTTCCGATGTGTGCAGAGGTCGACCAGGAGGCGCTGCTTAAACGCGAGGAGTGCCTCGCGCAGGAAGGATATCGCGTGCTTGCCGTCGCCACTGGGCGCGTATCAGACACAGCCAACGATTACGGTGCGGATGACCTTGCCGGACTCGGGTTCGTGGGTTTTGCGGCACTGATCGATCCGATCCGGGAAGAGGTGCCCGAGGCGGTAAAGCGCTGCCGCGAGGCAGGCGTACAGATCCGGATGATCACCGGCGATCATCCTGCCACGGGACTGGCGATCGCCCGCGAACTGGGTATGGCAGATGAGGCGTCGGAGGCGCTGACCGGCGCTGCGCTGCGCGAACTTGAAGATGAACCCGAGTCACTCGCCGCGCGTGTTCGCGCCGCGCCGGTATTCGCCCGGGTTGAGCCGTCGCAGAAAACGCAGATCGTTGAGCTGCTGCAGGATGCCGGGGAGCTCGTTGCGGTCACCGGGGATGGCGTCAATGACGCCCCAGCACTGAAGACGGCGCATATTGGCGTTGCCATGGGTCGCGGGGGCACCGACGTGGCGCGCCGGGCCGCCTCGCTGATCCTCGGCGATGATAATTTTGCGTCACTTGTCGATGGCATTGAGCAGGGTCGTTGTGCTTATGACAATGTCCGCAAGGTGACCTGGCTGCTGCTGTCAACCGGCGTTGCCGAGGTCCTGCTGTTCTTTCTTGCGCTTTTCGCCGGACTGCCGCTGCCGCTCACCGCGATACAGCTGCTCTGGCTGAATCTTGTCACCAACGGGATTCAGGACGTTGCACTGGCCTCAGAGGGCGTGGAGCCCGGGGCTCTTAAGCGCAAGCCACGTCCCGTCCGGGAACGCATTTTCAACCAGCGCATGATCCGACAGACCCTTATTTCGGGCGGTTACATGGGGAGCATGGCGTTCCTGCTGTTTTTCGTGATGTTTGAGTTCTTCGGTATTGGCGAATTTGAGGCCCGTAACCTGGTGCTGCTGCTGATGGTGCTGTTCGAGAATGTGCATACCTTCAGCTGTCGCTCAGAAACCCGCTCCGTGTTGCAGGTTCCCTTTGCCGCCAACCGGCTGTTGATCCTGGCGGTGATTCTCGCGCAGGGTGTGCATATCGGGGCGATGTATATGCCTGTGCTGCGGGACGTGCTCGCAGTGGAGCCGGTTTCCCTGTCACTGTGGAGTCTTTTGCTCGCTGTTGCCCTGTCTCTCCTCGCGCTCGACGAGGCGGCGAAGTGGTGGCGCCGGCGGCCACACAGACACGGCAAGAAATCTGCATCGGGAGGGCAAAGGTAATTGTTCACAGGATTCGCCATTGTCCCACCGTGTTCGATTATCTACGTTCTGGGAACAAACGGATAACAACAACAACGACGAATCGATGAGCGACACGACATACGGGGACAGAATGATGCGACAGGATAACTTTGCAAGACGACCACTGGCCGCGGCCATGGCCGGCATTACCGCTGCACTTTGCGCCGCAACGGCTAGCGCGCAGGAGCCGGGTGCCGAGGCGATGGTCGAGGAGGTGGTTGTCACGGGGACCCGGCGCTCTGATCGCTCAATTCTCGAGAGCGCTGTGCCGATTGACGTGATCTCCGAGGACATGTTGATGTCCACCGGTATCACTGAAACCAACCAGTTGCTGAACCGCCTTCTGCCCAGCTTCAATTTTCCGCTGCCCTCCGTCACTGACGGCACCGATCACGTGCGCCCGGCAACGCTGCGCGGCCTGGCCCCCGATCACACGCTGGTTCTGGTGAATGGAAAGCGTCGGCATGCCTCTGCGTTGCTGAACCTGAACGGCTCTGTGGGGCGCGGGTCCTCTGCCGTGGATATGAACATGATTCCCGCCAATGCCATCAAGCGTATTGAAGTGTTGAGAGACGGTGCCGCGGCGCAATACGGGTCCGACGCCATCGCCGGCGTTATCAACATCGTTCTCAAGGATGCCTCTAGCGGCTTCGGCGCGTCGGTCACCTATGGCGAATACGACAGCGAAATGGATGGTACGCCGGGGCTGGGAAGCGCCGCGATCGGGCCTGATGGCGCCCTGCAGTTGACGCAGGGTGGTGATCGGAATGTCAATGACGGCGATACACTGACCGTCCGACTGAACGGCGGCGTTGAGCTCGGTGACGGTGGCTTTCTCAACGTCGCCGGTGAATTCCGTGATCGCGATCCCACCAATCGCAGCGGCTTTGACCCGCGAAACAATTACGCGAGCCTTCCGGATGGTAGTGCCGATCCCAGGGAACTGGATTTTGATCGCATCAATCACCGCTTTGGCAATGCGGATGTCGAGGATATCGCGCTGTTCTACAACGCCGGCGTGCCGTTGAACGATGACTGGGAGCTTTACAGCTTCGGCAGTTACGGTGAGCGTCAGGGCGAGAGTGCGGGCTTTTATCGCCGCGCCCAGGACAGCCGCAACTGGACAGAAATCTACCCGGATGGCTTCCTGCCGCTCATCACTACCGATATCACGGATTACAGCGTGGCCGCCGGTGTACGCGGTGACTGGAATGGCTGGGACCTGGACGCTTCATTGCTGGTCGGTGGCAATGAGCTGGACTATACGATCAAGAACACGCTGAATGCCTCTTTCGGCCCGAGCAGTCCCACGCAGTTCTTCGCCGGTACCTTGATCAATGAGCACCTGGTGTTCAATGCGGGTGCGTCGAAGCTCCTGGACCTTGGCGGTCGCCCGGTCAACGTCGCTTTCGGTGTTGAGTACAGGGATGACACCTACAAGATAGAGGCCGGAGAGCCCGGTAGTTATCAACTCGGTGAGTTTGAAGATCGCGCTGCCGGGTCCCAGGTGTTTCCGGGCTTCACTCCCGAGTCGGAGGTCGATGCCAGTCGCGATAACATCAGTCTGTATCTCGATATTGATGCCGACGTGACCTCGCGCTGGAACGTGGCGGTTGCCGGCCGGTTTGAGGACTATTCGGACTTCGGCTCAACCTTCAACGGTAAGTTCGCCACGCGTTATGAGATTGTGGAGGGCTTTGCCCTGCGGGCATCCACATCGACCGGGTTTCGCGCACCATCACTGGCGCAGCAATCTTTTACCTCTATCGCCACGGTTTTCGTTGACGCCGTGCCGACGGAAACCGGCACCTTTCGCCCTGACAGTGATGTCGCCAGGGCGCTTGGCTCACCGGGCCTGGAGGAAGAGACCAGTATATCCTTCTCGGGTGGCTTCTCGTGGCAGCCACTGGACGGGCTCTCCGTGACCGCAGACTACTTTTACATTGAGATAGATGACCGCATTGTTCTGTCCGAGAACCTTTCCGGTCCGGGGATAGAACAACTGCTGGCAGGTACAGGTGCCAACCGCGCCCGCTTTTTCCTGAACGGCATTGATAGTGAGACCAGCGGCTTTGATGTTGTCGCCACCTACAACCTTGAGCTGGGGGAGTGGGGGTCGCTGCGTCTGAACGGCGGTTATAACTACACCGATAACGAAGTGACTCGCGTACTGCCGCCGCCCGAAGAGCTGGCGCAGGTTGGCGTTACCGAGGACAACCTGTTTGCCCGCCGTGAAGTCACGCGTTTCGAGGATGGAGGTCCGGAAGACAAGATCAACCTGGGGGGGGCGTGGTATTACGACGATCTGACGGTAGACCTTCGCTTCACCCGCTTCGGTGAGACACTCGACCCGGGCACGTCCGCGGAGTTCGATGAAAAGCTGGATGCACAGTGGATCACCGATCTCGAGGTGGCGTATTCCTTCACCCGCAACATATCTGCAGCCGTGGGTGCGAACAATCTTTTCGACGTCTATCCCGATGATACGGTGTCCAACGACCTGGCGGCGGGACTGACGCCCACGACCTTTGATCGCATTTTTCCCTACTCGGGTTTTTCGCCGTTCGGCTTTAACGGGCGCTTCCTGTATGGACGTGTGGCAGTTCAGTTCTAGTTGATGGCGACGAAAAGTGGTTGGGCACCGTCGTCAATCCGGCTGTTGATGCCGTGTTGGCGCCGGTTGCTCCTGCTGGCAGTCTGTGCCGTTCTCGTAAGGCCGATAGAGATTGCGCGGGCCGACGTAACATTGCGGGAACGGGCCAGAACCCACTTTATTGCCATCCCGGAGGTGACTCCTGAAGAGCGCCATGCTCCGCAGGCAACCCTTGGGCGAGCCCTGTTCTGGGACCCCCGCCTGTCCTCAAGTGGCGACACCGCCTGCGCCAGCTGCCATCTGATCGAGGACCATGGCTCGGATCGGCGTGCTCGCTCCACAACTGCCCGCGGCGGCCGGACCGGCTTTCACTCAATGACCGTCTTCAATACGCAGACAGCGGGTGCGGGCTTGCGCTGGCTGGCTGACCGTCCGTCCGGAAAGGCGCAGGCGCTGGGTTCCATTACTGGCTCGATGGGTTTTGATCAGCGGGAGGATATCCTGGCGTCGCTGATCGAGCACGGTTACCGCTCGCGGTTCGCAGCGGCTTTTCCCGATGCCGATGAGCCGCTGGCCGTCGATCATTACGGCGAGGCGCTGGAAGCCTACCAGCGCACCCTGCGAACGCCGGCCCCCTTCGATGCGTGGCTGACGGGCGACGATGCCGCGATGACGCAAACACAGAAATCGGGTCTCAGGCGTTTCATGGATGTGGGCTGCGCCGGTTGCCACAACGGAGAACTACTGGGCGGCCAGTCACTGCAGAAGTTTGGCCTGATGGCGGATTACTGGGCGCATACGGGCTCCGACGAGCCGCATCACGGCGTGATGGAGGTCAGCGGCCGCGACGCGGACCGCGATGTCTTCCGGGTTGCCTCATTGCGCAACGTCGCAGAGACGGCGCCCTATTTCCACGATGCCTCGGTGCCGACGCTGGCGCAGGCAGTTCGCGTCATGTCACGGGTCCAGCTCGGGCGAGATCCTGACGACGGCGCTACAGGGGAGATCGTGAGTTTTCTGACGTCCCTGACGGGTGAGGTGCCCCCGCACTTTGCGCCACCGAAGGCGTTTATCGGTGGACACAAGCCTTGAGTCGCCCGATATCCCGATAGCGGGACGGGATGTCATCCCGCGGTGCCGCGGAGCGCAGATCGCACAGTGTCTTCAGGCCCTTGAGTAATACAGGCAGCGGCGGCCCGCTGGCACTGAGATCTGCCTTGTCCTCGAGGCCAGCGTCCGACGCCGGCTGCACGATATACTTCTCGACCAGTAGTTCATGGTGTTGAACAGCAACCCTGCCATGTGCCTCGCATACCTCAAGGAATGCAGACACGTTGGTCTGGAACCAGTCTTCCCCGGCGTGCTCCTCGGCTTCCTCCAGGAAGCTGTTCAGCAGGCTTTTGCGCCGCATGCAGTCGCGAAGCAGCAGTTGGTCCTCGGGCCGCATGAACAGAAACTTGTCCACAAGCAGCTGGGAATAATAGGGGTCGTCGGCGCGGCACAGGCCGAGCAGGAGATCGATCACGTTGATGCCCGCAAAGTCGCCGGCGTTCGCCCCGCGGTACTCGCGCAGACCGACCCGATGTGGCTTGTAATAGGGCCGGATGCAGAAGAAGAAACGCTGCATATCAAGCGCGGTGAACAGCTCCTGGTTGGAGGCAAAGACGTCCTCCAGGGCTGCCCGGGCAACCCGCAGCAGGTCGAGGGTGACCGGGTGGGACACACCCAGCGGCAGAGAGTGCAGTAGCGCCTCGGCGGTGCGAATGTAGCCGAAAACGCCGCGCGTATTGTAGTCAATGAAAATGCGCTCGTCGTTGAGTGCCGTGAAGGTCTTGTAGACGCCATTGACGGCCCGGTTGTGCGTTTCCAGGTGGCTCGAGGCGAAGCGAGGAACAGCGCCCAGTGAGGCCCCCAGCTGCATGGCCAGTGCGGAGGCTTCTCTCAATGGGGATCGGGTTTCGCGTGCCGGGTCGGTGATGCCGTGGCGCCGGCACGCTGCCATGTAGAACCCCACGTTGCCCAGCAGCTCGAAGCCGTGGTCAAAGCCCTCATCGGTGTTCCCCTCCCTGAGCAATTGCGCAATGTAGTCCCGACCCTCGGTAACCAGCTGCTGCTTGATGCCGTCGCCGACCCCTTCCAGGTTGTCCCGATTCTCCTGGGCGAAGTACAGCTCCTCCAGCGCGGTATTCATGTCGCGGAAGTCCTGGCGTATCCAGTGGTCAAACTTCGATGCGAGGGGCGTTTGCATAGTCCTCCTTGTACGCAGTCATCGCGGCCTGCATCTGCCGCTGGAAGCGAGCGCCAAAGCCTATCAGGTCGGGCCGGATGCTGCCGTGGGAATCGATTGAGCGTGAGGTGAAAAGACGCCATTCGGATTCCGGCGTTGCAGAAGGGCCATCAGGTGCTGCCGGATGGCCGACATGGATATCGAGTTCAAGATCCCGGGCAAGTGCCTGCAGCGCTCCGGTGGGATCCCTGGTGAGCGATTCGTAATGCACCGTGGCCATCGGGTTGGGTAATTCACGCAGCCAGTGCGCCATTAGCCTTTCTGATCTGGCAATAGCCCTGCCTATCGTCCCCAGGCTGTAGCTGTAGCCGTGGCCGGTCTTGAAATGCTTGAAATACAGGGCGACAGCCAGGTCCAGTGGATTCCGCCGACAAAAGACAATCGGTACATCGGGGTGCAGTAGTGACAGGTAGCCAATGCGTCGCAGATTGGCCGGTGAGGTGTCCGTGACATAACGCGGCGGGTGATCGGGCCGTGCGCGATGTGCATAATCGAGGTAGCGGCGCGCGAGCGGCGAGCCATGCGGACTCTGCGTGGCCCTGCGGCGAAGGTCCTCAGCAAGATCGGCAATATTCTTTGAGGTGTCGAGGTCGGACACAAAGCGGCGAACAAACGCCAGCTCGCCCCCGGGCAGAATGCGGACATCCGCTGCCAGCAGCGATTCCACGAGGCTTTTCCCGGAGCGCGGCAGTCCCGCGATGATAATGGCCGGACAGCTCTCGCCGGGGAGCTTTCTGCCCTCCGGGCCACGGAAATGCTGTCGGTTGATCGCCAGCGTGGAGGCCGGGACCATGAACTGTCGCTGCCGGGCACTGAAGCCATTGCCGACAAGGTGGTTGGCACGGCGATAAAAGGTAAAGCCGACATCGTCGCGACCGGCATCCACGGAAATCTGACCCAGCAGGAAGCAGGCACGTGCACGATCCATCTCGTTGCGGGACTCGTTCAACGCTACCGAGAGAATGCGCGCGGTGTCCCGGCTGTCCGGGTGCACGGCCTCGAAGTTCAGCAACCCCCGGTAGGCATCCAGCAGCGAGGGACTGATCCTGAGAGCCTGATGGAAGTGATGAACGGCCTGTCGTGACTCACCCGCACGGGTCAGGGCATGTCCGGCGTACAGATGCAGGCGCGCATTGTCGCGGTATTTCTCAAGGCCCTGAAGGTAGATGGACAGCGCGTTGTCATTGCGCTGAAGCCCCTCCAGTGCCTTGCCGCATAGCGCCCAGACTGCAGGTCCCGCATCAGTGTCATCCTCAAGGATTTCACGGCTGCGCTCCAGGGCAGAAGCGAAGCGCTTCTGCTGGATATCTGCCTGCAGGGCCTCCAGCGCTGCCCGGTCCCCGTCTTTTTGACCCGCCGCTGTCATGCCCGATCAAGTGCCGCCGATGAGTGAATAACGACGCACGTTAGCACACTCCGAGCGGGTCGCGGCATCCCGGGCCCCGTTGCTAAGACCCGGAAGGCGGATGGGTCAGATCCCGTCGTCGGCCTCTTCCTCATCCGTTGTGTCGCCATCAGTCTCGTCTGTTGTTGCATCGTCGATGTCGTCCTCGGAGAGGTCGTCACCGGTCACGTCATCGTCCAGGGAATCATCGTCGGTGACATCGTCCAGCGAGTCGCTCTCGTCGAGATCGTCATCCCCGGAGGTGTCGTCCGATGATTCGTCATCGAAGACTGAATCATCGCAGCTGCTGCTGTCATCCTCGAAGCCACAGCCGAACTCCCGAGTCCCCTCCAGCCGGAGCCGGTCTTCGAGCTCGATGTCATCGGCCACGCCGTCGGCGTCTTCCTTGTCTTCAATTTCAACCAGATCACCGATCTGGAGGAGACTGAAAAAGCTGTCGGCATCCACCGTGTTGTCATCCGCATCTTCGTAGTCGGTATCGCCGATCTGATAGGTGATGCCAAGAAGCGTGATTTCCGAATTTGCCACGAAGGATTCAACGGGTGCCCTGATCACGTCATCGTCGGGGTCATCCCGGTCCACCAGCGTGGCAATCAGTCGATCTCCCAACAGGTAAGCCTCGATTTCAAGAAAGTCACCGCTGCGAACATCGGCCAGGGTCATACGCCTGACCTGGTCGGTTTCATCATCGAATCGGGTGCGAGCGTCTACCAGAACGTCGACTGTGCCGGAGAACAGCCGCAGACTGATTTCACCGGCGCCGGCATCGACATCATCCACGCTGGCTTCAAGCTTGATTCTCCCGCGGCGGGCCTCGACTGCGTCTGCGACCAGCACATTGCCATTCCAGGTGCCGTTTATCTGCACTACGGCGCCGTTGAAGAGCGTGAGGTCGGCGGGACTGAAACCTGCCGATGACGCATCCACCGGTGTGCCGTTGAGTCGAAAATCGGCGTTGCTCACGTAGCGGGACACACTGCCGTGAAGACGCACCGCTTCGCCCTCGGCAAAACGCCCGCCGCGGTTGGGCTCATCCTCGCCTTCCACCTCACTGGCCGTAATGGTGCTGCCATTCAACGTGCCTTCAACTGCCACAAGCAGCCCGTCCTCGAGCCCGCCGCTGTCGATATCGTCCAGCTCTGCATTGCTGTAGTCCACGGTGAGCTCGCCGAGGGTGAAGGTGGTGGCGGTGAGGTTTCGCACCCGGCCTTTCAGTTCCACTTCTGTGCGGCCGGGCTGGAAGCGCGATTTGCGTTCGATCCGTGTCGCGCGCAGCCGGTTGCCCTGGCCGATAAAGCCGGAGACTTCCACCACGTCATCCACGGCAAGGGTGTCAAAGGTCGTGTCGTCAAAGCGCGTGCCGTTGCGCTCGACGATCACGGCGAACCCGAGAACGCGCATGAGCAGTGCATCGCCGTCCGGGCTGTACTCAATACTGGTAACCGGTCCGGTCAGCTCGTCGTCGTAAAGAATGCGTTGTGCGGTGCCGCTGACACCGTCGTCATTGATCTCACCCTGCACGGTAACGACCATGCCCACACTGAGCGCGTCCTCGCCGCGGCTCTCGCCGTCGATGAGCACCTCGGCGTCATCGGTCTCAAACCTGACACCGTTCACGAAAATGCTGCCGAAGCCGTCAATGGTGCCTGTGGTGCTCTGGCCGACGCTGCTGGTGCTGCCACCACCGGTGACCGACTCCGTGGCCGTGTTGCCGACAAAGCCGCCACCGCCACCGCCGCCTCCGCAGGCAGTCAGGACCAGTGCAAGGGCGCTGGCGGTCATGACGGGTTTACCGGTGCTTGTCGTTTTCATGGTTCATCTCCTGATGGCCCTGCCGGGCTTCTCTAACGAATGTCATCACGGGTGTGCAATGAACGCGCGATTCTCAGAATGGGAAAATAATCCCAATTAAGGTCGCTGTCAAGAGTGACCACCTGCCGATTTGCCACCGGGGCCGGCAGGGTTTGCGGTTTGTGTCGTCTTGCGCTGGAGGCGGAGCCGGGATCAGCCAGCTGATCCCGGATGGTCGGGAGGGTGGGAGCGGACTGCCCCGCCCATGCGGCAGGGTCAGTTGTTTTTCTTCTGTGCCTCCTCCATGCCTCGCAGGAATTCACCCATCTTGCGGCCTGCTTCCTCTGGCGACATCTCTTCGTAACCCTCGAACTCCGAGCCCATGTTTTCCATTCGCTCGGCCATCTGCCGCGACGCGCGTTCACCTGCCGTATTGGACAGGATCAGCAGCACGGCGAGTATGCCGAATACGGTGGTGGCGAGTTTGCGCGAGCGTCCATGGACCTGAACGCTGGCCTCGATCATGAGGAAAGCGCCCCAGGCAATGGCAAGAATGTTGCCGACATAAGGAATGATGGAAACGATGCCGACGACAGGATAGATGGCGGCCACCGAGGACTGGCAGCGGAAGGCCGTCTCGTAGTTTTCACCCGAGCCCATGAGCTTCCAGATCACGAACAGGATGGCGGCGCCGATAAAGGCGCCGATCACCGCGGCGATCGGCGTAATGATAAGCGCGGCAAAAAAACCACCGGCCACGACTCCCGTGGTAGCCCCGAACAAGGCCCATACGGCGGAGATAACACCAAGCACGGCGGCCATGATCGCAATGAACACCATGGGCTCCACGAAACCGCCGCTGCGTGGCATTTGTCGGAAATAACCGCCGGGATCGGTGATCACCCATCTGACCTTGCGAATAATCGCGTCAGGATTGAAGGCTGTGTTGTCAGTCATGCGGGTCTCCTTGTATCGTCAGATAGCGTCGGCACTGATGGTGCCCTCGCCGCGGGGTGTCTCGGCATCTGGCCTGGCTACGGTTTGCGCCCTGCCGTCATTGCCGGTAATGTCCCGTTCCCTTTCAGGATGGGTTTCAGGTACTGCATTGATCGCTCCGGACGCCAGCGAGTCATCCCGGCACCGTTCTGCGTTTGCTGAGCCGCTGTACCGACGTTACTTCGTCTCCAGCTGTTTTTCCACATTCGCCGGCTGGCTCCTGCGTTTCCTGCTGGGTTGGAGCGCCTGGGACCTGACTGAATCCGCGTTCTGGGTGGGTGTGGTCGCCAGCCTCATGCTTCTGCCCACCTTTGTTCTATCGCCGATATTCGGCATCGTTTCCGACAGGATCAATCCACGCAACGGGCTGCTCGTCACGCTGACCTGTCAGGCGGCAATTGCCGCGGGCACGGCGCTGACACTGGCGCTTGGCCTGTTTTCCCTGTCGGTGTTGCTCTGTCTCGCAGTGCTGCTTGGGGCAGCCACGGCAGCGCACACACCGATTCGCCTGGCATTGATTCCAAGGCTGGTCACCCGCGATGCGCTGCCCAGCGCCATTGGTTATTCGGCGATTGTCTTCAATACCTCAAGAATTGTCGGTCCAGCGGCGGGTGCGGGTCTGCTTGCCGTGGTTTCAGTGGGTTGGGCGTTTCTGGCGTCCAGCCTGCTTTTTCTCGCGACGCTGCCGGTCATGCTCTCCCTGCGTGTCGGGAAGGCGGCGCATGCCAGTGCTTCGCGTTCCATGGGCGTTGAACTCGCAGCGGGACTGCGCTACGCGAGGCAGCACCGGGGTATCCGTCTGATCCTCGCATTCACGCTGATCAACGGCATGCTCGGACGCACGGCGATCGAGCTGCTGCCGGCGCTGTCGGGCAAGCTCCTGCGCGGCGACGCATCCACACTTGCCATTCTGACCGCCTGCGCGGGCGTGGGGTCGATTGTCGGCGGTCTCATTATTTCCCGGCAAAGCGGCAATGAGACCCAACTGCTGTCCATTGTGATCGGGAGCCTGGTGGTGGGGTCACTGGCACTGATGCTGATCTACGTCCTGCCGGGAACGGTGGCAGTGGGCTTGCTGGTGATGGCGGTCGGCATGATCACAACGATGGTAGGCACAGGTTGTCAGGCGCTGGCGCAGTTGCGTGTGGACGACAGCTTCCGCGGCCGCGTGCTCAGTCTTTGGACAGTGCTGGCGATGGGCACGCCCGCTGTCGGCGCGTTCATTCTTGGCGCGCTGGCGGACGCCTTCGGTTTCGCCCCATCACTGCTGGGGTTTGGTCTGTTCGGCCTGCTGGCGACGCTGTTGCTCGCGCGCAAGCGGCGCTGGCTGATGCAGACAGAGCGCCGCGACGCGTGGCCCCCTGGATGACCCGTCAGTGCAATGCGCGGCTCGGCGGCGCTCGCTCGCTCTTTCCCTCCGGGAACAGGTAGTCCAGTGCCAGGCATTCGGCCGCGAGCTCGCGGGTTCCTTCCATGGTCGTGGACACAAAGTGAGCACACTGGGCCTCGCTGAGACCCGCCCCCATCGGCAGCGTGCCCGCGATCACCAGCTGCGGTGTTGCATCGTCAACGATATCGAGGAACACCTTCAGCGTCGGGTAATTCATGTTGAGCCGGCCCAGATCGGCGCAGACAGCCAGCATGGCCATGGGGCGTATCTCCAGTTCCGTGGTGAACAGGATGCCCCAGTGCTCAAGGAAGATCCGGCTGTCTATCACGCCGTCCACAGACTGCAGGGCCGCGAGGTGCAGGCCCTCGCAATCACCGCAGTGATCGAAGGTCACGTGGGAGTCGGCAAGCCATGCTTCCAGCTGCTTGCGATCGGGTTTCTTCAGGCCTGTCATGGGGGTCGCCGGTGCGAAGTGCATGGGCCTGCATCATACTGCAATCCATGCCGGTGTTTCGAGAGCGGGCTGTGTGTCGCCACCGGGGAATACTTGAGCGACAGCAAAACATACTGTATGTTCAAAATTGTGGAAGAACGTGAAAAGAGGCATTGCCGTGACCGACCTGACGCAATTCCGCGCCGAGGCGCGCGAGTGGCTTGAACACAACTGCCCGCCGACCATGCGCGAGCCTGTGCAAAGCTTTGAAGACTACTACATGGGTGGGCGCAACCCCGAGGTAGCCCACCCCGATCAGCAGCTCTGGTGTGAGCGTATGGCCGGGCGCGGCTGGACCGTACCTCACTGGCCACGGGAGTACGGTGGCGGTGGCCTGGATGCGGAGGAACAGCGTGTGCTTCGGGAGGAGATGGCCCGTATCGGCGCGCGGCGTCCACTGGACAGTTTCGGGATCTCGATGCTGGGACCGGCGCTTCTCAAGTTCGGCAATGAGGAGCAGAAGCAGGAACACCTGCCGCCGATCTGTCGTGGCGAAATCCGCTGGTGCCAGGGCTATTCCGAGCCGAATGCCGGCTCGGACCTCGCCAGCCTTCAGACCCGCGCCGAGGACCACGGCGATCACTACACGATCAACGGCCAGAAGGTCTGGACCTCCTACGCCAACAAGGCAGACTGGATATTCTGCCTCGTGCGCACCGACAACAGTGGGTCCAAGCACGAGGGCATCAGTTTTGTGCTCTTCGACATGGCGTCGCCGGGTGTGACCACCCGCCCGATTCGCCTGATCAGCGGTTCCTCTCCCTTCTGTGAGACCTTTTTCGACAACGTCCGCGCGGAAAAGAAAAATCGCGTCGGCGATGAGGGCAAGGGCTGGGCGATCGCGAAATACCTGCTGACCCATGAGCGGGAAATGATTTCCGGCTTCGGCGCGAGCAGTGGTCCCTCGCCCGGTAAAACGGCACTCGAAACCGTCGGTACGGATGCAGAGGGTCGCCTCGACAACAGCGCGCTGCGCCAGTCCATTGCCCAGTACCAGCTCGACGCGCGCTGCTTCGCCGCCACCATGGCCCGGGTCGGCGATGAAGTGAAGGCCGGCCAGGGTCTCGGCGCTGCGTCGTCAATTTTCAAGTATTACGGCACCGAACTGAACAAGCGTCGAAACGAGCTGAACGTTGCCGTGGGCGGTGAGAACGCCCTGGGCTGGGAAGGTGATGTCTATCGCGGTGGCGAGGCGGCGCGCAGCTGGCTGCGCTCCAAGGGCAATTCCATTGAGGGCGGTACCAGCGAGGTGCAGCTGAACATTGTCGCCAAGCGCGTACTTGGCCTGCCGGACGCGTGAGTCCGGCGATCAGCGGAGAAAAGACATGCTGGTATTGAATGAAGATCAGGTAATGCTCAAGGATGCCGCCGCGGGCTTTCTCGCGGACCGGGCAACGGTGTCACACCTGCGCAAGCTGCGCGATAGTGACGATGAGACCGGATTCGACCCCGCAGTGTGGCGGGATATGGCCGACATGGGCTGGGCGGGAATTGCCATCCCGGAAGCCTACGGCGGGCTGGGCTATGGCTACACCGGCCTCGGTCTGGTGCTGGAGCAGGCGGGGCGCAATCTCAGTGCGTCGCCCCTGGAGTCGAGTGTCCTGGTGGCTGCCACGGCGCTTGCGGAGCTTGGCACCGAGGCACAGAAAGAACATTGGCTGCCGGCAATCGCCAGCGGCGAGAAGATTCTGACGCTGGCACTGCAGGAGAACGCCCATCATGCGCCACTGCGCACGGCCCTGCGTGCCACTCGGCACGGTGAACATGTCATCCTGGAAGGCAGCAAGTGCCTGGTGACGGATGCCCATGTCGCCGATGCCTTTATCGTGATTGCGCGCAGCGAGGGGCGGCCCGGCGCTGAGCACGGTCTGAGCGCTTTCCTGGTCGAGGCCGGCGCGCCGGGTGTGCATGTGGAGCGTCGCCACCTGGTCGATTCGCGTAACGTCGGCGTGCTGACGCTGCATGACGTACACGTTGACAGCGACAACGTCATTGGCGATATCGGAGCCGCCTGGCCGGGGCTGTCGCGCACACTGGACATTGCCTCGATCGGCCTGTCGGCGATGCTGCTCGGGCTGGCCACGGAGGCGTTCGAGCGCACCGTTGCCTACCTGGGCGAGCGCAAGCAGTTCGGCAGGGTCATCGGATCCTTCCAGGGTCTGCAGCATCGCGCCGCGCACCTGTTCGCCGAGCTTGAGCTCTCGCGCTCCATTGTGCTGCAGGCGCTGCAGGCGATCGACGCGGAAGATCCGGAGCTTCCCCTGCTGGCGAGCGCGGCCAAGGCCAAGCTGTGCGAGGTGGCGACGCTCTCGACCAATGAAGGAATACAGATGCACGGCGGCATTGGCATGACGGACGAGCACGAGATCGGCTTTTTCATCAAGCGTGCACGGGTGCTTCAACACCAGTTCGGTGACTACAACTATCACCTCGACCGCTTCGCGCGCCTGAGCGGTTTCTGATGCCACTGCATCCGCAGCTGGTCGCCTTCGAGGAAGAGGTCGCCCGTCTGACGGCGCCCGGGCAGCCCTTCGCACTGAATACCGCCGAAGTGGATGGCGTCGAGTATCGTAATTACGCTGCAATGCCTGTCAATATGGGGCAGTATTTCCAGCTCATGCGGCGTCATGCCGAGAAAGAGTTCGCTGTCTACCAGGGCGAGCGGCTGACCTATGCGCAGGCCTGGTCACAGTCGGCAGCGCTGGCGACGGCGCTGCGTGAGGATTACGGCGTTGCGCCCGGCGATCGCGTGGCAATCCTCAGCCGCAACAATCCGCAGTGGATGATCAGCTTCATGGCCGTGCTGTCGATCGGTGCGGTGGCTGTGCCAATGAACGCCTGGTGGACGACGGAGGAACTCGACTACGGACTTCGCGACAGCGGCGCACGTCTTGTGGTGGCTGACCGGGTCCGTGTCGGGCGACTGGCGCCGCTGGTGCAGCCGCTGGCGCTGCGCCTGATCGGGATTGATGACTGCAGCGGGCTCGAGGTCACGGCCACCCCGTTTGCCGATGTTGTCGCCGCTCGCGCCGGTGCGGCAATGCCCGAGATTGCGGTAGCGCCGGACGACTACGCCACCATCATGTATACCTCGGGCTCTACCGGCCACCCCAAAGGCGCGCTGTCCTCACACCGCGGTATTCTGTCGGCACTCTACAGCTGGATACTCATGGGTACGGTCACCAAGACGCTGTCGCCGTCGGCGAAAGACGCGCCATCGCTACCGGCCTGCGGCCTGCTGACCATTCCCCTGTTCCATTGCACTGCCAGCCACTCAGCCTTTCTGCTGTCCCTGATTACCGGCCGCAAGCTGGTCATCATGTACAAGTGGGATGTCGAGGAAGCGCTGCGCCTGATCGAGGTGGAAAAGGTGACCTGGTTTACCGGTGTGCCAACCATGTCGGCGGAGTTGCAGGCGGCGGCGCGAAAATCGAGCCGCGATCTTTCCTCGCTGACGGAGATTTTCGCCGGCGGTGCAGCGCGGCCTCCGGACCAGGTGGGCAAGATCCAGGACGCCTTTCGCAAGTCATCCCCCGGCATCGGCTACGGTCTGACCGAGACCAACGCGCTGGGCGCGGTGAACAGCGGTGCCTTCTACCTGGCCAATCCCCACAGCACCGGGCGGACGGTGCCTGCCGTGACCGATATTGCCATCCTCGATGATTCGCAGCGACAGCTGGCTGCGGGTGAGCACGGCGAGGTGTGCATCCGCTCACCGGCCAACTGCCGCGGCTACTGGAATCGACCCGAGGCAAGCGCTGAGGCCTTCCGCAACGGCTGGTTTCACACCGGCGACATTGGCTATCTCGACGACAGCGGCTTTCTTTACATCGTCGATCGCAAGAAAGAAATCATCATCCGCGGGGGGGAGAACATCAGCTGTCTCGAGGTCGAGGCGGCGATCTATCGGCACCCGGCGGTGTTCGAGGTTGCCGTTTTCGGTCTGCCCGACGAACGTCTGGGCGAGGCAGTGGGAGCTGTCATTGTGCTGCAGCCCAACAGCGTACTTGACCCGGCCGCCCTGCACGAACATCTCCACGGTCATCTGGCGGCTTTCAAGCTGCCCGGACATGTGTGGTTCACCCATGAGCCACTGCCACGAATCGCGTCGGGGAAGATCTTCAAGCGGGAGCTGAAATCCCGGTATTCCGACCTGCTTGCGGCCGGTGCCTCATCGGCGTCCCCGAAGCCGACCCACCTGACAAACGGAACAACCCAGGAGTAACAACGATGGATCTTGGCATTTCAGAGAAAGTGGCGCCGCTGCTCGAGCGGGTAAAGCAATTCATCAGCGAGCACATTGAGCCGGTCGAGGCGGAATACATGGCGCAAATCGCGGTGGGGGACCGATGGCAGTTCACTGATCGTCAGATCGAGATCATGGAGGGACTCAAGCGCGAGGCCCGGGCACAGGGTCTGTGGAACTTCTTCCTGACGGACGGAGAGCACGGTTCTGGCCTGACGACGGTAGAGTACGCCTACCTCGCCGAGGAGATGGGCAAGTCGCACATCGCGGCGGAGGTGTTCAATTGTGCGGCGCCGGACACCGGCAATATGGAAGTGTTGCACAAATACGGCAGCGAGGCGCAGAAGGCTGAGTGGCTTGAGCCGCTGTTGGCGGGTGAAATCCGTTCGGCCTACGCCATGACCGAGCCGGGCGTTGCCTCCTCCGACGCGACCAACATCAGCACCAGCGCAGTTCTGGAGGGCGACGAGTGGGTAATCAACGGCGAGAAGCACTGGATCTCCGGCGCCGGTGACCCGCGCTGCAGGATCATGATCGTCATGGTCAAGACGGATCCGGAGGCGCCGAAGCACCAGCAGCAGTCGCAGATCCTCGTGCCTCTGGACAATCCCGGTGTTGAGATCATCCGGCCAATGCAGGTGTTCTCGATGGATGACGCACCGCACGGCCATATGCACCTGCGCTTCAATAACGCGCGGGTGCCTAAGGACAACATCATTCTCGGTGCCGGCCGCGGCTTCGAGATTTCCCAGGGCCGCCTGGGGCCGGGACGCATACATCACTGCATGCGTGCCCTGGGCGCGGCGGAAAAGGCCCTCCGGCTCATGTGCGAGCGCGCGACGACACGGGTGGCCTTCGGCAAGCCGCTGGCCCGTCTCGGCGGCAACATTGACATCGTTGCCAATGCGCGCATGGATATCGAGCAGGCGCGTCTGCTGACGCTCAAGGCGGCCTGGATGATGGACAACGTCGACCCGCGCGAGGCAAGGGTGTGGATCTCCATGATCAAGACCGTCGTGCCCAACGTCACCATCCGCATTGTCGACGAGGCGATACAGATGTTTGGCGGACTCGGCGTTTCCCAGGATACACCGCTGGCGGGTATGTACATGGCGCAGCGCACGCTGCGCCTCGCCGATGGTCCGGATGCCGTGCACCGTATGGTTGTGGGCCGCAACGAGCTGAAAAAATACGCTGGACAACAGGACGTCAACGCCACATTCCGGGATGGCTGACGCCAGTCCCGGTGGCCCGGCCAAGGTCCGGACCTGAGGCGAACCCTTTATGACAACACGGAGATAACGACAATGGCAGTAACGACAGTGCCCAAGGCTGACATGCTGAAGCAGAAGGGCGTGAAGTTTCCGCCCGGCCCCTGGGTCACCATAGACCAGGCACGCATCAATGCCTTTGCCGACTGCACGGAGGACCACCAGTTCATTCACATCGACGAGGAGCGCGCGGCGCAGACCCCCTTCGGGGGCACGATTGCCCACGGCTTCCTCACGCTGTCTATGCTGGTCAAGATGAGCGAGGAAGAGGGCGTGTTCCCCGAGAACATGGTGATGGGTATCAACTACGGCTTCGACAAAGTGCGTTTTCTCGCGCCGGTGCGCGCGGGCAAGCGCGTGCGCGTGCATTCCGAAATTCTCGATGTCACGCAGAAGGATGACAATCGCTTCCTGATCAAGTCGAGCGTGACGGTGGAGATTGAGGGCGAGGAGACGCCGGCCCTGGCGGCAGAATGGCTGTCCATGGTGGTATGCGCCTGAAGCAGGCATCAACGAACAAGAGGAAGCAGGAATGACGATTCGATATGACGGTAAAGTGGCTATCGTGACCGGTGCCGGCCAGGGCCTGGGGCGCTGCCACGCCATCGAGCTGGCGAAGCGCGGTGCGAAGGTCGTGGTCAATGACCTTGGCAGCAGCAAGGACGGCACCGGCGGTTCGAGTGACGCAGCGCATGCTGTCGTCGCCGAGATCGAGGCCGCCGGCGGTGAGGCGATCGCCAACGGCGCCAACGTGGCGAAGGAAGAGGAAGTGAAGGCCATGGTGGCCCAGGCCATGGACCAGTGGGGCCGTATCGACATTCTGGTCAACAACGCCGGAATCCTGCGCGACAAGAGCTTCAGCAAGGGCAGCATGGAGGATTTCCGGCTGGTGGTCGATGTGCACCTCATGGGCACGGTCTACTGCACCAAGGCCGTCTGGGACATCATGAAGGAGCAGGAATATGGCCGCATTGTCGTGACGACATCGTCGTCCGGTCTCTACGGCAACTTCGGGCAGACCAACTATGGTGCTGCCAAAATGGGGGTTGTCGGGCTGATGAACACCCTCGTTCAGGAGGGCGCCAAGTACAACATCCGCGTCAACGCCCTGGCGCCGACCGCAGGCACGCGCATGACCGAGGGCCTGATGCCGGAAAAGGCCTTTGAGCTGCTGACCCCGGAAACCGTCACGCCCGCCGTACTCTACCTGGTCAGCGAAGACGCGCCCACGCACACCATTCTGGCTGCTGGCGCCGGCAGCTTTGCCGTGGCCCGGATTGTCGAGAGCGATGGCCTGTGGCTGTCACCCGAAGAGCAGACGCCCGAGGGCATTGCGGCGCACTGGGATGCCATTGCGGCAAGCGATGGCGAGCGTGCCCTCAAGGCGGGTTTTGAGCAGACCGGGAAAATGATCGGCAAGGCCGCAGAGGGTCTGGGCATCAAGCTGGACTGAATCACGCCGGCGATGGCGCCGCGACAAGGAGAACATCATGAGAGAAGCTGTCATTGTATCGACCGCCCGCACCCCGATTGGCAAGGCCTACCGGGGCGGGTTCAACAATCTGCCGGGCGCGACCCTGGGCGCGGCATCTGTCGCTGAAGCGGTGCGCCGCGCGGGTATCGATCCGGCACAGGTAGAGGATGTGATCATGGGTTGCGCACTGCAGCAGGGCTCGACGGGACAGAACGTCGCCCGCCAGATTGCGCTGCGCGCGGGCCTGCCGGTCTCGGTTCCCGGGATGACGCTGGATCGCCAGTGCTCATCCGGACTCATGGCCGTTGCCACCGCGGCCAAGCAGATCCTGCACGACGGCATGACCTGCGCGGTCGCCGGCGGCCTCGAGTCCATCTCGCTGGTGCAGAACGAGCACATGAACGTGCATCGCATGGTGGACGACGAACTGGTCGCCATGCATCCGGATATCCACATGCCCATGCTGCAGACGGCGGAAGTGGTGGCGAAGCGTTACGGCGTTTCCCGCGAGCAGATGGATGCGTACGGCCTGCAGTCACAGCAGCGCACGGCGGCCGCCTATGAAGCGGGACGTTTTGACGATGAGCTGACCCCGGTCACCTGCACGCGCATTGTCTGGAACAAGGAAACCGGTGAGCAATCAGAGGCAGAGGCGACGGTATCTGCCGACGAGGGCTTGCGCGCAACCACGGCCGAGGGACTGGCGGGCCTGAAAACGGTGATCGAGGGCGGCACGATTACCGCCGGCAATGCCTCACAGCTCTCCGACGGGTCGTCTGCCCAGGTGCTGATGGAGGCGGGCGAGGCCCAGCGACTCGGGCTGACACCCCTAGGCTATTATCGTGGCATGGCTGTTGCCGGCTGTGAGCCGGACGAAATGGGCATTGGCCCCGTGTTCGCTGTGCCCCGGCTGCTCAAGCAGCACGGCCTGTCGGTGGGCGATATCGGTCTGTGGGAGCTGAATGAGGCGTTCGCGGTTCAGGTCATCTACTGCCGTGATCAGCTCGGCATAGATAACGACACATTGAATGTCAATGGGGGCGCCATTTCCGTTGGCCATCCCTACGGCATGAGTGGCTCACGCATGATCGGCCACGCGCTGATCGAGGGTAAACGCCGGGGCGTCAAATATGTGGTGGTTACCATGTGTGTCGGTGGCGGTATGGGGGCCGCGGGCCTGTTCGAGGTAGCCTGAGCCCCGATAAACCCGACAGACGGCGCTTCAGGGCGCTGTTTCTTCATTCAGCGACAGCGCGGTAGCGCAGGGGAAAAACGATGAAAGCGTTGGTATGCAGGGAACATGGCGGTCCCGAAAAGCTGGACCTGGTGACGGACTGGCCGGAGCCGGAGCTCGGGGAGCACGATGTTCTGATCGACGTGAAAGCCGCCGGCCTCAATTTTCCGGACGTGCTGATCATCCAGGGCAAGTACCAGATGCAGCCGGATCTGCCGTTCATCCCGGGCGGTGAGTGCGCCGGCGTAGTCAGCGCAGTGGGCGACAAGGTGACCCGCTTTTCCGTCGGCGAAAGCGTGATTTCCATGGCCGGCGTGGGCGCCTTCTGCGAGCGGATTGCGGTGAACGAAAACGGTGTTTTCCGCAAGCCCGAAGCGCTGAGCCATGTTCAGGCGGCAGGGGTCTCGGTGACGTACTTTACGTCCTACCACGCGCTGAAGCAGCGGGCCAACCTGCAGCCCGGCGAGACCCTGCTGGTGCTGGGCGCGGCTGGTGGCGTGGGCGTCACCGCGGTCGAGCTGGGCAAGCACATGGGTGCCCGGGTGATCGCAGCGGCCAGCAGCGACGAGAAACTGGAGCTGTGCCGCAAGCTGGGCGCGGATGAGGTTATCAATTACAGTGAGGTCGATCTCAAGAACGCCATCAAGACGCTGACCGACGGCAAGGGCGTGGATGTGGT
The DNA here is from genome assembly GCF_004340525.1 of Chromatocurvus halotolerans. Taxonomy (GTDB): domain Bacteria; phylum Pseudomonadota; class Gammaproteobacteria; order Pseudomonadales; family Halieaceae; genus Chromatocurvus; species Chromatocurvus halotolerans. Next base: position 72,014 of record NZ_SLWX01000010.1, on the reverse strand, counting down.
CTACGATCCGGTCGGCGGTGATTTTTCCGAACCGGCGATACGCGGCATGGCCTGGAAAGGCCGCTATCTGGTGGTCGGCTTTGCCAGCGGCCCCATCCCCAGCATTCCACTCAACCTGACGCTGCTCAAGGGCTGCTCTATCATGGGGGTCTTCTGGGGGCGCTTTACCAGTGAGGAGCCGCAGGAGAACCTGCGCAATATCGAGGAGCTCTGGGCCATGTTCGAGTCCGGCGAGTTGAAGCCGGTTATCACGGATATCTACCCCCTCGAGGACTACGCCAAGGCCTATGACTGCATGATCCAGCGTCGCGCCCGCGGCAAGGTCATGCTGACGATGGACTGAAAACGGAAGGCAACGCCATGACAGCGTACACGTTCACGACCGTCGCGCGGATTGTCAGTGCCCCGGGCGCCGCCCTGGAGCTGGACGGACTGTGTGCGCCTCTGGGAATCCGCCGCCCACTGCTGGTCACCGACCCCGGTCTGGTGAGTCTCGGTCTGGTGCAGCCGCTGTGCCACGCGCTGGAGGCGGCGGGCCTTGAAGTGGTGCTGTTTGACCAGGTAAGGGAGGACCCGCCGGAGTCGGTGGTCGAGGCCGCGGTCGCCCTGGCCCGGGAGCAGGCGGCGGACGGGGTCATTGCCGTTGGCGGCGGTAGTTCCATGGATGTGGCAAAGGTCGCTGCGGCGCTGCTGGATGGACGCCAGCCGCTGGCCACAATGTATGGCGTGGAGCAGCTGCGTGGTGGACGCCTGCCGCTGATTCTGGTGCCGACCACAGCCGGCACCGGCTCCGAGGTGACGCCGGTGGCGGTGCTGACCACCGGCGAGACGACCAAGGCGGGAATTTCATCCCCGGTGCTGCTGCCCGACATTGCCGTTCTCGATCCCGACCTGACGCTCGGACTGCCCCCCGCGGTAACGGCGATGACCGGCGTTGATGCCATGGTGCACGCCATCGAGGCCTACACCTCGCGGCTCAGGAAAAACCCGATTTCCGACAATCTGGCGCGCAGCGCCCTGTCCCTGCTGTCGCGCAATATCCGTACGGCGGTTCACGAGGGAGGCAATCGCGAGGCGCGCAGCGCCATGCTGCTCGGTGCCATGCAGGCGGGGCAGGCCTTCGCCAATGCGCCGGTCGCGGCGGTACATGCCCTGGCCTATCCTCTGGGTGGGCACTATCACATTCCCCACGGCCTGAGTAATTCACTGGTGCTGCCAAGCGTACTGGCCTTCAATGCGCCGGCGGCGAGCGGCCTGTATGCGGAGCTGGCGGAGCTGGTGGTCGGCAGGCCCGTTGCGGGCAGCGACGAGGCGAAAACCCAGGCACTGATTGATGCACTGCGTGAGCTGATCGCCGATGTCGCGCTGCCCGCCACCCTGGCGGCCGCGGGCGTCCGGGAGGATGCCATCGACCGTCTGGCAGAGGATGCCATGCTGCAGGAGCGCCTGCTGGTGAACAATCCCCGCGAGCTCGCACTGGAGGATGCTCGAGCGATCTACCGTGCAGCCTATGGTGATCCGGCGTGAAGGAGCAGGGCGCCGGCTCGCGAGCGGATTATGGGCATTTCTATCCGCTGGATACCCGCTGGTCCGACAACGATATCTACGGGCATATCAATAACGTCATCTACTATTCCTATATCGACTCGGTGGTGAACCGCTTTCTGATTGAGGAGGGCGGCCTCGATATCAGCGGCGGTAATGTTGTGGGCTTTGTCGTGAGCTCGGGCTGTGACTACCTGAAGCCCGCGGCCTACCCCGATGCACTGGACGCCGGCCTGCGCGTCGATCACCTGGGCAACAGTTCGGTCCGATACGGCGTGGGGATTTTCCGCCGGGGCGAAGACAGTCCCTGTGCCCGCGGCTTCTCCGTACACGTGTTTGTCGCGCGCCCCGCCAATCGTCCGGTGCCGTTGCCCGAGACGCTGCGCCGGGCATTGCAAACCCTGCTAGTCGACTGATCGGGCGCTGCGCTGGCCCAGCGCGAGCACCAGCAGTGCAAGGAAAAAAATCAGCGCCGCAAACAGCGGTGCCAGGGCTGGCTCCACCTGGTACAGCAGTCCTCCACAGAGGGGGCCGGCAACGAAACCGATCGCCGGGCAGGCGGCGATCAGCCCCGCGGCACCCCCCTGTTCGTCCGCGCTGACCGCCAGTGAGGCGCCGGCAATGATGGCCGGCATGGTCAGCCCGAGCCCCGCACCCAGAAACGCCATGCCCGCCGCGAGTAACAGAAAGGCGCTGCCGCCGCCGAGTATGGCGGCGCCGACCAGCATCGCCAGCAGCCCCAGCCGGATGAAGGTCCCTGGCTGCAGCTTCAACCACTGCATGGCGGTCACCTGGACTGTGAACGTGAAGATGGCCGAGACCATCAGGGCGGCGCCGGTCATTTGTGCGGTAGCGATGCCGTCCAGTTCCAGCGTGTCCTGAACCAGAAAGCCGAGAGTCTGCTGGATGGCCGAAAAGCCGGTGAAAAGTGCTATTGCGGTCAGCACGTAAGCGCGCAGGCGGGGATCACTGAAGCGCAGTCGGGCGGGCCCTTCCCGTTTCCGTCGATCGCGGGGCGGGGTGATCGGCAGCATGCGCCAGACCAGCAGGGCAGCACAGGCTGACAGCGCTCCCGCAAAGTAAAGCGGCGCCAGCAGACCGAAGGCCGCGAGTGCGCCGCTGACGGCGGGACCCAGGATCATGCCCAGGCTGTTCGCCGTGCCCAGCTTGGCCATGGCGCGGGTGCGGCCGGCCGGGGATGTGTGGTCAGCGGCGTAGGCGGTGCTGGCGGGACCCGCGGCTGACATCACCAGCGACTGTGCGCAGCGTGCCACCAGGGCAACGACATAAAGGGAGAGTCCGCCAATCATGCCGGCAAGGCCGGCGTAGAATACGGAGGTGAAGATCAGTGTGCCGATGGTGTAGCCGATAAGACCGACGATAATGATCGGCTTGCGGCCCACGCGATCACTGACCCGGCCCCAGAATGGTGATGCCAGGCCGAAGGCCAGTGCCGACAGGCTGATGATCGAGGTGATCTGCAGCTCGCTAAGTGCCACCTCGCGCCCGAGGGGGGCGAGGATGGCAAACACCAGCGACTGGCCGATACCGGTTGCCATAAGGGCGGTAATGAGAACCGCCGTGTGGCGCCACTGCAGGGTATCGCTCACTCTGCGGCCTGACCCAGCCTGCCGAGCCCTGGCAGCATGTGCGGATACCGCGCCGGGAAAAGTCGCGCCAACAGGTCAATGACGCGCGCGTCCCGCCCTATCAGCAGGCGCGGCTGACGCCGCTCAATGGCCCGGATGATCCGGGCTGCAGCCTTCTCGGGCGTCGTGCGCGCCAGCGGCTCGAATAGCGCCGCCCTGTCATCGGCTGACAGGCCGGGTTCACCGCCGCGACCGTTGCGGGCGATGTTGGTCCTGACGCCGCCGGGGTGCACGCAACAGGTGTGAACACGGCTTGCTCTGAGTTCCTGGCGCAGTGACTCGGTGTAGCCACGCACGGCGAACTTTGAGGCGTTGTAGGCAGACTGCGTAGGGACACCGATAACGCCAAAGATGGACGACATGTTGATCAGGTGTCCCCGGGGCGCTGCCTGCAGCATCGGCAGGAACGCCAGCGTGCCATGGACGACTCCCCAGAAATTGATGGCCATCAGCCACTGCACCTCGGCATAGTCACAGGCGTCGACCCGCGAACTGTAGGCGACCCCCGCGTTGTTGATGACAATATCGATGGCGGCATGATCCCTGTGACCGTGATGCTCACTGATCTCTCTGGCCCAACGGTCAACGGCGCTCTTGTCGGCGACATCAATCGATCGCTGATCGGCGGGCACCTCTTTGCGGGGCAGGTCTGTCACGGTTGCCGCCAGACCCGCGTGGTCGATGTCGCCAAGGAAAAGCGCACACCCCTGACGGTTCAGCTCGATGGCAAGTGCGCGACCGATGCCGGAGCCCGCGCCGGTAATCACAGCGGTTTTCCCGGTGCAGTAACTCATGATCAGCGTGTCCCTGTTGTTGGGGTGGTGCCCCCATCTTAAAAAACCCGAACGCGGACGCAACTGTTTTCGCCAGGGTTTTCCCGGCTGCCGCGACCGGCTCCGGGTGGGTCCTCATTGTCGCGCCCGCTCACCATCTATCGCTGGACAGCAATCCCCTGATCACCTACACTCGCGCCCCAAATTGTGTGCACGGGTCTGGCAGGGAGCAGTTGCCGGAATCGTGCGCGCGCCACCCCCGCGCAGCGTCGGAGGACTTCACGGAAAGCGAGATGCGTCAACACATCTCGCTTTTTTGCGGCCGCTCGACGGGCGCCCAGTTGTCGCAGAGTGGAGGTCAGATTGTCCAGCCCGGCTTTACTCGCCCTTGAAGATGGCAACCTGTTCCGCGGCATCGCCGTCGGCGCAGAAGGCTCCAGTGTCGGAGAGGTGGTGTTCAACACCGCCATGACCGGCTACCAGGAGATACTCACCGATCCATCCTATGCCCGCCAGATGGTGACGTTGACCTACCCGCATATCGGCAATACCGGTACCAATTCGGAAGACAACGAGTCCAGCCGTGTCTGGGCCGCCGGGCTGATCATTCGCGACCTGCCCCTGATGGCCAGCAACTACCGGAACAGCCAGCCACTCGCTGCCTGGCTGCGTGATAACGGTGTCGTTGCCATCGGCGATATCGATACCCGCCGCCTGACCCGTGTGCTGCGGGAAAAAGGTGCCCAGGCCGGCTGCATCGTCACCGGCGATGCAGCGGCCGACAGCGATGCCGCCATTGCCGCTGCCCGTGCCTTTCCCGGGCTGGCCGGCGCCGATCTCGCTCGGGAGGTGTCAGTGACCGAGGCCTACACCTGGCACGAGGGCAGCTGGCAGTGGGACCTCGGTTACGCTGAACCCGCGAAGGCGTCTCTCGATCTGCATGTGGTTGCCTATGACTACGGCTGCAAGCGCAATATTCTGCGCATGCTGGTGGATCGGGGTTGTCGGCTGACGGTGGTGCCGGCGACCACGCCTGCCAGCGAGGTGCTGGCGCTGCGCCCGGACGGCGTCTTCCTGTCCAACGGGCCGGGCGATCCGGAGCCCTGCGACTATGCCATCGAGGCCATCACGGCCTTGCTGGAAACCGATACCCCCGTGTTCGGGATCTGCCTCGGGCACCAGCTGCTGGCACTGGCCAGCGGCGGTCGGACGCTCAAGATGAAGTTCGGTCACCACGGCGCCAACCACCCGGTACAGAATCTGGCCGATGGCAGCGTCATGATCACCAGCCAGAATCACGGTTTCGCGGTGGATGACGCTGCGCTACCCGAGAATCTGCGAGTGACCCACCGATCGCTGTTTGACGGCTCCCTGCAGGGCATTCATCGCACCGACCGGCCCGCCTTCAGTTTTCAGGGGCACCCGGAAGCGAGCCCGGGGCCGCACGATGCGGCGCCGCTATTCGACCACTTCATCGAGCTCATGCGGGCTCGCCCAGCGCAGGACTGAAGCCAGCAATGCCAAAGCGTACCGACATCCAAAGTATCCTCATCCTCGGTGCCGGACCCATCGTCATCGGCCAGGCGTGCGAATTCGACTACTCCGGGGCTCAGGCCTGCAAGGCGCTGCGTGAGGAGGGGTTCCGCGTCATCCTGGTGAACTCGAATCCCGCCACGATCATGACCGATCCGGCGATGGCCGATTCGACCTACATCGAGCCCATCGAATGGCGCACCGTGGCGCGGATCATCGAAACCGAGAAGCCCGACGCCCTGTTGCCCACCATGGGTGGCCAGACCGCGCTCAACTGCGCCCTCGACCTGGATCGCGAGGGTGTCCTGGCAGCCCATGGCGTTGAGATGATCGGCGCGACCAAGTCGGCGATCGACATGGCCGAGGATCGCGATCTGTTCGACAAGGCCATGAAACGCATCGGCCTCGAGACGCCCCGGGCCATGCTCGCCCACAGCCTTGAGGAGGCCTACCAGGTCCTCGACTCCATCGGTCTTCCGTGCATCATCCGCCCGTCCTTCACCATGGGCGGCTCCGGTGGCGGCATCGCCTACAATCGCGACGAGTTCGAGCAAATCTGCAATCGTGGGCTCGATCTTTCGCCGACCAATGAGCTGCTGATTGACGAGTCCCTGATCGGCTGGAAAGAGTTCGAGATGGAGGTCGTCCGCGACCGCAACGACAATTGCATTATTGTCTGCGCGATCGAGAATGTGGACGCTATGGGCGTGCACACGGGCGACTCCATCACCGTCGCGCCGGCGCAGACGCTGACTGACAAGGAATACCAGATCATGCGCAACGCCTCGCTGGCGGTGCTGCGCGAGATTGGCGTCGAGACCGGCGGTTCCAACGTCCAGTTCGGGCTGGACCCGAAAACCGGCCGCCTGGTGGTGATCGAAATGAACCCCCGGGTCTCCCGGTCTTCCGCCCTGGCGTCCAAGGCGACGGGATTCCCGATCGCCAAAGTGGCTGCCAAGCTGGCCGTTGGCTACACGCTGGATGAGTTGCGCAACGAGATCACCGGAGGCGCTACGCCGGCATCGTTCGAACCCTCTATCGACTACGTCGTCACCAAGATACCGCGCTTCGCCTTCGAGAAATTCAGTACTGCAGATGCGCGTCTCACCACGCAGATGAAATCCGTGGGCGAGGCCATGGCCATTGGCCGTACCTTCCAGGAATCCCTGCAGAAAGCGCTGCGCAGTCTCGAGGTCGGATCCACCGGCTTCGAGCATATGATGGATGTGGATAACCCCGATCTGCGCGATGAGCTGGTGGCCGAACTGACCAACCCCAGCTGTGACCGCATCTGGTATCTTGCAGATGCCTTCCGCGCCGGTATGTCAGTAGACGAGGTGCACGGCTATTCCGGAGTCGATCCGTGGTTCCTGGTGCAGATTGAGGATATCGTGAGCACCGAGAATGGCCTGAAAAAGCTCGCTCTGGGCCAGATTGATCGTGAGCGGATGTTCAGCCTGAAGCGCAAGGGGTTCTCTGATGCCCGCCTTGCCGTGTTGTTCGGCGTTTCTGAATCCGAGGTGCGTGCCCATCGCCATGGCCTTGGCATTCGCCCGGTCTACAAGCGTGTGGATACCTGCGCCGCGGAATTTGCCGCCGAAACCGCCTACATGTACTCCACCTACGAGGAGGAGTGTGAGGCGGCCGCTTCCTCGCGCCGCAAGATCCTGGTGATCGGCGGTGGTCCGAACCGCATTGGTCAGGGTATCGAGTTCGATTACTGCTGTGTACACGCGGTGCTGGCCATGCGCGAGGATGGCTACGAGACCATCATGATCAACTGCAACCCCGAGACTGTCTCCACCGATTACGATACCTCCGACCGCCTGTACTTCGAGCCGGTCACGCTGGAGGACGTACTGGAAATAGTCGATCTGGAGAAGCCGGAAGGCGTGATTGTGCAGTTCGGCGGACAGACGCCGCTGAAGCTGGCGCGGGATCTCGAGGCGGCGGGTGTGCCGATCATCGGCACCACGCCGGATGCCATCGACCGGGCTGAGGACCGTGAGCGTTTCCAGCAGATGATCGACAAGCTCGGCCTGCGGCAGCCGGCGAACACGACCGTACGCAGCGTCGATGCGGCGGTGGCGGCGGCGCAGAATATCGGCTACCCGCTGGTGGTGCGGCCGTCCTACGTGCTCGGCGGTCGCGCCATGGAAATCGTCTATCGCGAGGAGGATCTCCTGCGCTACATGAATGACGCGGTGTCAGTCTCCAATGAATCGCCGGTGCTGCTGGACAGCTTTCTGAGCGCCGCGATCGAAGTGGACATCGATGCCGTCAGCGACGGTGAAACGGTGGTCATCGGTGCCATCATGCAGCACATCGAGCAGGCCGGGGTGCACTCCGGCGACTCCGCCTGCTCATTGCCGCCCTACAGTCTGCCGGCGCACGTCCAGGACATGATGCGCGAGCAGGTCCGGCAGATGGCGCTTGAACTGGGCGTGCGTGGCTTGATGAACGTGCAGCTGGCCTGGCAGGACGACACCGTCTACATTATTGAAGTCAACCCGCGCGCATCGCGTACAGTGCCGTTCGTGTCCAAGTGTATAGGCGCGTCGCTGGCCAAGATCGCGGCTCGCTGCATGGTGGGGCAGACCCTCGCCTCACAGGGTTTCGACCGCGAGATCGTGCCGCCGTATTTTAGCGTCAAGGAAGCGATTCTGCCGTTCAACAAGTTCCCGGGTGTCGACCCCATCCTCGGCCCTGAAATGAAGTCCACGGGAGAAGTCATGGGTACCGGCGATACCTTTGCCGATGCCTTTGCCAAGGCGCAGCTCGCGGCTGGCGATCCCGCGCCGCGCAGTGGCACGGTGCTGATCAGCGTCCGGGATGTCGACAAGCCCGGCGCCATTGCCGTGGCGAAGCAGATGGTCGAGCTGGGCTTCACGCTGGCGGCGACCCGGGGCACGGCGACAGCGCTGGAAGCCGCCGGACTCGAAGTGCGGCGGGTGAACAAGGTGCTGGAGGGGCGGCCGCATATCGTCGACATGATCAAGAATGACGAGGCGGATATCATTATCAACACCACCGAGGGCAGGCGCGCCATTGCCGACTCAGCCCCGATCCGCGCCAGTGCCGAGGCGCACCGGGTGTTCTACACGACGACGCTGGCGGCTGCCGAGGCCGTCTGCCTGTCATTGAAGCAGGAGGGCGACACCAAGGTGCGACGGCTGCAGGATCTTCACGGGAGTATTCAGCCATGAACAAGGTTCCGATGACGGTGCAGGGCGAGGCCGCGCTTCGCCAGGAGCTGGACCGGCTCAAGAAAGTGGACCGGCCGCGTATCAGTCAGGCGATCGCTGACGCCCGCGAGCACGGTGACCTCAAGGAAAATGCCGAATACCACGCAGCGCGGGAGCAGCAGAGCTTCGCCGAGGGTCGCATCATTGAGATTGAGAGCAAGCTGGCGGGGGCTCAGGTTATCGACGTCACCCAGATTGCTCCCACGGGCAAAGTCATTTTCGGCACCACGGTAACGCTGCTCAATGTCGATACGGATGCCACGGTGGTTTACCGCATTGTTGGTGACGACGAGGCGGACGTCAGGAACAATCTGATTTCAGTGAGTTCGCCGATTGCCCGGGCGCTGATAGGCAAGGAAGAAGGGGATGTCGTTGTAGTGAGAGCCCCCGGCGGCGATACCGAGTATGAGATAGACCGGGTGGAGCATCTCTGACAGCGACCGTCGCTGCCTGCCGTGGTCGAATCAGGGCCTGCGGATCAGGTTTGACAGCCGTGGATCAGGTTGCGAGCTGCGGCGAAGTAGCAGGACAGTGTTGCCAATGCGCTGCACCGCTTTCGCCCGGCTGCGTTCCAGCAGCGAGTCGATGAGGGCATCGCGCACATCCCGATCACCGACCGAGAGCTTTATCTTTATCAGTTCGTGGTCGTTCAGGGCGCGCTCGAGTTCGGCGATAACGCTGTCGGTCAGGCCGTTTCCGGCGATTGTGAGTACCGGTTTGAGCTTGTGGCCAATGGCCTTGAGGCGACGCTGCTCCTGGCGATCAATGGAAGTCATTCGACGGCTACGCTGTGGTCCGTTGGCGGGGCCGCGCAGTCTACACCAGCCCCATCCCGGGCGGAAACCCCGGAGCCGGACCTGAACGCATGGCAAAGAAACGATCTTCCAGCAAGGCCTGGCTGCAGGAGCACCGCGACGACCCTTACGTCAAGCGCGCTCAGCGGGAGGGCTATCGCTCCCGCGCGTGCTACAAGCTGCTTGAACTCCAGGAGCGCGACCGCCTGCTGCGGCCCGGTATGACGGTGGTGGATCTGGGCAGTGCACCGGGTGGCTGGTCCCAGGTCGCGGCAAATCTGGTGGGTCACCAGGGCCAGGTCATTGCGTCGGACATCCTGCCGATGGATGCTCTTGCGGGCGTCGCGTTTATTCAGGGCGACTTCACCGAGGACGCAGTTTTCGAGCAGTTGCTTGCCGGGATCGGCGCCGTTGGTGCGGACGTCGTGCTGTCGGACATGGCGCCGAACATGAGCGGGATGCCCGCCGTGGACCAGCCCCGGTCGATGTACCTCGTGGAGCTGGCGCTGGACATGGCGCTGCGGGTTCTGCGTCCGGGTGGCGTATTCGTCAGCAAGGTCTTCCAGGGAGAGGGCTTTGAATCGCTTCTCAGGGATGCTCGCGACGGTTTCGGCCAGGTCCTTACCCGCAAGCCCGCGGCGTCAAGGCCGCGCTCCAGAGAGGTGTACCTGGTGGCACGGGACCGCCGGGAATAGCCGTTCTCCCGCTGGCCCTTGAAAATGGTATGCCGGCACCGATTGATATAGAGTGTGGGAGAGGTACGGCGTTTTCACCGCGGAAGCGGGGCAGACGTGCGGCAGGAAGCCGACTCGGCGAACTTGCGCTATAATGGTTGGGCACATTTACTGACAGGAGCTGTCCCGCTCGGTTTTTCTGACACTGGACTGGTGAGGAAGCAGCATTGAACGATATGGCAAAAAATTTACTTCTCTGGTTGGTTATCGCTGCAGTTTTGCTGTCGATTTTCAACAATTTCAACATGCAGACGCCGACCGAACGGATGGTCTATTCCGAGTTCATCCAGGAGGTGAATCGTGATCAGGTGTCCAAGGTAGTCATTGATGGTGTCACCATCATGGGTACCCGCAACGATGGCTCCCGGTTCGAGACAACCCGGCCCATGATTGAAGACCCCAAGCTGATGGACGATCTGCTGACGCACAGCGTCGAGGTCGAAGGGCGTGAGCCCGAGCAGCAGAGCGTGTGGACTCAGCTTCTTGTTGCCAGCTTCCCGATCCTCATCATCATTGCGGTGTTCATGTTCTTCATGCGCCAGATGCAGGGCGGTGCCGGCGGTCGTGGCGGCCCCATGAGTTTTGGCAAGAGCAAGGCCAGGCTGCTGGGCGAAGATCAGATCACGACCACCTTTGCCGATGTCGCGGGTGTCGATGAAGCGAAGGAGGATGTCCAGGAACTGGTTGAATTCCTGCGCGATCCGAGCCGGTTCCAGAAGCTCGGCGGGCGTATCCCCAGAGGCGTGTTGATGGCGGGGCAGCCCGGTACCGGCAAGACGCTGCTGGCGAAAGCCATCGCGGGTGAGGCCAAGGTCCCGTTCTTCTCGATTTCCGGTTCGGATTTCGTCGAGATGTTTGTCGGTGTCGGCGCCTCCCGCGTCAGGGACATGTTCGAGCAGGCCAAGAAGCAGGCACCGTGCATCATCTTCATTGATGAGATCGATGCCGTCGGCCGTCATCGCGGCGCCGGTATGGGGGGTGGCCACGACGAGCGGGAACAGACACTGAACCAGCTGCTGGTGGAGATGGACGGTTTCGAAGTCAACGATGGCGTTATCGTCATTGCCGCCACAAACCGGCCCGATGTGCTCGACCCGGCACTGCTTCGTCCCGGCCGTTTCGATCGTCAGGTCGTGGTCGGACTGCCCGACATTCGCGGTCGTGAGCAGATCCTCAAGGTTCACATGCGCAAGGTGCCGCTGTCGGAGGATGTCGAGGCGTCAAAGATTGCACGCGGTACGCCCGGGTTCTCTGGTGCCGATCTGGCCAACCTGGTCAATGAAGCAGCCCTGTTTGCGGCTCGGGCCGGCGTGCGCACGGTCGGCATGACGCAGTTCGAGCTGGCCAAGGACAAGATCATGATGGGCGCCGAGCGCAAATCGATGGTCATGTCGGAAACGGAAAAGCGCAACACCGCCTATCACGAGGCAGGGCACGCCATTGTCGGTCGCCTGGTGCCTGAGCACGATCCGGTGTACAAGGTGAGCATCATTCCGCGCGGACGCGCTCTGGGCGTCACCATGTTCCTGCCCGAAGAGGATCGCTACAGCCACAGCAGGCGGCACATTGTCAGCCAGATCTGCAGCCTGTTCGGTGGCCGTATTGCCGAGGAAATGACCCTTGGCAAGGACGGGATTACCACGGGCGCCTCTAACGACATCCAGCGTGCCACCCAGATTGCCCGAAAGATGGTGACCCAGTGGGGGCTGTCCGAGAAGATGGGCCCCCTGATGTACGACGAGGGTGGTGAAGAGCCCTTCCTCGGACGTAGCGCAACGCAGTCGCATCAGGCCATGTCGGACGAGACGGCCAAGAATATCGATGCCGAGGTGCGCCGGATTATCGACGAATGCTACCAGACGGCAGAAAAGCTGCTTGAGGAAAACGTCGAAAAGCTGCACCTGATGGCGGAAGCCTTGATGCTCTACGAGACCATCGACGCCGACCAGATAGAAGACATCATGTCGGGACGTCCGCCGCGCGAACCCAAGGATTGGGACAGCAGTGACAAGGATGGACCCAGCGGCAAGGCTGCGGCTGCGGACGAGGTTGACGTTGCAGACGGCAGCAGCAAGCCTGCCAGCCCGATTGGCGGACCCGCTGGTGAGCACTGAGCCTGCTCCCAGGTAATGTCTCCGCCAGAATGGCTGTAACACAGAGGCGATCGGCACTGCAGTGTGCCGATCGCCTTTTGTCGTTCCAGGCCCCCGTGATCATGGGAGTGCTCAACACCACTCCGGATTCCTTCTCGGACGGTGGGCGTCTCTACACAGATGGCCGCCCGGATCCCGATGCTGCCCTCGACGCTGCCAGTGCCATGGTAAACGCCGGCGCAGCCATTATCGATGTGGGGGGGGAGTCCACGCGGCCCGGTGCCGAGCCGGTCAGCGTGCAGGCGGAAATGGATCGTGTTCTTCCCGTGGTCGAGCGTCTTGCCGGATCGGTGGACGCCATTATCTCCGTGGACACAAGTTCGCCGGCGCTGATGTGTGAGGCTGCTGCCCTTGGCGCGGGCATGCTCAATGATGTGCGCGCGCTGATGCGTGAGGGGGCGCTCGAGGCGGCGCGCGACACCGGCTTGCCAATATGCCTGATGCACATGCAGGGGTCGCCGTCCACGATGCAGTCGGCGCCACGTTACGGTGACGTCGTGGACGAGGTATTGACGTTTCTCAGAGCGCGTGTGGCAGCCAGCGAAGCGGCGGGTATATCGCGTGATCGCCTTTTGCTGGACCCGGGATTTGGCTTTGGCAAGTCTGTGGCGCACAATCTGCGTTTGCTGGCGCACCTTTCGCGACTGGCCGGTGAAGGATTGCCGCTACTGGTCGGGTTGTCCCGCAAGTCGCTGATTGGCGCATTGACGGGTCGCGACGTGCACGAACGCCTGCCGGCGAGCGTGGCGCTGGCCTTGCTGGCCGTGCAGCGGGGTGCCTCGGTGGTGCGCGTCCACGACGTCGCGGCTACGGCGGATGCCCTGGCCATGTTGGCCGCACTTGAAACTGTGGAGTCATGATGCAGAAACGCTTTTTCGGTACTGACGGTATACGCGGCAAGGTGGGCGAGTCGCCCATCACCCCTGATTTCATGCTCAAGCTCGGCTGGGCCTGCGGTCGGGTGTTTACCCGTCATGCCGGTTCTGCGGGGCGTTGTTCGGTCATCATTGGCAAGGATACCCGCGTATCCGGCTACATGTTCGAGTCGGCGCTTGAGGCCGGTCTGGTGGCCGCGGGAGTGGACGTCAAGCTTCTGGGGCCAATGCCGACGCCCGCGGTCGCGCTTATGACCCGAACGCACAATGCCGACGCCGGCATCGTTATCAGCGCCTCGCACAACCCCTTTTACGACAACGGCATCAAGTTCTTTTCCGCCAGCGGTGCCAAGCTGCCCGACGCTATAGAGCTGGAAATCGAGGCCGAGCTGGAAAAGCCGCTGACGACGGTCAGTTCCCGGGATATTGGCAAGGTGCAGCGTGTGGTCGATGCCGCCGGGCGGTACATTGAGTTCTGCAAGTCCACGGTTCCCGAGGGCTTCAGCCTGCGCGGTCTGCGCATCGCAATCGACTGTGCTCACGGCGCAACCTACAGCATCGCCCCGAGTGTACTCGGTGAACTGGGCGCAGACGTCAGTGCGATCGGCGTCCAGCCGGATGGCTTCAATATCAACGAGGCGGTGGGATCCACCGACATGCGTGCCCTGTGTAACCTGGTGCGGGAAACCGGGGCCGATCTTGGCGTAGCCTACGATGGTGATGGCGATCGCGTGCTTTTTGTGGACGAGCGCGGAGAGATTGTCGATGGAGACGAGCTTCTCTACGTCATTGCGCGACATCGTGTGCACACTGGCGTCAGCGACGCCGGTGTCGTGGGTACCCTCATGTCGAATCTCGGCCTCGAGCTCGCCCTCAGTGAGCTAGGCCTGCAGTTCAGGCGGGCGAAGGTCGGCGACCGCTACGTTCGCGAGTTGATGGAAAGTGAGAAATGGCAGCTCGGTGGTGAGTCATCCGGACATATCATCTGCAGTGACGTCACGACCACTGGGGACGGTATCGTCGCATCGCTGCAGGTGTTGCGGGCATTGGCGCACGCCGACATGCCGCTGTCTGATCTCGTTGCCGGCATGACGCGCATGCCCCAGACCATGTTGAATGTGCGCCTTCGGGAAAAATGTGATGTCGGTGACTACCCGGCTATTGCGACGGCGGTGGCGGAAACCGAGGCAGAGCTGGGTGCTGATGGACGCGTCCTGTTGCGACCCTCCGGGACCGAACCTGTGATTCGAGTCATGGTTGAGGGGCGCGATGCGCAGCGTGTTGCCTCGCTTTGCTCGCGTCTCGCCGGCACGGTTGAAAGCTGCATCGGCGCGTGATTCCATGCGCATAACCTCAGCTATTGTCAGTTCCGGCCTTCTTGGGTACTATTGCGCCCCTTTGCAGTTCGGGTGCTTCTGATGCGACGGAAACTGGTCGCCGGGAACTGGAAAATGCATGGCTGTCTGGCAGCCAATCAGGTGCTTCTGGAAGCGTTGGCGCAGGCGAAGCTGCCTGCTGGTGTGGACGTCGTTATCTGCCCTCCCTATGCGTATCTGCAGCAGGTCACATCACTGTGCCAGGGTACCAATCTGCGTGCAGGGGGGCAGGACTGCAGCCACATGCAGGAAGGCGCCTACACGGGTGAGGTAGCAGCGCCAATGCTGGCGGACCTCGGCTGCGACTGGGTGATCATTGGCCACTCTGAGCGCAGGCAGTACCACCAGGAGTCGTCTTCCCTTCTTGCGGCGAAGATGGCGGTGTCCGTTGAGGCCGGACTGACACCCATCTTCTGCGTCGGGGAAACCCGGCAGGAGCGCGAGGCCGGTGAAGCGGAAATGGTAGTGTTGGGTCAACTGCGTGACGTACTCGCCGACCTGCCATCAATACCTGGCCTGGTCATTGCCTACGAGCCCGTTTGGGCGATTGGCACGGGTCTGACCGCAACGGCGGACGAGGCTCAGGAAATGCACGCGTTTATTCGCACCAAGCTGCAGTCCATCACGGGCAGCGGTGAGCGAACGAGAATCGTGTACGGTGGCAGCGTGAAGGCCACGAACGCGGCAGCGCTGTTTGCCTGCGAGGATATCGACGGCGCACTGGTCGGCGGCGCTTCACTTCACGCCGATGATTTCGCCACTATCGTGAGCGCCGCTGCTGCGGCCTGATGAATAACGCCCTGAGGGCAGAGGAAGTATGGAACAAATAGTACTCATCGTGCATCTGGTGCTGGCACTGTCCATCATTGGTCTGATTCTCCTTCAGCAGGGAAAAGGCGCCGACATGGGCGCGTCCTTCGGTGCCGGCGCGTCGCAGACCCTGTTTGGCAGTGACGGTAGTGGTAACGTACTGACCCGGGCGACCGCCTGGCTTGCAGCGCTGTTCTTCGCCACGAGTTTCGGTCTGGCCATGATCGCCACGCAGAAGACCCGCGTGTCTGATGATCTGGATCTCGTCATTCCACCGTCCGTGCAGCAGCCTGCTCGCGAGCAGGCCCCAACCTCCGACGTGCCTGCGGTGGACGAGGATGTCCCGACGGCCGTCGAAAACGGAAATTCCTCGTCGGGAGACGTTCCCGAACGGTAAATTGCGCTGTATCATACGCGTCCCCAGCCGAAGTGGTGGAATTGGTAGACACGCTATCTTGAGGGGGTAGTGAGCTATGCTCGTGCGGGTTCAAGTCCCGCCTTCGGCACCATACACAGTAAGCGCGGATTAAAGGTCCCGCACCGGCGGGAGCGCAGACACGCCTTTCCCCACGGCGTTGCGCACCTCGTCATGATCAATACGATTCGCATCCTCGACGACGATACTGATCTGAACCCGCCACAGCACATCGTTTGTCGCGGCATCAAAAAACACCAGCTGCATGTCTCCGGTCTCCACCGGGCGACTCAGAGCGAGGGCATTGTTGGCTGACGCGCCATCAATCTGGCGGTTGACGGAACTCCCGTACAGCATGTCGTTGGATCCGCCGTGCGACAGCTGCCCATCGTTGTAGCCGGGGGTGGCAAAGTACTCGACAAGGAATTCGGCCTCGGCCCTGTCGACGCGTCGGTAACCGAGTTGCGCCATTTTTTCTTCGACACCGGCGCGGATAGACGGGCTCTTTATCGCCAGCATATCCTTGCTATAGCCGGTTTGCGAGAGTGGCTCACTGCGCCAGGCGTAGCGCGTGTAGTTCGTGGCCGCGAATGTCTCCGTTGCCGCCGGAGTGATGTCGACACCACTGCAGGCACCGAGTAGGCCCATACAGAAAAGCATGACGCTGGTGCCAAAAATGCGTTTGTGTACCGCGTTTAACATGTTGCTCATACCTGCCTCTCCCCGCGACAAAACTAGCGCTGAGAATAGTAGTGCAAACACTTCTCAATATACACCATGCATTTCGTGGGGGCTTGTGCCCTGCGAGAGACCAAAGGCATGCAGCGCGTTAATTCGGCCACAGGGATGATTTCTCCCGGCGACTTTTTTACTCTTGATGGCCACATCGACAGTCAGAATGGTGGGAGGTAATCGATGAGCGACATTGAGCGCATTCTTGGCGATGAAGCAGACGCGCTGCTCGGCTACAGGTGTCACGGCATTGGTCGTGACCAACTGCACTTGCCGGGCCCCGACTACGTCTCTCGTGTGCTGTCGGACAGCGATCGCTCCAACGCCGTCCTGCGCAACCTGCAGGCAATCCTCGGTCATGGACGGCTGAAGCATACGGGTTATGTCTCGATTCTGCCGGTCGATCAGGGGGTGGAACATTCTGCTGCGGCATCATTTGCCCCCAACCCACTGTATTTTGATCCAGCAAACCTGGTCGAACTGGCGATGGAGGGTGGGTGCAATGCCATTGCTTCCACCTACGGCGTTCTGGCCTCAGTGAGTCGGCGCTACGCCCACAGGATTCCGTTTCTGGTCAAGCTCAACCACAATGAATTGCTGACCTATCCGAATCATTACGATCAGACGCTGTTTGCCGGGGTTGAGCAGGCGTTTGAGCTCGGAGCCGTGGCCGTGGGCGCAACCATCTATTTCGGTTCGCCCGAGTCCCGCCGGCAGATCGAGGAAGTGTCCGCTGCGTTTGCCCGCGCCCATGAACTGGGCCTGGTGACGGTGCTGTGGGCCTATCTTCGCAATCCGGCGTTCAAGGACAAAGGGACCGATTATCATACGTCGGCGGACCTCACGGGGCAGGCCAATCACCTGGCGGTAACGGTGGGTGCCGATATCGTCAAGCAGAAGCAGGCGACGGTGAACGGTGGTTTCAAGGCGCTGGATTTCGGCAAGACCCATGAGCGGGTGTATTCGGAGCTGGCTGTCGATCATCCGATCGAGCTCGCCCGTTTCCAGGTCGCCAACTGCTACATGGGACGTATCGGGCTGATCAACTCGGGCGGCGCCTCCGGTAGTGACGATCTTCATCAGGCCGTGCGTACAGCGGTGATCAACAAGCGCGCCGGCGGCATGGGGCTGATTACGGGTCGCAAGGCTTTCCAGAAACCCATGGCGGAAGGTGTGCGGCTACTGCACGCCATCCAGGACGTCTATCTCTGCGATGGCGTGACGGTGGCCTGATGCCCGGCCCGGACCGCCGGGCGAAGCGCTTGAAAAAAGCTGACGGGTGTCGAATCAGCCGTAGCGGCCCGTGATGTAGGCCTCTGTGCGCGGGTGCGAGGGATTGGTGAAGATCTTGCTGGTCTCGTCGAACTCCATCAGCTGGCCGATGTGCATGAAGGCCGTGCGATTCGAGATTCGCGCGGCCTGCTGCATGTTGTGCGTCACGATGACCACCGTCACATCTTTCGACAGCTCCTGCACCAGATCCTCGACCTTTGCCGTGGCAATGGGGTCCAGTGCTGACGTGGGCTCGTCCAGAAGCAGGATTTCCGGGTTCGGGGCCAGCGCGCGGGCAATACACAGGCGCTGCTGCTGGCCACCGGACATATCGTAGGCGGATCCGTCCAGCCGATCTTTTACCTCATCCCAGATGGCGGCACGGCGCAGCGCGGTTTCAACGGCTTCGTCGATGAGCGCCCGGTTGCGGACACCGCGCACCCGCAGGCCAGCGGCGACGTTTTCGTAAATGGATTTGGGAAAGGGGTTGGGCTTCTGGAATACCATGCCAATGCGCAGACGCACCAGCACCGGGTCGGCATCCGGGCCGATCAGGTTTTCTCCCTCCGGCTCCAGAATCACCGATCCTTCATAACGATTGCCCGGATAGAGATCATGCATGCGGTTGTAGCAGCGCAGCAAGGTCGACTTGCCGCAGCCGGACGGTCCGATGAGTGCCGTCACCTGTCGATCGAGAATCGGCATTGAAACGTTGCGCAGGGCCTGGAAACCATCGGCGTAGTAGAAATTGAGGTTTTCCACCCGCGCTCTCAAGGGCGCTTTTTCTTTGCGGGGCGGAATGGGTGGCTGGTCGGCATCTGTCGTGGCTTCCGCAGCTCTCTTGTCGGGCATATTGGTCATCGCAGGTTCCAGATTTGGCGATTCGGTGTATTCAATTGTGGTGCTCGCGGCGCAGACGGTAGCGGATCCATATCGCAATCCCGTTCAGGGACAGGGTGAGCGCCATCAGCACCACCCCGGTGGCGGCGGCGTTGACGTGAAAATCGGCCTGCGGACGGGAAATCCAGTTGAACATCTGGATCGGAAGTACCGTGAAACCGTCGGTCAGCCAGTCGAAGTTGATGAACGGAAAGTCCCCTGAAACCGGTGCCGGCGGCAGGAAGGCAATGAACGTCAGGGCGCCGATAGTGATGATGGGTGCCGTCTCGCCGATTGCCCGCGACAGGCCGACAATGGCACCGGTGAGAATGCCGGGGCGCGCCGCGGGGATGATGTAGTGCCACATGACCTGCCACTGGTCGGCCCCGAGGCCATAGGCACCTTCCTTGATCACTCGCGGAATGGCGCGCACCGCCTCCCGGGTCGATACGATCACGATAGGCAGAATGAGCAGGCCCAGAGTCATACCGGCGACAAGGATGGTCTTGCCCAGGTCCAGGCCATACACAAACAGCCCGAGTGCGAGCAGACCGTAAATGATTGAAGGTACCCCGGCCAGGTTGGACACGTTGATCTCGATGATATTCGACAGCCAGCCCTTGCGCGCATACTCCTCGAGATACAGGCCCGCCGCCACGCCAACGGGGATGGCGAGAAATGCCGTTGTCAGCATCACGAGGATAGAGCCGACCCAGGCAGACAGTATGCCAGCGCGCTCGGCGCGGCGGGACGGAAAGCTGGTCAGGAAGTCGTAATCGATGCGGCCCAGACCGCGCACCACGAGGTCGCCGATGAGGGCAAACAGCAGACCCATGGCGATAACCATGACCAGTATGCCGCCTACGGCGAATATCTTGTCGATGCGTTTGGCGCGATTGACGGCACCGATGGCGTCGCGTGTTGACATCTCTGCCGAGGACAGGTTTCCGCTGCTGGTAAACGCCATATCAGTAAGCCTCGCGGAAGCGCTTGCGCAGATAGAACCCGGCGAGATTGAAGCCGAGCGTCATGATGAAAAGCACAAGACCGGTAGAAAAGATGGTGGAGTAGGCCAGCGAACCATGGGGCAGGTCACCCAGGCTGACCTGCACAATATAGGCGGTGATGGTGGCGGCGCCTTCGCGCGGGTCGAAGGTCAGGTTGGGGTTCTGTCCCGCCGCGATGGCGAGAACCATGGTTTCGCCCACGGCGCGGGACATGCCGAGGATGAACGCGGCAGTAATGCCCGAAAAGGCGCCGGGCACGACCACGCGCAGCGCCACCTGCCATTTGGACATGCCCAGCGCATAGGCGCCCTCGCGGAGCCCGTTGGGCACCGCCCGCATGGCGTCCTCGCTGACCGAGACCACGTAGGGCAGAATCATGATGCCAAGGATGATGCCCGGAACCAGCAGATTGATGCCGGCAAGCCCCGGGATGAATTTCTGCAGGAATGGAGTCATGACCAGTAGCGCGAAGTAGCCGTAGACCACGGTCGGCACCGCCTCAAGCAGTTCCAGCGCCGGTTTCATGATTTCCCGGACCTTCGGGTTGGCGTACTCGCTCAGGTAGATGGACATGAGCAGCCCCATCGGTACGGCGATCATCATGGCCAGTGCCGCGGTCTGCAGGGTCGCCAGCAGCAGAGGCAGCACGCCGAACTGGGGATTGGCAAACACCGGTGTCCACATGGTGCCCGTCAGGAAATCGATAATCGACACCTGGGCAAAAAACTCCCAGGACTCCGAGACAAGAATCACCACAATTGCCGTTGTGACAAACACGGACAGTGCGGCGCACAGAAAAAGAAGCACCGACATCACCCGACTCAGCAGCTTGCGTCGGGCGACAAATCCCGATGCAACCAGTTCCGTCGCATTTGGAATTCTGGTTGGAGCCATGCGTCCCCCTGGCCTCAAAAACAAGAAAGGCGAGTGGCCTCTGTGACCACTCGCCCCGGTGCGTCAGAGCTTACTCGATTGCCAGCAGGTCCTCTATCATCACGCCGACTTCCGAGCCGCCATCGAAATAGCTTCCTGTCTTGCGTGCCTTGATCTTCGCACGGCCCATTTCGAACGCTTCTTCCGGCAGTGGGACATAGCCCACTTCCTCAACCAGGAATACGCCGTTCTCGGGATCCATCATGTAATCGGCATAAGCCTGCACCGCAGGCCGATCAAGGGCGGAGGCGTTGACGTACATGAACAGTGGCCGTGACAGCGGCTGGTAGCTGCCGTCGCGCGCAGTTTCGACGCTGGGGCCTACGCAGCTGCCGTCTTCCTGTCTGATCGTCACGGCACGGAGACGGCTGCGGTTCTCGTCGAGGTAGGCAAGGCCAAGGAAACCGAAGGCATTGCGATCCGAGGAGACGCCCTGAACGGTGACGTTATCGTCCTCCGTCGCGGTAAAGTCGCCACGCGAGTAATGCTCCACGCCGGTGAGCGCAAACGTGTAATAGTCATAAGTGCCCGAGTCCACCCCGGCGCCAAACAGGCGCAACGGCGCATCCGGGAAGGTGTCACGTATCTGGTTCCAGTTGGTGATCGTGCCCTGGGCCTCGGGCTCCCACATGCGACGCAGCTCGTCGACAGTCATGCATTGCGCCCAGTCGTTGTCCGGATGGACAACGTTGGCGAGAGCGTCCATGGCGATGGGCAGCTCTATGAACTCAACCCCATTTTCACGGCATTCCTCCAATTCACCCTTGCGAATCGGTCTTGACGCCCCGGTAAAGTCCGTTTCGCCGCGGCAGAATTTTTTGAATCCGCCGCCGGTACCAGACAGGCCGACCGTCACGCGCGTGCGCGTCTCGATCTGGAATTCTTCCGCGAAAGCCTCGGAAATCGGGAACACGGTGGAGGATCCATCAATGGAAATGACTTCCCGTGCCGCTGCAGCGACAGCCAGCGTGGCACTGAGGATCGAGACAGTAAGGATCGATCGGTATGTGGTCATAAACTCCTCTGGCTTTCAATCGCCGTGGATACAGGTAACGCAGTCTGACATTGCTGACGGGGCTCCAGTCGGAATGCTGGCCAGCACTGCCCGGCAGGACAGGATGCCTGCAAATTGTTACAGAAATATGACGGATCGTCGCATACCGCCGTCATCCCTCGATACCGGTGGCCACGGTATGCTGGCGGCATTGCGGATCCGAGCAACCGTTGTGTCGCGTGAAGTGTATCCTGATTGTTCGTGGTCGTCAGTTGGCAGGCGCCATGCCGACGTGTGGCGACGGCGGATTCTTTTGTCGAAACCGGTTGACCCGCTATCGACGCATACCTATACTACGCCACCTCAACGGAGGCAGCTTGAGGGCGGTTTCCGGGGTAGTAACGCAGGTAGCAGTAGGTATGCGTTTCTATCATGAGCGTGTTTTGATGCGGGGTGGAGCAGCCTGGTAGCTCGTCGGGCTCATAACCCGAAGGTCGTCGGTTCAAATCCGGCCCCCGCTACCAATTTGCATCACTTGCTCCGATACCAGTGATGCGACGTGAAAAGCCCCTTTATGGGGCTTTTTCGTATATGGCGTCTTTTTCGTAGATGATGTAAAGGCTTGACGGGAGATCCGTGAGCAGCAGAGAAGAGACATTGCGGCAGCTGCTGCAGCCGACAGTGGAGGCGCTGGGCTTCGAGCTATGGGGAGTCGAGCACCTGTCTCAGGGGCGCCACAGTGTGCTCAGGTTGTATATCGACCGCGATGCCGGCATTAGCGTTGACGACTGCGCACTGGTCAGTGCCCAGGTCGGCAGCGTGCTGGATGTCGAGGACCCCATTGCCGGCGATTACACGCTCGAGGTCTCATCGCCGGGCCTTGACCGCCGTCTGTTCAGTCTCCCGCAGTATGACCGGTTCAGCGGAGAGGCGGTGGACGTGAGATTGCGCACGCCCTATGAGGGCCAGCGCCGTTTTCGTGGGGTTCTCAAGGGCATAGAGGGCGAGGATGTTGTGGTGCAGGTAGAAGATCACGAGTACCTGCTGCCGTTTGATCAAATAGACAAGGCACGTGTAGAGCTCAAGGCGTAGCCTTGGCGTCGGCCTGGGGCAAGGTGACTGATGACGAAAGAAATCCTGCTGGTTGCAGAAGCGGTATCCAACGAAAAGGGCGTATCCGAGGATATCATCTTCGAGGCCATTGAGCTCGCCCTGGCGACTGCCACCAAGAAGCGCTACGACGAGGACGCCGACATCGAGGTCACCATTGATCGCAAGACCGGTGACTACGAAACCGTGCGTCGATGGCTTGTGGTTCCCGATGACGAAATAGCACTGCTCGGCACGCAGCTCACCACCGAGGAAGCCATTGAGAAGGATCCGGCACTGAAGCCCGGCGATATCTTCGAAGAGCAGGTGGAAAACGTGAGCTTCGGGCGTATTGCCGCCCAGACAGCCAAGCAGGTGATCGTACAGCGAGTCCGCGATGCCGAGCGTCAGCAGGTGGTTGAGGCGTATCAGAGTCGAGTGGGTGAGCTGGTGGCTGGCACCGTGAAGAAAGTCACCCGCGACAATGTCATCGTGGATCTTGGAAACAACGCCGAGGGTTTGCTGCCGCGGGATCAGCTGGTCGGTCGCGAGACATTCCGGGTCAACGACCGGGTGCGGGCCATTCTGCGCGAAATCAGCAGCGAGACCCGTGGGCCCCAGCTTATTCTCAGCCGCTCGTGCCCCGAGATGCTGATTGAACTGTTCAAGATCGAAGTGCCGGAGATCGCGGAAGAGGTTATCCAGATTCGCAGCGCCGCCCGCGATCCGGGTTCGCGGGCAAAAATCGCAGTGAAAACCAACGACCAGCGCATTGACCCGGTGGGAGCCTGTGTGGGCATGCGCGGTTCGCGCGTGCAGGCAGTATCCAATGAGCTGGACAATGAGCGTGTGGATATCGTCCTCTGGGACGATAATCCTGCCCAGCTCGTCATCAACGCCATGTCGCCGGCGGAAGTGGAGTCCATCGTTGTCGATGAGGATGGCCACACCATGGACGTGGCAGTGTCCGAGGGCAATCTCGCACAGGCCATCGGCCGCTCGGGTCAGAATGTTCGTCTCGCCAGCGAGCTCACCGGCTGGACCATCAACGTCATGAGCAATGAAGAGGCGGCCGAGAAGCATGAGGCCGAAGCGGGCCAGATTATCCAGAACTTCATGGATCAGCTGGACATTGACGAAGACGTTGCGGACATCCTGGTCGAAGAGGGATTTACTACCCTGGAAGAGGTGGCTTACGTGCCCCTGGATGAGATGACCGCTATCGAGGGCTTTGACGAGGATATCGCCGAAGAGCTCAGGGCGAGAGCCAAGGACGCGCTGTTGACGATGGCGATCGCGTCCGAGGAGCAGCTGGGTTCGAACGAGCCGGCGGAAGATCTGATTGGCATGGACGGGATGGACCGCCATCTTGCCTATGTCCTGGCCAGCCGCGGTGTGGTGACAATGGAAGACCTCGCCGAACAGGGTGTCGACGAATTGATGGATATTGAAGAGATGACGGAAGCGCGCGCGGGCGAATTGATTATGACGGCGCGCAAACCCTGGTTCGAGGAAGACGCACAGTAAACGCGACGTCGGGTTGCGAGGACGGATGTGGTTTTCAGTCGGCAGGGTACCAAAGGAGAGTATTGAATGGCGCAGGTGACAGTAGAGCAACTGGCGAAATCCGTGAATGCATCGGTTGAGCGTCTGCTCAAGCAGATGAAGGACGCCGGTTTGCCGCACAACGGTGCCGATGAGGTGGTGTCCGATGAGGACAAGCAGACGCTGCTGGCTTTTTTGAAGCGTAACCACGGTGAATCCACGGATGCACCGCGCAAGATCACGCTCAAGCGCAAGACGATCAGCACCTTGCGCACCGGTGGGTCACAGGGCAAGAAGACCGTGAACGTCGAGGTCCGCAAGAAGCGCACCTATATCAAGCGTGACGACGAGGCCGAGAGCGCACCGGAAGATGTGGTGGATTCGCCTGCAGCGGAGACGCTGAGCGAGGCTGCCGGTGAAGGTCCCGCGACGTCCAGTACGGAAACAGTGACGGCGGCGGAGGTTGCGCCTGAGGTACCTGTCGAGCCGCCGGTAGAGGCGCCGACGGTGACAGAGCCTGAAACGGCGCCCGAACCCACGCCCGAGCCTGAACCCGAGCCTGACGAAGAAGACCTTGATCCCGCCAATCTGGATCCGGAAGTGCTCCGCCAGCGCGCCGCACTGCGCCGCCAGAAAAAGGAGCAGGAAGAAGCCGCGGCCCGCGAGGCTGCGGTTGCAGCACGCAAGGCTGAGGAAGAGCAGAAGGAGGCCGCGGAAACGGCTCGCAAGGCCCGCGAGGAAGCCTCGCGCAAGCCCAAGCGGCTGCATGCGGCACCAACCGAGCCGGCGGCGCGTGAAGAGCCGCGACGCAACAAGAGTACACGGGGACGCCTGAACCGCAGTGACACGCTTGGCCGTGGCAAGCAGCGTGGTCACAATCTGTCACTGTCCGATCTTGAGGCGGCTGAAAGCGGACGCCTGCGTCGCCGTGGCGGGCGCAAGAAGATGAAGGCCACCCACGAAGAACACGGCAGACATGGATTCGAGATGCCCACAGAGAAGAAAGTCTACGATGTCGAAATCGCAGACATGATCACGGTGGGCGGACTTGCGCAGCAGATGTCCGTGAAATCCGGCGAAGTGATCAAGGAGCTGATGAAGCTCGGCGTGATGGCGACCATCAATCAGATGATTGATCGCGACACCGCGACGCTGGTCGTGGAGGAACTCGGGCACAATGTGAGGCACATCAGCGCCGATGCACTCGAGGATGATCTGACCGAAACGCTGTCCCAGCACGATGGCACCCCCGAACCACGGGCGCCTGTAGTCACCGTCATGGGTCAC
This sequence comes from Chromatocurvus halotolerans, assembly GCF_004340525.1. Classification (GTDB taxonomy): domain Bacteria; phylum Pseudomonadota; class Gammaproteobacteria; order Pseudomonadales; family Halieaceae; genus Chromatocurvus; species Chromatocurvus halotolerans. Next base: position 46,374 of record NZ_SLWX01000010.1, on the reverse strand, counting down.
GTGGACCACGGCAAGACGTCCCTGCTCGACTTCATCCGCAAGGCTCACGTGGCCTCGGGTGAGGCAGGGGGTATTACGCAGCACATTGGTGCCTACCACGTGGAAACCGGTCACGGCATGGTGTCGTTTCTGGATACCCCGGGCCACGCGGCGTTTACCGCCATGCGCGCCCGGGGTGCCAAGAGCACGGACATCGTGATCCTGGTAGTGGCAGCAGATGACGGCGTCATGCCGCAGACCATCGAGGCCGTGCAGCACGCACGCGCCGCCAGGGTGCCGCTGATTGTGGCGGTCAACAAGATGGACAAGGAAGGTGCCGATCCCGATCGCGTCAAGAACGAGCTGTCTGCGCAGGAAGTCATTCCGGAAGAGTGGGGGGGCGACACGCAGTTCGTACCGGTTTCCGCCATTACCGGCGACGGCATTGAGGATCTTCTGGATGCGGTGCTGCTGCAGGCAGAGCTGCTGGAGCTGAAGGCGCCGCGGGACGTGCCCGGCCAGGGTCTGGTGATCGAGTCGCGCCTCGACAAAGGGCGTGGCCCGGTGGCATCACTGCTGGTGCAAAGCGGTACCCTGCGACAGGGTGATATCGTGCTCGCCGGTTCACATTATGGTCGCGTTCGCGCCATGCTGGACGAAAACGGCGTCAGTATCGAGGAAGCCGGTCCGAGCATTCCGGTGGAGATACTGGGCCTCGACGGTACGCCGGATGCCGGTGACCAGTTCGCGGTTGTCGAAAGCGAGAAGCGTGCCCGCGACGTCGCGGCCTTCCGTCAGGAAAAAACCCGCGACAACAAGCTGCAGCGGCAGCAGGCGGCGAAGCTCGACAATATGTTCGAGAGCATGACGGCGGGCGAGAAGCGCACGCTGAATGTTGTGGTCAAGGCGGATGTCCGCGGTTCCCTCGAGGCGATCCAGACCGCGTTGCTCGATCTTGGCAACGAGGAAGTGCAGGTGAACATCGTATCCAGCGGCGTTGGCGGCATCGCCGAAACCGACGTCACACTGGCCATGACATCCGATGCGGTTATTTTCGGTTTCAACGTGCGCGCCGATGCCTCGGCGCGGCGACTGGTGGAGGCCGAGGGTGTGGATCTGCGTTACTACAACGTGATCTACAATCTTATCGACGACGTCAAGCTGGCGCTTACCGGCATGCTGGCGCCGGAGATGCGCGAGGAAATCGTGGGCATTGCCGAAGTGCGCGATGTCTTCAGCTCGCCGAAGTTCGGCCAGATTGCCGGCTGCATGGTCACGGAAGGCACGGTCTACCGCTCCAAGCCCATCCGCGTGCTGCGTGACAACGTGGTGATCTATGAAGGTGAGCTGGAGTCACTGCGCCGCTTCAAGGACGATGCCAGCGAAGTGCGCAATGGCATGGAGTGCGGTATCGGCGTCAAGAACTACACCGACGTCAAGGTGGGCGACCAGATCGAAGTGTTCGAAGTCAAGGAGATTGCCCGCACACTGTAAGTGGCGGGTGATATCGACCGATGGCACGGGAATTCAGTCGCACGCAGCGGGTTGCAGATTATCTGCAGCGTGAGCTGGCGACCCTGATCCAGCAGGAACTGCGTGATCCCAGGCTGGGCATGATCAGTCTTACCAGTGTCGACGTCAGTCGCGATCTCGGCTACGCGAAGATCTATTACACCCAGCTCGGGGTAGACAGCGAGGAAGACGCGAAGGAAACCAGTGAGGTCCTGAACCGGGCGAGTGGGTTTCTGCGCAGCCTGCTGTCCCGGGAAGCGACCATGCGCAGCGTGCCTAAGTTGACTTTCCGCTTTGACCGCAGCGTGGGTCGAGGTCGTGAGATGGAGTCCCTGATCAGCGAGGCGAAAGCCAGCGACAGGGCGCTGGACGCCCTGCGCGGCGATGCCGGCGACGACGCCAGTGCCGACGACGACAACAAGGGCGGGCACTGAGGCATGGCTCGACGGCGGCGTGGTCGGCCAATCGATGGCATTCTCATTCTCGACAAGCCTGCTGGCCTTTCTTCCAACAAGGCCCTGCAGCGTGTCAGGCACCTGTTCAATGCGGCCAAGGCCGGGCATACGGGCAGCCTCGATCCACTCGCCACGGGTGTCCTGCCATTGTGTTTTGGCGAGGCTACCAAGCTGTCGCAGTATCTGCTCGACGCGGACAAGATCTACGAGAGCACCTTTACCCTGGGTGTTGCCACCACGACGGGAGACGCCGAGGGCGAGGAACGTTCGCGTGCGGATGCCAGCGCTATCACGCGGGATCAGGTCGAGGCGGCCATGGCGCCTTTCTGCGGCAGTATCGAGCAGATACCGTCGATGTACTCGGCCATAAAGCACGAGGGGCGACCGCTTTACGAGCTTGCCCGCAAGGGTATCGAGGTACCCCGAAAAGCACGCCGCATTACTCTCTACAGCTACAGTCTCCTCGCGTTCCGCCCGGGTCCGGTTGCCGAAGTCGATGTGCGGGTGCACTGCAGTAAAGGAACCTATATCCGTTCCCTGGCAGAGGATCTGGGCGAGAGCCTTGGCTGCGGCGCGCATGTTTCGCGGCTGCGTCGCGTCAAGTCCGGGCCTTTTTCACTCGACGAGTCGGTTTCCCTTCCCGTGCTGGAGAGTCTGCAGGGCAGTGGTGATTTGTCCGCGATGGATGCGCTGCTGCTGCCGTCCCAGCGTGCCCTGCTGGGAATGCCCAAGGTCACTCTGAGCGAATCGGCCGGGTTTTACCTGCGCCAGGGTCAGGCAGTGCTCGTGCCAAATGCACCCTGCGATGGTATGGTGCGCTGTTCTCTGGAGGATGGAGAATTTCTGGGTATTGGCGAAATATTGGACGACGGGCGGGTTGCGCCGCGTCGACTGATGGTCACCACGAGGTGACGCGAACCTGTCTGTCAATCTGCACGGACAGGCTCTTTAGCAATCGGGGTATACAGCCCGCTTTCAGGCGGCCACCCCGGCAGATTACAAGAGGATATGACAATGGCATTAACAGTTGAGAAGAAATCGGAAATCGTACAGGAATACCAGCGTGGAGAGGGTGACACAGGGTCCCCGGAAGTGCAGGTCGCTCTGCTGACGGCGAATATTGAACAGCTGCGTGATCACTTCCAGACACACAAGCACGATCACCACTCACGACGCGGTCTGATTCGCATGGTGAATCAGCGTCGTAAGCTGCTGGATTACCTGAAGCGCAAAGATGCGTCGCGTTACCTTGATCTGATCAAGCGTCTGGGCCTGCGTCGATAAGCGCTGCCCACTCTACCGGGGCCGGGTGCCCCGGTAGTCATGTAAAGAACAGGAGAAGACAGTGAATCCAGTAACCAAGACATTCCAGTACGGCGGGCAGACCGTTACGCTGGAGACCGGGCGCATCGCCCGGCAGGCGACCGGCGCAGTGCTGGTCACGGTAGAGAACACCTCGGTACTCGTCACGGTGGTGGCGGAGAAAACTGCCCGCGCGGGACAGCCATTTTTCCCCCTGGCAGTCCATTACGTCGAGAAAACGTATTCTGTCGGCAAGATCCCCGGTGGTTTTTTCAAGCGCGAGGGACGTCCCAGCGAAAAAGAGACGCTGACGTCGCGATTGATCGACCGGCCTATCCGACCGCTGTTTCCCAACGGCTTCATGAACGAGGTGCAGGTGATCTGTACCGTCATGTCAGCGGACAAGCATATTGATCCCGATATTCCGGCGATGATCGGTACCTCGGCCGCGCTGGCCATCTCCGGCTGCCCGTTCAACGGCCCCATTGGTGGCGCGCGCGTTGGCTTCACCGAATCCGAGGGTTACCTTCTCAATCCGTCTTACGCCAAGCTTGGCGATAGCAAGCTGGACATGGTGGTAGCCGGAACCTCGGATGCGGTCCTCATGGTAGAGTCCCAGGCTGCAGAGCTGACAGAAGACCAGATGCTGGGCGCGGTACTCTTTGCCCATCAGGAAATGCAGGTTGTCATTCAGGCCATCAACGAACTGGTGGCGGAAGCTGGCAAGCCGCGCTGGGACTGGGAGCCCGTAGAGCCTGACGCGGAGCTGGTGTCGGCCGTTGAGGCGCAGGCAAAGGCCGGGCTCGCCGAGGCCTACAGGATTACCGACAAGGCGCAGCGCTACGAGAAGGTGTCGCAGATCCGCAGTGCCTGTACCGATGCTCTGGCCGTAGAAGGTGGCCCGTCAGCCGATGACGTCAAGGATGTGTTCAAGGCGGTGGAGAAGGCGCTGGTCCGTGAGAACATACTGAACGGTGAGCCACGTATTGACGGTCGCGACACCCGCACGGTGCGTCCGATTGCCTGCGAAGTCGACATCCTGCCCAAGGTACACGGCTCGGCGCTGTTTACCCGTGGCGAGACCCAGGCGATCGGTGCGGTCACGCTGGGCTCCACCCGGGATGCACAGATCATCGATGCGCTGGAAGGCGAGCGTCGCGATCCTTTCATGCTGCACTACAACTTTCCTCCCTATTCCGTGGGCGAGGCCGGGCGCGTGGGTTTCACCAACCGTCGCGAAGTCGGTCACGGTCGCCTGGCCCGTCGCGGTCTTGCCGCGGTGCTGCCGAAGGAAGACGAGTTCCCCTACACCATCCGTCTTGTCTCGGAGATTACCGAGTCCAACGGTTCAAGCTCCATGGCATCTGTCTGTGTGGGCTCGCTGGCGATGATGGCCGCAGGGGTGCCGCTGAAGGCACCGGTGGCCGGTATTGCCATGGGTCTGGTCAAGGAGGGCAACCAGTTTGCCGTTCTCACGGACATTCTGGGTGATGAGGATCACCTTGGCGATATGGATTTCAAGGTGGCCGGTACCGCAAATGGCGTGACTGCCCTGCAGATGGATATCAAGATTGAGGGTATTACCGAGCAGATCATGGAGATCGCGCTTGAGCAGGCACAGCATGCGCGCCTGCATATTCTCGGCCAGATGAACCAGGTCATGTCGGAGCCGCGCAAGGTCACGTCTGCCAACGCGCCGAGCATGCTGACGCTGAAAGTGGATGCAGACAAGATCCGCGACATCATCGGCAAGGGCGGTGCGACAATCCGCATGATTACCGAGGAGTCCGGCGCGACGGTGGATATCGATGACGACGGGACGGTCCGCGTTTTCGGCCAGGATCAGCACGCACGGGATGCGGCGATCCGCATGATCGAGGAAATCACCGCCGAGGCCGAAGTGGGTGCGGTCTACACCGGCAAGGTGGCGCGCATTGTCGATTTCGGCGCCTTCGTCAACATTCTGCCAGGCAAGGATGGTCTGGTGCACATCTCCCAGATCGCCAATGAGCGGGTAGAGAACGTGTCCGACTACCTCAAGGAAGGCGAGGATGTCCGGGTGAAGGTGCTGGATGTCGATCAGCGTGGCCGCATCAAGCTCTCCATCAAAGAGCTGCTTGAGGACGAGGCGCCTGCCGCGGAAGAGGCGTCAGCCGACGACGCCGAGGCTCCCAACGAGGATGCCTGACGTGCCTGCCCGCGACCGTTGCGGGTAGCATTGTTCCAGACAGCAAACGGAAACAGGCCGGCCGCGGTAATAGCGGGCCGGCCTTTTTTTGTCCCCGCTTTCTGTGCCCGGGACGCTCATGGGCGGCTCAGTGCGACTGGCGTTCGGCGATCAGGGACTCCACAACCTCGGGATCCGCCAGGGTGCTGGTATCGCCGAGACTGTCCAGCTCGTTTTCGGCGATCTTGCGAAGAATACGGCGCATGATCTTGCCGGAACGCGTTTTCGGCAGCCCTGGCGCCCACTGGATGATATCCGGTTTTGCGATGGGTCCGATTTCTTCGACACAGAGTGCTATCAGCTCGGCCTTCAGGGCATCATCGGGCGTCACGCCCTGCATCGGCGTGACATAACAGTAGATCCCCTGGCCCTTGATATCGTGGGGAAAGCCCACCACCGCAGCTTCGGCAATCTTGTCGTGGAGCACTAGCGCGCTCTCGACTTCTGCAGTGCCCATGCGGTGGCCGGAGACATTGAGAACGTCGTCCACGCGACCGGTAATCCAGTAATAGCCGTCTTCGTCACGCGTGGCGCCGTCACCGGTGAAATAGTAACCGGGGTAGGTGCTGAAATAGGTGTCGATGAGGCGCTGGTGATCACCGTAGACTGTGCGTATCTGTCCCGGCCAGGAGGCGCGGATTACCAGGTAGCCGGCGCCGGCTCCCTCGATTTCAGCGCCCTCCTCATTCAACAGCGCCAGGTCCACGCCAAAGAAGGGGAAGGAGGCAGAGCCCGGCTTGAGCGGGGTTGCACCGGGGAAGGGCGTGATCATCATGCCGCCGGTTTCGGTCTGCCACCAGGTATCCACGATCGGGCAGCGGGACTCGCCAACGACGCGGTAGTACCATTCCCACGCTTCCGGGTTGATGGGTTCGCCCACAGAGCCCAGCAATCGCAGGCTGGAGCGCGATGTGCGTTTCACCGGCTCGTCGCCGACCGCATGCAGAGCGCGCAGGGCCGTGGGCGCGGTATAGAAAATGTTGACCTGGTGCTTGTCGATCACCTGCCAGAAGCGGCCCGGGTCCGGATAGGTCGGGACGCCCTCGAATATCATTGTCGTCGCGCCGTTGCACAGAGGCCCATAGACAATGTAGCTGTGTCCTGTGACCCAGCCGACATCTGCGGTACACCAGAAAACCTCGCCATCCCGGTAGTCGAATACGTAGTGAAAGCTCGACGCGGCGTGGAGCAGGTAGCCGCCCGTCGTGTGCAGCACCCCCTTGGGCTTTCCGGTGGATCCCGAGGTGTAGAGAATGAAGAGAGGGTCCTCTGCGTCCATGACCTCCGCTTCGCAGTCGCTGTCCGCGGCAGCGCTGGCCTGGCTGTAGTCAACATCACGTGTGTCATGCCAGTCGACCTCTGCACCTGTGCGAGCGACAACAATACAGCTGTGGACGTCCGGACAGGCATCGAGAGCCTTGTCGACGTTGCGCTTGAGCGCGACACGCTTGCCGCCCCGCAAACCTTCATCGGCGGTGATAACGACACTGCAGCTGCTGTCGAGAATGCGGTCCTTGAGGGCCTCGGGTGAAAAGCCGCCAAACACCACCGAATGAATGGCGCCGATGCGGGTGCAGGCCAGCATGGCGAAAGCCGCTTCGGGAATCATGGGCATATAGATGCATACGCGATCCCCCCGCTGGATGCCGCGGCTTTTCAGCACGTTGGCAAGCCGGCACACCGCGTCCTTGAGTTCGGCGTAGGTGATGATACGGCTGTCAGTGGGGTCATCGCCCTCCCAGATGATAGCTGGCTGCTGCGCTTTTTCCGGCAGGTGACGGTCGATGCAGTTGACCGAGACGTTCAGTTTTCCGCCCGAAAACCACGCCGCCTCGCCCTTCGGAAAATCATAGCTGACGACCTCATTCCAGGGCTGGTGCCAGTGAAGGAAGCGCGTCGCCATCTCGCCCCAGAACGTCGCGGGATCCTCGATGGACTCACGGTACATGGCCGCATAGTTGTCTGCCGTAATGTGCGCGCCTTTGAAGGATTCCGGAACCGGATGGACGGGAAACTCAGACATGTACGGATCTCCTGCGGGAACGTGATGCGGCCATGATAGTGCTCCTGACCGGGAGCGCAAGGATCCTGTCCGCAGTGCTGCCACAGTCTGGCCGATGACTGCGGCACGGGGTCGTCAGGGGCTTGCGAGCATGCCCCAGTCGGACGCGGGATTGAGGCTGAGTCGGACGTTGTCGATGAGTCGTGTTCTGCCAAGCCTGGCTGCGGCGAGAATGGCGATTTCTTCGGTGTCTTCAGTGACATTGCGCAGCGTGTGTGCGTCGCGGATGGCGAAGTAGTCGGGTGTGAACCCTGCCTGCAGAAGCTTCATGCGCGCATGCGACTCGAGCTGCAGGAAGTTGTCAAAGCCACAGGCTATCGCGTCCCGGCAGCTGGCGAGGGTCTCATGCAGCAGCGGGGCAATGCGTCGCTGTGCCGGCGACAGGTAGCTGTTGCGGGAACTCAGCGCAAGTCCGTCGATGTCGCGCACCGTGGGCACCCCGATGACCTCCACTGGCATGCACAGATCGGTGACCATCTTGCGGACGATGGACAGCTGCTGGAAATCTTTCTCGCCGAACAGGGCGATGTCCGGACGCACAATGTTGAACAGCTTCGCCACAATAGTGGTCACGCCATTGAAATGCCCGGGCCGGCTGCTGCCGCACAGCGTCTCGGAGAGATCGGGCACTTCAACCTGTGTGTGGCGCTGCAGGCCTTCAGGGTAGATGTCTGCCGTATCGGGGGTATAAAGCAGATGCGCGCCCTCACCGAAGAGCTTCTCCTTATCGGCAGCGAGTGTTCTCGGGTAGTTCTCGAGGTCCTCTCCAGCACCGAACTGCAGTGGGTTCACGTAGATGCTGACGACAACGACATCCGCCTTTTCCCGGGCGCGGCGCACAAGCTGGATGTGACCCTCGTGCAGGTTGCCCATGGTCGGTACAAATGCAATCCGCTGCCCTTTATTGCGAACCTCGGAAAGTCGCGCCTGCAGCTGACCCTTGTTGCCAGTTGTTCGCATGGTGTAACGCCCCCGCTTGCGGTCAGGGAAGAGGCCTGTTGCGACCCCGGTATTGTGTCGTCTCCCCTCAGGGAGAGCCGAGTATGCCGCAAGCCCTGTGTCCGGGCAATACGCACAACGGGCGGACGGGAGCAGTATTTTGTTACCAAAAGAAGCGCGTGGTGAGTATTTTGGTTATAAAAAGCGGTTATTTTCACGCATACGGGTCACCGCCGCCGTTATTCGTAGGTGTGCTCCCGGGCGGGGAATGTCCCCGACTTGACGGCCGCGACAAAGGCGGCGAGAGCCCCTTGCACGCTGTCCTCGCCCTGCATGAAGTTGCGAACGAAGCGTGGCGTGCGCGCTGACAGGCCCAGCAGGTCGTGGAGCACCAGCACCTGCGCATCGGTACCGGCGCCGGCGCCAATACCGATCACCGGGATGTCGAGCTTGCTGCTGATGTCGGCCGCCAGCGCCGCGGGAATGCATTCGAGCACCAGCAGGCTTGCGCCTGCATCCTGGATTTCGACGGCGTCGGCGAGAATCGATTTGGCTTCCTTGGGGGTTCGGCCCTGCACCTTGAAGCCGCCGAACGCGTTGACAGACTGCGGCGTCAGGCCGAGGTGCGCGCAGACGGGAATGCCGCGCTCAACGAGCATGCTGATGCTCTCACTCAGCCAGACACCGCCTTCCATCTTGATCATTTGCGCCCCCGCCTGCATCAGCAGGGTGGCATTGTGCAGTGTCTGTTCCGGCGTGGTGTAGGTCATGAAAGGCATGTCGGCGATCAGCAGCGATTCGGTTTGCGCACGTGCCACGCAGGCGGTGTGATAGGCCATGTCGTCGATGGTGACCGGCACCGTGCTGTCATGGCCCTGCAGCACCATACCGAGGGAGTCGCCAACGAGGATTGTCTCGGCGCCGGCCGCGCTGACCAGTGAGGCAAAGGTGGCGTCATAGGCGGTAACGCACACAAACTTCTCGGCCTTCGCCTTCATCTTGTTGAGCGTGCTGATCGTGACCCTCGCCATGGCGCTGCCTATCCGAAAAATGTGGGGTTGAAATAGTGGCGGCCGCTGCGGATATCGAGCAGGTAATCCACCAGTTGGCTGTAGTCGCGCTGGCTGTCAGCGAGGTCGATCGCGCTGGCATTGACGATCAGAAGCGGCGCTTTATCGTAGTACAGAAAAAACTGGCTGTACACGTCGTTCAGCCGCTCCAGGTAGGCATTATCGATGCGCTGCTCATAGATGATCCCGCGCTGCTCTATGCGCTGCAGCAGGATATCCGTCGACGCCTGAAGATAGATCACCAGATCCGGCACCGGCGCGTCGATAGTGAGCTGCTGATACACCTTCTCGTAAAGGGCGTATTCATCGGCATCCAGGGTGATGCGGGCAAACAGGGGATCCTTCTCGATGAGGAAGTCTGCTACCCGCACCGGCTGGAAAATATCCCGCTGCCGCAGGTCGGCGATCTTCTGAGCGCGCTGGAACAGGAAAAAAAGCTGGGTTGCGAGCGCCGATTGACGTGGATTGTTGTAGAACTTCCCGAGAAACGGGTTTTCGTCGGCATCCTCAGACAGCATTTCATAGTTGAAGGTGGCCGCCAGTCTGCGCGCCAGGGTGGTTTTTCCGACGCCGATGGCCCCCTCCACGGCAATGTAGCCCGGCGGCCGTCGCCCGCGCAGGTCCACGCCTGCTATCTGATTCTGACTGGCACTCATGGCTGGCAGTATCCTGGCTGCGGTGCCAGCAGCTGGCTCGGTCCTGCAACCTTCTCCATGGGGCTGTCCGGGCAGTGTGCGAGCGCGTGGCTCAGCCGTTTGCCGCCGGGCAGGCGGAACTCCGCGCCGGCCAGCTCCAGCAGAGGCACGAGCACAAAGACCCTGTGTTCTAGGCCGGGGTGGGGGACGATCAGCTGGTCGCTGTTGATGCACTCGTCACCGTACAGGAGAAGGTCAATGTCCAGCGTCCGGGGCCCCCAGCGCTGGCTTCGAACACGTCCGGCGCGGCGTTCCAGCGACTGCAGTTCGCGCAGCAGAGACGGCGCTGTAAGTGCGGTATCGAAACGGGCGGCCGCATTCAGGTAATCCGGCTGATCCTGTGGTCCCATGGGGCGGCTGCGATAGACTGCGGATACGGCAACATTTTTCAACTCGCCATGGCGGCGCAGCCCCTCTGAGGCCTCCCGAAGCTGTTCCAGGGGGTTGCCGATATTGGCGCCAAGACCGACGAAGCAGCGCAGCATCATCAACGCGCGGCGCGTTTTTTCCTGCCGCTGCGCCGTCCGTGGGTCGTCACGGCGTCATCGTCCAGCTTCTTAAGGCGAGCATCCATGTCGAGTGTCTGGAAGTCTGTCCACCATTGACCGCGATTATCACACTCTTCTCCTGCCTCTTCGCGTAGCAGCAGAAAATCGTAGGCCGCGCGGAAGCGCCTGTGCTCGACCAGTTCCGCGGCCTTTTTTCCGCGTGGTCGCTCGAGCCGGTCCTGAAATTCCCAGATCTCGCGCATGGGCTGGCTGAAGCGCTTGGGGATGGCAACGCGCTGGCAGGCTTCCGCCACCACCTGCTGGCCGGCGCTATGCATGGCCGGCACACGCGGTTCGCCGCGATCGTGAAGCTGCTCGGCGCGCAGTGCAACCACCGGCCACAGTATCGCGGCCAGGATGAACGCCGGCGTCACGGGCTTGTCGGCGCGTATACGCTTGTCGGTGTTGGCCATGGCGCAGCTCACAAGGGCTGCCGCGCGAGGATCGCGGTCCATGAGGTGTGCCGGCTCAGGGAACAGGTGCTGCAGCAGGCGATGCTGTCGCAACAGGTCGAGGGTGGCGGCGGCGTGGCCTGCCAGGAACAGCTTGAGAATTTCGTCGAACAGTCGGGCAGAGGGGATATCGTTGAGCAGCGCGGCGCCCTCGGCAATCGCGTTCTGGGTGTCGTGCTCGATACTGAAACCCAGTTTTGCGGCGAAGCGAACGACGCGCAGCATCCGCACGGGGTCCTCCCGATAGCGCTGCAGGGGGTTGCCGATGATTCGTACGCGTCTGGCATCCAGGTCCTGCATGCCCTTGGCGTGATCGTAAACAGCAAAGGTTTCACTGCAGTAGTACAGTGCATTGATCGTCAGGTCACGGCGAATCGCATCCTCGTCCAGGGTGCCATAAACATTGTCTCTCAGGAGCAGCCCCCGCTTGGACTGTCTGGATTGATCGGTGGCTGTATCGCTATCCCCGTCGCTGTCGTGGTGACCACGGAACGTTGTCACCTCGATGATCTCGCGCCCGAAGCGGACATGGACAATGCGAAAGCGTCGGCCAATGATGCGCGAGTTCCGGAACAGGTTATGGACGTCTTCCGGCGTGGCGTCGGTCGCTATGTCAAAGTCCTTGGGATGGCCTCCCAGCAGCAGATCGCGAACAGCGCCGCCAACGAGATAGGCCTCGAAGTCCTGTTTCCGCAATCGCGACATGACTTTGAGGGCGCTACTGCTGATATTGCGGCGGGAAATGCAGTGCTCGGTGCGCGGAATGACCTTCAAGCGGGAGAATCTCGTGGCTGTGGGCGTCAAACACCAGATGGTATCACAGGGAAGCCTGACTGCCAGTGCGGTGTGTTGTTGCACCGGAATTCGTACCCGGGGTGTTGTCAGTAGGAGAACCACGGGGCGGTTTGCCCCGTGCAGGTCGTCATGATTCTGCTTGTGGTTATTCTCGAATCCTGAAGATGTCTTTAGCGTTATTGAACAGGCATTATTACAAGGCGTTTTAATAAATGAACGAGGGGAAGAAGACTTCCCCATCCAGGTCCATTGTTATCATCATTATTGTTATTGATGCAGTCTTATTGTTATTTTTGCTTACACCACAATACACTGCAGTGCTTGTGCCACTATCGGATAAATCTTTTAAAAACAGTGGTTTAGGATTTTTTAGATGTTTTCGAATGTGTGCAGGGGGGGTGCTTTGTTACCTTTATTCACTGCGTATTGTTACAGCGCAATCGGCGAGTAACGCTCAGGACGCCGCTTTCTTTACCCTGCTGGCAGATTTCTTGCGCGGGATATCAAAGCGCTGACGTCTTTCCCACAGGCACTTCCGGCTGATTCCCAGCTTCTGGGCCAGCTCCGTTTCGCTCATGGAGTCCTGGTGCTCGATAACGAAACGCTGGAAGTAGTCTTCAAGGGACAGATCCTCTTGCGGATCGCTGGTGATGTTATGACTGGCGTGACGCTTCTTGGCTGCAGCCGGATTGAAGCGTTCTCCACGGATGCGATTGATATTGACCAGTTCGAGGTCAATGCCGAGTGCCTCATTATCAATTTCATCCCCATCCGTGAGGATCACGGCGCGTTCGAGCGCGTGCTCCAGTTCGCGCACGTTGCCCGGCCACTGATAGGTGGTTATCGCCTGTATTGCCCGTGGCGACAGTGCAATCGGCTTGCGCTTCAATTTCTCGATCTGCCTCTCCAGCAGGGTTTCGGCCAGGTAGAGGATATCCTTGCCTCTCTCCCTCAGCGGCGGCAGGAACAGCCTCAGGACATTGATACGGTAGTAGAGATCCTGTCTGAACAAGCCCTCTGCAGCGAGTGTATGCAGGTCACGATGTGTGGCGCAGATCAGCCTGACATTGACCTGTCGTGAGTCGACTGCACCAATCCTGCGGATTTCGCCTTCCTGTATGAATCGCAACAACCGTGCCTGCGCTTCCATCGGCAGTTCCCCGATTTCGTCGAGAAACAGGGTGCCGCCGTCTGCCGCCTCGATCAGACCGGTGCGGTTGGTGTTGGCTCCCGTGAAAGCGCCTTTTTCGTAACCGAAGAGCTCTGACTCGATCAGGGTTTCCGGTATGGCCGCGCAGTTGACGGAGACCAGCGGTTTGCCGGCGCGAGGGCTCAGCCGGTGTATGCTGCGGGCAACCAGTTCCTTGCCGGTGCCGGTTTCACCCAGCACCAGCACCGTCGATTCGGTAGGTGCGAATTTTTCGATGTGTTGCATGAGCTTTCGCATGGCGGCGCAGTTGCCCACCAGCTCCGATGTTCCCCCCGGTTCATCTGCCGCGGCCGGTTGATCCTGCTCTTTCTGCTGCGGATGATCGCTGATGATGCGCTTCACGGCATTCAGCATGTCGTTGTGATCGAACGGCTTGGCAATGTAATCCACCGCTCCCATGCGCATGGAGTCAACGGCGGAGCGCAGGCTGGCGTAGCTGGTCATGATCAGTACGGGCACCTTGCCGCCCTTGCGGATCAGGTCGGTCCCGGGAGCGCCGGGAAGACGCAGGTCGCTGATGATCAGATCGAAGTCGGCGAGGTTGTACGACCCGGCCTCGGCAACCGAGGCTGCCTCCTCAACCGTGTATCCGGAGCGCTCCAGGAGTCGTCGTAAAGCGCCACGGATAACAGATTCATCTTCGACTACGAGTATCTGGTGCATACAGATCTGCCCTTACCGCATAGGTGGACAACATAACGCTTACCGGTGTGTTTATCCAGTTGCCGGGTCAATGGGGTGCCCCGGACGCCATCGCCATGAGCTCTGCAGCCGACGCGTAGTGTGCGAGTCGCAGACGCAGCGTGACACGGGTGCCGCTGCATGTTTCATCGGGCCCCGGGCTTTCCACGCGCAGGGAACCGCCCATGTCCTCGATGATGCTGTACACCAGCGGCAGTCCCAGGCCGGTGCCCTGGCCGACGTCCTTGGTGGTAAAGAAAGGCTCCATGATTCGCTGCAGCAGGTGCGCCGGTATGCCGTGTCCCTGATCGTCAATGTGGATGAGTACGCTGTCGTCGCTGCCTTGCTTCGCCGCGCTGATGCTGATCTCTCCGTCTGGCGGCGACGCATCGCGCGCGTTGCCCAGCAGATTGATGAAGGCTTGCAGCAATCGCTGATTATCACCCAGCACCAGCAGCTCGCGGTCGCAGGTATTGTTGAACGCCACAGGGCGGGCATCGCGATCCAGTGACAGCAGGTGGATGGCCTCGTCGACACAGTCCGCCAGGTTGCATGGCTCTGCGCGCAGGTCGCCCCGACCTGAGCCGAGATGGGAGAAATTCACCAGGGACTCTACAATCCGCGAGATTCTTTCGGTCTGGCGGAGAATGTCGTCGGCGGCCTCACGGATCTCGCTCGGGTCCTCGCTGTAACCGAGGTTCTGTGCAAGGCAGGCGATCCCCGTGACCGGGTTGCCGATTTCATGGGCAACGCCCGCTGCGAGTCGTCCGATGGAGGCGAGACGTTCATTGTGCAGCACCTCATCCTGCAGGCGCTGATAATCGGTGATGTCCTCGAGCAGCACGAGCTGATCATCGCTGCCTGCCACCGGCCGGCTGCAGTGCAGGCTGATCCAGCGTGAGGCGCCCTGTTCGCCGGGCAATTCGCGCTTGATGATGAAATCCGGTTGTTCGTCCAGCACGGCTGATAGCGCGTTGCACCATGTCGGGGGAAGGGATCGCCAGCGCGAGCCTACGGCCGTGTCGGCACTGATGCCGGTGAGTTCCGCCATGCTGCGATTCCACAGCAGTACCTCGCCGTCCCCTCCCAGGGAGCACAGTCCGACGGGCAGTTCGTCAAGGGTCTGTCGATAGTGCCGCCGCAGATTGTCAAGGTCTGCCGCCAACCCGGTAAAGCGGCCCTGGGCCTTTTCCAGGCGGCGCTCGAGCAGCGTAAAGTCCTCTGCCGCCGCGTAGCTGCTGGCAAACGGCAGACAGCTGTCGACGATGTCCAGCGCCACAGCCGGTCCCAGCATGCCCGAGAGATTGGCCTCAATCCGCGCGCGCAGATGTCGCAGGGCGTAGGGACGAGCCTCGCGAGCGTCAAAGCGCAGCTCGTTGAGCGCACGCTCAACCTCCGCCTGAGCCGTTTTGTCACCCAGTGCAGGGGCCAGTCGGGCGCTGAATTCACCGGCGCTGTTGATCACCAGACTGCGGCGATAGGGTCTGATGCGGGACTCCATCGAGCAGATTTCAGCGGCGATGGCCTCATCGCGGGAGCGCGGTGTCAGCAGGGAAACCACAATGAAGACGGCGGTGTTTGCCAGCACCGCAACCAGGCAGCGCATGGCCCAGGCATTGCCGTCATCCGCGGTCAGTCCCAGCGTGTTGTCGCTCAGCACCGGCAGCGGCAGTGAGACGAACCAGATTGCCAGTCCGGTCGCCAGTCCCGCGAGCAATCCCGTTCGGTTGGCCCTTGGCCAGTACGGTGTGAAGACCACGGCGGGAAAAAACTGCAGGGTGCCGCTGAAGGCAAGAATGGCCAGCTGTGGCAATGACTGCGCGCCGCTGAGGAGCATATAGAAGGTATAGCCGCCTAGGATCAGCGCCGTGATGAGCACCCGGCGCATCCATTTCAGCTGCTTGTAAAGACTCTGCTCACTGAAACGGCGAAGAAGGTTGTTGGAGAGTACCAGGTAGTTCAGACACATATTGGCGAGTGCCAGGGTGGTGACGATGATCACGCCACTTGCCGCCGACAGCCCGGCGACGAAGGCGAGTCCGCTCGCTGCGGGCGAGTGCAGCGCCAGTCCCAGGGCGATGCCGGCGTATTCGAACGGTGCGCTCTGTCCCGAGGCAACGGCGGCCCAGAGAATCGGCAGGATCGGCAGGGCCAGCAACAGAAGATACAGTGGCAGCCCCCAGCTGGCGGCGCGCAGGTGCCGGCTGTTGCTGTTTTCGGCAAAGGCCATGTGGAACATGTGCGGCATGCAGACCGCGCCTGCAAAGAAAAGCAGCAGCATGGTGCGTGCCGCGACAGCCGACAGGGACTCACCGGCGTCAGGCAGTGCACTGGGCTGTGAGGCGAGCCAGTCCTGCAGCCCTGCCGGGCCACCAAAAACCTGGGCAACAACAATAGCGGCAAGCGCCAGCAGCGCGAACAGCTTCACCAGCGACTCGAACGCGATAGCGGCAACCAGGCCCGGATTGTGGTTGGGGTTTGCTGCGTTGCGGGTGCCGAAGAGAATCGCGAAAATCGTGATGATCAGGCAGAAAAGAAACGCCAGTCCCTCGCCGCGCAGGGTGCCGACCATTGTGTCGGCGTTGCTGCCCGACAGCACCTGTATGCTGTCGGCTACGGTGCGGATCTGCAGGGCCAGCAGCGGCAGCAGGGTAAAGCACATCGCGAGAGTGATCGCGGCGCCTACCCACGGGCTGCGGAACCGGAACGTGAGAACGTCCGCCAGCGATGCCAGGTGATGAACCCTGCAGAGTCGCAGCAGCGGCCGCAGCAGCAGCACCGCAAGGAGAAACATCAGTGCAATACCCAGGTAGTACAGGAGAAAATGAAAACCGTACTCTGCCGCCAGGGCCAGCACGCCGTTACTCGCCATGCCGCCAGCGATGACGCCGAGGGAAAGCACATAGGTGGCCGGGTGGCGGATGATTCCCGAGGGAATTGTCCCGCGGTCACCGGCGTAACCGACCATGAACAGCACGAAGAGGTAGGCGATCGTGGCGAGCAGGATCTGATCGGGGCTAAAGTTCATCAGTCCCCCGGCGATACTGGTTCCAGAAGGCGGCGAGCACGACACCGAACCAGATCAGAAACGGTCGATACCAGTGTTCTGCATCCGCAAATACCCACCCCTCCAGCGTCGGGAAGAACACCAGCGCAAGGCCAAACACCAGCAGCAGGGCGCGGTCGATATACATGGGCGTCGAGCTCGCGTTAGGGAAAACGGAGTCTACGCAATGGCCCCGGAGGGGTAAAGCCAGCGCCCTGGCCAACCCCGGATCACTGCGTCACGACAAGGCGTGTCATACCGTTGAGCGCTTCCCTGTCCCAGCCTTTTGCCGCGGCCTCAAGTAGCGCCTCCGGCGTGTCTGCCTTCGGCACGGGCTGTCGCAGCAGCTGCAGCAGCTGCTGCAGGTTGGCCAGTGGCCTTGCAAGGTCTGCGGCCGGTGCCCGGTTCTGTTTGCTCAACTTGCGGCCCGTGGTGTCCGTGATGACGGGAATATGCCCGTAAGCCGGCAGCGGCAGCCCAAGCGCCTGCTGCAGATAGCGCTGCTGGAACGTGGTCGGCAGCAGGTCCATGCCCCGGATAACGTGGGTGATTCCCTGGTGTGCCTCGTCGACCACGACGGCCAGCTGGTAGGCGTACAGGCCATCCTTGCGCCGCACCACGAAATCGCGCGGCACGTCTTCCTGTTGCAGCAATTGCCCGCCCTGTACAAGGTCCGTGAAAAACGCATCAAAATCTGCCGTGACCCGCACGCGAAGCGAGGTCGGGCCTGCCGCGGCGGTGGCGCCGTCGGCACAGCGCCCGCCGCAGGCGCCACCAGGCCCGAGCTGTCGGCGCGTGCAGCTGCAGCGGAAAAGCCAGCCCTGCGCGTCAAGTGTCTCCAGGGCGCGGTCATAGGCCGCGCTTTGCGTGTGTTGGTACAGCACCGGTTCGTCGGGGTGGAGAGCGTGTGCGGTCAGGCAGCGGCGAATGGCGTCGGCCGCACCCGGAGGTTCCCGCGGCGGATCGATGTCCTCAATTCGCAATAGCCAGTGACCGCCAGCGTGGCGGGCATCCAGATAGCTGGCGAGAGCCGTGAGCAGTGATCCCTGATGCAGCGGACCGGAAGGGGAGGGGGCAAAGCGCCCCCGGTAACTGTCAGTACTGTGCGACGTGGCGGTTGCCATTCACACGGCGCGGCCTCAACCCATTTCCTGGCGCTCTTTGATTTCGGCCAGGGTCTTGCAGTCGATGCACAGTGTTGCCGTGGGACGCGCTTCGAGACGCTTGATGCCGATCTCGATGCCGCAGGCATCGCAGAAGCCGTAGTCGTCCTGCTCCAGGCGCTCGATGGTCTGGTCGATCTTCTTGATCAGCTTGCGCTCACGATCACGGGTGCGCAGCTCCAGACTGAACTCTTCTTCCTGCGTCGCGCGATCGGCCGGGTCGGGAAAGTTGGCGGCTTCATCCTTCATGTGCATGACGGTACGATCAACTTCCTGCATGAGCTCCGCTTTCCACTTGCGCAGGATATTCTTGAAATGCGCCAGCTGTGCATCGCTCATGTATTCTTCGCCGCGTTTTGGCTTGTACGGCTCGAAGTTCTTGAAATCCGTGGCTGCGGGTGCCTTTTTGGCGGTCGTTTTCTTGCTCGCAGGGGCAGTTGTTGCCGCTGCAGGTTTTTTCGTCGCTGTCTTTGCTGGCATGGCGGTTTCCATACAAAACATCTCGGTTTCGTTGGCGGATACAGGGTCAGTAGCAACCCTGCGACGCCAAGGGGCGGTGAAACTACCAGATTATTCGACCCTGATCCAGAAAAAATTACGGCGCAGACAGGGCACTCTGATGGGCGATGATCACGACGCTGTGCAGGGGTTCTTTGCACGCGGTATTCTGCCGCCATGTTGACCATGGAAAAGGATTCGGGCATGCAGTTTTCCGGTCTTGTCGAGGCGCGTCTCCTGCGTCGCTACAAGCGTTTTCTTGCTGACGTCAGGCTGGCAGACGGAGAGGAGTTGACGGTTCACTGCCCGAATACCGGGGCGATGACCGGCTGTGTCGAAGAGGGCGCCGCAGTGTGGTTATCGACCAGCGATTCGGCCAGGCGCAAGTACGCCCATACCTGGGAGGTCGCCGCGACGCGTACCGGTACGGTCTGTATCCACTCGGCCAGGGCCAATGCCGTGGTCAGGGAGGCGCTGGCTGCTGACATGCTGC
The DNA here is from genome assembly GCF_004340525.1 of Chromatocurvus halotolerans. Lineage (GTDB taxonomy): Bacteria > Pseudomonadota > Gammaproteobacteria > Pseudomonadales > Halieaceae > Chromatocurvus > Chromatocurvus halotolerans. The sequence goes on along the minus strand of NZ_SLWX01000010.1, from coordinate 27,247 downwards.
CGGGGCTTGCGGACTACGCGCACTGCCGCAGCGAGGTGGTGGTGGTGCCGGGCACGCGCGCCGATATGGTGCTGGAGGGCGATGCCGGTCGCGTCGTCGTCGAGGTGAAGTCCGTCACGCTCTGCCGGGACGGTGGCTGGGGCGCCTTCCCGGATGCGGTCAGCAGTCGCGGGCGCAAGCACGTTCTCGCGCTGCAGGACGTATTGGGTCCCAGGACCCGCTCGCTCCTGGTGTTCTGCGCCATGCATACCGGCATTCACCGCGTCTGTGTTGCCGGCGATATCGACCCGGCGTATCGCGCTGCGCTGGAGGAGGCCATGCGGGCCGGCGTAGAGGTTGTCGCGCTGGGTTGCGACGTCTCACCGACGGCGGTTGCCGTGCGCGAGTTGCTGCCTTTCAGCCTGGACTCCGCGGCATGACGCGCGGACGGGAGAAAGGCGTGGAGCATTATGGCGTTTCGGCGCCCGGCCTGCAGGCGGCGGCGGACGCTGCCGGCGGTATCACTGATGCGCAGCTCACTGGCAGGGATGACTCTCATGTCCGCCCGACCGACGCGCGGCACGCGATGCATCCGCTGGTTGCATCGGCGTTCACAGCGCTGCAGACAGATGCCCGAGCCGCTGGATTTGATCTGGCAGTTGCCAGCAGCTTCCGCTCGTTCGACAGGCAGGCGCTTATCTGGAATGGCAAGCTGCGCGGTGAGCGTCCGGTCCACGATGACCGGGGGCAGTTGCTGGACCTGTCGGCGCTGACCGGCGCAGACAGGATTGCCGCCGTGTTGCGCTTCTCCGCGCTGCCCGGCGCTTCCCGGCATCACTGGGGCACCGATCTCGACGTTTTCGATGCGGCGGCGCTGCCCGCCGGTGACTCCGTGCAGCTGGTCCCGTCGGAGGTGCGCGCCGGTGGGTGCTTTGATGCACTGCATTGCTGGCTTGATGAGCGCATGGCCTGTGGCCGGTCACACGGGTTCTTTCGTCCCTATGCACATGACCGTGGCGGTGTCGCCCCCGAGCGCTGGCACCTCAGCTTTGCGCCTTTATCGCGCCATCTGGAGCACAGGCTGACGCCCGCGTTACTGCAGCGGGCATGGCAGCGTGTGGAGCTTGCCGGTCGTGATGAGGTGGAGCGGGATCTGTCGGGGCTGCTGGCGCGTTACGTCGCCGTGTCGCCGGACTGGGCACAGGGTGTGATTCGACGGGGGTGACTCTGCAGCGGGACCCGTGGGGTCGGGTCCCGCTGCAGAGCCGGGGGAGTTACTCTGTCTTCTGCTGCAGCAGATGACCGTAGTGATTGTGGTAGTCCTTCTCGGATGCGGCGATGACCTTGAGGGCCTCGTCCCGGCCGTAGACGTGATCGACCTTGATATTGATGTTTTTTCCGGGCTGCATCTTGTAGGTGGAGAAATAGTGCTGCAGTCGCTCGACCTTGATGTCTGGCAGGTCCGCAATGTCGCGGGCGCCGCCCCAGATATTGTCGCCGTCAAGAATGGCGATAATCTTGTCGTCGGCCTCGCCGTCATCGATCATCTGAATACCGCCGACAACGCGTGCGTTCAGCACGATGTCGGCCCGGTTGATCAGGCGCTCGGAGTACACGCAGATGTCCAGCGGGTCGCCATCCGCTTCATCCGCATCGGGGCACAGGTTGGCGACTTCCTCGGCACAGTAGGTGCGTGGAATGAAACCGTAGAGTGCCGGCGGGCTTGAGGTGGTGCGCTGCGGGCGGTCTACCGTGAGGAAGCCCGAGCCCTTGTCCAGTTCGTATTTGACCACGTCTGTGGGCAGCATTTCGATGTACACCTGAACGATATCCTCCGGCGCCCCGTCGGCGCGCGCATGCAGTCCGTGCCAGGGGTGACGGCGCCAGCGGTTGAATTGTTCGTTCCTGTACATGTCTCGACCTCTCTGTTGTGGGGTAAAGGCCGCAGATTGTAACTCTGGCGGCCGTTAAAATCTCCAGACTGATACGTGTTGTCCCGGTGCGCGGTAATTGCGGCGCGGCTGAGAACGCACGAACCCGCCTCGCAGCTCACGACACGGTAAAGCGCCTGCGCAGTTTTCGGGGCACGCTGATGTTTTTCAGGCGCGTATACTGGGGCAGACCGTTGCGATAGGGCGGATAGGCCTCGCCGACGACCAGTGGCGATAGATACTCACGCGCCTCAGGCGTGATGCCAAAGCCGTCGCGGGTGATGAAATTCCGCGGCATTTTCTTCTCGCGGTTGGCCACTTGCTCCAGCGGTGCCTCGCCCACCGACCATCGGTAGCGTTTGCCGCTGCCGCGAACGATGCAGGGCATGACGGCATTCTTGCCGGCGAGCGCCATCTCGACCGCCGCTTTTCCCAGGGCGTAGGCCTGGTCGACATCGGTCTGGGATGCGATATGGCGCGCGGAGCGCTGCAGGTAGTCTGCAACCGCCCAGTGATACTTGTAGCCCAGCTCAGTGCTCACCATCTCCGCCAGTGCGGGCGCGAGTCCGCCGAGTTGCGCGTGACCAAAGGCGTCGCGTGTGCCGGCCTCGCTAAGAAACGTGCCGTCGGCGTATTGTGTGCCCTCTGATGCCACGATGACGCAGTAGCCGTGTTTCCTGACCGTGCGCTTCACCCGGGCAATGAACCTGTCGCGGGAGAAACTGATTTCCGGGAACAGAATGATGTGTGGCGCGTCGCCATCCTCTTCAGCGGCCAGACCGGCTGCGGCGGCGATCCAGCCGGCGTGGCGACCCATGACTTCAAGGATGAATACCTTGGTGGAGGTCTCGCACATGGACGCGACATCCATGGCGGCCTCCCGAGTGGAGATGGCGACATACTTGGCCACCGAGCCGAAGCCCGGGCAGTTGTCGGTCTCTGCCAGATCGTTGTCGATGGTCTTGGGTACGTGGATGGCCTGTATCGGATAGCCCATGGATTCACTCAGGCGTGACACCTTCAGGCAGGTATCGGCAGAGTCGCCGCCGCCGTTGTAGAAGAAATAACCGATATTGTGGGCCTGGAAGACTTCGATCAGCCGCTCGTATTCCGCGCGGTTGTCTTCGAGGGACTTCAACTTGTGGCGGCAGGATCCGAACGCGCCTGATGGCGTGGTGAGCAGTCCGCGGATGGCAGCGCGACTTTCCTTGCCGGTGTCGATCAGGTCTTCGCGCAGGGCACCGATAATGCCGTTGCGGCCGGCCAGCACCTTGCCGATCTGGCCACGATGCTCCCGGGCTGTTTCCAGGACGCCGCAGGCCGATGCGTTGATGACGGCGGTGACACCGCCGGATTGCGCGTAAAAAGCGTTTTTCTTGGCCATGAAGTCCATTTCCCGCGGGTTGCCGGCAGCGTGGGTGACATCATACGTGATTTGCCCGGCGCAGACACAGGCGACATGGGGCAGGCGTCACACTCGTGCTAACATTTCACACTTTTTGGAGACCTTCGTGTCACGCCATATCCACATTCTCGGTATCTGTGGCACCTTCATGGGCGGGATCGCCCTGCTCGCGCAGCGCCTGGGCTTTCGCGTCACGGGCTCTGACAGCAACGTCTACCCGCCGATGAGCACGCAGCTTGAGGCTGCGGGGATAGCGCTGTGCGCAGGCTATTCAGCTGAACACCTGCAGCCAGCGCCGGACCAGCTGGTAATCGGCAACGCCCTGTCGCGGGGCAACCCCGCGGTGGAATATGCGCTCGACCGGAACATCCCGTACATCTCCGGGCCGCAATGGCTGTCTGAAAACATCCTGCGCGACAAATGGGTGCTGGCTGTGGCGGGCACTCACGGCAAGACGTCCACCAGCAGCATGCTGGCGTGGATTCTCGATTACGCCGGTCTCGCACCGGGCTTTCTGATCGGCGGCGTGCCGACGAATTTCGGGGTTTCCGCACGTGAGGGCGCGAGCGATTTCTTCGTCGTCGAGGCGGATGAGTACGACACCGCGTTTTTCGACAAGCGCTCCAAGTTCGTGCACTACCGGCCGCGTACCCTGGCCGTCAACAACCTCGAGTATGATCACGCCGACATATTCCCGGACCTCGCTGCCATACAGCGACAGTTTCATCATCTGCTGCGCTGCGTGCCCGGCAATGGGCGGATCGTCAGACCGGGCCGCGCAGATGCGCTTGACACGGTGTTCAATATGGGTTGCTGGACGCCCGTGGAGACCTTTGCCATCGCCGGGGATGAACCCGGCGCCGACTGGCAGGCACGTCTGCTGACGCCCGACGGCGCGGCGCTTTCCATATTGCATGCGGGGCAGCCGGTCGGCCGCCTGGCCTGGGGGCAGCTGGGCCGCCACAGCGCGGAGAATGCGCTGTCGGCCATTGCCATGGCGCGGCATGTCGGCGTGCCTCCCGCGGTGGCGGTCGAGGCGCTGCAGCAGTTTGCTGGCGTCAAGCGGCGCCTGGAGCTGCTGGGTGAGATTGGTGGGGTGCGCGTGTACGATGATTTTGCGCACCACCCCACGGCGATCGCGACGACGCTTCAGGGCCTGCGCGACAGCGCGCCACAGAGAGGACGTCTGCTGGCACTCATCGAGCCACGCTCCAATACCATGCGCATGGGCAGACATCGGGCGGAGCTGGCCGCATCCGCGTCCCTCGCCGATCGCGTTTTCTGGTTTCAGCCGCCGGGAATGGACTGGTCTTTAGATGACGTAGCGGACGGCCACGACGGTGCCAGTGTCCACGACAGTGTGGAAAGCCTGATCGCGGCCGTGGTTGAACAGGCAGGCGCGGGGGACCGTATCGTGATCATGAGCAATGGTGGCTTCGCCGGTATTCACGGCAAGCTCCTGCAACGGCTGCAACAGGGAGTTACTGAATGAGAAATCTCGTCATGGCAGGCTATGACAGCGCCGTCCTGCGCCGTCCCGTGCTGGTGGTCATGCTGCTGGCCCTGATTACCGGACTTGCGGCTACGCAGCTCGGCAAGATCCGTCTGGATGCCTCGGCCGATTCACTGCTACTGCAGGGAGATCCGGCACTCGACTTCTTTCGCGAGGTGGGAAAACGCTACAGCGCGGAAGAGTTCCTGGTCATCACCTGGCAGCCCGAGGCGCCCCTGCTGAGCGATGACTCGTTAAAGCCGCTGGGGCGAATGCGTGACGAGCTGAGAGCATTGTCCGGCGTGTCATCGGTGACCACAATTCTGGATGTGCCGCTGCTCGAGAGCCCGCCGGTGGGCCTGTCGGACGTCACCTCCGGTGAGCCGCTGCCGACACTGGAAAACACTGAGGTGGATCGCGAGCTGGCGCTGGAGGAGTTCACCACCAGTCCGCTCTACGCCGATCTCCTGGTGAGCAGCGATGGTGGCGTTACCGCCGTTCAGATCAATCTGCAGCGGGATGAGCAGTATTTCGAGCTGCTCCAGCGGCGCGAATCACTCCGCGCACAGCGCGACGAGGATGGCCTTTCCGACGAGGAGGCCCGCGAGCTGGCGCGGGTCGAGCAGGATTTCAAGCAGCGCAGTGCCCTGATGCTCGAACAGCAGGCGCAGCTGGTCGAGTCGGTGCGGAATGTGTCTGACCGTTACCGCGAGCACGCCAACCTGTTTGTCGGCGGCGTGCCGATGATCGCTGCTGACATGGTCAGATTCGTACGCAGTGATCTGGTGTTTTTCGGCAGCGCCATTCTCGGGGTGATGGTCGTTGTACTCGGGCTGATATTCCGACGCGTACGCTGGGTCGTGATTCCGCTGGCCACCTGTACCGTCACTGTCACGATGATGCTGGGACTGCTGGCGTTCCTGGACTGGCGGATGACGGTGATCTCCTCCAACTTCGTCGCCGTGCTGCTGATTGTTACCCTCGCGCTGTCCATTCACCTGGTGGTGCGCTACCGGGAGCTGCATGCCCAGGATCCCCAGGGCGATCTTTACCAGCGGGTCCGCGAGACAACCCGGCTCATGGCGGTGCCCTGTTTCTACACCGCGATCACCACCATGGTCGCGTTCGTCTCCCTGATTGTCTCGGCGATACAGCCGGTGATCGACTTCGGTCTGATGATGACAGTGGGTATCTGCACGGCATTTGTGGTCGCCTTTACGCTGGTGCCCTCGCTGATGCAGCTCTGGCCACAGGGACGCGCGATGGCTCCGGTGGAGAGCGGCACGCCGCTGACGGTCCGACTGGCGGGGGTCGCAGACCGCCACGGCAGTGCCGTACTGGTTACCAGCGCGTTGCTTTGCGTGCTCGTGGGTGTCGGTGTGTCGCAATTGAAAGTCGAGAACCGCTTCATTGACTACTTCAAGGAAAGCACGGAAATCTACCAGGGCATGGAGCTGCTCGATTCCAGGCTGGGCGGCACCATTCCGCTGGATATTATCATCAAGGCACCCGACAGGAACGCGCCGTTGCCGGGGCTGGAAAACATGGGCGCTTCGTCCGAGCCGTCGGCGGAGCTCGCGGCGGATGATCCTTTTGCGGATGACGTGGACAGCTTCGCTGCGAACAGCGGTAATGCGCAGAGCGGCGCCGAGAGCTCGGGTAATGAAGGCGGCGACTTTGCCGATGATGCGGGGTTCGATGACTGGGACGACGGCTTCGACAGTGGTTTTGGCGATGCTGAAGCTGAGGGCGACTTTACACCCGGTTACTGGTTCTCGCTTCAGGGGATGAACACGATTGATGCCGCGCATGCCGAGGTGGAAGGACGCGTTGAGACCGGCAAGGTGCTGTCTCTCTCCACCACCTTCAGCCTCGTCAAGTCGCTGATCGGTAATGACATCGGCGGCGTCGAGCTAGCGCTGGTGCAGCGCAGTTTTCCGCCTGAAACCGCGGCTCTCATGGTCGATCCGTACTTTGACGCAGAGCGCGAAGAGGCGCGAATCACGGTGCGTGTCAAGGAAACCAGCGAAGAGCTGCAGCGGGATGTCTTCCTGCGCCAGCTGCATGACAAACTGTCAGGCCTCGATGGCCTCAGCGCGGAGCAGGTGCACTTTACTGGCATGCTGGTGCTTTACAACAACGTGCTGCAAAGCCTGTTCAAATCGCAGATCATGACCCTCGGAACCGTGTTCCTGGCCATTATGGCCATGTTCTGGCTGCTCTTTCGATCACTCTGGCTGGCGCTGCTGGCGCTCGCCCCGACCACGCTGGCCGCGGGCCTTGTGCTCGGCATCATGGGGATTCTCGGCATTCCCCTGGACATCATGACCATCACAATCGCTGCGATCGTGGTCGGGATTGGCGTCGATAACTGTATTCACTATGTCTATCGCTTCCGGCGTGAATTCCCCGTTGATCGCGATTATCGCAAGACCATGTATCGCTGCCACGGCAGTATCGGTCGCGCCCTGTACTACACGACCGTGACGCTGGTGATCGGCTTTTCCATGTTGACGTTCTCCAACTTCAACCCAAGCCTGTATTTTGGACTGTTGACAGTCGTCGCCATGGTGGCCGCCGTGATCGGCGCCCTGCTGTTACTGCCGCGCCTGATTATCCTGTTCAAGCCTCTGGGCAGGGAGGCGGTCTGACATGGACTGTCGCGTCGGCTGTGGCGCCTGCTGCATCGCGCCGCGCATCGTGCAGGCTTTTCACGGCATGCCCCATGGCAAGGCCGCCGGCGAACGCTGTGTGCACCTCGACGCTGACAATCGTTGTGGGCTGTTCGGCGCGCCCGAGCGGCCCTTGTTCTGCCGGCAGTTTCTCGCCGAGCCGGAAGTCTGTGGCGGTTCGCGCGAGGAAGCGCTGGTGCTTCTGCAAACCCTGGAACTGGAGAGTGAGCCCGCGTGAGCGATACCCCTGAAGATATACCCCTGTTTCCACTGTCGTCCGTGCTGTTCCCCCATGCACGCATGCCGCTGCAGATTTTCGAGCAGCGCTATCTCGACATGATCAAAAGTTGTGCGCGATCGGGAACCGGTTTTGGCGTGATCTGGACCAGCGGCGGCGGAGAAGTTGCAGGTCGCGGCGAGCCGCAGCTTGGAGAGTACGGCACCTATGCGCGGATCGTGGATTATGATCAGCTGCCCAATGGCCTGCTTGGCGTCACCATAGAAGGGGGTGAGCGCTTTGACCTGCACGGCGCGGAACGCCTGGCCAGTCAGCTTATCATGGGCAGCGTCACCTTCCGGGAGGCGCTGCCGCCAACGCCGGTGCAACCGGAATGGGAGGGGCTTGTGGCGGTGCTGCAGTCGCTGGAAACTCACCCGCACGTGGAGCAACTGCAGCTTCAGATTGACCACGGGAACGCCTGGGCGGTCGCCTGCAACCTGCTGCAGCTGCTGCCGATTGACGAGCGGCTGAAGTACCGCTGGCTGGGCTACGACAGCGTTGAGGACGTCATGCTGGAACTGGATACGCTGCTCAACGAAATCAGCGGTGAGGACGATACGCCGGAGGCGTAGTCGACCTGGGGCTCGCTACGCCGGCGGCGCATCCAGCCAGCCGCCCATTTCCCGCCATCGGTTGACGATGTCGCAGAACAGCTCGGCGGTGCGCTCCGCGTCGTAGGCGGCTGAATGTGCCTCGGCGTTGTCGAACGCAATGCCCGCCTCGGCGCAGGCCTTGGCCAGTACCGTCTGGCCGAAGGCGAGACCGGCAAGGGTAGCCGTGTCGAAGTGCGAGAACGGGTGGAAGGGGTTGCGCTTGATCTCGTTTCGCGCCACGGCGGCGTTGATGAATCCGGCATCGAAATGCGCATTGTGCGCGACAATAATGCTGCGGTTGCAGCCCTGGTCGCGAATTTCCTTGCGCACGACCCGGAAGATCTCGGTCAGGGCCTCGGTCTCGTCAATCGCCTCGCGAAAGGGGTGGTGGGGGTCGATACCGGTAAAGTCGAGTGCCGCCTGTTCGAGGTTCGCGCCCTCGAACGGTGCCACGTTGTGACTGTAGGTACGGTGCACGCCGAGCACGCCATCGTCGTCCATGCGAACGATAGTGGCGGCAATTTCGAGGATGGCGTCGGTGGCGCAGTTGAAGCCGCCGGTTTCCAGGTCGATGATCACCGGGAGAAAGCCGCGGAAGCGCTGCCGGATGAGACTGTCCTTACCCGCTTCCGTCATGAGGTCACGACCCGCCAGCGCAGGGACTCGCCGCCGCGCAGCGGAACCAGCGTCTCCTCACCCAGCGCCCGCTCTTCCGGTACCGGCATATCGCCTCGCTCCAGCGTCACGGTATCGTCATTCGCCGGCAGGCCGTAGAACGCGGGCCCATGGAGCGAGGCGAACAGCTCAAGCGCGGGCAGGGCGTTCTGCGCCTCGAAAACCTCGGCGTATAGTTCCAGCGATGCGTGTGCGGTGTAGACCCCGGCACAGCCACAGCTGGATTCCTTGCTGCCTCGGGTATGCGGCGCAGAGTCAGTTCCCAGGAAAAAGCGCGGATCGGCGCTGGTGGCGGCTGCGATGAGGGCCTCCTGGTGGCGCTGCCGCTTGAGTACCGGCAGGCAGTAATAATGAGGCTTCACGCCGCCGACCAGCAGATCGTTGCGGTTCAGTAGCAGGTGATGTGCGGTGATAGTGGCGGCCACCCCGGCGCGGGCACCGGCGACAAAGTGCACCGCATCCCCGGTGGTAATGTGCTCGAGCACCACGCGCAGTGCGTCGAATCGTGCCACGATCGGTGCCAGGTGGCGTTCGATGAAAATCGCCTCGCGATCAAAGATATCGATCTCGGGGTCGGTGACCTCGCCATGCACCAGCAGTGGCAGATCGACCTCCTGCATGACCTCGAGTATCGGATAGAGCGACTCCAGCGCGTTGACGCCGGCGGCGGAGTTGGTGGTCGCGCCGGCGGGGTAGAGCTTCACGGCGTGCACGCAATCGCTTTCCGCTGCGCGGCGGATCTCGTCGGCGCTGGTGTTGTCTGTGAGATACAGGGTCATCAGGGGCTCAAACTGTCGCGGCAGTCCTGCCATCGCGTCAACGATTCGCGCGCGGTAAGCCTCGGCGGCCGCTACCGTTGTGACGGGGGGCGTCAGGTTCGGCATGACGATGGCGCGACCCATGTAGCGCGCCATGTCGGCGCAGGTGTGGCGAAGCATGTCGCCGTCGCGCAGGTGAACGTGCCAGTCATCGGGGCGGCGGAGGGTGATTGAGTCCAAGCGGGTTGGCCTTTCGGTCTGCTGTCGGGGAGGGGCGATGCTACCGCAATTGCGGGTTGGCTGAAATGGTCGGGTTGTGGGGGTATGGGGGCGGGTTCCGGTCGAGGGTGTGGGTGGGACGGCCGGTCGCTGCGGGGGCGGGTTCCGGTCGAGGGTGTGGGTGGGACGGCCGGTCGCTGCGGGGGCGGGTTCCGATCAAGGGTGTGGGTGGGACGGCCGGTCGCTGCGGGGAGAGCGGCAGCGGCCGCTGCGCAACTCGTTCAGCAATCGCTGTGCGATTGCTGAACTCAGACAGTGCTCGCAGAAACCCCGCTGCCGCCCTCCCCGCAAAGCGCGACCCGATTGGCCGTCCCACCCACACCCTCGACCGGAACCCTCTGCCGGTGGTTCCTGCACGCCGAATCTTGCGCGGGGTAAGGACCTTTCACGGTGCTATCCGGTGGCGGACCGTCTGCGGCCAGGACGGCCGCAGCCGAGCCCCCATGGATGGGATCTCGGCGTGTCCGCCACCGGATAGCACCGTGAAAGGTCCGACGAGTGAGCCCCCATGGATGGGATCTCGGCGTGTCCGCCGGCGGGTGAAGCGGCGAAGGTTCCGGTGCGGCAGCCCCCCTGTGATTTCCCCACCACCCCCGGTAAACTCGAAACCCTTTAACGCCAAGTCTCTGGAGCACGCATGTCCGACATCAACAAAGTGGTTCTGGCCTATTCAGGCGGTCTCGATACCTCGGTGATCGTGCGCTGGCTGCAGGATACCTACCAGTGCGAGGTTGTCACGTTCACGGCCGATATCGGGCAGGGCGAGGAAGTCGAGCCCGCGCGGGCCAAGGCAGAGGCCCTGGGGGTGAAGGAAATCTATATCGATGATCTGCGCGAGGAGTTCGTGCGTGATTTCGTATTCCCGATGTTCCGCGCCAACACGCTGTACGAAGGCGAGTACCGGCTGGGCACCTCGATTGCCCGGCCGCTGATTGCCAAGCGCCTGATCGAGATTGCGAATGAGACAGGTGCCGACGCTATCTCCCATGGCGCAACCGGGAAGGGCAATGATCAGGTGCGCTTTGAATTGGGTGCTTATGCCCTGAAGCCCGGCATCCGCGTGATCGCGCCCTGGCGCGAATGGGATCTGACCTCCCGCGAGAAACTCATGGAGTACTGCGAGGCGCGGGACATCCCGGTAGATTTTGCCAGGCAGAAAACCAAGTCTCCCTATTCCATGGATGCCAACCTGCTGCATATCTCCTATGAAGGCGGCGTCCTCGAGGATCCCTGGCAGGAAGCAGAGGAGCCCATGTGGCGCTGGAGCGTCAGTCCTGAAGCCGCGCCGGATACGCCCACCTACATCGAGCTTGAGTACCGGCGGGGCGACATCGTGGCCATCGACGGCGAGTCCATGTCTCCGGCGACAGTGCTCGAGCACCTGAACAGGGTGGGCGGCGCGAACGGTATTGGCCGCGATGATATCGTCGAGAACCGCTACGTCGGCATGAAGTCCCGCGGTGCCTACGAGACGCCGGGTGGGACGATCATGCTGCGCGCCCACCGCGCCATGGAGTCGCTGACCCTGGATCGCGAGGTTGCGCACCTGAAGGATGAGCTCATGCCGCGCTACGCGCACATTATCTACAACGGTTACTGGTGGTCGCCGGAGCGCAGGATGTTGCAGGCCGCCATTGACCAGTCGCAGGAGTACGTGAACGGCACGGTGCGTCTGAAGCTCTACAAGGGCAATGTCATTGTCTGTGGCAGGCAGTCTTCGGACAGCCTGTTTGACGATCGCATCGCCACCTTTGAGGATGACGCCGGGGCCTATGACCAGAAAGATGCCGAAGGCTTTATCAAACTGAATGCGCTGCGCCTGCGCATCGCGGCCAATCGCGGCCGGGGTATGCTGTAGGGACGCAAGCCAACACTGGGGTGCGACGATGAATGCTCTGGACGCCGACATCATTATTGTCGGGGCGGGCCTTTCCGGGGTCGGTTCCGCCTGCCATCTGAAAGAGCACTGCCCCGATCGCAGCGTACTGATTCTGGAAGGTCGCGAAGCCATGGGGGGAACCTGGGATCTGTTTCGTTACCCGGGCATCCGCTCAGACAGCGATATGCATACGCTGGGCTACAATTTCAGGCCCTGGCGGGAGGCCAAGGCCATTGCTGATGGCCCGTCCATTCTCAACTACATCCGGCGCACGGCGCAGGACCACGGCATTGAGTCACTGATCCGCTACGGGCACTGGCTGAAGGCTGCCGACTGGTGCAGCGAGACCGCCTGCTGGACGCTCACCGTGCAAGATGTGGCCAATGACGTCACAATCACGCTGCGCTCGCGTTTCCTGCTGATGTGCGCCGGCTATTACAGCTATCGTCAGGGCCACCAGCCGGAATTTCCGGGTCGCGAGACCTTTCGCGGTGACTTCATTCATCCGCAGTTCTGGCCCGAAGCCTTCGACGCCCACGGCAAGCGAATTGTGGTGATCGGTTCGGGTGCCACGGCAATGACGCTGGTGCCGGAGCTGGCGAAAACCGCGGCGGAAGTGACCATGCTGCAGCGCTCGCCGACCTATGTGATCACAAGACCCGCGCGGGACCGGGTGGCCAACATGCTTCGCCGACTGTTGCCGGAAAGCTGGGCGTATGCGGCCACTCGCTGGAAAAACACCACCATGCAGCAGTGGCTGTATCGGCGCTCCCGCAAGTCCCCCGAGCAACTGAAGAACTACCTTATTGGTGAGGTGCGCAAGAAGGTGGGTGACACGGTGGATGTGGATCGTCACTTCACGCCAAGTTACAACCCCTGGGACCAGCGCCTGTGTCTGGTGCCGGACGATGATCTGTTTGATGCCTTGCGGGGAGGTCGCGCCCGCGTGGTCACCGATCACATCTCCCGCCTCACCGAGTCCGGCATTGAGCTGGCGTCGGGAGAAACGCTGGAGGCGGATACGATTGTTTCGGCGACAGGCCTGGAGCTGGTCATCATGGGTGATGCCGCATTCAGCGTGGACGGAAAGGCGGTGGATTTCGCGAACACCTGGACCTACAAGGGGATTATGTGCAGTGATCTGCCCAACCTGGTATCGGTCTTTGGCTATATCAACGCGTCATGGACACTGCGTGCAGACCTGACGGCGGAGTGGTTCTGTCGTCTGTTGAATCATATGCGTGATGACGGCGTCGATGTGGCGGTGCCGCGTGTGCCCGAGGAGCTCCAGTCGATGCCGGACCGCGACTGGATCGATGATTTTTCTGCCGGCTATATGCGTCGTGTCATGCACCGATTCCCGCGACAGGGGGATCGTGCGCCCTGGGTCAACCCGCAGGATTACCGGCGCGACCGCGAGCTGTTTCTCAAGTCACCCATTGATGACGGATCGCTTTATTTCGCCCCGGCGCCAACCTCCTTGTCTGAAGAGACGCAGGACAGTGGTCGTGTGCGCAACACGCAGGTCGTTGCCTGACGCGGTTCCCCGTCGCAGGCAATCATGGCAGACCGCGGCTAGCGGGCAGTTCCGGTAGTTCCTGAGGCTACTATCGTTTATTCGTCGACGGTTACATCGTCATCGTCATCGTCATCGTCATCGTCGTCATTGTCGTCATTGTCGTCATTGTCGTCCCCGGGTGACTCAGCATCGTCAGTGGGATCGAGGTCGTCGTCAGCCTCCGGGGATTCGGCTTCGTCATCATCGTCATTCACATCGGGGTCGTCGTCAGCCTCCGGGGATTCGGCCTCATCGTCCTCTTCGCCGGGATCGCCTTCGACGTCCTGTGAATCGTCGTCGGAATCATCCTCCGGAAACTCGATATCGCCGTCGAGATTGAGCGCCGATTCGAAGGTCACCTCATCAGCGATGCCGTTGGCAGGTGCCTCATCTTCCACGCGAACCAGATCCCCGATGCTGATGCTGGCGTAGAAAACGTCTGAGCCGACATCCTCATCGTCAATAGTCTCGAAGTCAGCGCCGGTAGTGTCGAAGGTCACACCCAGAATGGTGACGCTGACGCCGCTGACGAATCGCTCGACGGGCCCCTGGAGGATCTCATCATCGTCGTCATCCTCGCGCCGCACGCGGGTGGCCAGCATGGTATTGCCATTGAGGACAGCCTCTGCCGAGATGAAGGCGCCGGTACGAATAGCGCCGAAGGACAGGAAATCCTCATCGTCGTCCGTGAACAGGGTACGGTCATCTGATGTCAGCGTTATGCTGCCGGTCGCGAATTGCAGCGTCAGGGTACGTGCCTCCGCATCGATGCCGCTGAGACGCGCCTCGGCCCGGATGCGTCCGCGACGTGTCTTGACTGACGTGGCGTCCAGTACAGAGCCGTTCCAGGGTCCTTCGATTTCCACGATAAGACCCGCTCGGAGACCGTCGCCAGCCAGCTGCAGGTCGGCGCTCGCCGCGCTGACGGGAATATCCCGGACACGGAAGTTGCTGCGACTCGCAAAGTCGGTGATGGTGCCCTGAATGCGCAACTGGTCGCCGTTTTGCAGGTTGTCCGTGAGACTCCCGACCAGCGTTATCTGGCTGGCGGTAATGATATTGCCAGTAAGCGTTCCGGTCACCTCCACCTGCTGGCCATTCGCCAGTGTGCCCCCCGGCAGGTTCACCAGGGTGGCGTTGCCGGCCCGCACAATGCGATCGCCGGCTTGAAACTCGGTGCCCTCGAGCTGGGCAACCGTACCCTGCAGCTTGATTTCACTCTGACCGGCCACGAAATCGGGGTTCAGGGCGATACGCGTGGCGCGGATACGGTTCTGTGCGTCAACGAAGCCCGAGACTTCGACAACCTGGTCAAGGGCGATCGTGCTGAAGCGAAGGCCGCTGAAAACCGTGTTCACGCGCTCGGCGATGACGCTGCGATTGAGAATGCGCAGGCGCATGCTGTTGCCATCGCTGCTGAGTTCAATACTGTCTATCGGCCCGACGAGCTCGCGTTCGTAGTCCACCTCCTCGGCGATGCCCCTGCCCGGATCATCGTCATCGAGCGAGCCGCGCACGGTCACCACCATACCGGGCCCCAGGTCCTCCTCTCGGGCGCTCTCGCCATCAATGCGGATGTCGGCCCCGCTGACATCAAAGCGCACGCCGTTGACAAAGATGCTGCCGGTGCCGTCAATGGTGCCGCTGGTGGTGAACCCCGATCCACCAATACCGCCGCTGCTGCCTCCGCCGATGGGTAGCGATGGCGATAACACGGCGAGGCCGCCACCACCGCCGCCGCAGGCACTGACGATAGCGAATGCCGATGCGATTACGAGGATTCCAAGGCGGGACAGGTTCATGACGGAGTATCCTTGTTCAACGTGTCGTCAAAGTAATAAATGCCCACGGCGACATAATGCGGTTTACCGGCTTTCGGATCATCGGCGTCTACCTCGTGCGCCGATAGCCAGCGATGGTAATCCTCAAGCAGTTCCTGCGACTTGCGGTTTGCCATCTCGCGAAAGGCTTCCAGTGCGTCTTCGCGAACGGCGGGATTTGAGACTTTGCGCTGGAAAACGCGCGCTGGCTTCTCAGCGGCGAGATTATGCGAAATGGTGCCGATCAGCTCTCCCGGGTCACGTCCAAGGATGTGAATGCGTTCCACCGGCGTGTGAGAAGGCATGTACGCCCGCTCCAGGAGACGGACACAGTCGGCAGTTCGGCTCACGGTGTGACTCGCTTCAAGCACGCCGAGCATCGCCGCTGGGGGGATATCCCCGCTGTAGTCCTTGGTCAGGGTGGAGAAGCTGTTTTCGCCCTCCATCGGCAGCGATCTTGGCTGCCCGCTGGCGTCGTGGAAGCGTGGGTCAGCCAGCCAGCCACTGACAACGCGAATTGCGCGGTTGTAGCGTTGGTCGCTATCATGTCCGCTGTGAATGTCGAGCTCGATAAGGCGCTTGGCTTCCTTACGCGTCAGGCCGGTGAGCGCCGACACGCTGGAAATGCTTGCACGGCGACCGCTTTTGCCAATGTGGATGAAACCTTCCTCGACATAGGCCTTGCGAGCCAGTTCTGCGAATGTGCCGTACGCCATACCATGGTGCAGCAGGACGCGAACGAGGGGTCGTAAAAGGCGCAGGGTGGCCGAGCGTAACGCTGTTTGTATGGTCTCTGGCATCATGGGAAAATAATCCCATTCGCCTCTCCAGTCAATGATATTCCGGCGTGAGTCATGGAGGTGTGAAGTGAGTCGCAGTGGTGGAGGTCAGCCGTGGAAGTGATGGAGCAGGTGATCAGTTGCCCGTACTGCGGCGAATCGCAGTCCGCACTTGTCGATCCCGAGAATATCGGCGTGAGTTATGTCGAGGATTGCCAGGTGTGTTGTCAACCCATGGTGTTGCTGCCGCAGGATGCGGGTGAGGGCATGGTTGATCTCGCGGTGATGCGGGAGGACGAGTAACACGTCAGCCTGCCAGGAGCCTGAATGCAGCATCACGTGGGCGTTGACGAGAGTGGCGCTGGTTGATCGAATTTATAAATGAGCGCCATCTAGAAAAAGAGTTTTATCGATTGCTGGCGATCACGTAATATTATCGAGTAGTTAATGAAGGCCTGGATTGTGCGTTCCGAAGCGTGTGCGCGTGCCGGGCTTTTTCCCATGCCACAAGCAAGGAGGTTTTCATGAGCGCAGTAACCCGAGTCCCCCACGTTGTTTTCAAGACCCGCGTCAGAGACGAGTCTATTGGCGGTGACAACCCCTATGACTGGAAGGATCAGACCACTGCAGACATTTTTGGTGGCAAGAAGGTTGTTGTCTTCTCCTTGCCCGGCGCCTTCACGCCCACCTGTTCATCGAATCACCTGCCTCGTTACGATGAACTGTACGAGGAGTTCAAGGCACAGGGCGTCGATGAGATTATCTGTGTGTCGGTGAACGATGCTTTTGTCATGTTCAAGTGGGGCAAGGAGCAGGGCAACAAGAACATTTTCCTGCTGCCCGACGGTAACGGCGAGTTCACCCGCAAGATGGGCATGCTGGTCGATAAATCCAATCTGGGCTTTGGCATGCGTTCATGGCGTTACAGCATGCTGGTCAACGATGGCGTGATCGAAAAGATGTTTGTCGAGCCGGACTTTGGTGACAACTGCCCGACAGACCCCTTCGAAGTGTCGGATGCGGACACCATGCTGGCCTACCTGAAAGGTCAGGAGCCTGCGGGTGTTTCCGAGCCGCGTAAATCCTTCGTTGGCTGAAGGTGACCGCTGCTCTGGAAAAGGCGAGCCAGGTGGCTCGCCTTTTTTTTGCCTTGTGCCTTGGCGTCAGGTCCGGTGCCCGGGCCTGACGCCAAGGCGCCGTGAGTCGCGCGATGCCACTTGACGCCATCGTACATGAGTCCCCACCGGAGGCGCCGCCACCGAAGCCGGTGCGCTTTCCGGATCTGCGCGGTGAGTGGCGTATCGGCCGCGAAGCGCTGCGGCTGGCGTTTTCCGCGCGCAGGCTGTTCAGGGCGGGTAGAGGGCATGGCGAAACCGTGCTGCTGGTACCCGGCTGGCAGGCGCCCGAGGCAAGCATGGCGCCGCTGCGGCGCCTGCTGTTGCGCAAGGGCTACGATGCGAGGCACTGGGGCCTGGGCGTGAACAGGGGCCAGGTTGAGCGCTACCTCGAGGTGCTGGTGCCGCAAGTCGAAGCGCTGGCGCAGGAGCGCAGCGGTCGTGTCGCGCTCGTGGGCTGGAGCCTGGGTGGTGTGATTGCACGCGAAATCGCGCGTGTCGTTCCCGGCGCGGTGAGCTGTGTGATCACTTACGGCAGCCCGGTGGTAGGCGGGCCCACCTATTCGGTGGCCGCGTCCTCTTACGGTCGCGATGAATGCGAACGTATTGCTGGCGTCTCCCATCAGCGGGCAAAAGATCAGCCAATCGGCGTCCCGATGTCGGTGATTTTCAGCCGTGGCGATACGATTGTGTCCTGGCCTGCCTGTATAGATCGCTTCAGCACAAGGGTTGTGCACTATGAGGTGACGTCGACGCACCTCTCCATGGGTATTGATCCGTCTGTCTGGCAGGTGGTGCTGGACACGCTGGGGCGGCATGCCGCTGACTGACACGTCGGTGTGAACCGTGGCGTTGACCTCCGGTCGTCGCCCGTCTGTCAGTGGAAGTTCCGCGACTTCACGCCCAGCCCTGCCAGTTCTGCCGTGTAGTCATACAATGCCCCGGCGATAACATGGGTGACGTTTTCCCGGGTTTCCAGCGTGCCTTTGATGAGCAATAGCCTCCCCGTCATCAGAGCCTGGCGAAAGTTTTCCTGAACCCGCGGCCAGACCACGATGTTGCTGTTACCTGTTTCATCCTCCAGTGTCAGAAACAGCACGCCCGAGGCCGTTCCCGGCCGCTGTCGGCAGGTGACCAGGCCGGCGATACGCACAAAGCCCCGATGGGGTACGTCGACGAGATCAGACTGGCGCTTGCAGCGGTCAAAGGGCGGACGATCACGCAGCAGCAGCATGGGATGGCTACGCAGAGTCAGCCCGATGGCGCTGTAGTCGGCGAGCACGTCCTCCGCGACGCTTGGGGCCTCAAGGATGACGCCGTCATCCAGGGCGCGAACCGGTTCGCTGCTCTCGTACTGCAGTAGTGGCTTGCGCGACTCCATGGCCAGCACCTGCCACTGGGACTGGTGCCGATGGCCGCTGATGCTGGCCAGGGCATCTGCCGCCGCCAGTGCCTGCATGTCGTCTCGATGCAGGCCGGCGCGTTCGCGCAGGTCCCTGACCTGGGTGAACGCCTGCTGGCGACGTGCCTGGAGCAGGCGACGGGCGCCGTCGCGGGACAGGCCGCGGACCAGCCGCAGGCCCAGACGGATCGGCCCCTGTGCCGGGTGCAGGTTGTGTTCATCCTGCGGCAGCGTGTGGTCCCAGTCACTGGCGTTGATATCGATGGGTAAGGTGCAAACGCCATGTCGGGCCGCGTCCTGCAGCAACTGCGAGGGTGAATAGAAGCCCATCGGCTGGCTGTTCAGCAGCCCGGTGTAGAACGCCGCCGGGTGGTGGCACTTGAGCCAGGCTGAAACATAGGCGAGCAGGGCGAAGCTGGCGGAGTGCGACTCGGGAAAGCCATAGCCGCCAAAGCCCTTGATCTGCTCGAACAGGCGGTGCGCGAAGTCTTCATCGTAGCCACGCTCGATCATCCCTTCGGTAAGCTTTTTCTCGAAGGTGAGAAGCTTGCTGTCACGGCCCCAGTTGGTGATGGCGCGGCGCAGTGAATCGGCTTCGCCACCGGTAAAGCCCGCCGCCACCATCGCCAGGCGGATGACCTGCTCCTGGAAGATGGGTACGCCAAGGGTTCGGTCGAGCACGGCGCGGATTTTATCGTCCGGATAGGTGACCTGCTCCAGCCCCTGCTTGCGCCGCAGGTAGGGATGCACCATGTCGCCCTGAATCGGCCCGGGGCGCACGATGGCGATCTCGATCACCAGGTCATAGAAGCATTGCGGCTTCAGCCGCGGCAGCATGGTCATCTGCGCGCGGGACTCGATCTGGAATACGCCCATGGAATCCGCTTGCTGCAGCATGCGGTAGGTGGCGGCGTCCTCCTTCGGCACATCGCCGATAGCGCGCAGGGTCGGCTGGTAACGGTGTACCAGCTGCAGCGTCTTGCGGATGGCCGAGAGCATGCCCAGGGCGAGCACATCCACCTTGAGCAGTCCAAGCGACTCGATGTCGGTCTTGTCCCACTGGATGACGGTGCGCTCCGGCATGCTGGCATTCTCTACCGGCACCATGGCTGACAGCGGTCCGCGGGAGATCACGAAGCCGCCCACGTGCTGCGACAGGTGGCGGGGGAAGCCGAGCAGTTCCTGCACCAGGGCGTAGAACAGCTCCGCCATCTGGCTGTGGGAGGCTACGCCCTGTTCGGCAAAGCGCTTCTCCAGGTCGCGGGTCTTGTCCCACCAGGCCATCGACTTGGCGAGGTCCTCGACGAAGATCGGATCCAGCCCCAGCACCTTGCCGACATCGCGCACCGCACTACGGGCGCGGTAGGTAATGACTGTGGCGGCCAGTGCGGCGCGCCGGCGACCGTACTTATCATAGATATACTGGATGACCTCCTCGCGTCGCTCGTGCTCGAAATCCACATCGATATCCGGGGGCTCGTCCCGCTCCCGGGAAATGAAGCGCTCGAACAGCAGAGACACCTGCTCGGGAGAGACCTCGGTAATGAACAGGCAGTAGCACACCACCGAGTTGGCCGCCGAGCCGCGGCCCTGGCAGAGGATGTCCCGCTCCCGGGCAAAGCGCACGATGTCGTACACCGTGAGAAAGTAGTACTCGTAGTTGAGCTCGTGTATCAGCGACAGCTCCGTCTCGATCCGCTCGCCGATGGCGTCGGGCACGCCCTGCGGCCAGCGTCGCTGCATGCCCGCTGTTACCTGTTCGCGCAGATAGCTGGCGGCGGTATGGCCTTCCGGCACGACTTCTTCCGGATACTCATAGCGCAGT
Source organism: Chromatocurvus halotolerans (assembly GCF_004340525.1). GTDB lineage: Bacteria > Pseudomonadota > Gammaproteobacteria > Pseudomonadales > Halieaceae > Chromatocurvus > Chromatocurvus halotolerans. The sequence goes on along the minus strand of NZ_SLWX01000010.1, from coordinate 6,805 downwards.
TCGTCCAGGCTGAAATCGCAACGTGCGGCAATGTTCGCCGACTCCTGCATCAGTTCCACCGGGTACAGGCGCTGCAGGTGCGCCAGCGTGCGCAGGTGCTGCTGTGCATTGGGCAGGCGACGCATGCCGAGCTGATCCACCGAGGTGTTATAGCGCAGCGCCGTCATGACATCGTGCAGGGCCTTGCGCGAGGCGCGGTGCATCTGTACATCGCCACAGGCCACCAGTGGCACTTGCAGTTCCTGTCCCAGTCGCTGCAGGGCCAGGTAGCGCTCCACCTCGCCGTTGCCCAGCAGGTAGTGCACTCCTAGCCACACGCGACCTTTGCACAGGCGACGCAGCTGCAGGCCGTAGGCGCGGGTCTCGTCGCTGCTGTCCTCCGGCAGCCAGATCAGCAGGCAGCGCTTGAGATGAAAAATGATATCGCGCAGCGTCACCCGATAGCTGCCCTTGGGGCTGCGCCGCCGGGCCATGCTGATCAGTCCGGAAAGCTCCCCATAGGCGGCCCGGGAAGGGACTAGCGCCACCAGTCTGACGCCTTCCACCAGGTTCAGTTCGCTGCCGATGATGAGCTTTAGACCCACCTCTTTCGCGGCGACATGCGCCTTCACCACTCCGGCCAGGGAGCACTCGTCGGTGATGGCCAGGCCCGCATAACCCAGGTGCGCGGCGCGCTCGACCAGTTCGTGCGGGTGGGAAGCGCCGCGCAGGAAGCTGTAGCAGGTGAGGCAGTGGAGTTCGGTGTAGGGCATGGGTCAGGGGATGTCGAGCGGGCTGCGGACGCCCATGGCGCCGCGCCCGAGCACATGGGTGTATATCTCAGTGGTTCTTACGTCGCTGTGCCCAAGCAGCTTCTGAATGGTTCGCAGATCGTATCCCTGCTGCAGAAGCCGCGTCGCAAAGCTGTGGCGGAACGTGTGGCACTTGACCGGCTTGCAGATACCAGACGCCCTGCGCGCGTTGGTCAGGGCTTTCCGCAGAGATGACTCGTGCAGATGGTGACGGCGCAATACACCCGTTCGCGGGTCCGGCCCTATGGATGAGGAAGGAAAGAGGAATTGCCAGGCCGTTTCCTTTGCAGCATTGGGGTATTTTCTTGCGAGTGCGTAGGGAAGGTAGACCTCGCCAAACCCATCTTCCAGATCGCGTCTATGCTGTTTTTCTGCTTTTCTGATCTGTTCCTGCAGGTAGGGCTTGAGCTTTTCAGGTAACAGCGTGACGCGATCCTTGTCGCCTTTACCAGAACGCACGGTGATGGTTGACAGCTCGAAGTCCAGGTCCTTGATGCGCAGGCTCAGCATTTCGTTCTGGCGTAAGCCAGTGCCGTACAGTAACTCGAGCATGAGCCGATGATTGGCCGCGGTGTGCTCAAGAATATGCATCACCTCAGTATGTGTGAGTACGGTGGGCAGGTGACGCTTCGGCGATGCTCTGTTGAAATACAACTGGTCAAGATTGGCGCCCAGGAATTTTGTGAACAAATAGATCAGTGAATTCAGCGCAACCCGCTGCGTGGCTGGAGAGCAGTTGCGTTCATTCGCCAGGCTGCTCAGAAAGCCGTTGATATGCTCTGACGACATGCGAGATGGGTGCTGCTTTCCGTGGAACAGAATGAAGCGCCGCATCCAGTGGATGTAGGTCTTTTCCGTTTTCCAGGCGTAGCCTGCATCACGCATATGCCGGCGCACCTGATCCAGAAGGCGTACCGGTTCCCGGGGTATGCTTGGCCGAATGTCGTCCATGGCAGAGTACCACTTATACTGTACGTATATACAGTATAATATGTTCCCGGATTTTCAAGCCGGTTTTCAGCGGGAGGGTGTGAGATTTATTGAGGTAGGTTCAGCAACAGATTGATATTTCATTGGAATGGGAAAACCGTGATGGTTTTATATGATGAAACGGTTCAACGGGACTGTTCCGGTTATCTTGTGAAATTAATATCGGCTATGTGTAGGACGTTGATTTCATGTTTGATTGCCGACTGAAAATAGAGATGACGATGGTGTTAATCGGAAGCGTGTTATACGGTTGGGTTCGTATACTTAGCTGTTATTGAGCGCTCGCCGCAAGGAATCGAGAAATGCAGTTCACGGCAAGTCCGGTGCTTCGATTAGGGAACCCGGCCTCAAAACCTTGGTTTGGCTTATATCTCAGCGAGTCTGTTCCTGGTGCCATTTATAATGGAAAAACGTCTCCGCGGAGACGTTACTTCGTCTTCAACGATGCCGCTTGCAAAGTCAGCCGTTCACGGGGGTTGAACAGTTTCGTTCACGGTGCTTCTGTTAAGCTGGGGCCTCCGCCTACGCTCCGGAATGCCTTTATAGGCGCTGCAATAACCAGGCAGGGCAGCGGACGGCGTCGCCGCCACTGCCTGCAGCGTTATGCCGAAAGGCAGGAGCAGCCTCGTAAATTGCGGCGAAATCATAATCGCATCAGGATGGATTTTGGATCGAGTTGATTGATACGCGAGGAGAAAAGTTGTGAGAAACTTGATTATTGCCGTTATTGTAGTTGTCCTTAGTTCCTGTACCACTGAGCAAGAACAAAAGAAGACAACACCAGAAGTCCGTTTTATACCAGGTACTACCGTAGATTTCACATTTGACTCGAACGGTCTAACTTTATCCGGTATCTTCGACACTCCCGCCAAAAACGTGAGCGAGGCGTTAATCATATTCGTACATGGCTACGGTGGGTCAGATATCCGTGGACGGAACTCTTATGCTGACCTGCGTCAGCGATTTAATGAGATCGGCATTGCCACAGCAGTCTGGGATAAACCCGGTCAAGGGCAAAGCGAAGGCGCGTTCGATATTAACCAATCCGTGTTTAGCAGTGCTGAGGAAGTACTGGACGCGGTGAGCTATCTTCGGCAGGTCAACGCTCCTGGATCCGATCGAATCGGTATTTGGGGTATTAGCCGTGCCGGCTGGATCGCGCCAATTGCGTTATCAACAGACTCAAATATCAATTTTTGGATATCGGTTAGCGGTACGACCGCAGAAGACAATTTTTCTTATTTACTGTTGTCAAATTTACCTCATGAAGGTGGCACTGTTGAGCAAGCTGAAAAGTTAGCGGAAGAATGGCGCGCTGGATGTAATATCTTTCGCTCCGGAGGGAGCTTTGATCTTTATCAGAGCGCCACTCAACAACTACGCGCGAATGAATACATCAAGCAAATGCGCGGCGAATGGCAAAGCCGCGCACAGTATGAAGCGCAACAACTAGCCTGCAATGCCGGCACCTGCGCGAATATCGACGACGATATGTGCTCCTATGTCTTTATTGAGAATTTTGAAGCCATGCTATCTTCTCTGGAAGTCGACACGTTAGCGATATTCGGTGAGCGGGATTTGAATGTTGATTGGCACAAGACCTCCAAAATGTACCAAGCCACCATCGGTCAGAACCCGAAAGCTTCGCTGGTAGTCGCATCATTTGAAGATGCTGATCATAACCTTCATGTTTCTGAGACTGGAAGCATCCGCGAGATGCAGAATATGAAAAGCCCTATAAAGAGTGACGGATATTACGATGTGCAACTAAAATGGCTTTTAGAAACCGTTTTAGAAAGCGGTTCATCCAATTGATGTCGTTAGGGTGTTTCAGGTGTAGGTGATCGGGTGAGATGCTGATATCACTCAAACGGAGTGTCAGAAGCTGGCGCATAACCAAGCCATTAAATTCGCTCCCTTCCGTCGCCGGACGCTCGCAAGCTCGCGCCGTTTATGGCGGGCGTTATGCGCATTTCACCTCTAGGCCACGGAAGAGGTTCTGATGACTGATCATTTCGGTTCTTGTCTGTGCGGCACGGTGAGCTTTTGGGTCAAAGGTGAATTCGATAGCTTCTACTTGTGCCATTGTAGGCATTGCCAAAAAGATACGGGTTCGGCCCATGCGGCAAATTTATTCTCGCATTCTGCTAAATTGATCTGGCAATCGGGTGCAGATGTCGTGGCTTCCTTTACGCTTCCAGATACGGATCATAGCCGGAGCTTTTGTAAGTTGTGTGGTTCAGCATTGCCGAATTCGCCAGTCACGAATTTAGTCGTTGTTCCTGCAGGGTGTTTGGATTCTCAATTAACGATGTTGCCAACGGCGCATATATTCTCATCCAGCAAAGCCGTTTGGGATGAGCGGTTGGCGGAGGTACCGAAGTTCGAGGGCCTGCCAACGTGAATCACCACATAACCAGTGCATTAAATTCGTTCCGGCCCGATGGGCCTCCAACGGACGCCCTAGTCGGGTACCGTTTATGCGGGCGTTATTGAGCGATCCCCGCAAGGAATCGCGAAATGCAGGTCACGGCAAGTCAGGTACTTCGATTAGGGAACCCGGCCTCAAAACCTTGGTTTGGCTTATATCTCGGCGAGTCTGTTCCTGGTGCCATTTATAACGGAAAAACGTCTCCGCGGAGACGTTACTTCGTCTTCAACGATGCCGCCTGCAAAGTCAGTCGTTCACGGGGGGCGAGCAGTTTCGTTCACGCTGCTTCTGTCGGGTTGAGGCCTCCGCCTACGCTCCGGCAACGTGGCAATCGGATTGCCTTTCTCTGAGCTTCAATAACCAGGCACGGCAGCGGGCGGCTTAGCCGCCGCTGCCTGCAGCGTTATGAGTCTTGCACGCTCCGAGATGACTTACGAAGAGTTCAATGATCTTTGCGGGGCTCTGCCTGCTACCTAATCTTCTCAAATTCGTGGAAAAAGGCGTCAGAGTAAAAGCAACAGGCTTTGGTCGGGTTGATTTCGATGTGCATCAGGCCCTAAGAGATATTTGCACTGCAAACCCACAGTCATTAATGTTTGGAACAGACCAGCCATCGACTAGGGTGCCTAAACTATACACAGATGAAGATTTGCTGCTATTAGTAGACAGTATCGAAGCAGATTTAGTAACAGCCGTCTTGGAGAAGAATGCTCTTGAACTGTATAGGCCTGCAGGTAGTTAACCAGTGCAAGCAGTCTGCTCCTTTCAGTCAACGGGCGCTGCTAACGCAGCACCGCTGTTGCGGGCGTTAGCCGCACGAAGAGAAGAAAAACCATGATTGCCCGCATTTCTATTCGACTGGCGTGCTCGGAACGAGATCTTTGGCGGAAGATCATCGAGCCAAAGTCATTACAGTTCGTCGCGTCACCGCTCGTGAGCTTTGAGCCTTTGCAGCAAGGTGCTCTTTCCGGTGACTGGCAAGTCGGGATTCCGTATTCGCTGAAGCTGTACTTTCTTAAAGTCATTCCTCTGGGCCGCCACACAATCCAATTGGTGAGCATAAATAAAGGGGTCTTCCCCAGTCATGGTGGGTAATCATCGCGCCGTTCCGGCAGGATAAAGCTCAAGCCCACCCAGGTGGAAGTAAATGGCGTTGCGGAATCGTTGCTTGTTCCGGAATCCGCGGGCACGTACCTTCACCGTCTTGATGCGACTGTTGATGCTCTCCGCAAAGCTGTTGTCGGCTTTCAGTATCACCGCGTTGATAATGCCCCACAGGGACTTCTTCAGCGTGCCCGCCACTTTCTTCATGGGTGCAAGGCGGCTACGAACCATCCAGTTGATCAGCCGCTTCCAGCCCTTTAGCGCCCAGGTGCGGTGCTGGTAATGCCATAACTGCGCCGCGAACTCTTTCATGGCCCAGGCGCGGGCAGTTTTCAGGCTGGACTGGCGCAGCGTGGTGAACGCTCGCCGCTGATGCCAGCTCATGTTGCCGCGGTTTCGCAGCCACTGGTATTTGGTACCCTTCAGCTGCTGGTCGCCGCCCTTGACCAGCTGACGATGCTCATCACGGCGGACCTGATCGACGCCTTTGCCCAGGTACTGCGCGACGTGAAAGCGATCAAACGCAATCTTCTGGTCGGCATCAGGAATCGCCGCTCGCGTTGCCTTGATGTAGGCCGGCCACATGTCCATGCAGACCGCCTCGATTCCGTTGCGCTGCTCCTCATCCAGTTGCTCGTAGAAGCTACCCAGGCTCGCTGTTACGCGATCGTCGGCGACGTGAAGAACAGTGCCGGACGCCTGATCCGTCACCACCGTGATGTAATCGTGGCCCTTGCGGTAGGAGGTCTCGTCTACGCTCAATCGCTTCGGTGCCATGGCCTCCCGACGCGACAAGCCGCGCCGGACAGCGCGCTGCATAATTCCATCGACAGCGTTCCAGCTCAGACGCAGTCGCTCGGCTACCGCACTGACCGCTGCCGTCTTCAGCCAATCGATCACTAATGCCTCGAACAGGGCTGTGAACCCGCTTCCCGGTTCCGCCCAGGGCACATCGACCGTCACAACGCCATGTTCTTGGCATTCCACTCGCGGCACGTCTGCCACCAGCAGCGTTTTCAACTGACAGGTGTCCAGGTGTCGCCAGCGTCGCCGCCGCTTGTCGTACCTCGGGCATGCGGTTCCGCACCTGGGGCAACTGAGTTTATCCCCGGCATAGTTCACCTCAACCTCAACTTCATCGTCTGCGAGCGAGACATTGACGGAGGACACCTTCCAGGGCTTCTGGATACCGAGTATCTGGCTATAGAGCTGTGTATCTTTCATGCACACAAGGCTAATCTACCCACTCGATTTGGTGAAGGCCCAAATAAAGAGACCAACACCATCGTCAGCAAAGAGAAATCCGGCTTGCGCACTTATGGAATCACAGCGACAGCTTTTTCGTTACGGCTTCGCCTGCGTTACAAAGCTGCGCGTGTTAGCGGCGTTAGCGCCTAGCAGTCTGTCGGACTCACGTCCGACAGACACGGTTTAAAGTCGTGGTAACGGTTCAAAGCTGTTAGTTTTGCTTCTGGTGGTTCTGAGTGCG